>JAWKRB010000007.1:0-324606 GCA_041389885.1 Polyangiales bacterium | reverse complement strand
GGAGTACTTCTACGAGACCCGCGCGCGCCTCGGGGTGAAGCGGGCGCAGGTCGCCGCGGCGAAGCCCACGGGCTCGAAGCCCTCGCAGGGCGCCGCCCTCGCGAAGCTCCTCGCGGCCTTCGACGAGGCCATGAACGACGACCTGAACACCGCAGGCGCGATGGACCCGATGGGGCGAATCTTTCAGCTCGCCAACAAGCTCTGCGACGAGAAGCGCCCGACCCTCGAAGACCTCGACGCCGCCGAGGCGGCGGTCGCCCGCGCCTGCGGCGTGCTCGGCGTGGCGACGGGGGACCCGGAGGCCTTCTTCGCGCGGGTCACGGCGCGGCGGGTCGCCGAGCGCGGGATCACTGCCGCGCAGGTCGAGGGGCTCATCGCCGCCCGGGAGGACGCCCGGCTCGCGCGAGACTTCGCGCGGGCCGACGAGCTCCGGCAGGCGCTGAGCGCGCTCCGCATCGAAGTGCGCGATGGGGCTTCGGGGACGACGTGGCGCGCGGTATAGTCGCGGCCCCTCCTCGCACGCGGAGTGCGTAGCTGCAGTGATGAATGCGCCGACGATGAACGACACCCTGAAGCCCACGACGGAGGGCTCGTTTCGCAAGACCCCCCTCGCCAACGTGCTGCTGTATGCGCGGGAGAAGAAGCTCTCCGGCACGCTGGCGGTGTACATCGAGCCCGAGGACGAGGCGCTGCGCGCGGTGCTCGACGTCGCCGGCGCCTCGCGGCTGACCTTCGTCGAGGGGCGCATCGTCGCGGTGCAGCTGCCCCGCGTGGTCGACAACCTCGCGTGGGTGCTGCGCGAGATGGAGCTGATCAACGACGAGGTGTTCGGCGCCGCGCAAGAGGCCATCGACGCCGGCGCCGACGAGGTGGCCACGGTGCTGCGGCTCCGCGCCGTCGACGCGGTCAAGCTCGACGAGGCGCTGCGCGAGCAGACGCGGCGCAAGGTGCTCGCGCTCTTCGGCTTCGCCGACGGGCGCTACGAGTACTTCAACGGGGTCGACCTGCTCGACGGTGAGCACCGCACCCGCGCGCCCGAAGACGTGCTCCCGATCGTCTGGCGCTCGTACCACAACCACCGCCCCGACGAGGCCGCGGTGAAGGGCGTGCTCGACAAGGTCGGCGCGCGCTTCATCCGCCTGCGTGAGGGCCACGAGTTCGACCGCTTCGGCTTCGGCGACGAGCTGGGGTCCGCGGCGACGCAGCTCCGCGTCGCCCCGTCGAGCGTCGATCAGCTCGTGGGCCTCGGCCGCGACCCCGCGCTGGTGCGCGCGATGGTGTACCTCCTGGCGCTGACCAAGCAGGTCGAGGCGGTCAGCCCGCCGGCGCCGGGCGTGACGCCCTCGATGGCGCCCCGCCCCATGACCACCATGGCGCCGCCGCCGATGGCGTCGATCTCGCCCCCGAGGGAGTCGACGCCGTCCATCGCGCCGTCGCTCCCGCCTGAGCTCAGCGCGGCGCTCCGGGCCGTGGGGGTCGCGGTCGAGGGCGACGCCGCCGAGGCCGCCCCCGCCGAGGCCGCGCCCGAGCCCCCGGCGGAGGCGGCGCCGAGCCTCGAGAGCGATCCCCGGTACAAAGAGGCCAAGGCTCAGCTCTCTCGCATGGAGCACTGGACCTACTACGAGATGCTCGACCTCAAGCCCTCGGCGACGGCCGACGAGATCCGCGCGTCGTACAACAGGCTCGCGGCGCAGTATCACCCCGACCGCGCGCCCGTGCCCGAGATGAAGGGCTTGTTCACGGAGATCTTCGCGCACTTCAACAGCGCCTTCGCCGAGCTCTCCGACCCCAAGAAGCGCGAGCACTACGACGAGTCGATCGCCGGCGGCGGCGGCACCCCGGCGGCGCAGAAGCAGGTGCAGGCGATCATCGAGACGGTGCAAGACACCCAGCGCGCCGAGCTCATGGTGAAGCGCAAGGACTGGGTCGAGGCCGAGAAGATCCTGCGCCGCATCGTCGAGGTCATCCCCGACGACATCTCGGCGAACCTGCTGCTCGCGCAGTGCCTCCTGCAGATCGCGCCGCAGCAGAACTTCAAGGAGATCGTGGTGATGCTCCGCAAGGTGATCGACAACACCGAGAACAACGACCGCGCGCACTACCTGATGGGCATGGCGCTCAAGACCAACAACGACCGGCGCGCGCCGGGCCTCTTTCGCATGGCGCTCGAGATGAACCCCAACAACGTCGACGCCCTGCGCGAGGTGCGGCTCCTGGAGCTGCGCCGGGACAACCGCGTCAACAAGGCCAACAGCGCGTCGGCTCAGTTCTCGGCGCTGATCAAGAAGTTCACGAAGAGGTGAGGCGCTGATGGGTGCGGGGTGGACCGTCGTCGCGCGGGGCGATCACGACGTCGAGGAGGTCTCGTCGCCGCGCGCGGTGCTCGCCGTGTGCCCCTCGTGCGGGAGCCGGGTGCGCCTGACCGAGCGCGAGCTCGTGCGCAACCTCAAGGTGCTCGGGGTCGCGCTCCTCGCGACGGAGCGCGGCGGGAGGGTCTTTCAGTGCCCGCAGTGTGAGGCGCTCTGCGCGCGCGAGGGCGACGACCTCCCGCTGGGCCTCTCGGCGCGCGTCACCGACGACGCCCGCGCCGAAGAGCTCACCGAGCGGGTGCTCAGGGCCGAGGAGGAGTCCCTCACCTGGTCCCGCCGCGCCGAGGTCGCCGACGAGCGGGGCGACGCCGAGCTCGCCGCTGAGATGCGCGAGCAGGCCGCGAAGTCAGCCCGCGCGGCGAAGGTGCTGCGCCGTGAGCTCGCGGCGGCCACCGGCGCGCGGCCCGGTCACTCCGCCGCCGAAGACACCGCCCAGGGCCTCCCCGCGGGCGACCCCCAGCCGCGGGAGGCGAGCCCCGACGAGGAGCAGGCCGAGCTTGATCCCCCTGCGGCGCAAGGGCCTAGCCTCGATGACGAGCTCGAGGCGCTCCGCGCGAGGGTGGCCGAGCGGCGCAAGCCGAGCGCCAGCGCCGTGGGCACGCCCGACGCCCCGACCGCCGCCGACGACGACCTCGCCGACCTCAAGGCGAAGCTCGGTCGGCCCCGACCCGAGGCCGTCGACGCGCCTCCTCCGGCGCCCGAGCCCGCGGAGCCCGCGCCAGGCGACGCGGAGGGCGCCGACGACGCGGCCGACGGCGACGACGAGCTGGCGGCGATGAAGCGTCGGCTCCGCAAGAAGCCCTGATCGATCGGCCGCCTCGCCGGAGCGGTCGCCCCGGCGGGTGGCGAGGAGGCCCTCAGGGGCGAGCCCGGCCGCGGGCGGCGTACATCGCCGGGCTGCCGGTGCGGGTGTCGCTCCAGTTCGCCCAGAGGCTGCCGTCGGGGGTGAGCGTGAGGCCGATGTAGTCGCCGTGCCACACGTTCGGCTGCCGCGAAGTGGTGAAGCGAAAGGCGCCCATGGCGTCGCTCACGAGCTCGTTGGCGCCGCAGGGCATCGACGGGTCGTTGGGGCACCGGGCGTAGGCCACCTGGCCCTCGCCGAAGCGGTTCTCGAGCCAGATCAGGTGCGCGCTGTGCGTCACGGGGTCGACCACGAGCTGCGGCCAGTGGTGCGAGGCGCAGGACTCGGGGTCGTCGTTGACCTTGCGATGGCGCCAGGTGCGGCCGCTGTCGCTCGAGGTCGCCAGGATGATGTCCCACGCCGCGCTGGTCGACCCGGCGACGTACGCGACGTGGATGGTCTCGCCGTCGATCGCGACCTGCGGCTGCACGTAGACCACCGGGTCGGTGCCGCGCGAGACCACCACCGCGCTGGGCATGGTGCGCAGCCCGTCGGGGGAGCGTCGGAGGTAGATGCGGTTCTCGGTGGAGCCCAGGCGGCCGCTCACCACGCGGCCGTCGACCAGGGAGTTGTTCACCGTGACCCAGGCGAAGGCCACCTCGCCGCGGGGGCCGGTGGCGATGGTCGCGAGGTTGGGCTGGTTGCTCGAGGTCGCGGTGCCGCTGACGTTGCCGAGGGAGACGGGCGCGGCCCAGGTCATGCCGTTGTCGTCGGAGCGGTGCGCGACCAGGCCCACCGCGGTGCGCGACGCCCGGAGGTACGCGAGGTAGAGCGAGGTGGCGCCCTCGGTGGTGCTCGGGCCCACGGCGATCCAGGGCTTGTCGCACACGCCCCCGGTGCCGCCCGCGCAGTACCCGGGGGGGTCGACCTGGCGCGCCCGCGCCCAGGTGCGCCCGTCGTCGGTGCTCTCGGTGACGCGCACCCGCACCGCGCCCACGGTGCCGCCCGTGCGGTTGAGGCCGATGAAGGTCATGTGCAGCACGCCGTCGGGGCCGTACGCGAGCACCGGGTCGCTGGTGCCGTTGAACGCCGGGTCGCGCACGGCGCCGTCGCCGGTCCACATGGCGCCGTTGGTCGAGCGGGACACCCCCATGAACGAGTCGGTGCCGCCGAAGCCGCCCTGCAGCGCGATGTACGACACGGCGATGGCGCCGCTCATCGGGTTCACCGCGACGTTGCCCTCGGCCTCGAGGTCGGAGTCGCCGCGGGCGCCGCTGACGTTCACGTTCGCGCCCTGAAAGACGTTGCGCGCGAGGGCCGGCGCGGGGTGCGCGCCGCCGCCGCGGGTGAAGCACGCCGAGCCGTCCTCGCGGGCGCCGACGGGCTCGTCGTTGATCCGGCACACCCGCGTGCCCGCGGTCTCGGTGGGGACGCAGACGTAGCCCTCCATGCTCCGGCAGTCGTCGTTGCTCTCGCAGCGCTTCAAGCACGCGGGAAAGCCCTGCACGCTCTCGCACACCGCGTCGGCGGGGCAGCGCGCGCCGAAGTTGCAGAGCTGGGTGCAGTAGCCGCCGGGCCACGAGCCGCCGCTGAGGTTCGACGGGATGCAGATCTGCCCGCGCGGGCAGTTGCCCTGCTGCGGAAAGCCCGACGCGCTGCACGCGCCGCCGATGCCGCTCGCGGCGGGGACGTCGGCCGGCGCCGCCACGTCCTCCGCGGGCACGTCCGCCTCGACGGCCGCGTCTTCGGGGGGCGTTGTGACCACGTCCTGCGCGGGCGTCGCGCCGTCTTGCGCGCTCGAGGTGACGGTGCTCTCGCACGCGGAGGCGACCAGGGCGGCGGCGATCACGCCGCGGAGGGGGCTCTTCAACACAAGCGACTCCTGAGGGGGCGTCGGCGGTCACGCGCTGCGCGCGCTCGCCGCGGCGAGCCGTCCACTAGCACAGCCCTCGCGCCGCGTCCCGCGTTCGCGCGGGCCTCAGGGCGCGGCATCGAGGCCGAGGCCCTCGCGCACCTCCGCCGTCACCATCGCGACCAGCCGCGCGTAGAGCGCCTCGCCCTCGTCGACGGTGCCCTCGGCGGGCGCGCCGAAGTACCCGCGCTCCGACCCCATCGCGCGAAACGTCTTGCGCCCCAAACGGATCGCCTCGCTCAGCGAGATCGGCACGGGCGCGAGCTCGGCGCGCACCGCGTCGCGCACGAGCTCGGGGCGCGAGGCCAGCACGAGGCTGGTCTCGTAGCGCCCCGCGTGGCAGTCGCCGCGCTTGAACTCCGCCGAGAGGGTGCGCCCCCAGCGGCGCGTGAGCTGGTTCGCGAAGACCGCGCCGGGCACCCGCGCGACCCCCTCGGCGAGGGCCGCGACGTGCTCGGGCTCGAGGTGGTTGTTCACCACGCAGACGCACGCGAAGCCCATGTCGCGCCAGGACCGCGCGAGCTCCTCGACGACGCGCGCCGTGGCCTCGGGCGAGAGCGACGCGGCGCCCGCGAACTCCCTCGCGTAGCGCGTGACGCCGTAGGGCAGCGCCGGCGCCGCGAGCGCCGTCACGCCCCCCGCGCGCAGGGCGGCCGCCGCGCGCGCGCACACCTCCTCCGAGAGCAGCGCGTCGGTCGACAGCGGCAGGTGCGGCCCGTGCGGCTCGGTGCTCCCCACGGGCAGCAGCACCGTCGGGTGCGGAGACGCGAGCGCCGCGGCGCACTCCTCGGTGGTGAGCTCGCCCATGCGAATCGGCAGCATCGGGCGATGGTTCGTGACCGCGCGCGGCGCGTCAACCCGCGCCGGCGACCGGACGATCCGAGGGGCGCAGCGGGGCCGCGCCGGGCAGGGTGACCGTGAAGAGCAGCCCCCCCTCGGGCGCGACGCTCGCCTCGGCCGATCCGCCCTGGAGACGGAGCACCCTCGCCGCCACGCCCACCGCGAGGCCGATGCCCGCGCGGGCCCGCGCGCCCGGAGGCGGCAGGTCGAAGGGCTCGAAGACCTGCGCGAGGGCGGCGTCGTCTGGGCTCAGCCCCGGGCCGTGGATCCGCAGGGTGATCGACTCCCGCGCGGCCCCGGCGATGCGCAGCGACACCTGCGCGTCGGCCTGCGCGCCGGGGCGCAGGCGCGCGTAGGTCAACAGCGCGCCGAGGGCGCGCGCCGTGCGTGGCGCGTCCGCGATCACCGAGAGCTCCGCGACGCCCTCGACGGCGAAGGGCGCGCCGTGCACGTCCGCGGAGCGCAGCCGCTCGGCGGCGTCATCGACCGCGGACTGCAGCACCGCCGCGAGGCGCACCGGCGCCGCGTCGACCCGCAGCCGCCCGGCCTCGATGCGCGCGGCGTCGAGCAGGTCGTCGACGAGGCGCAGCAGCTCGTGGCCTCCGCGGGTCACGGCCTCGACGCTCTCGCGCTGGCCCTCGGTGAGCGGGCCGTCGGCGCCGAGCTCCAGAATGCCCGCGAAGCCCAGCACGGCGTTGAGCGGTCCTCGCAGGTCGTGGCTGACCCCGGCGAAGACCAGCGAGCGCAGCCGCGCGACCTCGCGGCGGGTCGAGATCGCGCGGCGCTGGTCGGCGGCCATCTGCGAGAGGCGCTCGGCGAGGGCGTCGAGGGACTCGACCACGTCGCCGGCGTCGACCGAGGCGGCGAAGCCTCCGGGGTCCCCCGGCGGGGCCGCGCGCGAGCCCTCCGCGCCGAGGCTCTCGATGCGCGCCGCGGCCACCGACAGCTCGGCGGCGGCGTCGCGTCCGACGCGCCGACCGATGAGCGCGCCCAGGAGCCCCGCGGCGGCCGCCAGGGCGACGGCCCAGCCCCGCGAGGGGAGGGAAGGGGCGCGGGTCGAGGCCGGGCCGTCGAGGGGCCAGAGCGCGCCTCCCGCGGCGAAGACACGCGCCGCGAGGGCGGGTCCCGTCGGCGCCTCGCCGGGCACCGCGGGCTGCGAGACCGCCGCGCGCCAGGTGCCCTCGGCGCGGTCATGCTGGCGCCCGGCGACCTCGCGCACCTGCGCGGCGACGGCGAGCACGGCGAGGAGCGCCGCGGCGCCGCAGGGGACCCCGACCGCGACCGCGGTGCGCAGCGCGAGGCGCTCCCCCGACGAGCCCGCGACCTCTTCGAGGGCGGCCTCGTCGAGGGCGGGGCGCACGGCGAGGCGCAGCGCCGGGTGCATCGCGACGGCGGCCAGCGCCATGACCGCGGCGGCGACGAGGGCCGCGGTGCCGTCGGGCGATCCGCTGGGCGAGAGCGCGCCCTCGGCGAAGGCCAGCGCGGCGAGCACGACCCAGGTGAGCGAGAGCGCCCGGGGGATCGCCACCAGCTCCCGGCGCGCCTCTTCAGAGGCGCCCGCGCGGGCCGCGCGCGCCACGGCGACGGCGGCGACCACGGCGGCGACGCCGGTCACCGCGAGGGCGTCGGCGGCGCGTCGCGCGGCCAGGGCGCGGGCCAGGAGGGGCGAGGTCGCGGCGCCGACGACGAAGGCCGGCATCGCGGCGACGAGGGTGGCGCAGGCGACGGCGGGGATCCCGACCCCCGCGGCGATCACCCGCGCCGTGGCCCTGGGCAGCGAGCTCACGCGCCCTCCGACGGGGCCGGGAGGTGGATGGTGAAGGTGCTCCCGCGCCCGACCTCGCTCTGCGCCGAGAGGTTGCCCCCGTGCAGGTCGACCAGCGCGACGGTCACCGCGAGCCCGAGCCCCGCGCCCCGCGCCTCGGCGGTGCTGCCCCGCTCGAAGGGGCGAAACAGCCGGCGGAGCTCACCCGCGGCGATGCCGGGGCCGTTGTCTTCGACGGCGACGGTGACCTCGCGCTCGCCCCGCCCGAGGCGCACGCGCACGCGGCCGCCGGCGTGCTCGACGGCGTTGAGCACGAGGTTGGTGAGCGCGCGCCGCAGCGCGACGGCGTCGCCGAGCACCTCGACCGCCCGCTCGGCGTCGAGGCTGAGCTCGACGCCCCGACCCCGCGCGATGCCCTGGGCCTCGCCCACGACGTCGCGGGTGATGGCGCCGAGGTCGCAGGGCGCGCGCTGCACGGCGTAGCGCCCGGTGGCCATGGCCGAGAGGTCGAGCACGTCGTCGACGAGGCGCAGCAGGTGCGTCCCCGCGCCGGCGATGGCCTCGACGTCCTCGCGCTGCGCGGGGGTGAGCGGGCCGTCGATCTCGGCGTGGAGCACGTCGGAGAAGCCCTTGATCGCGTTGAGGGGCGTGCGCAGCTCGTGCCGCAGCGTCGACACCCACGCCTCGCGCCTCCGCTCCGCCTCCTCGAGCGCGGCGAGCGCCCCGCGGTGCCGCGCGAGCTCGGCCTCGTATACCCGCTGGAGCCGGTTGAACGAGCTCACCAGCGCCCCCACCTCGTCGCCGCCGTGCACGGGCAGCGGGCTCGGCGCGACCTCGGTGGCGGTGAGCATCGCCCGGGCGCGCCGCGCGATCGCCCGGAGCTCCGAGGCGATGTCGCGCGCGACGGCGAGGCTCACGGCGACGCCCAGGGCGCCGGTCGCGGCGAGCACCGCGGCGACGCGCGCGAGCGCGCCGAGCAGGAGCCGCCAGGGGCTGTCGGTGCGCGCGCTCACGAGCAGGGTCTGCGCGGGGTCGACGGGCTCGGCGACCTCCGCGCGGCGACCGGGCGCGTCGACCCGCACGCGCCGAAAGGGCGCCCCGCGGGCCTCGGGGTCGCCCGCCTCGACCACGCGCACCCGGACGCCGGCGCGCCCCGCGAGGGCGCGCGCGAGCCGCGCGCGGGTCGCTCGATCGAGGGGTCGCATGCGCGCCGCGGTGGCGAGGGCGAGGAGGCTCAGCTCGCCGGAGCGCCCGTCGCGGGCGAGGGCGGCGGTGCGCTCGGCGCCGATGACGGCGGCGAGGGCGCCCACCAGCAGCAGCCCGGTCAGCGTGGCGGTGAGGGTGCGGGCGGGCAGCCCGTCGCGCTCGGCGCGCGTGGCGGCGCCGAGGGGCATCGGTCAGGACGTGGTGTCGTAGGCCGCGAGGCCGGTGACCTCTTGCCCGAGCACGAGGGTGTGAATGTCGTGGGTGCCCTCGTAGGTCGAGACGGTCTCGAGGTTCAGCATGTGCCGCCCGATGGGGTACTCGTAGGTGATCCCGTTGCCGCCGAGGATGTCGCGGCACTTGCGGGCCGTCTCGAGGGCGATGGCGACGTTGTTGCGCTTGGCGAGGGAGACCTGCGCGGGGCGCATCTTCTTCTGCTCCTTGAGCCGGCCGAGGCGCCACACCACGAGCTGGGCCTTGGTGATCTCGGTGAGCATGTCGGCGAACTTCGCCTGCACGAGCTGGTAGCCCGCGATGGGCCGCGAGAACTGCTTGCGCGATTTGGCGTAGTCGACCGCGCACTCGAAGCACGCCATGGCCGCGCCCACGGCCCCCCAGGCGATGCCGTAGCGCGCCTGGGTGAGGCACGACAGGGGGCCCTTGAGGCCCTGCACGCCGGGGAGCAGCGCGCCCTCGGGCACCTCGACGTCTTCGAGGATCAGCTCCGAGGTCACCGACGCGCGGAGGGAGAACTTGCGCTCGATCTTCTGCGCGGTGAACCCAGGGGTCCTGGTGTCGACCACGAAGCCGCGGATGACCCCGTCGAGCTTCGCCCAGATGATGGCGACGTCGGCGAGGTTGCCGTTGGTGATCCAGCGCTTGGTGCCGTTGAGCAGGTAGCCCGACGAGGTGCGCTCGGCGCGGGTGATCATCCCGCTGGGGTTCGAGCCGTAGTCGGGCTCGGTGAGGCCGAAGCAGCCCACGGCGTCGCCGCTCGCGAGGCGCGGCAGCCAGGTGTCCTTCTGCTCCTCGGAGCCGAAGGCGTAGAGGGGGTACATCACCAGCGCGCCCTGCACCGAGCAGAACGAGCGGATGCCCGAGTCGCAGCGCTCGAGCTCCTGCATCACGAGGCCGTAGGCGACGTCGCCCATGCCCGCGCAGCCGTAGCCCTGAAGGTTCGCGCCGAGCACGCCCAGCGCGCCGAACTCGGGGATCAGCTCCGTCGGAAAGGTGCCGTCCTCGTAGTGCTTCGCGATGCCCGGCATGAGCCGCTCGTCCACGAAGGCGCGCACGCTGTCACGCGCGAGGCGCTCCTCGTCGGTGAGCAGCCCGTCGATGTCATAGAAATCAGTCGCCATAGACGCGGAACCCACCACGCGCCGCCCCCCCCGTCAATCACCGAGGCTCGCCTCCGTCGGATGAAAAAAGAAACGTCTTCGCTTGACAGCGCAGAGGGTCCCGTGGTCCCTTTCGCGTCCCGGTCGGGGCTGTAGCTCAGTTGGGAGAGCGCTAGAATCGCACTCTAGAGGCCGAGGGTTCGACCCCCTTCAGCTCCACAAGAACGCACGAGGCGCGGTGAATCACAAAGATCCACCGCGCCTCGCTGCATTTCGGCCCCGGCGTCACGATACCCCTTGTGGCCCAGCGCCCAATTGCTGTACCATCGCGCCCAGCCGCGTCGGCTGGCGCGCCGGGCGGGAGGGAGCAGGGTGCCCGCGATGGCGACGAAGGTGACGATCGATCAGAAGTTGAGGACCCTCGAAGAGCTGCTCGGGGTGCAGCCCGAGGAGGCCCTGGCCGAGTTTCAAGAGGCCCTCGACATGTCGTGGATCTACCACGACACCGCGCTCGAGGGCACGATGCTCACCTTCCACGAGCTCAAGAGCGCCATCGACAAGGACGTCGTCTCCGACGTGTCGCTCATCCCGACCTACGACGAGATCCGCGCGCACAAGGCCGCGATCGATTTCGTGCGCGAGTGCGCGATGAACAAGAAGAAGGTCCCGCTGGGGATGGACCTGCTGGTGCGGCTCCAGGAGATCCTCTCGCCGGAGGACTCCGAGCCCGGCGGCGAGACCCCGCACCGCAAAGACACCCCGGTCCACCGGCTCTATTTTCACGACATCGCGCCGCCCGACAAGATCGCCGCGGAGATGGAGAAGCTCGACGAGTGGGTGCGGTCTCCCGAGACCAAGAAGACCCACACCTCGCTGCGCCTCGCGTCGAAGCTGCACTTCAAGCTCATGCAGATCTTCCCGTACAGCAAGCACATGGGGAAGCTCGCGCGGCTGATGATGAACCTCGTGCTGCTCCGCTCGGGCTACCCCCCGGCGATCATCCACAGCACCGAGCGCCAGCGGTACTACGAGTGCCTCAAGGGCCCCACGCTCCCGCTGCACACTCTGATGATCGAGTCCCTCGAGAACTCCATCGACAGCGCGATCAAGCGCTTCTCCGAGGCCCGCTCGGGCCGCCGCGCGATGGCCTGAGCCCCGCGCTCAGAGCCGCTCGACCGACTTCAGCATCTCCGGCACGAAGTGCGAGCGAATCCGCAGCAGGCTCGGCCCGCTGCGGGTCCCGCGCGCGCGCACGGTGGCGTCGTCGGGCCTGGGGAGCTGGCTCTGCACCAGCTGATCGCCGAAGGTGAACTCCTGCGACGTGGGCACCGCCTGGGCGCGGGGCTGCGCGGCGGCCGAGAGGGGGAGCGAGAGGGCGACGGCGAGGGCGACGAGGGGCTTCATCCCCCGTCGGACGGGCGCGCCCCGCGAAAGTTCTCTCGCCGTGCGAAGATCGATGGCCATGACCACGCCCCTCTCTGCGCTGATCGACGGCCGCGTTCGGGCGCCCGCCCGCCCTGACGGCGCGCTGCGCGTCGTCTCCCCCGCCGACCTCGACGACGTCCTGGGCGAGGTGCCCTTCGCGCGCGGCGACGTCGACGAGGCCGTGGCGGCGGCCCGTCGCGCGCAGCCGGCCTGGGAGGCCCTCGGCGTCGAGGCCAGGGCCCACGGGCTGACGCGCCTGCGCGACGTGCTCGCGAAGGCCGAGGACCCCATCGCCGAGGTCCTCACGCGCGAGGTGGGAAAGGTGCGCCGCGAGTCGCTCGCCGAGGCCCGCGCGCTGGTCGGCAAGGTCGACATCTCCCTCCACGAGGGCATCGCCCTCGTCGCCGACGTCGACCTCGACGCGAAGAGCGGCTGGCGCTGGCGCGCGCACGGGGTGATGGCCGTGCTCGGGCCCTTCAATTTTCCGCTGCACCTGCCGCACGGGCACATCGTCCCGTCGCTGCTCGCGGGCAACACCGTGGTGTTCAAGCCCAGCGAGGTCGCGCCCTTCAGCGCGTCGCTCTACGCGGAGATGATCCTCGAGGCCGGCCTCCCTCCGGGGGTGGTGAACGTGGTCCAGGGCGACGGCGCGAGCGGCGCGGCGCTCAGCGCGCACCCCGACGTCGACGGCGTGCTGTTCACCGGGAGCTACCCCGTGGGCACCAAGATCCTCGCGGCCAACGCGCACCGCCCCGGCCGCATGATCGCGCTCGAGATGGGGGGAAAGAACGCCGCGCTGGTCCTCGACGACGCCGACCTCGACCGCGCGGCGATGGAGGTCGCCCTCTCGGCCTTCTCGTCGGCGGGCCAGCGCTGCTCGTGCGTCAGCCGCCTCGTGGTCACCCGCGGCGTGGCCGAGGCGCTGATCGAGCGCGTGGCGCGCATCGCCGAGGGCGTGGTCGTGGGCCACCCCGCGGACCCCCGCGCGTTCATGGGCCCCCTCGCCACCGCCGCGGCCGTCGAGCGCTTCGAGGCCGCGCAGCGACTCGCCGACGAAGAGGGCAGCGCGTGCGTGCGGGCTCCCCGCGTGGCCGCGCCTCAGTGGGGCGGGCGCGCGGTGACCGGGCGCTACGTCACCCCGAGGGTGCGCAGGGTGAGCGCCGCCTCGGCGAGCTCGCGGTACCAGCGCGAAGAGATCTTCGGGCCCGACCTCGCGGTGTACGTCGCGGGCGACCTCGACGAGGCCGTCGCGCTGGCGAACGACTCGGATTTCGGGCTCAGCGCCGGCGTGTGGACCGCCTCGGCCGCGGCCTTCGAGGCGTGCGCGCGGCGACTCCGCGTCGGCAACCTCGCGTGGAACGCGCCCACCGTCGGCGCCTCGAGCAAGCTCCCCTTCGGCGGGGTCGGACACAGCGGAAACCACCGCCCCGCAGGGGTCTTCTCGTCGCGCTACTGCGCGTACCCGCTCGCGCTCACCCGCGTTCAGCCGGGCGACCCCCCGGCGCCGCTGCCGCCCGGGATCTCGCCGGGCCTCGCCTGAGGCGGGCGCCGCGGGAGAAGCGGCGGCGGGGGGTCGCTGCGCATTGACGCGCGGGGGTTGCTTGACTAGAAAACCGGCGCCCCGCAAGGGCGCTCACCCACCCCAGGCGCCGTTCCCTACCGCGCTGGAGACACGACCCGAGATGGCGACCTACATCACCACCGACTGCATCAACTGCGGCGCCTGCGAGCCCGAGTGCCCCAACGACGCGATCTCCGAGGGCGACGAGATCTACGTGATCGACCCGGAGCTCTGCACCGAGTGCGTCGGCTTCTATGACCACGAGGCGTGTCAGGCCGTGTGCCCCGTGGAGTGCTGCCTCCCCGACCCCAACCACACCGAGGACGAGTCGGTGCTCATCGAGCGCGCCCTCCGGCTGCACCCCGACGACGCCGAGCTCCAGAAGCGCTCCGCGGCGAACAACTACCCGTCGCGCTTTCGCAAGTGACCCCCTCCGCGCCGCGCCTCCCCGCGTGGGCGCTGGCGCTGCTCCTCCCCGCCGCGGGCTGCGCGACGACGTCGCCTACCCTGGTGTCGGCGCGGGTGCTCCCCGCGTCCCGCTTCGCCCTCGACGTGGGCAGCTCCTACGTCACCCCCGTCGCTCAGGAGGCGCTCTCGGCCGCGCAGGCGCCCTCGGCCACGCCCGCGGACCGACTGCGCGGCGCCGTGGGCTTCGCGGCGCAGCCCCCCGGCGTCGCGCCCATCGTGCAGGGGCGCGCGGGCCTCGGAGGGTCCGCCGAGGCGAGCGTCGCCCTCCTCGGGCGCTTCGTGCGCATCGGCGCGCGGCGAGAGTTTCTGCGAGACGGCTTCTGGACCCTCACCGGCGGCGCCAACGCCCGCCTCGCGTTTCTCGCCTCGGGCTCGGCCACGGCGGTGCCGGGCTTCGAGCTCAACGAGTCGCGGGTCTACGGCGGCGAGCTCACCCTGCAGCTCGGGTACACCCGGCGCGACATCTACGACCTCTGGGTCTCCGCGCGCAGCGGGTACCTCTTCGCCGACGGGCGGGCCACCGACACGCGCCGCGGGCCTGACGCCTTCTCCCTCGCCGCGCACCGCGTGGAGGCCGCCCTCGCCGTCGGCCTGCGCGTGGCCTTCGGGCGCGTGGGCGTGGGCGTCGAGCTCGAGGGGCAGTACGCGTGGTCCACCGGCGGCGACGGCGTCACCGAGGTCACGGCCGACCAGCTCGCGCTCGTGCCCTCGGGCGCGCTGGTCTATCTGTTCTGAGCGATTTCGAACGACTCGATGGACCAGCGCCCCGCGCCGGTCACCGAGTCGCCGACGCCGTAGGTGCCCTCGTAGCCCGTGCGTGAGCGCGCGAGCAGCCCGCGGCCCTCGCTCACCGCGTCTTGCGATGAGACCTCGCGCCAGCGAATCGCGAGCCGCTCGCCGCGCAGCTCGCCCACGAACGAGCCCTCGCGGCCCTGGTACCGGTACGCCGCGTGCCAGCGCCCGTCGCCGCCGCGGTGCACCACGGTCTCCACGCCGAGGCCCGGCGGCAGGCCCGTCCAGCGAGACATCCAGAGGCCCTCGCGCAGGCGGGGGTCTCCGTCTCGGGCGGGGGTGAGCTCGATCACCCCGGCGTCGCCGTCTTCGCCGCGCAGCGAGCCGTCGGGGCCGAGGCGCCACCGCATCGCGCGGCTGTGGTGCACGTGCACCGCGACCACGCCCTCTTGCTGCCACCGCACGTCGAGGGCGTCGCCGTCGCGGGCTCCGTCGAACTCGCCGTGCCAGGGAGGGAGGTCCCACGCGCCGCGAAAGCGACGGGTGTCGCCGTCGATCCAGACCGTGACCCGCGTGTCGGGGGGCGTGTCAGACCAGCGGCCCCAGTAGCGACCCGCGAGGGGGCGCTCAGCGGGGCGCGCCTCGGGGCGTGAGGCGCCTGCGCGGGGGGCGCAGGCGGCGAGGGGGGCGAGGGCGAGGAGGGCGCGCCAGAGGGGGCTCTGGCGCCGCGGGAGGGTCAACGACGGGCGCCGCCGGGGGCGCCCTGGGGCGGCTGACCTTGTCCCTGGGGGGGCGGGCGGAGGTTCACGAAGTTGCCCTTGGGCTCCGCCGTGAGGGTCACGTCCCAGGAGAGGTCGAAGGGCATGGGGACCTCCGCGGGGATGCCGTCCATCGCCGCGCCCATGTCGAGCACCTGCTCGAGCATGTCGTCGTCGAAGTCGGGCTCGTGGAGGCACAGCACGTTGGGCGTGGTGACCACGGCGCTGACCTCGTCGCCGCGCAGCGGCAGGGTCTTGTCGGGGAGCACGCACATCTGGTGCAGCTTCGCGATGAAGTGGTCGTTGATCACCACGCTCGCCACGAGGGGGCCGTAGGCGAGGAGCGCGCGCTTCTTGTTCTTGTCCTCGTGGAGGGACACGTCGACGGCGAAGACGTTGAACGCGAGGTCTTCCTTGAGGCGCTTGTCGAAGGCCGCGTCCTTGAGGCCCGTGCTCTCGATCTCCTCGGCCGCGGGCACGCGCACGTGGCGGTCGCAGGAGATGGTCGCGACGAGCGCCGCGGTGTCCCAGTGCTCGATGATCTTCGGAGACTTTCCGCCCGTGGCGGCCTTGAAGTCTTCGACCACCTTGACCGGAAAGATCCGCGCCGCCAGCCACGCGCGCTCGCCGCAGGGGCAGCGGCGGGTCGGGTCGGCGTTCTTCGGGAGGTCGTCGCAGGCGAAGCGGAGCTCGCGGCGAAAGTCAGGCGAGCCCGGCGGCGCGCGAAACGGCAGGTCCTGGAGGTTGATCGGGCGGCCCATGGTGCCGTCGGCGCGCTTGCCGACGATCTGCATCCCGTTGACCGTGAAGGTCATCTCCGGGCGCTCGGCGCGCACGGCGTCGACCCAGCGGCGGAGCTCGCCCAGCCGGGCCATGCACTCGCCCACGGCGGCGGCGGCGGTCTCGCTGAAGTACCACCCGAGGTGGGCGGCGCCGAGCGACACGATCGCGGTCTCCATGGGCCAGGTGAGCTCGCCCGCGGTGGCGAGGATCAGCGCGCCGTTCTCGACCTCGCGCCACTGCATCGCCGCGCGGCCGAGCTGCGCCTCGATGAGCTTGCGCACGGCGGCGCGGTCGATGAGCACGCCCGCGCGGAGGTCGCCCTTCTGGATCGCCTCGCCGTGCTCGTAGGCCCACTGCGCGAAGAAGGGGCCCTGCGGCATCGGCGCGAGCTGCGGGATCGAGAGGAGCGGAAAGCTGCCCTTCTCGGGGTCTTCGCCGATGAGCTTCTTGAGCTCCTCGTCGAGGTTCGTGTTCTCGCGGGGCCCTGCCCAGACCCAGTAGCCGGCGTCGACCTTCTCGATCGACTCCTCGCCCGCCGCGGCCTTGGCGAGGACCTTGGACCACACGTGCGCGAGGGTGAGGGGGCGGCCGAAGTGGGCCTCCACGGCGGCGTCGTCGAACTTGCCCGAGACCTCGGCCTCGACGCCGTCGACGGGGGCGCGCAGGAGCTTCCACCCCAGGCTCACGCCCTTCTCGAAGCCCACGCCGCCGTCGCCGGCGGAGAGCGCCTCGAGCACGAGCTCGGCGCCCGCGCCCGGCATGGCCTTGATGAAGCGCACGCCGCACACGAGGCGCGGGGTGGCGTCGGGGCTCTCGAGCATCTCGCCCGTGCGGGGGTCGGGCTGCGGCGGCATCACGTCGGCGCCGCAGACGCAGTAGCCCTTCCAATTGGCGCCCTGCTGCTGCGGGTCCTTGGAGGGCTCCGAGGGGTCGTCCTGCGCGGGGAGCGGCGGCGGGTTGCGAAAGATCTCCTCGACGAAGGCCTGGAGCTCCTTCGCGTTGCGGTACCGCGGCTTGCCCTGCGGGCCCGCGTACGGCGGGTCGGGGAACCCGAGGATCGTGGCGCCGAGGTGTCCGCACTTCGGGCACGCTCCGACCACGTGCGCGGTGTCGATGGGCAGCGGGGCGCCGCGGGTGATCTGCGTGCGCTGCTCGCGCGCCATTTCGAGCGCGCGACGGACGTTCGAGGCTTCGACGGTGACCGACATCGGCTTCACTTCTCCCAGGAAAATAGGCGCGCCGTGCTACCGCAAGGGAGGGGTGGATGTCTAGCGCGTCGCCGGGAAAGACCGCGGATCTCTAGGCCGGGCGGAGCCTCGCGCTCACCCCGCGGCGGATCACCGTGTCGCGCGCGAGCGCGGGGTCGGTCGCGAGGTGGTCGAGGGTGTAGTGCAGCCCTCGGCTCTCCTTGCGCGCGAGGGCGCAGGCGACGATGAGCTCGGCGACGGTGGCGATGTTGCGAAGCTCGAGCAGGTCGCGGGTCACGAGGTGGTCCCAGTAGTACTCGCGGATCTCGTCCTGGAGCACGGCGATGCGCCGCTGCGCGCGCTGCAGGCGCCGCGTGCTGCGCACGATGCCGACGTAGTTCCACATGAGCCTGCGGATCTCGTCCCAGTTCTGCGCGACGACCACGGCCTCGTCCGAGGGCACCGCGGTGCCCGGGTCCCAGTCCGCGACCTTCTCGCTCGCGGCCTCGGCCACGGCGTGGGACGCGACGTCGTTCGCCGCGATGTGACCGAAGACCGCGCCCTCGAGCAGCGAGTTGCTCGCGAGGCGGTTGGCGCCGTGCAGCCCCGTGCACGCGACCTCGCCGATGGCCCACAGCCCCGGGATGCTCGTGCGGCCCCGCGCGTCCGTCGACACCCCGCCGCACTGATAGTGCGCCGCGGGGACCACCGGGATCGGCCGCTCGGTCATGTCGATCCCCCAGCGCAGGCACTCGGCGTGGATGTTCGGGAACCGCTGCCGGAGAAAGTCGGGCGTGTGGTGGGTCATGTCGAGCCACACGTTGTCTTCGCCCGTGCGCTTCATCTCGTAGTCGATGGCGCGGGCGACCACGTCGCGGGGCGCGAGGTCGGCGAGCGGGTGGTGCTTCGCCATGAACGCCGTGCCGTCGTTGAGGCGCAGCACCCCCCCTTCGCCGCGCAGGGCCTCGGAGATCAGAAAGTTCTTCGCCTGCGGGTGCCACAGCGCCGTCGGGTGAAACTGGTAGAATTCCATGTCCGCGACCTCGGCGCCGGCGCGGTACGCCATGGCCACGCCGTCGCCCGTCGCGACGTCGGGGTTGGAGGTGTAGAGGTACACCTTGCCCGCCCCCCCGGAGGCCAGCACCGTCGCCCGCGCGATCCACGTGTGCACGTCGCCGCTGCTCGTGTCGAGCACGTACGCGCCGCTGCACACCTCGGCCCCCGCGAAGCGCGAGAGGGTGATCAGGTCGACGCCCATGTGGTGCTCGAGCAGGGTGATGCGGGGGTGCTTCGACGCCGCCTCCAGCAGCGCGCGCTCGACCTCGCGGCCCGTGATGTCGCCCGCGTGGATCACGCGCCGCGCCGAGTGGCCGCCCTCCCGCGCGAGCTCGAAGCCCCCGCCCTGCGCGGGGTCGGCGTTGCGGCTGAAGCGCGTGCCGAGCTCGATGAGGTCCCGAATGCGCGCGGGCGCGTTCTCGACGCAGAGCCGCACGATCTCGGCCTTGCAGAGCCCCGCGCCGGCCACGAGCGTGTCTTGCACGTGCGCGTCGAAGGAGTCTCCAGGGTCGAGCACCGCGGAGATGCCCCCCTGCGCCCAGGTCGTGTTCGCGTCCTCGCTCCGGCGCTTCGTGACGACCACGACCTCGCCGTGAGACGCCGCCCGCAGCGCGAAGGTCAAGCCCGCGATGCCGCTCCCCAACACCAGAAAATCCGTGGTGTGCCGCATGTGTGCGGCCACGCTAACGCGCCCTCGCCGAACTTGCACCCGTCAGGAGGGGTCGACGAGCGAGAGCACCAGCGCCGGCAGCGAGTCTTTGGTGAAGGGCTTCGCGAGGAAGCGCGTGAGGGGGTCGGGGCTGGGCATCGCCGAGCCGCTCACCAGCACCGCGGGCGTGAGCACGCCCCGCGCGCGCAGCGCCTGGATCAGCTCGACCCCGTCGCCGTCGTCGAGCGACGCGTCGACGATGAGCACGTCGAACTCACCCTCGGCGAGCGCGCCCTCCGCCGCGGTGACCCCGTCGACGGCGACGCAGGCGATCGAGACCCGAGAGAGCAGCCGAGCGATCAGCTTCGCGAGGGAGGGGTCGTCCTCGACGACCAGGGCGCGGAGCGTAGACATCGCCCGGAGGGTACCGCGTCGGCGCGCGCGCGTGACCCGAGAAGCGGAGGGGGGCCGTCGCCGCCGCGCCGCGGAGGGCGATACCCTGCGCGGCGAAGCCATGGGCACGACGATCTTCACGCTCTCCGACAAGAAGCTCCGCGCGTCGACGGACCTCTCCGAGGTCCCCGCGCTGCTCGAGGCCGGCGCCCTCTTCTGGATCGACGCCACGGTCATCGACGAGCCCCTGCGCGACCTCCTCGAGACGGGCCTGAAGCTCCACCCCCTCGTGGTCGAGGACGTGCTCCAGGAGCGGCTGCACCCCAAGGTCGACGACTTCGGCGACTACCTCTACGTGGTGGTCCACGGCGTGCGCTGCCCCGACCGCGACCCCGAGCGCATCGAGACCGTCGAGGTCGACCTGCTGTTCACCGCGAGCTGGGTGATGAGCCACCACCCCGAGGGCGTCGGCTTCGCCGACGAGGTGCGCGGTGAATTCGAGCGGAACCCGCGGCTCTTCGAGCGCGGCCCGGCCTTCATCGCCCACGCGGTGATCGACCACCTCGTCGACGGCTACGTGCCCGTGATGGAGGTCTTCGACGAGGCGGCCGACGACATCGAGCGCGAGGTGGTGAGCGAGCCCGGCGACGACCTCATCCAGCGCATCTTTCGCCTCAAGCGCTCGCTCCAGCGCCTGCGGCGCATGGCGACGCACCAGCGCGAGGTGCTCCAGCGCCTCGCCCGCGGGGAGTTCGACCTCGTGCCCGAGCGCGCGGTGCCCTTCTTTCGCGACATTCACGACCACTTCGTGCGCGTGGTCGACCTCTCCGAGGGCTACCGCGAGCTGCTCTCGGGCGCCCTCGACGTGTACCTCACCACGGTCTCCAACCGCATGAACGCCGTGATGAAGACCCTCACGAGCGTGAGCGTGGTGATGCTCCCGCTCACCTTCGTCGTGGGGCTCTACGGGATGAACTTCGACCGCATGCCCGAGCTCCACTGGCGCTACGGCTACCCCGCGGCGCTGGCGATGATGGCGTGCATCGCGCTGGGGCTGATCCTGTGGTTTCGCAAGAAGGGCCTGCTCTAGCGGCTGCGCCCGGCCGCGCTCCGCGAGATCTCGGTGAAGAGGCCGTCGGCGACGAGGTCGAGCAGCGCGCCGAGCAGCGCCTCGGGGTCGAGGTCGGCGCGCCGGAGCATGAGCTGGTGGAGGCACTCCTTCAGGGCGCCCGTCAGGCAGTGCGCGCGCAGGTCGGCGTTGCCCGGGCGCACCAGCCCCGCGGCCTCGCCCTGGGTGAGCGCGCGGCTGAGCATCGCGGTCACCTCGTCGTAGAAGGCGAGCAGCTTGCGGTCGAAGTCGGCGTCGATGCCCACCGCGGCGCTCAGGAGGATCCGCGCCATCGCGGGCTCCGCGGCGAAGCGCGCGAAGACCCTGCGGAGGTTCTCGGCGATCTCGTTCATGTGACGGGGCGCGTTGTCGGTCAGCTCGATGCGCTCGATGGAGGCGTCGAGGCGGGCGAGAAAGCCGTCGACGAGCTCCTCGAAGATCGCGCGCTTGTCGCTGAAATACAGGTAGAAGGTGCCCCGCGCGATGCCCGCCCCCACCACGATGTCGTCGATGCGGGCGTCGTGGTAGCCCTTCTCCGCGAAGACCTCGGTCGCGACGGCGAGGATCTGCGCGCGTCGCTGCTCTTTCTCGCGGCTGGGGGGCGCCATGGCGGCGCAGAGGTATCACAGCTCGAAGAAGGCGTAGAGGGCGAGCGTGAGCGCGGCGTCGTCGTCGCCGCCCTCGGGGCCGCCCTGGAGCAGCCTCGCCCCCACGCCCGCGCCGAGCAGCCAGCGCGCGACGGCGTCGACGCTCACCCGCGGGCGCAGGCCCGCCGAGGCCGCGGCGTCGCCGATCGCGCGCGAGAGCACCGACGAGATCGCCGCGAAGGCGCCTTCGCTCACGACGCGCACCCTGGGGTCGTAGAGGGCGGCGGCGGCGACCATCGCCATGACCCGGCCCTCGTCGCGGTCGTCGCTCCACGCGGCCCGCAGCGCGTGGGCGAGGGCGCGGAGCCTGTCGCCCGGCGAGGGCTCCGACTCCGCCGCCGAGGCGAGCTCGCCCGCCACGACCTCGGCGCAGCGCAGGATCACCGCGTCGAGCAGGTCGTCCTTGCTCGCGAAGTGGTGGGTCACGGCGCCCTTGGAGAGCCCCGCGGCGGCGGCCACGCCCTGGAGGGTCGTGCCCTCGAAGCCCGAGCGCGCGAGCGCCGCGAGGGCGCAGCGGAGGATCGCCTCCCTGGTCTCTTCGGCGTGGCCGCTCACGGCGCGTTGCATACCACGCGCGCGGGTCTCATCTTGCGCGACCCGACGTGCGAGCGCCCGCCCCCTCCCTCTTGAGCCACCCGCGGCTCCGCGACGCCCGCGCGCTCGAGCTCGGCGTGTCGACCTCGGCGTTTCAGAGCGAGGGCGGCCTCGACCTCGAGCGCGGACCCAGGACGCACTGGTTCGATGCGCAGCGCCGCGGCGAGGTCGAGCCCATCGGCGCCGGGGTCGGGCTCTGGCGTCGCTTCGACGAGGCCGCGGCGCGGTGCGGCGCCCTGGGGCTGCGGAGATTTCGCTTCACCCTCGAGTGGGCCAGGCTGCGCCCCGACGGTCCAGCCCTCGACCGCCGGGCCCTGCGCGGGTATGCGAGTCGTATCATCGCGTTGCGCCGCAATGGGATCGAGCCGATCGTGACGCTCCACCACTTCACCCACCCGGCGTGGATGGGCGGCGACCTCTGGCTGCGCGAAGACGCGCCCGCGCGCTTCGCCGCGCACGCCGCGGAGGTGATCGAGGGCCTGGACGACGCGCTCGAGTCGCTCGGCGGCGCCTGCGTCGACCGGGTGCTCACCCTCAACGAGCCCAACATGCTGGCGGTGGCGAGCTACATCGCGGGGGTGTTCCCGCGGGGGGCGCGGTCGCTGGCGGAGGGGTCACCGCTGGGCGCGGTGCGCGCGTGGAGGGCCCTCGACGCGATGCTCGCGGCGCACTGCGAGGCCTACGCGGCCCTGGCCTCGGCGCGCGCGCGGCGGGGGCGCCCTCGCGCCGATGTCTCGCTCAACCTCAACCTCCTCGACCTGCACGGGCTCGGCGCGGGGATCTTCGACCTCCTGCGCTCGGTCGAAGCCGGCGTCTCGCCCCGCGACCTCGACGGCTGGCTCTCGTCTCGCCGCGCGCGGTGGCACGATTCGCTCTTCGGCGACGAGCTCGGGTCGCCGCGGGCGCGCTTCGCCGCGTCCCTCGACGCCGCGGCGGCGGCGCTCCTGCCGCTCTCGCGGCTCTCACGCACGACCCGCGCGCTCCGACGGGCGCCGGGCGCGCCCCTCGATCACCTCGCGATCGACCTCTACGACCCCTACTCCGCGCAGCAGCTTCGGCCTGCGTCCCTCGTCGACGCGCTGCTCAGCGCGAACCCCGACGCGCTCGCCCGCGCCGTGCGCGAGGGCGTGCGGCTGGCCGAGCCCTGGGAGTGGGCGCCGGCGCCCGAGGCCCTGCCGCGGATGATCCGCGCGATGGGCGAGGGGATGCCCACGCTCCCGGTCGACGTGATCGAGTGCGGCGTGTGCCTGCGCCGCGAAGCCGGGGCCGCGCGCGCCGAGCCCCGAGCCGACGGCCTCACGCGCGAGGCGTTCCTGCGCGTCATGCTCCGCTCCGCGCTCGAGACCCGCGTGGTGCACAGACTCCCGCTGCGCGCGTGGCTCTACTGGACCCTCGTCGACAACTACGAACTCGGGCGCTGGGCGCCGCGCTTCGGCCTCTGGTCCGTCGACGACGACCACGGCTCGACGACCCCGCGGCGCTGGGGCGCCTGCGACGCGGCGGGGCACGACGCGGCGGCGCTCCTGGGCGCGGTGAGCTGTGCGCTCCGGAGCGATCCCGTCGACGCAGCGGCGCTCTCACGCGCCCTGGGTGACGGCCTATGACCGTCGTGGGCCGAGGTGTCGCCCCGAGCCGGACGGGCGTGTACCATCGCCACGCGTCGCGCCGCGGGCGTGACGGAGGGCGCAAGGAGTTTCGAGCATGATGCAGGTTCCGGCGACAAGTATGAGTGGATCGCTGCAGGCGGCGGGATACCCCCCGGGCGGCGGCTTCGGTCCTCCTCCTGGGGGTGGTGGCTTCGGTCCTCCTCCTGGGGGTGGCGGCTTCGGTCCTCCTCCTGGGGGTGGTGGTTTCGGTCCTCCTCCTGGGGGTGGCGGCTTCGGTCCTCCTCCTGGGGGTGGTGGCTTCGGTCCTCCTCCTGGGGGCGGCGGCTTCGGTCCTCCTCCTGGGGGTGGCGGCTTCGGTCCTCCTCCCGGCGGCATGACCGGGCGGGTGGCCTTTGGTGGTCAGGGCGGCTCGCTCTTCATGACCTACCTCCTCGGCGTCGGGCTCCCGATGTTCGCGGTGTACGCGGTGTTCTTCGGGCTGCCTGCCGGGCTGATGTTCGCCACGCAGGATCCGACCACCCGGCAGCCCGCCGAGTGGGCGCCCATGGTCATGGTCCCGATGATGCTCATCGGAGCCGTCGCGATGATGGTCGTCGGCATCTACGGCGCGAACAAGATGCTCGCGTACTACTGGGACCACATGATGATCGAGGGCAAGCGCGCTCGGTACATGGGCACCACGGGTGAGCTCTTCAAGACCCTGATCCCGCACTACTTTCTGCTGATGTGCACCGGCGGCCTGTACTTCCCTTGGTTCGTCACGAACTGGAACAAGTGGGTCTACAGCAAGGTCGACGTGAGCGGCGAGCGGCTGGAATTCCACGGCGAACCCACGACGCTCATCGGCATCTGGCTCATCGGCTCGATCCTCACCTCGCTCACCCTCGGGATCTACTTCCCCTGGTACTGGAACAACCTGTACGAGTGGCGCTGGCAGAACACGTCGATCTCGGGCCGGCGCTTCGGCTTTCAGAAGGACCCTGGCGGGCTCTTCGTGATGATGCTCGTGAACTCGCTCCTCGCGATGTGCACCCTCGGCTTCTACGCGCCGTGGGCCTGGTGCAAGCAGTGGGAGTGGGAAGCCAAGCACGTCGGCTGACCCCCCGTTGCGCGAGCGCGTCGAACTCTTTCGCTCCCGGCTGAGCCCGCTGTTTCCGCTCTTCGCGATCAGCGGGCTCCTCGCGCTCATCCCCTTTCCCACCTGCCTCTTCAAGCTCGTCACGGGGCGACCCTGCCCGGCCTGCGGCTTCACCCGCGCGTCGCTGCGCCTCGCGCACGGCGACCTGCACGGGAGCTTCATGTTTCACCCGCTGGCGATCCCTGGGGCGCTGGCGCTGGCGCTGGCCGCGGCGCTCGCGTGGTGGCTGCCCGCGGGGCACTCCGCGTGGGAGCGATACACCCGCGCGACGCTCAACGCCGCGGCGGTGGGATTTCTCTGCGTGTGGGCGGCCCGCGTCGCCGGGCTGCTGCCGCCGGTCTGAGGCCGGTCGAGACCCTGAAACGGCGAGAGGGGAGCGCCCCTGGATCGTTCGATCCCGAAGCACTCCCCTCCGCGCAGCGGGTCGCTAGGGGATCAGTGGTTCTCCGACCAGCTGTCGTGGTGCATCACGCCGTCGGGCTCGTAGGTCCACGTGATGGCGTGGAACACGAAGGTGACCTCCTCGAGCGGGGGCTCGGTGGAGGTCGCCGGGACGATGGTGTCGGGCACGTAGAGCTTCTGCGAGGCGATGCGGCCCGCCTCCACCTCGACGGAGAGGAAGTGCTCGGTCGTGCCGTCACCCGAGGGGTTGGGACGAAAGAACTTGAAGGTCCCCTCGATCACCTCGTTGTTGCAGAGCGCCCTCGAGAGGAGCGGCGAGCTCTTGTCGATGCGCTTGCGGATGAGCAGCGGCTCGTACTGCCGTCGACCCGTGGCGAGACCCGAGCTCGCCTCGCGCGCGGTCTTCGTGGCCTGCTCGAAGTACAGGCACTCGATCGAGTTCTCACGGTTGAGCGACGTCTGCGTGCTCTGTCCCTTGATCTCGGAGCCGTTCGCCTTGAGGTAGAGATGTACGGTTTCGGCCATGGTCTTCTCACTTGTGGGGAGAAAGGGGCGAGAGGGGAGCGCGTGCCCCCCAAAGGTGCCCCGTCGGGTGCGTAGGTGGTGAGGGCGAATCGCCCGACCGTGCCTATCGCCGTTCGCCTGGAGCATTGCCCGTGCCACCACGCGAGGTGCGCATACTCGGCCCATAGGTCCAGGAATTCAAGGCGCGGCGAGAAACAGCGTCGGTCGCGGTTGGACTCCAGGTCGTCGCGCGGGTCGGAGACGTCGACCGCGTCGGCAAGAAAGCCCTTGGAGAACAGCGACCTGCGCTCCCCCGACGCGCGTTGGACTGCGGACCAACAGGCCCGAGACTCGCGGCGGGGGCTACTCCCCGGGCTCGGGCCAGGTCGTGAGCGACTGCGGGGGCCGAGCCTCGCCGCGGTCGGTCGGACCGGGCTTCTGATACGGGATCCCCTGCAGCCGGTGCAGCGCCGACACCGAGCGCCACTGCAGGTAGGCCTTGTTGAAGGCGAGGCTCTCACGGGCGTCGAAGAAGGGGTTCTTCGCCCCCGAGAGGAACACCAGCGCCAGCGCCTGCTCGGCCACCGACACCGGGCACCCGCCGAAGCGCATGGAGGTCTCGCCCTTCGCCGCGCGCACCTTCGCGACGACCGCGGCCATCTTGGCGTAGATGTCGTCGTGCTTCGCGTGGTGCGGGTCCTTCGTCGACCGGTCGCGGTAGAGCGACTCGACGGCGACGACCTGGCCCCCGAGCTCGCCCTTCCAGGTCGCGCAGTCGCCCATGAAGATCACCTGCTCACCGGGCTTCGCGTCGATGGGGCCGTCGTAGGCGCCGAAGACCACGTGCAGCCTCGGCATCTTCGCGTCGACCTGGTCGTCGAAGAGCCGAAGGATCTCGATGGCCTCTTCGATCGCGCCGGGGCAGCCGCCCCAGCAGTACTCGGTGCGCTCGCTGTCGGGGGGAGCGCCGGCGTAGGCGGTGATCGCCGTGCCCTCGAAGTACTTCTCCACGCGAATGAGCCCGACCTTGAAGCCCTTCGCCCGGGCCTGCGCCTCGGCGAGGGTGAGCTCGCCCACCACGTCGATCTCGTCGAGGGAGACCGGGCCGAAGCCTCGCTCGTGGGCGAGGCGAATGTGGTCCACCGAGAGCGGGTCGACGCCGATGATGTGGCAGCACACGGCGTCGAAGGCGACCTGGTTGTCGCCCATGATCACCATCTCCAGGGGGAAGGGGATCGGGGTGAGCATGCGGCCCTCGCCGGCGATGATCGCGTCGATGGCGATGAACTGCGGCTGCACGATGTACTGCAGGTCGGCGATCTTCTCGTTGAGCCGGTGATCGTGGTCGATGAGCCGGTGGCGGTCGTCTTGGATCCCGATGTAGTTCTTCATCGAGAAGGTGACGGTGGTCCACGGGTGGGCCTTGAACTTCGGGCAATTGACGAAGAAATCGGCCTTCGCCACGGGCTCCGGGGTGAAGACGTAGTCGCGGAGTCGCTGCGGGTGCGAGTACGGGATCTCGACCTGGGGGACCTCTTCGAAGCAGTACCGCGTGGCCCCGTTGCGCGCGAGCACGGGGTCGTAGCCCGCGCCCTCGAAGGCCCGGCGCGTGGGGATGGTGATCCCGCAGCGCTCGCCCACGGCCAGCTCGGTGACGCCGCCCTCGTCGCGGTCCTTCAGGGCCTGGAGCACGCCGTCGATGAACTCAGAGCGGGTGAACGCGTTCTGAAACAGCGGCCCCGCCGAGACGACGTTGGGCTTCACCAGCGTGCGCCCGCGCGGTCGCAGGTCGAGGGTCTCGAGCGCCTCGCGCACGATCGTGCGAATGCGCTGCACGTCGTAGGTCGGGCAGTGCCGGAGGATCACCGTCGGACGTCGCGGGTTCGCCATGGTCCCGGGAGTGTATCCCCCGCCGCCCGCCGTGGCATATCCCCGAGGGTGCCGCGAACGATCCCTCGCCCGCCGCTCCCCACCCCGACGGCGGCGACCCCGTGAGCCCCCTCGCCGCGCTGCGCGCCCTCCGGCCGCCCCCCTGGCCCGACCACGCGCGCTACCTCGAGGCCGCCGCCGCGCGCTTCGGCGTGGCCTTCGCGATCCTCGACGCGGAGGGAGGCACCGTCGTGCGCGTCGGCGAGGGGCCTCGCGCCGCGGTCATCGCCACCGCGGGGCGCACCTGCGTCTACCCGCTGAACCGCGCGTCGGCGATGGCCCTCGCGACCGACAAGCGCTTCACCCGCGTCGCCCTCGACGCCGCGGGCGTCGACAACCTCGGCGGGGAGCACTTCTTTCTCAGCCCCCGCCTCCGTGGACTCCGCGCGCCGGGGCGCGAGGTCGACGACGCGAGGGCGCACATGGCCGCGCGCGGGCACGTCGCTTTCTGCAAGCCGCTGGCCGGCTCCCGCGGAGACTTCGCCGAGCGCGTCACCGAACGCGCGGCCTTCGAGGCGTGGCTCGCCAGGGTCGCGACCGCGCACGACGCGATCCTCCTGCAGGACATCTTCGAGGGCGACGAGTACCGGGTCTTGCTGGTCGACGACGACGTGGTCTTCGTGATGCAGCGGTTCGCGCCCGAGCTCGTGGGAGACGGCGCGCGGAGCCTCGCCGAGCTCCACGCCGAGCGCGCCGCCCTGCTCGCGGTCGCGGGCCTCTCTCCGCCCGTGCTGCGAGACCCCGCCGTGACCGACGCGGGCCGCGCGGTGCGCGGCGACGTCGTGCTCGCTCAGGGCGAGCGCGTGCGCCTCGACGACCGGAGAAATTTCAGCGCCGGAGCGCGCACGCGGCTGGTCGCCCCCGCCGACGCTCCGACGGGGGTGGTCCCCATCGCGAGGCGCGCCCGCGAGGCGCTCGGACTCCGCGTCGCGGGGGTCGACGTGATGGTCACCGACGAGGGACCGCGCGTCGTCGAGGTGAACGGAAACCCCTCCGTCGCCAGCCTCGAAGAGGCGGGGCACGCGTCGATCATCCTGGACCTCTGGGGCGAGGTGCTCGCGCGCATGGGGCTGCGCGGCGATGTTTGACCTCCCGAAGTTCGGCCGAGGACCCTCGCTCGCGCGCGTCGACGCGCTCCTCGACGCGTGCGGGGTCGATCGCGAGGGGCTCGCCTCCCGCGCCATCGTCGTGACCGGCTCGAACGGCAAGGGCAGCGCCTGCGCCTTTCTCACCCGCGTCGCGATGGCCGCGGGGCTGCGCGTGGGCACCTTCACCTCGCCCCACCTGCGGCGCCCGAACGAGCGCCTCTGCGTGAACGCCCGCGAGATCGAAGACGAGGCGCTCCGGTCCCTCGTCGCGGAGGTGTCGGCGCGGGTCGCGACGCTAGAAGCCCGCCTGGGCGAGGGGAGCGTCGGCGCCTTCGAGGCGCAGCTCGTCGCCGCCGCGCTGTGGTTTCAGCGCGAGGGCGCCGAGCTCGTCGCGCTCGAGGCGGGCATCGGGGGGAGGCTCGACCCCACCCGCCTCGCGCGCGCCTCGGTCTCCGCGCTCACCTCGGTGGACCTCGAGCACACAGAGCTCCTCGGCGCGACCCGCGAGCTGATCGCCCTCGACAAGGCCGACGCCTGCGCCCCGGGCGGCGTCACGGTGCACGGCGAGGGCCTCGACGACCTCCGTGAGCTCCTGAGCGCGAACGCGAGGCTGCGCTCGGTCGACGCGCGCTTCGTCGGCCGCGACGCGCGGGTGCTCGACGCGCGCGACGACGGTGCCGGGCTCGGCTTCACCCTGGAGACCCCCTGGGGCCGCCATGAGGGGCTCCGGAGCGCGCTGCACGGGCGCTATCAGGCGAGCAACGCGGCCTGCGCGGCGGTGGCCTTCGGCGCGTGGCTCGAGCGCTCGGGGCGCGGCCTGCACCCCAGAGACTACGACCGCGCGCTGCGCGAGGGCCTCGCGGCCGCGACCTGGCCGGGACGTCTTGAGGTGGTCTCGCAGGAGCCGCTGACGGTGGTGGACGTCGGGCACACCCCTGACGCCGTGGCGCGCGCGGCCGACGGGCTCTTCGAGGCCTTTGGCCGTGAGCGCTGGCTGCTCGTGACGGGGGTCTCCGTCGACAAGCGCGCCGAGGCGATCGTCGCCGCGCTCAAGCCGCGCTTCTCGCGCGTCGTGTGCACCCAGGCTCACCACAAGGGCCGCGACGCGGGCGAGCTCGCGGCGATGCTGCGCGACGCGCCCGGGGAGGCGGAGCTCTTCGTCGAGCCCGCTCTCGAGGGCGCGGCTCGGCTCGCGGCTCGGCTGGCGCGCTCGCAGGGCCTCAGGGTCTTCGTCGTCGGCGGGCTCTTTCTCGCCGTCGAGTTCCTGGAGCTCGCGCGGGGGAGGGACCCGCGGGCGCTGGCGTTCCTCTGAGCTCCCCGCATATCAGGGCGCGGGGGGGCGGCAGCGGTGCGCGCGCTGGTCCTCGACCCTGCTGGTCACGTAGGCGTCGCGCGCGCGCAGGGCCTCCGCCGGGAGCGCGGCCTCGCTGAGCCGGAGGATCTGCGTGAGCCGCGAACCCTCGAACACAAAGCGATAGACGGGCGCGAACTCCATGCCTGGCACCGTGCAGACGTCGCGCTCGCAGTCAGGCGGAAAGCTCTCGCCCTGGGCGAGCGCCGCGCGAATGAGCTCGACCGCGCCGCGGTCGGCGGCGATGCGAGCGCCGCAGTCGCGCCGCGCCTGGCGAGTCGCGCTCGCGCCCGGGCCGGGGCCCGCCTCGACGTGCTCGACGACGAGCAGTCCCAGGGAGGGGTCGGTGTGCGCGTCGAGGGCCTCGCCCCCGGCGATGGCGCGGAGCAGGACGAGGTGGGGATGAACGGTCGGAGCCCCGGCGTCGGCCGCGGGGGGCGTCGCCGACGCGGCCGGGGGCGCCTCGGGAGGGGCGCTGTGGGGCGGTGGGGACGGGCGCGCGCACCCGAGGGTGACGAGGGCGGCGAGGGCGAGGGGGCGCATCGCGGGAGCGTAGCCCGACGCGATGCGGCCGTGGGCTTTGCAGCGGGGCAGGGCTTGAACGATACTCGCCGGCGCTCCGCGGCCCCGCACCCCGCGAGGAGGACACACCCATCATGGCAGACGGCACGCCCCTTCCTGAGGTCGAGTACGCGTTTGATTGCGCCCGTGGCGCGGGCTGGCGACCGCTGCTGGTGAACGCGCGCGAGGGGGTCTCTGAGCTCTATGAGGCGAACATCCTGCTCGTCACGCGGAGCCTCAACGAGAACCCCGACGACCTGTTCGAGGAGCTCGCGGGCCTCGAGATTCGCCGCGAGGGCCTCTCGCGCCGCATCCGCGGCGTCGTTCGCCGCGTCGAAGACCTGGGCACCACCGGGGGCTATCGCTTCGCGCGGGTGACGATCGTCCCGCACCTCTGGACCCTCGGGCTGCGTCAGAACTCTCGCATCTGGCAGGACGTGAACATCATCACGATCCTGCGCGAGCTCTTCAAGGACGTGGCGCTCTATCAGGGCGACCTCCTGGGCGTCGACGGCTCCCTCGAAGACCTCCCGCCGCGCGAGTACTGCGTGCAGTACCGAGAGACCGACCTGGCCTTCGTGCTGCGGCTGCTCGAAGAGGAGGGCGTGCCGTACTACTTCCGCCACGACGGCGAGAAGGAGTCGCTGATCCTCGCGGGCGACGACCACAACTGGGAGCAGGTCCCGACGATGGACGGCGGGCCCATCGAGCTGATGGACCAAGGGGTGAACACCGCGTCGGCGGAGACCGTGCAGTGGTTCGACTGGCACTCGCAGATGCGCTCCACCGGCGTGGTGCTGCGCGACTACGACTTCACGCACCCGCGCTCGGTGATCGACATGACCCCGAAGCACCCGGGCGCGAGCGCGGGGCGCACGGTCTACGACTACCCCGCGGGCTTCAACCTCGGGCCCTTCGACGACGGCGCGCACATGTACGGCCCGCACCACGGCGTGCGCCGGGCGAGGGTGCGCTTCGAGGAGGCCGTCGACGACGTGCGCACCACCCGCGGCCGCGGCAACGTCTCGGGCTTTCTCCCCGGTCGGCAGTTTCAGCTCCAGGGTCACCTCCGTGGGGACCTCGATCGCAAGTACCTCCTGCTCGGCGTCGAGCACGTGGGCACCGCGTGGGGCGACATCACCGACGAGGTGCGCCAGAGCGAGCACGTGCGCGCGGTGCTGAGGGACGTCGAGCTCGACGCGCAGGTGGGCGATGGGCCCGCGGTGACCAACCGGTACTTCAACCGGTTCTACGGCGTCGCGGCCGACGTGAAGGTCCGCCCGGCGCGGGTCACCGCTCGGCCGATCATCCCCGGCGCGCAGACCGCGCTGGTGATGGCCGCGAAGGACTCCGACGAGGAGATCGAGACCGATTTCTACGGCCGGATCCTGTGCCGCTTTCACTGGGAGCAGCCCGAGCAGCGAGGCGCGTCGCAGCGCACGAAGAACGCGAGCTGCTGGATCCGCGTGGCGCAGACCTGGGCCGGCGCGGCCTGGGGCTCGATGTTCATCCCGCGCGTGGGGATGGAGGTCGTGGTGTCGTTCCTCGAGGGCGACCCCGACCGGCCGCTGGTCACGGGGTGCGTGTACAACGGCGAGAACCACACGCCGTACCCGCTGCCCTCGGAGAAGACCAAGAGCACCATCAAGACCATGTCGTCGAAGGGGGGCGGCGGCTTCAACGAGCTGCGCTTCGAGGACCTCAAGGACGCCGAGCAGATCTTCGTTCACGCCCAGAAGGACATGGACACCGTCGTGCGCCACGACGAGACGCTCACCGTGGGCCACGACCGCACCAAGACCATCCAGGGGATGGAGTACGTGACGGTTCAGAAGGACCGCATCTCCAGCATTCTCCAGAACGAGTCGCTCGAGGTCGACGGCAACCAGACCATCGCGATCCACGGCGGCACCGGCGCGTCGATGCAGGTCGACTCGAACTACGTGCTCCACGCCGAGAAGAAGATCGGCTTCACCGTGGGCGACTCGAGCATCGTAATGACCCCGAGTCAGATCACGATCTCGTCGAAGACCATCAACGTGCTCGGCGACTCGCTGGTGAAGATCAAGGGGGGCCTGGTCAAGATCAACTGCGACGACGGGCCCAAGGAGAAGGTCGCCGCCGAGGCCACCACCGCGGCGCTCTCGCGCAACCTCATCGGCGAGCCCGGCGACCTGCTCAAGCGGGTGAAGGACCTGCTCGACCCGGAGAAGGTCAGCGAGGCCTTCACCAAGGGCCTCGACAAGGTGCTCACGAAGGCCGGCGTGCCCGAGAACGTGAGGCAGCGGCTCAACGGCGTGGCGCAGCGCACGGTGAAGGAACTGACCACTGCGCTCAAGGAGGGCCGCAAGCCCGACTGGGCCGGCATTCGCAAGGACCTCAAGGGCGTCGGCGAGCAGGTGATCACCGACACCGTGAAGTCGGTGGTGACCAAGGCCTTCGAGCCGCTGCTGAACAACCCCCGGGTGCAGAACAGCCGGGTGCTGCGCGGCATGGTGACGGAGATTCAGAACGTCACCATCACCTCGGCGACCTACGGGATCCTGCGGGCGGCGAACCTCCGCGACGGCATGGCGCGGGACCCGTTCTGGAGCGTGCTCAAGGCCAAGCACGGTGAGTCGATCTCCGCGCTGCTCAAGGAGCACGCGATCGGCGCGGGCACCGCGAAGCTGCGCGAGTGGATCGACGGGCGGAGCCTGCCCCCCTGGGCGCAGAAGCTCGCGGACAAGGCCGCGGCGCAGCTCGAGAAGGCCCTCGGGAGCAACGTCGAGAAGCTCTTGATGCCGGGCTGAACGGTGCTGGTCATTCGACGAGAGCAGCAGGCGGCGCTGGCCGCTTCGACCCGACCGACCTTCGAGGAGAACGTCGCGAGGCACCTGCGCGAGGTGTGGCCCGAGGCGGTGGCGGAGCTCGACGCCGAGACGCTCCGCGCGTGGGTCGCCTGGGGCGTGGAGCGCGGCGCGAGGTACGAGCTCGTGAGCGAGTACGAGGTGGGGCTCTTCATCGACCTCACCTGGGTGCTCGGCACGAACTTCGACGAGAACGAGGCCTTCCCCTGGGCGCGGGAGATCCTCACCGACCCCGCGCTCGACGGCCGGCGGCGCATCGACGCGCTCGCCGAGTACACGCAAACCATCCTCGGGGAGATGGCCGACGCCATCGCCGAGGGGAGCTGAGAGGCACCGATGGGCTGGTGGGGCGACAACATGCCGACGTGGCTCGGGGGCGACACGCCGCCGCCGCCGCCGCCGAGGGCGAGGACGCAGCTACGCGCCGCGCAGCAGCGCACGCAGACCGCGCAGACCCGCGCGCAGGGCTCGCTCTCGCCGCACCCGACGACGCAGACCGGCTGCCTGCCGTGCCAGGCCGCGCAGACGAAGCCGCCCTGCGACCTGAAGATGTTCGAGGTGGTGGAGCACCGCACCCGCCCGACGGTCTTCTGGGAGCTCCTGCAGGGCGCGCCGGATCACACGTCGGTGAAGGCCAAGCGCGGCCCCTTCCCGAAGACCTTTCCCTTCGAGAAGCCCAACGTGCGGGTGCCCAAGGCGCCGCCGTACAAGTCCGGGCAGATTCTGGAGTTCGTCAGCGGGTACAAGAAGCGCGGCACGGTCGGCAACGTGATCGTTCGCTTCGAGGCCGACGTGAAGTGCGGGGAGCACCCGCAGATCGAGATCGTGAACCCCCAGGGCGAGAAGGAGGTGCTCAAGGGGATCACCCAGAAGCGCTTCGAGATCGACTACCCCGAGCGCAAGCTCTCGACGATCCACAAGCCCGGCACGAGCTACACGAACATCAACAACTACTGGCCGTGGGGGATGCTCCCCTTCGACTGGAAGGTCACCGCGGTCGTCTGCGGCGTGCGCCCCAAGGAGCCGCCCTTCTCGCGCACGACCATCACGCTCCGGATGTGGCCCGGCGACCACTTCGACTTCAAGCTCGATTTCCGCCCGAGGTGGAAGAAGGCCGGCAAGGAGGTCGGCGGCACGCGCACCACGCACCAGATGGGGCGCAACAACGGCGGCGTGAGCACCGACGTGCGCACCTCGTCGCGCACCACGGAGTCGAACCGGGACTTCCTCGGTCGCGACCGCGACCGCACGGTGACCTCGTCGAGCACGACGAGCGAGACCTCGTCCCGCACCAGCGGCGTCGACGGTCGTCGCATCACGGGCGCCGAGCGGGTGACCTCCTCGAGCAGCAGCACCACCACCAGCGCCGACGGCCGCATGGTCACCACCACGGGCACCTCCGAGAGCAGCCGCGGCGGCTCGCTCACGGAGATGCGCGCGACCACCTCGGTCACCCAGCGGGGCCTCGGGGAGACGCGCACGCTCAAGGAGACCACGACGGTCTCGAACGCGGGCGACAGCGTCAAGTTCACCGACGAGACCAGCGGCGTCGTGTTCGTGATGCGGCAGTGCGGAGAGGTGATCTCCGCGCCCTTCAAGGGCCTCCAGGCGGTGCTCGACGCGATCGACACCATCGACCGGGCCTGGAGCCAGTTTCAGCAGTGGCTCGACGCGGGCAAGCCCAAGGCCACGGTGCAGGTCGGGTGGAAGCTCGACTTCTCGTTCAGCCTCTTCAGCGGCGAGCTCAAGGCCCAGTGGGGCTGGAACGAGTACGAAGACCACCGCGCCTTCTTCGGCTACGGCATCGTCGCCACGCTCAAGGTCTTCGAGGCCAAGGTCGACATCAACTACGGCATCGGGGTGACCTGCGAGTGCTGGCTCGGCACCTACGAGTTCAGCGCGGTCATCGGCGCCAAGGGCGACGCGGCGTTCAAGCTCGAGGGCGAGGCCAAGCGGCAGGGGCCCGACAGCCGGCTCGCGCTCGACGCGAAGTTCAAGATCATCGGCTCCGCGTCGATCACGGTGTACGTGAAGGCCATCGCGCTGAGCGAGAAGTGGTGCAAGGCCGAGGCGACGCTCAAGCTCCCCTTCGAGGTCGAGGGCAAGCCCAAGGTCGACAAGGGAGGCTTCGCGCTCACGGTCGAGGGCAAGATCAAGAAGCTCAAGGGCACGCTGACGTTCTGCGTCCGGGGCCTGATCAACTTCGAGCGCGAGCGGGACATCCTCCCGGAGAAGGTGCTCCTGCCCAAGCGGGACATTCGCTTCGTATGAGCGCGACGACGACGCTGAAGGCGATCTGCCTCGAGGCCGCGGTGGCCGGCTGCGAGGCCGAGGTCTACCTCAACGACATCCCCCTCGGGCGCATCGCGGGGGAGGGGGTCTCCGCCCTCCCGGATCGCTTCGGGATGACCGTGAGCGACTACGTGGTGAACGGCCCCAACCGCATCGAGCTGCTGCTCTTTCCGGGCGAGCGGCCGTCCCTCGCGAAGGCGCCGCAGGAGCCGCGCGACACCGCCGGGGTGCAGGCGTGGATTCGCCTCGCGGAGTACGACGCCGGCGTCGCCATCGGCGACGGGGGGTACACGCTCCACGAGGTGTATTTCCCCGGCGACCGGGGAGAGCTCCCGGCGCCGATGGCGGTGGGCGACGCGGTGAACGTGACCTCGCAGTTCGCGTCGCCCTGGGCGTGGGAGCTCGCCGAGCCGCTGGTGATGTCGGGGGCGCTCATCGGCGAGGCCACGCGCTTCGTCGAGGACGTGTGGCACATCTTCTCGACGCGCGACGTCGCGGGGCAGAACGCGATCTCTGAGCTCAACGTGCGCGAGGGCTGCGTGGCCTACGGCAGCGATTTTCGCCAGACCCGCGCGGACCACAACGCGATGCTCGGCGACATCTTCGGCGACCCCACCTTCGCGATGCGCCCGCTCGACCACGAGCGCTTCGATTTTCGCCTCTGCGCCGGCGGGAGGCTGATCGAGTGCGTGGGCGTCGACGGCAAGCCGGTGGTGCGCTCGGAGCCCGATCGGGAGGGGACGATCCTGCGCGTCCCGCTGCTCCTCGGGCGGCTGCAGGGGCGCATGACCTGGCTGCGGTGATCACCCGCCGAGGGGGATGTCCTCGGTGGCGACGTCGTCGCCCGCGCGGGTGTAGCGCCGCATGAGCTTGCGGTCGGGCCCCTCGGCGAGGAGCGCGTCGATGGGGCCGTAGAACTCCGCGAGGTGCTCGCCGCGGGTCTGCGCGAGGAGCTCGACCAGCTCCCGGGGCTCCCACCATCCCGGGTGCCGCAGGGAGCCGTCGTCGTTCCAGTCGACCTGCGCGATGAGGTGCGCGTAGAGGTCCATGAAGGGCGCGCGGCTGGTGAGAAAGATCGCCTGGCCGTTGCCCCAGGTGAGGTCGAGGAGCGCGGCGAAGCTCGGCGTCGACGGCGTCAGCGCGGTGAGAAAGGGCGCCGTCGGACCGAGGGCGTCAGGGTCCTGCGTCTCGTCGAAGGCGCAGAACTGGTCGCCGCTCTCGTTCAGGAGCTCCAGGAGCTCCGGGTTCTTGGCGACGTCGACCACGGCGAAGAGCGGGAGCTCCTCGGCGGTGAGGGCCCAGCGCGCGCGGTCGTGCGGCTCCTGGCGCATGCCCGCGGCGATGAGCTCGACGGTGAGGTCGTCGTCGTCGAGGGGGTCGTGGGCGCCGACGCCGGCGCTCAGGTCGACGCGAAAGAGCGTCTGCCCCGCGGTGACGCGGTCGCCGTCGCGCAGGGGATGGTCCTGCACGGGCTCGTCGTTGACGAAGGTGCCGTTCTGGCTCGCGAGGTCGCGGAGCCGCGCGCCGTCGGCCTCGCAGTAGACCGCGAAGTGGGCGTCGTTGAGGTAGGGGTCTGAGAGCACCACGTCGGCCTGGGCGTCGCGGCCGAAGGTGCGCGGCGTGCCCATCGGCACCTGCACGCTGTGCCCCGCGTGGGGCCCCGACAGGATCGTCATCGTGAGGTTCATCAGCTCGCGCCTTCTTCATCGACGCCTTCGAAGGCCGTCGGTACGAGGGGGTAGGGCAGCGCCTCGGCGTCGACGAAGAGCTGCCGGGGCGTGGTGGTGAAGGCCAGCCATTCGCCGCCGTGGGGGCCCTCGCAGAACATCCGCTCGACGGGGCCGAAGAACACCTGCGCCTCGAAGGCCGTGCAGGTCGGGAGGTAGGCTCGGAGCACCCGCGGGTCGTACCAGCGAAACAGCAGGTGACGGCCGTCCTCGTCGGTGACCCGCAGGTGCTGGCGCAGGTGACGACGGAGCTCCTCGAACGGCAGGTCGCTGGTGAGGAACACCCCCCAGGCGCGGCCGAAGCCCTGCTCGAGCACGCGGTCGAGGAGCGCGCCGTCGGGGGAGAGCGCGACGAGGTACGGGGCGACGTCGGCCAGGCTCTGCGCCTGCCAGCCGTCGTAGAGCGATTGAAAGCGCGTGTCGGCGCCGATGAGCGAGGCGAGCACGCGGTCGTCGCGGGCGGCGTCGAGGACGGCGTAGAAGGGGTATCGCTCCTGCCCGATGAGCCAGCGCAGGTGCGCGACGCGGTCGGAGAACGTCGGGCGCTCGGGCGCCGCGGGCGCGCGCGCGAGGGCGGGGTCGCGGAGGTAGACCCGCAGCAGCGTGCCCCCCATCTGCACCAGGTCGCCCTCGCGCAGGGGCTGCTCGACCACCCACTCCTGGTTCACCTGCGTGCCGTGCTGCGTGCCGAGGTCCTTGAGCACGAGGGCGCCGCGCTCCCACACGAACGCGGCGTGCACGGCGCCGATCCACGGGTCTTCGCCCACGGTGAGGTCGGCCTCGCCGCCGCCGCCGACGGTGCGCGGCGGCCCCGGCGGCACCACGAGGCGCTGCCCCTGGCTCACGCCGTTGAGGATCTCGAGCACCGCCACGTCCACCGCGCGTCGCCCCTCAACCGCCCGCGCGCTCGCGGAGGAGCATCTCTTGCGCGTCTCGCGACTCGCGCGCGAGCCGCTGCTGCACCGCGGCGCGCACCTCGGGGGTGCTGCGCGAGAAGTACTTCTGACCGTTCTCCGCGCCGCGCTCGGCGTACACGCGCTGGATGATCTCCTGGTCGCTGAGGCTCGCGGCGTCGGCGCCCGCGAGCGCCCGGCGGAACACGTTGGTCGCGCCGCCGCCGCCGTGCTGCACCGCGGTCGACCAGAGCACGTCGCGGAGCGTCGCGGAGCGCCGGTCGAAATCGAGGCCCGGCACGGCGCGCTCGACGCCGCGCTGGGCGGTGGCGTAGTGCGCGCGGTCTTCGACCGACGGAGGCGTGTTGGGCGGGCGCTGCGCGTCTTCGTAGGGCGCCGAGAGCGCGCCGGGCTGCCGCGCCGGCGTCGCCGCGGCGGGCGCGCGGGGGGAGACGTGCGGCGGGCGCGCGCGCTGCGCCGAGGCCTGGCGCTTCTCCTCGTCGCGCTGCTGCTGCTCCCGCTTGCGCCGCTCGCACTCCTCGCAGAACGGAGCGCCGCTGCGCGAGGCCGCGCTGAGCACGCCAGACTGCGCGCCCGAGCCGATGAGCACGGTGGCCTCGCCCTGCACCACCACGCCGCCGTGGTTCGTCGGGTCGCCGATGCGCGCCGCCTCCTGGTTGGAGATCAGCACGTTCGACGAGCCCTTCTTGATCGAGTCGGGCGGCGCGTTGCACTGCGCGAGGTCGGTGACCCGCGCGGCCGGCTTGTTCGCGATGAGCACCGTGGCCTCGCCGGTCAGGATCGGCCCGCCCACGTGCGGGACGGGGCCGGGTTCGACCTTCGGGCAGACGTGGTTGTCTCCGATGCGTGACGCGGGCGGCATGTCGTGGCTCCTCGGGTCGGTCATGGCACCACACACGCGCGCGCAGCGTCAACGCGTGAGCCGCGCGCGGCGAAGCGCGCAGCGCGTTGACTTCGCGGTGGGCGCTGTCCTAGGGTGATGCCCCGTCCACACGGTGACGAGTCGACCTGTGACGTCGACGCGCACCCTGACGAGTCGAGATCACCACCTCTCCCATACGGCGCGCGCCGCGCGCCCCGGCGCCTGGCCCGTCGTGGGGCCTCTCCCGGGGTGCTCGGAGCCGCCGCGAAATCGTGCGCGGCGCGAGGGCTTTCGATGAGCATGATGAGCAGCAGCAAGCGGACGAAATTCGTGTTCACCACCGGGGGCGTGGTGTCGTCCATCGGCAAGGGCCTCGCGTCGGCGTCGATCGGCGCGCTGCTCGAGGCGCGGGGACTCCGGGTCACCTTCCTCAAGCTCGACCCGTACATCAACGTCGACCCGGGGACGATGAGTCCGTATCAGCACGGCGAGGTCTTCGTGACCGACGACGGCGCCGAGACCGACCTCGACCTGGGGCACTACGAGCGCTTCTCGTCGGTGCGGCTCACCCGCGCGAACAACATCACCACGGGCAAGATCTACCAGTCGGTGATCTCGAAGGAGCGCCGGGGGGAGTACCTCGGCGCGACGGTGCAGGTGATCCCGCACATCACCGACGAGATCAAGGCGAGGGTGCGCGAGGCCACCGAGGGCGCCGACGTCGCCATCGTCGAGATCGGGGGCACCGTGGGCGACATCGAGTCGCTGCCCTTCCTCGAGGCCGTGCGCCAGCTCAAGCTGGAGCAGGGCGCGGGCAACGCGGTGAGCGTGCACGTGACCCTCGTGCCGTGGATCGGCGCCGCGAGCGAGCTCAAGACCAAGCCCACGCAGCACTCGGTGAAGGAGATGCGCGAGATCGGCATTCAGCCCGACGTGCTGCTCTGCCGCACCGAGCACCCGCTCTCGCAGTCGATCAAGGACAAGATCTCGCTCTTCTCGAACGTGCCCTCGAACTGCGTGATCGCGGCGATGGACGTAGGGTGCCTGTACGAGCTCCCCCTCGCGTTTCACCGCGAGAAGCTCGACGAGATCATCTGCGACAAGCTCAACATCTGGTCGCGGCAGCCCGACATGTCCGACTGGACCCGCGTCGTCGAGCGCTTCGTGCGCCCGACGAAGGGCGCCGTGCGCATCGCCGTGGTGGGCAAGTACGTGCACCTCCGGGACTCGTACAAGAGCCTCCACGAGGCGCTCGTGCACGGCGGCATCGAGAACGACGTCAAGCTCGATCTGCACTACATCGACTCGGAGCACATCGAGCGCGACGGCGTCGACGGGCTCGCGAAGCACCTCGAGGGGTGCCACGCGATCCTCGTGCCCGGCGGCTTCGGCGAGCGCGGCACCGAGGGCAAGATCCTCGCGATCCAGTACGCGCGGGAGCGGGGCGTTCCGTTCTTCGGCATCTGCCTCGGGATGCAGCTCGCGGTGGTGGAGTTCGCCCGCCACGTCGCGGGCGTCGCCGGCGCCAACAGCGCCGAGTTCGACCCCAGCGCGCCCGCGCTCATCGACCTCATGCCCGAGCAGCGGGCGGTGCGCGACAAGGGCGCGACGATGCGTCTCGGCGCGTACCCCTGCACCCTCGCGCCGGGCACCCGCGCGGCCGAGGCCTACGGCGCGACGGAGATCTCGGAGCGGCACCGCCACCGCTACGAGGTGAACAACGACTACCGCGACGCGCTCCTCGGCGCGGGGCTGGTGCTCTCGGGCACCTCCCCCGACCGACGTCTCGTCGAGATGGTCGAGTTGAACGATCACCCGTGGTTCGTCGGTTGCCAGTTTCACCCCGAGCTCAAGTCGCGCCCCATGGCGCCGCACCCGCTCTTCGTGCGCTTCGTGCACGCGGCGATGGAGTACGCCGCGGGCCGCGTCGCCGCGCGCCCCCGCGACGAGCGCGCGTCGGTGGTGCACTGATCGGGCGCAGCGCGTAGCATCTGGGCCCATGCGCTGCGCTCTCTTCGCCCTGGTGTCGGTGTTGGCCCTAGGCTGCGGCACGAGCTCTTCACCCGACGCGGGCGTGACCGACGCGCGGGCCCGCGTGCCCGGCGACGACGGCTACCCCTCGGTGTGCGGCATGACCCAGGGCGACTGCAATTGGGTCACGAACACGGGGTGCGACGCCGGCGCCGGGTGCTACCGCGCGGTGGTCGACGGCGGCGTGCGGCAACTGTGCGCGGCGGTGGGCTCCGGCGGGTGGGGCGTGGCCTGCACCCGCGCCAACGAGTGCGCGCCGGGCCTCGGGTGCCTCGGCGAGCCGGGGCGATGCACGCCCCTCTGCTGCGGGAGCGACCACGCGCGCTGCGGCGACCCGTCGCGCGGCGGGCGACCCGGCGGGCTCTGCGTGGGCGCGGTGGTGGGGACCGACGCGAGGTTCTGCCTGGAGACCGGTCCGTGCAGCCCGATCGCGCTGAGCGGCAACGGGTGCCCGAGCGATCGACCGCGCTGCGACGTCGTCGCCGCGAGCGGCGCCACGGCCTGCGGCGCGGTGACGAGGTCACCCGGGGGCGACGGCGCGCCGTGCTGCCGGTCGGAGTCGTGCGGGCCGGGCTTCGCGTGCATTCGAGACATCACGCAGCGCTGCGACGACGCGGCGCCCGCGGGGCTGTGCCGACGCTTCTGCCCGACGAGCGCCGACGCGGCGGTCACCTGTCCGCCCGGTCAGAGCTGCTCGCTGCGCTTCGACGGGCTCCCCGACACCCTGGGCGCCTGCGCGCCGACGCGCTGACTCAGCGGCTCGGGCGCGTGGAGGGCCGACGCCGGGGCGCGGGGGCGCGACGCGTCGGGGGCGCGGCGGGGGCGCTCGCCGCGCGGGGAGGCGCTGCGCGGCAGGCGATTCGCGCGAGGCGGAGGCGCCGGCGGGTGGGGTCTTCGCCCTCGGCGTGTCCGTCGATCCAGGCGATGACGGCGCCGTCGCGCACGGGGGTGATGGCGATGTCGACGGCGTCGCGCAGCGCGTCGAAGGTCTGCGCGTCGCGGGTGTTGAAGGTGCGCAGCGCGCCGCGGTCTCCGCCGCCGTAGGCGACGACGGGGTCGAGGGGGGCCTCGGCGCCGCCGCCGCCGCGGAGGCCGGCGAGGATCAACCCGTGTGTGTCCCAGGAGGGAACGGCGTCCCAGAAGCTCCCGAGCACGCGCTGAAAGAGGGTGCGGGCGTCGCGGGCGAAGCCGGCGAAGAGCAGGTCGGCGAGGCCGTTGCCCGAGGAGCTCTCGTGCTCGCGCCGCACGAGCACGCCGCGGTCGCTCACCTGCGGGCCCCAGAAGCCGCCGCCCTGGAGCAAGCGCAGGGGTCGGCGGTGCCGCTGCCGTCGTCGCGCGGCGGCGGTGGCGGGGCGGGCGGTGTCGTCGTCGTCGGGGGTGATCCCTCGCGCGACCCAGACGCCGGCGCGGGGCCCGTCGCGCACCACCCAGGCGCTCACGAGGTCGCCGCTGCGCGACGCGCTGAGGTCGATGTAGCGCGCGCCGGCGCCCGCGCTCGAGACCTCGAGAGAGAGGGGCCTCGGGGAGCCCAGGGCGCTGCCGTGGGGGCTCACCGCGAAGAGCATTTCTGTGCGCGTCGCGTTGCCCGGCACGGGGTTCTCTCGCCCGAGGACCAGCGCGATCCCCCGGTCCCAGCGCACGGCGCCGGTGTCGATGTCGAGGCCCGCCGAGCCGGGGAGGGGTCTCGGGCCGCCGACGATCTGTCCCGCGACGATCCGGGTGAAGCCCACCACCCGGTCTGCGAGGGCGAGGGTCTCGCCGCGGAGGTGCGCCGGCTGGCCGTCTCGCGCGAGGTACGAGAACACGCCGATCTCCCTGCCGCGCAGGGTGAGCGCGGCGTCGGGGAGGATCCCCGGGCCGGTGAACAGGGCGATGTTCGCCCCGTCCCACTGCACCCAGCGCGACTCGGGGTAGAGCATGCCGCGGCGGCCTCCTCCGGGGCGGCCCATGACCACCAGCGCCACCGCGCGGCGACCGTCGCTCGTGAGCACGACCTGCAGCGGCGTGAGGGGGCCCGCGCGCAGGTCCACCGGGTGCACCGCGCCGTCGAGGGCGCAGTCGGACCACGGCGACTCGGTGGGTCCCAGCGGCGTCGTCTCGAGGGCGCCCTCGGGCTCGGGCGCGTCGCGGAGGTCGAGGGTCTCCATGTCGCCGATGGAGTCGAGCCGCGCCCGCGAGAGCCCTGTGACCCCTTGCGCCGCAGCGCGTTGGAGCGGTCCTCCGCGCGGCGCGGCGGGCGCTCGCGGCTGCGCCCACGACGCCGTCGTCGCAAGGAGCATCGCGGTCGCGGCCCATCGAGGCGTCATCGCAGCCCCGTGACACGCGCACGTCCGCGCGGCGAGGGCCAGTTTTCTGCACGCCCACGGAGGCCACCGGCTCGCGTCAGCGCCTCCGCTCTCCAGGGCCACGAGCTGCTCGCGATGGCCCGGGCCGTCGACTGAGAGGCCCTCACGCAGTGGAGCTGACATCACGACCGATCTCAGCGCAGCGATGGCGCTGGGGTTGTCTCCTGCGGTGATCGAGCCCACGAACGAACCGACCCCGATCCGCTGGAGGGTCCCCGGCGTGAACGGCGAGGCCGTCGGGATGCGCATTGATGCGCGCGTGGTCCGCTCCATCACACAGAGTGAGACACAGCTGCCGGCCTTGGTCATCGACCCGGCCATGAACGGCATCCGCTCATGGCCGGGTCGATGACCAAGGCCCGACTCGAACAGCAATGTTCTCGGGTAGCGCCTTCCTTCTCGACGTCCGGGTGACTGGAGACGGCTTGCCTACGGTCGTCGATCATGGCGGATTTGCCGTGCAGGGAATGGCATGGCAGGGCAGCGTAGCGGCGCAGCTCTTCTCTCGCGCTGGATACCGCACTCCCCCAGACACGAAGTTCTTTCTGTCGAGTTCTAGAACCGAGGCTGAGAGCCGTACGGTGACGACCATCGACACGGTTCGCGTCTTCGGAGTCTCTCAGCTCGAACGTGGGAGTCGCTATCTTCTGGCCTCTGAGATTGGCTCGTACTCTACCCCCTCAGGCGTCCTCATCAGCGGTCGCGTCTTTCGCGTCAACGCCGATGGCCAGCTGGCGGAGCCCGCCCTGGAGTTTCCGGCGGGCACGCCGATGTCGACCGTCACGGACCCGTCCACGATGCCCCAACATCTGCTCGGCGACCCGAGCGCGCCGCCCGAGATGGGCGACGGCGGTTCCGGCGGCGGGTAGACCCGTCGCCCGCTTCGGACTGGGGCCCATAGGCCGTCCCGTGACACTTTCGCACCGCGGAGCTCGGACCGGGCGACACGCTGTTCGTCCCCGCGGGCTGGTGGCACCACGTTCGCGCGCACAGCGTCAGCATCACCCTGGGGCTCACGAACGTCACCCGCGACAGCCACTCCAACTGGCTTCGCCCAGGCGAGATTCGTTGAGGCGCGTCACTCCCCCCGCGCGCGCCTGAGCTCGGCCTCGAGCTCTTGCACCCTTCGCTCTGCGGCCTCGGCCCTCTTCGCTTCGGCCTCGGCCCTCTTCGCTTCGGCCTCGGCCCTCTTCGCTTCGGCCTCGGCCCTCTGCTCCGCCTCCTCGACCGCGTTCACCAGATCGGTCACGTGGTCTTCCATCCACGTGATGATCTCCTGCGGAGCGAGGAGCTGGGCGTTGCCGTCGCGGAACCTCAGCTTGCGCCCGTCGAGCGTGAGGTCCAGCCCGAGCACCTCGGAGCGCAGCACGCCCTGCTGCGGCACGATCGGGTGATAGATCCCGATCATCCGGTCGGGCAGGCGCCAACCGCGGAGCAGGTTGCGGCGGTGATCGAAGACGAAATACTCGGGCACCCGCAGCCGTGCGTAGCGCGCTCGGTTGCGCTCCAGGTCCTTCTGCCGATCCCCGCGCACGAGGACCTCAAGGATCCACTCGATGCCCTTGCCCTCGTCTGACACCACCCACTTCTCACGCGGGTGCGGATCGACGTCGGTCACCGCGCAGAGGACTGGCGCGAAGCGGTCCTCGTCGGGGTAGTACACCGTGAGCTCGGCGCCCACGTAGATGCGTCGAGACACGCGCTCGAAGTGCGTGCGCAGGGTCTCTCGCCCCTCGACCTTCGCGTCGAAGTGGGCGTCGCCCTCCGAGGGCGCGAGCTCCGCTTCGGTCATCGCCGCCGGGAGCGCGTCGATCAGCGCGCGACGCTCCGCGGGGCTCATCGCGTCCCACGCGGCTTGCGTCGGCGCGCGAGGGGGGCGCGCAGGGACCTCACCGATCGCCATGACCCTGCCACCCTGTCACCGCGCCTCTCGGCCGGTCAAGGGTGCGCGCATCCCCCTGGAGTTCGGAGTAGGCGTTGGCGGCGAGGGAGGCAGAGACCGCAAGGGCGCAAGGCGCGCGAGGGGGGAGGGGAGGTGGAGAGCAGGTTCAATTGTAGGTGGGAGTCTTCAGCATCCGCTTCGCTCTGATTGGCCTCCCCCTTGCGCTTTCTCCGAAGGTCACTGCCCGCTCTGCGCCTACCCCGAATCTCAGGCATCCCACGGCGCGCTTGACAGAAATGTGAACGTCGTTCACTTTGTGAACATGGTTCACGAGATCGTCATCGAGCCCCCGCCCGATCGACGGGCGCGCACGCGGGCGCGGCGCCTCGACGAGATCACCAGCGCCGCCCTCGAGCTGCTGCGCGACGAGGGCCTTGAGGGGCTCACGACGCACGCGCTCGCGCGGCGCCTCGACCTCGCGGTGGGGGCGCTCTACCGGTACTTTCCCTCGAAGACGTCGCTCCTCGCGGCGGTCGAGCGCCGGGCGCTGAACGAGCTGGGCGCGCACCTGCAGCGCAGCCTCGACGCGTGCGAGGGCGCGTTTCGCGGAGACCGCGTCGCGCTCACCCGGCTCGTGCTCGCGGGCCGCGCCTACGCGCGCTTCGCGAGGGAGCGGCGCACCGAGGCGGGGCTCATCGGGCAGATGCTCGCCGACCCGCGCACCCTCGTGCCGGGCGACGAGGGCGCGGCGCTGGTCTCGACCACGATGTCGCTCCTCGGGGCGGTGGCGGCGCTCTTCTCGGCGGCGGTCGACGAGGCCACGCTGCCCGCGGGCGACGCGATGGACCGCGCGGTGCTCTTCTGGTCGGGGCTGCGCGGCGTGCTCGAGCTCTCGAAGCTCAGGGCGCACGCGCCGGGCTTCGACGCGGCGCCCCTGGCCGACGCGATGATGTGCGCGCTGCTCGTGGGATTCGGCGCCGAGGCCGACGCGGTGCGCCGCGCGCTCTCGGCGGTGCAAAGGTTCGAGGGCAAGGGTCGAGCGAAGGAGTCTGGCGAATGATCACAGGAGCGATGCTGGCGGGCGCGGCGGGTTGGTCTCTGAGCGAGTACGCGCTGCACCGCTGGGTGGGGCACGACGCCAAGAGCAAGAGCGATTTCGCCGACGAGCACCGGCGGCACCACGCCGCGCGGTTCTACTTCGCGCCGACGTCGAAGAAGGTGGCGCACGTCGGCCCCGTGATCGCGGCGGCGGCGGCGCTCGCCGGGGTCGTGGCGGGCAAGGCGGGGGTGGCCTTCGTCGCGAGCTACGCGGTGACCTACGCGGGCTACGAGGTGCTGCACCGCCGGCTCCACACGCACGGGCCGCGGGGGCCGGTGGGGAGGTATCTGCGCCGGCACCATTTCGCCCACCATTTCAAGGCGCCGCAGGCGAACCACGGCGTGACCTCCCCCGTGTGGGACGTGGTCTTCGGCACCCTGCGAGACCCCGGGGTGATTCGCGTGCCTGAGAAGCTGGCGATGTCGTGGCTGGTCGACCCCGCGACGGGGGACGCCCGCGCGGAGTACGCGGCGGACTACGTGATCCATCACCCGACGAAGCGACGGGCGAGCGGTGAGCGCAGCGCCGCGGGGGCGGAGGGCGCGCCGCGGGCGAGGGCGCGCGGGGATAGCGCGAGAGGGGGTGAGGTCGTCGGCCCTGGCGCGCTCAGAGCGCGGGGCCGACGAGGATCACTGGTTGAAGAGGCAGCCGCAGACCGACATCTGACCGGGGACGACGGTGCGCCACTGGCCGTTCCAAGACGCGCGCTGCGAGGCGCAGACCCGCGGGCACTGTCGGTTGGCGTGGTTCTGGTTCCAGATGGGGCCCGCTTGCACGTCGCGCGCGACCGGGGTCGCGACCACCGGGGGCGGCGGGGCGAAGCGGCCGCCCACGCAGGCGCAGACCGACATGCGACCGGGGATGGTCGTGCGCCACTCGCCGTTCCACGACGCGCGCTGCGACGCGCAGACCTGCGGACAGCGGCGGTTGGCGTGGTTCTGATTCCAGATGGGGCCGGCGTTGACGTTCCTCGCCGGGCTGGGCGCGGCGATCACGGGGGGCGGGGGCGCGACCACCGGGGGCGGGGCGACGACCACCGGGGGCGGGGCGAATCGCCCGCCCATGGCGCAGGCGCAGACCGACATGCGACCGGGGATGGTCGTGCGCCACTGACCGGTCCACGAGGCGCTGCGAGACGCGCACACCTGCGGGCAGCGGCGGTTGGCCAGGCGGTTGTTCCAGATCGGGCCGGCGGGCACCTCGGCGACCTGCCCCGAGGGCGCCGGCGCGGAGACGCAGCCGCACACCGACTGCTGCCCGGGCACGACGGTGCGCCACTGACCGTTCCAGGTGGCGCGCTGCGCCGAGCATACCTCGGGGCAGCGCTGGTTGGCGTGGTTCTGGTTCCAGATGGGACCCGCCGCGAGGTCTCGCGTCTGCGCCGACGCGACGCCGGAGAACAGCAGACCCGCGCAGAGCACGGCCCACAGCCGCACCACCTTCTCGATCTTCATGGGTAGCCTCCTTCGTGCCGCCACTGCGGACCACCCCAGGGCGTCGCGGAGACGGTGAATTGTGCGGTCGCGAGACGCGGCGTCGCACCCAGATGTTCATTACGCACGAACATCGGGGGTGTTCACGGGAAAAATGTCCCGCGGTGCGGCGTCGAGACCGCGTGGGCAGAGGGGAGGGGAGGAGGGCGGCGAGGGCGCCCTCCCTGAGCGCGTCAGAGGTCGATGGTGAGCTGGTTGAAGCCGGGGCCGCAGGCGCGGTTGCCGTCGGTGACGCCGCCGCGGTTGCCCGTGACCGTGCGGACCGTCACGCCGTTGCGCACCACCGTGAGCACGTAGTTCGCGCGCGACACCGTGGAGGAGAACGCCTCGGCGCAGACGTAGTAGCGCCCCGGCGTGTAGCTGCCGCTCCAGAAGATGTTCTCAGGGCCGCGGCTCGAGGTGTTGTCGACGTCGAGGGTGCCGCCGCAGGCGGAGGTGCGACCGTAGTAGATCTCCGTGCCGCAGGGCGGGAGCACGTGGAGGTCCATGTCTCCGTTGGTGTCCCACGTGAGCGTGAAGCGCAGCGAGCCCTGACCGACGCACACGCCCGACACGCAGGTCGAGCCCGTGGAGCACGCGCGGCCGCAGGCGCCGCAGTTCGCGTTCTCGGTCTGGAGGTTGCGGCAGGTGCCCGAGCAGTTGGTGAACCCCGTTCCGCACGTGCAGGTGCCGCCCGTGGTGCAGGTGCCTCCCGCCGGCGAGGAGCAGGGGCCGCTGGTGCGGGGCGTCGCCGAGCAGACCGTGGTGGTGCCCGAGCACACGAGGGTGCCGGTGTTGGCGCAGCCGCCGGTGCCGGCGCTGGTGCACGTCGCGCCGGTCGCGCGGCAGACGCCGCCGCAGTTGGTCTGGCCCGCCGGGCAGCTCTGCACGCAAGACCCCGCGGTGCACGAGACCGTGCCCCCCGTGGGGGCCGTGCACACCCGGCCGCAGGCGCCGCAGTTGTTCGTGTCGGTGGCCACCGCGCGGCAGGTGCCCGAGCAGTTGGTCTGACCCGTGGCGCAGGCGCAGGTGCCGCCCGTGGTGCAGACGCCGCCCGCGGGCGAGGTGCAGCTCCCGCTGGTGCGAGGCGCCGCCGAGCAGGTCGTGGTGGTCCCTGAGCACACGACGGTGCCGGTGTTGGCGCAGCCGCCGGTGCCGGCGCTGGTGCACGACGCGCCGGTCGCGCGGCACACGCCGCCGCAGTTGGTCTGGCCCGCCGGGCAGCTCTGCACGCAGGACCCCGCGGTGCACGAGACCGTGCCCCCCGTGGGGGCCGTGCACACGTTGCCGCAGCGGCCGCACGACGAGACCAGGGCGAGGTTGGTCTCGCAGCCGTTGGCGGGGTTGCCGTCGCAGTTGGCGAAGCCCGCGTTGCAGGCGCCCAGGGCGCAGGCGCCGCCGCTGCAGGTCGCCGTGGCGTTGGCGAAGCTGCACGCGCGGCCGCAGGCCCCGCACGACGAGACGTTGGTGTTGAGGTTGGTCTCGCAGCCGTTGCCCGCGTTGTTGTCGCAGTTGGCGAAGCCCGCGTTGCAGGTGCCCAGGCCGCAGACGCCGCCGGTGCAGGCCGGCGCGCCGTTCGCGGGGGTGGCGCAGGCGCGGCCGCAGGCGCCGCAGTTGCTCAGGCTGGTGTTGGTGTTGACCTCGCAGCCGTTGCTCACGTTGCCGTCGCAGTTCGCCGTGCCCGAGCTGCACGAGCCGATGCCGCAGACGCCGCTGGAGCACACCGCGCTGCCGTTCGAGGGCGTGGGGCACACGTTGCGGCAGGCGCCGCAGTTGCCGGTGTCGCTCGCGATCACGACCTCGCAGCCGTTGGCGGGGTTGCCGTCGCAGTCGGCGAAGCCCGCGTTGCAGGCGCCGACGGCGCAGGCGCCGGCGGAGCAGACCGCGACGCCGTTGGGCGCGGCGCAGGCGCGGCCGCAGGCGCCGCACGACGACGCGGTGGTGTTGAGGTTGACCTCGCAGCCGTTGGCGGGGTTGCCGTCGCAGTCGGCGAAGCCCGCGTTGCAGGTGCCGACGGCGCAGGTGCCCGCGCCGCAGACGGCGGTCGCGTTGGCGAGGTTGCAGACGGTGCCGCAGGCGCCGCAGTTGCCCGCGTTGGTCTGGGTGTTGACCTCGCAGCCGTTGGCGGGGTCGCCGTCGCAGTCCGCGAAGCCCGTGTTGCACCCGCCGGTGGCGCAGGAGCCCGCGGCGCAGGCCGCGCTGCCGTTGGTGGTGGCGCAGGCGTTGCCGCAGGCGCCGCAGTTGGCGGTGCTGGTCTGGGTGTTGACCTCGCAGCCGTTGCTGGGGTCGTTGTCGCAGTCGGCGAAGCCCGTGGCGCAGCTCCCGACGGCGCAGGCGCCGGCGGTGCAGGCCGCGGTGGCGTTGGGGAGCTCGCAGGCGTTGCCGCAGGCGCCGCAATGGGCGGTGCTGGTCTGGGTGTTGACCTCGCAGCCGCTCATCGCGTCGCCGTCGCAGTCGGCGAAGCCCGAGCCGCAGGTCGAGATGCCGCAGGTGCCCATGGCGCAGGCGGCCTCGCCGTTGCTGGGCGTGGGGCACATGGTGCCGCAGGTGCCGCAGTGGGTGGTGCTGGTCTGGACGTTCGCCTCGCAGCCGTTGCTCACGAGCCCGTCGCAGTCGCCGAAGCCCATGGTGCAGGCCGCGACGGCGCACTGGCCCATCATGCACGCGCCGGTGGCGTTGGCGGGGGCGCAGGCCGCGCCGCAGGCGCCGCAGTGGTCGTTGCTGGCGTTGAGGTCGACCTCGCAGCCGTTGCTGGGGTCGTTGTCGCAGTCGGCGAAGCCCGTCGCGCAGGTGAAGGTGCAGACCCCCGCGGTGCAGGCGCCCGCGGCGTTCGGCGGCGAGTTGCAGAGGCGGCCGCAGCCGCCGCAGTGCTCGAGGCTGCTGTTGGTGTCGGTCTCGCAGCCGTCGGTCACGTCGCTGTTGCAGTCTCGCCGGTCGCCGGTGCAGGTGCCCACCGCGCACTGGCCCGCCGCGCAGGCCGCCTGCGCGTTGGGGACCATGCACTGCGTGCCGCACGCGCCGCAGTTGTCGGTGTTGTTCTGGGTGTTGACGCAGCCGCCGTTGCAGCAGGTCTCGCCCATGGCGCAGCGGGTGTCGTCCATGCAGCCGACCACGCACTCGTTGCCGCGGCACAGCGTGCCGGCGGGGCAGTGCATATCGGTGACGCACTGGACGCAGTTGCGGGTGGTGGGGTTGCAGCGGAGCTGCGGGCCCACGCCGCCGTCGGCGTCTGGGGTCGAGGCGCAGGCGTTGTCGTCGCGGCAGCCGCGAACGCACATGCCGGTCATCGGGTCGCAGTAGTTCCCCGCCTCGCAGGTGTCATTGCTCGCGACGCACCCGACGCACTGTCCGGTCTCGGTGTTGCACACCGCCCCCATGGGATTGCCGGCGCAGTCGGCGCTGCTCACGCACCGCGCGGGGCCGGTGTCGGCGATCACCGCGTCGGCGGCGTCGGTCGACGCGTCGTCCTGACCTCCGTCGGAGAGCGCGCCGTCGGTCGAGCCGAGGTCGCTCGCCCCGCCGTCGACGGGCGATCCGCCCCCTCCGACGATCGATTGACCGCCGCACCCTGCGAACGCTGTCAGGAGCGTGGCCGCCAGCGCGAGCTCCCTTGTGGACTTCATCTTTGCCTCTTCGTAGGTGGAAGGATTGAGCGCGGCTGGAGCTTCAGGAGCGTCGCTCCGGCGCGGTCCCTGCGGAGATGGTCCCACAGTTGACTTCGGGCCGACAGACTTCACGAGGGGAGTGAGGGGCGTTCGGTGGGGCGCTGTGCGCAGCCGCGCACGTTGTGGGAGGAACACGGGCGCGCGGCGGGCGCTCGTCCTGCGGACTTCTGCCGGTTCTTCGAGCGAGCGGCTATCGTCTCCCTCGCACCCAGCGTGAGGAGGACCATGAAGTCACTTAAGAAAATCGCCTTGTTTCTCGCCTGCGCGGCGGCGATCAGCGGATGCGGCGACTCGGCGGTCGTCGGCAACGGGGACGCCTCCATCGACGCGGCGCCGTCCTGCGCCACGGGCCAGGTCGTATGCGCGAACGCCTGCGTCGACACGCAGACCAGCCGCGACCACTGCGGCGCCTGCGGCACGGCGTGCCCTGGCGGGCAGGTGTGCGTGATGGGCGCGTGCGCGATCGCGTGCCCGGGCTCGCAGCGCGCCTGCGGCGGCGCCTGCGTGACGGTCGAGACCGACCGCGCGAACTGCGGCGCCTGCGGCAACGCGTGCGCCGCGGGGCAGGTGTGCGCCGCGGGGCAGTGCGGCGTCGACTGCGGACCCTCCCTCGCGCGCTGCAGCGGCGGCGGCGCGGGCGACGCCGGGACCTCGGACTTCTGCGTGAACACCCAGAGCGACAACCTCCACTGCGGCGCGTGCAACAACGCCTGCGCCGCCGGGAGCGCCTGCGTCGCCGGGGCCTGTCAGGTGTCGTGCGCCACGAGCACCACCAACTGCGGCGGCGTCTGTCGCGACCTTCAGAGCGACCGCGCGAACTGCGGCGCCTGCGGCAACGCGTGCCCGTCGGGTCAGGTGTGCCAGAGCGGCTCCTGCGCGGTCTCGTGCGCGATGGGGCAGTCGGACTGCGCGGGCAGCTGCCGCGACCTCCAGAGCGACCGCGCGAACTGCGGCGCCTGCGGGACCGCCTGCGCCTCGGGCGAGTCGTGCGTCTCGGGCACCTGCCGCACCGACTGCGGCGGCGGCTTCAGCGCGTGCTCCGCGCAGGGCGCGGGCTACTGCGCCGACCTCCCCAACGACCGCAACAACTGCGGCGCCTGCGGCACGCGCTGCGGGGCGGGGCAGATCTGCGCCAACGGGGTCTGCGAGACCTCCTGCGGCGGCGGGCTCGTGAGCTGCGGCGGCGTGTGCAGAGACCTTCAGAGCGACCGCGCGAACTGTGGCAACTGCGGCACCGCGTGCGCCGCGGGGCAGGTCTGCGCCAACGGGGTCTGCGAGACCTCGTGCGGCGCGTCGCTCTCGCTCTGCGGCATGGTCTGCCGTGACCTCCAGACCGACCGGGCCAACTGCGGCGCCTGCGGCACCGCCTGCCCCAGCGGGCAGCTCTGCGTCGCGGGCGTCTGCGCCGTGTCGTGCCCGATGGGCCAGAGCGTCTGCGGCGGCGCCTGCCGTGACCTGCAGACCGACCGCGCGCACTGCGGCGCGTGCGACACCCCCTGCCCCAGCGGGCAGCTCTGCCAGGGCGGGGTCTGCGCCGTGTCGTGCCCCTCGGGCTCGAGCGTGTGCAACAACTCCTGCCGCGACCTGCAGAGCGACAACGCGAACTGCGGAACGTGCGGAAACGCCTGCGCCGCAGGGCGCGCGTGCGTCGCCGGGCAGTGCGTGGCCACCTGCGCGACGGGGCTCTCCGACTGCGGCGGCGTGTGCAGAGACCTGCAGACCGACCGGCTGAACTGCGGCGCCTGCGGCACGTCGTGCCGCGACGGCGAGGTGTGCGCGGGCGGGCGCTGCGAGCTGCGCTGCCCCACGGGCCTGGTGAACTGCAGCGGCGCGTGCCGCGACACGCAGGCTGATCCCGCGAACTGCGGCGCCTGCGGCAACGCCTGCGCCGCGGGGCGCGTGTGCAGCGCCGGGGCCTGCGTGGTGACCTGCAGCAGCGGGCTCACCACCTGCGGGTCTGCGTGCGCGAACACCGCGACCGACCCGCTGAACTGCGGCTCGTGCGGAAACTCCTGCGGGAGCGTTCCCAACGCGCGCGCGACCTGCGCCTCGGGGGCCTGCGCCTTCGCGTGCAACACCGACTTCGGCGACTGCAACAGCAACCGCTCCGACGGCTGCGAGGTCAACACCACCACCAGCACCGCGCACTGCGGCGCCTGCGGGCGCGCGTGCGGGAGCGTCTCCAACGGCACGGCGGCCTGCGTGAGCGGCGCCTGCCGCGTGGGCAGCTGCTCGGGCTCGTTCAGGGACTGCAACGGCACCTTCACCGACGGCTGCGAGACCGACGTGGCGACCTCGGTCGCGAACTGCGGCGCCTGCGGTCGGGCCTGCCCCTCGGGTCAGGTGTGCGCGGGCGGCACCTGCACGACCTCGGTCGGCTTCGAGCGGAGCTTCACCATGGGCCAGACCTCGCCGCACTGCGCGGCCTGGAACAGCTTTCGCGCGACGCTCACCGGCACGTACTCCACGGTCACGATCTTCGGGAGCAACAACCCCGGCGGCGTGACGTGCACGGGCACCGAAGCGAACACGATCTGTCAGGCGCTCCGCTCCGGCACCGCGACGAGCGTGAGCTGCGGCGGGCGGACGTGGCGCGTCGGCAACTGCGGCACCGAGAACTCCACCGGCGTGAACCGCCCCGCGATCGAGCTCAACGCCACGGGCGACATGTGCTCCTGCCCGAACAGCACGAGCACGGCCATCGTGCGCCCCTGCATCGACGTGAACAGCACCAACCCCAACTGGGGCGGCCTGCAGACGGCGACCTGCAACGGCCCCTCGCAGACCCTCGGCGTTCGCTGCCAGTGACCCTGAGCCCCGCGCGTCTCGGGACGCGCGGGGCCGTCGCTCCTCGACGCGCCGTCCCGGCGCTGCCCTACGACCTCGTACTGCTCGGCTCCGACGGGAACCTCGACAACCGCCTCCAGCGGCGCCTCTCGCTGCTCGACGAGGCCGCGCGGTCTGCGACGCCTGAAGATCGCTCCGATGGGCGGTGGAGCGCGCGCGCCAACTCACGGGCCCGAGATGGTAGAGTTCGCGCCCATGGTCGCCGCTCCAAAGCGCATGAAGTCGAAGCCGTCTCGCGTCGGCGCGGCGTCTTCATTGGCTGCGCGAATGCCGCTGTCACACTTTCCTGCGGGGTCACGTTTTGCGCAGTGGGGGAGTGGTCATCGCTCACCTGCGCCGCGGCTCGACTGGCCGCCACACCCGAGCCCGCGCGACACCCCGAGTTCAAGAAGCTCGAAGAGAACCATGTGTTCTTCTTCGCCGGCCCCTGCTCGTACACCCGCGCAGGCGCTTTGGGCGATGCGGCGCTCTGGATGCATCCGGACGTGGAGCGAAGCGCGCGCGGCGGCGCCAGCCCGAACGATACGGGTGCCCTCGAACGCGGGCACCTTCGCCCGTGGCATACGCGCGACGTGAGCGAGCGCTGGGCGGCGTATCAGCGCAGCGCGCGCCCGATCGTGAGCTGGCGGAAGGATTTCGGGGCTTGGCTGGGCGCGGTGTATCGCGACCCTGCGCGCTATCTTGAGACTGGCGCCGGGCGGCGCGATTCTGGATTTCCGGACCGCGGCGATGATCCTGACGGGGTGTTCGCGAGCAACGGCCCCAACGACCCCGCGGGCGCCGACCGTCGCGCATGGACCTGGGAACTTCGGATCGAGGATCGCGTCGCGCTTGACGAGGTCGAGGCGCTGCTGCTCCCGCGTCGCCTCGCAGAAGACGCTCGTGCGTGGCGCAAAGCCAGGGCGGCGAAGAGAAGGCCGCAGCTCTTCTTCATCGAGCGCGACACAGCAGTCGGTGCGGACGATGTCTTTCGTGAGTCTGAGCGCGTGTGCCGCTCGTTGGTGGAGACGTGAACATGTGGACGGAGGCGAAGGAGGTGATCGGCTTTCACGGGACGGTCGTGCCGGGGAGGTCTCCCGGACTCCACGCCGTCGTTGCGGTCGACTCGAGGCGTCGACTCGTCGACGCGCATGGCCTACACGACGAACTCGTCATCGGCGCTGAAGGAGCGCTCCCCGGCGACGCGACGCGCATCGGCCCATGGCCCTTCGTGGACGGGCACGCGGTGATCACCGCGCACGTTCCGCTGTTGCGGAGGGTTCGGCGGCAACACTTCAGTCGCTTGCCCGAGCGCCCTGCGCTCAAGCGCTTTCTCGACGCGCTCGACGCCCCTGAGGCGATGCGCGAGGCGCGCGCCGAGGCCCTTGGGTCCACTCATGTCGTCGCCTGGTACTCGTCGCGCGAGGACATCGATGCGCTCCGTCTGCTTCTGCGGGAGATCGCGAGCGCGGACCTCGAATCGGCGCTCACGCGCGGCGGGGATCTGTTCATTCAGCAGTCCGCGTGGGCCCTTCAGCGCGCAGCGATCGAGCCCAGAGACGACCTCCGGGCGATCGCCGCCCTGGAGATCGCGGGCTTCGACGACGACGAGCTTCGCGAGCTGACCGAGGAGCTCGTGCGCGAGCTCACGCCCGTGAAGCGGAACGCGATGTACAAGCGCTGCCTCTCCGAGCTGCGCGCGTTGAAAGCGCGCCAGGGGACCTCGCCAGGCGCTGCGAGCGAAGCGCGGGCGGAGGTTCGACAGACGAGCACCCTGCAGAGGGCGGGATGAGCAACGAGGCGCGGGTCTGCTCGTCGGGCATCTACGGTCTCGACATCGTGCTCGGCGGCGGACTGCGCTTCATCGAGCGCGTGCCCGGCGCGGGCGCGAGCGCGGCGATTCTCGTGCGAGGCGTGGCGGGCACGGGCAAGACGCTGCTGGCGATGCACATCGCCGCGGCGGTGGCGAAATCGCTCCAGGGCGACGTCGCGGTCGCGTGCGTGGAGCTTCTTCCGCAGGAGCTTCAGGCGCAGCTCTCGGGCTTCGAGGCGACCCGACCCATGCTGCCCGTGCGTGTCGCAGATGAGCTGGCCACCGATGATTCGCCGAGGGTTTTCGCGCGCGTGGTGCTGCCTGACGTGGCGCGTACCGAAGATCCCATCGGCGACGAGGTCGTGCGACTTCTCGAGTGGGTCGCGCGCTGCGGGGGTGATCCTCGGGTGCTGGTCGTCGACTCGCTCTCAGACGGCTACGGCCTTGGAGGAAAGATCGCGCGCCCCGCGGCCGATGCCCTCGCGAAGCTCGCCGCGCAGCGGGGGCTCTGCCTGGTGCTCGTGGAGGAGGTGCAGCGCCTGGTTCCGAGTCCCTGGTGCTTCGCGGTCGACACGGTGCTCGAGCTCAGGCTCGCGGGGTTTCCCGATCGAACGAGGGACGATCGGTCGTTGTCGGTGACCAAACACCGCTTCGGTTCCTCAGACGCGGGGCCTCACGAGCTCGCGCTGGTCAACGCGAGGGTGAGCGTGCTGCCGGACCCCGAGGCGTGGGATCGCGCGCTCGCTGGGGGGTGGTGGCGCCTGCCGGTGACGGCTACAGAGCCGATCAATTCCTGGGGCGTCACCGAACTGACGGCGGAATGGGGCAAGAAACAGCTCGCTGACTACCGAACGAGCACGACGCGGATCCTCGCCGATGCACCTGGGTCAGCGCGCCGCTGCGCGAGGTTGTTGGGTGCGCCGGACGAGAGCGGTGTCCTCGAGATTGATCTTGGGGCCGAGAGTTCGAGTCTCTCGGGCGCGCTCCACGGATCAATGATCGCGTCGCCCCACCGCCTTCTCACCGCGATGATCGAGCACCTGCAGGTCCGCAGTAAATCGGTCTCGAAGGTCGTCGTTGGAGACCTCAGCGTGCTGCGGGGCGCAGAGAACGAGAATGCACTCCGCAGGTCCCTCGCGCAGCTGGCCCGATGGCTTCGCGGAACGCGAATTCCGGTGGTCTTCTACGAGACTGCGGCCTCTCGCCTCACCAATCGTGTCGCGACGGATCACGAGGATCACCGCGTCATCGAGGTCCAGGATGGCTGGAGCCCCGAGGGCGATGTTGGGGAGACGGTGAGGATCGAGATCGTGTCGGCGTCGGTGCTGCGCCAAGGGCAGACGATCTACTCCGAGCCGCCGCCGTTGGTGCTCGTGCACGACCTTGCGTCGGGGCATCGGTTCCCCTGGCGCTCACTCACGCTCTAGTACACGTCGGCGGAAGTAACGCGCGGGTTTCGTTCGCATCCGCTTCGTGCAGCGGCGTCAGCGCTCCTCGATGGGCATACAGCCCGTCTTCGTCGCGCTTCCTTGCTGCGCTCGCGCCTCGTGGAGAAAACCCCACATCCCGAGCTGGACGTGTTTTAGACGAGAAGCCGCGCGGGCATCGCTTTTCGGAGAAACCGCAAGGGCGCATGGCTCGCCAGGGGCCAACGAACGGGTAGGTATTTTCTTCGTTCGTAACTCTTATCATTCCGGAAGAATCAGGCCTTCGGTGCGCTGTCAGGGGATTCACTCGGAGGGGGCGTGATGGGGTATCCGCGAGAGTTCGACCCGGAGATCGGCGATGAGAGCCTGCGCGCGTGCCTGAACGACGGCGCGCTGCAGGGGCGCAAGAGCTACGCGCTGTCGGTGAGCACGAGCTCGGCGTCGCTGACGCTCCCCGCGGGGGGTCTACCTCGTTCATCTCGCGGGGATGAGCGCGGCCGAGACGGTGGCGCTCGCCACGGCGAGCTCGTCGGCGAGCGCGGTGCTGCCGAGCGCGGGATCACCGCAAGACGCGGCGGTGTTCGCCGGGCGCCAGGTCGTGCGTCTCCGCGTGCAACCCGACAAGACCGAGGTCGCCGCGATCAACGCGGTGGGGAGCGGGACGCTCTATTTCGTCCCGGTGGCGCTGCCCAGCTCACGCCGCCCGACGGCGCGACCGTGAAGTCCGCGGGACCCGCGCCCAAGGAGCAGGTCCTCGACGCCGCGGGCTACCCATCCATGGACCTCGTCTTGACCGCGCTCAACCAGTGGGGGGACGCTGTCGGTCCGTGTGGAGACCGCGCTCACCCAGAACGACGGGCAGTGGCAGAGCCTCGGGGTGTTCACCCCGCTGGTGGCCGTGGCGACCACCGACCGACGGCGCTTCGAGGGCGTGCTGCGCTTCGTGCGCTGGAAGGTCGAGACCCTCACGGGCGACAGCGCGGTGTTCACCCTCGCGGGGACCGTGAGCGGATGAACGACTGCGGCTCCCGCCGCAACGGACTCCCGAAGTTGGGGACGAGCACGCGATGCCCATTCAAGAACAAGCGTTCTTCGACGTAAGAGAGACGCTCGGGCCAGAGGGGGCAGGCCTCTTCGTTCATCTTCGGGAGGACCAGACCCGCGCTATTGAAGAGGCGATCAGAAGGGCCAGCAATGCCGCGATCGTCTACTTCGCCCCTGGGGAGTACACGCTGCATAGAATCCGAGATGAGTACGGCGCCTGGCAAGGCGACCTCGAACTCGGTGCCAACGTCACGCTCTGGCTGGACCCTGACGCGAAGATCGTCCTCGACGACTCGCGCCTGGTCATTCTCGGCGGGATGGTCGCTCCAATCGCCCCGATCTTCGACGAGCGGGGCGCTGGGATGGTGCTCCTGGGCGGGGATCTCAAGGACGTATTCCCCGAGTGGTGGGGCGCCACCGGCGATCGACTGCACGATGACAGCGACGCGATTCAGCGCGCGATCGACGCGGCCAGCGCGCGCCGATTGCCTCAATCGAAGAGCACCGCCCATCGCGGACAGCTCCGGCAACCCATCCCGGTGACGCTCCGAAGGATGTACTCCGTCGGTCGCACCGTGGTGGTGGGGCGGGCGCTCGCTCCCACCCCCGACAACAGCAGGTTGCTGAGCGGATTCGGTGTACCCTCACGCGTCTCCGCGACGCTGCGCGGTCTCAATGTCGGGACGACCGAATACGCGGCGGGGCTCCGGGCGCTGAACTGGCGCACGCTCGAGCTCGGGCCCGAAGAGAGCGTGCTGGAGAGAGCCATGGAGCGCGCGGTGCTCAGGCTTGATCTCGCGTATGGAAGTCTGCTGGAGAACGTGACGCTCGACGCGAACGGGGAGGCAGACTACGGGCTGCTCCTCAACTCCGGACAAGGCGGGTCAGGCGGCGAGCAGACGCATGCGGTCTCCGTTCGGGGGTGCACATTCCGCGGCGCGCGAAAGACCCAGGTCCAGATCGGGCCCCCCCGGGTTCGTGCCGAGGTTGGCGCGCGGTCCATCACGGTCGTCTCGGCGAATGAGCGTCAGACCCTGCAAATTCCCGCCGAGGCCGTGCGAAACGGGAATGGAGACATTCCTGGGTTCAACCTTCGAAGCTGTCGCGTCGAGTGCCATCCCGTCGCGGGTCTAGAGGCGCCTCTGGGCATTCAGTTTCGCACCAACAACGGCGTCGCGCTGAGGGTCGCCGACACCGTCTTTGTAGGGGCCGCACGCGCCTGCATCGATGTCACGATGGGAATGGTCCTCATCGAAGGCTGTGAGTTTCACAACACCTTTCGAGAGATTCCGTCTCCGCGCAATTCGAAGCCCGCGATTGCGTCTGGATTCGAAGAGCCATTGGGCGAAGACGTCTTCCTCACTGCGAGCGGCTCGCTGACCGACAACGCCCAGCCCTTGTCCGGAAACGGGTATGTCGCCATGGCATCCTGTCGATCTCGCAGCACAACGCTATTTGGCACGCCGAACCCCCACCTGTTCAATGTCAGCAACGGACGGCCCGTGCGATCCAACCTGATCCTGGGTTGTCGGCATGAGCCCCCGGCACCGGTTGAGGCGCCCAGTGTGCGTTGGGGAAGGACAGCAGTGGGCAGCGTCGTGCGCGCAGGGACGAGCAGGCGCTACGGCAGCGACGGGACGCTCTGCGTCGTGGGGAGCTACCTCGGCGGTGAGATGCAGGTCGTCACCCGCGCCGCGCAGAGCGTGCTGCTCGCGTCTCGAACCACCCTGAGCGGGAACCGAGCCGAGATCGTCGTGCCCTCGCCGCATCGTACACGCGGAATGACGACGGTCATCTTCGGACTGCAATGCGTGGCGGCGCTCTTCGCGCTGCTGTCGTGCATCGGCTGCCAACGAGCAGAGCCGAGCTCCCCCGCCGACGCCGGGAGCGACCTGGGGATCGCCGTGAAGCCCGACGTTCCTCCTCCAAACGACAACGGGATCTCGCCCCGCGTCGACACCGGCACGCGCCTCGACGCCCGCCCTCGTCCCGATCTTGTGTTCGAGGACCCACCCGATGCCGGGGCCGCTGAAGACGCTTCGAGCATCGACGCGCCCGTTCTCGACGCAGCTCCAGACGCGCCGCTTCAAGACGTGTTTATCGACATTCCGAGGTACATCGATCCGCAGTGGGCGATGGAGGATGTCATTCGTCGTGACATCGAGGTCGCGCCGCTCCCCGACGCGGCCTTCGTCGACGACTTCGGCCCAGCGCGACAGATGCGCGCGAGCTGCCCTGCTGTGACCGATGGCGATGAGCGCATCGCGGCGCCGCGCCTGCTCTTTCCGATGAGCCCTATGCGCGCGACGTCGCAGCGGCCGACGCTCTTCTGGTCACTCCCGCCGAGAATGGACGGCGCGCATCGAGCTCTGCCGTGACCGATGCTGCACGCAACGCATCGCCACGCTCGACGTGACCGGGAGCAGCGCTCGACCTCCGCAGGCCCTCCCAGCGGGGGTGGTCTTCTGGCGGGCGCGCGGGCGCATCGGGACGCGGGTCGGGCAGGACACCTCGTTCACCTGGGAGTTCGGGGTCAAGCACCGGGACGCGCCAACCGACACCGCCTGGGGGGACGATCAGGACTTCAACGGCGACGGGTACGATGATCTCGTCGATGCGATCTACTCCTCGTCTCGGCGGGGCAGGCCAGAATCTGCTGGGAGGCGAGGACGGCCTTCATGACTCGCGGTTTCCGTACTCTCGACCGAGAATAAGGGCCCTGAATTCGTTCGGATCGGAGACTTCAACGGCGACGGCCTCGCCGATGCGATCGTCTGCGCAGGCGCCTTCTATTACACCGGGTCCGATGGCGAGAGCAGGTCCACCGCCAGAACGCGGGTGATCTATGGAGGGCGAGGGGCGCTCGATCTGGGGAGATGTCATTTCGAACTTCTCTATTAACAATGGCAGTCGATGACTTCTTCAATGGTGATGGATTCAGCGACATGGCCTCCATGGTCAGGTGGCCTCCCAATGGTACACAAATCAGACGGGAAGGACCCTGGTGGTTGGGAGGACCAGGAGGACTTGGCGACGGAGGACAACAGACCTTCGATGATCCCCAAGGAGAGCGTCTTCGATCCGGATACGGCCGCTGCGGTAGCGCCGGAGATCTCAACGGCGATGGATACGCCGATCTGTAGTCCAGCGACCTGGCTATCCCTCCACCAGGGGGACGGTATATGTCTTCGCAGGCTCTGCGCAGGGTGTTACGCCGACCGTTGCGACACGATTGGAGGCGAACTCACCTGCATCACTCCGGGAGTCTCTGCGGGCATCGGAGAGAGGCTCGGACTCATCGGGGATGTGGACGGCGACCGAATCAGTGACGTGGTCATAGGCACCCGTTCTCTCAGATCGCTAGAATTCTATCGAGGCAGTCGAGACGGGCATTCTCGAGTTTGCGGCGAGCTGTGACGCCGTCGCCGCGCGATCGAGTCGATCGCCCGGGCTCATTCGGAACATACCCCTCCATTTGCTCTGATCTTGATGGCGACGAAGCGCGCAGGCCCATCTGTCTGTCCCGGGTGTGGTCCCGAAAGAACAATTGACCCTGAGTACGGGCGAGGTTATGTCTACGTCTATCGGTATTCACCCGGATTCGTGGCTTGGTGGGACGGCCACCCTCGTATTTCGAGGTGATGATCGCATCTGGGATCGGGATGCTACCTTCGGACAATTTAGCAGCAGGAGATTACAATGGTGATGGATTTGACGATCTTGCTATAGGAGATATCAAAGCTTTGCGTGGTCGTTCTATCCTCGCCGCGGAAAGGTATTTTGGTGTTTGGGGGGACAGACCTGACCAGACTGCGCATGGTGATTGTGCACGGTGAGTCTCCATTCATTGGTCAATCCTCCGGCCTCGGAGGATCCCTTGCGGCTGTTCGACTCCACTTGGGAACGACGAGGGTAGAATTTGACATGGCGAACTTTGGCGAGAAATTGGTCGTTGCTTGTGGCTTATTAATATTGAAGATCTGCCGGATGCCCGTTCTGTCACTCGTCGATTGCTGAGTGTTGTCGCGGAGCGGCGAGCAAGTTTCTCTACTCATCCCAGGGTGTACCTCGACAAGCTGGATCCCGCAGATGACAGTCTTTCATTGCCTTTCGTCGCCATCGCGGGCACGGTAGTGTTCGCGCGCTGGTGTTTCCCGAGAAGGCATACGCTCTGGTTCGCGCGCGGCTTGCTGTCCGACTTGCGCCTGGAGTCGTCGTGATCATTCGGGGCTCCATCATCGCGGATCGACACAGCTCTTCGACCTGCCAGAAGTCCGAGCTCGTCACAGGCGACCCACGTCGACGAGCCCGCGGAACGCTGGTGCGCTTCGAGAGCACGCGCATCAGGAATCTGCGAGTGGTTCGGCGTCGTGCCGGGCTTCTCGTCCACGACACCCGCCTACGCGTCGGCGAGCGCGGCGGCGTATCAAGCGTGTCTGCACGCGGCAGTGCAGGATCGCGACCGGGATGGCGTAGGCCTCCCTCCGCTCACGGTCGTCTCCAACGGCGTCTACAGCGTCAACGAGACGCTTCGAGGTGCTGTCCGACGCGAACGGCAGCGATGGGACGCTCTGCGTCGTAGAGGCTACCTCGGCGGTGAGATGCAGGTCGTCACCCGCGCCGCGCAGAGCGTGCTGCTCGCGTCTCGAACCACCCTGAGCGGGAACCGAGCCGAGATCGTCGTGCCATCGCCGCTCCGTACGCGCGGAATGACGACGGTCATCTTCGGACTGCAATGCCTGGCGGCGCTCTTCGCGCTGCTGTCGTGCATCGGCTGCCAACGAGCAGAGCCGAGCTCCCCCGCCGACGCTGGGAGCGACCTGGGGGCCGTGGCGAAGCCCGACGTCCCTCCTCCAAACGACAACGGGATCGGGCGCCGTGTTGACACCGGCGCGCGCCTCGACGCCCGCCCTCGTCCCGATCTTGTGTTCGTGGACCCACCCGATGCCGGGGCTGCTGTAGACGCTTCGAGCATCGACGCGCCCGTTCTCGACGCACCTCCAGACGCCCCGCTTCGAGACGTGTTTATCGACATCCCTCGCTACATCGATCCGCGGTGGGCGATGGAAGATGTCATTCATCGCGACATCGAGGTCACACCGCTGCGTGATGCGGCCTTTGTCGAAGACTTCGGGCCGCCGCGGCAGATGCGCGCGATCTGCCCGGCGGTGACCGATGGCGACGAGACCATCGCGGCGCCGCGCTTGCTCTTCCCGATGAGCCCCATGCGTGCGACGTCGCAGCGGCCGACGCTCTTCTGGTCCCTACCGCCGGGGGTGGATGGCGCACGCATCGAGCTCTGTCGCGACCGCTGTTGCACGCAACGCATCGCCACGCTCGACGTGACCGGGAGCAGCGCCCGGCCCCCGCAGGCGCTTCCCCCGGGAGTGGTCTTCTGGCGGGCGCGGGGCCGCATCGGGGCGCGGGTCGGGCGGGACACCTCGTTCACCTGGGAGTTCGGGGTCAAGCATCGAGACGCACCCACCGACACCGCCTGGGGCACCATCAAAGATTTCAATGGTGATGGATTTGATGACCTCATTGATCCGAGATCGGGGTTCAGAGTGTACTGGGGTGGTACTGATGGTCTGTTGGCGTCTCGATTCCAGACCTTTGTACAGGGACCTACCCAAAACCGGGCTGAGGTAGGGGACTTCGATGGAGACGGACTCGCAGATGCCCTCGTGATATCCAATCGAGAGACATACGTCGGAGCCGACGGAGGTAGATTCCAGCGAGACATCGTATTCGTATTCAGAGGAACTCCACGAGGTGTATCACATGATCCCGCTGGGATTCGGGCTGGCACAAGCGAATTCGCGGTGGGAGATCTCAATGGAGACGGATTCAGCGACGCCGTGTTCGGCGGAGGCGATTACCCCGTTTCCACGCAAATCGACCTCGCAAGAGTGCTTGTAGTCTTTGGTGGGCCCGAAGGACTCGGCAGCGGTGGACAGCAGGTCATCGAGGATCCGCTTGGAGTGCGACTGCGACCATACTTCGGCAGTGTCGAGTGTGCGGGAGATCTTGATCGAGACGGCTATGCTGAACTGCTTGTTGGCGACACCAGCGTCACTTCGGGCGATGGATCGGTATACGTGTATCGTGGTCGCGCGGATGGAGTAGATTCGATGCCCGCACGTCGCATTGACGCTTCATCTATACCTGGATTTCTTCTGCGTCGTGCAGGATTTGGTGTCTACATTGGCGGGGTGGGAGACGTTGATGGTGATCGATTAGGCGATGTTGCCGTTCTCAGTTTGTCTTCGAGATCGCTGGAGTTCTTCCGCGGAAGCGCCACGAACTTCCTGGACCACACGGCTGGTCTCCTCCCACCTCAGCGCGATAACGGCTACTACCCTGAGTCGTATGGACGGAGACTAGGGGTTGCACCTGATCTTGATGGTGACGGCCGAGCGGACCCCGTACTTGCGTGTCCAGCCTGCGGGACTTCCGACTTCACTGATCCGGATGAGGGCCGAGGTTTCGTGTACCTGCATCAATCGACGACAACACGATGGATCACTGCAGACCCCGTGCAGGTGTTCCGAGGAGGGACAGAGTTCTGGGACCGGGATCGGACGTTCGGATACTCGACCGCCGCAGGGGACTACGATGGTGATGGTTTTGATGACCTCGCGATCGGAGATCCGGGGTCGTTCATGTCATCGTACTTCCCAAGGCGTGGGTCTGTGCACATTATATTCGGCGGGCCGACTATCTCGAACTTGCGTCGCCTGATCATTTTTGGTGAGTCTGGGTATGATACGGAACCCAACGGGCTTGGCGTCGGGTTGGCGCTCTCGTTGCCGTCACGGCGGGTGGGAGGAGTCTGACGAATGGGCAACTTCGGTGTTGAACTGATCGTTGTGAACGATCGAAGCATAATGAACCGAACCAGTCCGGAGATCGTAGCGTCCCGCATCCTACAGGCCGTGGATTCCACGCCTCCTAGTTACTTGTACTTCCATCCGCGTGAGTATCGTGTGTCATCGGTGAATCCCATCGATGGGAGCCCTCTGTTACCCCTCGTCAACGTCGTTGGTATGGGGAATGTTCGCGCGCTGATATTTCCGGAGCGCCATACCCTCTGGTTCGCGCGCGGCGCAGTCCTCCAACTTGCGCCTGGAGTCGTCGTGATCATCCGCGGCTCCATCATCGCGGATCCGACGCAGATCTTCGACCTGCCAGAAGTCCGAGCGCGTCTGAGCAACCCCACATCGACTGAGCCCGCGGGCACCGCGCTGGTGCGCTTCGAGAGCACGCGCATCGAAGAGATCTACCCCGAGTGGTTCGGCGTCGTGCCGGGCTTCTCGTCCACGACACCCGCCTACGCGTCGGCGAGCGCGGCGGCGTATCAAGCGTGTCTGCACGCGGCGGTGCGAGATCGCGACCGGGATGGCGTGAGCCTCCCTCCGCTCACGGTCGTCTCCAACGGCGTCTACAGCGTCAACGAGACGCTCGAGGTGCTGTCCGACGCGAACGGCAGCGATGGGACGCTCTGCGTCGTAGGGAGCTACCTCGGCGGTGAGATGCAGGTCGTCACCCGCGCCGCGCAGAGCGTGCTGCTCGCGTCTCGAACCACCCTGAGCGGGAACCGAGCCGAGACCCCCGCCGGCTGGGCGACGATCCAGTCGTTCCTGCCGAAAAACTGGACGCAGCGGGCGGAAGAGCTGCGGCTTTGCCCGCTCGATCCGCTCGGCCACCGGCGCGAGGAGAAGGCCAAGCTCCGGATCCGGGGTTAGCGCTACTGCGACTGGTGCTGCATCACGTGCAGACCGTGAGTTCCCTCGACCAGACCGTGGCGCTGGCGGCTGCGTCGAAGCTGGTGGACCGTGTCGGCCGTCGCGCTCCATTACCGCATGCGCGGTCAGTCCCTGGCTCTCGGAGCTGGCGGCGCAGATGATCGGTGCGCCGGAGATGTTCGACGCGGCGCGGTCGGGCAGGCTTTCCGGATCTTCTCGCACCGACGCGACCACGAAGACGCGACCGGGCGCGATGGGCACAACCTTCCGTGTCCACTACGCATCCACGCACAAACTGCGTCCCCGAGCAGGCGCACTTCACCGACGACAAGGGCGGCGAGACCCTTCGAAACTTCGCCCATCCAGCCGGGCGACCTGGATCTGGTGGACCGTGCGCCTACAGCACCCGCCGAGCATCGAGCACTCGGTCATCCACGGCGGCGACCTGATCGTCCGCTACAACCGCGGGACGTTGCCCGTGCTCGACGCCCGCCGCCGCCAACCGATCGACGTGGAGCGTGGGTGCTCCGTTTCCGAACGCGAGACCAGGCTCGCAGCCGAGCGGTGATCGTCGAATGCAAGGGCTGCGCAGTCTTCGGACATGATCGCGATTCGCTTGCCCAGGCCGCAGGCGAAGAAGGCCCGGCGGCGGCTCCTCCAAGGAGAAGGGCAAGGACGCGAGCGAAGGACCTGCTGTGGTCCGAGTACGTGGTGGTCTTCACGACGGTGCCCGCCGAGCTGCTGTCGGACGAAGCAATCCTTGCTCTGTACCGCCTGAGGTGGCAGGTGGAGCTTCATCCAAACGTGACAAATCGCTGGGTGGCCTCGGTCGGCTGCCCAGCCCGGCCCGACACGATCGAGGGCTGGGTCAGCGCCAAGCTCCTGCTCGGCGCCGCCGCACGCCGGATGGTGTGCGAGGTTTCCCGAAGCCGAGTCCAACGGGCGAGGTCCGTGCTCGCTGCCTGAGGTGGTATCAAGCGTGTCTGCACGCGGCGGTGCGAGATCGCGACCGGGATGGCGTGAGCCTCCCTCCGCTCACCGTCGTCTCCAACGGCGTCTACAGCGTCAACGAGACGCTCGAGGTGCTGCCCGACGTCAACGGGCGTGGCGCGCTCTGGATGTCGGGGAGCGGTGACGCCACAAGGCGCGGTCTGGGTATCCCATCGCTCAATCGGTATCCGCGGGGGGCCTCCCCGTGGGCGCGCGAGCCGAACGCGTTGGAGGATGATCGCTCGGCGCTGCTGCGCCTCCATCCGAAGGTCAGCGCCGAGATCTCGGGCGTCGGCTTTCGGTGCTTCGAGTTCGCGGCCGGCGAACGCTCCACGCGGGACGTGGCGCACGCGCTGCTCATCGAGGAGGCGACGACGCCTGACCTCGCCCCGCTTGTGCCTGGGCGGCACGTTCGCCTGGAGCGTTGTGGCTTGACTGGGGGGCGTGAGGCCATCGTCGGGTTGAAGGCGGGACCCTTCGAGGGGCACCCGGCGGGATCCTCGGGCCTGCGCTCGACGCGACCTCGGGCGCTGGTCTCGCGCCGCGCCGCGCGGTACTCGATGGAGTCCTGTCTACTCGATGCGGTGCTTTCGACGGGTAGCGCCTCGGGGTCGCTTGCAAGCCTGCCGACGAGGAGTTCGCGACATGCGATTCATCTCGATTCAACCGGCGGTGCGCTCTTCGAGCTGATGTCGTCGCTGGTGTTTCAGACCAAGGGTGCCTACTTCGACCGTCAGGGGCGCCCCGTCACGGTCATGGACCTCGCTGCGGGCATCTGGGTGAAGGGAGTCTCGTTATGCGTCCGCGCCGTCTCGTTCCACCTGGGGGAGGGACCTCGGCCCTCGCGCGCCGCGCCGGCGACGGGCACCCACGAGAAGCCGGACGGTCAGGATCTGTGGCTGGCATCGGACGAGGACGGTGCGGCCCCGCACCTCACGGTGCTTCACGCCGACTCGCAGAGCTGGTGGCACCTGGGGGCCGATCCGATCCGTCGACGGCGTCCCGGCGCGGTCAGCCTGCTCAACGTTGGCGCGGGGGACGTCAACCTCAGCGATCTGGAGCGGCAGACGGATGCGCTATTTCCTCTTACGGGAATGACCTTTCGGCGTCCTGGGATGCACACTCTGGAGGAGCGGCGGTTGTTCACGCCCCCCTCGGTGTGGTGGCCCGACAGCGAGGTGCCGCTGGTGCTGGTGGGGTGCGCGTTCAAGCGCTACGCCGTCCGGCAAAGCGCGCGCTCTCTCGTGATGAACGTTGGGAGCAGCTTCACCACGGTGGTGGACCCGATGTTCGCGACGTGGCTGTCGCCCGCGGCGGTGCCGCGACCGCTCCCTGGGGATCTCCTGGCGGGCATCCGCGAGGGCCGCGCGATCCCCGAAGCCGAGTTGGTAAGCGATCGGTTGATCGCGCAGGGCCTGCCGGTGCTCGTCTCTGAATAGGGTGAAGATATGCCGGAGCCGTTCGGGGATCGTTTCATCAACCTGATGGATGTGGGCTTCGCCGCGGGTGGCGACGACCTGGGCGCGAGGGTGAGGCTCGCGCTGGACGGTGCACCCCCAGGAGGTCCACTCACGGTCTATCTCTCCGCGCAGCTGGAGCTATCCGCCTCTCTGGAGCTTGACGAACGCTGCCTGTGGTTCATGGGGCCTGGGGCCTCGGTCACGCTCCGACGCGGCGCCCGATTCGATGTTCTGGGTGCCATTGATCTAGGATTTGAACCACGATTTCGGATTGAGGGGAGCGCCCGGGTTCGTCTCCTCGGACCGCTCGAGGTCATTCGCCCCGAGTGGTGGATCGGCTCTGTCGACGAGCAGTTGCAGCTTGCGGTCGAGCTCGCGGCGGAGAGGGCTCGACAGCGCCGGGAGGCCGTGCCCGTGCGGCTCACGGGGCCCTATGTGCTGCGCTACGCCCTGGATCTGACCCGCGCGGCCGCGGGCAGCCCGATCGCGTTCCAGTTCCAGGGGCGGCATCCGGTCGGCGATCCGGTGCTCGAATCGACCTTGATCCGCGGTCCGGAGATGAGTTCGACGGAGCCGCTGGTGTTCGCCCAGGACGTCGGTCCTGTTCGCTTCGAGCACGTGGCCTTCGACACCACGGCATCCGATGAGCGCGAGCTCGACTCGCTCGCCCCTGCACCCGCCATCGACGCATGGCGAGGGACGGAGGCCCTCGACTTCGTTCGCTGCTCCTTCTTTGGCGTCAAGGGCCTCGCCGTGGCGACCAGCGCGCCCGGCGACCCCCGGCGGATCACGGTGAGAGAGTGCTGGTTTCAGGTCGGCACGGCGCTGAAGTCGGGGCACTTCGGCGTTCGTTGCACCGGAGACTCGCGGCTTCGTCTGGACGGGTGCACCTTTGTCGGCCGCGCAAACTCGATGGTGGAGGTGATCTCTGGGATGCTCGACGTCATCGGCTGCCAGTTCGACAATCAGGCCCCGTCGACGGAGGGCGGGGCCGATATCCGAGTGACCGACCCCGCGCCAGCCTTTCGCATCATCAAGAACGGAGGCCCGTTCAAGATCACCGAGGGCGATGCCTCCAGGCTCGCCGGTCCCGAGGTCACGGTGGGCTGGGTGCAGATCAACGTGATCCACGCCCGAACCCGAAGCCTGCGTCACCTCGTCTCTTCTCTCGTGATGCGGCCGACCACGGTGGCCCTCACAGGGGTCGTCCAGGAGCCTCCCCTGGACGGAACCGTGACGGGGGGCGCTCCGGCGATCGAGTGGCGCGCTCGGCTGACCAGCGCGATGCTACTCCAGGGGTGCAATTTCTCCGGTGCCATCGAGGTGCCTCGGCCCGGTTACGTGCTCGCGGTGGGTACACGGCTGGAGGGCACGCCTGCGACGCTCGGGGGCACCCACATCCCCTGGCAGTATCCACGGTCGTGAGGGATATGCTTCGCCTGGTTCGCCGTGGCGCGAAGGGTGGGATGATGACGAAGGGACCTGGGATCACGCGCGCGACCCGAGCAGGATCGTGCCTTGTCGCCACGCGGGCCGCGCTGTCGGAGTGCGTCGACTGCGCCGAGACCGCGCGGCCCATGCTCACCGCGCAGCATCCCTTGACGCGCCTGCTCGCGCCCTGGGAACTTCTCCCCGCGCGTTGCGCCTGCCCCTGGTGTCGCTGGGAGGCGCTGGCGGCGGCGCAGCGCCGCGCGCGCGAGCCGAGGATCCTCGCGGTGTCGCACGAGTCTCCGCCTACCCCGCTCCCGCCTTGGATCGTGGCGGCCTTCGAGCGTCCCTCACTGCGCGAGATGGCGCATGCGGCGCAGCGGGTGATCCCGCGGCTGATGGGCCCCGCGTGGTGGCTGCGGCCGTCCGCGCCTCGCCTTGTGCCCCTCGACGGGAGCACCCCATGACCTTTCGCGACCTGCCAGGACGCGCGCTTCGAGGCCCCGCCTTCGGAGAGCCGATCAAGCCCTTCATCCCCGATGGGTTCCCGGTCGTCGAGGCGGGGAGCAGCAAGCGCGCGGTGGTCGTGCTGCCCCTGGGCGTGCCGCCCGTGAGGCCGTGGGCATCGCGCGCAGAGCGTGCCCGCGCGCTGCTCGCGCTGGAGCCTGCGCGGCGCAGCCGGATCACCGACGCGGCCGAGCGGATGGTGGAGACCGTGCGGGCTCGCACCGACGTCGCCCTCGAGACGATCTACGAAGACCGTGTAGACGATCCCGCGGTGGCCGACGCGAACTTGATTCACGTCGGCGTCAACGCGGCGGTCCGCGCGCTGCTCCGCCCGCACTGGGGGTGGGTTCGTCCAGAGCTCCTGTCGCGCGTTCCGATCCCGTCGGCAGGGCAGGCCTTCTCGCCCGAGCTCGCGCCGGACGGCGACGGCTTCGTGGTGCTCGCCTTACGAGACCCGATGCGGGCGAGGCGCCATCTGATCATCCTCGGCGGCGTCGGGTGGGGCACCTATTTCGGGGTGGTTCATCTGCTCGCCCGACACGCGGGTGCGCGCTGGCTCTGGCCGGGGCCGAGTGGCACGGTGGTGCCTCGGTCGCCGTCGTGGATCCTCGATCGCGACGCGCCTGACTCCTCGCTGAACCTCTACGATGAGCCCGACTATCGCGGCCGCTCGCTGGACGCGCTCTCGGCAAGGGTGCAGAGCCTCGCCGCCATCGACGCGGTGAGAGACTGGGCCCTGAACAATCGCCTGCACCCAGCCGACGAGCGGATCTACCTCTACGAGAAGAACCCCGAGGGGCAGCCGCGCTCTTCGCCCTTGTGCTCGACGCCGGTCCCGTGGCCCACGCGCGCCTTGATTCGCAAGGAGACGCGCGTCCCCGTGCCCCACGCGCTCCATGACATGTTGAGCCATTCGAGTTCGACCCTGTTCTGTCGGACTTTCGACGCGTTCAAGTTCATCCCGAGTTCTACCCCGACATCCGTCCGCGGGTGTCGCTGAGCGGCGCCGGGCCCATCACCGAGGGCTCGGGGCCCACGATGCTTCCGTTGCCCCCGGAGCTCGGGCGTCCCATCCGGGCCGACCGGCTGATCCCCTTGACCGAGACCATCGGTACGGAGGACGGCTGCGCGTGGGGCGGCTTCGAGGCGCTGCCGAACGAGCTCCCGCAGCGGCTCCTCGCGCTCTCCCCGAGCAACCTGGCGACGCCGCAGATCCCCACAGAGCAGCTTGGGGCGCTCACGGGTCGCGGGAGGGCGTACTCGGCCGACACGATGGGCCCGCGCCTGAGGGCCTTCGGGTGGGTCGTCGGCGGTCGCAGAGACGGCTCTGAGCGGTTCATCCCGCTCTCGCGGGCGAGCACGATCCTCCGCGAGCACCAGCCCGCCGGCACCGACTGGAAGTTCTGCGTCTATGCGATCGACGCGACGCCCTCGGGCGCGGCAGGGCGGCTGGCGCCGGTGCGTGGCGACATGGCCGAGCAGCTCGCCGCGGCGTGCGTCGGGCAGGTGGACGCGCTTCGCACCGCCCCGGAGAACGAGGCCGTCGTGTCGCTGCTCCCCAACGACGGCGGCGGATGGTGCCAGTGCGATGCGTGTGCGCTGAGCGTCAGCGAGAGCAACGGCGGGGTGGGCGGGCAGGTGCTGCAAGCGCAGAGCGCGCCCAGTCAGTGGCGCATGCACAAGGGGGTGCCCCTCTTCGCGGCGGAGCAGACCGAGCCCGCGGGGGGCGCCAGCGTCATGCTCTCGGGGCAGCGGGTGCCGAACTACGCCTACCTGAACCCGGTCACCCTCGAGGGCGTCTCGACGCCCTTCGTCGTGCCGACGCCGCTGCGCGTGGGCTTCGGCCGCGCGGCGCTCTCTCCCGATGAGCTTGCAGCGCAAGGGATTCTACGCACCGGTCGTCAGTCCGATGTGTTCAGTCGCCGCTACGTCGACCTGGTCAACGCGCTGCTCGGGCGCTTCGTCGTGCCTCCTGGGCCCGAGCCGGTGGAGGTGTGGTTCACCCTCGCCGCCTACAGCGACTGGCGTGGCGCGCCCATCACCGAGGCGAGCGCGCGTGAGGCGATGGCGCGCGAGACGGCGCGCCTCGACGATGAGACGACCCTGCGGGGCAACGTCATCGCGTTTGTGACGGGTGTGCGCGATCTGCCCGAGTACGAGCCGACGCGGCGGTGGACGGGATCGCCCTTGCGTGACTGGCACGCGATGCCGGAGCGCTTCAACTTCGCGCGATGGAGCCTCGTGGCGCCGGTCACGGGCGTGTACGAGTACCTGCTCGACGGGCAGTGGTACCTCGCGCCAAGGCTCTACAGCCGCCGTCTGGGCGCCGCGCTCACCTTCAGCCATCGGTGCAGGGCGCGCGCGTTCGTGGGGGAGGCCTCGGCGGCGTGGTCCCTCGACGGTCCGAAGTGGTTTGAGCTCGCCGCGCGACTCTGGAACCTCGGCGACTCGCCCGAGGCCCGCTGGAGCGCCGCCATGGACCCCGAGGTGCAACGGGATCTTCGGCGTGACTACTGCCGATCGCTCTGCGTCGCGACGGAGGGGGGAGAGTCTCCAGGGCCCGACGAGGCCCTGGCGCAGCGACTGGTGGGCTTCTTCGATGCGGTCGAGTCGGCGTGGTGCGAGCTTCTGGACCGCTCCCTCGAAGGGTATCAGGGCTCCTGGGAGCTCGGGCTGAGCACGCTGCAACAGAAGCTCGCGCAGCTCGATGGGATCGATCCGCCGGGCCACGGTGACCTCTCCCGAGCGATCCCGCGGGTCGCCGAGCTCGACGCGATTCACCGCGACGCTCAGCGTGTCGCGCCGAGCGTCGGTGCGCGCGTGGGCTTCTTGCGTGCGGGGTGGGAGGTGCTCGACCTCGTCGCTCGGGTCTCTCGGAGCGTGCGCTACCTCCGGCGCTACGTGGGCACACGAACGATCTCGCCGACGCGTACGATCGAGCCGGCGTTCATCTCAACGTGGACGACGGCCGCGCCGTCTGCTCCACCCGAGCCGACGCGGGACATGCTCCGTCAGGCGCTGACGCAGCTCAACGGATGGTTCGCCAGCGCCTCGGTCTTTCTCCAGCAGGTGCGCGATCCCGTGAACGACCGGCTCGTCGCCGTGGGAGTTCTCACGCGTGAGGGCGGAGGGCTCGCGTGGCGGCAGGGGGATGAGAGCTCGGTCGACGACGCGCAGTTCCTCCTCGATCGCCGCGGGCTCAGCCAATACGTGGACCGCTGGAACTCAGATCCGGCGACCCGCTTCAACCTGGACGATCCCGAGAGCCTCGATCGCGCGGGTGGCCTCCTCGGCGTGTTGATTGGAGATCTCAAGGGCGAGGCGCTTCGCATCGCAGCGGCCGCGAGGAACTTCGACCCGATGGACGCGACGGACCCGTATCACCTGTTGCTTGATCCGGTCTGGTTCAGGGACATGCTGTCGACTCGAGCGTCGGCACTGTTCGCCGGAGGAGCGTAGACGTGACGAGGTGGGCGGTTCTGCTTCTGCACGTGGGCTGCGTCACTCGACCCGATGTTCGGGCAAGTGTCGGTGACGCGGGAAGACGCGACCTCGACGCTCCACTGTTCACAGGAGATGGTGGTGCACTGCATGCCGACATCAGGCGGGGTGGGGAGGAAGACCGGGGTATCTTCTCGGATGGATTCGACTCAGGTGGTCCCGATGCGGTTCTGGGGCCCGATGCGTCTTCAGACACGCCTGACGATGTCGTGACATTGACCGATGTGCTGGCTGCCGTCGATCGTCCTGACCTGCCTGTGCCACTGGATCCGGCGGTCCAGGTGTCGTGCAGCGCGTTCGCGCAGCGATGTCTCCGAACGCGGGCGGGGAGAGTCTATTGCTGGGGGCGCGCCGGACCCGATGTAGACCTCTTCTCGCCACGCCTGGTTCCATTCGATCGACCCGCGGTGCACGTCAGCGCGGAGTACATCGACACGATAGTGATCGATGACCGACAGAAACTCTGGGTCTCGGGGTACCTTCGGCGTTCTGTCTCTCAATTGGGGTGCGACAGTGAAGAGGGCTCTGTGCCTTACCTGTCCGCGCCGACTCGAGTCGATGCGTTCGGGGACGTCGTGGACGCGTCGACTCGGTGGGGGCTCCTGACACTTGTTGAGCGGAGTGGGGCCGCATGGATGCACACCTACGATAGCGCCTGCAGGGGAGTGCGTTGGATCCGATACTGGCCTTCAGGTGTGCGTCGCTTCGGGTGGATCGACGAAGCGCTGTGCGCGGTCACAGACTCGGGCGCCCTGGAGTGTGTTGAGCGAGGCTACTACAACCCCGACCCCCGAGTCCCGAGTTTGCGCCTGGGGGCTACGCCTGTCGCACAGTCCACGCCCCCCAACGTGGTCGATGTCTCGCTCGGGTACTTCGGGCAATGCGTGATCGACCGCGAGGGCGACCTCTACTGCTGGGGATACTCCGGCCGCGGCCACCTCGGGCTGCCTGCGTCGATGTGGCTGGCGAACTACGAATACCTTACGCCGAGGCGGGTTCCAGGGATCTCCCATGTGCGGCAGGTTCAGTTCAATCACCATGAGGTCATGGCGCTGACCGAAGACGGGACGCTGTGGGGGTGGGGTCCGTCGTTGATCGGGATCGACGTGGAGGCCCCGCGCGAGACCTGTCCCGACGCGAGCTTCGGGACCTGCATCAACACGCCGTCGCGGGTGATGGGCGTGCGCGACGTGGTGAACTTCGCCGCGTGTCACGGCGACGGCTACTGCGCCGTCACCCGCGAGGGCCGGGTGTTCTGCACCGGCCACCGCTCCGGGGATGGGACCGCGCAGGTGCGCTACACCCCGGTCGAGGTCCGTTGGGAGCCGTAGGCCACCGCGAGCTCTGCGGGCGGCTTCCCCCGCGCGCGGGCGTCGCGCAGAAGTTCGACGCGACGCACGTTCCCTCCACCCCTTTGCTCCCCTCCTCCATGGGCTTCGCCGATGGAGGAGGGGCTGAGACACAAGCGATGGCAGACACCGCCGCGGGCTCAAGAAATGCGACGCATCCCAAGGGCCGTTCGACGCAGAGAATCACCCCGAAGGACGCAGCCCCTCCTCCATCGGCGAAGCCCATGGAGGAGGGGAGCAAAGGGGTGGAGGGAACGTGCGCCGCGTCGAACTTGTGCGCGACGCCCGCGCGCGGCACGACGCCTGATGCGCCCCTCAGATGGAACTGCACCCCTTCCTGGCGCGCGGACGCGTTGACTCAGGCGGTGGCGCAAGGAGCTCCTCGCAGGCTGTCGCGCCCCTCACACCGTCAGCACGAGCTTTCCCACCGTCGCCCCCGACTCCAGTCGTCGGTGCGCGTCGGCGACCTCGTCGAAGGCGATCGCCTCCACCGGCGGCGACACGAGCCGCCCCGCGGCGACGTGCGCGAGGAGCTCGCCCATCGCGCGCGCGAGCACGTCGTGGCGCTCGAAGAGGTACGAGAGGTTGAAGCCCATCACCGAGCGGTTCTGCCCCGTCATGTCGAGGGGCGAGAAGCGCGGCGTGCGCAGCCACGACCACGCGAGGCGCGGCCACGACGGGCGCCCTCCCGTCTTCGGCAGCATCGTGTGAAAGCCGTACACCACGAGCCTCCCCGGCGCGCCGAGGTGCGCCCACGACGCCCGCAGCGAGTCGGCGCCGTTCGCGTCGAGGATGATCGCATACCCCTGCGGCGCAATCGATTCTGCGCGAGCCCAGACGTCCTCGCGGGCGCGGTCGATGACGTGCGCGGCGCCCATCGACCGCGCGAGGGCCACCTTGTGCGACGCCCCCACGACGCCGGTGACCTCGGCGCCCGCGAGGCGCGCGAGCTGCACCAGCGAGCTCCCCACGCCGCCCGCCGCGGAGTGCACCAGCACCCGGTCGCCCTCGCGCGGCCGCGCCAGCTCGAAGAGCGCGTACCACGCCGTGAGCGCGACGGTCGGAAAGGCCGCGGCCTCTCGCGCCGTGAACCCCCGCGGAAACGGAAACACCTGCGCCCGAGGCACGACCACCTCGGTCGCGTATCCGCCGAATCGAGTGAGGGCCATCACCCGGTCGCCGGGCTTGAGGTCGGTGACCTCGTCTCCCACCGCGACGACCTCGCCCGCGAGCTCGAAGCCCGGCGTGATGGGCCATCCGACGTACTTCTTCGCCGACGCGTAGAGACCCATGCGCACGACGCAGTCGGCGTAGTTCACCCCGATGGCCTCAGCCCGCACGACGACCTCGCCCCGCGCCGGACGCGGCGAGGGCCGACGCTCGACGCGGAGCTGCTCGTACCCTCCGGCTCGACGAATCACCACCGCGCGCATCGCGCCAGCGTACCGCGACGGCGACGTCGCCGCGCGCTCAGCGCCGCAGGCCCAGGGACTCGGCGGCGGCCGACACCGTGATCGCCACCACCTGCGACGCGAACTCGCGGTCGAGGCCGTCGGTGACGTCGGGGCCGCCGCGGCAGTGGTAGCGGTCGTAGCGGAACTCGGAGGTGTCGGTGAGCATGATGCCGGGAAAGCCGTTGTCCCAGAACGACGCGTGGTCCGAGCGGCGCAGGTCGCCGACGAGCGGAGACGACATGATCTCGGTGCTGAGCCGCAGCGGGATGAAGGGGAAGCCCAGGCGATCTGCGGCGTACTCGAGGGCGTCGAGGGAGTAGTCCGCGCGCTCGTTGCCGATGGCCGCGACGAAGTCTCCGCGCCGCTCCCGCTCTTGCCACTCCCGCGCCGCGGCGGGGAAGAGCAGGTTGATCCCCGCGGGCAACCGCTGCGAGCCGGCCGTACGGTCGACGTAGCCGATCATCTCGAAGTTGAAGTAGGCCTCCACGGTCTCGCCGTTGGCCCGCGCGCGGCGGGCGTAGGCGCGGCTGCCGAGGAGCCCGCGCTCCTCTTCGTCCCAGCACGCGACCACCAGCGTGCGGAGGTAGCTCCGCGTCGCGAGCACCCGCGCGGCCTCGAGCGCTCCGGCCACGCCCGTCGCGTTGTCGTCGGCGCCGGCGCATCCAGGGATGTGGTCGTAGTGCGCGCCCACCAGCACCCGACGCGCGGGCTCGGTGGTGCCCTCGCGCACGCCCACCACGTTCACCCCCGTGCCGTAGCTGTGGCGCTCGACGGTGAAGCCCAGCTCGGTGAGGCGCGTCGCGCAGAGGTCCTGCACGACCTGCCAGTGCGCCGACGCCGGGGGGCGCGCCCTCGCGATGGACTCGAGGTCGGCCTGGTAGCGCGCGCCGTCGACGCAGCGCGCGAGGGCGATCGGTCCGCCCGTGCCGCAGGCCGGGAGCGCCCCGTCGGGCACGTCTTTGGCGGCGTCGACCGCGGCTTCGGTCACGTCGTTGGCGGCGGGTGGGGTGCTCCGCTCGCAAGAGGCGCCTATCACCGACAGCGCGATCAGCCAGATTCGCATCCCGCATTCGTAGCGCAACGCCGCCGACACTTCGCGAAGATCGCCGCTCAGTTCGTTCGGTGGGCCCGGTGGGCCTCGATCTCCTTGCGGCGCAGCCACATCGAGAGCGCGGCGGCGCACCCGTCGCGTCCCTCCTGGTGGAACAGGTACATCGCCTGCCGCAGCGCGCTCCGCAGGTCGTCGCCGCGGCCGATCTGCGCGGCCAGCGTCGCGCGGTGGACCCACCAGCGAGGGTCCCGCTCGTCGCGGACCGTCAGGGTCACGGCGTGACGCCAGGCCTCGCGCAGCGATCCCCGGGCGCGGGCCCGGCGCATCCGTGTGACCACAAGCTCCAAAGCATTCCCGTTCATGGTGCACCTCCATTCGGCGCTACCCGGGTGAGACAGCATGATGCGAGCCAGCCTTGGTTCTTCGAGAATTGCTGCGAGGTTCACCCCGCGCACCATGACGCCCGGTTCACACCGTGACGCGTCGGTGCCACGACACCCACTCGCCCACGAGGATCGCCGTCGCGCCGAGGAGCAGGTAGATCCACAGCTCCCGGCGCACGCCCGCGCGGCCGGGCGTAGGCGCCGTGGCGCGGGCGCCGCCCACGGTGATCGTCGCCCGGTGCCCGCAGCGCGACTCGTCGGGCTCGAACATGTTCCCCGCGATGAGCGTGTGCGCCTCGTTGGCGTGCACGCGGTGCAGCCCGGCCTCGGTGCCGAAGAACACGGCGCGCCCCTCGCTCACGGGCACGCTCACCCGACGCCCCGAGGGGGTCTCGACCGTCGCGCGCTCGACGCCCGCGGGCACGGGCACGCGCCAGGCGGTCCCGGTGCGAAACGACGAGAGGTACGCGGGGTCTTCGTCGGCGAACCAGTCGATGCTGTTGAGCAGCAGCACGGGCCACGAGATCAGCAGCGGCACGTCGCTCTCGCGGGGATCGAAGGCGAAGAGCACGAAGCGCTGCGAGCCGCGCTCTCCCGCGACGAGGAGCGGGCCCTGCGCCGAGCGGCCCAGCACGCGGTCGGAGGGGGCGGGGCGGTACCGAAGGATCCGCCCGATGTGCGCCTCTTCGAGGTCGCTCGTGAAGCGCATCACCGGGTGCCGACGCGACACCTCGGCGAAGGTGATCGCGCTCCCCGCGGGCGCCGAGACGAAGCCCTCGTCGTGGGGGAGGGGCGCGTCGGCCCCGTCGGGGCGGAGAAAGATCCCGTGCGTGCCCTCGGGGAGCGGGAGGGTCACGCCGTCGAGCACGGCGACGTCGAAGCGATCGGTTCGCAGGCGCGCGGGGGTGTCTTCGGGGGTGCACTCGGTCACGTCGAGGTACTCGTCGAGGAGCAGCGCGGCCTCGAGGTAGCGGTTGCCCCGCGACACCGAGAGCACCCGCGCGCGGCGCCTCGGAGGGAGCGTCGCGTAGGCGCGGTCGTCGGCGGGGAGGTCGTCGTGGCCGCCGTCGGCGAGGCGCACCCGGGCCTCGAGAGACGCGTTCGCCCCCGAGAGGTTGGGGAGCACCCTCTGCGCGCTCTGCCCCGGCGCGAGGCTGAGCGCGGTGACCTCGACGGGCGCGCCGTCGGCGAGGAGCGTGAGCTCGACGCGTTCGGGGCGCTGCGACCAGCTCCGCACCTCGGCGAGCACCTCGTAGCGAGACTTGTCGAGGGGGTAGCGCCGCACCGAGAAGGCCGTGATCCCGACGTTGCGGCTGCCGCGGCCGATGGGCACGAAGCGCAGGGGAATCCCCCCGAGGGGAGAGTCGGCGAGGTCGTAGTCGCCGTCGCCGAGGATCACCACCTCGGGGTTCGACGCGCCGCGCAGCGCGTCGGCGGCGAAGCGCAGCGCGCGGGCGAGGTCGAGGCCCGTGTCCCTCGGCGCGTAGGCGCGCACGGCGGCCTCGAGCTCGGTGACGTCGTCGGACATGGGCGCGAGGGCGGTGACCTCGGCGTCCATCGACGCGATGAGGGCGCGGTCGGCGGCGCCCATGGCGCGCACGAGCTGCCGCGCGGCGCGGCGGGCGGCCTCGGCGCGGGTGCCAGGGACGTCCGTGGCCTTCATGCTCGCGCTGGAGTCGAGCAGCACCACCCGCGTGCGCCCCGCGCCCGTCGCCCCCGCGCGGCGAGGGTCGGAGAGCGCGAAGACCAGCAGCGCGAGGAGCAGGAGCTGGAGCAGCAGCGAGAGCACGCGGCGGAGGTGCTTGAAGAGGGCGCTGGAGGGGCGCTCGTCGAGCACGCGGTCCCAGAGCCGCGCGAAGGGCACCACGAGGCGCCGGCGCCGGAGCTTGAGGATGTACAGCCCCACCACCGCCGCCGCGGCCACGCCAAAGAGCGGCACCAGCTTGTCGGGCGAGACGCCGAGGAACTCCATCAGCGCCCCATGCCCATGCGGCGAAAGAGGTCGAGCACCTGGTCCTCGAAGGCCCCGCGCACGTCGGCGGCGGCGTAGGGGACCCGTCGCGCCTTGCAGAACGACTCGATCTCGCTGCGCCACAGCGCGTGCTGCGCGTGGTAGCGCTCGATGAGGGCCGGGGTGAGGGTCACCTCGCGCTCGGCGCCGGTCTCGACGTCTTCGAGCACGAGGTCTCCATGCGCGGCGCCGTTGAGCTCGTCGCCGTCGAGCACGTGCACCACCATGGGCTCGAACTTCTGGTAGCGAATCGCGTTGATCCCCCGCTCGAAGCCTTCGGGGTCGTAGAGGTCTGAGACGATGATGGCGACGCCGCGGCGCTTGTTCTCGGCGGCGAAGCTCCGCGCGGCGCCCGCGAGGTCGGTCTCCCCCTCGCTGCGCAGCCCGCGGAGAAACTCGAAGACCTTGAAGATCCTGCCCTTGCCTCGCGCGGGGGGCATGCGCTTCGAGCTCGTCGTGCTCCACCCGAGCAGGGCGACGCGGTCGAGGTTCGCGAGGCCCACGTAGGCGAGGGCGGCGGCGAGCCTGCGGGCGTGGGTGAACTTCTTTCCGTCGCCGAAGCTCATCGACTCGGAGCAGTCGACCAGCACGTAGATCGCGAGGTCCTCTTCTTCTTCGAAGAGCTTGACCAGCAGCCGGTCGGTGCGGGCGTAGACGTGCCAGTCGAGGTTGCGCAGGTCGTCGCCGTGGGCGTAGTCGCGGTGGTCGGCGAACTCGATGCCCGTGCCCGACTTCTTCGTGCGGCGCTCGGCGCGGAGCCTCCCCGCGAAGAGCCTCCGCGAGACCACGGCGAGGTACTCCAGCCGACGCTGGATCTCTTCGTCGAAGAGCTCGTCCTCGGCGGGGGCCGCGGGCGCCTCGCGGCGGAGCACGCGGTCGAGCCATGTGCGCGGCGGCGACACCAGCGCGCTCAGTCCTTCGACTTCAGCGACCCGAGGACCTCGTCGAGCACGTCGTCGGCGCGCACGCCCTCGGCCTCGCCCTCGAAGTTCAGGATCATTCGGTGCCGCAGCGCCGGGAGGGCGCAGGCCCGCACGTCGTCTCCGCTCGCCGCGATGCGCCCCTGCATCACCGCGCGAATCTTCGCCCCGAGGAGCACGGCCTGCGCCCCGCGGGGCGACGCGCCGAAGCGCACGAAGCGCTTCACCTTGGGCGTGGCCTCGGCGCTGTCGGGGTGGGTCCCCATGACGGCGCGAATCGCGAGGTCTTGCACCGAGCGCGCGACGGGCACCTGCCGCACGAGCTCGCGCAGGGCGAGGATGCGCGCGCGCTGGAGCACGGCCTTCACCGCGACCACCTCGTTGCCCGTGGTGCGGTCGAGGATCGCGTGCATCGCCTCGCGGTCGGGAAAGCCCACCTGGAGCTTGTAGAAGAAGCGGTCGAGCTGCGCCTCGGGGAGGGGGTAGGTGCCCTCCATCTCCAGGGGGTTCTGCGTCGCGAGCACGAAGAAGGGCGCGGCGAGGGTGTGCGAGGTGCGGGCGATGGTGACCGACTGCTCCTGCATGGCCTCGAGGAGCGCGCTCTGGGTCTTCGGCGTGGCGCGGTTGATCTCGTCGGCGAGGACGATGTTCGCGAAGATCGGGCCGCGCTGAAACTCGATGGATTTCCCCCCTTTGCCGTCGTCGACGAGGATCTGCGCGCCGAGGATGTCGACGGGGATCAGGTCGGGGGTGAACTGAATGCGCGAGAACGAGAGGTCCAGGGCCTGGCCGAGGGTGCGCACCAGCAGGGTCTTTCCGAGCCCGGGCACGCCTTCGAGGAGGCAGTGGCCGCCGGCGAGGAGGCAGGTGAGCACGCCGTCGACGATCTCCCCCTGGCCCACGATGACCCTCGCGAGCTCGGCGCGCACCGCCGCGAGGTCAGACTGAAATTTCTCGATGGCTTCACGCGGAATTTCTGCGGTCATCAGTTGGCCGTCTCCTCGCGAGGGCGAATGAGCTGAAAATACCTGCGCACGTACGAGCGGTAGCCCGGCGGGACCTCTCCCTGGTGGAGCACCTCCCGCGCGCGGTCCCAGTAGGGAGAATACACTTGTCGATACGGGCGGTTGGCGAAGCCGTCGGCCGCCGCGGAGCGGATCACCTGAGAGCGAGACGGCCCGTTGCCCGTCTGCTGCCCCGCCACGGCGATGGCGCGGGTGCGCCCGGTGAGGTCGGCCGCGCTGCCGCGGAGGTTCTCGTCGTGCTCGCTCCCCGCGCCGCCGCCGCCGGCCGCGCTGCCGCCCGGCTGCTGTCCGCCCTGCGTGGGGGTCGCACCCTGCGCCGCGGGAATCGGGATCCCGCCCGCGCCCGGCACGAGCGCGAGCCCACCGGGACGACCGCCGCCCTGTCCCTGTCCCTGCCCCTGTCCCTGTCCCTGCCCCTGTCCCTGTCCCTGTCCCTGTCCCTGTCCCTGCCCCTGCCCCTGTCCCTGCCCCTGTCCCTGTCCCTGTCCCTGTCCCTGCCCCTGTCCCTGTTGTCCGCGCCCGTTGGCGTTCTGGGAGAAGCGCTGCAGGCGGTTGCGCTGCTGCTGTCCGTTCTGCCCGTTCTGCTGGCGCATCTGCTCGCGCAGCTCTTCGAGGCGCTGCCGAAGCTCCTGCATGGACATCTGCCCCTGGCGCTCGTCGTTCATGCGCGAGAGGTCCTCGGCGGCGCGGTCCATGCCCTGCGCGGCCTGCTGCAGGTCGCGGAGCATGTCCTGCGCGGCCTGCGAGAGCTCGCGCTGGAGGTGCTCCGCGCGGCGACGGGACTCGTCGCGCCGCTGCAGCTCTTGCTCGCGCTGGGCCTGGGCCTGCTGCCGGCGCCGGAGCAGGTCCTGTTCGGCCCGAGAGGGCTGCCGCTCCCGCTGACGCTGGAGCATCTGCTCGATCTCGCGACGGGCCTGCTCGACCTGTCGGCGCAGGCTCTCGTCTTGCGCGGTCTGGGCGCGGGGCTGCAGCGCGCGGGCGAGCTGCTCGCGTCGGGCCTGGTCCATCTGCCGCTGCTGTCGGGCCTGCTCGGCGAGGGCGCGGAGCTCTTGCGCGGCGCGGGCGGCGTCGCCCTGACGCAGCGCGTCGCTGAGCGCGCGGGTCGCGTCGTCGCGCTGCATCGCCTCGCTCACCGAGCGCATCGCGCGCTCGTTGAGGGAGCGCTCGTCGCGCTGGCTGGCCTCCATCGAGCGCTGGAGCGCGGCGAGGCGGCGAAAGGCGTCTTCGCGGTCGAGCCGCTGCGCCGAGATGTCGTCGAGGAAGCGCTGGAACTCTCCCACGGCGCGGCGGGCGTCGGGCGAGCGCGCGTCGCGCTCGAGGGCGCGCGCCATGTCGCGAAAGGCCGCGAGGTCGTCGTCGTCGAGCACCAGCGGGTCGCGACGCACCGTCGGCGGGATCACCAGCGCCGGGAGCGTGCGCGCGACGGGGAACTCCACCGCCGAGAGGCCCGCGAAAAGAGCCAGCATCGCGAGCGCGCCGCGCGACTCCCAGGGCCAGCGCCAGGGGAGCGCCGCCGCGGGGTCGAGGCCCTCCCGCGCGCGCGCCTCGCCGTCGGCGATGGCCGCGTCGGTCCACGGCGTGCGGGCGTCGTCAGGGAGGGCGCGGAACTGAATCGCGATGGCGAGGCGGTCGTGGAGCCCGTAGTGCGCGTCGAGGCGCGCGGCGGCGTCGAGGAGGGTCGTCCGCCGCGTCCACGCCGCCCCCCCCAGCATCAGCGGCGAGAGCGCGAGGAGCCCCAGCAGCACCCGGGCCGGCCGGTCGGGGATCGCCCCGAGCTTCACCAGCAGCATCGCCGCGCACAGCGCCGTGAGCGCGTACAGCCCCGAGGTGATCACCGCGGTCGCCGCCCGCTGCGCCCGCAGGCGGCGCTGGGCCGCGCGAGCGACGAGGAGGTCGGGGGTGTGCGTAGGGGGGGCGGTCATCGCGGCGGCGCCTTGGGGATCGACGACCTTACGACGGCCGTACCCCGCGTTCGGTCCAAGCGCGGAGCACGACAGCGTACACCGCCGCGCCCGGCGCCGCATCCGGCGACGCTCAGCGCGAGGTCAGCGCCAGGTACATCGCCGCGCCGACGCCCAGGATCGCCGCGAGGAGCACCCCCCACTGCCACGCCGGCACGCCGCTCTGCTCGGGAGCCACGGGCGGGGGCGGGGCGGGCGCGGGCGCGGCGCCCCAGAGCTTCTCGGGCGTCGATGGAGCGCTCGGGGCCAGCGAGGGCGTCGGCAGCGAGCTCCGGGGGATCGCCTTGAGCGTCGAGTTGAAGGGCGTGCCGCCGCTCGGGGCCAGGGGCGTCGCGGCGGCCCAGGCCTCGGTCTGCCCGCCGTACCCCGGGATCGAGCTTCGAGGGTCGGCGAAGGGGTCGTCGCTGCCGTAGCTCGACGCGTCGTGGCGGACGTAGGGGTCGGGCACGCTCGGGGCGCCCACGTCCCACGCCGAGGGGTCGGCGGCGGCGAGGGGCGTGGCCATCGGCGGGGCGAGGTCGAGCATGCGCGTCGACTCGACGCGGTCTCGATCGGCCGCCGCGATGGCCGCGGCGATGCCGCCCCCCTGCGCGAGCACCGCGGTGCCCGCCGAGTCGTCGAGGGAGTCGCCGTGCGAGAGCGAGCCCTCGAAGAGCGCCGAGGCGTCGATGGCCTTGGTGTGCTCGCGCTCCTCGGGCGCGGGCGCGGGCGCCGCGGCACGGCGCGGGGGCGTTCGAACCGTCGCCGAGGCGTCGCGCATCTGCGCCAGGTAGAGCTCCGCCGCGTGGAGGTCGATCGCCTCGGTGGCCTCGGGGGGATCGTGGCTCGGCGCGCTGGGGCGCAGGGGCGTCAGGGCGGTGTCGCGGGGCTGGGGCCTCAGGGACGAAGCCGCGGGAGGGGGCGGCGCGGGCGGCGCCGCGGGCATGGAGGGGGGCGCCGGTCGCAGCGGCGCGCGGGGCGGGGGCGCCGGGGCCGCGGCGCGCTCGGCGCTCTGCCACCCCTCGATCCCATCGGCGCCTCGGGGCTTCGGCTGCGAGGTCGGCATCGACGCGCGGGCGCCGACGCGCGAGGGATCGGGGGCGGGAGGATCGGGCTCGGCGAGGGCGGATCGGTCCCACTCGCCCACCGCGGTCCAGGTCTCGCGCAGGGCGCGCTGGAGCTTCTGCAGGGTGCCGCGCTCGCGAACGCTGGTCGAGAGCGCGCCCGCGACGACCTCCCACACCGGCCGGGGCACGTCGCCGCGGAGGGAGACCAGGCGATCGACCACCGCGGCGCCCTTCGCCTCGCGCACGAAGGGCCCCCAGGGCTCGCGCGCGTCGGCGCGGGGGCCCGCCGCGAGGGTGAGCATCTCGACGAGGATCACCGCGGCGGCGAACACGTCCACCGACGCCGGATCCTCGGCGCGCGGACCCTTCTGCTCGGGGGCCTGGTACTCGAACCAGCTCGGCGTCGACGCGCTCTGCACGGTGAAGGGCCCGAGGGACAGGTCGCACACGCGCAGGTGGTGCTGGCCCTGGCCTACGCGCTTGAGCAGCACGCACCGGGGCGACAGCGCGCCGTGCACGACGCCCGCGGTGTGGGCGGAGATCAGCGCGGCGGCGAGGCGATCGAAGAGCCGCTGCACGACCCCGAAGCCTGGCCGGGTGTCAGCCTGCCGGTGGCCTTCGAGCCAGTTGGCGAGGGGGCGGCCGTCGAAGGGCTCGCTGGCGACGAAGCACACGCCCTCGGCGGAGGAGAGCTCCAGCGGCGTCACGATGCCCGGGTTGCTCAGGGCGCGCACGCGCTCCTGGGTGCCGGGGAGCAGCGAGTCGAGCGCGGGGGTCGTCGGCCCGAGCACCGAGACCCGAAACTCGCCGCCGTGCGCGTCTCGGGCGGACCAGGCCTCGGTGATGCCGGCGTCCGAGATCGGCGCGACGAGCTCGTAGCGGCCTGCGATGCGCGCGCCTGTCGTCCACGACGAGTCCAACTTCGTTGTGCCGGGCAGTACCCCATCGGCGCTGGAAGATCAACGAACGCGAGGCGCGCTACTCGTTGCGCAGCACGCGAATCGGCGCCGCGAAGGTGGCGCCGTGCTCCCGCGCGACCCGCAGGACGCGGAGGTAGAGCGCGGTGCGCAGCGGGAGGTATACGGCCCAGCTCTCGGCGCGGATCCACCCCTGCGCCTCGACGACGACGCTCTCGGCGGTGACGCTGTGCACGAACACGTTGGGCTCGTCGGGGGCGCGGTCGGGGTGCGTCTCGAGGACCTCTCGCAGCGCCGCCAGGATGGCCTCGACGGTCTCAGGCCCGGTGCCCGGCGCGAGGGCGAGCTTCGGGTTGAAGTAGAAGCTGTCGCGGAGGGTGTAGTTCTCGATGCGCAGGTCGGCGAGCTTGCCGTTGGGGATGGTGACCACGGTGCGCCCGAGGGTGCGCAGTCGGGTCGAGCGGAGCCCGAGGCTCTCGACGGTGCCGAGGTGGTCCTCGATCTTGACGGTGTCGCCCACGCGAAAGGGCTGGTCGAGGCCGATGGCGAAGGAGCCGAAGAGGTGCTCGCCGGTCTTCTGCGCCGCGAGGGCGAGGGCGAGGCCGCCGACCCCGAGGCCGGCCACGAGGCTCACCACGGGGTACCCCAGGGCGCTGAGCACCGCGGTCACCGCGAGGGCCACCACCAGCACCCGCAGCACGCGCATCCCCAGGGGGACCAGCGTCTCGCTGCTCGGGTGCGCGCGGGCCCAGGCGCTGCCCAGGAGCGCGTGGGAGAGCACCCCCACCGAGCCCCAGACGCCCCAGAAGACGGCGCCGAAGAGCGCGGCGCGCACGACGCCCGACACCGCCTGCGCCGCAGGGGGATAGAGGTTCATCGCGTCGGCGCCGAGGCCGAAGAGCGGCACCATCCAGAGGCCGGTCACCGGCCCCAGGGCGCGCTCGTGGAGGGCCTCGGCGAGGTCGGGCCACACGCGGTGCACCGCCCGCGCGGCGGCGCGGTTGGTGAGCGTCGCGAGCAGGCGCGCGAGGAGCAGCGAGGCGAGGGCGAGGAGCGGCAGGGCGATCCACTGCCAGACCAGCAGGTGCCGCGCGCTCCGGCGGAGGGACCACGCGGGCAGGCGCTCGCGCACCCAGCGGCCCTCGAGGCCGCCGTACCACGCCTCGATGCGGGCGGTGGTCTGGCGGGTGAAGACCCAGAGGACCTCGTCGTGGAGCGTGCGGCGGGTGATGCGCACGGGCTCGGTGGCGCCCGTGGGTCCCTGCAGGCGCGCGACCTCGTCCGTGCGGGGCGGGAGCCGGTCGCCGGGGTCGCCCTGCGGGTCGTTCGAGAGCGCGTTCGGGTCGATCCACACCTGCCGGTCGAGCACCTCGAGCAGCTCGCGGGCGAGGCGAGGCGCGTCGCCCTCCCGCGATCGGGGCAGGTCGAGGTAGCGCGCGGCCTCGTCCCAGCGCGCCGCGCGCGCCGCGAGCAGAAAGCGCGTCATCGAGGCGCGGGGCGAGTCTTGCGAGACGATCTCCTCGGCCGCGGCCGGCGCGGCCTCGACCTCGGTCGTCGGGGGCGTCCGCGCGGGGCGCGGCTGGGCCGCGGCGCGGGTCGCGCAGAGGCAGAGCGCGAGGGCGATGGGGGCGAGGCGGTTGAGCACGGCGCGCGAGTGATGGCACGGCGGCGCGCGCCGCGCGAGCGCGCGCCGGGGCATCGGATTGACTTCGCGAGATCGTTGCGACTAGCGTGCGCCGCCGTTCGCGCCAACCCTGTCCGGGCGAAGGAGGCATCCGTATGACCTACGAGCGAAAGCCGGAGTGGTTGAGGGTCCGCGCCCCTGGCGGCGAGCGCTACAACCACATCAAGACCACCCTGCGAAAGTACGGGCTCTACACCGTCTGCGAAGAGGCGCGGTGCCCCAACGTCGGGGAGTGCTGGGGCGAGGGCACGGCGACGATCATGATCCTGGGCGACACCTGCACCCGGGGCTGCCGCTTCTGCGCCGTGACCACGGGCAACCCCAGGGGCGCCTACGACCCCCGCGAGCCCGAGCACACGGGCCGCACCGTCGCCGCCATGGGACTCGACTACGTCGTGGTGACCATGGTCGACCGCGACGACCTCCTCGACGGAGGCGCCGCGCACGTCGCGCAGACGCTGGCGGCGATTCGCGCCCACAGCCCGAAGATCCTCATCGAGGCGCTGCTGGGCGACTTTCAGGGCTCCCTGCGGGACGTCAGCACGGTGCTCGACGACGGCGCCCCGGACGTGTTCGCGCACAACGTCGAGACCGTCGAGCGGCTGCAGCGCGGCGTGCGCGACGCGCGGTGCTCGATGGAGCGCTCGCTCGCGGTGCTGGCGCACGCGAAGGCGCACGCGCCTGCGGTGTACACCAAGAGCTCGATCATGGTGGGCCTGGGCGAGACCCTCGACGAGGTGCGCGAGACCATGCGGGCGCTGCGCGAGGTCGGGGTCGACATCCTGACGCTGGGGCAGTATCTCCGCCCGACGCCGAAGCACCTCCCGGTGGAGCGCTTCGTGACCCCGGAGGAGTTCGCGGCGCTGCAGGCCGAGGGCGTGGCGATGGGATTTCGCTACGTCGCCTCGGGCCCGCTGGTCCGTTCGAGTTACAAGGCCGCGGAGGCCTTTGTGAAGGGTATGGTCCGCCGCGTCGAGGCGGCGGACGGCGGATACGAGACCCGGCGGCGGCTGCTGCCCGTGGTCGCCTAGTCACAACCGAAGGGTAGATGCGCGTGGAGTTCGTACTCGATGATGTGGTGACGGTCCTCGGCCCCGACGGGAGCGCGGACCCTGCGACGGATCCGGGGCTTTCGCCGGAGAAGCTCCTGGGGCTGTACAAGCACATGGTGCTGACGCGGGTCCTCGACGAGGCCCTCGTGCGGCTCCAGCGCCAGGGGCGCATCGGCTTTCACATCGGCTCGCGGGGCGAGGAGGCGTGCATCATCGGCTCGGCCGCCGCCCTCGACGAGAGCGACTGGCTCTTTCCCTGTTACCGCGAGTTCGGCGCGCTGCTGCTCCGGGGCATGCCGCTGCAGGGCTACCTCGACAACATGTACGGCAACGGCGGCGACGTGGTGAAGGGCCGGCAGATGCCCGACCACTACTCCGGCCGCCCCTACCGCTTCGGCTCGGTGAGCTCGCCCATCGGCACGCAGATCACCCAGGCCGTGGGCTTCGGCTGGGCGGCGAAGATGCAGGGCGACCCCCTCGCGACGCTGGTGTACTTCGGCGAGGGCGCGACGAGCTCGTCGGAGTTTCACAACGGGATGAACTTCGCGGGCGTGTACAAGACGCCGACGGTGTTCATCTGCCGCAACAACGGCTGGGCCATCTCGGTGCCCGTGGAGATGCAGACGGGGTCGAAGACCTTCGCGCAGAAGGGCTTCGCCTACGGGGTGAAGCCCGTGCGGGTCGACGGCAACGACCTCCTCGCGGTGTACAAGGTGACCCGCGACGCGGTGCTCCGCGCGCGCGCGGGGGAGGGGCCCACGCTGATCGAGTGCATGACGCACCGGCTCTCGGGGCACAGCACCTCCGACGACCCCAGCGCGTACCGCTCCAAGGAGGAGATGGAGAAGGAGGCCGCGCACGACCCGATTCCCCGGCTCCGGCGGCACGTCGAGGCCCGCGGGCTCTGGAGCGACGCGCAGGAGAAGTCCTGGCGCGAGGAGCTCGAGGCGCGGATCAAGCAGGCGGTGGAGACGGCGGAGAAGGCCGCGCCTCCGAGCCTCGACAGCATGTTCGACGACGTCTACGCGGCGCGCCCCTGGCACCTCGAGGAGCAGCGAGACGAGGCGCGGCGCGCCCCTCGCGCGCAGGGTCACGGCGGTCACTGAGTCTTTCTAGGAACTGAGCGGGAGAGCAGAGCGATGCCTCAGATGAACATGGTCCAGGCCATCAACGACGCGCTGCGCATCGAGATGCGCCGCGACCCGCGGGTGGTGGTGCTGGGCGAGGACGTGGGCAAGGTCGGCGGGGTCTTTCGCGTCACCCAGGGGCTCTTCGACGAGTTCGGCGGCGAGCGGGTGATCGACACGCCGCTCTCCGAGGGCGGGATCATCGGCGCCGCGGTGGGCATGGCCCTCTACGGCATGCGCCCGGTGCCCGAGATTCAGTTCTCGGACTTCATCTTCCCCGCCTTCGACCAGATCGTGTCGGAGGTGGCGAAGTTTCGCTACCGCAGCGGCGGAGAGTACCCGTCGAAGATGGTGATTCGCACGCCCGTGGGCGGAGGGATTCGCGGCGGGCACTACCACTCGCAGTCGCCCGAGGCGTACTTCATCCACACGCCGGGGCTGAAGGTGGTCTGCCCGTCGAACCCGTACGACGCCAAGGGCCTGCTGCTCTCGGCGATTCGCGACGAGGACCCGGTGCTCTTCTTCGAGCCCAAGCGCGTCTACCGCGCGGCGAAGTCTGACGTGCCCGACGGGGACTACACCGTGCCCCTGTCGGTCGCGAAGGTGGTGCGCCCCGGCACGCAGGTCACGGTGATCGCCTGGGGCGCGATGCTCTACGAGGCCATCGAGGCCGCGAACCAGGCCGCGGCGCAGGGCATCGACTGCGAGGTGCTCGACCTCCGCACGCTCTGGCCCGTGGACATCGAGGCCATCGTCGCGTCGGTGAAGAAGACCGGCCGCGTGGTGATCGTGCACGAGGCGCCCAAGAGCTGCGGCTTCGGCGCGGAGCTCGTGGCGCTGATCAACGAGAAGGCCTTTCTGCACCTCGAGGCGCCGCCGGTGCGCGTGACCGGCTACGACACTCCGTTCCCCTACACCCTCGAGATGGACTACCTGCCCCTCGCGGGGAGGATCGTTCCCGCGATCGTCGAGACGGCGAAGTTCTGAGGTCACGATGAGCCGCTACGATTTCAAGCTGCCGGACATCGGCGAGGGCGTCACCGAGGGCGAGGTCGTCGCGTGGCACGTCAAGGTCGGAGACGTCGTCACCGAGGACCAGGCCCTCGTCGACGTGATGACCGACAAGGCCTCGGTCACCATCACCTGCCCCAAGGCGGGGACGGTCCTCGCGCTCAACGGCGCGCCGGCCGAGGTCATCAAGGTCGGCGCCGTGCTCGCCAGCTTCGAGGTGGGAGGCGCCGCGAAGGCCGCCGCCGCGCCGGAGGCGGAGGCGGAGCAGAAGTCGAGCGGCCCCGCGGCGACCGCCGTGGGAGACATCAAGGAGTCGCTGCCGGGCATGGGCGCGATGGTGGTCACCACCGCCGCGCGCCCCGAGGCCGAGGCGCGCCCCGCGGCCGGCGCCGCGCCCGCGGACGAGTACGCCGCGCCGAACGGCAAGGTCCTCGCGACCCCGGCGACGCGCAAGCTCGCGCGAGACCTCGGGGTGGACCTCACCCGCGTGCGCCCCAGCGGCCACCGCGGCCACGTCACCAAGGACGACGTCCGCGCCTTCGTCGCCCGACCCTCGGCGGCGTCGGCTCCAGTGGTGTCCTCCGCCCCCGTCGCGCCCGCCGCCTCTGAGGCCGCGCCGCCGCGGGCCGCGATGGCTCGCGCGCCGGTCTCCATCGCGGCGTCGCCCGCGAAGGGCGGCGAGGTCCTGGAGGAGCGGGTGCCCTTCGCGGGCGTGCGCAAGCGCATCGCCGAGCGCATGTCGCTCTCGAAGCACACCGCCGCGCACTTCACCTTCGTCGAGGAGTGCGACGTGTCGGCGCTCAAGGCCGTGCGCGAGCGGATGCGCCCCAAGGCCGAGGCCCAGGGGGTGAAGCTCACCTTCCTGCCCTTCATCGTGAAGGCCACGGTCGCGGCGCTGAAGCGCTTCCCGATCCTCAACAGCGCCCTCGACGAGTCGACGAACGAGCTGGTCTACCGGAAGTACTTCAATATCGGCATCGCGGCCTCGTCCGACGCGGGGCTCGTGGTGCCGGTGGTCAAGGGCGCCGACCGCCGCTCGCTCCTCGACCTCGCGCGGGAGATCGAGCGCCTCGGCGCCGACGTGAAGTCCGGCAAGCAGAAGGTCGACGACCTCCAGGGCTCCACCTTCACGATCACCTCCCTCGGCGCGCAGGGCGGGCTCTTCGCGACGCCGATCATCAACTTCCCCGAGGTGGGCATCCTCGGGGTGCACCAGATCAAGCAGAAGCCGGTGGTGCGCGACGGGCAGATCGTGATCGGCGAGGTGATGCTGCTCTCGCTGAGCTTCGACCACCGCATCGTCGACGGCCACGTCGGCGCGGCCTTCGCGTACGAGATCATTCGACTGCTGCAAGACCCCGACGCGCTGCTGCTCGAGGTCTGAACGGCCCGCGAGGTCAGGGTGATCGCATCAATTCCTCGGCATTTTCCGTGGCTACGGTGCTCACGGAGAGGATGCCCCTTCGCTCGTCGGAGGCAGCCGCTCCGCGTGCGTCGAATACATTGAAATTCATGAGGAATTGATGCGATTGCCCTCCCCGCGCGGTCCGCGCGCCCAGGGCGACGCACAGACGAGCCCGGCGCCGCGCGGGGCTCGCTCAAGGCTCGGCAGCTTCAAGCGAATTCTGGGCGAGGGGCCCTGGCGCGCCCTATGCCAGGCAGACTCGAAGTACCCTCTGGAGCGGAAGGTACACCGAGCCCATGAAGCCACTCAGCCCGCCGTTCATCACCCTGGCGATCTCGCTCTTCGTTTCGCTCGGATGCACCGGGGTCAGCATCGTCGGCGGCGCCGCGCCACCCGACGCGAGGCCCTCCTCGGACGCGGGCATCGACGCGGTCGGCGACGCGACGACGTGCCCGACCCCGCTGCTCGCGTGCGACGACCGCTGCACGAACACGCAGCAAGATCGCGCGAACTGCGGCGCCTGCGGTCGCGCGTGCGCGACCGGCGAGGCGTGTCAGAACGGCGCGTGCATCCCCGAGTGCGCGGCGGGTGAGCAGCTGTGCGCCGGGGGCGCAGACGGCGGCGCGGCCCGCTGCACCTCGCCCCAGACCGACCGGATGAACTGCGGCGCCTGCGGGGTGCGCTGCGGGACCGACCAGGTGTGCTCGAACGGCATGTGCACCTTCATGTGCACCGGCACCGCGACGGAGTGCAGCGCGGGCCAGTCCATGGACGGGGGGGCGACGCGCTACTGCGCCGAGCTCTCGTCCGACCGCGGCAACTGCGGCGCCTGCGGCAACGCGTGCGCGTCGGGGTACTCGTGCCAGGAGGGCCGCTGCCGCATCCAGTGCGGCGAGCTGCTCTCGCCCTGCGCGACGCCCGGCGCCGACGCGGGCTCCGAGGGCGGCGGCGAGGTCTGCGCCGACACCAGCAACGACATCATGCACTGCGGCGCGTGCGGCAACGCGTGCCCCTTCGGCCAGTTCTGCGTGCGGGGCGTGTGCCAGACCACCTGCGGCGCGGGCTTCACCAACTGCTCGAGCGTGTGCCGCGACCTGCAGACCGACCGGGCCGGGTGCGGCGCGTGCGGCAACGCGTGCAGCTCGGGCGAGGTCTGCGTCGCGGGCCGCTGCGTGGTGTCGTGCGGCGGCGGGCTCACGAGCTGCGAGAACGTGTGCCGCGACGTCACCAGCGACGTGAACCACTGCGGGGCCTGCGGCACCCGCTGCGCCGCGGGCGAGGTCTGCTCGCGCGGGATGTGCCAGGTGTCCTGCGGCGGCGGGCTGACGGAGTGCTCGGGCGTGTGCCGTGACCTGCAGACCGACCTCAACCACTGCGGCGCCTGCGGCGCGGCGTGCGCGGCGGGGCAGGTCTGTTCCGGCGGCATGTGCCAGGTCTCGTGCGCCGCGGGGACCACCAACTGCGCCGGGGTCTGCCGCGAGCTCGCCACCGACAACGCCAACTGCGGCGCCTGCGGCATGGCCTGCCCCTCGGGCACGGTCTGCTCCATGGGCACCTGCCAGGTGTCGTGCCTCTCGGGGCTCAGCGACTGCGGCGGCGTGTGCAGGGACCTCTCGAGCGACAACGGCAACTGCGGCGCCTGCGGCAACTCGTGCCCCTCGGGCACGGTCTGCTCGCGGGGCCCCTGCACGGTGTCGTGCGGCACCGGGCTCAACAACTGCGACGGCGTGTGCCGCGACCCGCAGACCGACCTCAACCACTGCGGCGCCTGCGGCCGGCGCTGCGCCTCGGGGGAGGTCTGCTCCGAGGGGGCGTGCACCGTGTCGTGCGTCGCGGGCACCGACAACTGCGGCGGCGTCTGCCGCGACCTCGCGGTCGATCGCCTCAACTGCGGCGCGTGCGGAAACGTCTGCCCCTCGGGGCAGATCTGCGCGTCGGGGGTCTGCACCGTCTCGTGCCCCGCCGGGCAGGTCGACTGCGCGGGCACCTGCCGCGAGCTCGAGACCGATCGCGTGAACTGCGGCGCCTGCGGGCGCGCCTGCCCGGCGGGGCAGGTCTGCTCCGCCGGGGCGTGCACGGTCTCGTGCGTCTCGGGCACCACGAACTGCGCGGGCGTGTGCCGCGACCTCGCGTCTGACCTCGCGAACTGCGGGGCCTGCGGGCGCTCGTGCCCCTCGGGGCAGGTGTGCTCGGCGGGCACCTGCTCGGTCTCGTGCGTGTCGGGCACCACCAACTGCGCGGGGGTCTGCCGCGACCTGAGCTCCGACACCAACCACTGCGGGGCCTGCGGGCGCTCGTGCCCCTCGGGGCAGCTGTGCTCGGCGGGCGCCTGCACGGTGTCGTGCGGCGCGGGGCTCAACAACTGCTCGGGGGTCTGCCGCGACCTCACCACCGACGTGAACCACTGCGGCGCCTGCGGCCGCGTGTGCCCCTCGGGGCAGCTCTGCTCGGCGGGGACCTGCGCGGTCTCGTGCGGCGCGGGCACCACCAACTGCTCCGGCGTGTGCCGGGTGCTCGCCAGCGACAACACGAACTGCGGCGCCTGCGGCCGCGTGTGCGCCTCGGGCCAGGCCTGCGTCTCGGGGACCTGCGCGGTCTCCTGCGCCACGGGCACCACCAACTGCTCCGGCGTGTGCCGCGACCTCACCACCGACATCAACCACTGCGGCGCCTGCGGCCGCGCGTGCCCCTCGGGGCAGCGATGCAGCGCGAGCGCCTGCGTGGTGTCGTGCGCCACGGGCACCACCAACTGCTCGGGCACCTGCCGCGACCTCGCGAGCGACGCGAACCACTGCGGCGCCTGCGGCCGGGTGTGCCCCTCGGGCCAGCGGTGCAGCAGCAGCGTGTGCGTGGTGTCGTGCGCCACGGGCACCACCAACTGCTCGGGCACCTGCCGCGACCTGCAGACCGACAACGCGAACTGCGGCGCCTGCGGGCGCGCGTGCCCCTCGGGCCAGCTCTGCTCCGCGGGCGTGTGCAGCGTGACCTGCGCGTCGGGCACCACGAATTGCTCGGGCGTGTGCCGCAACCTCCAGACCGACAACGCGAACTGCGGCGCTTGCGGCCGCGTGTGCCCCTCGGGGCAGGCCTGCACCGCGGGCGTCTGCGCGGTCTCGTGCGTGGCCGGGCAGACCGTCTGCTCCAACGTGTGCCGCGACCTCACCACCGACAACGCGAACTGCGGCGCCTGCGGCCGCGTGTGCCCCTCGGGCCAGATCTGCTCGGGCAGCGCGTGCAGCGTCTCGTGCGCCTCGGGCACCACCAACTGCTCCGGCGTGTGCCGGGTGCTGACCAGCGACAACGCGAACTGCGGCGCCTGCAGCTGGTGTGCCCCGCCGGCCAGCTCTGCTCGGCGGGCGTCTGCAGCGTGACCTGCGCGTCGGGCACCACCAACTGCTCGGGCATCTGTCGCGACCTGCAGACCGACACGCGCAACTGCGGCGCGTGCGGCCGCGTGTGCGCGTCGGGGCAGCTCTGCTCGGGCGGCACCTGCAACGTGTCGTGCGTCTCGGGCACGACCAACTGCTCGGGCGTCTGCCGCGACCTCACCGCCGACAACAACAACTGCGGCGCCTGCGGGCGGGTGTGCCCCGCGGGGCAGCTCTGCTCGAGCGGCGTGTGCACCGTGTCGTGTGGCAGCGGACAGACCAACTGCTCGGGCGTCTGTCGCAACCTCCAGACCGACAACGCGAACTGCGGCGTCTGCGGCCGGGCGTGCTCGGCGGGCACGGTCTGCTCGGGCGGCGCCTGCACCGTCTCGTGCGGGACGGGGCTCACCAACTGCTCGGGCGTGTGCCGCAGCCTCGCCACCGACAACGCGAACTGCGGCGCCTGCGGGCGGGTGTGCCCCTCGGGGCAGGTCTGCACCAACAGCGCGTGCACCGTGTCGTGCGGCGGCGGACAGACCAACTGCTCCGGCGTCTGCCGCGACCTGACCAGCGACGAGAACAACTGCGCGGCGTGCGGGCGGGTGTGCCCCTCGGGGCAGGTCTGCCGCGCCAGCGCCTGCGTCGTGTCGTGCGCCACCGGGCAGACGAACTGCTCGGGCGTGTGCCGCAACCTCCAGACCGACAACACCAACTGCGGCGCCTGCGGGCGGGTGTGCCCCTCGGGGCAGGTCTGCTCGAACGGCGCGTGCTCGGTCACCTGCGCGACCGGGACCACGAACTGCTCGGGCGTCTGCCGCGACCTCCAGACCGACAACGCGAACTGCGGCGCCTGCGGCCGCGCGTGCTCGACGGGGCAGGCCTGCGCCGCGGGCACCTGCGTCGGCCAGGGCGCCCTGCGCTTCACCCTCACCTGGAGCACCAACGGAGACATGGACCTCCACGTGCTCCCGCCCTGCGGCATCGAGATCTACTACGGCCGCCCCTCGGCGTGCGGCGGCACCCTCGACGCTGACGACACGAGCCTCCGCGGCCCGGAGAACATCTTCTGGTCGTCGTCGTTCACGCCGGGGCGCTACTACGTCTGCCCCGAGTCGTTCACGTCCGCGGTGGCGAACACGACCTGGACCCTGGTGGTGATCCGCGGCGGCATCGAGGTCGCGCGGCGCACCGGCACGCCCGGCGGGGTGACCCACGGCAATCGAGCCTGCAACTCGACCTTCCCCGGCGTGATCGCCCTGGACCTCTGAGCGCTCGCCCCGCGGGCCCCCTCCGTGCCCCGGCGATTCCCCCCCAGAAAAACGCCTCGTCGCGTGCACCGTCTGGACCCTTCGCGCGTCACAGTCGGCCATGCACCTCACGCCCTGCCATGAATGCGGTCGGCACGTGCGAGCCGCCGACGCAGCCTGCCCCTTCTGCGGCGCCGCCCACGCCGCGAGCGCCCCCGCGCCCTCCGCGCCCCCGCGGGCCTCCCGCGCGCTGCTCCTCGCCGCGGGCGCCGCCCTCGCCCTGGGCGCCTGCGACGCGCCCTTCGTGTCGGTCGCCCACGCCGACCCCCTCGACCCGGTCTCGATGGCCCCTCAGTACGGCGCGCCGCCAGACTGGGACCCGCCGCCGCCTCCCCGCCCGGTCACCGACGCCGGCGTCGCCCCGCGCGCCGACGCGGGGCCGCCTCGCCGCCCTACGGTCCCCTACGGATCACAAACACCGTAGGCCAGAGCTTTCCGGTCACCCAGAGGTCGCCGGTCTCGGGGTGCAGCGCGACGCCGTTGAGCACGGCCTCGGCGTGCGAGGGGCGCACCTCCCGCGCGAGGGCCGAGAGGTCGAGCCACGCGCGCACGCGGCCGTCGCGCAGGCCGATCCTCGCGACGCGGTTCGAGCGCCAGACGTTCGCGTACACCTCGTCGCCGACGCGCTCGAGCTCGTTGAGCCGTGCCACGGGCTGGCCGCCGTCGGTGACCTCGAGCCGCCCGCGCTCGGCGAAGGTCTCGGGGTCGATGAAGCGAAGCGCGCTCGTGCCGTCGCTGAGGATGAGCGAGCGGTCGTCGTGGGTGAGGCCCCAGCCCTCGCCGGGGTAGCGACGATCCCCTTGCGGCGCAAGGGTCTCTGCGTCGAACACGAGGCAGCGACCCGCGCGGTAGGTGAGCTGGTAGATCCGTCCGGCGAAGACCGTGACGCCCTCGCCGTAGACCTCTCGGGGGTGGTCGACGCGAGAGAGCACCTCGCCCGTCTCGGGGACGACCGTGCGCAGCGACGAGTGGCCGTGGCCCCCGGTGCCTTCGACGAGGCGTCCGCGTGAGAACTCCAGGCCCTGGGTGAAGGCGCGGGGGTCGTGGGGGTGCCTCGCGAGCACCGCCGGGGTGAGCACCGGCGCGCGGGTGGGGGGCGGCGGCGGCGCGTGACAGGACGCGACGGCGAGCGCGAGCGGGAGGGCGGGGCGCACGGCGGAGAGCATCGCACGGCGCCTTCGCGGTGGCGTTCTTCGCGCGATCGAGAGAGCATCTCGCGCCATGCCGGCCCACCCCATTGCGTGCCCCGTGTGCGGACAGTCGATGCAGAAGCAGAACATCCCGCAGGGCATCGAGCTCGACCTCTGCAACGAGCACGGCGTGTGGCTCGACCGCGGAGAGCTCGAGGCGATGCTCCTGCGCGAGACCGCCGCGAAGCCCGCGAGGGGCGGCCGCGCCGCGAAGGCCCCGGCGGCCGAGGGGGGCTTCGGCGCGACCCTCGAGCGCGCGGGCGCGCAGTTCGGCCGCAGCGCGGTGTACGGCGCCGGGTCGACCATGGGGCGCCGCGCGATGAACGGCGTCATCGACGCGCTCTTCGGGCGCCGCTGAGCGTCGTCGTGGTACGCCCCCCGGCCACGATGTCTCAGAAGGAGAAGCACCCCTGGAGCCGCGCGATCCCCTCGGGGCCGTGGGACTACGTCGTCATCGGCTCGGGCATGGGCGGGATGACCACCGCGGCCATCCTGGCCTCGCTGGGGCGCAGGGTGCTCGTGCTCGAAGGACACTACGTCCCCGGCGGCTTCACCCACGAGTTCAAGCGCAAGCGCTGGCACTGGGACGTCGGGGTCCACGCCATCGGCGAGGTCACCGACAAGGCCATCCTCGGGCGCGTGCTCAAGGCCCTCACCGGGGATCATCTCCAGTGGGCCTCGCTCGGCGACCCCTACGAGCACTTTCACTTCCCCGACGGGTTTCAGATCGACTTTCCCGACAACCCCAGGGCCTATCGGGAGGCCCTGATCGAGAAGTTTCCAGACGAGCGCGGGGCCATCGACCGGTACTTCTCCCTCGTGCGTCAGGCCGCCGGGTCGATGCGGGGCTTCTACCTCTCGCGGGTGTTCCCCGAGCGCGCGGCCTCGCTCCTCGACCCGCTGCTGCAGCGCCAGGCGCGGAGATTCACCTCGGTCACGCTGAAGTCGGTGCTCGATGACCTCACCGACAACGAGCGCCTCAAGACCGTGCTCGCGGGGCAGTGGGGGTACTACGGCTCGCCGCCGAAGGAGGGCTCGTTCGCGATCCACGCCGCCGTGGTGCGCCACTTTCTCCACGGCGCGCACTACCCCGTGGGCGGCGCGGGGAACATCGCCAAGGCCCTGCTCCAGCGCGTCGCCGACGCCGGCGGGTGGACCGCGATTCGCACCGAGGTCGACGAGATCCTGATCGAGCACGGACGCGCGGTGGGCGTGCGCATCGCGGGGGGGCAGGAGATCCGCGCGAAGCGCGTGGTGAGCGCCGCGAGCGCGCTGATCACCGCGACGAAGCTGCTCCCGCCGAGCGAGCGCCCGAAGAGCTGGGCGAGGTCCATCGACGCGCTGCCCCCGGCGCCCGCGCACCTGTGCGCGTACCTGGGCTTTCAAGGCGACATCCGCGCCGCCGGGGCCACGCCGGGCAACCAGTGGTTCTGGAGCACCTGGGGCGCCGACGAGTGCACCTGGGACATCGACCGCGACCGCGAGGCGCCGGTGCTCTACACCAGCTTCCCCTCGCTCAAAGACCCCTCGCACGACCCCGGCCCCGACCAGCTCCACACGGGCGAGATCGTGACCTTCGTGCCCTACGAGAAGTTCGAGAAGTGGCGCGGCGAGCCGTGGATGAAGCGCGGCCCGGAGTACGAAGCCCTCAAGGCCGACCTCCTCCAGCGGCTCCTCGACGGGCTCTTCGCGCACCGCCCCGGGCTCAAGCCCCTGCTGCGCCACGCCGAGCTCTCGACCCCCGTCACCACCGAGCACTTCGTGCGCCCCGCGGCGGGGTCGATCTACGGCGTCGTCTCGACCCCCGCGCGCTACGCCAACCCCTGGCTCCGCCCGCGCACCCCCGTCAAGGACCTCTTTCTCTCGGGCTGCGACGTGGGCGCGGCGGGGGTCATGGGCGCCTTCGTCGGCGGCGTGCTCTGCGCGACCGCGGCGGAGCCCCTCGAGGTGCTCCCCTGGCTGCGCCGGGTGGGGCGCTGAGCGGTCAGAGGCAGCAGCCGCCGGCGCTCGCGCGCACGCGCAGCCCGTCGAGCGTCTCGCGCTGAAGCAGCGCCCAGCGCCGGCCCTCGCCGAGCCGCGAGGTGAAGAACGCGAAGACCTGCGCGCGGCTGTTGCACCCCACCTCGCGCGGCGGACGCAGCGGGTCGCAGCCCGCGGCGCAGGTCATCGTCGACACGCCCTCGGCGTCGGCCAGGGGTGACGGCGCCTCGCGCACGCGCTCCACGCGCACCGCGCTCGAGACCCCCGAGACCGCCGCGCGCCCGGCCTCGGGACCCACCAGCAGCACGCGCTGGAGCGCGCCCAGCGACGCGCCGGTGAAGTGCGCCGCGAGGAGGCCCGCGGTGAGAATGCCCACCGCGCGAACGGGGGTGTCGAGCTCGATGACCACGCGTCCGCCGCTGGGGTTGCCGACGACGAGGTAGTCCCCCGCGGGGTCTTCGAGGCGCGCGCGGTCGCCGCACGCGGGGGAGGCGCCGCCGTCGAGGTCGAAGTCGCCCGCGTCGAACAGGGGCGCGTCGTCGACCGGCGCGGCGCGGTCCTCCGCGGTCGTGACGACGTCGGCCGCGTCGGGGAGCGCCGAGGCGACGACATCGCGAGGGGGCACCGGGCCCGCGTCGGGAAAGATCACCACGGCCTCGGGCTCACACCCGAGCAGCGCGGCGAGCGTCACGGCGAGGGCGCGAGACACGGGCAGCCTCAGCGGAGCACGTCGGGGAGCGCGCCCGCCGGCGCCTCGGTCGCGGCGCACTCGAGGGGCACGACGGTCGCGCGGTCCATCGGCACCGGCGAGGCGAGGCCCTGCGCGTTGACGTGAATCGCCACCACCTGCCACCCCGGCGCCAGGCGGTTCGCGTCAGAGGCGTCGTCGAACTGCGCGCCCGGCGCCCGCCAGCCCAGCGCCAGCGAGCTCACGCTGCGGAGCGCGTCTCGCGCGGGGTCGAAGCGCCCGTCTCCGTCCACGTCGTCGTAGAGCGCCGGGTGGCCCACCGCGAAGCTCGCCGTCGCGCCATCGACCTGCGGCGCAAGGGGAACGAGCGTTCGCGCGAAGCTGTCACCCTGCATCACCGCCGCCTCCGAGAGCGTCTCGGTGAGCGCCGCCCGCCCCGGCGTCTCCCACAGAATCGCCGTGCGAGGGGCGGTCAGGGGCGCCCCCAGCGTCGCGCTCAGCGCGCGCACGCGCAGCGGGAGCGTGAGGGAGGTCGACGTCGCGCTGAGGTCGGGCGCGAGGGTGAGCCGCCGCGTCGCGCCGCCGAGGGCGCGCGCCACGATGAGGTCGCCGTCGCCCGCGCAGAACTCGAACGACACCATGTCGGCCGGCGCGACGAAGCGGCGCTCGGCCTCGGTGAGCACGCCGCTGCCGTCGTAGGTGCTGACGTAGGCGCCGCCGGGCGCCGTGAGGGCGAAGCGGTCGTCGCGGAGCAGCCCCAGCGCGAGGCGCAGGGTCGAGCCGGTCACCTGCACCGCGCCGTTGACCCGGAGCACCGTGGCGTTGCCCGTGGCCGGGTCGACGACGCGCTCGCCCTCGGCGGTGTAGCGGGTGACGGGGGAGGGGGCGCCCCCGTCCAGGTCGGAGCCCGCGGGGGCGTCGAGGTCGGTCACGCCTCCATCGCGTTGCGCCGCAGGCTCTTCGGACTCGTACGCGACGACCCGCCAGGAGCCCTGCGCGCGGAGCGTGCCGCCGTCGCCGAAGGGGCGGCACGACGGGGAGATCGGCGCGAGCCCCAGGTCGTCGAGGGCGACCGCGCCGTCGGTCTCGACCGCGGTCACCGGGGGGGTCTCGCAGCCTGCGACGTGCGCGGCCAGGGCGAGCGCGGGAATGGTTCGTCGGAGCGTCACGGCGCGGCACTAGCACGAATCCGCGCGCGCTCGCGACAAGGGGTCCGGTCGTCGGCATACTCCGCGGCCGTGAGCGAAGCGTCATCGAGCGAGACACTCCCCTGGAAGTCACTGGCGTCGGGTCGCGCCGTCGGGTTCGGCGACCCCTTGCGCGTGCCGAGGCCTGAGGGCCTCGACCGCGGCGGCGGCGAGCGCGTGGCGGTGATGCTCCACACCGCGGGGCGTCCGGTGCTGGTCGTCGGCGCCCCCGGCACGGGCAAGAGCAGCGCCCTCGCCCAGGCCGCCGGCCTCATGAAGAAGGACCACGTCTCCTGCCTCGTCCCCCTCGACCGCCTGGTGGACCCCCGCACGCTCACCGCCGACGTCGCCCTCGCGCAGGTCGCCGGCCAGCTCGCGACGGTGGCGCTCTCGATCATGCGCATGAAGGTCGGCGCCGAGCTCAAGGCCTCGCTCGTGACCGCGGGGGTGCTCAACCCGAAGTACACCGAAGACGACCAGGGCCCGGGTGAGGTCCTCGACGGCGGCGAGCTGCTGCGTCGCACGATCCGCGAGCTCCGGCAGATCGGCCGCCGGGGCCGCGCGGCGATCTTCGTCGACGGCCTCGAGCGCTGCGGCGTCGAGGTCGCCCGCGAGGTGCTCCACGCGCTCATCGCCCTCGGCGACGAGTGCGCCGCGGCGGCCACCGCGCCCCCCGAGCTCGTGACCGGCCCCGAGGCCTACGCGCTGCTCTCGCAGGTGGGCATCGTCCCCCAGCGAGCGCTTCCGACCCTGAAGGAGCCCGGCGCCCCGTGGCAGTCCGCGCGGGGCTACCTCCGCGACGTGCTCGCGCGCCGCCTCGGCGTCGAGTCCCTCTCCCCGGCCCTCGCGTCGCTCTCCGACCTCGCGGCGGAGCGCAGCGGCGGCGTGCCGGGGGTGTTCCTCGAGCTCCTCCACGCGGCGTCGGGCTACGCCGCGGTGTTCGAGCGCGAGACCCCCACGACCTCCGACCTCGACGCCGCCTGCCGCGACCGCGCCGACGTGATGCGCTGCCTCCTCCGCGAGGGCGACACCGCCGCCCTGCGCGCCGCGGACGGCACCAGCGGCACCGAGGTCCCCCTCGAGCGGCGGCTGCGCTTTCTCGTGCAGGGCTTGTTGCTCGAGTACGACGTCGCCGGGCGGGTGGTGGTGCACCCGGCGCCCTCCCTCGACCTCTCGTCCTCTGCGAGGTCCTGAGTGGCGAGCACGACCTCGGCTCAGCGCGCGCGCCAGCGTCGCCGCCCCGCGCCCGTTCGACGCGCGCAGCGCATCGGCGGTCTCGTGGGCCTCGGGGTGTTCGGCGTGGGGCTCACCGCGCTGCTCACCCTCGTCGGGATCTTCTGGTACTACGGCCGCGACCTCCCGAACACGCGCGACCTCCTGCGCACCTGGCACCCGCCGCAGACGACCCGCATCCTCGCCCGCGACGACAGCGTCCTCGCGGAGCTGTTCATCGAGCGCCGCACGGTGGTCCCGCTCACCAACCTCCCGCGCAACCTCGTCGTCGCGCTGCTCGCGGCCGAGGACGCCGACTTCTACCGCCACACCGGGCTCGACTACCCCGGCCTCGTGCGCGCCCTCGCCGTGAACCTGCGCCGCGGCACCATCGCCCAGGGCGCGAGCACCATCACCCAGCAGGTGGTGAAGAACGTCGTGCTCTCCCCCGAGCGCACCCTGCGCCGCAAGGTGCAGGAGGTGCTCCTCGCGCGGCGCATCGAGCAGGAGCTCCAGAAGGACGAGATCCTCTTCCTCTACGTGAACCACATCGCGTTCGGCCACGGGCGCAACGGCGTGCAGGAGGCCGCGCGGTTCTATTTCGGCAAGGACGTGGGTCAGCTCACCCTCGCCGAGTGCGCGCTCCTCGCGGGCATCCCGAAGTCCCCCGTGCGCTACTCGCCGCGCAACGACTTCGCGACGGCGCTGCGGCGCAGCCACTGGATCCTCGGGCAGATGGTGGAGAAGAGCTTCGTCACCCAGGCCGAGGCCGACTTCGCCCGCGCGCACCCGCCGACGCTCGCCGCGCCCGCGCAGGACGCCGAGGGCGCCGCGCCCGAGGTGGTCGACGTGGTGAGGCGCACCCTCGCCGAGCTCGCGGGCCCCGACGCCGTGCGCCGCGGGGGATACACCGTGCACACCACCCTCGACCCCGACCTGCAGCGCTTCGCGCGCGCGGCCGTGCAGCGCGGGCTGCGCGACCTCGACGCCCGCCACGGCTACCGCGGCCCCTTCGTGGCGCCTGGGCAGCGCAGGCCCCGGGGATCGGGCAACGTCGTGCGCGCCGAGCGCGCGCCGAGGGACGGGCGCCTCGTGCCCGGGCACACGTACCTGGGCACGGTCACCGGCGCCGACGCGCCCGACGCCGCGCGGCGCGACGCGGGGGCGCTGCGGGTGAGCGTGGGGCGCTCCTCGGGGCGCGTGCCCTGGGCCAGCGCGGCGCGCTTCGCGCAGTCGCTCTCGCCCGCGGAGTTCGCCCCCGTCGGCGCGACGGTGCGGGTGAGCGTCGACCAGGTGATCACCCCCGACTCGCCGGGGACGATGCGTCTCGAGCTCGGCCCCCAGGCGGCGATGGTGGCGATCGACCCGAGCAGCCGCGAGGTGCTGGCGATGGTCGGCGGCTACGACGCGCTGCCCGGGATGTTCAACCGCGCCACCCGCGCGTCGCGGCAGCCGGGGAGCGCCTTCAAGCCCTTCGTGTACTCCTACGCGCTGGCCTCGCGGAGGTTCACCCTCGCGAGCGCGGTCGACCCGAACCCGGGGTGCTTCGGCGGCGGCGCGCGGCCCTGGTGCCCGGCCGAGGCCCACGCGCGCCGGGGCGAGCCCGAGCCGCCGATGCGCCTTCGCGAGGCCCTCGCGCAGTCGAGGAACCTCGTCGCGGCGAGGGTGATCGAGGCCCTCGGCCCCGAGGCCGTGGCCAACCACGCGCGCGCGCTCGGCGTCGCGTCGCCGCTCCCCTCGGACCTCAGCCTCGCGCTGGGCACCGGCTCGGTCACCCCGGCGGAGATCACCAACGCCTACGCCACCTGGGCCGCCCGCGGGAGGTACCAGGACTGGGTGCTGATTCGCCGGGTGGTCGACCCCAACGGACGCGAGGTCGCGCTGCCCCGCAGGGCCCCCGCGCGCGAGGTGGTGTCTCCCGCGGCGGCGTGGCTGGTGACCAGCGCGATGACCTCGGTCGTCGAGCGGGGCACGGGCCGCGCCGCCCGCGCGCTTCGCCGCCCCATCGCGGGCAAGACCGGCACCACGAACGGCGCGCGGGACGCGTGGTTCGTGGGCTACACCCCCGACCTCGTGGCCGGCGTGTGGGTCGGCTTCGACGACCGCGCGCCGCTGGGCGGCGGCGAAGAGGGCGCCCGCGCGGCGCTGCCCGTGTGGGTCTCGTTCATGCGCGAGTACGTGCGCGCGCGTCGCGCGCCCGCGCTGGAGTTCGCCCGGCCCGACGACGTCGTGGCCGTGAGCATTGACCCCGCGTCGGGGCTGCTCCCGCCGGGCGACGGGGGGCTGCCCCCGGGATTCGCCACGCCGATGGAGGAGTTCTTCCTCGCCGGCACCGAGCCGCGCGAGACCGCGCCCTACGACGCGGGGCCGACGGTCGACGCCGCGAGCGACGACGCGACGCCCTCCGAGGCCGCGCCGCTGGTGCTCACCATCGAGAACCCCGTGGCCCCCGAGGCCGAGCCCGACGCCGGCGAGGCGACAGAGACCGACGCCGACGCCGAGGCGCCCGCGCCGCCGCGAGACGCTGAGGTCGAAGCGCGCGAACCCTCCGCGCCCTGAGCGGGCTCGAAGCATCCGAGGAGAGAGAAGATGTCCAACACCGTCACGATGACCGCAAAGAACTTCGAGGGGATGGTCGACAAGGACGGCATCGTCCTCGTGGACTTCTGGGCCGCGTGGTGCGGCCCCTGCCGCGCCTTCGCGCCGGTGTTCGAGTCCGCGGCGGCGCGCCACGCCGACATCACCTTCGCCAAGGTCGACACCGACGCCGAGCAGGAGCTCGCGGCGAGCTTTGAGATCCGGTCGATCCCGACGCTGATGGCCTTTCGCGACGGCGTGCTGGTCTTCGCGCAGCCGGGGATGCTCCCCGCCTCGGCGCTCGATCGGGTGATCGAGAAGGTGCGCGCGCTGGACATGGCCGAGGTGCGAAAGAAGATCGCCGCGGCGTAGCGCCGCTGACGCGCGCGCGGCGAGGGATTACCCTACGCCCCGTGATCGACCCAGAGCTCACCCAGCGCGCCGCCGCTGGGGACCGCGCCGCGCTCGACGCGGTGCTCGCCGCCGCGACGCCCTCCATCAAGCGCTTCACCGGGCGCATGTGCCGAACCCCCGCCGAGGCCGACGACGCGACGCAGGACACCCTCCTCGCCGTCGCGCAGAACCTCGGGCAGTTCGAGGGGAGGTCGGCCTTCAGCACGTGGCTCTTCACCCTCGCGCGCACCGCCTGCGGTCGGCAGCAGCGCGGGATGAAGAACGCGCCACCCCGCGAGGACGCGCCCGAGCTCCGCGCCGACGAGGCGCCCGGCCCCGACGACCTCGCGGAGCAGCGAGAGCTCCAGCTCACCCTCGACCTCGCCCTGGGGGGCCTGCAGCGCGACCAGCGTGAGGTGGTGCTCCTCCGCGACGTCGAGGGCCTGACGGCGAACGAGGCCGCCGAGGTGCTGGGCATCTCCGTCGAGGCGCTCAAGAGCCGGCTGCACCGCGCGCGCGCCTCGCTGCGCAGCGCCCTCAAGCCGACCGTCGACGGCAGCGCGAGCGGCGCCTGCCCCGACATCGTGACGCTCATGTCGCAGAAGCACGAGGGCGAGCTCGACGAGCGCACCTGCTCCCAGGTCGAGCGCCACGTGCTGGGGTGCCCGCGCTGCCGCGCGCTCTGCGACGGGCTGCGCGAGGTGTTGGGCGCGTGCTCGGCGCTGCGCGACGGCGAGGGCTGACCGTCGCCGCGCCCGATGACTCGCTGCGACTCGCGCCCCGACCTCGATCACGCCGGGATTGGCTTCGAGTCCAATGGGGTTTGTTCGCGGTCCAAACCTCGAGGCCCTCGGTCGAACGCGCGCTTCCCTGGCAGGGCGCCGCGGGCGGTGTGGTGCCGGGGTCCAACGGGCGCCCCCCGAGTTCGCCGGGGGCGCCTTGAAACACCGGGCGATCGGAGGCAATCTCCGCCCGTCTCTCTCTGGCACGGGTAGTGCTGTGTGACCCGACGACAGACGGCGCTGAGGGGCACGTTCAACCTCCTCTCAAGCTACTGTTCTGCGGCGGGCTCTCACTCGACCCGTCGCGCCGCGTCCAACCCCTACAAGCGAGAAGACCATGGCCGAAACCGTACATCTCTACCTCAAGGCGAACGGCTCCGAGATCAAGGGCCAGAGCACGCAGACCTCGCTCGGTCGCGAGGGCTCGATCGAGTGTCTGTACTTCGAGCAGTCGGTGAAGACCGCCCGCGAGGCGGGCTCGGGCATGGCGACGGGCCGCCGTCAGTACGAGCCGCTGCTCATCCGCAAGCGCATCGACAAGTCCTCGCCGATGATCTCGAAGGCGCTCTGCAACAACGAGGAGATCTCGGCGACCTTCAAGTTCTTCCGCCCGAACCCCACCGGCGACGGGACCACCGAGCAGTTCTACACCGTGGAGATCTCTCGGGGGCGCATCGCGTCGCAGAAGCTGTACGTGCCCGACACCATCGTCCCCGCGACCTCGACCGAGCCCCCCCTCGAGGAGGTCACCTTCGTGTTCCACACGATCAACTGGACCTTCGAGGACGGCGGCGTGACCCACGAGGACACCTGGGACCAGCAGCGCTGATCCGACCTCTCCCGAGGTAGCGTCCACGGCGTCGAGGGGAGCGCAACCGTTGCCACGCAGGCACGGCGCTCCCCTCGCGTCATTTCAATCGCCGACGCGGCGGCGCGTCACGAGGTCGGCGGCGCTTCGAGGCTGACGCGGCCGAGCGTGCCCGCCCGAAACTCATGCACGAGGATGTCGGCGGCCTTGTACAGGTCGACCACGCCGCCGCTTCGCAGGCAGCCTCGGCGTCGGCCGATCTGCTCGAGCAGCGCGTCTGCGCTCGCGGGCGTCTCTTTGAGCTTGTAGCGGGCGACCACCAGCGCGGGGTAACGCGCGAGGAGGTAGGCGGCCGCGAAGAGCCCGACGGTCTGGTACTCGATGGCGGTGTCGGGGATCGCGCCGCCGAGCGCCAGGCGCAGCGTGGCGTCGTCGTCTTGGATCTTGGGCCAGAGCAGCCCGGGGTTGTCAGAGAGCTGCATCCCGTTGGGGAGCGTGACGAGCTGGAGCGCCTTGGTGACCGCGGGCTTGTCGCTCACCGCGGCGACGCTGCGTCCCATCAGCGTGTTGATCAGCGACGACTTGCCCACGTTGGGAATGCCCACGATCACCGCCCGCAGGGCGCGCGAGTCGCCGCGGTCTCGGCGCCAGAGCCGCTCGCACAGCGCGGGGATGCGCGAGCGCGCGTCCCCAGGTCGGGAGAGCGAGGTCGCGATCGCCAGCACCGAGGGGTCGGCCTCGAAATGCGCCAGCCACGCCTCTGTCACCGTCGGGTCGGCGAGGTCGCTCTTGCTGAGCACCTTGACGCAAGGCTTGTCGCCCCGGAGCTCGGCCACCACGGGGTTCGCGCTCGCCGCGGGCATGCGCGCGTCGAGCACCTCGATGACCACGTCCTGCGAGGGCATCACCTCGGCGATCACCCGCCGCGCCTTCGTCATGTGTCCCGGGTACCACTGGATCGGCATCGCGCCGTCGGCCTTAGCACGCGCGGCGGCCGAGGTCGTCGCCTCTACGTCGGGGGCTCGCGTCACGACGCCGCCTCGCCCTGGCGTGAGGGGCGCGCGTGACCCCCAAGGATGTCGTGAAGATTTCGGGCGTTGCGCTCTATGATCTCGAGCGATGCGCTCTGCCAGGCTTCGACTGGGGTGTCTGCTCTCCGTCGGCGCGACGTTCATCGCGTGCGCGCTGCCCCATCCGTTCTCGCAGTTCCCAGATGCGATGGGAGAGGGCGACGGGGCCGTGAGCGCCGACCTCGGCGAGACGTCGGTGAGTCTGCCCGACGTCGTGACGAAGCCCGACGCGACCACGAGCTCGGACGTCGTCGACGCCGCGGTCGACCTCGACGCGGCGGACGTGGTGACCGCGCCCGATGTGGTGACGGAACCCGATGTGGTGACGGAACCCGACGTGGTGACGGAACCCGATGTGGTGACGGAACCCGACGTGGTGACGGAACCCGATGTGGTGACGGCGCCCGACGTGGTGACGGCGCCCGACGTGGTGGCCGCGCCTGACGTGCCTGCGATCGTCGATGTGCCGTGTTCATCGCCGCAGGTGCGATGCGACGGCGTGTGCGTCGATGTTCGATCGAGCCTCGCGCACTGCGGCGCGTGCGGGCGGGCGTGCACCACGCGCTGCGACGACGGCGTGTGCTTCGAGGTGACGGGGCTCGCCGCGGGGGACGCGCACACCTGCGTCACGCTCGCGGGCGGCGCCGTGCGCTGCTGGGGCGCCAACGCGTCGGGGCAGATCGGGGACGGCACCACGACGACGCGGCTCCGGCCGGTCGTGGCCGACGGCGTCAACGCGGGCGCGATCTCGCTGGGGCAGCTTCACACCTGCGTCGTCACTCCGGCCGGCGCGGCGCAGTGCTGGGGATCCAACGGCATGGGACGTCTCGGCGACGGCACCACGTCGAACCGATCACGCGCGGTGACCGTGACCGGGTTGAGCTCGGGCGTCGCGCAGGTGAGCTCGGGCGACGGCTTCTCGTGCGCGCGGCTCACCAGCGGCGGCGTGCGCTGCTGGGGGCAGAACAACGAGGGGCAACTCGGCGACGGATCGACGATGGATCGACAGGCGCCCGTCGACGTCATGGAGTTGAGCGGCGTCGCGCACGTCTCTGCGGGGCATGATTTCGCCTGCGCCGCGCTCACCAACGGCACGGCGAGGTGCTGGGGGCGCAACGACCACGGGCAGCTCGGCGACGGGACCGAGACCGACCGAACCCGGCCGGTGCGCGTGGGCACGCTGCAGAACGTGGTGCACATCGAGGCCGCAGACGACCACGCCTGCGCGCTGCTCTCCAACGGATCGGTGCAGTGCTGGGGCGAGAACAACGTGCGTCAGCTCGGCGACGGCACCGGCGCGTCGCGCACGAGCCCGGCGGCGGTCGCGGGCCTGAGCGGCGCGCGCGCGACGGCGCTCTCTTGCGGAAAGAACCACTGCTGCGTGATCGTCGAGGGCGGATCGGTGCGCTGCTGGGGCGCGAACGACGAGCGGCAGATCGGAGACGACTCCACCACCGACCGCGCGCAGGCGACCCCCGTCGCCGGGATCACCGGGGCGCTCCGCCTCGGGGTGCGCGGCGAGCACACCTGCGCGCAGACCGGACTCGGCGTCGTGCAGTGCTGGGGCTTCAACGCCAACGGGCAGCTCGGAGACGGCGCGATGATCTCCCGCGGCAACCCGGCGCCGGTGCAGTGGTGAACGGCCTCGGGCGAGGCGAACGCTCAGGGTGACGCGTTGGCCGCGCCGGGGGTCGGTCGATTCGGCGCGAACGCTCCGGTGCCGTTGGGGAGGCGGCCCCAGGTCTGTCCTGAGGGCGCGGCGTTCATCGGATAGGTTTCGCGCAGGGTGACCTCGCCCGTCGGAGACAGCACCCACACCGACTCGCCGCGGCTCGCGCTCAGCCCCCACGACGCGTGAAAGCACGTGCTGGGTCCCCCGCCGTCGAGACACCGCGTCTGGGGCCCCGCGCCGGCGTCGTTGAAGCCCGACACCACGAGGACGTATTGCCCCGGCGCGAGCATCGTCCCCGCGGGGAAGCGCATGGCCGAGGCCGTGCGCGGCGCGCCGCCGTCGACGCTCGTGTCGGTGTCGGCGAGCTGAACCCTGGAGAGGTCCACCGGAGAGGCGCCTGCGTTGTAGAGCTCGACCCACTCGTCGCCCACCGCGGAGATCTCGTTGATCACCAGGGAGCCGACAGCGCCCGCGTCCATCGCGACCGGCGCGTCGACGGCGGGAGTCACGACGTCTGCGGGGGGTGTCACGACGTCGGCGGCGGTGAAGGCATCGGGGGGCGTCACCGCGTCGACCGGAGCGCTCGGGACGTCGTCGCCAGGGACGCTCCGTGACTCCGAGCAAGCGAGAAGGCCGAGGGTGAAGGCGAAGGCGAACGAGGCTCGAATCATGGCGTCTCCTGTCAGAACACGACCCGCGACACGACGCGCAGGTCCCAGAAATCCGAGGCGGGCGAGGCGCGCACCATGCGGGCGCCGGCGAGGGAGCGGGTGCCCGCGAGAAAGAGCTCCCAGGGGCGAACGACGCGCCACCCCGCGGTCGCGACGACCTGCGTGAGGTGGTCGGTGTCGGCGTCGAGGTCGTGCTGCCAGCGGAGCACGCGCGCGCCGAGGAGCAGCCGGTCGACGGGCTCCGCCGCGACGAAGCCCTCGACCATCCACGCCTGGCGGTCTCCGCGGTCGTCGACGCCCCAGGCCCAGGTGAAGGTCGCGCCGCCGCGCACCCGCGCGCCTCGCCACAGAACCGCGCCTGTCGCGCGGTCGGCGCGGACGTCGCCGGCCCCGGAGGTCCCGAGGACGTACGAGGCCATGAGGTGCAGCGGCGCGAGGGCGCCGACGGGCGCGGGGCGAAAGAGCACCATCGCCTCGGCGCTCTTGCTGCGGTTGAACTCCCGCTGCGCGTAGCCCTCGCCGTTGTACGCGCCGAGGGCCACCGCGCCGCGTCCTCCGGGGAGCGCGACGCGGGCGGTGACCCCAAGGTCGGCGGGCGCCATGAGCCGCGTGCTCTCCAGGGGCGTGGGCGCGACCGCGCGCAGCCCCCAGGTCGACTCGATCTCGGGCAGCGTGAGCGTCGGGACCACCCCCGCGCGCACGTCCACCCGCGGAGAGAGCCATCCCCCGTAGGCCTCGCGCAAGCGCACCACGAGGCTGTCTCCCGCCACGCCGAGGAGGGAGCCCTCGGACGCCGAGCGCACCGCCTCGACCACCACGCGGGCCCGCGCGTGGTCGTAGGTCGCGACGAGGGACGCGTGGGTGCGCGGCACGTCGAAGTCGTGGGTGACCTCGGTGTCGGTGTCGGTGTTCGTGAGGCGCAGCGCGTACTGCGCGAAGACCTCGAGGCCGGGTCGCACGGCGATCCCCGTGCTCCCCGCCGCGGTGGCGTTGGGCGCCTGCACGGGGGCGCTCTGCGCGAGGGCCGCGGCGGGGGTGAGGGCGAGGGCGAGGGCGAGGCGGAGAGGGTTCACGGAGGGCTCCCGAAGAGCGCGCGGGCGGGGGACGAGGGCGCGTCGGTGTCGAGCACGCGCGCGCCGAGGGTGGGTCCGTGCGCGCGGAGCAGGCGCTGAAAGCGCGCGAAGTCGTCGAGCACCTGCGCGGCGTAGCGCGTCGCGACGTCAGCCTCCTCGTCGGCGAAGGCCGCGGGGGCGCGCGCGAGCAGGTCAGCCTGCGGCGCGGGGGAGGGGAGCGAGCGGCGGTGCGCGCGGGCGAGCATTCCGCCGAGCACGCGGGCGAGGGCGCGCAGCGCGTCGGGGGTGCCGGCGTCGCCGCGGAGTCGCTCGACCTTCACGCCCTTGTGGGCCTCGGATTCGCGTCGGATCTGCACGGGCAGGCCGAACCACGTCGACGTCCCCCAGAGCGGCTCGGCGTCGGGCAGGGACCACACCGTGCGCCTCGCCGCGGCCACCCGCGAGGGGATGTCGTCGGCGTAGACCCCAGGGGGAGGTCCCCCTGGCGTGAGCGCGTCGCTCTGCTCTTTGATCTCGACGAGCACGTCGTCGTCGAGGGCGTCGCTCGGGCCGCGCAGGAGCGCGAGCACGCGCACGCGCGGCAGGCTCGCGACGCCGCTCCCGAACTCCCTCGCCGCGTCGAGCACGGTGAAATACCGCGGGTCGGGGGGCGCCGTGAGCGTGTCGCGGTAGCGGGCGAAGAGCGCGGGCAGCGCGTCTATCGCCCAGCGCGGCAGGTCGATCAGTACACTCGCGGGGGGACCGGGGTCGAGGGTCCCACGGCGCAGACGGCGCGCGCCGTCGAGGGTGACCGTGAGCGCGTCGAGCTCGGCGCGGGACGCGGCGTCGCGGCGCGCGCGGCGAAAGAGGTCCACGAGCACGGGCGCGTCGCCTCCGTCGGTGACGCGGCGCTCGGGGGCGCCCGGCTGAATCGCCGCGGCGTAGGCGAGGGCGGCCTCGCGCGCGAGGTCTCGCGAGGCGGCGGTCGCGCGGGCGCGGGCGGCGGGGTCGTCTCCGTTCGACTCGGCGGCGGCGACGCAGAGTCCCACCGTGAGGCGACGGAGGTCCCAGAGGTAGGGGACGCGGTCGGCGCCGTCGAGGTCGTTGGCCTCGAGGGCCAGCGTGCCGTCTCTCCCGAGGAGCGCGCCGAAGTTCTCGACGTGGGGATCGCCCACCCCGAGGGGCATCGGCGCGTCGACCGCGAAGCGCGAGTACGAGAGCCCCATCGCGCCGTCACGCCAGTCGCGGAGGTACACCGCGAGGGCGCCGCGGTAGAAGTCCTGCGCGCTCTGCGCCATCGCCGCGTAGCGTGAGGCGAGGAGCGCTGGCCGCTGCGCGAGGATCGCCGCGTCGGCGCGCGCGAAGGTCGACCGCAGCGTCGCGTCACGGTCGACGCCGGGGCTGCACCCCAGGGCGGCGACGGCGGCCATCAGCAGGTGCGGCTTCATGACGCCGCGAGCTACTACGCCGGGCCGTCGCGCGCGCACAAGGCGCCGGGCGCGATGTCACCGGAAGGTCACACGAGCCGCGGTCTGGAGCCTTTCGAGGTCGATGGTGTTTTCTCCTGATCCCGAAGCGAGTTATTCGTCTCGCATGTCGACGCGTCGCGCCGTGCTCGCTGCCGTGGTGGTGTCTGCCTGCGAGGCGGCGAATTCGAACTACGACGCCTTTCCGAGCGACCTCGGTGTCACGTCCGACGCGTCGTCGGCGATGGACGCAGGGCGTGACGCGGTCGCTCCGTCGACCGACGTGATCGCTCCGTCGACCGACGCGCCGGTGAGCGTCGGCGACGTGCGCAACCAGTATGACGTGGCGCCGTCGGGCGACGTCTCGGGCTGCGACGCGGGCGCGGCCTGCGCGCCTCGGGCGGACGGCTGTGGTTCGCGCGAGGTGTGCAACGACGGCCTCGACAACAATTGCGACGGGCGCGTCGATGAGACCTGCCCGTGCATCCCTGGGACCGTGCAGCGCTGCTCCCTCGCGCCGCCGGGGCGCCGCGGCGTGGGCACCTGCAGCGACGGCAACCAGACCTGCGTCGGCACGGGCGAGTTCGGCATGTGGAGCGCGTGTTCGGGCGCGATCTCTCCCTCGGCCGAGACCTGCGACGGGGCCGACAACGACTGCGACGGCTGCGCCGACAACGGCCTCTGCTGCCGCCCCGCGGGCACGTGTCCGTCCGCTGGTGACCCGCGGGTGCCGACCGGGAGCCCCTTCGCGCGCTACACGCTCTCGGCGCGGGAGTTCTTTCCCGGCGCCGCGCGGAGCTGGCGCTGGCGGGTCGTGGGCGGACCCTGCGACCAGCTCATCTACGCGACGCGCTCGCGGGTCTCGTACCGCCTCGAGGGCTCGGGCGCCGACCCTCGCGAGACCCAGGGCGAGACCCTCGCGTTCACCCCCACGCTCTCGGGCGACTACACGGTCACGCTCACCGTCACCCCCGCCGACGGACCGCCCTTCGAGTGCACCTTCGTGGTCTCGGTGCGCGCGCCGGGCCTGCGCGTCGAGCTCTGCTGGGACCGCACGGGCAACCCCCGCGCGACTGACGGCACCGCGGGCGCCGACATCGACCTCTGGATGCAGGGCCCGCGCGAGACAGGGACCTGGGGCTTTCCTCCGGGCTTCGAGCGCGACCACACCTGCGGGCCGTACAACTGCTTCAACCGCGACGCGGACATCCCTCCGATCTTTCGCGCCTCGCGCCCCGACTGGGGCTACGCGGTCACGCCGGGAGGCGCCTGCCGCACCCCCGAGGCCGGCGGGTGCAAGAACCCCCGCCTCGACCTCGACAACAACGGGCTCAACGACGCGGCGCACAGCGACGTCGACCCTGAGAACATCAACGTCGACAACCCCAGAGACGGCGATCGCTTTCGCGTGGGGGCGTACTACTGGCGCGGCTCGATTCCGGCGCAGCCGATGGTGAACATCTACTGCGGCGGGGCGCTTCGGGCGACCTTCGGCGGGGCGATGGTGGCGGGAACGCTCTACGGCTCCGCGCCCGTGGGTGGGTTCACCAGCGGCCTCGGGGCCTTCGATCGGGCGTCGTCGTTCTGGCGCGTGGCCGACGTCACGATGCGCGGAGGGGGGAGCGCGTGCGACATCGCGCCGCTGGTCCCCACCGCGGGGGGGAGCAGCGCCTGCGTGCAGACAGGGACCGACAGAAGCTACGACGGCCCCTGCCGCCCCCGCACGCCGTAGCGCGCTCAGGCGCTGGCGGCGACGAAGCCCTCGCCGACCTCCTCGACGCGTACGCGACGCGTTGAGGCTCAGCTCCCGCCGCCGATCGGCGCGGGCTCGTCGCGCCCCTGGCAGCTCCGCATCGCCTCGACGGCGAGTCGCAGGAGCCCCTGCTCGCGCGCCGTGCCCCCGGCGGCGACCCGCCTGCGGGCCTCGCGCACGGCCTCGGCGGCCTCGCGGCACTCGCCCTCGTTCACCAGCACGATCGCCAGGTTCGCCGCCGGGACGGCGCTGCCCTCGGCCACCATCGCCGCCCGCAGCAGCACCGCCGCGCCCGCTTGATCGCCGCGCTGCGCGGTGACCCAGGCGAGGTCGGCGAGGGTGCGGTCGTGGCCGCCGGTGAAGGCGACGGCAAAGACCCGCGCGGCGAGGTCGCGGCTCCAGGCCTGCCCCGCGAAGGCCCGCAGGGGCGCGGCGACGGCGAGGGTGAGCGCGACGCCCGCGAAGCCCCGGAGCGCCCGCGAGCAGGCCGGACCTCGCCCGCGCCGAGGCGCCGCAGCCGGCGTCGCACCGCGGCCGCACGGGCAGCGCCGCGACCAGCGAAGACGCCGCGGTGAGCGAAGGCAGCCACCAGGGCGCGCGCCCGATGGGGCCGCCGCCGTCGCCGCCGCCCGCCCAGCCGAGCGGCAGCAGCAGCGCCAGGGAGCTCACGGCGCGCGCCGCCGACGCGCGGTCGCCGGGGGCGGTGCTCACCGCCGCGCCGAGCATCACCGCGAGGAGCGTCGCGGCGTAGGCGACCGGCACGTGCGACGCGACGTTGGCCCACTGGGCCCACGCCGGGAGCATCGCGCGCGCGGCGTCGATCGAAGGGTCCATGGGTGGCGAGAGTGTACCCGATCCGCGCCGCGGCGCCGGTCGTTCGTGCTCGAACTACTTCTTGAGGAGCCGCGCGAAGGCGTTGTTCTGAAAGCGCGCGGGCGCCTCTGGCTTGGGCGGCGGAGCCCCCCGAGGCGGCGGCTTCGGGCCACGATCGTTCGGGTTCGAACGACCCTGCGGCGCGCCCTTCTCGCCGGGCATCGGGCCCGATTTCGCCGTGAGGGCGATGCGCTTTCGCACCAGGTCGACCTCGACCACGCGGACCTTGATCCGGTCGCCGGGGCGCACCACCTCGTTGGGGTCTCGAACGAACTTGTCCGAGAGCTGCGAGACGTGCACGAGCCCGTCCTGGTGCACGCCGATGTCGACGAAGGCGCCGAAGGCCGTGACGTTGGTGACCACGCCCTCGAGGGACATTCCGGGCTTGAGGTCTTGCATCGAGCGCACGTCGTCGCGAAAGCGCGGGGGCTCGAAGGTCGCGCGGGGGTCGCGGCCGGGCTTGGCGAGCTCGGCGACGATGTCCTTCAGGGTGAACTCTCCGACCTCGGCGGTGACGTACCGCTGCCACGGGATCTTCGCCGCCAGCGCCGCGTCTCCCACGAGGGCCGCGACCTCGACGCCGAGGTCCCGGGCCATGCGCTCGACCAGGGCGTAGCGCTCGGGGTGCACGGCGCTCCGGTCGAGGGGGTGAGCGCCCTCGCGCACCCGGAGAAAGCCCGCGCACTGCTCGAAGGTGCGGGCGCCCAGCCCCGTCACCTCGAGGAGCGCCTTGCGCGAGCCGAAGGCCCCGGCGCTCTCGCGGTGCGACACGATGCGCCGCGCGAGGGAGGGGCCGATGCCCGCCACCCGCGAGAGCAGCGGCGCGCTCGCGGTGTTGAGCTCGACCCCCACGGAGTTCACGCAGCTCTCGACGACCTCGTCGAGCTTCTTCGCCAGCAGGAGCTGGTAGACGTCGTGTTGGTACTGCCCCACGCCGATGCTCTTGGGGTCGACCTTCACCAGCTCGGCGAGCGGGTCTTGCAGCCGGCGCGCGATGGAGATCGCCCCCCGCACCGTGAGGTCGAGGTCGGGGAACTCTTCGCGCGCCACGTCGGACGCGCTGTACACGCTCGCGCCCGACTCGTTGACCAGCACCACGATGGGCTGCGCGTCGCTCCCCACGCACTCGCGCGCGAAGCTCTCGGTCTCGCGGCCGTGGGTGCCGTTGCCCACGGCGATGGCCATGGGCTTGTGCCGCTCGATGAGCGCCTTGAGCGTCACCCGGCTGCGCTCGGTGGCCGCGTCGCCCTGCACGAGGTGGAGCAGGGTGTGCTCCAGCAGCCTCCCGGTGGCGTCGACCACGGCGACCTTGCAGCCGGTGCGCTGCCCCGGGTCGATGCCGATGACCGCGCGGGGGCCCAGCGGCGCCGCGAGGAGCACCGCGCGGAGGTTCTGCGCGAAGACCTCGACGGCCTCGCGGTCGGCGCGGAGCTTGGCCTCGACGCGCACCTCGCTCTCGATGCTCGGCGCGAGCAGGCGCTTCCACGCGTCGGCGCAGGCCAGGTCGAGCTCGCCGCACCAGGGCGACGAAGGCCGGCGCCCCGAGAGCGCGCGCAGCTCGCCCACGGCCCGGTCCTGATCGACCTCGAGCTCGGTGCGCAGCACGTTCTCGGCCTCGCCCCGGCGCACGGCGAGGAAGCGGTGCGAGGGCACCTTCGAGAGCTGCTCTCGAAAGTCGTACCAGCTCTCGAACTTGGTGGGCCCGTTGACCTCAGACGACTTCGTCACCACCAGCACCGACTCGCGGAGAAAGAGCTCCCTGGCGGCGGCGCGGGCGGCGGGGGCCTCGGCGACGGCCTCGGCGACGATGTCGCGCGCGCCCTGCAGCGCCTCCTTGGCCGACGCGACGCCGAGGGGCTCTGACACGAAGGCCTCGGCCTCGCGGGCGGGGTCGCCGTCGTCGGGCTGCGCGCGGATGCGCTCGGCGAGGGGCTCGAGCCCCTTCTCCCGCGCGATCATCGCGCGGGTGCGGCGCTTGGGCTTGTAGGGGAGGTAGAGGTCCTCGAGCGCGGTCTTCGACTCGCAGGCCTCGATGCGGGCGCGCAGCGCGTCGGTGAGCTTGCCCTGGCGCTCGATCTCTTCGAGCACGGTCTTCTTGCGAGACTGCAGCTCGGAGAAATACCCGTGGCTCTCTTCGACCTCGCGGATCTGCACCTCGTCGAGGCCGCCGGTGGCCTCCTTGCGGTACCGCGCGATGAAGGGGACCGTCGCGCCCTCGCGCAGCAGCGCCACCACGGCGCGCACGCCAGCCTGGGCCACGCCCAGCTTCTCTGCGATTCGTTCGATCGGATCGAATGCCACGTCACTCACCTCGTCCCTCCGCGGTCGCGGAGCGGGGTCAGTGCTTTAGTGGGGATCAGGCCGCCCGGCAACGACGCCGTGCGAGGGGGAGGGGAAGGAGGGCCGAGGTCACTGCGTGGCGAAGGCCTGAACGCCGAACTCGCCGCCGCCGGAGTACATGATGATCTCGACCTGGAAGCTGCCGGCCCAGTTCAGGCAGAGCTGGCGCTGGAGCCCGAGCACCGGGAAGTTGTCGGTCGCCACGTCCTGGTCGATGACGTTGCCGTTCATGTCGCGCAGGCGCAGGTCGAGGTCGCGCACGCCCGCGCCGCCGACGCCGATGATGCGATAGCAACGGCCGGGGGTGGCGGTGACGGTGATGTACTGCCGCTGCCCCTGACCCATGCTCGAGCGGTAGATCTGCGTGATGGGCATGTAGCCCGCCGCGAACTGCCGAGCGCGGAGGCTCATGTGGTACGAGACGTAGTCGTTCTCGGCGTAGCCCTGGGTCACCCAGCCGCCGCCGACCACCGTCGGGGGCTGCGCGTACACCGGAGCGGCGACGGGCTGCACGCTCACGGTCGGCTGCTGGTAGACGACCTGCTGCTGGGGCTGCTGCACGGCGACGGTCGTCTGCGCGGGCTGCACGTGGAGGGTGCCGCTCGCCGGCTGGGCCGTCGTGCGAACCGTGCAGTTCGCCAGGACGAAGCCCATGAGGGGGAGGGCGCAACGGAAGGCGATGGAGAGCTTGTTGGAGAGAGACATGGGGAAGATATCCTCCTATGAAGGATTTGCGGCGTGGCCACGACCGACAGCCCTTCGGACGCGCGGATGATGCAAGCGAATCTGTCCAGCTTGCAAGCCGGGGATCACCCCCGGCGCTGGAACCGATCCTGATGCGGCCATGGACGATGTTACGTCGCCAGGGCTTCAGACTTTCAGTCAGCTCGCGGCGCTCGAGCGTTGGAGCAGCGCCTCGGCGGGGAGCAGCCGCACGCCCCGCTCGCCCATCTCCGCCAGCGCCCGCGCGCCGCCCTCCGGGGTGACCGCCGCGACGGCGTCGACCGCGACGCTGACGACGGAGCCCGCGCGGGCGGGGCGCTCGGCGATCCACTCGAGGAGCCCCAGGGCCGCGGCGCGCACGCAGTAGTCGGTGGCGACGCCGAAGACCACGAATTCGACGGCGCCCCTGGGCACGAGCGCGTCGAGCACCGACGCCGCGTTGGGGTTCGCGAAGAGCGAGTAGACCTCCTTCTCGAAGTACACCGCCTGCGTGCCCTCGGGCACCCGCGACGCCGCCTCGGGGTCGGGGACCCCAGGCACGAAGAAGAAGCGCGCGGGGAGGGTCTCGGGGAGCTTCAGCCAACCCGCCGTGCCCTTCACGCAGTGCGGGGGGAAATTGGGCTTCTCGCCCTGCGGGCCGAGGCGGGCGTTGGTCGAGAACTCCCAGGCGTCGTGCGCGTGGGAGTCGACGCTCCCGAAGAGGGGCGCGCCCTCGGCCACCGCGGCGCCGATCAGCCGCGCGCAGGCGGGCATCGCCTCGGGGGCGCCCGCGACGAAGAGGGCGCCGCCGGGGGCGCAGAAATCGGCCTGGGTGTCGACGTCGATGAAGACTCTTCGCATGAGGCCTTGTAGTGCCTTTCCACAGGGGAGGTGAAGGGTTCAACGCGAGCGCCCCTCGGGCCCCCCCGGGAGGGCTCGCGCCGCGCGGCGAGGGAGGTGGCGCCGGAGGCATTCCCTGGACGTCGAAGGGGTGCGACCATCGGCGGGGTCGCGATGTCGAACACCGTCCTTTCGATGCGAGAGCGAATGCGCCTCGACGCGCTGTACGTGCGCGTTCGAAAGGGCGACCACTACGAGGTGCTCGGCGTGCGGCACGACGCCGACGAGGCCGTGATCCTTCGCGAGCACGCGCGGCTCCAGGCGTTTCTCAAGGAGCTCCTGGGCCCCGACCGCGAGCTCGGCGAGCACCAGGCGCGCGCCGAGGCCGTGGCCCACGCCGTCGACAACGCCGGGCGCATCCTGGGCAACCCCCGCGAGCGCATGCGCTACGACGCGCAGCAGGCGCCCAGCGCGCCCCCCCCCGCGCGGAGCGACCCGCCCCCCGGCGCGCGGCGCGTCACGGCTCGACGCGCCCGGGTCGACGCGGCGCTGCCGGCGCACCTGCAGACGATGCTCGAGGCCACGCTCGGGGTGATCCTCCGGCGCGACGTCGACCTCACGGCCTTCGCCGGGGGCGCCCTCGACCTCCGCGACCCGGCGCCCGCGCAGCGCGCCGCGGAGGACGCCGAGCGCGAGTCGCGCTGGTTCGACGCCGCGGTGTGGTGGCACCTCGCGGCCCTCGCAGACCCCGCCGACGCGGCGCCGCTGCTGCGCGCGGCCTCGGCGATGCGGCGCGGGGGCGTGCCCTCGTCGTTCGAGCGGTACCAGCAGGCCCTCCGCCGCGGCGCGGCGTTGGCCGCCGAGGGGGAGCCGCGCTCGAGCCAGCGCGGGCGGGGGTCGTGACGTCGCGGCGAGGTGCGCGAACTTCGTGCCCGGGGTGCACGCGGCGACGCGGGCGTGGTAGGAGCGCGAAAATCGCGTGAGCGGGGAGACGCCGGTCGCGCAGGAGAGAACGACCCATGACGATTCGAACGATGCTCGCCGCCGGACTGCTCCTGATCTCGTGCCGCTCGGCGGCGGGAGGTCCCGGCGTGGTCCCCGACGACGACGCGGGGGCGGTCACCGACACGCCCTCGACCCCGATGGACCGCGCGTGCACGCCCTCTGGGATGGAGAACACCAACGAGACGTGCTCCGACGGCATCGACAACGACTGCAACGGGTTCTTCGACTGCAACGACTTCGCGTGCTCCCGCAACGCGGCCGTGACCATCTGCCCCGACTCGGGCACCTCGCCCCCCCGTGACGCCGCCCAGCGCATCGACACCGCGGGCTGCATGCCCATGGGCTCGGAGAACACCCCGACCGCGTGCGGCGACGGCATCGACAACGACTGCGACGGCTTCGTCGACTGCAACGACCTGAACTGCACCTGCCAGGGGAGCTGCCCCAGCACCCGCGCCGGCTGCACCTGTCAGGGCGCTGAGAACAGCGACACCGCCTGCGGCGACGGCGTCGACACCGACTGCAACGGCTTCGTCGACTGCAACGACTTCGGCTGCTCGCGCAACACCGCCGTCACCGTGTGCGGCAGCCGCGACGCCGGGACCACGCCCCGCGACGTGACCCAGTTCGTCGACTCGGGCCCCCGGGGCGACACCGCCGGCTGCATGATGAGCGGCGCCGAGAACACCACGACGGCCTGCAACGACGGCGTCGACAACGACTGCGACGGCTTCGTCGACTGCGCCGACCGCAACTGCTCCTGCGTCGGCACCTGCGCCGCCGTCGTCGTCGGCTGCACCTGCCGCGGCGAGGAGAACACCAACACCGCGTGCGGCGACGGCATCGACAACGACTGCAACAGCTTCGTCGACTGCCGCGATTTCGGCTGCTCTCGCACGCCGGCCGTCACCGTCTGCGACGGCGGCATGTGAGCCTCGCGCCCCCCTGAGCCTCCCCCTCGCCCTGTTCCCACCCCCTCGTTGAACGTCCGCCAGGGCCCGCGCGCCGCGTGAGCCCCGGCGGAGCCGCCGTCACGTGCCCTTCCACGCCGGCATGCGCGAGAGCGCGTTGCGCGCCGCGGCCTCCGCCTGCGAGCGCTCCATGCCGTTGCGCGCCATGAACTCGCGCTCGACCAGGTAGCGGTGCACCTCGGCGTACGGGAGCAGCGCGCCCCCGCGGTCGGTGCAGTGGGCGCAGTAGGGGTTGTCGGCGCGCCCGCCGCCGTGTTCCTTCGGGCCGCTCATGGGCCTGCCGCAGCTGTCGCAGGCCAGTCCGCCGGTGATCGCCGTCATCTCGTCGCCTCCAATCGTGACCGAAGGGTGATCCGCGAGGGCGCGCGCGGCAAGGGGCGGCGCCGCTCATCCGTGGCAGCGCGCGGTGAACCCGCAGCGCAGCGCGTCGCAGGCGTGGCGCGGGCGCGCGTCCCAGCGGCCCTCGCGGCGCGCCGCGGCGAGCTGGCGGACCAGCTCGGCCACGCGGTCGCTCAGCCCGCGCTCGTCGACCCGCACCAGCGCGGGCTCGTGCACCGCGTCGTCGGTGCAGCGGAGCACCGCGGCGTGCACCGCCGCCTCGCCCGAGGTCGCGGCGTCGAGGCGCGCGGCGAAGGCCCTGCGCGCCAGGAGCAGCGAGAGGCTCGCGTCGACCCGCGCGACGCCGCCCCCAGGCTCCGCGCCCTCGCGGTCGCCCGGCGAGAGCGCGAGGACCACGAGGCCCGGCACCCCGAGCGCCTCGCCCCGCAGCACCGCGTCGACGCGCCCCGTCAAGGTCAGGGCGCCGTCGTCGAGGTCGACGCTCGACGCGAAGGGCACCGACATGCCCATCAAGAGCGCGGGGTCGGCTCGCAGCCTGCGGGCCAGGGCGGTGCGCGCGAGGCGCCGCGCGAGCCCCCGCGCGCCCTCGGCGTCGGCGCTCGACCCGCGCATCCCCATCGCGCCGCACACGGCGGCGATGGCCTCGTCGGGGCGGCTGAAGAGCTCGTCGAGGGGCGTGTGCGCGAGCGCCTCGCGGAGCACCCCGAAGGCCGCCTCGGAGGGCACGTCGGCGCGGTGGTGCTCGCGCAGCCCGAGGTCGTGCAGCGCGTGAAACCGCCGGGGGCACCAGGCGAAGTCTTGCGCGGCGGGCGCCGAGAGCGTGAGCCTGCGACGGGCCGGGGGCGCGGGCGCGGGGGCCTCGGGGAGCTCGTCGGGGGCCTCGTCGCCCGCCTCGACCCGCACCCGCACCGCGACGCCCTGCACCGCGCCCTCGGGCGGGATCACCCGCACCGAGAACGGCGCCTCGCGCCGCAGCGCCTCGCGCAGCCGCGGCCACTCGCCCTCGCCGCCCTCCTCGGGGCCAGAGACCACCAGGAGGTCGCGGGCGCGCGTGAGGGCGACGTAGAGCAGGCGCCTGGCGTCGTCGTCTTCGGCCGCGTGCGCGTCCCGTCGCCGGGCGCGAAACGACAGCGACGGGTCGGCCCCGCCGGGGAGCACCACGAAGTCTCCCGCGGCGTCGAGGAGCACCCGCTCGGTGCGCGCGGGCGGGCGCCGCGCGGTCTGCGCGACGAAGACCACCGGCCACTCGAGCCCCTTCGCGGCGTGGATCGACATCACCTGCACGCTCCCCGTCGCCGCCTCGTCGAGGTCGGCCTCGCTCTCGCGCTGCGCGGCGGCGCGCATGCGGTCGACGTAGCGCACGAACCCGTGCAGGTCGGCCTCGTCGCCGCCCCGCTCCTCGGCCGCCGCGGCGATGCCCAGGAGTTTGTCGACGTTGGCCACCCGCTGCGCGCCGAAGGGCAGCGCCGCGAGCACCGCCGCGAAGCCTCGCTCGACGAGGCACTGCCGCAGCGCGCCGTGCGGTCCGAGCATCGGGCCGAAGCGCGCGAGGCGCTTGAGGGTGCCGCGGGACTCGTCGAGGCGTCGGACGTCCTCGCCCGCGAGGGTCGCGCGGAGCGACGCCGAGGGGTCGAGCACGTCGTCGAGGGTCGCGTCGCGCGCCAGGAGCGTCGCGAGCCCCGCGTCGGACACGCTCACCAGCGGCCCTCGCAGCAGCGCCGCGAGCGCGAGGCGGTCGGAGGGGTCGGCCACCCAGCGCAGGAGCGTCACCAGGTCGTCGACCTCGCGGCGCTCCCAGAATCCAGGGCCGCCGCGGAGGGCGTAGGGGATGCCCCTGGCCTGCAGCGCGCGCTTGATGGGCTCGAGGTGCGACCACGAGGGCACGAGGATCGCGACCTCGTCCATGCGCGGCGCGCGCCACCCGGGCACGTCGCTGTGCGGGGTCGCCAGCCCGAGGATGCGCCGCGCGATGGCCTCGCCCTCGGCGCGCCGCTGGGCGTCGGCGCTTCCGCCCGGCACGAGGAGCAGCTCGGCGCGCGCGCCGCCGTCGCCGCGGGTCACGGCGGCGAGGGCGTCGCGGCCGCGGTCGTAGAGCCCCTGGAGCCGCGCCGACGAGAGCAGCGCCTCGGTCGCGGGGTTCACCGCGGAGAGCACCTCGTCGAGGGCGCGGAAGCTGTCGGTGAGCTCGAGGCGCTCGCCCCCGGCCTCGGCCAGCTCCCGCTCGGTGTCGAGGAACACCGACACCTCCGCGCCGCGGAACGCGTAGATCGACTGCTTCGCGTCGCCCACCACCAGCAGCCCGGTGGGCTCGAGCTCCGACGCCCTGAGCGACTGCCCCGGCGCCAGCAGGCGCTCGGCGTCGCGGCGCTCGCGCAGGAGAAAGAGCAGGTCGCGCTGCACGCGGTTGGTGTCTTGGAATTCGTCGATGAGCACCGCGTCGTAGCGGCGCTTCCACTCGCGCCGCAGCGGGGCGTGGTCGCGCAGCGCGTCGCGCAGGAGCCGCATGAGGTCGGCGAAATCAAGGGCGGCGCGCTGGCGCTTGGCGCGCTCGTAGCCGCGCTGCGCCGCGGCGACCACGCCCCGCGCGGCCTCGGCGAGGTGCTTCGACACCACCGACACGGCGTCCTGCGAGAGGGCGGTGACGGCCTCGCGGGCGTCTTCGGCGAGGGGCTCGATGCGGCGCGTGCGGTTGCGCGGGGGGAGCGCGCCGAGGGTGCGCAGCGCGCGCATCCGCGCGAGGGCGTCGTCGGGGCTCTGCCAGGAGGGGAGCGCCGCCACCGCCGCGGCCACGGCGCGCACGCGCTCGGCGCTGCCGTCCTCCCGCAGCGAGGGGACCGTGTCGCACGCCGCGGCGAGCTCCTCGAGACGTCGCACCGCGACGTGGGGGTCGAAATGGGCCGGGTCGACGGCGCTGACGGCGCCGACGTCCTCCGCGCGCCGTCCGTCCTCGTCGAGGCGGCGCACCAGCGCCGTGAGCACCGACACCAGCCCGCGCTCGTTGCGCTCGCCGAGGCCCCCCGCCGCGCCCATCAGCTCGACCACCGCGGTGACGTCACGCTGCGCGAGGTCGGCCACGGCGGCCAGCACCGACTGCCGCAGGAGGATCTCGGCGTCTTCGTCTTCGAGCACGGCGAAGGCCGGGTCGATGCCCAGGTGCACCGCCGCGCGGCGCAGCACCCCCGAGGCGAAGCCGTGAAAGGTCCCGATGTGCGCGTTGCCCAGCGACCACGCGATGCGCTGCCAGAGCTCCGGCGGGGGGAGCGGACGTCCCTGCGCCGCAGCGCTCTCGGCGAGGGCGAGGACCCTCGCGACCACCGCCGCCGACGCCCCCCGCGTCGCGCCCCAGCGCCGCGCGGCGTCGGCGCGCTCTCGGGGGTCGGGCGACTCGAGCTCCTTGGGCAGCCGCTCGTTGGCCAGCAGCGCCACGGCCTCGGCGATGCGCTCGCGCATCTCGCGCGCGGCCTTCTCGGTGAAGGTCAGCGCGACGATGCGCTCGGGGCCGACGCCCGCGCGGGGCCAGGTCGGCGTCGCCGTGAGCCCGCTCACCAGGTGCAGGTACACCGTGGAGAGCGCCTCGGTCTTACCCGTGCCCGCGCCCGCGCGCACCACGGCGTTGCGCTCGAAGGCGAACAGCCGCGCGCGGCTGCGGGGGGCGCGGTCGGGGCTGAGGGGCTCGCGAGGTCCCTGCGGGGCGGGCGGCTCTGCGTCCATGCTCACGCGCGCTCCTCGCGCAGATCGGCGTCGTCGTCGTAGGCCTCGACGCGGCAGAGGGAGCGGTACTGGCAGAAATCGCAGTCCCGCGGGCGGGGCTCGAAGTGGCCCCGGCGCAGGGGAGAGACCACCCGCGCCACGGCCTCGCCCAGCGCGCCGCCGCCCAGCGCGCCCTCGGCCACCAGCGCGTCGACGTCGAGCGGGGGGCGGCCGCGCCGCGGCCTCGAGAGTGCCTCGCGGAGCGAGTGCTCGCCCAGGTCGCGAAAGCCTACGTACACCCCGTCGACGAGCCCCGCGCCCCCGGCGATCGCCCCCGCGCGGCGCGCGCCCTCGAGCGCCGCGGCGTACACGATGAGCTGAAATTGCGTGTCGAGCGCGCCCTCCTGCAGCCGCTTGCGGTAGCCGTCCCCGCGGCCCGATTTGAACTCCACCGCGCGCAGCGCCGCGCCCGATCGCTCGATGCCGTCGATGCGCCCGCGGATCACCACCGGCGCGCCGTCCTGCATCGGCACCTCCACCGCGGGCCACGCGCGCTTGGGCCCGAAGGCGATCTCCGACGCGACCATCTCCCACGCGTCAGGGTCGCCCAGGCGCCGCGCGAGCCACTGCTCCACCTGCCGGCGAATCGCGCGCAGGTCGGCCTCGAGCAGCCCGACGTTCACCTGCGACTCCTTGAGCGAGAACTCGTCGCCGGCCTCGTCGAGGGCCGCGCTCAGCGCCAGCCAGCGCGCGGCGTGGTCGAGCCCCTGGGTCTCCTGCATCGCGTCTTGCGCGGCCTCGAGGAGCTTGTGCAGCAGGTGCCCGCGCTCCTTGTCGTCGAGGGTCTCGGCGGTGTCGTGGCGCTCCTCGATGCGCAGCACCTCCAGCGCGAAGGCCTTGAAGCCGCAGCGCGCCGCGCGCTCGAGGGTGGTCGTGTCGAGGGGGCGCTCGACGCTCGCCCAGCCCGCGAGGTCGAGGCGCGCCACCAGCGCGTCGTCGTGGTCGATGCGCCCGGTGTAGGGCCCACCCTCGCGCCCTGGCGTCGAGAAGAACACCTGGCGCACGCGCTCCACCCCGGCCCGCGCGCGCACCGAGGCGAGCGCGGCGGAGCGACCGTCGTCGTCGGCCTCGGGGCGGGCCGCGAGGGCGCGCAGCGAGCGCTCGGCCCCCCGGGGCGGCAGCCGTCGCGAGCGCGCGAGGGGGTCGCTGCCCACGCGCTCGACGGTGACCCCGGCGCTGCGCTGCAGGTCGCCGAAGAAGGGCGACGGGGTGTGCACCCTGCCGCCCGCGTCGTGGCGCGCGCAGCTCACGGCGACGGCGCGGGTCGCCGTGGCGAGCACCGAGAGCAGCAGCAGGGTCTCGTCTTCGCGGCTGCTGCTGCGCTCGATGGGGGCCTTGAGGGCGCGGCCCGTGGCCATGCGCTCGGCGTCGTCCCAGAGCGCTTCGTCTTCGCGGCGCGCGGGGAAGCCGCCGTCTTGCATGCCGGGGAGCGCGACGGCCTCGAAGACGCGCCCCGCGGCCTCGCGGGCCGAGAGCACCTGCACCCCGTCGGCCTCGGCGCGGGACGGGTCATCGAGCCGCTGCACCCGCGCGAGGTCGAGCACCATCTCGCCGAACTCGCCGACGCTCATGCGCCCGTCGCGCCCCGCGGCCTTCGCGGCCTCAGGGAGCTCGCGGAGCAGCTCGAAGGTCGCGCCGAGCCCCGCCTCGTCTCGCGCCAGCGCGCGGAGGATCGCCCGCGCCCCCGAGTCGCTCCCCGCCGCGGTGATCACCGCGCGCGACTCCTCGAGGAACCTCCCGTCGCCCCCCGCGCGGTCGAGCCAGCGCGCGAGGCGCTCGGCGTGCTCGGCCGCGGTGCCGTCTTGCGCGAGGGCCCAGAGGTCTCGCGCGAGGTGCTCGATGGCCCCGGTCACCGCCGCGCTCGCGCCCCGCCGCCTCGCGGCCTGCGCGCGCGACCTGAGCTCGGTGTCGAAGAGCGACTCGACGCCCATCTGCCGCAGCGCCGCGGCCACGCGCCAGGGCGCCGGCTCCCCGGTCGCGCCACGTTGCCCTGGAGCACCGCGAGGGTGCGCAGCACGTCCGCTGCCCGCGCCCTCGCGCGACGACCCGCGGCAGGCTCAGCAGCGCGCGGGCGAGGGGGAGCTCAGCAGGCGCGCCCGCGGGGGTCTTGCCAGGGGACCTCGGCGTCGTCGAGGCACCGACCCAGCGCCGCCACGGCCTCGTCGCTGGTGACCCGCAGCACCACGGCGATGTCGCGGGGAGAGACGCCCTCGTCGATCCACCGCGCGATGCGCGCGGCCACCCAGCGGGCCTCCTCGTCGGGCCCCTTGGCCTCGGCCAGGGCCAGGGGGACCTCGGCGGGGCTCGACGCGTCGTGCACCCTGGCGCCCTCGGCGACGCGGCGGATCCACCCGCTCAGCCCCTCGTGCTGCGCCGGCGCGCCCACGTCGCGCAGCCCGAAGCGCAGCTCGAGGGACGACTCCTCTTCGGCCTCCAGCGCCCGCAGCGCGCGGTCGAGGGTGAGCGGGAGCTTCATGCGCCTAGGCTCGCAGAGCACCTGCGCCTCGGTGCGCCCGCCGTGCGCCGCGAGCCAGCGCGCGAGGGCGATGAGCAGCGCGACGCGCGTGGGCGGCAGCGCGCTCAGGTGCCAGAGCCGCAGCGAGTCGGGGAGGCCGAGGAGCTCGGAGACACTCCCTCGCGCGCGCGTCGTCGACCGCCGCGGCGAGGCGCGTCGAGGCCGCTCTCGGCGACGGCGCCCCGCGCCGCGAGGGCCGCGTCGTGCGCGCGGAGCACCGCCGAGAGCGTGGTCAGCCGGGCGCGCGCGCCGTCGTCGCCGTCTTGCGTGAGGGCCCTGGCGGCGTCGAGGCGGTCGGCGTCGACGCCGTGTCTGCGCAGGATCTCAAGCGTGCGCGCGAAGGCGTCGAGGGTGTTCGCGCGCTCGGTGAAGGCCGGGTCGTAGGCAGGGAGCACGCCGCGCACCGCGCCCGCGAGGGCGAGGCGCTCGACCCTCGCCGACGCGACCCGCAGCGCCGGGGTCAGCGCGCGCGCGAGGCGAGACGCGAAGGTCGCCCAGGGCAGGGTGCCCGGCGCGATCGCCGAGCCGCCGGCTCGAACCGCCAGCGAGAGCCGGTCGATCACGTGGGTGGGGGTGGCGACGACATCGAGAAGGACATCCCAGACCTCTCAGCACGCGGAGTCGCGCGCGCGCCGCTCTGCGAGCCGACAGTCTGGACACCCCCGCCACCACCCGCAACGCGCCGAGGACATACCCTGACTCACCCGCCGGAGAGCCCCTCTCGGAGCCGCCGGGCGGCCTCGTGGAGCACGTCGTCTTCTTTGGCGAAGCAGAAGCGCAGCAGGGTCTCGCCCACGGGGTCGCGGTAGAAGCTGGAGCCGCTGACCGAGGCGATGCCGGTGCGGTCGAGGAGCTTCATCGCGGCCTCGCGCGCGGTGGCGCACCCCAGCGGCCGCGCGTCGGCGAGGACGTAGTACGCGCCGGCGGGGCGGTAGGGGGTGATGCCGACCGCGTCGAGGGCGTCGCAGAGGATGTCTCTGCGCCGCTGGTAGCTCCCGCCGAGCTCGTCGAAGTAGGACCTCGGCATGGCGAGCCCCGCGGCGCAGGCGTGCTGCAGGGGCGTGGGCGAGCAGACGTAGAGCAGGTCGTGGGCGACGGCGAGTCGCGGGAGCGCCTCGGCGGGGGCCGAGAGCCAGCCCACGCGCCAGCCGGTGACGGCGAAGGTCTTGGAGGCTCCCGAGATGGACACGGTGCGCGCGCGCATGTCACCGCGGGTGGCGAGGGGCACGTGGCGCACGCCGTCGTACACGATGTGCTCGTAGATCTCGTCGGTGACGGCGATGAGGTCTCGGGACTCGCAGAGCGCCGCGAGGGCGTCGAGCTCCTCGGGGGACCAGACCTTGCCGCAGGGGTTCGCGGGGGTGCACACGACCACGCCGCGGGTGCGCGGGGTGACGGCGGCGGCGAGGCGGTCGAAGTCCACCTCCCAGGTCGGCGGCGCCATGGGCACGAGCACGGGGGTGATCCCCAGGGCGATGACGGTGTTGAGGTGGTAGCCGTAGTACGGCTCGAAGAGGATCACCTCGTCGCCGGGCTCGAAGAGCGCGAGCATCGTCGCGGCGAAGCCCCCGGTCGCGCCCGAGGTCACCATCACCTCGCGGGCGGGGTCGAGCCGCGCGCCGTGCTCCGTGAGCGCCTTCGCCGCCACGGCCTCGCGCAGCGCGGGAACGCCCTCGGGCGGAGCATAGATCACCCGGTTGGCGCGGATGGCCTCGACGGCCGCGTCGGCGACGGGCGGGGGTGTGGGGAGGTCGCACACGCCCTGGCCGAGGTTGATCCCGCCGACGGCGTCGCAGGCGCGGGTCATGGCCCGAATGTCAGAGATGGCGAGGCCGCCGAGGCGTGATCCGATGCGCATGCGCGACGTCGTATCGCAGGGGCCGGGATCTCGCGAGGGACCCGCGGCGAACACCTTGCGCCCCGCTGAGCTAGACTCCCCGCGTGGCGATCCTCTTGTTGTTCATGCCCCTGCTCTTCGTGGGGATGCCCGCGGCGCTCTGGTTTCGGAGCCGCGACGAGGCTCGCCGGCGATGGCTCCCGCGCCAGGAGGGCACCACCCGCCTCGGCGACGACAACTACCGCGGCGCGGAGGTGCCCCGGCTGGTGGCCGACGGCCCCCCGAGGCTCGTGCACGTGACCGCGGTGATGTGCTGGGTCCTCGGCGCCGCGATCGTGCCCGGGGGTCTGATGTCGCTGCTGGGCCTGCTGGTGATGGGCGTCGGCGCGGTGGGCATCCCCGGCCTCATCGCGGCGGCGCGGCTGCTGCGCCTCGGCGGTCCGCTGCTGCGGGGAGAGCCCGAGGCGGCGGAGCGCGCGCGCAGCGCGGCCCGCTTCATCGAGGTGCTCAACGCGGTGGTGCTGCTGGTGACGGGCGTCTTCTCGGGGGTCGCGGCCTGGAGGTTCCTGCAGAGCGGACACATCACCGGCGACGCGCAGGGGGTCGTCGCCATGGCCGCGTTCACCGCGCTCTACGCCGTGGTCTCGCTGGTCCACGCCCGGATGCTCCGCCGGTGCGCCGCGCTCATCGACGCCGAGCAGGTGCGCCGCGCCGAGCAGGGCGGCGTGCGGATCGAGGTCGCCGCGCCGGCGCACGCGCCCGCGCCCGTCTACGCCGAGGCCTTCGCCCCGCCCGCGGCGACGCGTCGGCAGGGCGAGTAGCGGCTCGCGCGCCGCGCCGGGCCGGCGCTCACCCGTGGTCGTGCGCGTGGTGCGCGCCGCCCTCGGGGCGGGCGGTGAGCACGAGCTCCGTGCTGCACGCCCTTCGTCGCGAGGATGCCGTCGGCGGCGCGCTGCAGGAGCTGCGCGGGGCCCCGCATCACGATCACCTCCATGCAGTTGTCGTGGTCGAGGTGCACGTGGAGCGTCGAGACGACGCGCTCGCCGAGGTCGTGCTGCATCGCCGTGAGCCGCTCGGAGAGCTCGCGCACGTGGTGGTCGTAGACGAGGGTGAGCGTCGCGACGGCGGGGCCGTCGGCCTCGAGGTGCGCCTCGACCAGGGCGCCGCGCACGAGGTCGCGCAGGGCCTCGGAGCGCGTGGCGTAGCCCCGGCGCGCGATGAGCGCGTCGAAGCGGTCGAGGAGGTCGTTGTCCATCGCGACGCCGAAGCGAACCAGCTCTGAGCTCATAGCGCGGAGGATCCTATACCCCTACGTCGGCTCGCGGGGCGGAGGGTCTTCGTCAAACGCGGGGGGCGGGGGCATGCGCGAGAGCGAGGGCTTCGGCTGCGGCTCGGTCTCGGTGACGTACTCGTACCGCTCCCGAAACGCGTCGGGGCTGAGGTGCACCGTGGCGGCGAGCTTGGCGAGCTCGTGGGCGTCGTCGAAGTCGTCGCGCTTGAGCCGGACCATGTACGACAGCGCGATGCGGTAGCGGTCCGAGTCGGTGTCGACCATGCGCACGCGGGTGCGGCCGTTCGAGAGGTCCATGATGGAGCTGAAGGGCATGGGGCGAAAGCGCCCGCCCTGCATCGACACCATCGAGCCGCCGCCGCCCTCGATGAGAAAGCGCGCGGCGCAGTATCCCAGGTCGCGGGTGTAGTCCATGTCGTAGGGGATCGGGTCGACGCAGCGCAGCTCGTAGCCGATGCTCTTGGCCACGATGCCTCCCTTGAGGCCGTACTTGCGCAGCTCGAAGATCACCCGGCCCTTGAGCTCCTCGGCGAGGTTGACCTCGGCGAAGCGCAGCCCGCCGTGCTGGTCGCGCCCCTCGGGGCCCTCGAGGGAGGCGATCTCGGCGTCTCCGAGGCACTCCAAGAGCCCCTCGGCGAGGATCGCCACGCCGTCGCTGCGCCCGTTCGCGAGGCGCTTCACCGCGGCGCCCACGAGGATGTCGACGATGCGCTGCATCGGCACCCGCGCGCCGCGGAACTCCTCGGGGATGAGGGTGACCGTGGCGCCCGAGGCCTTGCCGATGCCCAGGGCCAGGTGCCCGGCCTTTCGGCCCATGGTGACCACGTAGTACCAGCGGTGCGTGGTCTTCGCGTCGACCATGAGGTTCTTCACGATCTCGACGCCCACGTGCCGCGCGGTCTGAAAGCCGAAGGTGTCGACCTCGCTCGGGAGGTCGAGGTCGTTGTCGATGGTCTTGGGCACGTGCGCGACCCGGAGCTGGCCCTTCGCCCTGCGCTCCAGGCAGTGCGCCGACCACGCGGTGCCGTCGCCGCCGATGGTGATGAGCTTGTCGACGTCGAGGCGCAGCAGCGAGAGCAGCACGGCGTCGAGGGCGGCCTCGTCGCGGGTGGGGTTCGCGCGGGAGATGCCGATGTGCGAGCCGCCGCGAAAGTGAATCCGCGACACGCTGGAGATGGTCAGCGGAGAGACCCGGCTGATGTCGCCCTCCATGAGCCAGCGGAACCCGTCGTGGATCCCCAGCACGTCGACGCCCGAGAGCTGCGCGCGAATGGTCGCCGCGGCGATCACCGAGTTCAGCCCCGGCGCGGGCCCCCCCGCGCACAGGATCGCCAGCTTCTTCTGTCGGTTCATCGACGACGAACAACCTCTCTGCCGGGCCTCGGCCTTCGCGCCTGGGCCTCGGCGTGGCCCGAGGTGCTTCCCAGCGCGTGGGGCTTCGAAGATACTCCGAAGCCTCCATGCGCCACGCACTCATCGTTCTCGTCGCCGCCCTCTCGTTCGCCACGGCGGGGTGCAACCGCGCCGAGCCCTACCTCGCCTGCAGCCGAGACGCGCCCTGCGGCGGCGACGCCCCGCTCTGCCTCTCCGACACCGCGCCCCGCGGGGTCTCCGCGCTGTTCTGCACCCGCCGCTGCACCACGCCGATGGCGACCTCGTCCGAGTGCCCCGCCGGGGGCGCGTGCATCCGGCTCAACGGCGGCGACCCGGTGTGCGTGAAGCGCTGCGCCAGCGACGCCGAGTGCGATTTCAACAACGCCGCCTGCCTGGTCCGCACCGAGTCCCTCGGCGTCAGGGTGTGCGCCGTGCGGCCGTGATCGAGCGCGACGTCGTCGCGAGGATCCACGATCGGGGCGAGGCGCGCCTCGACGCCCTGGTGGAGCTCGTCGGCTACCTCTCGCAGCCGCGCCCCCTCGCGGTGCTCCTCGATGAGATCCCCGCCCGCGTCGCGAGGGTGTTCTCGTCGCCGGTGTGCTCGCTCTACCTCCGCGAGGGCAACGACCTGGTCATGCGCGGCAACGTGGGCTTCGGCCCCGAGGCCGTGGGCGAGGTGCGGCTGATCACCGGCGACGGGCTCGTGGGCACCGCGGTCGAGACCATGCGTCCCGTGACCACGGTGTCGGCGACGCAGCACGACCGCTTCAAAGACTTTCCCTCCCTGAGCGAGGACCGATTCCCGGTCTTTCTCTCCGCGCCCGTGCCGGGTTCCGCGGGCCCTGGCGGCGCGGTGGTCGTGCAGCGCGAGCGCGAGGCGTACAGCCAGCACGAGGTCGAGCTCCTCGTCGCCCTGAGCGGCGCGCTGGCGCCCCTCGTCGAGCGCGCGAGGATCATCGACGGCACGGCGGTCCCCCGCGGCGGCACGAGCGGCGTGCGCCGGGTCACCCTCACGGGGCGGTCGATCCGTCCTGGCCGCGCGCTGGGCATCGCCTACGCGCCGCAGCGCCCCGCGCGGCAGTCGCCCCGCGCCGCCCTCGAGCGGCGCCCCACGCGGCAGGAGCTCGGCGCGGCCTACGAGCGCGCCGTGATGCGCTGCGAGGCGGTGCTCGACCGCTACGTGCGCGCGGCGCAGCGGCAGGGCCTCGACGCGTCGTGCCTCGACGCCGACCGGATGATCCTGTCCGACGGGCGGCTGCGCGACCAGGTGCTCGAGCACGCCGCCGCGCGGGGGCTGGTCCCCGCCTTCGCGCAGGTCGCCCGCGACGCCACCCGCGCCGCGAGGATCACCGACGACCCCACCCTCTTCGAGCGCGCCCACGAGATGAGCGAGGTGTGCGACGCGCTGCGCCTCCTCGCGCTCCCCGACGACGCGGTGCGCGTGCCCAAGGCGGGCGTGTGGCTCTGCGACGCGCCCACGGTCTTCGACCTGGTGCTCGCGACCCGCGCGGCGCCCGCGGCGCTCGTGCTCGCGGCGCCGAGCACCACCGCCCGCACCCGGTCGCTGGTGCAGCTCCTCGGGGTGCCGACGGTCGCCGAGATCGTCGGGCTCTTCAGCTGGGTCACCGCCGACGACGTCGTGCTCGTCGACGCCGACCACGGCATCCTGCGCGTGAACCCCACGCGCCGGGAGCGAGACGAGGCCCGCGTCAGCCGCGCGCCCTGAGCCGCCGCCGGCGCGTCGCCAGCAGCGCCGCGGCCAGCAGCATCGCCGAGCCGCCTCGGGGCGTCGCGCCCACGCGACACCCGCAGGACCCCGTGACGGGCTCGGCCACGCCGCCGTCGACCTCGCCCGCGTCCTCCGAGGGCGCGGCGACGTCTTCTTCGACGACGACATCCTCTTGCGGCGCAACGACATCGTCCGCAGGAGCGGCGACGTCCTCCCCCGCCGGGGGCACGTCTTCGACCGCGGGAACGTCCGTCACGACCGGCACGTCTGTCACGACCGGGACGTCGACCGGCGCGCCCGCGTCGGGGGGCGTTCGCGGCGACACGCGCACGGAGCAACGCACGGCGTCGTCGGCGGGGCCGAACCACGTGGTGCCCTCCTGCAGCAGCCCGTAGGTCTCGCTCACGGTCATGGTCGACGTCACCTCGGGGATGCCGATCACGAACGAGAACCTGCCCACGGCGTTGGGCGCCGTGGCGGCGTCGACCGCGGTGGGGCGGTTCGGCGCCGTCCAGTTGATCATGTCGTAGAACACCCCGCGGTGATCCCTCGGGCCGGTGGTGCCCAGGCGGGTGTTGCGGTTGTCCCAGGTGGCGGTGCCGGTGTTGCGGTACTCGACCCAGGCCACGGGGCGGTCGCCGCTGTTGGCCGTGGCGGGGCAGCTCATGCGCACGAAGGTCGCGGCGTACGCGGGCGTCGGCGGAGTGACCGTGCCGTTGCCGCGGACGAGGGCGAGAAAGCGGTCCCAATCCCAGCCGCGACCGCCGTTGCCGGGGTCGGTGTGGCCGCCCGCGCCGCCGCAGTTCGTCGCGCCCGTGGCGCAGGGCGCGCCCGAGCCCGAGCGGGGGATCTGGTAGTGGCCGATGATGTGCGCGCGGTCGATGGGGATGCGGTAGCGGTCGCACAGCGCGCGCACCAGCCGCGCGCTCGCGGTGTACATCGCCGTGGTGTACCAGCGCCCCGGGTCGGCCACGTAGCCCTCGTGCTCGATGCCGATGGAGCGCTGGTTGTAGTACCAGTTGCCCGCGTGCCACGCGGTGTCGCCGTTGGCGACCATCTGCGTGATCTGCCCGTCTGACGAGCGGATGTTGTAGTGCGCCGAGGCCATCGCCGCGGGGTTGCGAAACCACGAGATCGACCCCGAGTAGCTCCCCTGCATCGTGTGGATCACGATGTACTGCACCGAGTTGCCGCCCCGGCCGTTCGTGTAGTTCGACGAAGACGCCGCGCTCCAGAGCGCCGGGCCGTAGTCCGACGAGAACTGCGCGGCCACGTTGGCGCCCTGCAGGAGCTCGGTCGCGGGGGGCAGCGCGCCGTGCGCGGCCACCTCGACCACCTCGCCGGTCCACGCGCGGTCGCGCGCGCCGTCGTGCAGCGCGCGGTTCACCTGCGAGGCGTAGGCCACCTGCAGCGGCCGCTCGCGCAGCGTCGAGTAGCGCGCGACGGCCTCGGTCCACGAGCCGAGGTCCGCGGGGTCGGCGCCGGTCTCGCGACCCAGCTCGGCGAGCACCGCGGCGGCGCCCGCCACGGCGAGGGCGGGGTTCGCCTCGAGGGCCGCCTCGCTCACGCCCAGCAGCGACTCGGCGCGGCGCAGGGTGTCCTCCGCGCCGTCGAAGCCGTGACGAAGGTGCAGCGGACCGACCTCGCGCGCGGCGTGCACGTGGTCGCCGTGGTCCTCGGCGGGGGTGAGGGTGAAGCGCGACTCGCTCCAGGCCACCGCCGCGAGCAGGTCGCGGGGCACGCCCGTCGCCGCCGAGGCCCGCGAGAGCGCGTCGGTCAGCGTGAGGCTCGCGGGGAAGCGCGCGGGGTCGACCCCCACGTCGGGCCCGCACGAGAGCACCGCCAACATCGGGAGGGACCAGAGCAGCCGTCTCATCGCGCCATTCCACACGCCCGCGGCCCCGTTGTCACCCGCGCGACGACGGGATTTCTCGCCGCGCCGCGCGACGGGCTTCGCGCAGAAGGCCGACGGTGCGATGCTCCCGCCGCCCATGACCCGATCCATCGCCTTCGCCGCGGCCCTCTCCCTCCTCGCCCCTCGCGCGGCGTCAGGGCAGGTGCTCCCGCACGCGCCCGAGGTCGAGCGCCTGCCCAACGGGCTCTCGGTGGTCTTCGTGCCCTATGATTCCCCTGGGATTACGGCGTATTACACGCTGGTCCGCACGGGCAGCCGCGACGAGCCGGAGCGCGGCCGGTCGGGCTTCGCGCACCTCTTCGAGCACATGATGTTCCGGGGCACGCGGCAGATGTCGGGGCACGAGTACGAGCGCCGGATGCAGCGCCTCGGCGCCGACAACAACGCCTACACCACCGAGGACTACACCCTCTACACGGTCACCCTCCCGTCGACCTCGGTGGAAGAATTCGTGAGCGTCGAGGCCGACCGCTTTCGCAACCTCTCCTACGCCGAGCAGGCGTTTCAGACCGAGACCCGCGCCGTGCTCGGCGAGTACAACAAGAACTCCGCGTCGCCGGTCTCGCAGATGTGGGAGTCGCTCTCGGAGGTCGCGTTCACCCGCCACACCTACGGGCACACCACGCTGGGGTACCTCCGCGACGTGCGCGCGATGCCGGGGCTCTACGCGTTCTCGCAGCAGTTCTTCAGGCGCTTCTACACCCCCGACAACTGCACGATCATCGTGGCCGGCGACTTCGACCGCGCGCGGGTCATGGCGCGGGTGCAGGCCGAGTACGCGAGCTGGACGGGCCGTCGCGCCACGCCCGCGCTCCCCGCCGAGCCCGAGCAGACCGCGCCGCGCCGACGCGACCTCGCCTGGGAGGGGACCTCGCCGTCGAGGCTCCTGCTGGGCTACCGCGTGCCCGCGTTCAGCCTCGACGCGCGCGACAACGCCGCCCTCGAGGTGGTGCACGCGATGGCCTTCAGCGCCTCGTCGGAGCTGTACCAGCGCCTCGTCGTGCAGCGCCCCAGGCTCCTCGCGCTCTCGAGCTGGGCGGGGGAGCTCCACCGCGACCCCACGGTCTTCGTGGTCGAAGCGACCCTCGCGCCGGGCGCGACCTTCGACGAGATCGAGGGCGCCGTCACCGAGGAGCTCGCGCGCATCGGCCGCGGCGAGGCCGACGCCGCGCGCGTGGCCGACGTGGTGTCGCACCTGCGCTACGAGATGCCCATGGGCGTGCAGCGCCCGGCCGACGCCGCGCAGCTGGTGGCGCGCTTCATGGCGCTCACCGGGCAGCCCGACACCTACGAGCGCTACCACGCCCTCGTCGCCGCGGTGACGCCCGACGACGTGGCCCGCGTGGCGCGGAGCTATCTCACCCCCGCGCGCCGCACCATGGTCACGCTCTCCCCCGCGGCCACGGCGCCGCCAGGGGCCGTGCGCGTAGGCCCCGCGAGGACCGCCGCCGCCGGCGCCCGGAGGCCCCGATGAGGCGCGCCCTCGCCGTCGCCCTCGCGGCCCTGAGCTGCACCCGCGCCGCGCCTCCCCCGGTGACCGCGCCGCCTCGCGCCGAGGAGGCCCGCGCGCCCGATCGCCCCGCGCCGCCGCCCTCGCTGAGCGAAGACCGCGTGGTGCTGCTCCGCGCGCCCGCGGCGCAGGACGTGGTGATCCGCGTGGTCTTCGACGCGGGCAGCGCCGACGACCCGGCGGGCTCGGAGGGCGCGACGCACCTCGCGGCGCAGTGGATGGTCGAGGGCGGCACGCAGGCGCTCTCGTTCGCGGAGTTCTCGCGCGCGCTGTTCCCGATGGCGGCGACGGTGGAGGTGCAGGTCGACCGCGACTCGACGACCTTCGTCGGCCGCGTGCACCGCGACAACCTCGCGCGCTTCTACCCGATCTTTCGCGACGTGCTGCTGCGCCCGCGCCTCGCCGACGACGACTTCACCCGCCTCCGCGCGCAGGTGCGCTCGGCCCTCACGATGGAGCTCCGCGGCGCCGACGACGAGGCGCTGGGGCGCGAGGTGATCCAGTCGCTGATCTACCAGAACCACCCCTACGGCCATCCCCCCCTCGGCACCGAGCGCGGCCTCGACGCGGTCACCGCCGAGTCGCTGCGGGCGCACCGCGACGCCGTGCTCTGCCGCGACCGCGTGCGCGTGGGCCTCGCGGGCGACGTCAGCGACGAGCTCGTCGAGACCGTGCGGCGCGACCTCGCGACGCTCCCCGCGCGCTGCGCCGAGCGCCCGCCCCTGCCCGTTCCCACGCGGCCGAGCGGGCTGCACGTGGTGCTCATCGACAAGCCCGCGGCGAGCGCCACGGCGATCTCGGTGGGCTTTCCGCTCGCGATCACCCGGCGCGACGACGACCACGCCGCGCTGCGCCTCGCGACCGATTACCTCGGCCTGCACCGGCAGTCGCTGGGCGTGCTCTATCAGACCATCCGCGAGGCGCGGGGGCTGAACTACGGCGACTACGCCTACGCCGAGCACTTCGCGCAGGAGGGCTGGACGCGCTTTCCGCGCACGAACATCCAGCGTCGGCAGCAGTACGCGTCGCTCTGGATCCGCCCGGTGCCCGTGCCCGCCGCGCACTTCGCCCTGCGCGCCGCCCTGCGCGCGACGCAGGCCGTGGTCGACCACGGCGTGACGCAGGAGGACCTCGCGCGGGTGCGCACCTTCCTCGACGGCTACGCGCCGCTGCAGATGCAGACGGCCTCGGCGCGGCTGGGAGACGCCCTCGACGCGCAGCACAACGGGTGGGGGAGCGAGACCTGGGCGGCGCACATGCGCGCGCGCTGGCAGTCCCTCGACGCCGCGGCGGTGCAGGCGGCGGTCACGCGCCACCTCACGGCGCGCGACGCGTGGGTCGCGATCATCGCGCCCAACGCCTCGGCCCTCGCGACGGCCCTGGGCACCAACGCGCCGTCGCCCATCACCTACGACAGCCCCAAGCCCGCCGCCGTCCTCGCCGAGGACCAGATCATCTCCACCTACCCCCTCACGGTGCGCCCCGAAGACGTGCGCGTGGTGCCCCTCGACCGGGTCTTTCGCGAGCGCGACTGGCTCCGCGCGGAGTGAGCTCAGCGCGCGTGCAGGTCGATGCGCCACGGGTCCTCGGGCCGCGACCGGGGCGTCGGTCCCGGCGGCTCGCCGAAGCGCGCGACGTAGCCCGCGCGCCCTCGGGGGTACTCAGGAAAGTCGCGCACGAGGCGTAGAAACAGCGCCCGCGCCTCGTCGCGGTCGCCCCGCGCGTAGCGCAGCGTCGCGAGGTTGTTGATGGGCCGCGGGTGCGCGGGGAAGCGCGCGATCACGCCGCGCAGCAGCGACTCGGCCTCGTCGGCGCGGCCTGACACCGCGAGGAGCCGCGAGAGGTTCGTCGCCGCGCGGGGCGAGAGGTCGCTGCGCAGCGCGTCCCGGCGGAGCGACTCGCGGTAGAGCGCGACCGCCGCGGCGTAGCGCCCGCGAGACTCCTCCGAGAGCGCGAGCTGGTACGGGGCGAGGGCGCTCTCGGGCGCGCGGGTCATCGCGTCGCGCCAGAGGCGGTCGGCGTCGGCGAACTCCCACGCGTGACGCGCGCTCAGCGCCGCCGCGAGCAGCGCCACGGCGCCCGCGAGGAGCGCGCGGAGCGCGGGGCGGGGGGCGCGCGCGATGAGGTCCGCGGCGAAGACGCAGGGGCCGAGCACGGCGACGAGCAGGTAGCGGTCGGCCATGCGGTTCTGCAGCGGCGCGAACACCTGCGAGACCGGCGCGAGGCCCGCGAAGAAGAGCGCGAGGGCGGCGGCGGGCACGCGGTCTCCCGACCTCCAGCGACGCGCGGACGCGAAGGTCATCAGCGCGAGCGCGGTCAGGGACAGCAGGGCGACCGGGTCGAGCGCGGCGCGCGCGGGCACCACCCGCACCATGCACGGCGCCTCGAGCAGCGACGACACCGCGAGGTACCGAAGCGGCACCGGCGCCATCGAGGCCACGCGCTCGAACGCGTTGCGCCCCAGGGGTTCAGCGAACATGTGCACCGACGCGCCGACCTTCGCCTGGAGCCCGACCGAGGCCACCGCGACCAGCGCCGAGGCGGCGACGGCGCGCCAGCGGGGCGTGCGCGCGGCGAGGAGGTCCCCCGCGAGGAGCAGCGCGGGGAGCGCGACGCTCGTGCCCTTGGAGAGGCACGCGAGGGCCGTGAGGGCGGCGACCGTCGCGGCGTGTCGGCGGCCCTCGCGGGCGTAGGCGCGGAGCGCGGCGGCCATGAAGAGCAGCGAGAGGGCGTCTTTGAGACCCGCCGCCCAGGCGACCGACGGGACGTGCGCGGGGTGCAGCGCGAAGAGCCACGCCGCCAGCTCCGCCCGCCAGGGTCCGGGCCAGACCGCCCGCAGCCATGACCGCACGAGGGTCACCGCGGCGAGGTACACCCCGAGCTGCGCCGCGTGAAAGAGCGCGGGGGAGGGGCCGCCGACGCGGGCGAGGCACCACGCGACGGTGTCTCGCACCGGCAGGTACTCCGCGCCGAGGACCAGGCGGGTGCGGGGGTCGAGGGCCGTCCACGCCCGCCAGAGGGCGCCGGGTGAGGCGTCGCGGAGGAAGGGGCTCTCGGCGATGAGCCAGCGGTCGTCGAACTCGATGAAGCCCGCGGGGATCGCCACGGCGTACACGGCCGTCACCGCGACGAGCATCGCCAGCAGGGGGCCTCGCGGGCTTCGTCGCGCGGGGGCGGGCTGCATCGCGCGCCGACGCTACCACCGCGCGACGTCGACGCCGCGCGGGGGCCCTGGCGATCCGCGTCCGCCCGGGCCGCGACGCGCGCGGGCAGATGCGGCTATCCTCCGCGCGTGAGTTCGATCTACCGGGACGAGCGTGAGTCGCTGCTGGCGTCGGTCGAGTCGCTCCGTCGGGAGAACGAAGACCTGCGCGTCGAGAACCTCGCGCTCCGCGTGCTGGTCGACCCGACGCCGTCGCGAGACGTGCTCGGGCAGCTCCAGGGCGCGGTGGGGGCGATGATGGTCCTCGTGGGCGCGATGCTCTGCGCGGCGGTGCTCTCGCGCGACCCCGCGTCGGGCGCCCCGCGGGCGCGAGCGACCCTCGACCGGGCGGGCTTCGTGACCTCGCTGACCATCCCGACCGTGCCGCGGACCGGGGAGGCTGCGCCCGAAGCGCCCGCGGCCGAGCCGCCCCCCGCCCTCGACCTCGCGTCGACGCCGCCGGGAGGGTCGAGCGCCCTCGCGCTGCGCGCCGCCCTGCGGCCCCTCGAGCCCGAGCTGCGGCGCTGCCTCGCGGGCGCCACGGGAGACTTCAAGCTCCGGCTCGTGCTGGGCGAGGGGGGCGCGCCCCGCGTCTCTGAGCTCACCCCGAGGGGCGCCGCGCGGGGCTCCCGCGAGGCGCTGCGCTGCGGCGCCGAGGCCGGCCGACGGCTTCGCTTCGACGCCGAGCCCGGCGCCGAGCTGCGCTACACCCTGCGCGCCGCGCCGAGCGGGCTGCGCGTGCGCCGCGCGCGCCGCCGCTGAGCGAGGGCGAGCAGCGCCGCGCCCAGCGCCGCCGCCGCGCCGCGCGGGGGCGACGACGTCGCGCGGCAGCCGCAGCCGCTGGCGGTGCCGTCTTCGATGAGCGAGGGCTGCTCCTGCGGCGCCACGTCCCGAGGAACGTCCATGGCGGCGTCGGCGACCTGCGCGTCGCGCGCGACGACGACGTCGGAGAGCACCACGTCGGGGCGCGCGACCCCGGCGTCGCGCGCGGGCTCGGCGCACCCGCCGCGCTCGCAGCGCGCGCCGCCGGGGCACACGGCGCCCTCGCAGGCGTCGCGGCACGCGCCCGCGACGCACACCGAGCCTGTGGGGCAGGTGACGCTCGCGCAGGCCGCCGCGCGGCAGCGTCCGTCGGTGAAGCAGGTCTCGCCCGCGCCGCAGGGGCGGCAGGGGCAGCGAAACTGGCAGACGCCGTCGACGCACACCTGGTTGGGGTCGCAGGTCACGTCGAGGCACGGGTCGACGCAGCGGTCGGCGCGGCAGGCGAGCCCGGCGGGGCAGGTGACGCCCTCGCAGGGCGCGCGGCACCGGCCGCCCACGCAGACCTGCCCCGCGGGGCACTCGAGCGTCGCGCAGGCGGGGTCGACGCAGGTGCCGCGGTCGGTGCAGACGTCCGGCGCGAGGCAGCCGAGCTCGCCCTGGCAGCGCTCGACGCAGCGGCCGCGGTCGCAGACCTCCATCGCGCCGCAGAGGCCGTCGCCCTCGTCGACCATGCCGTCGCAGTCGTCGTCCTGGCCGTTGCAGCGCTCGGGCCTCGGCTGGGTCACCGGGAGGCACGCGAGCATCCCGTTGCGGCACTGCCGAATGCCCTGCGCGCAGGCGCCGGGCATGCCCGTGTCGCAGCGGTCGCCGCCGCCCGCGCACACGAGGTTGTCGACGATCATCAAGAGGTCTTGAAAGTCGTTGTCGCCGCCGCCGAAGAGGTCCTCCCACGCGAAGTAGAACGCGTTGGGCGTCGCCCGCGAGTCGTAGATCAGCAGGTGGATGAAGCCGTTGGTGACGTCGCGGTCGGGCTGGTACGCGCGCTCGGAGTAGTAGACGTGACCCGGCGGCGTGAGGAGGTAGAAGCCGATCTCGCCGCCGCGGTAGCGGGTGTCGGAGAGGAAATCGACGGAGGCGCTCGCCCCCTCGGGCAGGCTCGGCCCCACGAGCTCGTAGAGCTCGGACATCGCGGGCGCGCGGCCGGCGACGACGTTGTACCAACCGAAGCGGTTCTCGTAGCCGCTGTCGCGGCCGACGACGGTGAAGCGAATCGAGCAGCCGGGGCGAAAGCGCTCGGGCGTCGTCGCGGCGTCGCGGGTCACGTCGAGGCCGACCTCCATGCGGCGCCTCAGGAATTCCGCCAGCGGCGTGCCGTCGCCCGCGACGGGGATCTGCGTGCCGTCGGGCTGGCGAACCTGGGCGCGGGCGCGGGTCGACGCGAGGCCGAGCCCGAGCGCGAAGGCGGCGAGTGCGAACCCGTGACGCGGAGACACACGCGGAGACTACACCGCCCGCCGGCCGGCGGCGGAGGTCCAGAAATCGTCGCAGAAAAATTCTCGTGGAGCTCCGTCCGCGTGTACCCGTCAGAGCATGAGCCCCGCCCTGTCGACGAAGCCGCAACGCAACACCGCGAGCCTCCGCGCGGCGGGCGCTCCTCAGCGCGCGGGTCGCTACGAGCTCGTCGCGCGCATCGGCGGCGGCGGCATGGCGAACGTGTGGCTCGCCCGCACGGCGGAGGCCGAGGGGCAGGTGCGCCTCGCCGCCATCAAGCTGATGCACCCGAACCTCGGGTGCGACCCCGACTTCGTGCGGATGTTCCTCGATGAGGCGCGGCTCGCGGCGGGGGTGCAGCACCCCAACGTGGTGGGCATTCACGAGCTCGCCGCCGAGCAGGCCGCGCTCTTCACCGTGATGGACTACATCGCCGGCGACAGCCTCGCGGCGGTGCAGGCCACGGCGGTCGCCCTCAAGCGCGCGATCCCCACGCCCGTGGTGATGCGCGTGATGATCGACACGCTCCGCGGGCTCCACGCCGCCCACGAGGCCTGCGACGAGAGCGGCGCGCCGCTCAACCTCGTGCACCGCGACGTCTCGCCGCAGAACATCCTCATCGGCGTCGACGGCATGGCGCGGCTCACCGACTTCGGCATCGCCCGCGCGCAGGGCCGCCTGGCCTTCACCATGCCCGGCATGCTCAAGGGCAAGCTCCCCTTCATGGCGCCCGAGCACATCGAGGGCCGCCCCCTCGACCGCCGCGCCGACGTCTACGCCGCGGCGGTGACGCTCTGGGAGAACCTCGCGCTGCGCAGGCTCTTCCCGCTGCGCACCAGCTTCGAGGCGGCGCGCGCGAGCGCGGCGACGACGCCGTACCGCTCGGTGACGCAGTTCGCGCCCACGGTCTCGGCCGAGATCGACGCGGTGATCGAGCGCGGCCTCGCGCCCTCGCCCGACGCGCGCTTCGCCAGCGCCGCCGAGTTCGCCGACGCGCTCACCGCCGCCGCCGGGGGCGAGATCGCGAGCGCCGAGGAGGTCGGGCGCTTCATGGGCGTGGTCGCGCGCACCAAGCTCGAGCGGGAGTACGTGGCGCTGCGGCAGGCGGGGGTGCCCGGCTTCGTCGCTGACACCTCGTCGCCGCTCTCGGACGAGGAGATCACCCGCACGCTGGTCGGCGTCGGCGAGGCGGTGTCGGCGAGCTGCCACACCGACTCGGGCGTGCGCCCCGCCGTGGCGTCGCCGACCTTTCGCGCGCCGACGCTCCCGGCGCTGGGCCTCGACGCCGAGACGCGCCGCGTCGTCGCCGACATCGAGCCGACGAGCGTGCCCACGGGCATCGCGGTGATCCCCACGGGCGACGAGGACGCGCTGGCCGACGAGCCCACCTCCGTCGTCGGCGCCGCGTCGCGCGACCTCGTCGCGGTGGCGCCCGACCGCGAGATCTTTCGCGACCCTGAGCCCACCCGCCCGCTCACCTGGCGCCCGCTGCAGCCAGCGCCGCCGGTCACGCCCGACACGTGGATCCGAGACATTCTGATGTCCTTCGGCACGGCCGCGGCGGTGGCGCTCGCGGTGGTCCTCGTCGTGCGCGCGGTGTCGTAGCGGTTGACGTGCGCGCGCACCGCCCCGAGTCTTAGGAGTGATGCCTCCGTCGAGGACCAAGCTCCCGCTCCACCCCGAGCTCCTGCGGCTCCGCGAGAAGCCGCGCATGGAGGCGGCGATGCGGCAGCTCGGCGGCGCGGCGGACACGAGCGCCTTCGCGGGCACCGTGGTGCGACTGCGCCGCGGGGGCGACGCGCCGCAGACGGGCGTCGCGCTCTACGCCGACGCGCGCGAGGTCGACGTGTGGCTCGAGGGCTCGCGGGTGCGACGGGTGCGCGCCGACGAGGTCGAGGCGCTCCCGCTGGGCGAGGCGCCGGGCCTCGACGCCGTGGCCGCCGAGGTCACGGTCTTCGCCTCGCTCAGCAACGGAGACGCCGTGCGATGGCAGGGCGACGACGGCGTCGCGCACCTCGGAACCCTCTTCGAGAAGTGCCGTTACGGCGGCCTCGTGGCAGCGCCCGACGGACGCGTGCTGGCCGTGGGCTTTCGCAGGCTCTGGCCCGCCCCCGACGACCTCGACTGAGCGGCGCTCAGCGCGTGCCGGGGACGTGCGCGCGCTGCGCGTCGAGGCGGTCGTAGTGGCGGTAGCCCAGGGCGTCGAGGGCGCTCGCGGGGGCGAGGCGAATGTCGACCAGGGTCTTGAGCCCGTAGGTGCCCGCGAGCACCGGCGGCGCGTAGGCGCGCACGGTCTCAGGGGTGCGAAAGGGCTCGAGGGGAAAGAGCGTCTCGAGCGGGTGCAGGTGCACGAAGTGGGCGCAGCTCAGGCGCGAGTAGCCCGGCGTGCGAGGCGCGGTGATCACGTGCGGCGTCGCGAGGAAGGCGCCGCCCGTGAGGATCTCGAGCTCCTGCCCCACCTGCGCGATGATGCACCCCGCGGGCACCGCGCCGCGGATCATCGTGCCGCCGGGCGCGTCGGGGGTCGAGCGGGTGCGGAGGTAGAGCCCGCTGCCAGGGTCGGGGGGAGGGCAGCGCGCGCCGCTCGGGTCGAGAAAGCGGCCGCCCGGCAGGAGCGTCAGGAGGTTGAAGTCGGTGTGCTCCTCGCCCCAGAGCACGCCCGCGGCGGCCTGCGCCTCGTCGAGGGGCAGGTAGCGCAGCGCGCGGGTGACGTGGGGCCCGCCGTCGAGGGCCGAGGTGAAGGTGTCGTCCTCGAGGCCCAGCGCGGACGCGCAGCCGCGCAGGAGCTCTACCCCCGCGCCGTGCAGCGCGCGGCTCATGGCGAGGTAGGTCTCTTCGAAGCCCGGCACCTCGTCGGGCCACACGTTGGGCGCGTAGATCTCGGGGTGGAGCATCGCGGCCTCGGGGTCGCCCGCGTCGGGGGCCGCGAAGTAGCACTCCTTGAAGTCGGCCTGGCCGTCGGCGGCAACGGCCTGCTCGGTGTTGGGCGGCGTCCAGCCGCGCTGAAACCAGATCTCCGGCCGCGCGAGGCGGCGCTTGGCGGCCTCGTCCTGCCCCGTGAGCTTCAGGAAGACGTCGTAGAAGCGGTCGAGGGCGCCGGGGTCGATGCCGTGCGAGCGGATGTAGATCAGCCCGTACTGCCCGAAGGCTTCGCGAATCGCCGCCGCCGCGACGTCGCGGCGCGCGCCGCCGGCGCGGAGGTCCTCGAGGTCGACCGTGGGGATCGTGGGTTCCATCGGCGGCGATGATGCCGAGGGCCCCAGGGCGCGGCAATGGGATTGACGTTGCGGGAGGGGCGGTCTGAGAGTCGCCGCACCCCGATGGCGATCTCCGAGGCGCTCGCAGCGCACCTCCACGGCCTCCTCTCCGCGAACCGCGTCGTGCTCTTCATGAAGGGCACCCGCCTCGCGCCCACCTGCGGCTTCTCGTCGCAGGTGGTGAACCTCCTCGACCGCTACCTCGACGACTACGCGACGGTCGACGTCGTCGCCGACCCCGCGCTGCGCGAGGCCCTCCGCGAGCACAGCGAGTGGCCGACCTTTCCGCAGCTCTACGTCGACGGGCGCTTTCACGGCGGCGCCGAGATCGTCGCGGCGATGGACGAGTCGGGGGAGCTCACCGCGCTCCTCGGGTCGGGCCCCCGCGCGCCGCGCCCGCCCGCGATTCGCCTCGACGAGGCCGCGGCGGGGGCCATCGCCGACATCGGCCGCACCGTGCCCGGCGCCGTGGTGCGCCTGGAGATCAGCTCGGGCTTTCACCACGAGCTGTACTTCGGCGACGCGCAGCCCGACGACGTGGTCGCCGAGTCGCGGGGGGTCTTCGTGCACATGGACGCGGCGAGCGCGCGGCGCGCCGAGGGGATGTCCATCGCGCGAGTGGAGGGCGCCGGGGGGGCGGGGTTTCGCATCGACAACCCCAACGAGCCCGCGCGGGTGAAGCAGCTCGAGCCCGACGCGCTGGCGGCGCTGATGCGCTCCGAGCGCGCGCCGCGGCTGGTCGACGTGCGCACGCCGGCGGAGCGGGAGATCGCCCGGCTCGACGGGGACGAGGGGCTGCTCGACCCCGCGCTCGAGCACGCGCTCCTCGCGCTGGACCGGGCGACGCCGCTCGCGTTCTACTGCCACCACGGCGTGCGCAGCCTGCGCGCCGCGGAGCATTTTCGAGAGCTGGGATTTCGCGAGGTGTACAACCTCGCGGGCGGAATCGACGCTTGGAGCCGCGAGGTCGACCCCGACCTGCCGCGGTACTGAGGGGAAGCGAGAGCGATGAGCGGATCACACGGCAACCACGACCCCGCGGCGGTGCGCGCGGCGATTTCTGAGGCCATCCTGGCGGCGATCCCGGGCGCGGCGGTGAGCGTCGAGGGCGGCGGCGGGCACTACGCCATCGAGGTGGTCTCCGAGGTCTTCGAGGGCAAGGGGATGCTCGACAGCCAGCGCCTCGTGTACGGCGCCATCGCGCCGCTCCTGAAGGGCGACGACGCGCCGGTGCACGCCGTCGACACGCTGCGCACCCGCGCGCGCTGAGAAAAAATCGGACGCGCTAGACCCGCGGCGGGGAGACGCCCGTCCATTCGATCCCAACGAGGTGATCGAGATGGACCGAAGCACCGCACGCACGCTCCGAAGACTGGCCCCAGGGCTCCTCGCGCTCGCCCTCGCCGCCGTGGGCCCCGCGAGGGCTCAGGACGTCGCAACCCCCTCTGTCGCAGCGCGATCGCGCCCGCGCATCGACCTGGTCTTCGTGCTCGACGCCACGTCGAGCATGGGCGACGAGATCGAGCCGGTGAAGCGTCACATCTGGTCCATCGCGAGCCGCGTGGCGTCGGGGTCTCCGGCGCCGGAGCTCCGCGTGGGCATGGTGATCTACCGCGACCGGGGCGACCGCGAGCCGTCGCGGGTGGTCCCGCTGACCCGCGACCTCGACGCGGTGCACACCGAGCTCATGCGCGTGCAGGCCGTGGGCGGCGGCGACATGCCCGAGGACGTCGACACCGGCCTCGCCCTCGCGCTGCGCGAGATGAACTGGGACCGCGGCGCGGCCAAGATGATGTTCGTGGTCGGCGACGCCTCGGCGCACGACTACCCCGAGCACGACCGCCAGGCCCTCGTGCGCGAGGCCGCGGCGCGGCAGATCGAGATCAGCACCATCGAGTGCAGCGGCATGGACGCGCGGGGCCACGACCAGTGGGCGTGGATGGCCGAGCGCACCCAGGGCCTCGCGCAGGTGCTCACCTACGCCGCGGACCAGCGCATGGCCGACGGCTCGACGCGCACGCTCATGCGCCAGGGGAGCCACACCTGGGTCGCCAACCGCCCCCTCACCGCCGCCGAGCGCGAAGAGGACGGCGCCGTGCTCGCCCGCCGCGGCGTGCTCCGCGTCGCCCGGGCCGACGAGTCCGCAGGCTTCGGGAGCGGCGCCTCCGGAGGCGCAGCCCGCAGCCCCAGGGCCCGGGGCGCCTCGCGGGCCGAGCCGATGGCGGCCGAGGCGGCCGCGCCCACCAACAACATCGCGAGCCAGATCACCCGCCGGGTGCAGCAGCGCGCGGCGGCGATGGGCGTGGCGTACTGATTCGCAGGCCTCGAACGACCTCTACAGCCAGAACGTGCGCCCAATGCCGGGCAGTCATTTGAAAACCCCGGCTTGACTTGTCCATGCCCGACGAAGACGCTGCCTCCCGGGTTGGGATCAAGGCACCGGGCGGGGCCTTCGGAGGAGGATGCGGTGGAGGAAGAGTACGCGTGGGATTGGTCTTGGCCGCCGGGCTGCGCGACCCCGAAGACTCTCCCAAAGTGCGACCGTTACCCGCTGGACTTCGTCGCCACCGCCTGCGCGGCGCAGTTTCGATTCGCCGAAACCGAGACCTGGTCTTCGGTTCTCATGAAGAGTTCGCGGGCATTGCTCGAAGGCCGCTCTATCGAGACCTTAGCCTCCTCGCGCTAGACCTGACGCGCGAGACGGACTTCGGCGCGCCCCGGTCGCAGCCGCGATCTGTCTCGGCCTACGGCGATTTCTTCGTGCGCCTCCCGGCGCCCGCCACGCTCCGTTGGCACCGCGAGGCGCCCTAGCGCGCGGACCTTGATTTCGCGTGGCTCCGCGTCGCCGGCGCGAACCCCATGAGCATTCGCCGTGTCGATCGGCTGCTCGACGGGTTCGAGGTTGACGGCGCGCGGTGGTCCCGCGATCTCGGCGCGGGCAGCCTCGACGCGGCGTGCGGTGAAGGTCGGCTCTTTGCCGTCGACCACTCGTTTCTCCGCGGAGTTCAGACCGGGAGCTACCTCGGGCGGCCGAAGTACGTCTGCGGCACCCGCACGTTGCTCACCACGCTGGGCGGGCCGCTTCGACCCGTCGCGATTCAGCTCGGGCCGGGCCAGCGGGCCATCATGCCAGGTGACGGCGTCGCGTGGGAGATGGCCAAATGCTTCGCTCGGTCGCCGTGCGAACGTGCACGGAACCATGGAGCACCTCGCGTCGACGCATCTGGTCATGGGTGCGGTCGGTGTCGCGACCCGGCGCAGAGCTCTCGGAGGCGCACCCGCTTCGCACGCTCCTCGAGCCACCTCGTGGGCACCTTCGCCATCAACGAGTCGGCGAAGCGAAATCTCGTCGCGCCAGGGCGTGGTCGACCGCGTCTTCGCCCCGCGCATCGACATCGCCGCGTCGCTCGCCGCGCGTCTCTCCAACAACTTCGTGCTCCAGGACCGGGCGCCCGCCTCGGAGCTTCGCGCCCGCGGCGTCGACGACCGCGACACGCTCAGCAGTACCCTTTCGCGACGACGGGCTGCCCTGCCGGGCCGCCGCTGCATCGATGGGTGAGCTCGCCTCCAGGTGTACTACCGGGATGACGGGGATGTGCAGCGCTTGACTCCAGCAGTGGGCCGAGTCGCTGGGGCTGCGGCGCCGGCTGGTCCGCGGTGCCGACGCTCGACAGCGTCGCCTCGCTCGGGCGCTTCGTGGGCGGCATCCTCTCTGGCGTCTCACCGGCTTTCACGCGGTCGTGAACTACTCGAAGGCTTCAGCTTCGCGGCGTGCCCGACGGAAACGCCGTCCGGCGTTCAGCCCCGTCCCTTCGACCGATGTGACAGAGGACGATTGGCGCGCGCTGCTGCCGCCGCTCGGCGTCGCGAACGGGATGCTTGAGCAGATGTACGCGCTCCGGGGCGTGCGGCGAAATCGCCTCCGGCGACTATCCACTTCGCGCACTTCCGCGGTAGGCGAGATGGTCCCCATCCTCCAGCGCCTTTCGCGCGGGCGCGAAGCGATCGAAACCAGCACGGCGACTCGCGACCGCCAGCGCCGCTGGAGATTTCCACCACCTGCTCCGTCGCGTACGCCAATAGCATCCACGTCTGAGGTCGGGTTCACGCGCGCCGCGCCCAACCACACAGCGTCCACATCGGCAAGGTGCAGCCGTCGCGTACCAACGACGAAGTCGCCGCAGGGCGTCGGGTACTCCGCGCGGTCACCGGGACCGGGCGTCGGGTGAGGCGGTCAATGCCGTCCAGTCGGACGGCGGCCGGAGCTTCGATCAATCTGCGGCAGCGGGCGGCGAAGAGCGCGGGCACGGGGTCGCCAGGCGCGAGCGCCGCGCAGCGGGCGAAGCCCTCGGCGGCCTCGACGAACTCCCTGGCGTAATAGCGATTCATCGCGGCGAGGAGGCCTCGCGTCGCCTCTGGAGCCGCGCGGATCTCGCGGCGCCGTCCAGCACCTCGAAGAGCGTCTGCGCGCGGGTGCGTCCCTTCACGGCGACCCGGTCCACCGGGCGGAGCGAGAAGGCCCCCGGAGGCAGCGCGTCGCGCGTGGCTTCACCCACGAGGAGGCGCGCGGCGTAGCGCTGGTTGACCTCGTTGCGCGACGCGACGGCCGCGTCGCCGACGACGCCACCACGCCGGGTCGGTCTGCGCCCGCCGTGCCAGTTGCCGAGCACGACGGGGCCCGTGTCGATGCCGACGCCAGCGTACGAAGGGCAACCCGCGAGCCGCGTTGAAGTCGTCGAGGGCCGTCTGCATCGCGACGCCCGCGCGAACCGCGCGCTCGGGGGCCACGTCGAAGAGGGCCATGATCCCATCGCCGTTGAAGGAGTCGATGAACCCGCCGCCGCCCGTGATCGCCGGCTACATCGCGGCGAAGTACTCGTTGAGAAGCCGCACCATCGCCGCGCGTCGCGTCGACGAGCAGAACGAAGACGCCCGCAGATCGAGAAGAGCACCGACATCGTCTTCAAATGCGTCCACGAGCACGACCTCGGCGATGTCGCGGCGGTCGGGCTCTCGGCGAAATTGATGCGGCACGAAGCGGCCTCTGCGCGCGGGTCAAGCGCACCTGCGCCGCGTAGAGCTGCGCGTTGTGCAGCAACGCCACGCGGCCTGCGCCATGAGCACCTGCGCCAGGCTCGTTGCGCTCTGCGGTGAACACCCTGCGCGCCCGAATGATCAGGTATAGAACCGCCGCAGCCGCCCCTCGGTGGCGAACGGGCGACAGCACCGAGCGGCGCCCCCGCGCTCGCACGTACTCGTCCTCCGCGGCGAGGTCCCGGAATCGCGTGGCGTCATCGGCAGCACATTTCACCAGGTCGCAAGACGTAGCGCGGCACCGCGAGGATACTGCCCCGGATCCAGCGCCGACAGCGGAGCGCCGGGCAGCGCGAGGGCCTCCGCGCGCCCGCTTCGACTGCGACCTCCCATCGTCCGTCGCGGTCGAGGGCTTCAACGCCGTCCAGCGCCGACGGCCCGCACTGGCATCGTGCGGCGTCGCGAGGAAGGCTCGGCTCGATCTCCGCGGAAGTCGGCTCGCGCCACGCGCACCACGGCCTCGGCGTCGATGTCGAAGCCTGCTACCTGCGTCGTCCCGAGCGACGCCCTTGTCCCGCGCCCGCGCCCGCCCAACGCGCCGAGGCCTCGCGAACTCTTGCGAGATAGGCTCGACCTTCTTCGTCGCGCCCCAGCGCTGGTAGGCGAAGAGCGCGTCTTCAAGGCCCGCGCCACCGTCGCGTGGGCTCCGCCGCGCGAGAGGTGAAAGCGCGCGGCAGGCTCGGCCACGAGGGCTTCGTCGTTGACGTAGTGCGTGCGGCGAGCCGCGTCGAGCGCGGCGATGTAGCGGTCCGCGGCGAGCTCCGAGAAGTCGCCGACGACGCGCGCTCGCTCGGCCTCGACGAGGAGCACCCGGTGCGCGTGGTTCATCGGTCCCGCAGCGGCCCACGCTCGACTGGCCGAGGCTCTCGTCGATGCGCGCGAGGAGCACCTCGCGGGCCTCCCCCGTGGCGCCCTCGGCCACCCTCGCGGCAGCCAGCGGCGCGTGGGTGTGAAAGGTCGCGAGGTGGTACGTCGCCGCCGCGCCGTGCTGGTGCGAAGCCGCGCCTCTTCGGCGAGGCCCGCCTCCGCGGCGTCGCCGAAATGGTAGCGCGCGACGAGCATGTCGCTGAGCGTCACGAACGTGAGGCTCGCGCTGTTGCTCGCGCGCGCGAAGGCCACGGCCTCCGATAAATCTGGAGGTCGGAGTCGTCGAGCCTCGCGGGGTCGGCGAGGCCACCGACGAAGGCCCGCGCGAGCTGCAGGAGCGGGAGGTGCAGACGCAAGATCGAGCGCTGCGCATGGTTGCCATGAAGCCCGCGTACGCCTCTGCTTCGACGATGAGGGCAGCCCGACTCGCGCCCGGCGACGAAGGCGTTGGTCGCGTAGCACTGGCCGGCGATGGCGGCGTACTCGAAGTCACCCGTGTCGCGGCCGATGCGGTACGCGTCGCGGAGCGCGTCGAGGCGCCCATCGAGGGGCGCGATCCAGGTGCAGCAGTGGTTGTTCACCACGAGCCGCGTGCGGGCCTCCAGGCGACGGTCCTCCCACCGGTCGAGGAGGAGCAGCGCGAGCTCGCCGCACGCGAAGGCGCGCTGCATCATCCCCGAGGCGTTGAGCACGATGCCGAGGATCGCGAACCCGAAGGGCGTCGCGACGGACGGACCCCAGCGCACCGAGGTCACGACGAGCTCGCACGCGATGAGCGGGAGCATCGGCGGGGCGACGTAGTACGAGATCGATCCTGAGCGCAGCATGATGCGCTGCGCCGCAGCGACCGCGGGGGTCATCGACGTCCGGGGCGAGGCCGATGGCGTCCTTTGAGAGGCCCCGTCGATGGCCTCGACCGCACGTTGGATCGCGCCGCCGACGTCGTCGGGCGTGGGTTCTCGCGGAAAGCTCACGCCGAGGCGGTCGAGGGCGTCGAGGGCGACGTCGAGGGCGCCACGGAAGTCGTCGCGTGCCATGCGCGCCTCCATGTCAACCTCAAGTGCCTTGACCCGATCAAGCAGCGTGCGCGCGCAGGACTTCACCACGTCGAGGAGCGCCGTGACGCGTTCGAAGGCGGTAGGCGGTACGCCGCCTCGGCAGCGTCGACGTGGAGGCCCAGGGCGAGCTCGTAGTCGGTCTCCCAAGCGTCGGGGTGCAACGCGGCGAGACCCGCCTCGAAGAACTCGGCCGCCGGGCCGAAGGCCGCAGCGCGAAGGGCCTGGCGACCGTCGAGGTTGAGTCGCGCGAGGGTCACGCGCTCGGTCGGGTCCACGACGAGGTCAGCGGCGAGGTTGAGGTGCTTGACCACTTCGAAGCGCCACGCGCCCTCGCGGCGCCGCGCGATCATCCAACCGAGGCGGAGGTGTGTCTCGCGGACCTCCGCGGGGTTCATGGATCGATAGGCGGCCTGCTGAACGCGGTCGTGCACGAAGCGGCAGCGCCAGGCCTCCTCAGGGAGCTCAGGCGCCTCGTCGGCGCCGAGCGCCCAGGACGCGCCGAGGGGCGAGACGAGCCCGCCCTCCACCGCGGGACGGAGGTCGCTTTGCACGGCGCCTGCGCTGGTCCCGCCGAGCTCGGCGAGGAGCCGCAGGTCGAAGGTGTCGCCCACGCAGGACGCGCGCTGGAGCGCGAGCCGCGCGGCGGGCGGGAGCTCGGCGACGCGCGCGAGGAGGAACTCAACGACGTTCTCGGTGTTTGGAAGGGCCACGGCGCGCTGACGGTCCCCAGCTCCAACGTCGCCGAGCGCCGTCCACGCGAGATGCCCGTGCTCGGCGAGGACTCGACGAAGCCCGCGAGGAAGAAGGGGTTGCCGCCGGTCTTCGCGGGCACACCTCGGCGAGCGCGGCGAGGGGGGGATCGGCCGCGCCGAGGGCGTCGCCGAGCAGCGCGTCGACATCCGTCGCGCCCAGCGGGCCGAGCTCCAGCACCGTCGGGACCACGCCCGACCGCCGTATCGAGCGACGCTCGCCAGCGCGAGCGGGTGCGCCGCGTCGACCTCGACGTCGCGGTAGGCGCCGACGATCAAGATGTGCCTCGCCTCGGCGTCCGTCGCGAGGCGCTCGAGAGCCAGGCGCAGCGTCGGCGCGTCGGCCCACTGGAGTCGTCGAGGAAGAGAACAAGGGGGTGGTCCGCCCGCGCGAGGGCGTGCGCGAGCTCGCGGAACACCATGTGAAAGCGATTCTCGGCCTCTGGCGCGGCGAGCTGAGGGGCCTCCACCTGGGGTCCGAGGAGCGCCTCGATTTCCGAACCCGATCTCCTGCACCACGCCCGTTTCGCCGAGGGCCGCCGTGACCCTCTCCCGCCACGCCGCGACCGCGTCGTCGTCGAGAGCGTGAGCACTCGCCAGGCGCGCTGACGCCGCCCGAAGGCCGCGCAGCGGCACGCTGGGGACCCCCAGCCGAAACTGGTCCGGGCTGCCTTCTAGGAGGGCCCGCCGCGGTCTGACGCAGCGCGCTCAAGCTCGCGCACGAGGGCGGTCTTTCCGATGCCGGGCGCCCCCGAGACGAAGGCGACCTCCAGGGGGCCCGCCGCCGCCCGCGCGAAGGATTCAGAGAGCGCGCGCAGCTCGTCGGCGCGGTAGCCAGAGCCGTTGCGGCGCGGCGATAGCACCGCCGCGGTCGGCGCGGTAAGGCGAACGACCTCGCCCGCGGCGCAGCGCTCGGGTCGTGCAGCAGGCCCGCGGCGGTCTGGTATCGCCGCTCTGGGGGCCTTCTTCAAGAGCCGCGCGACGACGCGACCCACGCACTCGAGGAGAGTCCGGCGCGACCTCGCTGAGCGGAGCAGGGACGAGCGCGAGGTGCGCGTGCACGAGCTCGAGGGCTCATCGGACTCGAAGGGCGTGCGGCCCGAGAAGAGCTCGTAGAGCGTCGCGCCGAGCGCGTAGGCCTGCGCGCGTCGACTCCAGCGCGCATGCGTCCGGTCTGCTCCGGCGCGGGTATCGCAGCGTGCCCTCGACGCGACGCGCCAGCCTGCGCCAGGTCCGTCGACAGGCCGAAGTCGATGAGCTTCAGTGAGCCCGTCGCGGGGTTCCAGAGGACGTTCGAGGGGTTGATGTCCTTATGGATGATCCCCCTCGTGCAGCGCCGCGACGGCGCGGCCCAGCTCCAGGGCGACGCGGATCCGATCGTCGAGGGTGAGCGCGCCGCGCGCGATCGGCAGCGGCGCGCCGCCGAAATCTTCGAGGAGCATCGCGGGACGGCCGTCGTGCTCGGGCTGCCGAGGGCTCGATCGCATAGGGCCCCTGCGCCTTGCGCGTCATCACCGCTCGCGCCCGAAACGCCCCGGCGAAGTCGGTCCCGCGCGCTGCGCGTCGAGCGCCGAGGCCTTGAGCTCACCCGCGCGCCATCGCAGGCGCGTACGCCGCTACCACGAGTGAATCCGGCGAATGATGCAGCGTCTCCCCCACTCGATCTCGTCAGCGTCGGACATCCGGTCAGGTCTCGCTCACGAGTTCACGCTCTCGCGGTGATCAGGCTCGGCAACAGGCAGGTGTAGGGCATGAAGCGCGTCGCCGTTCCGCGCGGTGATGGTCCCCTCGACCTCTGCGAGCTCCGCGCGAAGGCATCGCGGAGCGGTCCGCGCGAGGGTCCGCGGAAGCCATCTGGGTACTCACCCGGCGGTTGACCGCGATGGCCGCGACTCCGTAGATCTGCGCGATGGTCTCCCGCGGCGCCCATCGGCAGGAGCATCGCAGGCAACGCGGCCTCGTCGGCGGGGGCCGCGGGGCTGGGCGGCGAGCGCGACGAGGATGCTCGGCGCGTTGGGCGCGTGACCCATCCGCAGCCACCGGTTGGCAATTTGATCGCGGCGTGGTAGGCCGACACGCGAAGATGCTCGCGCGACCAGATCCGCGACGCCCGCGCGGGTCGATGTCGAAGGCGCCTTCAACGAGGCGCGGCAAGCATCGCCGTCTGGCGAACGCACCTCGTCGAGCATCGCGCGGAGCTCGACGTCCGACGCCGCCTCGGCGTCCGTCGGGTAGTAGAGCGCGAGGTAGTCGTCGACCCACGCGCCCGCATTGAGAGCCACGGCCTCGCCGTCGTCACGAATCGTTGGAGCAGGCAGCCGTCACCGACGTCTCGACGCCGCGACGTCGAGCGTCGAGCGTCGGGTCGAGGTCGTCGTAGTGCACCGAGCGCACCACCAGCGGAGGATCTCGTGGGTCGCCGGGAGCGTCGGGCAGAGGATCCGGTCCTGAACGCCGTCGGGCACGACGGACTTGCGCCGATACTGGTTCGCCGCGAGGTGTACTCGAAGTGCAGGGCGGAGAGCCGCAGCACCGGATGGTTCTCAGAGAGGCAGCGCCGCGCATACGAGATGATCGCCTGCGGCACGGTGCGTGTGCCCGAAGTGCACCACGATGCCCTCAGCTCCCGAGGTTCGAGTCGGCAGGCTGTACCGCGAGCCGCGCGATGTCCACCGCGCCGTCTCCGGGGGTGTAGATCGGGTTGCTCCAGCTCGGGCGCTGCTCGCACTGGATGGCGACCGGGCGCAGATTGCGCCCGCGCGTCGCGCGAAAAGAGCGCGAGCGGGGCCCGGGAGGTGCTTCTGGAGCCCCTCTCGCGCCCTCGGCGGGTATCGCCCGCACGGAACGCCGTCGAAGAGCGCGTAGTCGCAGAGATAGAGACGGCCTTCGGCGCGCGCAGCGGCACGGGCGAAGTCGTCGCCGCCGAGCGCCCGCGCAGTGCGCCTCCGTCACCGGAAGAAGTGGTCGGGGAAGGCGATCGACGCCGCGGATCGCCGTCGGCACCGCCCCGGCCACCCGCTGCCACGCGAAGGCGTCGTCGTCGCGCCAGAGTCCTTGCGCCGCAGGGGCTTCGACGCTCTGGTACATCACGTCGAAGTCGGCGAAGGAGGCCGCGCGTGTGAGGTCCGGCTCCGCGGCCCGAACCTTCACCGCGTAGGCCGCGCGGTTCTGCCCGACGCGCCCCGCCGAGCGCGCTGCGGAAGTGTACTTCGCCTGAACTCCTCCTCGCGAGGCAGCTCCTTCACGAAGCACGGCGACTGGTAGGAGGTATTACTCGTAGGCTCCGCGCGCGCAGGCGAGGCGGCGGCGCGCGCAGGTCGGGGTCGTGCTGCGGCAAAGGTCGGCGCTCTGCGATTCACGTGTGGATGCTCCGGCGAAGGGCGCGCGGTCCCGGAGCCAGTGCTGCGAAGAGCCGACCCGAGTCGCGCGCGTCGAAGGACTCGTCGAGCGCGTCGGGCTCCGGCGAAAGTCGGCCACGACGGGCACGAGCCGCGGGTCCCGCAGTGGCTCCAGCAGGTACTCTCCGAATGAGTTCTCGTGCAGCACCGACTGCTTGAAGAAGAACCCGTGCTGCGCCCGCGCGAGGACTCGGGCATCCGCGCCCGCGAGCTTCGCGGTGATGTCGCCGCCGTTACGTCGGGCATCGGCGCGAAGAGGGCGGCGGGGGTGATCGCAGCGCACGCGTAGGCGTCGTACTCCGCGCGTAGTTGGCGACGTTGTGCCCGGGGGCCTGCCAGGTAGACGATGGCGAGCGCGGGTCGGTAATTCGTCGGCGCGTGCGCGGCACCACGACGCGCAGGCGTCCACCCCAGGGTGAGGCCATCTCGGCGGCCCACGCGGTCACCTCCGCGTCGGCGGCGACCGCGGCGTCATCGGCGTAGTAGAGCGCGAGCCACGCGGCGACGAAGTCTCGGGTCGCGCGCCAGAGGTCCATCGCGTCCCGTCGCGCCACGGGCACCGCGCGAGGTCCCCGAGGTCCCGAGCGGCGACGCTCGCGGGCGGGACCGACGCGGCGAGGTCGAACCCCGACACCGCGGCGCGCACGAGCTCCAGGCTGTCCCAGCGTCGGCGCGAGGATCGATTCGAGGTCCGTGCCGGGCACCATCAGGTCGTCGCGCACCGAGCGGTTGATCGCGAAGGTGAACTGCATGCTCGGACGCAGCAGCGCCCTGAGCGGGTGTCGCTCGGGCAGGCACCGCGCGGTCGCCAGGAGCAAAGCCTCTTGAAGGAGATGAGCCCTCCCGAGGTGCACCTCGAGGGCCTGGAGGTTCAGGTCGGCGCACTGCGCGGCGAGCGTCGCGAACTCCCACCACGCGCCATCGGCAGGCGTGTAGATCGGGCGCCGAGGGTCAGGCTGCGGGTCGAGCTGAATCGCCACCGGGCGGAGCACCTCATCGTGACCTTCGACGAGCGCCCACGGCGTGGTACTTCTGCTCGCCCCGGCGCTCCCGGCGCCGACGCCGGCGAGGCTTTGCTCCAGTCGCACGGCCAGAGTCGCCCCTCGGCGCGCGCGGCGTCGAGCGAGGAGTCGCTCCGCCGAGCGCCCGCGCGACGTGCGCGGAAGTCACAGGAAAGACCTCGGGGACCTCCCTGGCGCGTCCGAATGACGTAGGGGTTGGCGCCGCCGACGCGGTGCCACGCGAAGAGCTCGTCGCGCCGCGCGGGCTCGTCGACGTAGCGCTTCACGGGACCAGGAGCGCGCCGTCAAAGTAGGCGAGGCACGTGTCGGTGCCCCGTCGCGCGTCGCGGTCGACGAGCGGCGCTCGCGCAGAGTCGACGACGCGGCGAACGTGCCCGAACGGACCGCTCTCGACCGGCTCGGCGCGCCAGCTCTCGACCACGGACTCCGCCGCGAAGCCCGCCACGGCCCGAGCGTGGTTGGCCCGCGTGACGCCCCCTGCGGCGCTGTAACCGCGACGAGTGATCCGGAGTATCCCTCGTCGCGAGGCAGCTCATAGAGGGTCGCGAGACCTTCGGGGCGGTGCCAAGTGTACTGGTACGCCTCCATCTGCCCGCAGCGATCGCCGCGCGGCGCCCGCGGGTCGGGGTCATCGCCTGCGAGACAAAGCGGGTCGTTCATAGCTACTCCGCGGAGCATCTAACCTCCGAATCGCGCCATACGAGAAGGTGCTCGGTCTGCGCGCTCGAACTCTTGAGAGAGCGGGGCGTGCTGGCGAGGGGGCGCCAAGCCTCGTTCGGTGCTCCAGAGAACAAGCATCGCCCACTCCTCGCGACGAGGCTGCGCCGCGGCGATGGGTTCGGACGGAACGGGGTGCACGCCACGGTTGAGGACGAAGCCCGCGGGTCGCTGCTGCCGCCGTGGACCAGAGCGCCGACCGGAGAGTCTCGTCGCCGCCCGCTTCCGATCGCGTCGCCTCGCCGCGTTGCGATGGCTCAACGGGCATGGAGCCAGTCTTCGCCCGCGCCTGGCGATGCTTGCGTCCCGTTGCGCAGCTCGGTCCGACTTTTCGGTCGGCGCTCCAATACTACAGCGGCTGCGCCAGGAAGCCAGCGACCCATATCAAGCTCATGACGACGAGCACTCCACGGTTGCCCGAGCTTCAGGAGTGGGCGACCGACTTCGAGCAGTTTCACGACCGTTTCGCGGACCTGTTCGCGCGCTCGGAGCAACGGGCGCGCTCGAAGCGTACCTGCGTGGGCTACTGGGGGCGTCGAGCGACGCAACGGCTGGCAGCTTCGCCGAGGCCCTGGGGGAGGATCAACCCCGCGCCACGCAGCGGTTGTTGACCGAGGCCGTTGGAGCGCCACGGCGGCCGCGATCGTCTGCTGCAGTTCTCCATCGAGGAGTTCGGCGACCCCGAGGGGATCGCGATCCTGGACGAGACGGGGTTCCTCAAGCGGGGCACCCACTCGGTCGGGGTCGCGCGGCAGTACACCGGCACCGCGGGCAAGACGGAGAACTGCCAGGTCGGCGTCTTCCTGAGCTACGTCAGCCGCCACGGGCATGTCCTGATCGACCGCGGCCTCTACCTTCCGCAGGCGTGGACGTACGACCGGGAGCGCTGTGATCGCGCCCACGTGCCGCCCTCGATGACATTCCGCACCAAGCCTACGATCGGGCGGCGGCTGCTGGCTGCGCGACGCGCCTGGGTCTGCCGGTGGCGTGGGTCACCGGAGACGAGGTCTACGGCAATGATTCAAGTCTTCGTGCGTGGATCGCACGTCGTCCCTATCATTTTGTCCTGGCAGTCAAGTGCGATACGCGCGTCTGGTCCACAGCCCCCGTGGTGCGAAAGCCGCCTGGCTCGCCAGGGGGCCAGGGACCCGGCCACGGAGGCGCCCGAAGGTCGAGACGCCCACGGTCCGGTGGACCGGCTGGTGGACTCCTGGCCCGCGGAATGTGGACCCGGCTGGCCGCGTCCGCGAGGGCGAAGGGCGATCGAGTACGACTGGGCTGCCCGTCGTGTCGTGGACAAGGTCGGGTCACTGCCCGACAGGATCGATGGCTGCTGGTCCGTCGTTCGATCCACGAACCGTTCGAGCGCGCATACTACCTCTCGGACGGGCCGGCAGAGACGCCGCTGGCGCAGCTGGCCCCGCGTCGCCTCGAGTCGCCTGCGATCGAGCAGTGCTTCGGTGAAGCCAAGGACGACGTGGGGCTGGACCAGTACGAGGTGCGCGGCTGGGTGGGCTGGTACCGCTACATCACGCTGTGCATGATGGCCGCGGCCTGGGTGGCCTCGGTACGGACGGCTCGCCCAAGATGAGGCCCGCACCACGCCGACGCCCGACAAGGGTCCGGCGAAAAAGGGGGGGCCGCACCTCGCGCACCGTGGACGATCTCCGAGGTCCGCCGCCTGCTCCTCCTTGTCCTCGCCCGCGACGTAGCGGTTGATAAGCGGTGGGCGTGGTTTCAATGGCGCCGCGAACACCGTGAGCGGGCAAGGAACCACCGCTACCGCAAGCTCAAGCGATCGTTGCGGCCACGGGGCCCCGTGCAGAAGCCGCCCTAGAATAACTGTCGCTGTAGTACCAAACCGCGTCCAGTTCGAGAGCCGCAGTTTTCTCCGCCGATCCGCATCGCCATGCGGCGTCAGGGCTCCTTGAAGGGCAGTCAGCCCATCGTCGTCGCCCTTCCTTGCCTGGCTCGCGTCTCGTTGAGAAAACTACAGTTCTCGAACTGGACGCGGTTTAGATGTTGATGCTCGGGGGGATCTTCGACGGCAGGAGGTAGCGGTACGACATGCGCCGCCCCGCGTCGTCGGCCTCGATGCGCCGCTCGACGTCGGCGAGGTCGGCGTTGAAGCGCGCCACGAGGTCGTCGAGGCGCGGGTCGCGCAGCGCGTAGTCGCCGAGCCGCTTGTAGTAGATCCCCGCGAGCTGAAAGACCGTGTCGGTCTGGAGCATGAGGCAGTCCCAGGTGGGCATCATCGCGAGGAGCTCGGCCTCGGTGGCGCCCTCCCCGGGGGGAGGCGCCCAGCACGCGCCCGCGGCGTTCGCGCCCCAGCCGAAGCAGTCGTACTGGGGAAAGTTCACCGCGGCGTGCTGCGCGCTCGCGACGTGCACGACGTTCGAGAGCAGGGTGACCAGCGCGTCGACGGTCTCGACCGGGCGCACGCCGCGCAGGGCGCCGCCGATGGGGCTCCCGAGCTCGCCCACGAAGGCCCGCAGCTCGGGGTCGCCGCGCACCGCGGCGTCGTCGGGGTAGTACGCGCGCACGAAGCCCTCGACGAAGCGCTCGATGGCGCCGTACACGCGCAGCGCGTCGTCGCGGTAGGGGTACTCGGGGAGGCGCGACGGGTCGTCGACGCCCCGCGCCCTGAGCTCCAGCGAGGGCGCGCGGTCTTGCAGCGAGAAGCGGTCGAGGGCCACGCGCACCAGCGAGGCGGCGACGTCGATGCGGGCCGAGAACACCCGGTCGATCACGCCCTCGGGGGCGATGAGGTTGGTCTTCGCCGACTCGTTGATCGCGAAGGTGCCCACGAGGTGGTGCTCCAGGAGCACCATCACCGGGTGCGCCGCCGCGAGCTGTCGACGCGCGGCGATGCCCACGGCCTCCATCACCATGTGCGTGGCGCCGAGGTGCTCCATGGTCTCGTGCACGTTCGCGTCGGCGACCTGCAGGCAGTACTTCGCCATGGACCACGCGGCGCCGTCTCCCGGCGCGAACACCCGCCCGCCCGGCTCGAGCTGAATCGCCACGGGCAGGAGCGGGCCCGACGCGGTGGTGAACAAGCCCCGCGCGCCGCAGAGGTACTTCTGCCGACCGAGGTACCTGTTGGTGATGGCCCCGTGGAGGAGGGTGTAGTCGGCCTCGAAGAGCCGCCCTTCGTCCATCGTCGCGGCGAGGGACGAGCGGCCGACGACCCGCTGCCAGAGCGCGTCGCTCACGGCGAAGTCGTCAGGGAGCCGCGTCGCGCAGCGGAGGGTCATGGGGTTGGCGCCGGCGACGCGCTGCCACGCGAAGAGCGCGTCGGCGTCTTCGGGGCGCGCGCGCAGTCGGTCGACCAGCGGCGGACGCGGGAGCTCGACGAAGTAGTCGGCGTAGGCGTCGATCGACCGCGGGTGCGAGGTCGGCGCGTCGGCGGCAATGTCGCCGAGGTTGTCGAAGGCCACCACCCAGTCGCCCTTCGCGGGAGGCGGAGGGTCGGCGGGGAGCAGCGTGCCGTCGAGGGAGAGGGCGGCGCGGTTCTGCCGGGTGCGACCCTGCAGCGCGATCGACTCGGCGATGAAGCCGAGGGCGTAGCGGTCGCCGCTCGGCAGCCGGCGCAGCGTCGCGCAGCCCGGCGGCCACGACCAGTCCCAGCTGTGGCTCTCCCGCACCTTGCGGAGCAGCGCCTGCCGCGGCTCAGCGTCGGCGTCGGTGGGGAGCGAGGGGCCCGGTGCGGAGAAGATCGACACGGCTGGCGACTCCGTCGCGGCGCTGCGCCGCGCGCTTGGAATTGAGGCGCGCAGCCCGGCGCGCCCGCGGGAGTCTTTCTGAACAGAGCGCCCGCGGTCAACGCGGCGCGCGCGAAAATGCCCTGTCGCGTAGGGACTTTGCGCGGCGGATGTCAGTCGCCGGAGATACGCGCCATCTCGTCGTCTGAAATGTCGAAGTTGGCGAAGACGTTCTGCACGTCGTCATGGTCGTCGAGCACGTCCATGAGCTTGAGCACGTTCTCGGCGTCGCGCCCTTCGATCTGCACGGTGTTCTTGGGCACCATGACGAGCTGCGCCGACTTCACCTGAATGCTCGCGGCCTCGAGGGCCGAGCGCACGACGTCGACCTCGGCGGGGGGCGTCGAGACGAGCCACTCCTCGCCCTCGTCGGAGAGGTCCTCGGCGCCGGCGCCGAGGGCCACGTCGAAGAGCTGCTCCTCCGAGGCCGACTCCTTGGCGAGGCGGAGGTGGCCGCGTCGGTCGAAGGCCCAGTTCGCCGTGCCCGTGGTGCCGAGCACGGAGTTCGCCTTCTCGAAGAGCTTGCGAAACTCCGCCACGGTGCGGTTGCGGTTGTCGGTGAGGCTCTCGACGATGAACAGCGTGCCGCCGGGGCCCGTGCCCTCGTAGGTGACCTCTTCGTAGGTGATCCCCTCGAGCTCGCCGGTGCCGCGCTTGATGGCCTTGGTGATGTTGTCGGCGGGCATGTTCTCGGCCCGCGCGGCGTCGATGGCCTTGCGCAGGCGCGGGTTGTTCGCGGGGTCACCGCCGCCCAGCCGCGCCGCGACCGTCACCTCCTTGATCACCTTGGTCCAGGCCCGCCCCCGCTTCGCGTCCGACGCCGCCTTCTTGTGCTTGATGGTCGACCACTTCGAATGACCGCTCATGACCTTCGAGACTCCCAGGCAAGTGACTTCACATGCCGCGCGGGGCGCGGCGGGGGGCGAGGATCCTACGGAGCGGCGCGCGCGGGCTCAAGCCGCATCGACGCGAGGGAGGGCGAGAAATTGAACTCGGCGCTTGACAGGGGAGGGCGATGGGTAGATAACCCGCGTCCCCGTCGCGAGGATGGCGGAATTGGCAGACGCACTAGCTTGAGGTGCTAGCGAGTAACATCGTGGGGGTTCAAGTCCCCCTCCTCGCACTGAGAAGGCCCCGAGATCGAAAGGTTTCGGGGCCTTCGTTATTTCGTGCGCGGTGACCTGGGGAGGGCGGCGCGGAGACCTCCCAGGCGCGGCCCCCGAGGCTCGCGTGAGGCATGCGACGCTCGACGCGAGGCCGCCGAGGGGGCGACCCGCGCGAGCGCGAGCGCCGTCGCACCCGGCGGCCCGAGGAGCGTGCTCGCCGAACCGCGACCCCCCTTGGGGCTGGCGAACCCCGCCCGCGTCGGTGATACCCTCGCGAGCCATGCCGACGCGACAGGAGCTGCACGCCGAGGCCAACCGGCTGCTGAACGCGGGCGACGCCCTCGCCGCCCTGCGCCATTTCGTCGCCCTCGCGCGCTCCGCGCCGCAGGACCTCGACGCCCGCCTCCGCATCGCCGACGCCCTCAACGCCGCGGGGTACGCGCGGGAGGCCCTCGACGCGTGGAGCGCGGTGCTCGTGCAGTCCGCCGACTGCGGCTACCCCCTCTTGAGCATCGTGGCCCTCAAGCGCCTGGCCGCCGTCGACTCCGCGGCGGCGCGGCTCTACGGCGCCGTCGCCGCGCGGTACGCGAGCGACTCGCGCCGCCCCGGCCCTGGCGCCCGCGCGTCGGCGCCCGACCCCGGCGCGGTGGTGAGCGCCGAGGCCTACGCGCCCAGGAGCTGGAGCGACGACGAGGTGGCCGCGGGCGCCAGCGCGATGGTGGCCGGCGGCGCGGGGCTCCCGGCGCGCCCCGAGGTGCTCCCCGCGGCGCCGCTGCTCTCGGCGCTGCCGCGCGAGGCCTTCGCGCGCTTCGCCGCCGCGAGCGTCGCGCGCCACGCGCCGGCCGAGACCCTCGTGCTCCGCGAGGGCGACGCCGCCTCGTCGTTCTTTCTCATCGCCCGGGGGAGGGTGCAGATCACCCGCGGCGCCAGGCGCCTCGCGACGCTGGGCGAGGGGAGCGTCTTCGGCGAGATGGCCCTGCTCTCGAACGCGCCGCGCAACGCGACGGTGTCGGCGCTCGAAGACGCCGACCTGCTCGAGTTCGGCGCCGACGCCCTGCGCGCGGCCTCGGGCGAGGTGCCCGTCATCGCCTCGACGCTCGACCGCTTCATGCAGCAGCGGCTGCTGCACCACGCCCTCGCCACGCACGCGTTCTTCTCGGTCTTCGACCCCGACCAGCGGCACGCGCTCGCGGCGCGCTTCACCCCGGTCTCCCTGGCGCCGGGGGAGGTGCTCGTGCATGAGGGGAGCGAAGACGCGGGGCTCGTGCTCATCCTCTCGGGCGAGGTCGACGTCACGCGGCGCGGCGCCGCGACCACGGTGCACCTCGCGAACCTCGGCCCGGGCGATCTCGTGGGAGAGATCGGGGTGCTCGGCAAGGTGCCCGCGACGGCCACGGTGACCGCGCGCAGCCCCCTGCGCGCGCTGGAGCTCCCGCGTCCCTTCGCCGAGCGCCTCGTCGACGGCGTGTCGGCGCTCCGGTCCTGGCTGTCGGAGGTCGCCGACCAGCGCTCCCTCGACACCCAGCTCGCGATGGTCGCGCCCGACGAGAGCCCCCTGACCTGAGCGCCCTCCGCGCCGCCGCCCGGTGACGGCCCCGCCGGGTCAGTTCTGGCAGCGCCCCGAGAAGCAGCGGCCGACGCAGCAGTCGAGGTCGTTGTTGCACGTGCTGGTGAGCCCGCGGCAGCGGCAACGGCCGGCCGCGCAGAGCATCGCGCCGCAGCACTCCGAGCTCGCGCTGCAGGGCGCGCCGGCGCCGGTGCAGCACCGCAGCGTGCCCCGCAGGGTCGCGCAGTGGAGCCCCGCGCAGCAGGCCTCCTCGCTCGTGCACACGGTGGTGCTCCCCGGCGCGATGCAGGTCGAGCTCGCGGCGCGGCAGGCGCCGGCGCTGCACGTGAGCCCTGGGCAGCAGTCGTTCCCGTCGCACGGGCGGCCCGCGGTGAGGCACACGCACCAGCGCCCCGACGCGGTGCCCGACACGTCGCAGGGCATCCTCCCGCAGCAGGTGTTCTCGCCCGCCCCGGCGTCGGCGACCCCCGCGTCGCCCGCGCTCGCCGCGCCGCACGACTGCCCCGCCGAGGTGCAGCAGCGCCGCGTGCCGCTCGAGGTGGCCGAGCACGCGAGGCTGCCGCAGCAGTCGGAGCTCACGGCGCACCCCGTCGACCCGAAGGCCCCGCAGGTGGGCGGCGCGGTGATCGCCTCGCACCGCCCGCTGGCGCAGCGCGTCCCCGCGCAGCACTCCGTGTCGTCGACGCACGACGCCCCCGCGCGCTGGCACGCGCAGCGCTGCGTGGCGGCGTCGCAGAGCATGTAGCCGCAGCAGTCCAGCGAGGTGCGGCAGCTCGCCTGGGCGCGGTGGCAGCAGCGGTTGGTCACCGGCGTCGGGCTGCACTCGAAGTCGCCGCAGCACTGGTCCGAGCGCGCGCAGGTGTCGCCCGGCGCCGCGCAGGTGGCGCAGCGACCGCCCTCGCAGCCCAGGCTCCCGCTGCAGGTGTTGCCCGCGCAGCACGCCTGCCCCAGCGCGCCGCAGGTGGGGGCGGCGGCGCGGCAGCTCCCCGATTGGCACACCAGCGGCGCGTCGCACACGCTCCCCGGGCAGCAGGCCTGGCCGCTCGCGCCGCAGGCCGCGGGGCGCACGCAGCGGTCGGCGGCGCAGGCCAGGCCGCGCTCGCAGAGCCCGTTGCAGCAGGGCTGGTCGGCGTCTCCGCAGGGGGGCGGCGCGACGCAGCGCCCCGACGCGCACATCAGCCCGTCGTCGCAGGTCGCGTCGCCGCAGCACGCCTCGCCGTCGCCGCCGCAGGCGACGCAGCTCGCGCCCATGCAGCGACCGCCAGGGAGGCAGTCGCCGCCCGCGCAGCAGGGCCCCCCGGGGCGGCCGCAGTCGGCGGGGAGCTCGCACACGCCCTCCCGGCAGAGGCCGCCCTCGCAGCACTCGGCGCTGCTCTCGCAGAGCCCGCCGATCTCCACGCAGCACCGGCCCTTGTTGCACCCGAAGGCGCTGCAGCAGTCGAGCTGGTCCTCGCAGGTGGCGCCGGTGCTGCCGCAGCAGAGGCCCTGCTCGCACGACAGGGTGCGGTTGCACGCCCGGCCGCCGCAGCAGGGGCGCCGGTTCGCGCCGCAGAGGCCGACCGCGGGCAGGTCGAAGCCCTGCACCGACGCGTCGTCGACGCCGCCCTCGACGAAGTCCACCGGGATCTCTCCGCGCATGCATCCCAGCGCGACCACCGACGCGAGCAAGAGCGAGCGAAACATCCTCGACAGTCTGCCAGAGCCGTCATCGCCGCGCGACGAGCAGCCACGGCGTCGGGCCCAGCGCGTCGTGACGGTAGGACCAGGCCCCCGTTCGGCTCCGCGCGGCGATGCCCGTCGAGGGGCCTCCGTCGAGGTTGAGCGCGGCCTCGCAGCCTCGCGCCGCCGTCTCGTCGCCGCGGGCGAGGCGCACCGCCAGGTCGCGAAGACCCGGGCCGCGCAGCGGCGCGTCGAGCTGCCACGCCGCGATGAGGTCCAGGGTGCGACCGCCGTCGCGCAGGCACGCCGCGGTGCGCGCGAAGCGTCGGCCGTCGTCGCGGTAGATCCCCACGCTGCCGTCGCGCTCCACCAGCCGCGGGCCGCACTGGAGCACCAGCGCAGAGGGGCCCCAGGGGGCGCCGCCGTCGAGCGCCTCCCTGCCCAGGAGCCGCGCCCGCCCGCCCTCGATCACCAGCACCCCAGAGCCCCCGCGGGGGCCCGGCACGCCCAGGGTCACGCCGCGGCTCCGCAGCGCGCCGCTCGGGCTGAGGTCGGGCTCGAAGAAGCCGGCGTTCACCGAGAGCAGCGGCCCGCCGGCGGCGCCGTCGACCCGGTCGTTGCTCGATCGTACGACCTCCAACGACCTCTGCGAGAGGTCGACCCGCGCGACCACCCACGCCGTCTCGCGGGGGGCGCCGGACTCGGCGGCGAAGCGCTCCCGGGACGCGCGCCAGCGCAGCCCCGGCGCCAGGGAGCGCCACGTCGCGGGCCGGGGCGCCGCCCGCGCGGCCCGAGGAGGGTCCGCCCGCGCGGCCTCGCACCCCGCCGCGAGGGCGAGGGCGAGGGCGAGGGCGAGCGCTCGAGGGGCGTGGGTCACTGCACCGCGCGCACCCGATCCAGCGCGAGCACCGTGACCAGGTTGCGGGTGTTGTACCCGAAGCGCAGCCCCGCGGAGGTGAAGTCGCCGGCCTGGGGGTCGCCGTTGTTGCGGTACACGTTGGGGTGAATCCCGTCGCCGTCCATGCCCTTGGCGGGCAGGGGCTGGAGCGCGGCCCAGAAGTCCATGAGCGGGATGTGGCGCGCCGCGGCGATGGCGCGGATGCGCTGGTTCATCGTCAGCGCGAGGGCGCCCGCGGCGCTGCGGTCGGTGCGGTCGGGGATGGTCGAGAGGATCGGCACGGTGCCGTTGTCTTCAAGGATCTGCGCGATGCGCGTGAGGTTGGTCTGGAGAATGTCCGGGGTGGCCATGTCGATGTCGTTGGTCCCGTACATGACCACGGCGTAGGCCGGGCGCGTGGCGGCGAGCTCGTTGCGGAGCGGCGACGAGGGGTCGCCCTCGAGGGCGCGCGCGGCGGTCCACCCCGCGGTGGCGCACACGCTCGCGCGGTTGAAGCTGTTGCGCCCGCCGATCGACTGCGCCCGAAAGAACGACACCGTGGCCTGGAGGGCGGTGTACCCGCCGAGGTCGCCCCAGCCCTCGCCGATGTCGAAGAGAAAGCTCCCCGACTCGGTGATCGAGTCGCCGATCTTGGCGAAGACGTTCGCCCGCATGCCCCGCGCCGCGCCCGCCGCGCGAATCTCGCGAACCCGCGCCACCGTGGCGCCGTCGAGCACCGGCAGCGACGCGCGCTGCGCCGCGGTGAGCGGCAGCGAGGGCTCGGGTCCCGTGTCGACCGGCGACCCGAGGTCCACGGGCTCGACCACGTCCGCGCGGGGCGTCACCACGTCGTCGCGCGGCGCGACCACGTCCGCTCCGGACGGTCGGTCGATCGGTGGTTGCGCGACATCGCGCGGGGGAGCGCCCGAGTCCACCGGCGGCGTGACCGCGGCGTCGTCGTCGCGCGCGGCGTCGTCGACCACGATCATGGTGCCGCCGGGGGGCAGGCTCGAACACGCAGAGGCTCCAAGCAACACCGCACACAACACAAGGCGCATGCGCGTAGCGTATCACCGAGGCAGGGGCGCGAGCCCGTTGAGCATGTAGCGAACCCACACCAGCCGGCGCATCGCCGCGATGCCAGGGATGAAGAAGGGCTCGCGCTCGGTCGCCACCCGCGCCAGGAGGCCGCCGAGGCTCGCCTCGACCCCGCCCGTGAGCGACACGATGGTGCCGAAGCGGGGCGAGCGGTGGAGGTCCCAGCGCCACGCGAGGCCCTGGAGCGCATCGACCCCCTCGACCAGCACCGAGCCGTCGTCTGAGACCGTGCGGCGCACCGTGCCATCGGCCTGGTCGAAGCTGCTCCTCAGGGAGATCCGCGCGGAGCGGGAGCCGTCGGCGCTCTCGCTCTCCTGCACGCCAGGGATGTGCCGCGACCAGCCGCCCACGTCCTCGATGCGCGCGCGGAGGAGCTCGGGAGACCCCCAGGTCTGCCCCGTGGCCGTCACCTGGGTGACCGCGCCGTCGCCGTCGGTCTGAAACGCGAGGACGTAGTACTGAAGGTTCAGGTCGAGCCAGGCCCCCGGCGGCGGCGGCGCGAGGGGGCCCGAGGGCACGTCGCTGCGGGGCGGCCGCGGCGGGGGGGGGCGCCCCCCGACGGTGCTGCGCGCGGCGCGACGCCGCGAGGCTCAGCGCGAGGTCGACGGCCACGTTCATCCCCGCCGTGAACGAGGGGTTGCGGCTCGCGCGGCGCAAGAGCCAGTGGCCCTGCTGGGGGTCGCTCCAGCTCGTGAGCACCATCATCGTGCGGCCGTCGGGCATGGCGCGAAGGTCCCAGCGGGCGCCGGCGGGGCCGAGCTCAGACTCGGTGATGGCGAGGTCGACGCGGCGCGCGCCCAGCTCGGTGACGGTCACCGCGGCGTTGACGTCCACCAGAGAGGCCGGGATCTCGAAGCGGTACGCCGCGCGACGACCGTGGCGGGAGAGGGGGGTCACCGCGCGCAGGGCGGGCATGAACTCGGGCCACCGGGAGGCGTCGACCACCGCGCCGCGCACCACCGCGAGGGGCGCGTCGACCACCGTCACCAGCGAGGTGCGCGCGAGGGGGCCCCCGTCGGGGAAGTACACCAGCGCCGCCGCCCCGCGCGTCGCCAGGGGCGCCACGGCGTCGAGGGCGGAGGCGGGAGGGGGCTCGATGCGCGCGCCGGGCTGCGCGCGGGCGCTCGCGCTGAACACGAGGGCCGCGAGGGCGATGGGCGCTGCGCGTCGGTGGTTCATCGAGGCGTGGGACGGGGCGGGGGAGGGCTTTGTTCAGGCCTCGGCCTGCGCGTAGAGGGCCTCGATCACGTCGGACCAGTTCGCGTGCACCCTCGCGCGCTTCACCTTGAGCGTCGGCGTGAGCTCGCCGTCTTCGAGGGTGAAGGGGCGCGGGAGCAGCGCGAAGCGCTTCACGGTCTCGACGCGGGCGAGGGTGGCGTTCACCGCGTCGACGTGGCGCTGCACCTCGTCGCGCACCTCGGCGCGCGTGTGCGCCTCGGCCGCGAGGGACGCCGCGTCGAGGCCGCGCGCCTTCGCGAAGCGCGCGAGACCCTCCGGGTCGAGGGTGATCAGCGCCGTGACGTAGGGGCGGCGGTCGCCCACCGCCACCGCCTCGGCGACGAGGTCGCACGCCTTGATCGCCGCCTCGATGTTCTTCGGCGCGATGTTCTTTCCGCCGGAGGTGATGAGGATGTCCTTCTTGCGCCCGGTGATGGTGAGAAAGCCCTCGCCGTCGAAGGCGCCGAGGTCGCCGCTGTGCAGCCACCCGTCGCGCAGCGCGTCGGCCGTGGCCGCCTCGTCGCGGTAGTACCCCATGAACACGTTGGGCCCGCGCACGAGGATCTCCCCGTCGTCGCCGAGCTTCACCTCGACGCCGTCGAGGCGCACGCCCACCGTGCCCAGCCGCGTGCGCCCGGGGAAGTTGAAGGTCGTCGGCCCGCTGTCTTCGCTCTGGCCGTAGACCTCTCGCACCGGCGTGTCGATGGAGTGAAAGAACTCGAGCACGTCCTTGCCCAGCGGGGCGGCGCCGCTCACGCAGAGCCGCGCGCGGCCCAGCCCCAGCGCGGGCTTGAGCTTGTCGAAGACCAGCCTGCGCGCGAGGCGGTGCTGGAGCCTCAGCGCGGTGGGCTGCGGCCTGCCGCGGTCGTCGAGGTCGTGGGCGCGGGTCGCGACGTCGCGGGCCCAGGCCAGGAGCTTCGCCTTCGCCCCGGTCGCGTCCTTGAGCCGCGCGCCCACGGCGGCGTGGAACTTCTCCCAGATGCGCGGCACGCCGAAGAACACCGTGGGCTGCACCTCGCGCACGTTGTCGGGCACGCGCTCGATCGACTCGGCGAAGTACACCGCGTAGCCGAGCGTCGCCGCGGCGTGCACGGTGAACATCTGCTCGGCGATGTGCGAGAGCGGCAGGTACGACAGCATCACGTCGCGCGACGAGCCGTCCATCAGCTTGCGCGCCTCGCCCGCGGTCCACGCGAGGTTGCGGTGCGAGAGCATCACGCCCTTGGGGGGGCCGGTCGTGCCCGAGGTGTAGATCAGCGTCGCGAGGCCGGTGGGCTCCAGCGCCTCGACCCGCGCGTCGACCTGGGCCTCGTCGACCGCGTCGCCGGAGGCGAGAAAGTCCTCCCACGCGCGCACGAGGGGGTCGTCGACGGGCGCCGCGCCGCGCATCAGCACCACGCGCCGCAGGCTCGGGAGCTTGTCGCGCTGACGACGGATCTTCTCCCACTGCGCGACGTCTTCGACGAGCGCCACGGCGCACCCCGCGTGGCGGAGGATGTACTCGACCTCCTCGCTCGAGCACGTCGTGTAGACCCCCACGGGCGCGGCGCCGATCATCATGGCCGCGTGGTCCATGATCACCCACTCGGGGCGGTTGAAGCCGAGCATCGCGACGCCCTCGCCCTCGCCGACGCCCTCGGCGAGCAGGGCCCTCGCGCACCGCCGCGCCTCGGCGACGTAGTCGCGCCAGCGCGTCGCGCGCCACGCCCCGTGGACCTTCACAAAGTACGCCGGCGCGTCGGGCCGCTCGCGGGCCTGGGCCAGAAAGCGGGCCGGGATCGTGTCTGCACCCATCGTGACACCTCTCGCGCGCCACACCGCGCGCGGCGGGAGCGTGTCAGCAGTGCGCGGCGGGCGTCAACGCGCGAGCGCCGCGCTCACAGCGCCACCGGGGCGGCGGGGTAGGGTCCAGGGGCGAGGAGGTCGGCGGGGTCATCGAGGCGCGCGGCGAGGGCGAGGTCGGCCGCGGCCCGCAGCGCGTCGAGCTCGTCGGGGAGCGCGTCGAGGGCCACGGGGTGCACCGCGGCGCGGGAGACGGCGCCGTGCACGAGGTGCTCGTACACCGCGTGGCCGAAGATCAGCACCCGCGCCCGCCCCGCCGCCTCGAGGGACCAGAGCGCGTCGGGGCCCTGCGCGAGCGCGTCGCAGACCGCGGCGTGCTCGGCGCGGGTGCAGACGGCGAGCACGCCTCCCTCGTCGAGGAGGGCGAGGGCGTCCTGCGACCGATCGCGGTGGTGCGTCGCGGTCGCGGAGGCGTCGCGCTGCGCGTGCAGCCGACGCTGCCGCGCCGAGACCCGAGACTTCGCCCGGGGGAACGACGCCCACACCACGGCGTTGAGCAGGTCGTGCCAGTTCGCCTCGCGCGTCGGGATCGTCCCGTCGCGGTCGATCAGCACGTCGTAGCGCTCGCGGGGCGGACCCGATCGACGGCGCGACCTGGGCGCGTCGCGCACGAGCTGATAACGCCCTCCGCCCTCGCGCGTCGGGAGCCGCGCCGCGAGGGCCGCGTCGAGCGCTTCGACCGAGGGAAAGTCATCGAAGCTGTGCAAGAGCGCGGACCCTGGGAGCACGGCCTCGAAGCGCGGGTGCGCGTCGAAGCGAGGGGACCAGGGCGCCGCGTTGACCCGCGTGCGTGGCATCTCGGCGCCGGGGTATATCACCGCGACGCCGGAGGGGTGATAGCCTGCGCCGCCCCCATGCAGCAGTGGCCCCTGCGATACGCCGTCGAGGCAGAGCTCGCGTGCCTCCCGGCGCAGCGCGCGCTGGAATTCGCGCACCGCGGCGCGGCGCTGGCGGCGCTGGCGGCCCTCGCCGCCTGGGCGCTGCGGCGGCGCGCCGCGGCGGCGCAGCAGCAGGGGATGTGGGCCCTGGCCTCGATGCTCGCGGGGGCGATGCACGTGATCCTCGCGATGTTCTGGGTGCCCACGGGGTGCCTCTCGGGGGCGCTCTTCGGGAGGCTCCTGGGCGCGGCGGCTCCGTGGGTCCTGGCCGCGGGCCTGCTTCGCACCGGCGTCGCGCCGCCCCCCGCGCCGCTCACCCCCCCGAACGAGAAGCCTTGAACCCCCGAACCCTCACCCCTTCGATCGCCCTCGGCGCCGTGGCCCTGGCGGTGACCCTCCGCGTCGCGTCGCAGGTCCCTCCCGACCCGGGCGCCGCCGCCCCCCCGTCGCCCGCGCGCCCCTACGACCACGTGGTCATCGTGAGCTTCGACGGGATGCGCCCCGACGGCATGCTCCAGGCCCAGGCGCCGACGCTCCACCGCATGCGCGCCGAGGGCGCGTACGCCACGGCGGCCGAGACCGTGGGCGACTCGTCCACGCTGCCCTCGCACAGCTCGATGCTCACCGGCGTCGAGGTGCGCGAGCACGGGATGACCTTCGACGACTTTCGCCCGCACCGGGGATTCATCCGCGTGCCCACGGTGATGTACCGCGCGCGGGACGCGGGCCTGGCCACGGCGATGTTCGTCGCCAAGGCCAAGCTGCGGCACATGGCCATCCCGGGCTCCCTGGATGTGTGGTCGCTCCCGAGCTACCGCTGCGAGCGCGTCGCGAGCGCCGCCGCGGAGTACCTCGCCACGGCGCGCCCTGGGATCACCTTCATTCACTTCGGCGAGCCCGACGGCGCGGGCCACCGCCGGCGCTGGATGAGCGCCGCCTACCTCGAGGCCATCGCCCGCACCGACGCGTGCTTCGCGCAGGTGCTCGCGCCCCTCGAGGCCCGCGCCGACCGCGACCGCATCCTCGTGATCGTCTCGGCTGACCACGGCGGTCACGGGCGCCGTCACGGCAGCCACGACCCGCAGGACCTTCACATCCCGTGGATCGCCTGGGGTTCGCGCGTGGCGCGAGGCGATTTCACCGACCCCGTGCGCACCACCGACACCGGGGTGACCGCGCTCGCGGCGCTGGGGCTGCCGGTGCCCGCGGAGCTCACGGGGCGGGTGATTTCAAGGGTGTGGGAGGGCGGCGCCCTCGAGGCAGGGGCGCCACCGACCGACGCCTCGGCCGACGCCCCCTGAGGAGCGGCTACAGCCCGCCGGTCTGAATCCCCGCGCCGTGCGCGCCGAAGGAGAACACCTCCGACGACGCCACGCCGTGCACGCGCACCCGGGGACGCGAGTGAAACTCGCACCACAGCGCCTCGCCGCCGCTCGCCTTGCGCGCCGCGACGCAGTCGGCGCACGCGGGGTCGGGGGCCTCGGTGGGCTGGTCGACGCTGAAGTCCTTGGGGCGCACCACCATCACCGGGCAGTGGGCGATCTGCAGCAGGTCCTGCGCGGTGTTGCCCAGGAGCATCTTCGCGAGGCCCTGGCGGTTGTGCGTGCCGACCACGATCAGGTCGGCGTTCACGTCGATGGCGACCTGGTGGAGCTCGGTCGACGCGACGCCCGCCCGAACGTGCAGCGTGACCGCGCGCGCGCCCGTCTGCGGCATGCGCTCCGAGAGCGCGATGAGGTAGTCGCGAAACTTCGCCGGCGCCGCCTCGAGGCGCGCGTCGAGCTCCTGCAGCGCGCGCTCGGTGCGCGCCGCGCCCGGGGTCGAGAGCACGTGCACCAGGTGAAGGTGCTCCTCGGTCCCAAAGCGCGCGAGCCGAAGCGCCTCGTAGAGCGCGGCCTCCCCAGCGGCCTCCATGTCCATACCCACCACGACCCGAAACGGGGCCGCGGACTCTTTGTTCTCGTTTGTCTCGCTCATGGCGCGTTCTCCAACACGTTCACCCTCAGCACGGAGGGTGCCAGCTTAGGTCGCCCCTGCCAATCGCTCTTTCTCCGCGCACAGACTGCGCCGCGCGCACGGGGAGCGCGACAGCGCGGGATGTGGGTTCGTCCGTCGCGCTGATCCCTTCAAATCCCCTGTGGAGAGTCACCAAGGAGCCTACGCAGAGCAACTGTGCCGCTCGCGACGCCGACCTGCGGCGTCGTGATCGCTCGGAATCCATCGAGGATGCCGTCGCGATCACTCCTTGCCGCGCTCGCACCTCGACGCCGCAATTCGGCACGTTGGCTCTGCGCAGGCTCCTAAGGGAGCGGTTGCACGGGCGCCATGACCGAGAGGGTCTTGAGCACCACCTGCTCGGCGAGGGCGCTGCTGCCCGCCTGGAGCGCCTCGGGGACCTCGACGTGGTAGCCCCGCTGCAGCGCGTCGACCGCGGTCGCGAAGAGGTGGATCTCGGTGAGGCAGCCCGTGAGCACGAGGGCGTCGACGTTCATCGCGCGCAGCCGCGCGTCGAGGTCGGTGCCAAAGAACCCCGAGTACGTGCGGTGGGTCACGACGAGCTCGCCGTCGACGGGGCGCAGCGCGGGCCAGATGTCGTCGAGGGGCTCGCCGGTGTTGTGCGCGGGCCACACGTCGAGCTCGGGGTCTCCCGCCTCGTGGTGATCGACGAGGTAGACCACGGGCGAGCCCGCCGCGCGGGCCTCGTCGAGGCGCCGCTGCATCGCCGGCACGATGTCCCTCGCCCTGGGGACCTCGAGGGCGCTGCCCGGCGTGAGGTGGTCGACGAGCATGTCCATCACGACGAGCGCAGGCCGTCGCGCGGGCCGCGGCGCGCGGGAGAGGGCGTCGCGCAGGCGGTCGACGGAGGCCGACGTCACCGCGACGGGGGCGAGGTCGAGACCGAGCGAGCCCAGCGCTTCACGGAGCGCGTCGAGGTCGAGGCGGGACGCGTCGTCGGTCGCCTGGAGCGCGTCGACGACGCGGGCGGGCGTGCCCGCCAGGAGCATCTCGATGGTGCGTGGGTCGGGTTCTCGCGAGCTCATGGTTGGGGTGCCGCCTCGATGAGGCGCGGCGGGCCAGGGCGACGCAGGGTCTACGGTGCCCGCAGCGGAACGGATTGACTGGGCGTTAGCATGACGTCGCGAGGTCACGCGAGCCCGTCGCAGCGCGGGCTTGCGGTCACAGCGACGCGGGCGGTACGCAACAGGGCACCGCACCCGATGCCCCGCACCACCCTGCGATTCGATGCAGGCACCCTCGTCCTCGAGGGTCCTGACCAGGCGCTCGGCGCCGAGCTCTCGCTCCCCGGCGCCCTCTGGGACCCGCGCGTCGGCCGCTGGCGCGCCCCCGCGTGCCGCTATCGGGAGATCGTCACCGCCCTGACCCTGCGCGCCCGCGCGGGCGGCGGAGATTTCGCCGACGAGGCCCGGGCGTACAACGCCCTGAGCCTCCAGCACCGCGCGTCGCGGGAGCCCTTCGCGCACCAGCGCGAGGCCGTGGCCGCGTGGCGCGCGAACAAGAGCCAGGGCGTGGTCGTGCTCCCCACCGGGGCGGGAAAGACCTACGTCGCCGAGATGGCCATCGCCGCCTCGCAGCGGAGCACCCTGGTCGTCGCGCCGACCCTCGACCTGATGAACCAGTGGTACGACGTGCTCTTCACCGCCTTCGGGCACAAGGTGGGCTTGTTGGGCGGCGGCTACCACGAGCCCGGCGACCTCACCGTGAGCACCTACGACTCGGCGTACCTTCACATGGAGCGCCTCGGAGACCGCTGGGGGCTGGTGATCTTCGACGAGGTGCACCACCTGCCGTCGCCGTCGTACCTCATCGCGGCCGACTGCTCCCTCGCGCCCTTTCGCCTCGGACTCACCGCGACCCTCGAGCGCGCCGACGGCCGCCACGCGCTCCTCGACCAGCGCGTGGGCCGGGTGGTCTACGCCCGCGGCATCAAGGACCTCGCGGGCGAGTACCTCGCCGACTACGACGTGCAATCGGTGAGCGTCGAGCTCACCGAGGACGAGGCCGCGGCCTACGAAGAGAACCGCGGGATCTACCGCGATTTCATCTACAGCCAGGGCATCTCCATGGGCGCGCCCGACGGCTGGGCGCGCTTCATCATGGCGTCGTCGCGCTCGAGCGAGGGGCGCCGGGCCTTCCTCGCGTACCGAGAGCAGAAGCAGATCTCCCTCGCGTCGCAGGGCAAGCTCTCGGTGCTCGAGGGGCTGCTCCGCCAGCACGCGAGGGACCGGGTGCTGATCTTCACCAACGACAACGACACGGTCTACGCGATCTCGCGGCGCTTCTTGATCCCCGCGATCACCCACCAGACCGACGTCAAGGAGCGCAAGGAGCTCCTCGACCGCTTCAACCAGGGGACCTACCCGGCCCTGGTCACCTCGCGGGTGCTCAACGAGGGCGTGAACCTCCCCGCGGCCAACGTCGCCATCGTGCTCTCAGGCACCGCGAGCGTGCGCGAGCACGTGCAGCGGCTCGGCAGGATCCTCCGCCGCCAGGAGGGCAAGCGCGCGGTGCTCTACGAGGTGATCACCCGCAACACCGCCGAGGAGCGCCAGAGCGACCGACGGAGGGAGCACGATGCTTACCGCTGACCTCGTGCGCGCACGGATCGTCAAGGGCGAGGTGCGCCCGCGCTACGTCGACCCCGCCGACCCCGGCCTCGTCGCCCTCGCCGAGTCGATGATCGCCCTCTACGCCGAGCACGTCGGGCGCAGGCGCGACGACCTCGACGGCGCCCTCGCGGCGCTGCTGGGCGAGGGCACCGACTTTCTGCTCCACCGGGGCCTCGCGAAGCTGCTCCTTGACCGCAGCGAGTTCGAGGTGCGCGCGCCCGTGGCGCCCGCCGCGCTGCGCCGCGCGCTCTTCGAGGCCGCCGCGCGGAGCCACCCCCCGGCCCTCGTCGCCGACGCGGTGCACACCGTCACCCGCGACATGATCGTCGCCGAAGTCGCTGCGGCGCTGGAGGTTCCCGAGGGCGAGTGCCTCGCGGCGATGTACGCCGACCTCGACGGTGAGCAGGTGCTCACCGCGGTCGCGCCGGTCACGGCGACGGCGCTGCTCCAGCGATACAACCTGGCCCTCGCGCAGGCCGTGCTGCTGCGCGCGACCTCGCTGACTTTGCGCGTCGCCGCGTCGGACCCGCAGCGGTACCGCCAGCTCTTTCGGTACATCAAGTTCTACCGTTTGATGCACGCGGTCACGGGCACCGCGGCGACGGGCTACGAGATCACCCTCGACGGCCCGCTCTCGCTCTTTCAGCTCTCGCAGAAGTACGGCCTGCAGCTCGCGGAGTTCCTCCCCGCGCTGGCCCTCTGCCCCTCGTGGACCGCGCAGGCCGAGGTGCTCTGGGGCAAGGACCGCAAGCGCTACACCCTCCGGGTGAGCAGCGAGGACGGGCTCGTGTCGCACTACCCCGACACCGGGCAGTACGTGACCCGCGAGGAGCAGTGGCTCCTCGACCGCCTCGACGCCGTCGGCGGCGCGTGGAGCGTGGAGCGACGCGGCGAGATCCTCGACCTCGACGGGCGCGGGGTGCTGATCCCCGACCTGGCGCTGCGGCACGCCGACGGGCGCGTGGCCTGGCTCGAGATCGTGGGGTTCTGGAAGCGCGACTGGCTCGCGGCGCGCCTCGCGCTGCTCCGCGACGCCGCGCCGAAGAACCTCATCCTCGCGGTGCCGTGGCGGCTGCGCGGGTCCGACGAGTCCCTCGAAGAGACGCCCGTGGAGGTGATCTTCTACAAAGAGACCATCCTCGCGAAGGAGCTGCTGGAGCGCGCCGAGAAGGTCGCGCTGCCGACGCCCGGCGCGCCGCCGAAGAAGCGCGCCCGCAGGTCAGCCGCCAAGGCTCACTGATCGCGCTGCGGCGCCTCGAAGGCCAGCGTGAGCTCGCCCGAGCCCCCCGACGCGACGCTCGCGGTGCCGCGCTGGGTGTTCACCCCGCGCACGGTGGTCGCCGTCGCGAGCACCGTCAGCGTACCCTCGACCTCCCACTCGCCCGGCTGCACGTCGCGGAACGTATAGACCCCCGCGCGGCAGGTGGGCGGGCGCGTGGGCGCGGTGAGCCGTCGCCCCATCAGCCGTACGTCGTAGCCGCCCACGTTGCCGCACTCCTCCGCGGGGGTGAGGCCGTTCACGGTCCAGGTCACCCGGAGGCTGCCGGGGGGGTCGAAGGGCACGGCCACGTCTGAGGTCTGCCCGCCGCGCACGGTGGTCTCGAAGTTGTATCGGTAGATCTCCGAGCCGTCGGCGCGGAGCAGGTCGGCGCCGATGTTCAGGGTGCTCGCGGAGACCATCGCCGCGTCGAATCGCCCCTGGGTGCAGGGCACGACCTCGGGGCGCCCGAAGAACACCTGGAGCCGCACGCTCTCGGCGCCCGCGGCGGCGCAGCCCGTGGCCGGGGGCATGCCGTTCACCGTCCAGGTCACCGCGACGTTGCCGTACCCCGTGAGGGTCTCGTCGACGAAGGCGATGTCGGGCACGTCGACCGCGACGCCTCCGTCGTCCGTCGGCGTGCTCGTGGGTGACGAGGAGCACGCCGAGAGGACCAGGGCCGAGAGCGCGGAGGCGATGTAGACAAAGCGCATGATGTCGCAAGCTTTCGCCGCGATTGCCAAGCGGTGTCAACTACCGTCGGCGATTGGGCCGACGAGGAGCGTCCGGAGAAATGATCTGGGAATTCGAGACCGACGAGGGCCACACCATTCGCCTGACCCTCGCCCCCGACGGCGTGGCGATCTCGACGCGGCGGGTGAACGGCCCGGTCGACGGCGAGGTCTTCGACCTCGACACCTTCGAGTCGAGCGTGCTCCCCGCGATGGAGGCGTACGCCGGCCCCGAGGACCTCGACGCGATCCGCGAGTCGCTGGCGCGCGCGCGCGCGCAGCGCGACTGGGACGACGACGAGATCCCCTGAGCACCGAGGTCACCCCGCCTCGCGCACCGCCTCGCCGAAATGAAGCTCCATGAGCTGCTTGAGCGCCGGGCGGTTCGCGTGCTTCGCGCGGAGCGCGTCGATCCACCCGTCGGCCTCGGCGCCCCTGCCGACCTCGCAGAGCACGCGCCGCGCCCTCGCGAGCGCCGCGCACGCGTCGACGTAGCCCGCGCGCCCTCGCTGCGCGATCAGGGCCTCGGCCTGCGCCCGAAGGACCCGCGCCGCCTCGACGGGCGCCTCGCCCTCGAGCCGCGCGGCCAGGGCCTCGCGCGCGGCGCGAAACGACGGGGTCTGCGCTCGCGGCGAGCACGCGACCTCGCAGGCGCGGCGCAGGTCCCCCGCGGCGAGCAGCACCTCGACGAGCAGCGGGTGGGCGGCCTCTTCGAGCGCGCGCAGCGACCGCGCGCGCGCCTCGGTCCACACGCCCGCGCGCGTCGCCGCGTCGCGCAGCGCCTCCCAGGCCTCGGCGCTGGGGCGGGCCTTGAGCATGCGCTCCGCGAGGTCGGCCGCCGCGGCGTCGTCGCGCCGCGCCGCCGCGCGCTCGCTCAGCCACGCCGCGATCCGCTGGCGGTTCGACTCCGACGCGCGCGCGACCCGCGCCGAGAGCATCTCCGCGAAGGGCTCCCCCGCGCCGTGGCGCACGAAGGCGTCGGCGAGCTCGAGCACCGCGCCGTCGCCCACGCGCTCGGCCGCGGCCAGCGCCTCGTCGACGCGCCCGAGCTCCAGGAGCCGCGTGGCCATCGGCGCGTGACGCTGGTGCTCGCGGCACAGGGCGAACCACCGCTCGTCGTCGAGGGCGCCGCGCACGAGCTCGACGTACACCCCCGTCCACGCGCGGAGGGACCACTCGTCGCACCCCTCCATGCGGTCGCGCACGCGCTCGACCAGGGCGGCGCGGTCTTCGGCCGTCGCGGCCTCGACCGCGAGACGCACGCCGGTGCGCCCCGGCGCCGACGCGCGAGCGGCCACGCCCCGCTCGATGTCGAACTCCATCAGCGCCACCAGCGACCACAGGGCCTCGACCCGCGACGCGCGATCCTCGATGCGCCGGGCCGCGTCGGCCATGGCGTCGAGGCAGCGGCGCACGACGGGCCGCAGCGGGGCCGCGCCGTCTCCCAGGCGCCGGGCGCGCCCGAGCACGCCGCGCAGCACCTGCTCGTGCGCGCGCACCACCCCCGCGAGGTTGTCGGGCCCCGCGTCGGCGACCGCGTCGGCGAGGACGCGCTCGACCTCGTCGGCGAGGACCTCCCCCGCGTCGGCCTCGCGCTCGAGGCGCCGAAACGCCTCGCCCACGCGCTCGATGCAGTCGGGCGCCTCGGCCTCGACCTCGTCAGGCGCCGCGGGGAGAGCGTCTTCGACCAGCGACTCGAGCTCCGCCGAGCGCGACGCCAGCGCGCGCAGCGCCGCGCGGGCCTCACGCTCGTCCAGCCGGGCGATCTGCGCCTCGAGGGTGGGGCGCCGCGCGAAGCGCCCCGGCCGCGCGAGCCACGCCAGCAGCGTCGCGCCCACGTGCTTGCACGCTCCGGCCTCGCCCACCGGGCACGAGCAGCGCGCCACGAGGCCGCCGTCGTCGAGCACCGTCACCGACGTGCGCCACGCCTCGCCCTGGCTGCCCTCGCAGCGGGCCTTGAGGGTGCTCCCCTGGGCGCGGGCGTCGTACACCGCGCGCCACGCGTCGCAGCGCTGCGCGCGGAGCAGGCTGCGCGCGCCGACCTGCGCGCCGATGCGCCGGAGCGAGGGGCGCGCGGGCGGGTCGACGTCGTTGGCGGGGGTGTTCTGACTGAGCGGCGACGTGGAGTTCACGCCGATCAATCTGTCCAGGAGCTCTGGCGCCGGCAAGGTGGCGTGTGACGTATTCCGTCACGCCGTTACATCGACCGCAGGACCTCTCTCCACTGGGTCGAGGCCTCTTCGTTGAAGAGCACGACGCGCAGCTCTCGGACGTGCTCGGGGTGCAGGCTGGCGAAGGTTCGAAAGGCCTCGAGCATGAGCTTCGCGCCGAGGGCCATGGGCACCTCGCCGACGCCGGTCCCGAGGGCGGGGAGGACCACCGAGCGGCAGCCCCGGCGCTCGGCGCCGAGGAGCGTGCGCAGGGTGGTGCGCTGCAGGCAGATCGCGCCGTCGAGGGCGGCGATGGCGTGGGCGACGTGCTGCGCCTTGAGCGCCCCGGCGCCGGTCCACACGACCTGGCCCATGGCGCCGGGCGCGCTCTTCATCGCCTCGGCCTCGAGCTCGTCGCCGCCGCCGCGCTTGAGGGCGCCGGCGACGCCGCGGTCCATGACCAGCATCCAGTTCGCGGCGTTGACGATGACGTCGCCCTCGGCCGCGGAGATGTCGCCCACGGAGATCTCGACGGTGAGCGCGCCCACCCGCGCGCGGCCCTCTCCCTGCGGCACGATCCGCGGGCCTGACTCGGCCACGACCTCGAGCGCCGAGGCCACCTCGTCGGCGGAGTCGTAGCGCTCCTCGGGTCGCTTACGGAGCATGCGCTCGACGACGGCGAAGAGGTACGCCTCGCTGGGGCTGCGCGGCGTCGGCGGGTGGTAGCTCTCGGTGACGTGGGCGACGCCGAGCTGCGCCGCGCTGTCTCCGTGAAAGGGCGTCTCGTTGGTCGCGAGGAGGTGCGCGGTGGCGCCCAGGGCGTAGAGGTCGGTGCGGCGGTCGACGTGGGCCTGGTGCCACTGCTCCGGGGCCATGAACGACGGCGTGCCCATGAGCGGCTCAGACTCCTCGCGGCGCAGGGCCTCGGTGGCGATGCCGAAATCACCGATCATCGTCGCGCCGTTACCGCACAGGAACAGGTTCGCGGGCTTCACGTCCCGATGCACCACGCCCGCCTGGTGAATCGCCTGGAGCCCGCGGGCGGCGTCGAGCAGCACGCGCACGACGACGTCGACGGGCAGGAGCCGGCCGATCTCGCGCATGGCGAGCAGCAGCTCCTCGAGGTCGAGGCCGTCGACGTAGCGCTGCACGACGAAGGCCACGCCGTCTTCGACGCCGGCGTCGAGCACCGACACCACCTGCGGCGAGAGCACCCGCGCGGCGAGGTGCGCCTCTCGAAAGATCTGCGCGGGCGCGGCGGTCTTGAAGGTCTTGAGCACCAGCGGCATGCGGAGCACGGGGTGGCTCACGATGTGCGCGGCTCCCATGCCCCCTTCGCCGAGGAGCGAGTGGACCTTCAACCCGTGAAAGACCGAGCCGGTCTTGAGGGGAGGCGGCGCCGGAGGGGGCGCGACCCCCGACGCCCCTGCGACGGGGGCCACCTCGGTCGCCCGCATCGCGGGCATCTCTCCGGTCGCATCGAGTGCGGCGAGCCGCTCGGTCCCTGGCATCCGTGATCCCTCTCTTCGCGGGCAACGGACACCCATCTCCCGGGCGCTGTCAATCCGTTCGGCGGGGTGAGCGCTCCCGGTCGGGGGGCCTACCAGTCCCCGCCGCCGTCGCCTCCGCCGCTGTCACCCCAGTCCGACGCGCCGCCGCCGGCGTCGAAGTCTCCTCCGCCGGCGTCGTGGCTCGAACCGAAGGAGCCGTGCTCCGCGCCGTGGCTCTCGGTGTTCGACATCGAGCGCCCGATCGCGTAGCCCGCGAGGCCGCCGAGGCCCGCGCCCACGAGCCCCGCGCCCAGGCCGCTGCCGCCGCTGGGCCCGTATCCCGGCCCGTAGTTGGGCCCGTATCCCGGCCCGTAGTTGGGCCCGTATCCCGGCCCGTAGTTCATCCCGCCGTGCCCTGCGTTGGGGTCGTAGTAGCCCGGCGCGTTGGGGTTCGAGCCGGGGTATCCGCCCATCTGCTGGGCGCGGCCGCGCACGAAGCGCACGAGCAGGGCGACGCCCGCGATGGTGCCCACGCCGAGGAGCACGAGGGCCCACGGAAAGCCCGTCGACCGGGCCCCTCTCGCCGGGCGCATCGTGGCGCTTTCGCCCGTGGCGCGCACGATCGCCGAGAGCCCGCCCCGCCACTCGCTGGTGCGAAACGACGTCGCGCCCGCGTCTCGAATGGCCTGGTAGCGCTCCGCGGCAACGCCGGTGCTCAGACCGAAATGCACCGAGGTGCGGCGGTGCACGGGGTCGACGGCGATGACCACCATGCGGGGCGAGGCCACGAGCCGACCCACGCGCGCGTCGAAGGCGGCGCGGTCGGTGCCTGAGCGCGTGGTCCACACCCGAACGTCGAAGGGCTGCGCCTCGACCTGCGCGCGGAGCGCCGAGACGTCAGCCGGCGTGAGGAGGCTCGCCTCGTCGCGGACCTGGAGCGTGCCCGCGTTGGCCACGCCGCCGAGGGCGAGGCCGAGGGGCAGCGAGAGGGCGAGTGCGCGGGAGAGAGAACGGATCTTCGTCATAGGCACCTCCAACCGGTGCGTTGTGGTTCGCGTGGCGCGCCGCGGTCAAACGGCGCGACAGAACCTAGGCACCTCGCGCCTCGCGTCGAGGGCGGGCGGTCGAATTGCGCGCCGCCCGGCGGGAGGACTCAGGGCTTGGTGCGCGCCCTCGGCGCGACGCTCGGGGCGCGCGGGGCGCGGGGAGGGGGCTGCGCGCCGAGGCGCAGGCGGTCTCGAACCGCGAGCCGCTGTCGCTCCTTGTAGCGCTCGTGCGAGGCGTCGCCGAGGGCGTTGGCGGTCTCGGCGGCCTGGTCGACGAGCTGAAACTCGGTGAGCACGAAGACCACCGCGCCGAGGTCCCTCGCCGAGGGCGGCGCGTCGGCGAGCACCTCGTCGGGGAGCCGCACGGGGAGGTCGACCACGAAGTGCACCACGCGGTAGCTCCTCGCGCTGAAGCGGTTGTCGACGAGGTCGGCGAGCACCTCCTCGCGGCGGCGCGCCATCGGGTCGCGCAGGTGCGAGGCGAAGGTCGGGTGATCCTTCGCCACGGCGCGGATGTCGACGAGGGTGTTCTTGCTCTCGGAGGGGATCAGGTAGCTGAAGGGGAACAGCTTGCGCGACAGGTAGTTCAGCACGGGCAGCACGTCGTCGGTGCTGCGGGTCACCACGCGAAACCTGAGCTTGTCGTAGATCTGCGCCGCGATGGTCTCGCTCTTCGAGAGCAGCTTCGTGTAGACCGAGTCGCGGTTCTTGCGCCCGCCCAAGAACTCCACCACCGGGAGCCCGTCGGCCATCATCCCGCCGATCACCCGGTAGATCTTCTCCTCGACGTGCTGAAACACCTGCGCGTCGGAGAGCGGCAGGGAGTACAGCAGCTCGCGGCCCGAGAGGTGGTGGATGATGTGCATGACCTTCAAGATCACGCACGCGCACACCTGCTTGTGCCCCTTGCCCGACGCCGACCGCAGGAGGTCGAGCGTCGACATCGTCGCCATCGTGCGAGGGATGGGATACTCGAAGTTGCGGCGCAGGTAGGCGATGGCCTCGTCGCGCACGCTGTCCATGCGCTCGCGGTCTCGCTTGTCGTCGGGGTCGAGGCCCTGCGCGCGCAGAAACTCCGCTGCGGCGTGCGCGTCGGCGAAGAACAGCCGCTGCCAGTCGATCACCGACTCGCCGCGCAGGATCGTGCGAATCGCCTCGACGTCCTGGAGCGTGAGCTGATCGAGGGCGCGGAACTCAGACCGGGGCGAGGTCATGCCCCGCGCTCGCCGGCGCGTCGCGGCGTCGCCGCGCTCATCGGTGCGTGGTCGTGGCCGGGCTGCGCGCGTCGTCGCGCGCGGTCGCGTTGGCGGGGCGCCGCCCCAGCTGGAGCGTGCCGAGGAACAAACCCAGGGCCATGCCGAGCACGACCGAGTTGCCGACCACCGCCACCTGGCACCCCGACAACAACAGGGGCGCCGAGAGGGCCGCCGCCACGCGAAGGTTGAATCCCGACATCGATCGCTCCGTCACTGCGTTCACTCGAAAGGGGGCCTCAGGGGCCGACTCTGCGCATCAAGACAAGGACCACGGGGCGTTAAGGGGGGCCACTTTTACGCAGAGTCCAGGCGTCGACGCAAGGGCTTCGAGGGGTAGGACATTCACCCCCATGAAGAGCTCCAGGGGCCTTGACCGGGGACGACGCCTCCGTCGATGGTCCGCGCGACATGGCAGGGCCACTCATCCTCGCGATCGCGAACCAGAAGGGCGGGGTCGGAAAGACCACCACCGCCGTGAACCTCGCCGCGGGCCTCGCGCGGCGAGGGCTCCGCACGCTGCTGGTCGACCTGGACATCCAGGGCAGCGCCAGCGCGACCCTCGGCGCGAGCCCCGAGGAGGGCCAGGTCGAGGTCGCCCGGGTGCTCCTCGACGACGCGCGCACCCTCGACGACGCGGTGGTCCCCACGCGCCTCGAGCACCTCTTCATCGCGCCCGCGGGGGAGCAGATGGCGCTGGTCGACCTGCACCTCGCGTCGGCCTTCGGCCGCGAGCGGGTCTTCGAGCGGGCGCTGCGCGGCCCGGTCACCCAGGGCATGGACGTGCTCGTGATCGACACCGCGCCCTACCTCGGGCTGCTGACCATCAACGCGCTCGTCGCCGCGCAGCGGGTGCTCATCCCGGTCTCCTGCGAGTACCTCCCGATGCTCGGGCTCAAGCTCCTGGGCGACACCCTCGAGAAGCTCCGCGACCGCGCGGGGGCGCAGGCCACGGTGCTGGGGTACGTGCTCACCCTGGTCGACCGCCGCGAGCGCATCACCCAGGAGGTCGAAGACGTGCTCCGCGGACGCTTCGGAGCCGCCGTGTGCGACGCGGTGATCCGCGCGAACACGCACCACAAGGCCGCGCCCTCGCACCGACGCACGATCTTCGAGCACGAGCCCGAGGGCGGCCGCGGCCGGGAGGACTACGAGGCCCTCACGAGCGAGGTGATCGCGCGATCGGGCCTCGTCGCGCCTCGCAAGAAGCCCGCGAGACGGCCTGCCCGACGCGGCGCGGGGTGAATGCGTCCGTTCCGCCCTTGCGCGGGACCCCGGCGTTTTCTACGTTTCGCGCACTGTGACCCGACCTGACGATGCCTCTGGTGAGCGAGACGACGCGGTGGAGACACTTCCCATCCTCCCGCTGCGCAACGCCGTGCTCTTCCCTGCGGCGGTGGTCCCGATCAACGTCGGGCGAGCGCGGTCGGTGCGGCTGGTAGAAGACCTGACGCACAGCGAGGTGCGCCTCATCGCCGTGGTGACCCAGCGCACCCCCGAGGTCGAAGACCCCGCCTTCGCCGACCTCTACACCGTGGGCACCGTCGCCCGCATCGTGAAGGTCATCAAGCTGGGCGCGTCGAACTACTCCGTGCTGCTCCAAGGCATCTCGCGCATGGAGCTCCTCGGCGTGCAGGCCGACGGCGCGTACCTCCGCGGCCGGGTGCGGCGCATCACCGAGAACCTCACCCGATCCCCCGAGATCGAGCGGGTGTCGAAAGACCTCCGCGACCTCGCGCGGGCCCTGGGCGAGTACTCCCCGCCCGTGCCCCGCGAGCTCGGGCCCGTCGCCGAGAACGCCGCCGACCCCGGCGCCCTGGCCGACCTGGTGACCCTGCACCTCCCGTCGCCGCCGGTGACCCCCGCGGACCGGCAGCACGTGCTCGAGGCGGTCGAGGTCGAGGAGCGACTGCGCCTCGCGCACCACCTCGCGCGGCGCGTCCACGAGGTGAACCGGGTTCGCAAGGAGATCCAGGGGATCGTCTCGGGCGAGATGGGCCGCAGCGAGCGCGAGGAGATCCTCCGGGCGCAGCTCAAGACCATCAAGGACGAGCTCGGCGAGACCGACGAGAGCGAAGAGGAGATCGACCAGCTCCGCGAGCGCATCGCGAAGGCGCGGCTGCCCACCGAGGTCGAGCGCGTCGCGCGGCGGCAGCTCGGGCGGCTCCGGGCGATGCAGGGGCACTCCGCGGAGTACCAGGTGACCCGGAGCTACATCGAGTGGCTCGTCGACATCCCGTGGCAGAAGCACACCGAAGACCGCTTCGACGTCGAGGCCGTGCGCCGCACCCTCGACGAGGACCACTTCGGCCTCGAGAAGCCCAAGAAGCGCATCGTCGAGTACGTCGCCGTGCGCAAGCTCCGCAAGGACCGCCGAGGGCCGATCCTGTGCTTCATCGGGCCCCCCGGCGTGGGCAAGACCTCCCTCGCGAAGAGCATCGCGAAGGCCGTCGGGCGGCAGATGGTGCGCATCTCCCTCGGCGGCGTGCGCGACGAGGCCGAGATCCGCGGGCACCGCCGCACCTACGTCGGCGCGCTGCCGGGGCGGATCATTCAGGCGATGAAGAAGGCCGGCACCTGCAACCCCATCTTGATCCTCGACGAGGTCGACAAGATGGGCGCCGACCAGCGCGGAGACCCCGCCGCCGCGCTCCTCGAGGTGCTCGACCCCGATCAGAACAGCACCTTTCAAGACCACTACATCGACGTGCCCTACGACGTGTCGAACGTGATGTTCATCTGCACGGCGAACAACCGCGACACGATCCCCGCCCCGCTCTACGACCGCATGGAGGTCATCGACATCAGCGGGTACACCCGCGTCGAGAAGCTCAACATCGCGCGGCAGTACATCGGCCCGAAGTCCCTCGAGGAGCACGGGCTCACCACCGAGCGGCTCTCGTGGTCCGACGAGGGCTACCGCACGCTCATCGACCAGTACACGCGCGAGGCCGGGGTGCGAAACCTCACCCGCGAGGTCGCCTCGGTGTGCCGCGCCGTCGCCGTGCGCGTCGCCAGCGGCGAGGAGGTGCGCCAGGTCGCCGACGCGGCCTACGTGAAGTCGGTCATGGGCCCGCCGCGCTTCGAGGACGAGGCCGCCGAGCGCCAGCCCAGCGTGGGCATCGTCGCCGGGCTCGCGTGGACCCCGGTGGGCGGCACGATTCTGTACGTCGAGGCCCAGCGCTTTCCGGGCAAGGGCGAGCTGTCGATCACGGGCCAGCTCGGCAACGTGATGAAGGAGTCGGTGGCGGCGGCCATCTCGTGGGTGCGCACCAACGCCCAGCGCCTCGGCATCGACCCCGAGTTCTTGCAGAAGAGCGACATGCACATCCACGTGCCGCAAGGCGGCACGCCCAAGGACGGCCCCAGCGCCGGCGTGACCATCGTGACCGCGGTGACCTCGCTGCTCACCGGGCGGCCCGTGCGCAGCGACATCGCGATGACCGGCGAGATCACCCTCCGCGGCGTCGTGCTCCCCATCGGCGGCGTGAAGGAGAAGGTCCTCGCGGCGCACCGCGCGGGCATCCTCCACGTGCTCCTGCCCCTGCGCAACGCCAAGGACATCGAGGACATCCCCCAGGAGGTGCGCGACGAGATCAAGATCGATCTGGTGTCGCGCATCGACGAGGTGCTCGCCCACGCGCTCCTCGACGTGCCCGCGTCGCCGTCGATCCCGCCGCCGCCGCCGCACGGCGACGACGACGAGCCCCTCGACAACCCGAGCCCCTGGCCGGCTCGGTGAGCGAGCCTCCCGTCGGAGCTGCGGGTCGAGCTCCGCGCCCTCGCCTCCCTCCGGCGCGCGAGGGCCGCCGCGCTCCTCGCGCCCTGCGTCGGCTTTCGCGCTCTGCCAAGACAACCTCACCAACCACGCGGGCTATGGCGCGTCGCGCTGGTCCTCGCGCTGCTGGGGTCCGTCGCGAGCGCGGTGCTGGGCGCCAGGGCTCCCGCCTCGACTCCCGCGCGCGGGGCGAGGTGATCTCGGCGGCGCCCTCGCGCTCACCCTCGGCGCCGCGAGCCTCGCGCCGGCGCTCGCCGCCCTCGCGGTGGTCGTCGCGCGAGGGCTCTTCGCGACCCGCTGCGCGCCCGAGAGCGCCGCGGTCGCCCTGCTGCTGGTCACCCTGCCGGGGGTGCTCCTCGCGGGCCTCTGCGGCCTCCTCGGGGCCCTCACCGCGCGGCGGGGCCTCGCGACGACCCTCGCGGCGGCGCTCGTGCCGGCCTTCGTGCTCTGGAGCGTCGCGCGCTTCTACGCCACGCCGACGATCTTCGCCTACGACCCGTTCTTCGGCTTCTTTCCCGGCGCGATCTACGGCGAAGACGTGCCCCTCGGCACCCCCCTGCTGAGCTACCGCCTGGGCACCCTGGGATGGATCCTCGCCGGCGCCTCGGCCCTCGCCTCCGGCTGGGACGGCGCGCGCCTGCGCCTGCGACGCAGGCTCGCCGCGCCCCTCGCGCGAACGGCCTGCGCGCTCGGCGCGCTGCTCGGCGCGGGGATCTACCTCGCAGGACCCTCGCTGGGTCACCGCCACGACGCCCGCGACCTCGACGCGGCGTTGGCCGGCAGGCGTGGAGCCGCCGCTGCGTGGTGCGCTACGACGCTCGATCCCCCGGCGGCAGGCGCTGCTCACCGCGAGTAGGCTGCGACATCCGCGTGGGGCAGCTCGAGGAAGCTTCTACGGCGCGCGGGGCCCGCGTCGCGTCACCGTGTACCTCTTCGCGAGCGCGGCGCAGAAGCAGGCGCGCTGATGGGCGCGGCGCACACGTACATCGCGAAGCCCTGGCGCGCCGAGGTCTACCTCCAGTTCGCGGCCTTTCCCCACCCGGTGCTCAAGCACGGGCTCGCGCACGTCGCCCTTGGGGCGCGATGGCGCCGGGGCCGCTGCGGGTGAGCGCGGGGGCGGCTGCTGCCGGTGCCAGGGCTCATCGAGGCGCGGTATCGCGGCGGCCTGGGAGGGAGGGGACGCGTCGCCGCACCAGTGGTCCCGCGCGATGCTCGACGCGGGCATCGCGCCGAGGGTGGCGAGCCTCACGAGCCTGGGCTTCTTCGCGGCCTCGTCGTCGACGGCCTACACCGCCGCGGGGTCGTTCTGCCGCTGGCTCCATGACCGGCACGGCGCCGCGCGCTTCCGCGCGGTGTACGCCAGCGGAGACTTCGCGACGGCGTACGGCCGCGACCTCGCGTCGCTCGAGCGCGAGTGGCACGCGTTCCTCCGCGGGGTCGAGGTCGACCCGCAGGCGGTGGCTCGGGCGCGAGCCCGCTTCTTTCGCGTGAGCGTGTTCGGCCGGGAGTGCCCCTTCGACCTCGAGCGCGACGAGGCGCGCGCGAGCGAGGCGCTGGCCGCGGGCGCGCTCGACGACGCCGCGCGACGCTTCGCCGCGCTCTCGCGGAGAGACCCCTCGAACCTCCGCGCGGGCGTCGCCCTCGCGGTGCTCGAGGTGCGCCGGGGCGCCGCCGGGCGCGCCGAGGCGATCGCCGCGAACACCGCGCGCCTCGCGGGACCCGCTGCGGCGCAGCGCGTTCGACACGCCATCGCGGATGCCTCGTGGCGCTGGGGGCGCGAGCGCGACGCCGCCGAGGGCCTCGCGCGCCTCGACCCCGCGCTCATGAGCGACGACGAGGCCCGCACGCACTGGCTCAAGCGCCACGCCCTCGCGCGGGGGGGCGCGCTCGCGGCGGTGCTGCGAGAGCTCCTGGTGGGCGCGGGTGAGCTCGACCCCTCGCCGACCGCGGCGATGGCGCGCACCTTCGGCGCCGACCGGGCAGACCCCGTGATGCGCTACCTCGTCGGGCGGCAGCTCGTGAACCACGGGCGCTACGACCAGGCGCTGGCGCTCATCCCACGCGCCGCGGCGGGGCTCGACCCGAGGGTGCACGCCGAGTCGCTCAGGCTCCGCGCCGTCGCGCTCTTTCACCTCGGACGCCTCGAAGAGAGCGCGCGAGCCTTCGGCGCGCTCTCGGCAGACCCAAGGCGCCCGCGGGGCGCGCGCGACACCGCCGCCGACTGGATCGACCGCATCCGGCGCACCCAGGACATTCACTGACGCTCGGGACGTTCTCTGTCACGCGAATCGTTGTGGGCGCGAGGGAGCCGACGCAGTCTGGCTCGCGGAGGTGCACTGCATGAACGACTGGTTGGACCGAGACCTGAACGACGCAGACTTCATCGAAGAGGAGCCCGCGGGGCTGATCTCGGATGAGGTGTTGGATCAGATCGCCCGCTGCGAGCTGGCGCAGCGCTTTCTCTGGGCTGTGGAGGTGGGGGTCGACCCCCTGCGCGGCGACCTGCTCGCGCTCGCCCCCACGCGCGCTCCGCGGGTCTCGCGCGCGGCGTAGGAAGGCGGTGGCTCGACGCGGTATCGTGCGTGGGGTGAGGGGCGCGGAGGCGAGCAGGGCGAGCGGGCGGCGAGGCGGGGCGTGAGCGCCGCCCTCGTCGACCGCGAAGGGGTCCCTCGGAGGGCCCTCGCGCTGACGATCCACCAACCCTGGGCGACGCTGATCGCGCGCGGCTTCAAGCGCGTCGAGAACCGCACCTGGACGCCCTCTCCCCTGGAGCTCAGCCCCGGTGACTTCGTGCTGCTCCACGCCGGCCGCGGCTTCGACGCGGTGGCGTGGGAGGCCGCGCTCGCAGCGGCCGACGCCGAGGGAGCGCGCGTCGAGCTCCTCGAGGCCCTGCGCAGGCCGCTGGCGACCGCGCGGAGCATCGCGAGCCGCTCGCTCCGGGCGGCCTCGATGCGGGGCGCCGAGGCCATCGCCAGGGAGCTGGTCCCCTTCTCGGCGATCGTGGGGGTCGCGCGTTTTGTCGGGGTCATCGAGCCCACAGACTCCGCCGCCTTCGGGCGCTGGTACGAGGGCCCCTTCGGCTGGGAGATGGACGACGCGGTGGAGGTCGAGCCCGTGGTGGTTCAGGGGGCGCCGGGGCTCTTCGGGGTAGAGAGCAAGGTGTTCGCGACGGTCGTCGAGCGCTGGCACGAAGCCGCCTTCGGATAGAACATCGCGCACCACCCGAGCGGCGCGGAACCGCGGCTGCGCACGAGGGTCGAGAACCTCCAGCGGCTGCTCCCGACGCTGGACTCGGAGCGATCCTGAGGGGGATACCGTCCCAGGCGGTCCCGTGCGACGGCCGTGAGGAGAGAAGTGCGATGACCCCGACCCATCCGTGTCCGTGGTGTGGAGCGATTCACTTTGGCGTGGTCGATCGCGTCACGTTGGAGATGACGTCGAGCGCGAAGAAGGACTGGGGCAACGTGCTCCGCAAGAGCTTCGCGATGGTGGTTTGCAAGGGGTGTGGTGCGACGCAGTTCTTCAGCCCGAACGCCGAGCTTCTCGAAGACGTGGAGCACAGGGTGGTCGAGGCGCCGGCGAGGGTCCCGTTCCGCTGACGGCCTCCGCCCCGGTTCGAGCGATCCAGATCACGTCCCCACGCGCACCTCGTCGATCACGAACACGGGTGGGCTGCGCGGGATCCATCCCGGGCGGTGCACCGCCGAGTGATCGGTGATCTGCAACCAGAGCGGCCCACTCCCCTCGACCCTCGTCTGTGCCTCGCGGAGCGGATCCGTCGGCGCCCCCGACTCGATCGGCAACGAGGCGCGGGTCCCGTCGGCGCGCACGAGCCACGCGGTGAAGGTGTGGGTGTCACCGAAGCGCGTCTGGTAGCGCAGCGTGACCGGTCCCGCCGCCGTCTCTCCCAGCGCGATGAGGGACACATACGGGCCGATCCTCCCAGTGTCTGAGCGCAGCTCCAGCGCGCCCTCTCGGACCTGCGCGCGTCCTCCCACCACCGCGCCCGCAGGGGGCGCCACGTCGAACGCGAGATCGCTCACCGCCGCGGTCGTCTCGAGCACGCGCACGGCGCCCTCGACGGAGAACACGCGCCCGACAGGATCTCGCACGCCCGAGACATCGAGGGCGAGCTCGCTCCCAGGGGCGACGCTCCTCGCGGGGGTCAGCGTGAGCCACCCCGACTCCCAACGCGCGCTGACCTCGACGCGCATGTCGTTGGCGCGCAGGGTAATCGTATCGGCGCCGGCCGCCACGGGCGCGTTCGCGCCGAAGCGCCAGGGCCCCACAGGGCCGACCTCGAGGAGGGGACGGAGCGTCGGCGCCGGGGCGTCCCCTTCAGGGCACAACGTCGCCTCCCCCTGCCACTCGTCGCGCACGTCGGTGACAGTGTTGAGGTTGCGGCTGAGCTGGAGCGTGAGCGGACCGTCGGGCGCGGACATCGACGCGGTCCACGCGACATCGCTGGAGTCGATGCCGGAGTAGTAGAGCCCCGCGAGCCCGGCGTTCCCCTCGAAGCTCGCGGGCACCTCGACGAAGCTCCCTGCGTAGTTGTTGAATCCCACGAGAAGCGGCGCGTCGGGAGACCTCCCGCGCGGAAGAAAGAGCAGGCGGGTCTCTTCGAGCGTCATCGGCGCCGGGGCCCCCGCGTCGCGAAAGTACCTCGCCCGTCCTCGCAGCAGAAGCGCCCTGGGACCGTCTGCGGTGACGGTACACCGGACTGTCGCGTCGACGACGTCCGCCGCGAGCGTCGCGTCGCGCACCTCTGCGTCGAGGGGCCAGAGGTCGGCGGCGCCTGAATCCCGCGATGTTCCTACGGTGTTCGTGCTGCAGGCGACCAAGGTCAAGAGCATCCACCCCACGACTCGCTTCATCGCAGAGGATGCTCCCACAGGTCACCGAGGTGTGCACGAACCGATGGTTCTGCGGCTGCTGCGTCCGTCCACGGTGGTACGGAGGCGTGTCGAGTCGAGCGCGCGGGCCCACCCGCCCGACGGCGCGAGGTGGATCACGAAGAAGGGCGCCTACCTCTTCCCGGTGAAGGTGATGGAGAAGCTCTGCCGCGGGAGGTCGACCGTGCGACGTGTCGTCGTCGCAGCCGCCGTGCTGACTCCAGGTAGCTCTGTTCGCCCGGCCCCGACGAACACTGCGAACGGATGACACCTCGAGAGGACCGCGGGTCAAGGTACGCACCGACCGAGCGCGGGATGACAGCGAAGCCCGTCGTCGCAGGGCGCGCCGCCGTCGAAGCGGCACGATGCGCCTCGCGTCCCGTCAGGCTGGCAGCGCAGTTCGAGACCCGACGCGGCGTCGACAGGGCGCGCGCAAGTGTGTCCTGGCGCGCACGGAGCGCTCTCGCGGTCGCATAGAGTTCCTGGCGCGGCCGTCGCGTAGCAGTATCCCGCGTAGCAGAACGCACCTCCGTCGCACGGGCTCGCGGTCTCGCGGCACGGCAGGCCGATCGCGCCGCGGGGGCGGCATGTGCCCTGCCAGCACGCGAGTCCGTCTCCGCAGGCCGAGGAGCCGCAGGGTTCACCCTCACCGACGACACGCACGCAGTACGACCCGAGGCACCGTAGCCCAGGGTCGCAGAATGGCGCCTCGTGGCGACAGAGCCCATCCAAGAGCCCACGGGCGCCTGGGTAGGACGGAACGCAGCGATCGAGGTGGCACCAGAGGCGCGGTCCGCAGACCCGGAACCCACCGCACTCGCTGTTGGGGCCGACCGCGATCGTGCAGCCACCGCGCGCGTGGTCGCAGGAGAGGCCGGGTCGGCAGGTCACGTCACAAGGCGTACCGACGGTGCCCGCGAACGCGCATCGGCCCTCGCCGTTGCACCGCTGCTCGGGCGCGCAGCGACGCGCACCGCCGCAGGCGGCGGCCTCCGCGACGAACGCGACGCATCGGTATCCGCCGACGCGCTCGCAAGCGAGTCCGACGTCGCAGGGGTTGTCGGTGGCGCGGCAGCCTGCTCCGAGCGATCCCTCAGGGGCGCAGCGTCCGTCAGCGATCGAGCAGGAGAGCCCCGGTGCACAGGTCTCATCCGAGGAGAGGCACGGCTCGCCGGCGCCGAGCGTCGCGGGTCGGCAGGTGCCCGCGCAGGCGAGGCCCGGGTCGCATGCGGCTCGCGCGTTCTCGACGCGGCAAGCGCCCCGCTCCGCGCCGTCGCGGACGCATGACGACGCGCCGGTCGCGTCGCCCACGCACGAACTTCCGCCCGCGCAGACTCCCGCGACCTGAGTGCAGGGGGCGTCTCGTGGCAGGACCCGCAGGCAGAACCCCTCCTCGCAGCGGAGCCCCGGGTCGCAGAGATCAAGATCGCGGGCGGGAACGCCGTCGCGACAACGGCCGGCCTCGGTGCCGTCGGGCTGCGCAGAGATAGCGGCGCGCGGCAGACGCCGCCGACGCATCGAGCGTCGCCGTCACAGCGCGGAAGGGTGGCGCGGCAGGCCTGTCCCCTCGATCGCCGGCGACCCCACAGACGTGGTTGGCACCGCAGCGGGTGCCGGTGGGGCGATCCGTCCCTCGACGCAGGCGACGCAGGTCCCGCCGAGACAGTGGAGCGGTGCGGCGCAGAGCGTGCCGCGGTTGAGGTTGCACGGCTGACGCACGCCCTGCGTTGCTGGGTGGCAACGCCCCGCGACGCAGGCGTGTCCCAACGGACATCCTGACGGGTCACGCGCGTCGCAAGGGCCGTAGGGTGCCCGCCTCGCGCCGGGCGCAGCGCCCGCTCGCGCAGACCGAGAGTCAAGCTCGCAGGCGCCCTCGACGCACGGTCCTCCATCTGGGACGAAGGGCAGCAGAGCCCGTCGGAGCCGCACCACGTCCCCGCCTCGCAGAGTGTGCGGTCGATCGTGGCGCTGCCGCACGGTTCTCCGGCGCGTCGCGCCGGGGCCTGGGCCTGCGACCGGCGGGGGCTCAGAAAGGCATCGAGCGCCGGTGCGCACGGGATCGTCCGCAGGACGCGCCGAGCTCAGGGCAGCGCACAAGGCCCGCGTGCGTGCAGACGAGGCCCTCGGGGCACGCGCAGTCGGGGCCCTCGCACGCGAGGGCCGGCGCGGGCGGGCGCGCGCACCGCGCGTCGATGCACGCGAGTCCGGGGCCGCACGCGCGCGCGAGGTGTCGCGGGTCGCGCCCTCAGGGAGCGGGTCGAGGGCGTCGCACCTCGACCTCACCCCGCGACCCGTAGGACGCCTCGCTCGCCGGTGTCGGGGTGCGTCACGACGATGTACACCGCGCGCCCCGCTGAAACTCTACCCAGACCGTCGAGGTGGATCCGGCGAAGATCGCGCCGCGGGCTGGCCGAGGGCGCATATCGAGTTGCATCCAGCGAAGACCTCGATGACGGCGCTTCCCGAGACGCGCACCCAGCCGTCCTCGTCGGGCGTGTATCGAAAGACGGCGGCGCGGTCACGGCGCAAGGCGCACGCTGTGTGCGCGAAGGGCGGCGGGGCGGAGGGCGCATCGCGGGTATCATAGCGCGCGACGACGATGCTCCCGTAGCGCGTCCCCTCGCGGGGGAGCTCCACGGCGGGTGGATCCGCGCAGGGCGCGTCGAGGGACAAGCGTGGGGTATCCCCAGGGAGCGCGTCGGACCCAGCGTCGAAGACCCCCGTCGTCCCGTTGATTCCGGAGGTGCACGCCAGCGCAGAAGAGAACGAACAGCAGCGCCACCCGCATTGCCCGAGGCTCGCCCCGCGGCGCGCAGACGGTCAATCCGGCCATGCGTCAAAGTTCACCCCCAGCCATCCGTTCATGGAGCGACTGACGGGTGAGCGCGCTGAGGGCGACACGCGCATAAACGCTTGTACTGCAAGCGTTTGGCGTAGTTCCGGGAGAGGGATTCGAACCCCCATAGCGGGAACCAAAATCCCGCGCGTCCTGCCCATAGACGATCCCGGAAGGGGTCGCGCACGCCTCGCTCTCCGACCGCGCGGCAATGGTGTAGGCGTCGCCCTCCCCATCGCACCCCCGAGCTGCTCGCCGCCAAGCGCGACGGGCACGCGCTGCTCCCCGACGAGATTCGTAGCCTTATCGACGGCTTCGTACGCGGCGACGTCAAAACCGACTACCAGATGTCGGCCTTCGCCATGGCCGTGTTCTTTCGCGGGATGTCCCGCGAAGAGACCGTCGCGCTCACCCTCGCGATGCGCGACTCGGGCTGCTCGTCGACCTCGCGCACATCGCGCAGCGCAAAGGTCGACAAGCACTCCACCGGCGGCGTCGGCGACAAGGTCTCGATCTGCCTCACGCCCCTCGTCGCGGCCTGCGGCGTCGCGGTCCCCATGGTCTCAGGCCGCGGGCTCGGACACACCGGCGGCACCCTCGACAAGCTGAGAGCCCATCCCAGATTCTCGGTCACCTGCCCATCCCCGACCCGCGCGGCTCGTCGCCGAGCTCGGCACCTGCATGATCGGACAGACCGCCGAGATCGCCCCGAGTAGGCAAAGCGCCTCTACGCGCTCCGCGACGTCACCGCGACCGTCGAGAGCATCCCCCTCATCGTCGCGAGCATCCTGTCGAAGAAGCTCGCCGAGGGCATCGACGGGCTCGTGCTCGACGTGAAGGTCGGCTCGGGCGCGTTCGCGAACCAGGCTCAGGCCCGCGAGCTCGCCACCGCCCTCGTCGAGGTCGCCACCGGCGCGGGCAAGCGGTGCGTCGCCCTGGCTCACCCGCATGGACCGTCCGCTGGGGTGCGCCGTGGGCAACCTCCCCTCGGGGCGATCGAGGCCTTCGAGTGCTCCACGGGCGCGGGCCCGCCGACCTCGTCGAGGTGACCCTCGCGCTCGGCGCGTCGATGCGTCCTGGGCGGGGTCGCGCGGGACGAGGCCGAGGCGCGCGAAGAGCTCCGCGAGGCCATCACCAGCGAGCGCGCGCCGCCGGGTCGCGCGCGAGATGGTCGCGGCACTGAGGGGGAGATCCTCGCGCCGTCGATGACCCCGAGGTGTTCGCGAAGGCCCCCGTCGTCGTCGCCCTCGTCTCGCCCGCGCGGCTATGTGCGCGCCATCGACACCCGCGCCGTCGGCGTCGCCGGCGTCGCGCTCGGCGCGGGGCGCGTGCGCGCCGAGGACCCCATCGACCCCTCCGTGGGCTTCGTGTTCGAGAAGAACGTCGGCGACGCCGTCGAGGCGGGAGACACCCTCGTGTGGGTCCACGCGGCCGACCGCGATGGCGCCGAAGAGGCCATCGCGCGGCTCAGCGACGCGATCACCCTCGACGACGACGCGCCCCCGGCCGCGCCGCTGCTCATCGGCCGCGTGGGCTGAGCCCGCCGCGCCCTCAGTGGCGCACGTCGAGGATGCGCCAGCGCGACCCCACGCGGACCAGCGTGTCGATGTTGAAGCGCCGCGTCTCGGTCCCCACCCGATACTCGAGGATCAGCCCGTCGGCGCACACCGAGTCGCGCCGCGCGAAGCGACCGCAGCCTCGCTGACGCAGCGTGCCCTCGCGGGCGAGCACGCCCGTGAGACCGACGAAGGTGCCGCCGTGAAATCGCTCCCGCAGCGCCTGCACGTCGCGGTCGATGGAGCCGAGCTGGCGCAGCACCACGGCCTCGTTCGGCGTGGTGCGCGCGGGCGCTCGCACGGGACCAGGGAGGGTCTCGACGGTCGAGAACAGCGCCATGAGATCGGCCCGCGACGGGTAGATGTTGGCGGGAGACCTCGCGCCGTCGCGCGTAGACTCGAAGAACCGACGGGCGAGGGAGGTGAGCTCCTGGCGCTCGCTCGGGCTCACGCGGAGCGGCACCGCGCCCACGACCGACGAGAACAACGAGGCGGCGAGGACGAGGGCGAGGCGCATCGCGGCAACACTTCCCGAGGCGAGGGCTGAATGCAACCCCGAGGGCCGCGCAACGCGCGGGTTCACGCGGGCGTGTGTGGGCGACGGTTCGCAGGGCGAGCGCGCGCGCCCTTGAAAGCGAGCGCGCGCGGCGCGGCACGGCGAGTGGAACGTCATCGCGCATGCGACGCACTCACACCGCCCTCTTGTTCACCGCGACCCTCACCCTGGCCTCCCTCCGCGCCTCCGCCGACCCCCGACTCGGAGACCGCGCCCTCGCCCTCGGCCTTCGCGGAGGTGCGCGGGTCGGGGACTATCAACTCGGATCCATCGGCGGGCAGGTGCGCATTCGCCCTCTCGACCGCGTCTCCGTCGACCTCTTCACCGACCACCACCTCGGCTCCGAGCGAGGCGGCGGGCGCCATGACCACGAGATCGGAGGCACGATCTCCTACGACCTCCTGCGCGGCGCGCGCTGGGCGATTCACCCGGTGCTGGGCGCGTGCGGGTTGCTCGCGGTCGCCCACGCGCCGCAGGGTGACTTCACCGCGACCGACGTGCGCTTCGGCCTGCGCGCGGGCCTGGGCTTCGAGGGGCTGCTCACGAGCCGGGTCTCGCTTCAGGCGCAGGCCCAGGCCATCGCCTACATCGGACACGACTTCGGCGCCTACACCTGGCCTCGCGGGACCGAGGAGGACGTGAGCGTGCGCGGCGTCGCCCAGCTGCACCTCGCCCTGAACTTCTGGCTCTGAGCGCCGCGAGGACCGAGGACGTCAGCTGCGGTAGGGGTTGGAGAGGTCGGGGGTGTCAGGATCCGCCGCGGGGCGCGGCGCGGGGCGCGGCGCAGGGGCCGGAGCAGGGGCCGGAGCGACCGCGGGAGAGGGCACCCGCGTCGGAGCGCGATTCTCCGCCGGGGGGAGTTGTTGCACGAGCGGAGAGATCTCGAGCGCGTCGGGGTCGCGCGAGTGGTGGTGACGAGAGCTCCGGGATTGTCCGTGCGAACGACCCGAGCGGGAAGGCCGCTCGCCTCGCTCCGCGACGGGCGCGGGCTCCGCGACGGGCGCGGGCTCCGCGACGGGCGCGGGCTCCGCGACGGGCGCGGGCTCTGCGACGGGCGCGGGCTCCGCGACGGGCGCGGGCTCTGCGACGGGCGCGGGCTCTGCGACGGGCGCGGGCTCTGCGACGGAGCCTGCGTCGGCGGTCAACGGAGCGGCGGGTTCGGGCTGCGTCGGCGTCTCGGGGGGTGGAGCCAGCGCCGTCGCGGCGGTCGTGGGGGCCGCGGCGCTCGGCGGCGGCGGAACGACGCGGCTCGCCGCCGTGCGCTCGCGCAGGAGCACCGTCGCCGCGATCGCCGCGGAGGCGCCGAGGGCGAGCACCGCCACGATCACGAGGAGGTTTCGGCGCCCCTGGGGCGCGGGGGCGGCGGGCGCGGGCGCGACGGCGCCCTGAAGCTGCCAGTGGGCCTGCCCGCCAGACTCGGCGCCGAGGGACCACGGGCCGCTCGCGGACGAGGGAGGCGGCTCAAAGGTCGGGAGCTGCGCCGGAGGAGGAATGGCCTCCGCCGGAAGCGGCGCGAAGGACGGAGCGCCGCCTCGCATCTCCTGGGCCTCGCGCCCGAAGTACGCGTCGGTGGACTGACGCGCCGCCTCCTTCGGCGGGTTCGTGGGGATCTCGTCGAAGGCGCCCGAGCGGCTCGCGGGCACGACGTCTTCGGGCTCGATCTCGATCGCGTCGGCCGCCAGCTTCGCGCTCTTGATCCGCCGATCGATCTCGATCTGCCGCGCGAGGAACGCCTCGGGAGACGCCTCGACGAGCGTCGCCTCTCCGGGCGCGGGCGCGTCGAAGTCGGCGTCGACCGTGATCACCTCGGGGTGCGAGGCGCTCGGAGCGTCGGAGATCGTCGGGAGGCCCGGATCGAAGTCAGACGCCGCGGCGCCGAGGTCGGGGCCGGCCCCCATCACGGTGCGCGCGCGCGGCCGAATCACCGGCGCCGGACCCTGCACCGGGCGCGCCGACGCCCCAGAGCGCGGCGGGATCGACGGAGAAGGGCGCGGCGGCGCGAAGCGCGAGGGCACCGGAGCGCCCGCGAGGGTCGGGGGACGCTGCCGCGGCTCGGGCTGCGCCTCGGGGGCCTTGATGCGCGGCCCGCTCCCCGCCGCCGGGGCGGCGTACCGCCCCTGCGAGAGCGGCGCTCCCGCGGGTCCCTGGATCGTGGGACGCCGCGCCGCGGGCACCGGCGCCTCGGCCGTGGTGCGCACCCGCGACGGGGTCACCGGGGGGGTGTCGACGGCCTTCCAGCTCCCCGTGGTGAGCTCGGTGGGAGAGGCCCCAGACGCGATGCGACCCCGCTCGCGCGCGATGCGCTCGCCCGCGACCTTCTGCACGAAGGCCGCCACCGCCCGGTGGTTCGCCGGGCCGCCCAGCACCCGCGTGGCCTTCTCGATGGCGTCGGCGAATTCCATCGCCGTGGCGTAGCGGTCAGCCGGGTCGCGCTCGAGGGCCTTCATCACGGCCTCTTCGAGCGCCGCGGGGATCGACGGCGCGTGGTCCTTCAGCCGCGGAATGGGCTCGAACAGGAGCTGGTTGAGCACCTCGACGTCGCTGTCGCCCTGAAAGAGCCGCTTGCCCGCGAGGAGCTCCCAGGTGCAGATCCCCATGGCGAAGAGGTCGACGCGGCGGTCGATCTCGACGCGCCGGGTCTGCTCCGGGGCCATGTACGAGATCTTCCCCTTGAGCTGCCCGTCGCGCGTCATCGTGAGCCGCGAGGCGGCCTTGGCGATGCCGAAATCCGTGAGCCGCGAGGAGCCGTCGGTGCCGACGAGGATGTTCTGCGGAGACACGTCGCGATGGACGAGGCCCAGGAATTCGCCGGTGTCGTCGAGGAGCTCGTGCGCCGCGTGCAGCCCGCCCAGGGTGTCGAGCACCACCCGCGCCACCACCGGCACCGGGATGCGCTCGTCGATCTTCTGCGCGGAGCGCGAGAGGGTCAGCAGGGTGACCCCCTCGATGTACTCCATCACGATGTAGAGACCCTCCGAGTCTTCTACGTCGAGGGTCGCGACCACGTTCGGGTGACGGATGCGCGCCGCGAGCCGCGCCTCGTCGAGGAACATCTGCACGAAGTCGTCTTCGGCCTCGAGGTGCGGGTGCAGGCGCTTGATCGCCATGAGCCGCGAGAAGCCCTTGGCCCCCATCGAGCGCGCCAGGTACACCGTCGCCATGCCGCCCGAGGCGATCTCGCCCAGCACGTCGTAGCGACCGATGCGTCGCCCCTGCGCGCCTGCGTTGGTGTCATAGCGCGCCATTAGAAATTACCCTCCAGCCCGAGTACGCCCGCGCCTGGCGCCAGCGCCGCCGTGGGCCTCGCCGGGGCGCTGCGCCACCGGGTGAAGCCCGCGATCAAGATCGTCGTCACCGCCATCGCCGCGGTCGCGCCGACCAGCACGTTCGTGCGCAGCTCGCGGTCGCGACCGTCGTCGAGGCCTGCCTGCGTGGGGTTCTGAACGTACGCGTCCCGTCCGTCGAGGGTGTTCAGCGCGCTCCACGCCAGCGCCCCGCCCACGCCCGCGGTCGCCACGAGCGACACCGCGAAGAGCGCAGGCGACAGCCCCCGGCGCGGCGGGGGCGCGTCGACCTCCGGACCCGGCGGAGGGATCACCTCGACCGCAGGAGTCGGCGCGCTCTGCCCGATCGCCGCGGGGGGGGGCGCCGCGCTCGCAGGCGCCGCGGGCACCAGCGGCGTCAGCGGCGGCGAAAGCTCCAGCGGCAGCGTCTGCCCCGCCGACACCCGGACCTCCTGCCGCACCACCCGCTCGCCCCAGCTCGCCACCACCGCGTGCGCCCCCGGCGGGAGGAACACGTTATGCGGCGCCGCGCCCTCGTCGACCGAGAGGTCGCAGCCCTGACAGCGCACCTGCACGCGGGCGAGGGACGGCGAGAGCTCGTCGATGATCCGGTACGCGTAGCTGGTGATGCGCGCGTCGGCGGGATAGCTCGTGAGCAGGCCGATCGCGAGCGTCGCGGCGCGCGCCAGGTGGGCCGGGGTCTCGGCGCTGCGGTGCGAGCGAATCGCCTGAATCACCGCCTGCGCCGACGGCACGCTGCGGTTCGCCGCCTCGAAGCTCTCCGCCGCGGAATTGAAGTCGCCCGCGGCGAAGGCGCGAACGCCCTGGTCGTACGCCGCGGCGGCTACGACGCGGGGTGCCGTCTGCGCAGACGCCGGTCCGGAGAGCGCCCCGGCCACCATAAGCGCCAGGAGCGCACCGTGGATCGCCCGAGTCGACGGCCGAAGACATGACACAGAGCCGGGATTCTTCGGAAAATCCGCCGATAAGTCAAGAAGTCTGCCTCGCTCAACGGGTCGCGTCGAGCGCGCCTGTCAGCGCGAAGGCGCGCTCGTCGAGGGTCGGCGCGGTCCAGGCTCGGGGGGTGGGGATCAGCCGCGCCAGGAGCTGCCCCCGGCGAAGCCTCGCCTTCGAGGCCCCGGTGGGGAGCGCGAACACCGCGGGCAGGGCGTGAAACGCGTCGGTGCGCACCACCCCCCGCAGGGTGTCTCCCACGCCCTCGACGCCGACGCCCTCGACGAGCGTCGACCAGCCCGGCGGCGTCTGCACCAGCGCGCACGGCTTCACGAAGAAGTGCGGCTCGCCGAAGGGGTGCGGGGTCATGTAGCGCGTGAGGTACAGCAGCGCGCCGCGGCACGCCGGGTCGTCGGGCGACGCCACAAACGACCAGGCCGCCTCGATCGCCCTCGCCCGCCGCTGCAGCGCGGCGTCGTCGGCCTCGAGGCGCACCCGCTGACCGTCGAAGCGCACGGCGAGGTCCACGGCGCAGCGGTGGGCGAGGGCGGTGACCCCGGCCCCCTCGAGGGGCTCGACGGAGAGCTCCGCGGGGCCTCCCCGCGCCACGCGCACCCAGGGCGCCCCGTCGCCCGCGGGCGCCTTCGGCAGCCTGCGGTAGCTCCGGGTGACCTCTCCGCGGCGCTTCGCCTCGAAGTACTCCGGGTCGTAGAACGCCAGCAGCGCGCGGGCCAGGTCGGGCGCCTCGTCGAGCGTCACCTCCCGCGCGGGCACCGACGGTGGCAGCACCCCCAGGGTCGCGACCTCGCCCTCGACGATGACCTCCTCGGCCCCCCGACGAAGCTCGAGGTCGAGCACCAGCGGCGTCCACCCGAGGTGCGCGTCGAGCGCCGCCGGGCTCAGGTCGAGGTCGACGCAGCGGCGGGGCGACGCGCGCAGCGCCACCAGCCGCGCGGCGGGAGAGACCCGCACGAGGTAACCCGTCCACAGTCGAACGACCCAGGTCGTTGGAGAGCGTACGACCTCGACGAGCGAGAGCCCCGCGGCGGCCTCGGCGCCGACGACCCCCCGGGCGACCAGCGCGGGCAGCGCCGCGCGCGCTTGAGCCTCCGCGCGACGCAGCGCCGCGCCGTCTCGGCCCCCCGGCGTCTCGAGGCCCCAGCGCTCCACGCGGAGCCCCAGGGGGAGCTCGTTCACCTTCCAACGACCCCAGCGGCGGAGGGCGCGCAGGGGGGTGTGCAGGGCGACCTGGAGCCCGTAGGCGGCGCCCTCGAGCATGGGCTCGCAGCCCTGCGCGACGCGGAGCGGGAGCGACCCGTCGAGGGTCGCGTCGCGACGGCGGAGCGAGCACCACCCGTCGACGACGCGGAGCGCCTCGACCACGGGCGGCGCGCCGAAGCTCGGCTCAGGAGCAGCCGCCGCCGCCCCCACAGCCGCCGCCGCCGCCGCAGCCGCCGCCGCCGCCGCAGGACGACCCCCCGCCGCAGGACGACCCCCCGCCGCAGGACGACCCCCCCGAGGAGGTGACGACCGGCGCGAAGTCAGACGAGAGCGTCACGAACATGGCCCCGTAGAGCGGCGCCATGGCGAGCACGGTGGCGCCGCCGACGGCCACGGCGAGGGCGATCTCGGGGGTCGAGGCCCGGCGCCCGACGGAGACATCCTCGCGCAGGGAGCTCGTCGCCGCGTCGAGCCACGCGAGGTACGCGTCGCGGTGCGAGGACCACATGGGCACCCGGAGCAGCCAGAGCGTCGCGCCAGCCACGAAGAACATGCCCGTCGCGAGGAAGAGCGGCACCGGCGCGTCGCCGTAGAGCGCGTCGCGCACCCACATGCGCAGCAGCGCCACGGCCTGGATGAGCGCGCCGCCCGCGAGCACCGTGAGCCGCGCCGCGTTCACCGCCCCCCCTGAGCGCACGAAGCCGTCGGCGGCCAGCGCCGCGAGGATCTCGGGCGAGGCGCGCTCCGCCGCCGCCTTCGCCGCGGCCGCCGCGTCGCGCCGCGAGAGGGTCGACCCTGAGGCCGCGCGCACCAGGGCGCCGTGAAAGTCCGCGAGCACCGCGTCGGCGGGGAGCGCGTCGGCCACGACCTTGATGTCCGACGAGCTCGACTCGGGGTGCTCGAGGCGGATCCAGCCCTCGGCCGCGCCGACCGCGAAGAGCACCTCGGCGAGGCGCTGGGCCCCGCCCTGGAGGTACGCGATGTGCCAGGTGCGGTCGGGGGGCGGGAGCCAACCCACCGCGAGCCCCGTGGGCGGCGCGGGGGCGCCCGCGCGGTAGGCGCCAGGGACGGGCGCGGAGGGCGCGGGGGCCGCCGGCGGACTGGGGTCGAAGGCCGCGGCGACGCGGCTTCGCAGCCACGCCAGGGCCGGGATGTAGACCAGCGCCAGGCCGAGGTAGAGAAAGATGAAGGCCGGCCCAGGCCGCATGTCGAAGGGGTAGAAGTAGAACAGCTCGAGCATGGTCCCCGCCTCCTGGGTCAGTCCGCGGCGTCGACGACGAGGGTGTCGACGTCGAGGATGGCGGCGTCGATGAGCGCCGTGAGCGTGTCGTAGGCCACCGTGGGCGACGAGGTCTGGAGCAGCGCGTCGGCGTCGAGCGAGTACGCCGCGCAGGCGCCGCGGATCACCGACTCGAGGTCCACCGCCGTGGTGGTCTTGCGCAGGCGGAGCAGCGCGCGGAGCGGCGAGCGCAGCTGCTTGAGCTTTCTGCGCACCACGTCGCGCAGGGCCATGGCCCCGCGCTCGCTGTCGGCCACCATGCGGCGCAGCCGGATGCGCGCCTCGCGGAGCTCCTGCTCCACCCGCAGGCGCCGGTGCTGGTCGCTGATGGAGAGGTCCTTGAACGGGTCCTCGCCGGCGAGGAGGATGTTGCACTCCCGCACGTCGTCGTAGAGCAGCGGGAAGACGTCCGCCGAGTGTTGGATCTCGCTGCGGCGCAGGATCATCGCCTCGATGCGGGCCGCGTAGCGCGCGAGGCGCACCGCGTGCCCGATGGCGTCGAGCACCTCGCGGCGGTCGTCGTGGAGCACGATGATCACGTCGACGTCGCTCGACGCCTCGTTCCACGCGCCGAAGGCCACGCTGCCGTAGATCAGCATCGCGTCGAGGTTGTCACCCAGGGTGTCACGCAGCCCGTGCCGAAAGGCCTCCAGCCGGTCTCGAACCTGCTGGGGGAGCGCTGTGAGCGCTCGGTCCGCGCTCGGAGGAACCGACGATCTTGACGTGCTCATGCGACCCTCACCTTACAATCAAACGCACCGGGGAGGATGCGCCGACCCCCTTGAACGCCCACGCCTTGCGGCCGTCGCGCAGGGCCCGGCGGCCGACCCACGGGCCCCGCCGCGGAGACATCACCCCCGCGCGCGACACACTTCGCGCCGAGAGCACCAGCGCGTCAAGCGCCGCGGCCGACTCGAGCCCGGGCTCGTCGAGGGCCGCCTGCGCGATGTGCCACGCGTCGTTCAGGGCGACGTGCCGGGGGCTCCGCGGGTGCGCGTCGATGGCGCTCCAGGCCGCGCCGCGGTGCCCCACCGCGTGCGCCGAGAGCCGCGGGAGCAGCGGGAGCGCGTCGTCGATGCGCTTGCGGCGCAGCACGTCCCGCGCGAAGCCGAGCTCGCCGGCGTCGAAGGGCGCGGCGCTCTCGGGGGGCGCCGGGGCGGTGAGCAGCTCGGCGAGGCGGGCCTGCTCGGCGACGAGCTCGCCCCCCAGGGCGCCCGGCGGGGCGGGCGCGTCGCCGGGGCGGGGGAGGGGGCGCGAGGGCGCGCCGCGGAGCGACGACCGGGCGCGGGTGAGCTCACCCAGCAGCTCGTCGAAGGGCGGAAAGTTCGCGTCGCGCTCGAGGATCACCGGCACCGCGCCGCGCGCCGCCACGAGGCGCTCGAGGAGCGCGAACACCTCGGGGAGCACCGGGTGCGCGTGGCTGTCGACGAAGAAGCGACGCCCGCCCGCGTCGAGCCACGCGCCCCCGGCGATGTGCACCATCGCCACCCGCTCGAGGGGGAACGCGTCGAGCACGGCCTCGGGGTCTCTCCCCTCGTTCAGCGCGTTCGCGCGGAGGTTCCCGAGGTCCAGGAGCAGGGGGCAGCCGGTGGCCGCGACGACCTCCTGGTAGAAGGTCGCCTCGTCCATCTCGTCGTCGGGCCAGCGCGCGGTCCACGCCACGTTCTCGAGGGCGACGGGGAGGTCGCCCACCGCCCTGCGCAGCGCGTCGACGTTGCGCGCGACGACCCGCACGGCCTCGCGGCGGCGCGGCAGCTGCGTGAGGTGCCCGATGTCTCGCGCGCCCGCGCGGGTGAACGACACGTGCTCGGTGAGCCACGGGCTGCCCAGCTCGCGGGCGAGGCGGCCCAGGCGCCGCGCGTGCTCGACGTCGATGCCGTCGGCGCTCCCGAGGGAGAGCTTCACGCCGTGGAGCACCACCGGCCAGCTCTCCGCCGCCGCCCGCACCTCGGCGTAGAGCCGGTCGCGCACGAAGCAGGTCTCGGCCACCACCTCGACGAAATCGACCGCGTCGCGCCGCCGCAGCAGGTCGTGGGCGAGCTCTCGCCGCCACCCGATGCCCACGCCTCGAAGCTCCGCGGCGGCCATCGCGGCGCTAGCGGCGCTCGCCCGACTCGGCGAGGCGCTCGAGGAGGTAGCGGTCCACCAGCTCCATCGCGGAGTTCGCGTCGGCGCTCGCGTCGTGGCGCGCGGCGGCGGCGCGGAGCCCCAGCCGCGCGACGGCCTCGGTCGAGGCCCGGAGGTCGAGGGCGCGAAGGCACGACCACGCGAGGGTGAGCGCCTGCACGCGCTGCGCGCTGACCAGCGCCACCTTCTGCGCCACGGGCGGCGGCGTCTCGCCGCTCGCGCGCGCGCGCAGCCCCGCGGCGACGCGCGGGGGCGCCGCGCAGCGAACGAGGTGCTCCAGGGCGGGCGCGCGCACCTCGGCGTCGAGGGACGACGACGCGGCCATCGCGAGCTCGAGCGCGAGGCTCGCCACCCGCGCGCAGCGCTCCTGCGCGTCGCGCACCTCGCGCCGCACGAGGTCGAGCTCGGCGGAGATCTCGAGCTTCGCGGCGATGGTGACCACCGCGCTCTCCTCCTCCTTGCTGAGGTCGCCGTGGAGGGCGAGCTGCCACGCGCCGCGCACGACCTCGCGACGCACGCGCAGGTCGAGCTCGCCGAAGACCTCGAGCTGCGAGGCCGACGCGGGCCCCTCGGCGCGGGCCGCCGCGAGCTCCTCGTCGTTCAAGCCGAAGGACGCCATCGCCATGTCGATCACGCGCCGCTCGTCGTCGGCCATGTCGCCGTCGGCGTGGGCCACCACGGACATCACCCGCGCGGCGAGGGTCGCGGTGCGCTGCACCTTGCGGCGCTCGCGGGCGCTCGGCGTGGACGAGAAGAGCGAGCGGAGACCCTTCGCGCCGCCCTCGAGGGTCAGGTCGGCGTCGATGAGCCCCCACATGGGCATGAGCTCGGAGGGGAGCAGCGGGGCGATGGAGGCCGCGAAGTCGGTCCAGTACGCGTCGTCGACCGGCGCCTCGGAGGGGGCCGCGTAGCGGGGCGCGCGGCGCCGCGCGAGCTCGGTGACGTGCCGCGGGAACGACTCGCGCGCCGCGGCGAAGGCGGCGAGGTCGAGGGCGGCGAGGCGAAAGGTCCCCTGGGCGTCTTCTTGGGTCATGGTGCTAGCCGATGATCATGGTCTCACGCACGAGCGCGCCGGTGCGAAATCGGTCGAGGGACCACCGCGCGAAGAGCGCCGAGGTCTCCTGGGTCGCGACGTGCTCCGCGAGCAGCCGCCCCATCACCGGCGCCATCATGAACCCGTGCCCCATGAACCCGCACGCGAGCACCAGGTTCGAGGGCTCGGCCAAGCGCCCGACGATGGGTCCTCCGTCGGGGGTGAGGTCGTAGCAGCCCGCCCACTGCCGCAGCACCTTCACCGAGGCGAGGCGCGGCACGGCGCGCACCAGCGATGCGCTGTACTTCGCGAGAAACTGCCGCGAGCTGCGCTGGTCGATGCCCTCGGGCACGGGCTCGACGGCGACGCCGCCGACGATCTCTCCGCGCATGGACTGCGAGAAGTACAGCCCGTCGGTGAGGTCGGCGACGAGGGGCTGGAGCCAGGGCTTCAGGGGCTCGGTCGAGCAGATCTCGTGGCGGTGGGGCTTGTTCGGGAGCGACACGCCGACCATGGCCGCGACGCCGGGGCTCCAGGCGCCCGCGCAGAGCACCACCTCGTCGCACTCGACGGTGAGGACCTCGCCCGAGGGCGCCCCGTCGCGGGTCGAGCGCAGCCGCGCGCCGGTGATCCTCCCGCCCGCCGTGTCGAAGCCCTCGACGGCGTGAAAGGTCGCGACGCGCACGCCGAGGTCCTGCGCGGCGCGGGCGAAGCCCCACACGAAGGGCCAGGGGAACACCACGCCGTCGTCGGGGTTGAAGCTCGCGCGCACCACCCCGGTCACGTCGAGCTCGGGCACCACGCGCGCGGCCTCGCGGGGCTCGAGCAGCCGGGTGTTCAGCCCGCAGCGCCGCTGCAGCGCCACGCTCGCCTCGAGCGCCGCGGCGCGGTCGTCGGAGCGGGTGAGAAAGAGGTAACCCCCCTGACGAAACCAGACGTTGATGCGCATCTCCGCCGCGAAGTCGCGGCAGATCGAGATGCTCTCCTGCATCAGCCGGATGTTCTCCTCCGACGAGAACTGCGCGCGCACCCCGCCGCCGTTGCGCCCGCTGGCGCCGCCGCAGAGGTAGGTCTGGTCCACCACGAGCACGTCGGTGATCCCGCGGCGGGCGAGGTTGTACGCCGTGGCGAGGCCCATGATCCCGCCGCCCACGATCACCACCCGCGCGCGCACTCAGCCCTCCTCCGGCGCGCGCTTCGCCAGCGACGCGAGGGCCCCGAGGTGCGCCGGCTGCGCGGGGGGCCTCGGGGTGATGGGCGCCCTCGGCGCCTCGCCGGTCTTCGCCGCGAGCGCGAGCGCGCACACCGTCACGCACTGCCGACCCTGGCACCACCCCGTGCCGAAGCCCGTGTAGCGCTTGAGCGACTCCAGGTCGTCGTGCCCGTCGGCGATCGCGCGCTCGATCTCGTCGAGGGTCACGTCCTCGCAGCGGCACGCCATGGTCTTCTCGCTCATCGCGCGCTCCCTCCCGCGAGGTGCTCCGCGGCGCGGGCGCCCACCCGGGCGCCGTCGGCCGCGCGGGCCTCGAGGCTGGCGCCGCCCAGGCGCAGGGAGCCGCAGACGAACACCCCCGGCGCGTCGGTGGCGCCGTCGTCGTCGCACGCGGGCTCGAAGCACGCGCGGGCCTCGCTCCACCGCAGCGCCGCGCCCGCCTGCCCCGCCAGCTCGTACGAGGCCGCCGCGGTGCCCTCCACCACGAGCGCGTCGCAGCGGGCCTCGGAGCCGTCGGCGGAGGTGACCACCCGCTCCACGCGGCGCGAGCCGAGCGCGGCGAGAGACGCGGGCGACGCGGCCTCGCACCGGGCGCCCGCCACCTGCGCCAGGGCCTCGCGCGCGCGGCGGGACCAGGGGCCCTCGCCCGCGACGACCACGCGCTCGCCGGCCAGCGCGCCGTGACAGAGCGCGCGGCAGAAGGCTCGGGCGGTGAGCACGCCGGGGAGGTCGTTGCCCGCGAAGGCGCCCACCACGTCGTGGGTGCCGGTGGCGAAGACCCGCACCCGCGCGCGGACCTCGAGGACCCCTTCGGCGTCCTCGAGCAGGGTCGAGTCGTCGAAGCACGCCACGGCCGCGGCGCCGAGCCGCAGGCGCACGCGGGCGTCGGGCGCGTCGGGCTCGCCCGCGTCGGTGGGGTCGTCGAGGCGCGAGCCGCCGACGCGGGGGCTCACGTCGGCCAGGGCCACGTCGAACCCCTTGCGGCACAGCGCGTTCGCCGCGGCGACGCCGCTCGCGCCGGCGCCGACGACCAGGGCGTCGACGCGCAGGCGGCGGGCCTCGGCGAAGGCCCGCGGCGCCTCGGGGAGCGTGCCGAGCCCCGACATCTTTCGCGCGAAGTACTGCATCGTCTCGTTCACCGCGCGGCCCGCGCCGACGAAGAGGTGGTGGTGGTCCATCCCTCGGGGAAAGAACCAGTCGGTGACAGAGAACACGTCGAGGGCGGCGTTGGGGAAGGCGTTCTGCGAGCGCAGCGACTCGCCGCCCCGCGCGAGGGCCCGGCAGGCCATCACGTTGGGCTCGTCGTCGACGCGCACGAGGCACCCCTCGCAGTGGCCGCGGAGGCAGGTCGCGCCGCGCGGGCGGTGGAGCTTCGGGCTCCGCGAGAGCACCAGGCGATCGGCGGCGAGGAGCGCGATGGCCAGGGGCTCGCCCTCGAAGGCGCGCACCCGCTCGCCGTCGTGCTCGAAGGAGACCCCCGCGGCGCTGGTCGCCGCTGCCACGCGCCGCGCGAGCGCGGTGCCCTTCGCGATCTCAGAAGCCGCCAGTCGTCGGGCCGTCATCGGGTGGCCGCATTGAAGCACGGTCTCGCGGCGACGGGGGGCGTCAGCGGTGTCGCGGGCGCGTCGAGGACGTCTCCGCGCCGGCGTCGGCGCCGGGCGGGTCGGCGGGCTCGGCGTGGATGCGCAGGTCGGGGAGGGGGTCGCCGGGCACCGGGTGAATGGCGAAGCGTGAGGCGTACGCGCAGCGGGGCGCGTCGACCTCGATGAGCACCCGGGAGGGGAGGGCGCCCTCCCGGAGCAGCCGCCGCCACGCGGTGATGCTCGGGAGAAAGAGGTCGATGTGGTGCCCGTTGATGGCGCCGCCGCCGTCGACGGCGACGAAGCAGCCGTCGTGCGCGCTGCCGTCTGGGAGGCGCAGGCCCTCCAGCGCCGGGATCGACACGACGCGGCCGATGGAGATGTACCGCGGGTCGACGGCGAGGCTCCGGTAGGGGACGAGCGCGTAGCCCTGCACCCCGACCCCGTAGGGGTAGAGGCTCGTGTCGACCTCGGTGAAGCACGCGCGGCCCTGTACGCGGGTGTCCCAGTTGAAGAGCCGCCCGTCCCAGGAGCGGCCGGTGCCCTCCATGCACAGGCAGCTCGCGAAGCTCTCGCAGGCCTGCGTGAGCGTGCGCCCCGCGCGGTCGCGCACGGGCACCGCGCGCCGGTCGGCGAGGGCCGGAGACTCCGCGGCGATCCAGTACTGGGTGAGCTGCCAGGTCCCGTAGCCCGACGGCTGCGCCCCGCAGACCGAGGTGATGAGCGTGGTGAGGGCGACCGTGAGCGCGCGTCGCATGGTCCAGGCGCATAGCACAGACCCGCGGGCGCGCCGCAAGCGCGGCGGACGTGCTACGACCCCGCGCGATGAGCGAGGAGATCACGTCCGTCGTGTGCGGCCGGTGCGGGCGGTCGCAGCAGGTGTTCTGCACGTGCAGGGGGTGCGTCGACCCGGTGGTCCTGTGCGGCTGCGACGAGTCGACGGCGCTCAACGTCGAGCGCGAGGGCTGCTGCGAGGGCTGCGCGGCGGCGGGCTGCGTCGAGGGGCTCGCCGACTTCACCCGCTGCCGTCGCCTCGCGCCCTAGCCCCGGCTCACTCCGCGTCCCCGACCGCCGCCTCCTGCAGCGCCGCGGCGGCCTGGAGCTGCGCGCCGAGCGCCGCGCGCAGCCGCTGCTCCACCGCGCCGTTCGACGCGATGGCCTCCCGGGCGCGCTCGCGGCCGTTGCCCAGGTGCGCGCCCTCGAAGGAGAGGTGCGAGCCGGTCTTCTCGATCACCCCCTGCTCGACGCCGAGGTCCATCAGCTCGGAGATCGCGTCGATGCCCACGCCGTAGCGCACGTCGAACTCGGCCTCCCTGAAGGGCGGCGCGAGCTTGTTCTTCACCACCTTCACCCGCGTGCGGGCGCCCTGCACCTCGTCGCCGCTCTTGATCGCGCCCACGCGCCGCACGTCGAGGCGCAGCGACGCGTAGAACTTCAGCGCGTTGCCCCCGGTGGTCGTCTCGGGGTTGCCGAAGACCACGCCGAGCTTCTGCCGCGTCTGGTTGATGAACATGATGCACGCGCCGTTGCGGTGCGCGACCGCGGTGAGCTTGCGCAGCGCCTGCGACATCAGCCGCGCCTGCAGGCCCATGTGCTGGTCGCCCATGTCGCCCTCGAGCTCGGCCTTCGGCACCAGCGCGGCGACCGAGTCGACCACCACGAGGTCCACCGCGCCCGAGCGCACCAGCGCGTCGACGACCTCGAGGGCCTGCTCCCCCGAGTCGGGCTGCGAGATGAGCAGCTGCGCGAGGTCGATGCCCAGCGCGCGGGCGTAGGTGGTGTCGAGGGCGTGCTCGGCGTCGATGAAGGCCGCGACGCCGCCCGCGCGCTGCACCTGCGCGATGGCGTGGAGCGTGAGGGTGGTCTTGCCCGACGACTCCGGGCCGTACACCTCCACCACGCGGCCCCGGGGGTAGCCCCCCACGCCCGTCGCCGCGTCGATGCCCACCGAGCCGCTGGGGATCACCCCCACCGCCGGGCACTCCGACTCCTCCCCGAGGGTCATCACCGTGCCCTTGCCGAACTGCTTGTCGATCACGCCGATGGCGCTGCGAATGGCCTTGAGCTTGTCTGTCTGGTTCATGATGCGGTCACTCCTGGTTGCGGTCTCTCGCCGCGAAGACCCGCGGCGAGGGAGCCCAGAGCGCGCGCCGTGCCAGGTATGGGGGGCTTGAAATCACAGGAGAAATTCTGCTCGAAGTGGCGAAATGAGGGTGGCGAGGGGGTGGCGGGGGGTGGCGGGCCCGCCAGGGGGGGACGGCGGCCCGCCTTGCCCTCCTGCGGGCATCGATGGGAGAAGTCCCAGGGTGCTGACCTCTCCTCGCGTGCTCCTCGCGTCGCTGGCCTTCGCGCTCCTGGCCTCGTGCGACAAGACTCGACCCCCACAGCGTCCCGCGCCCGCTCGCGCGCCGGCTCCGACGCCCGCGCCCGCGCCCGCGCCCGCTCGCCCGGCGGTCGACGCCTCCGCGGCCGCCCCAGAGGCCGACGCCTCGACCGCGGTCGCGGCCGCCGTCGGCGACGCTGGCGACGGCGTTCGCGTCTACCGCGTCGGCGACCTGAACTGCATCCGCGACCCGGCGAGGGAGCGCCTGGGCGCGAGCGCGCACGGGTACTTCGGCAGCGACCGCATCGAGCTCGAGGTGCGCAACGTGCGGCACGGGTGCAGGCCCGGCCCGACCTTCACCGCCACGGTGGAGGGCAACGCGCTGCACGTGCGCTACGACGCCCCGACCCGCGAGGCCCTCGGGCGCTGCGCGTGTCGGCACGACCAGTTCCTTCAGATCGTCGGGGTGCCCAGGGGCAACTACGAGGTCGACGTGGCGCCAATGCTCGCGGGCGACGCCGGCGCGCCCATCGCGACGGGGCGGGTCACCGCCAGCGCGACCGGGCGCTGAGGGCGCCGGTCACGAGAGCGCGGAGGGCGCGGTCGAGGCCGTGAGCGCGGGGTGCTCGTCGGTGGGCTCGAGCGCGAGCTCCCGCTCGAAGGCCGCCAGCTCGATGGCGACGTGGCGGAGCATCGTCTGCCGCTCGTGAAAGGGCAGGAACGCGCTCTTGAAGCCGTTGAGGATGATGCTCTTCATCGAGGGCCAGCCGACGCCCATCTCGGTGTGCACGATGTACAGCTCCTTGCTCACCGTGGTGTCGGTGATGAGCCGGTTGTCGGTGTTCACCGTCACCCGCACCCCGAGGTCCTGGTAGAACTTCAGCGGGTGGTTCTTGATGTCGCGCACGGCGCCGGTCTGCACGTTCGACGACGGGCAGCACTCGAGCGGGATGCGGTGGTCGATGATGTAGTGCAGCAGGTCGCCGTCCTCGCGGAGCCTGCATCCGTGGCCGATGCGGTGCGCGCCGCAGGTGTGAATGGCCTGGCTGATCGACTCGGGGCCGTACGCCTCGCCCGCGTGGATCGTGCAGTTGATGTTGTTGTTGCGAATGAGCGCGAACGCGTCGCGGTGGTGCTTCGGGGGGTGGTCGTACTCGGCGCCCGCGAGGTCGAAGCCGACCACGCCGCGGTTCTTGTACGCCGTCGCGAGCTCGGCCATCTCGAGCGAGCTCTCGGGCGAGATGTTGCGAATGCCGCACACGATCACGTTCGAGCGGATGTGCGCCTGCTCCTCGGCGCGGCGCAGCCCGGCGAGCACCGCCTCGACCACCTTCACCAGCGCGAGGCCCCGGCGCGTGTGGAGCATCGGAGAGTACCGCACCTCCATGTAGCGCACGCCCTCGGCGGCGGCGTCGAGGCCGAGCTCGTAGGCCGCGCGCTCGAGGGCCTCCTCGGTCTGCAAGACCTTCAGGGTGACGTCGAAGGCCTTGAGGTATTCGGTGAGCGAGCCGGTGTTCTCGCCGATGTGCATCGCCGCGGCGAGGGCCTCAGGGCTCTCGGCGGGCAGCTTGACCCGCTGCTCCCTCGCGAGGTCGAGGATCGTGCTGAGGCGCAGGGAGCCGTCAAGGTGTACGTGCAGGTCCGTCTTCGGGAGGCGACGGATCGCTTCAAGCGTCAGGGTCGTCATGGCAGAGGCTTGCACGTCGGCCGCGCGCCGACAAGGGATCGCATCCCGCGCGCCGCGGGGTACGCTCCGGGCACCCCATGGCTGACGAGGTGCTTCGGTGAACCTGAGAGAGCTTCGCGCCGCGCTGATCTGCGCCGCGCTGATCGAGGCGTGCACGACCACGCCGATGGCCGCGTCCGACGCCGCCGTCGCGGGCGACGTGACGATCCCGCCGACGGACGCACTCGGCGATGTCGGTGACGACGTCGAGCCGCCCCCGGCGCCGAGCTGCCGCGCGGGCACGGGGTGGGACGAGTCGGGCCCAGCCTTTCGCGAGCGCAGCGACGCGTGGGGCCTGGGCGAGGTCACCGGCAAGCGCCTGGCGACCGCCGACCTCGACGGAGACGGCTTCTCCGACCTGATCCTCTGGCACGACGTGGTGAACCAGCGCACCGACCTCAACGGCGCGCCCGACACCTACCGGGTGCGGGTGCTGATGAACCGCCCCGCCGACGGCGGGGGACGCCGCTTCGTCGAGTCGACCCGCGCGTCGAACCTCCTCGCGGTGCGAGGCGGAGACCCGGCGGCCGGGCGCGTGGTGCAGGCCGTGGCCTTCGCCGACGTCGACAACGACGGCGACCTCGACGTGTACACCGGCACCATCCCCACCGCGTCGCCCGCCATGGGGCAGGCGATGGACCCTGGCGACCGCGGCACGATCCTGCTCAACGACGGGCGCGGCGTGTTCTCGCTCGGCCCCGAGAGCGACGCGACCAGCGACCCGCTGGACTTTCCCCAGACCATCGGCGCGGTCTTCGTCGACGCCGACGCCGACGGGCGCGTCGACCTCTACGTCGGGTACCACAGCAGCGTCTTCGGCCAGGTCATCGGGCAGCAGTCGCAGCTCTTTCGCGGCGACGGCGCGGGCGCCTTCGCCGACCGCACCGACGAGTCGGGGCTGCTCCTCGAGTCGTCGACCGACTCGCTCCTGTCGGTGACCAACACCCGCCCGCTGTACGGCCTCAGCGCCTGCGACGTGAACGGCGACGGCCGCATGGACCTCCTCGGCGCCGCCTACGGTCGCCAGTTCAACCTCCTGTTCACCAGCGCGGGCGACCGCTTTCGCGATGAGTCCGAGGCGTCGGGCGTGGGCGGCGACGCCAACCGCGACCCCAGCGGGAACCTCACCTACCAGTGCTACTGCGCCGCGGGCGCCGGGCGCTGCCCTGGCACCGTGCCCGCGCCCCCGGCGGGCGCGTGCGGCGCGGGCGGCAGCGGGCCGCGGGGTACCTGGCGCCCCAGCGTCGACGAGGCGCCGTGGCGCCTCAACGGCAACACCTTCTCCATCGCCTGCGGCGACGTCGACAACGACGGCGACATCGACCTGTACACCGGCGAGATCGCGCACGCCGACGTGGGGAGCAACAGCGACCGCGCCGAGCTCCTGCTCAACGACACCGCCGCGGGCGGAGACACCCGCTTTCGCCGTCCGGGGCGCGCCGCGACGGGGCTGACCATCCCCAACAACCCCAACGACGAGGGGATCCTCAGCAACGCGATGTTCGACTTCGACAACGACGGCCGCCTCGACATCTGGGCGGGTGGGAGCGACTACCCGAACCTCCGCGGGTACCTCTTCGCGCAGCGCGACGGCGTGCGCTTCGAGGAGGTCGGCATTCGCGCGGGCGTGCGCCACCCCTGCGCCCTCGGGATGGTCTACGCCGACTTCGACCACGACGGAGACCTCGACCTGATCGTGGGCACCTCCCTCGCGCGCACCTGCGCGCAGTCGTGGATGAACCGCGCCGCGCTGCGCTTCTACGAGAACGTCTCCAACGAGCGCAACTGGCTCTCGGTGCGCCTCGTCGGGCGCGGGGCGGGCGGCGCGAACCGCGCGGGCGTCGGCGCCACCGTGCGGGTCACCGCCGGAGGCGTCACGCAGACCCGGGAGATCCAGGGCAACTGGGGGCTCGCGGGGCTCGGCACCGACCTCGTCGCGCACTTCGGGCTCGGCGCGGCCTGCGAGATCGACCGGGTCGAGGTCCGCTGGCCCGACGCGACGGGGACCGTGCAGACGCTGCGCGGCGTCGTCGCCAACCACCGCATCGAGGTGCGGCAGGGAGAAGCCCGCCCGAGGTACCTCCGCGACTGACGGCCGCGGTTGCGCCCAGACCGCCGCTCGGAGATCCTCCACGCCGATGCGTCACCCGTGGCTCCTCCTCCCCTTCGCGCTCCTCTCGGCCTGCAGCGGCGCGGCCGCCTCGGGGCCTGACGCCTCGGCCCCCGCGGCCGACCTCGGCGCGCTCGACGCGCTCGACGCGCCCGCGACGGATCTCCCTGCGGCGCAAGGGGACGCACCCGCGGCCCCGACGGCGCCGACCTGGGCCGAGCACGTCGCGCCGATTCTCTACGGGCAGTGCGTGAGCTGCCACCGCGCGGGGGGCATCGGGCCCTTTCCGCTCACGACCTTCGCGCAGGCCGAGGAGATGGCGAGCTCCATCGTGGCCGAGACCGCCGCGCGTCGCATGCCGCCCACCGTGGTCAACGCCACGGGCTCGTGCAACGAGTACCGAGACGACGTGCGCCGGCTCACCGACGCGCAGATCGAGACCCTCCGACGCTGGAACGAGGGCGGGCGCCCCCAGGGCAACCCGGCCCTCGCGCCGCAGATGCCGCCCGAGCCGCCGTCCCTCGCCAACGCCGACATCCGCGTCGACATGGGCGTGAGCTACACCCCCGACTCGACGCGGCAGGACGATTACCGCTGCTTCCTCGTCGACCCCGGCAACGCCGCCGACCGCTTCATCACGGGCTACGAGGTCGTGCCGGGCGACCGCCGGGTGGTGCACCACATGATCCTGTACGCCCTCACGAGCGCGTCGGCGCAGCGCGAGGCCGAGGCCCTCGACGCCGCCGACGAGACGCCGGGCTACCCGTGCTTCGGCGGTCCCCGCGTCGACGACTCGCCGCCCCTCGCGCTGTGGGCGCCAGGGGGCGGGCCCACGCAGTTCCCCGCGCGCACGGGGCTGCGCCTCGCGGGCGGGCGCAAGGTGGTGATGCAGGTGCACTACAACCTCGCGAACGGGGTCTTTCCCGACCGCACGGTGGTCAACCTGCAGACCGCGCCGTCGGTGTCGGTGCAGGGGCTGCTCTTTCCCATCGTCGACGCCAGCTTGCGGCTCCCGCCGCGGCAGACCGAGGCCGTGACCTCTCGCGATTTTCCGCTGAACAACCTCGGGGGGCTGCAGCGCATCTACGTGCACGGCGTCGCGCCGCACATGCACACCCTCGGGCGCTCGCTGCGCGTGCAGACCACCGACGCCAACGGCGAGAACCGCTGCGTCGTCGACGTGCCCCGCTGGGACTTTCACTGGCAGGGGCTGTACTTCTACCGCGAGCCCATGGTCATCGAGCTGGGCGAGATCGCGAACATCACCTGCCGCTACGACACCACGTCGCGCTCCGAGGTCACCACCTGGGGCGAGGGCACCAGCGACGAGATGTGCCTCACGTACTTCTACGCCACCGCGGCCTCGGGCCGCTGAGCGCTCACGACATCACGCGCAGGCCCACCCGGCGCGCGGGCTTCGGCGCGGGCTCGCGCACCGACCCGTCGTCCAGCACCACCTCGCCCACGAGGTCGTAGTCCGCGCTCTGGGTGATCTCCACCTCGACCAGCTCGCCCGGCGTCACCGGCGCGCCCGAGAGGTACACCACGCCGTCGATGTCGGGCGCCTGGCCCTTGTGCCGCCCCTGGAGCACGTACTCGTGCTCCTCGCTCGCGCCGTCGACCAGCACCTCCATGCGCTGACCGATGAGGGCGCGGTTGCGCTTGCGCGAGATCGGGCGCTGGAGCGCCATGAGCTTGCGGTGCCGCGCGTAGGAGTCCTTCGCGGAGACCTTGTCGCCCTGGGCCTCGCTGCCGGTGCCGTCCTCGTCGGAGTAGCGAAACACCCCCACGCGGTCGAACTGCGCCCACGACACGAAGTCGCAGAGCTCCTTGAAGTCGTCGTCGGTCTCGCCGGGGTGGCCGACGATGAACGCCGTGCGAAAGGTCACGCCGGGCACCTTCGCGCGCACGGTCTCGACGACGCGGCGCAGCCGGTCGCCGCCGTGGCCGCGGCGCATCGCGCGGAGCATGCGGTCGCTCGCGTGCTGCAGCGGCATGTCGACGTAGCGCAGCACCTTGGGGTGGTGCGCGATGAGCTCCACCAGCGCGGGGCTCAGCGACTCGGGGTAGAGGTAGTGCAGGCGGAGCCAGCGGAGCTTCGGCACCTCGCCCAGGGCCTTCACCAGCGTCGCGAGGTCGGGGCGGCCGTCGAGGTCGCGGCCGTAGGCGATGGTGTCTTGCGACACGAGGTTCACCTCGACGGTGCCGGCCTCGGTGAGCGTCTCGACCTCGCGCACGAGGTCCTCGACCGAGCGCGAGCGCTGCTTGCCGCGAATCGCGGGGATCGCGCAGAACGAGCAGGTGCGGTTGCACCCCTCGGCGATCTTCACGTACGCGCTGTGCCGCGCCTGCGAGAGCACGCGGGGGTCGGTGGCGCGGAGGGTGTAGCTCGCGGGGTTGCCCACGAGCATCCGCTCGGCCTTGCCGCGGAGCACCTCGCCGAGCTTGAGCATGTCCGACGAGCCCAGAAAGTGGTCGACCTCGGGCATCTCTTCGGCGAGCTGTTCGGGGTAGCGCTGCGAGAGGCACCCGGCGACCACGAGCTTCTTGCAGCGCCCCTGCTCCTTGAAGCGCGACATCTCGAAGATCGTGTCGATGCTCTCCTCCTTGGCCGGACCGATGAACCCGCAGGTGTTCACGACGATGTAGTCGGCGTCGGAGGGGTCGGCGGTGAGGTCGCAGCCGGCGGTCTGCGCCACGCCGAGCATCACCTCGGTGTCGACGCGGTTCTTCGGACAGCCGAGGGAGATGAAATGAATGCGAGGCGTGTTCGCGGGCATAGGGGGCTCGCGCGGTCTCTACGCCGCAAGTTCCCCGCGGCGCAAGCTGCGGCGGCCCGCCCAGGCGTGATAGGGAGCAGCGCCATGTCCGACGCCCCGAAGCCCCTCGGCCCGAAGAAGGTCGCCAATTTCGAGCCGCCCTCGGCGATCGCGAAGTTTCTCCCGTACCTCGCCGTGGGCGCGGTGGTGATCGCCCTCGTGGCGACGATGCTCAAGGCGCCCGCCTACGCGCTCTACGCCGCCGCCGCGCTGGTGTCGGGGCTCGTGCTGGCCCTGGGCTACGTCGCCTGGGGGCACGTGCACAGCGTCGCCCCGGAGGACGGCGTGCGCCGGGCCGTCGCGCCGGTCACCGGGGTGATCGTCGTCGCCGCGCTGGGGCTCACGGGGTACACGCTCTTTCCGCCGCCCCCCGCCGGGAGGGTCACGCTGGGCAGCGCCGGCGCCTCGGGCGAGGTGCGCGTCGATGGGCCGGCGGCGACGGTGATCGTCGACGCGGTCGGCGCGTTCAAGCCCGACGTGGGCTCCGACGCGGTGGCGCGCTACGCCCTCTCGATCTCCCGCGGGCGCGACGAGGAGCTGGTCGAGGGCACCTTCGCTCGCCGCTCGGGCGCGAGCGTGCCCGCGGTGGGCACCCGCGGCGAGGCCGAGAGCACCGAGGCCACGGCGTCGCGGCACGTGCTGCAGACGCTCCGCGGGCCCGGCACCTACCGCGTCGCCCTCGAGCGCATCCCCGACTCCGTGCGGCTCCCGATCCACGCGACGGTGCGCGCCGAGCCGTTTCCGCAGGTCGCGCTGTGGGTGATCTGGGCGCTCCTCGCGGTGGTGGCGCTGGGGGTCGACGCCCGCATTGCGCGGCGCAACAGCGAGAGCGCCTACGCGGCGTCGCTCGGCGTGGTGCTCGGCGCGACGCTGTACTTCCACACGCACTTCACCCCCGACACCGTAGGCACCGACCTCGTCGCCGCGGCGCTGGTGGGGATCTTCGGCGGCGGCATCGTGGGCGAGATCGCCTCGCGGGTCGCGCGCAAGGCCGTGGGCTGAGCGGGTTCAAGGCTCCGCGGGCGGCGCCAGGGTGCCGGGGCCCTCGGCGAGGCTCTGCGCCACCGCGGAGAGCGGGCGACGGAGCATCAGGGCGATGACCAGCGCGAGCTGATCCTGCGGCACGAAGGCGCGCCAGGTGTCGTCTGCGGTGGTGACGGCGAGGTAGCCCGACGAGAGGTCGGCGTCGACGGCTCGAACGGTGCCGCGCTCCGCGAGCCGCTCGATCGACGGCGCCTCCCGCTGCGTCGCTTCGCGCCACGCCCGCTGCGCCGCGGCGATCACCTCGTGGTCGACCGCCGCGCCGGGCGGAAACAGCGCGACGATCGCGGGGTCGACGAGCCGAGGCTTGCGCGCGCGCCCGTCGGAGAGCTCCTCGAGCGGCTCCTGCGAAGGCTCGGCGGGCTCGCTCAGGAGCTCGTTCTCGTCGATCTCGTGGGTCTCGTCAGGATCTTCGCCCATCTGTGCGGCCCTCCGGCGGGAGCGAGGAGCGACGCGATAGCACGGCGCGACGACGCCGGCGACGCCCTTGGAATCTCCCCCGTCGCGGCGTAGCGTTCCGCGGCTTGATGAGAACCCGCGGGCCGCCCGCGCGTCGAGGTGATCGACGAGGCGCGTCGGGGCCGCGTACTGAATCCGAACCGAGGACGGCGAATGTTCTGCCCTAGCTGCGGAAACCAGAACCCCGAAAACACGAGGCAGTGCGGGCGCTGCGGCGCTCAACTCCAGTCGGCCGCGAAGCCCCAGCGCTTCAAGGGCACGATGATGATGGCGTCGACGCCCGAGGTGCAGTCCGCGGCGCGCGGGTTCTCGCCCGCGGGTCCGCCGGTCGCGCCCGCGGCGCCCGACCTGAACAACACCGCCGAAGACATGTTCGACTCGCCCACGATCATGCAGGCGCCCGAAGACGTCCCGGGCGCTGCCCGCCCGGTGAACCGCGCCAGCGCGACGCAGCCCCACGGCTCGGGGAACGTGAATTCCACCGTCGCCATGGACGCGTCGGAGTTCGGCCTCGGCGGGATGTCTCCGGGCCCGGGTCCGGGCGCGGGCGCTCCCCCGGCGCCCCCGCCGGAGACCGGCGCGTCGACCGTCGCCGTCGACGGCTCAGCCTTCGGCCTGGGCGGTGCGCAGCCGGCCCCCCAGGGTCCGCAGGGCGGGTGGGGCGCTCCCCCACCTCCGCAGCCGGCCCCCCAGGGTCCGCAGGGCGGGTGGGGCGCGCCTCCGCCTTCGCAGCCGCAGGGGCCTCAGGGCAACTGGGGCGGCTCTCCGCCTCCGCAGCAGCCCGAGATCAGCACCGGGGGCATCGCCTCGACGGTGGCGGTGGACATCTCGCGGTTCGGCCTCGGCGGAGGCGGTCCCACCCCTACGGCCCGCCCCCAGGTCAGCCGCAGGGCCGCAGGGGCGCAGAACTTCGGCGGCGGGTACCCGCAGCCGGGGATGCAGCCGGGGATGCAGCCGGGGATGCAGCCGGGGATGCAGCAGGGGATGCAGCCGGGGATGCAGCCGGGGATGCAGCAGGGGATGCAGCAGGGCTGGCACCCGCAGCCATGTCGACGCTGAAGCCCCGCCCAACTCCGCGCCCTCGGGCGGCAACCGCGATGCTGATCCTGGGCGTCGTGTTCGGCGTGCTGCTCCTCGTGGGCGGGGCGGTCGCGGCGTGGATGATGCGGCGCTCTTGACCGAGTAGGATCGGTCAGGTATCCCCGGCGGATCTTCGGAGGCGAGCGATGGCCATCGAGGCGTTGAACTGTCCACACTGCGGCGCGCCCTCTCGGCCCGCGCGCTCCGCGGCGTGTCGCAGTGCGAGTACTGCGGTCGCACGCTGCTCTCGACGGGCGCGCCAGGTCGCTGGGGCAGCGCCGCCGACCTCGCCCGCGAGCTCCCCGAGGGGCCCTGGCGCGGTGAGGGCGCGGAGAAGATCCGCGTGGGCGACCGGCGCGTGGTGGTGCTCGGTCGCCTCGCAGAGGGCGACGGCTGCGACGTCTTCCTCGCGCGCAGCGACTCGCGCCTCGCCGAGCTGCTGCTGCTCAAGGCGCCTCGCGCGACGGAGGCCGAGGCGCACCTCACCCGCGGCTGGCGCGCGTTGGAGCGCCTGCAGGAGAGCGAGGCGCAGGGCGCGGAGTTCTTCTCGGCGCTGCTGCCGCAGCAGGTGGCGCTCGGTCGCGTCGGCGGCGCGAAGGGGCGGCTCTGCGGGATCTACCGCTACCGCAGCGGCTTCGTGCACACCTTCGAAGACCTCCTCGGCGAGCACCGCGGCGGGGTCGACGGCAAGGCCATCGTGTGGCTCTGGAAGCGCGCGCTGGAGCTCCTGGGATGGGTTCATCAGAGCGGCTGGGTGCACGGCGCCGTGCTCCCGCCGCACCTCCTCGTGCACGCGCGGGACCACGGGGTCACCCTGGTCGGCTGGTCGGCGGCGACGCCGAACGGGCGCGCGGCGAAGGAGCCTCTGCCCCTCACCAGCGAGACGCACCGGGCCTTCTACCCCGACGCGCAGTGGCGCGGTCGCCCGGCCACGCGCGCGAGCGACCTCACGATGGTCGCCCGGTGCATGCTCTACGCGCTGGGCGGGGACCTCGAGGCGCGGCGCGTGCCGTCGACGGTGCCCGCCGCGATCTCGGCGCTGCTCGAGGCGTATCTTGACGACGGCGGCGCTGGGAGGACCGACGACGCCTGGGCGCTCAAGGAGCGCGTGAGCGAGGCGGGCAGGGCCGCGTACGGCCCGCCGCGGTTCAACCGGCTGCGGATGCCCGGCTGGACCTGAATTCAAACCCCGCAGGAGGAGCACACCATGGGATACGGCGCGTACACCTACGAGGCCCACGAGGCGATCACCCGCGCTCGCGCGGCGCTGCCGCAGCAGGCGGTCTTCAAGCAGCGCGAGTGTCACCCGCTCATGAACCCCTTCGGCGTGAAGCTCAGGGAGTGCCGCGACAGCCCGACGCACCCCGAGTCCCTCGGGATCGTCTTCGCCCTCGACGTCACCGGGTCCATGGGAAAGATCCCCGACCTCCTCGCGCGCACCGAGCTCCCGACGTTCATGAAGTCCCTGATGGACAGCGGGATCGCCGACCCCCAGGTGCTCTTCCTCGCCGTCGGCGACGCGGTGAGCGACCGGGCGTCGCTGCAGGTCGGCCAGTTCGAGAGCTCCGAGCGGGAGATGGACCAGTGGCTCACCTGGTCCTTCCTCGAAGGCGGCGGCGGCCCCGTCGGCAGCGAGTCGTACGAGCTCGCGATGTACTTCTGCGCGCGGCACACGGCCATGGACTGCTGGGAGAAGCGACGGCAGCGCGGCTACCTCTTCCTCACCGGCGACGAGCGTCCCTACCCCCGGCTCTCGAAGCAGCAGGGTGAAGTCGATCGTCGGCGACGGGCTCGACGACCTCGCCTTCCCGTCGTCGTGGCCGAGGTGAGCAAGAGCTACGAGCCCTTCTTTCTCATCCCCGACCAACAGCGCCGCAAGCGCTGCGAGCGCATCTGGCGCGACGTGCTCGGCGACCGGGTGATCTGCATGGAAGACCCCGTCGACACCTGCGCCGTGGCGTCGTCCATCGTCGCCATGGGCCAGGGCGCCCTCGCGGACAGCCTCGACGCCGGTATTCAGGCGCCTCTCCGAGGGCGGCGCGCCGCGCGATCGGGTGGGCGCGGTGATCGCCCGCGCTCACGCCCTGGGCGACCTCCTGGGCCACGACAGCCCCCCGCCCCACCCTCGACGCCGCCGCCGTGGGCGCCGAGGGGACCACCCGCCAACGCGTGCCCTGAGCCATGGCCGCCCACGCGATCGTCGTGGTCGACCTGGGCTTCGGCGACGCGGGCAAGGGGAGCCTCACCGACCACCTCGCGCACCGCCACGGCGCCCGCCTCGTCGTGCGCTTCAACGGCGGCGCGCAGGCGGGGCACAACGTGGTCACCGACGACGGGCGCCACCACACCTTCGCCCAGCTCGGCGCCGCGAGCTTCGAGCCGCGCGCGCGCACGCACCTCGCCGCGCCCTTCGTGCTCCACCCCACGGCCCTGCAGGTCGAGGCGCGTCACCTCGAGGCGAAGGGCGTGCCCGACCCCCTCGCGCGGCTCACGCTCAGCCCCCGCGCGCTGCTGATCACCCCGTTTCACCAGCACCTCAACCAGCTCCGCGAGCGAGCGCGGGGCGCGGCCCGCCACGGCACCTGCGGGGTGGGCGTGGGCGAGGCCGTGGGCTTCGCGCTCTCTCGCCCCGAGCGCGCGATTCGCGCGGAGGCGCTCGCCGACCCGGACCTCGAAGACCGGGTGGTCGCGCTGCGGGACGCGCTCCGTCATGAAGCAGAAAGCCTTGCAGCGCAGTGCGATGGATCGATGTCACCCTTCGACGACGACGAGCTCCCGGCGCGGTGGAGCGCGGCGGCGCGGGCGCTCGCGGCGAGGCTCCGCGACGACGCCGAGGTGATCCCCGAGGCGCTCGAGCGAGACCCCGCGGTGCTCTTCGAGGGCGCGCAGGGGGTGCTGCTCGACGAGTGGCACGGGTTTCACCCGCACACCACCTGGAGCACCTGCACCTTCGACAACGCCCTCGCGCTCCTGGCGCTCGCGGGGCACCGCGGGGAGGTCACCCGCGTCGGGGTGCTCCGCGCGTACAGCACGCGCCACGGCGAGGGGCCCTTCCCCACCGACGACCCGACCTTCGCGCGGGCCCTCCCCGAGCCTCACAACGGCGGCGGCGGCTGGCAGGGCCGCTTTCGCGCGGGGCCGCTCGACCTGGTCCTGGCGCGCTACGCCCTCGCGGCCTGCGGCGGCGTAGACGCCCTCGCGGTCACGCACCTCGACCGGGTGCGGGAGGGGTGGCCCGTGTGCGACGGGTACGCGCTGCGAGACGGTCCGCGTTGGGTGACCGCGGGCGGGGCGATCCGTTCGATGCGCGCCCTCGAGACCCGGGACCTCACCGCGCAGCGGGCGCTGGGCGAGGCGCTCCGGGGCGTGCGACCCCTGTTGGAGCGCTGGGACGGCGACCTCTCCGCGCGGATCTCCTCGGCGTTGAACGCGCCCGTGCGCTGGCGATCGTACGGGCCGCGTCGGGGCGATACGCGGTCCTGACGCAGTGCGCTGTACAGAATCGGGGCTTGGCACTACGTTCCGCCCGCTTCCATGACGATCACCTTGAGCGAGCGTCGCCCTGACTACGACGTGCTGATCATCGGCGGCGGTGTGAACGGCACGGGCCTCGCGCGAGACCTCGCGCACCGCGGGCTGCGCACGCTGCTGGTGGAGCGCAACGACCTCGCCTTCGGCGCGAGCGGGAACTCCTCGGGGATGATCCACGGCGGCCCGCGCTACCTCACGGCGCACCCCGAGGTGACCCGGAGCTCTTGCCTCGACTCGGGGTACATCCAGCGCATCGCGCCGCACATGATCTTTCGCATCCCCTTCATCGTGCCGATCTACGGCTCGGGGGTGACGGCGAGGGTGAAGCTCGACGCCTTCGACGCGTTCTTCGGGGAGTACGACCGGTACCAGCCCTTGAAGCGCGGCAAGAAGCACACGCGGCTCAAGCCCGACGAGGCCGCGCAGGTGGTCCCGGGGCTGAACACCGCGAACATGGCGGGGTGCGTGACCTTCGACGAGTGGGGGATCAACGGCACGCGGCTCTGCGTCGCCAACGCCCTCGACGCCGAGGAGCACGGCGCCGCGGTGCGCATTCACACCACCGTCGAGAAGGTGCACGTCGTCGAGGGCCGGGTCACCGGCGTGCGGGTGAGGGACCGGCTCACGGGCGTCGCCGAAGAGATCACCGCGAAGGTGGTGGTGAACGCCACGGGCGCCTGGGGGCCGATCACCGCGGAGCTCGCGGGGCTGCCGGGCAAGGTGAAGGTGCGGCCCGGCAAGGGGGTGCACCTGGTGCTCGACCGGCCCATCACCGACGTGGCGGTGAACGCGACGGCGATCGACGGGCGCATGATCTTCATCGAGCCCTGGGAGAACACCTCGATCATCGGGACCACCGACGACGACACCTACGCCGACCTCGACGACCTGCCCGTGACCACCGACGAGGTGAGATATCTCCTCGAGGGCACCGAGCGGGTGCTCCCGCGGGTGCGAGACGCGCGCATCGTGGGCACGACGGTCGGCGCGCGCCCCACGATCTACGGCTGGGGAAAGTACGAAGACGAACTATCCCGCGAGCACGAGGTGATCGACCACGCGGCGCACGGCGCGACCGGGCTCTACTCGATGGTGGGCGGAAAGCTCGCGAGCTACCGGCTCTTCGCCCAAGAGGCCGCCGACCTCATCGCCCCGACCCTGGGCAACCACACGGCCTGCGGGACGCACCGCAGCCCTCTCCCAGGCGGCGACAAGTCGACGGACGTAGACCGGCTCGCGGAGCGCTTCAGCGTCGCCCGCTACGCCGCCCAGCGGCTGGTGGCGCGGCACGGCGCGAGGGCCGAGGCGGTGCTCGGCGAGCCCGGCCGCGGAGGACGCGCGGTGGTCTGCGCCTGCGAGCCCGTGCTCGCCTGCGAGGTGCGCTACGTCGTGCGCGTCGAGCGCGCCCGCACCCTCATGGACCTCTCGCGCCGCACCAACCTCGGCACGAACGTCTGCGGCGGCGCCGACTGCGCGCTGAAGGCGGCGATGATCATGGGCGAGCTGTTGGGCTGGAGCGCCGCGGAGTCTCGCGAAGAGGCCGCGACGCTGCTGCGCGCGCGAATTCGCTCGAGGCTGCCCGCGATCGGCGCGGCGCAGGCGCGGGGCGAGGGGGCGGTGCACGCGGCCCTGCGCTCGCTGGGGAAGGCGTCGTGATCGCGCCGCGCGTCGACGTCGAGGTGCTGGTGATCGGCGACGGCGCCGCGGGCATCGCCGCCGCGCGCTCGGCCGTCGAGGCCGGCGCGAGGGTCGCCGTCGTCTCCGCGGGACCAGGCGCGACGGCCTTTGGCGGCGGCGCCGTGTGGGGCTCGTCGGCGGAGCCCTTCGCGAGCTGGGCGAGGGGTGGGCGCTTTCAGCTCGGCGGTCGCTTCGTGACCCTCGGGGGATGGGTGCTCACCGACGTGGTCGGAGGGCTGAGCTCGCTCCTCGACCTGCGTCGGCTCGAGCCGCACACGGCGCTGGGGGTGCTCGACCTGCCGACGCACCCCGGCTGGAGCCCCCGGGCGCTGGCGAGCGCGCTGGGGGCCACGGTGGTCCCGCTGGGTGACTTCCCCGAGGAGGAGAGCTTTCACGCCACGGCCCGGCGCTTCGACACCGACGGCGTGGTCGAGGCCGCGGCGGAGTCGCTGCGCGCGGCGATTCGGGGGAGGGGCGTCGGCGCGATTCTGACCCCGCCGGTGCTGGGCCTTCGCCGTGACGATGTCGCGCGGCGGTTGAGCGCGGCGCTGGGGATCCCCGTGGGCGAGACCGTGAGCGACGCGGGCGATCCCCCCTCGATTCGCCTCTCCCGCGCGCTCCGCGCGTGGATCCCCGAGGAGGTCGAGGTGATCCGCGGACACGCCGCGGCGAAGCTGTCTCGCGGCCCCGACGTGACGGTCGACGGGGCGAAGGCCCGCGCCCGCGCGGTGGTCCTCGCGACGGGCGGCGTGACGGGGGGCGGGGTGAGCTTCGGGGGCTCGGTGCGCGAGGCGACCGCGGGCGCGCCCCTGTGGCTGCGCAACCAGCGGATCCCGGCGAACTCCGGCGCGGCGCGGGGCGAGGACCCGTCGATGTGGTTCGGCGGCGAAGACCCGGCGATCTTTCGCGCGGGCCTGCGGTGCAACGAGCGCGGGCAGGTGGTGGGCGCAGACGGCGTCGAGGTGCCGGCTCCCTGGCTCTTCGCCGCGGGCGACCTCCTGCGCGGACGCGCCGGAGGCGGCATCGCCGGCGCCCTCGCGACGGGCGCGCTCGCGGGCGCCGAGGCCGCCCGCTTCGCTCGCGGCGGCTGACGCATCGCGAGTTCGTACGGGGACGTACGACCTGCGATTCATCTTGCAGAGAAGTCGATCTCGTGGCTCGAGGAGCGTTTCGTTCGAGGACGAACCATCTCGTGCGCGCGTAAATTTGTGGCGGCGTCGAGGAGGTTCGAAGGCGAACGACCCGCGGCGCGCGTCGGGGTGAGAGGCCGCGCGGAGAGATTCTCGCGGGGAGCGAGCGCGATGCTTGACAGGCGGGCAGAGCGGTGGGAGTCTTCGCGCTCCTATCGCGGGCGTAATTCAGCGGTAGAATGTCAGCTTCCCAAGCTGAACGTCGCCGGTTCGATCCCGGTCGCCCGCTCCGAAAAAACCAGCATGGCACGAATGTTGGTTAGGGCGTTTTGAGAGGGCGGTAACGCCCACGTAGCGCCCAACATGGGGAGGGTCTTCGGAGGGTCTTCGACCGTGGGCCGGGCGGGAGCCTCCACGACCTGTTGCGGGCGGGCCGCGGCGAGCTCCCCGTTCATCGCCGTGTGCAGATATCCGGGCGCGAGGTGCGCGTAGCGCATCGTCGTCGAGATCTCCCGGTGCCCCATGACCCGCTGCACCACGACGATTTCCAGGGGCCGAGGGGTCCAGGTCCCCATGATCAGGTGCGACGCGCAGGTGCTCCGCAGATCGTGGAAGCGTACCCGTCGCTCGATGCCGGCCAGCACCCGGTGACCCACGTTCCGGGGACGGGGGCTCCAGCCGTGGTCGTTCGAGATCGAACGTTGTCCTCCCATCGGCGCGGGAAAGACCAGGTCGTCGGGCTCCGTGGTGAAATCGCCCAGTGAGCGAAGCTCCCGCAGGACCTCGAGCGCGGCGGGGAGCAGGGGGATCGCGCGAGCCCGCCCGCCCTTCGTCGTCTCGCGCTGGTTCGAGCGACGTGCGACCACCTCCGGCCGGGGGCCGTCGAGGGTGATGTCCTCCCAGCGCAGGGCCCAGAGCTCGCCCTCGCGCAGGCCGGTGTAGATCGCGAAGAGGTAGCAGCAGCGCGCCCGCTGAGGGATCGCCTCGCAGTCCCTCACCGCGCGGATCTCGTCGACCGTGAGGTAGACGACCTCGCGCTTGGGGTCCTTGCGCTGCGGTCGGATGCCCTGCGCCGGGTTGCCGTCGATGTGCCCAGCACGCCGGGCGTCGCTGAGGCACTTGCGCACGAGGTTCAACACATGGATCAGGCTCTGCTCGGAAAGGCGCTGACCCTTCACGCCTCGGCGCGACTCCAGGGCGTCCAGCCACGCGACCACATCGGGCGGACGGATCGCACGGAGCGGCATCCGGGCGAGGGAGCTGCTCGCGATGTAGTTCTTCCAGGGGGAGCGGTCCTTGATCGGCGACGCCATCCGGTCGGCGCGGCGCTCCATCCACTGCGCGCCCCAGGCGCCAAAGGTGAGCCCCTCGGGCGCGCTCGGGGCGCCCGGCAGCTCAGGCCGAGGGGTCCCGCTCCGCAGCGCGAGCAGGAGGGCCTCGGCCTCCTCGCGGGAATCCGCGGTGCCGCTCAGCTCCTCTCCCGAGGGGAGCGTGCAGCGGACCCGCCAGCGGCTCCCGCGTTGCTCCAGACGGCCCGTGCCTCGTGGTCTGCGGCGTTGCACTCCCATCTCCTTCGATCGCTCCTCTCCGTAGGATTCTGCCGGATCGCGGTGCCTCGGGTGGCCTGGTGACTCATCCGTCGCAACCCTCTGAATCAACAATTCTTTCGCTGAGTCACCGCGTCGCTGTGGGTGCCTCGCGTCGAGGACCGACGGACCTCGGGCAGATCGTCGGGCCTCCTCGCGCGGTTGGGCGAACTCGTTCGGGCACCAACGACCCTCGGCGCTCAGACGGAGCGCGACCGGGAATTGATTCTCTCGAGGCGCCGATCATTCTGCGGCGGTGTGGGAGATTCGGGGGAGGAGGGTCGTCGACGAAGACGGCGCGGAAGGAGCTCGGGCGCGCGCGGGATGGGACTCCCTACCTGTCCTGCCCGAGCGCGCCGTTCATCACGTCGTGCAGGTAGCCGGGGGCGAGGTGCGCGTAGCCCATCGTCGTCTTGATGTCGCTGTGTCCGAGAACGCGCTGCGCGGGCACAATTTCAAGCGGTCGGGGGGTCCACGTCCCCATGATCAGGTGCGACGCGCAGGTGCTCCGCAGGTCGTGAAAGCGCACGCGACGGTCGATACCGGCGAGCACCCTGTGGCCGACGCGGCGGGCGCGGGAGCCCCAGCCATGATCGTTTGACATCGAACGTTGTCCGCCCCTCGGCGCGGGAAAGACGAGGTCGTGGGGCTTCGTGGTGAAATCTCCCAGCGAACGAAGCGTGTTCAGCGCGGAACGGGCCTCGGGGAGGAGCGGGATCGTTCGCGTCCGACCGCCCTTCGTCGTCTCCCGATTGTTCGACCGCCGAACGATCACCTCGGGCCGCGTGCCGTCGAGGGTGATGTCCTCCCATCGCAGGGCCCAGAGCTCGCCCTCGCGCATCCCCGTGAAGATCGCGAAGAGGTAGCAGCAGCGCGCCCGCAGCGGGATCGCCTCGCAGTCCCTCACCGCGCGGATCTCGTCGACCGTGAGGTACACGACCTCGCGCTTGGGGTCCCGTCGCCGGGGTCGGATGTCTTGCGCGGGATTGAGGTCGATGTGCCCCGCGCGCCGCGCGTCGCCCAGGCACATGCGCACGAGGTTCACGATGTGGAGAAGGCTCTGCCGCGAAAGCCGCCGTCCCTTCACCCCCCGACCCGCCTCGAGGGCGTCGAGCCACTCGACCACGTGGGGCGGCCGGATCGCTCGCAGGGGCATCAGGTAGAGGGCGCTGTTCGCGATGTAGTTCCTCCAGGGCGACCGGTCCTTGATGGGCGACGCCACCCGCTGCGCGCGGCGCTCCATCCACTTCTCGCCCCACGCGCCGAAGGTGAGCTCGGTGGGCGCGTCGAAGGCGCCCTTGAGCTCCGCCTCGTGCGCCTGGCTGCGAAGGGCGCGCAAGAACTCCTCGGCCTCCTCGCGCGTGTCGAGGGTCTTTGTGAGCTCCCGATCCGTCGGGAGCCTGTACCGAATCCTCCAGCGGCTCCCCCTCTGCTCCAACCTGCCCGTGCCGCGCGGCCTTCTGCGTTGCACTCCCGTGTTCATCACTCGCTCCTCGTCGTGCGCCCGCTACGCGGGATCTCCCCTGGATTCCTCATCGCGCTCGTGGATGGCCCCCGCCGCCTTGCGCTGCACCGGTCGGTCACGCCTCTGAGCGCGGCGCCGCGGCGGCGTCGATCAGTGGTCCTCGGAGGGCTCGCGGTGCGTGACCGCGTGCTCGTCCTCGTCGTCCGTCTCGTTCCCGTCGCCCTCGATCCCCAGCGCCGAGAGCCGCAGCGCGAGCCGCGGCACCTGAGCGCCGTCGATCCTCGGGCGCACCGCGGCCCGCTTGGCGTTCTCGCGAAACGCCAGCAGGTCGGCGACCACGAGCTCGCGCGACAGGTGATCGAGGTTGGGAATGTCCGTGGCCCTGCCGTTGCGCTTGTTCTCGCGGCGCATGAGGTCGAGCGCGACCCCGGCGTCGACGCAGATCGCCCCGGGGAACTTGTCGTGGATCAGGTGACCTACGCAGGGCCCCTGTCCCTCCCAGAAGGCGCCGCGCTGGTGCCAGCCGAGCGCGCGCCGGAACGGGGGCGGGCTCTGCTGGCTCTTGTTCTCATGCACCAGCCGGATGTGGCAGGCGCCGGCGCGGAGCAACGCCGCGAGCGAGTCGACCCAGACCCGACCCGGGAGGTGCGTCTCGAGGATCTCGGTGCGGTCGGTGTCGAGCGCGCCGAAGGCGTCGCGAAGGCGCGCGTCCAGCTCCGCCAACCCATGCTCCGTCAGCGCGTCCTGGTCGGAGAGGAAGTCGAAGAGGACCGCGGCGCCCAGGGCCGTCGGACCAAGCACGTCTACGGCCCGCGCCGACTGACGAACGCCCCACCTCACCAACGCGGCGCGCTCCGCCGCGGCGAGGCGCGTCCGCGAGTCCAGCGCAGTGGGGTCGCGCCAGGTGTCGAGGCGCGAGGCCAGCCACTGGACCAGCAGCGCCCCGGCCGCGGCGAGCCCTGCGGGAGCGCGGATGGTGAATGCCCGCTGCGGGCCGTCGTCGCCAGCCGTCGGGGCGTAGATCCCGTCGGGGAGGGCTACCCGCTCGGACAGCTCGACCATCAGCACGCGCGAGAGGCCCGACCACGAGCCCTCGAGAACCATCGCCTCCCCGTTCGACAAGGCCGCGCCTCGAGGCTCGGGCGTCTCGTTGAACGAGCGGTCCCTGGCGAGAGCGCCGCGCCCGGACATGTTGAAGAGCGCCCGGGCGACCGCGTGGAACTTCGCCCCGCCCGGGTCGAAGATCGGGCGCCAATCGTCGATCGGGAGGGGCACGTCGCCCGCTTGGCTCAACATCTTCGCGATGAACTTGTCGGTGTCGCGATCCCAGTCGCTTGGGAGCGACTTCGGCCCGTCGAAGTCTCCGGCCAGGCATGAAGCCATCGCCTGCAGGTGCGACTTGCCGAGTCCGGCCTGGGCGTGCAGGTGAAAGATCCCCGCGCCGGGGCCGAGGAGGGAGCGCACCACGAAGCTCACCGTGGGAAGCACCGCTGGGGACGGCGTGAGCGACACGAGCTCGGCCAACAGGGCGAGCGCCTCGCGGCGCGCCGTGTCCGTCGGCGGGGGCGGGAGTCGGAAGCGTGAGAGCCTCGCGCCGACGCGAACGTCGACGTCGGGCACGACCCCGTTCGCGTCGATCGCCCCTCCCGCGTGGAGCTTCATCCATCGGTCGTTCTGGCGGGTCCAGCCGAGGTAGCCGTATCGACGGTGGAGAATGGTGCCCTCGCCCGTCACGTCGAGCGCGAGGCGCATGAGGCCGGGCGTGTCGTGCCCTGCCATCAGGTACACCCTCTTCGCGGTCGACGCCGGGATCCACTTCATGGCGTCGAACTCGTCGGCGCGGACATCGACCGTGAACGGGGGCTTGTTCTTGAGCGCGAAGCCGACGCGGCACCAGACGATCCCCGGCACCCCGGGGAGCGGGTGCTCTTCGATCTTGGCGATGATCCGACCGGCCGCGTTGGCGAGCGGGCGGACGCGAGGGTGGCCGGGCGGGCCGTTGGCGCCCTTGCGGGTCTCGATCACGCTGAGCCGACCGGGCTCCATCTCGAACGCGTGCCCATCGGGCGCGGTGAAGGCGTCGATGTAGGGCGTGTACTCCTCACTGACCTCGCGACGCTTCGAGGCGAGCGCCTCAGCCCCGGCAGCCCCCACGGCGTCCCCGATCGCGGCGTGCTCCGCGCAGGACTGCCGGGTCTCCTCGTCGTACAGGACGAGCGCGTCGAGCACGCCCTCGTCCCACATCGGCAGGGCCACCCGGTGGGACTTCACGACCTGCCGGAGCGCCGCGAGGGCCCGCAGGTCGCGCTGAGCCTTCAGGCGCGCCGCGGCCTTGAGCACCTCCGGCGAGAGCGCGATCTGGATGCGGGAGACCTCGTCTGGCGCCGCCGCGAGCCTCGCGTGAAGGTTCTCGGCGGTCAGGTCTTCGACGAGGGTGACGCCCAGGGACGTCAGGGAGGCGGCATCCGCAGCGCGCGACGTGATCTCCTCCGCGGTCATTCGGCCACCTCGTTGGCCGCGGCATTGGGGCGAAGTCGCGCGGCGAGGAAGTCGTCGAAGCCCTTGTGCACGCGATCCCACTCCGCGCACTGCACCCGCACACCGCGCGCGATGAGCGCGTCGCGGAGCGCGTCCTGGGCGCGCTGGACGGCGGGCTTGAGAAGGCGGTCCATGTCGAACGCGATGACGACGCCCCCAGGGGTGGGCCATCGCGTGACGGCTGCGAACGCGCGGAACCAGCAGCCCACGCCAGGCACGCTCACGCAGGGGCGCTGCAGCAGCTCCGTGATCACGTCCGCCTTGAGCTCGCCCTCGGTGATCCAGAGGACCTCGGCGCCACCCTCGAGCAACTCCCGCGCGCGAAGGGGGACGTGGAGCGCGGCCTCGGCGGGCGCGCCGCCGTCCCACCGGGCGGACAGGAGCGTGTAGCGAGGTCCGACGTCGCTGCGGTTTCGGATCTTGAGCGCGACGACGCGCCCCTCGAGGTCCAGAACGGGGATCAGGAGTCCGGGCGCCCCAGCGAGGGTCCAGCCTCCCAGTCCGGTCAACCTGAATCCCGGGATGCGCCACGCGCAGTGCCCGAGCCCTTCGGCCGTGATCACGTCCCGCGCGAGTGAGAATCGCCGATCGCAGGAGAGGGTGCGGTAGAGCCCGCGGTGGATCGCGTCGGCCGAGAGTCCTCGCCGCTCGAGCGCGGCGAGGTCCATGGGCGCGAGGTTCATGCGCGCGAGCAGGGCGCGGTAGGCGCGGTCGCGGAGCTCGGGCGGGGCGAGGCTCGACGTCGGCGGCGACACAGCCGGGCGCACGGACGCGGCGGCGGGGTAGGCGCGCTCGCCGATGGGGTGCGCCCAAAGATCGCTGATGGTGTTCGGGCGGTGGTGGTCGCTCTGGACCCGGGTGCAAAGGACCATCGCGCCGTCGCGGGCGACGAGGCAGAAGGAGTCGTGGCGGCAGATCGGGCAGGGGGACGCGCGGCTGACCCGCTCGAATCCCCCGAGGCCATCCCCCGACCACCTGCGGGCGCGCCGACCGCTCGGCCGGCTCGACGCCGCGTACGGCGGTCGCCGGGAGCGGCCACGTCGCCTGGAGCCGCGCCGCTGGCGCTTGTTGTGGAGAAAGATCGCCCGCGCGAGCTCGTCCCGATCGTTCACGACGACACCTCCGCGAATCGGCGGAAGAACGCCTGGGCGCGCAGCGCGGTGTCGGGATCGACCCGCTCGTCGGGCGCGAGCGCGCGAACGGGGCTCCGCCGTCGCTGCCTCGGCATGGCGGAGAGCGCCTGGACGGTCTGGGCGAGCGACAGGAGCTGCCGCTGGAAGTCCCTCGGCAGGCGCGACCACGCCGGCAGCAGCGCGGAGAGCTCACACGAGCTCATCGGCTCCGTTTCAGTCGTGATGGGCCGCTCCTCTGCCAGATTGACACAGGGGGTCAGGGGGATCACCTTGAGATTCGACATGCTGGTTCTCCATGAAGGCCGTGAGTCGCTATCCTCTCGGCCTTCACGCTCAGGGGGTCGTCGGGTCCGAGGGGTTGAGGGCGTGGGCGGCGGTGTCGATGGGCGCGAGCGCCGCCGGGGGCGGCGGTGTGATCGGCGCGGAGTGCTGCGGGGCGGCGCGCTCCAGCTCGCGAAGCGCACGCTCGACCGCGATCCGCGTCGAGTCGCGCACGCGCTCCCCGAGCAGCGCCCGGCGAACCGGTCGCGGGTCGAGGGCGGTGACGCGGGCGATGGAGCGGGCGAGGGCGGACAACTCCTCCGGGGAAACCCCGGACTGCAGCAGGAGGGCGCGCGGAGGGATACAGATGTTCATGCAGCCCAGCCTAGGGTGCGGTTATATCTTGCGCCACTGGCAAAATGGCCGCGATGTCTACATGGAGTGCCGATGCCGTCGAATTGAGCGGAGAAATCGAGGTGTTCGAGGGGCCCCCAGGGGAGACGATTTCTCGGGACCGCGGAATTCCTGGTCGTTTCGCGAACCGTGGACCCGAATCCACGGTGGCAGCGCAGAATCTGAGCGAAGGTGATCCAGGCGACGCCGAAGCATCGGCCCGATGGTCCCACTGGATCCCCCAGCGCCCTGTCAGGTCCTCGGACGAACCCGCTGCGATTCCATGGCGCATTCGTCACGCATCGCGATCATCTTGCAGAATCGGCCCACACTGCCGCATGATGCGCCGATGGCAGTCCCCTATGCTGGCACCCTCGAGCTCCGGGCCCCAGGCGCGCTCTCCCTTCGCGTCGAAGTCTCTGGAGGAGCGCCTCGCCTCCTGGTTCGGGCACGGGAGCTCGAGGCCTGGCTCGAAGCGCGCAGCGGTCAGAAGCTGCCTCTGGCGTCAGCGATCGCCGGACTGGGCGAGGCGCTCTCGGAGCGCGCTCTGGGCGCGGAGGGGGTGCTCACCGCCGACGAGGCCGTGATGGTCGTCGCGGCGCTGGGCGGGGGGGCGCTACGACTGATCCCAGAGCTCCTCGGGTCCTGTCGGGACGCCGAGGCTGTCGCCGGGCGTGTGTTGCGGGAGTTTCTCCAGAGCGCCTACGCGATGCCGGGCGACGCGGGCACAGCGCCGAGCGCGCCCAGGCCGGCGCAGCGGCCGCGCAACCTCACGGAGCACATGGAGACCGAGCGCAGGCAGATGCTCGAGGCGCTCGACGCGACCCGCTGGGATCGCGGCGCCGCCGCCGAGCGCCTCGGAATGCCCCGGCGCACCTTCTACCGCCGCATGAGCGAGTACGGCTTTCTCGAAGGCTCCAAGCCGCGCGGCAAGAAAGCCCAAAGGCTCCGGCAGGCCGCGCTCGAGGAGATGAAGGGCACTGCGTCGCCCCAACCGACTGTGGCGTTGAACCTGCTCTCGCCTCCGTCGTCGCCCAAGCCCGGCGCGTAAACGTCGTTTACGGCGTAAACGGGCATAAATTCGTCATCCGACCGGTGGACGAATGGTCAGTGGCGTTCATCCTGGCCTCATGGGACCTCCGCGACGCTCTGCTCCATCCCCTCGCGACCCGCGCCGCGCCGTCGCGTACCTGCGCGTCTCGACCGACGACCAGAGCCTCGGCCCCGACGCGCAGCGAGCCCAGGTCGCCTCGTGGGCCGCACGCGAGGGCGCCGAGGTCGTCGGCTGGTACGAGGATCTCGGCGTGAGCGGCGCCCGGCACGCCAGCGAGCGCCCAGGGCTCACGGCGGCGCTCAACGCCCTCAACGAGCTCGACGCAGGGGTGCTGGTCGTGGCCAAGCGAGACCGCCTCGCCCGCGACGTCGTGATCGCCGGGACCGTCGATCATCTCGCAGCCCGCGCCGGCGCCCGGGTCGTCGCGGCCGACGGGATCGGCAACGGGGACTCACCCGCGGAGCAGTTCATGCGGACCATCCTCGATGGCGCGTCGGCCTTTGAGCGGGCGCAGATCCGAGCGCGCACGAAGGCCGCCCTCGGGGTCAAGAAGGCCCGCGGAGAGCGCGTGGGCGGCGTGCCGTGGGGATGGCGCGTTGGCGCGGACGGAGTTCACCTCGAGCCCCACGAGGGCGAGCGGGCCACGCAGGCGCGGGCGAGGGCGCTGCGCGCGGAGGGGCTTTCGTTCGCGAGGGTGGGCGCGCAGCTCGCGGGGGAGGGGCACTTCAAGCGCAGCGGGAGGGCGTTCGGGGCGCATGAGGTTCATGGGCTGTGCGCCATCTCCGGGTGTTACCCTCGAATGTCGGAGACGTGATGGTTCGCCTATGATCCGCAGAAATCAGCGTCATCGCCGCATCATCCACCGAGCACCTTCATCGCCGCCGTCTTCGGATCCCCATAGAAGGCCGGGTCGACGTGCTCCATGATGTCGGCGCTTACATCGAGAAAGTTCCGCTTGTTCTCGATCGGGATGAGCGCGCGCTTGGCGCCGTTGTCCCTCGCGACCTGCAGGGGTTCGGTGAGCGAGCGCAGCGGCTTGATGTTCCCCTGAACGCTCATGTCGCCAAGGACAAGCAGCGCGGGGCTGACCGGTGCCTTGCGCATCGCCGAGTACGCCGCGACGAAGAACGCGACGCCCAGCTCGGCCTCCACGCGGTTGGCGAGAAGGTCGATGACCTCGACGTGAAGGTCCGAGACATCGAGGTCTCTGGCGATGCCAAGCTCAGACTTCCGCGACTGCAGATAGCTGAAGGCGCGCTGAACCGAGTCTTTCATCGCGCCAGCGACACCCCCGGCGAGCTTCAATTTCCCAGTCCCTGATGAGACCGAGACCTCGACGCGGTAGAGACCGACGGTGCCGTCTGAGGTCACCCCCGCGCTGTAGACGGTCCCAGGCGCCAGCGGGTCGGCGCTGATGAGGTCTCTGCCGCCCTGCTCGGGCACACCGACGAACCGCTCCTCGCCGGTCTCGTCATCGGAGTAGCTGAACGACGTGTGATAGTACTCAAAGGAGCCCATCTTCTTGAGCTGCTCCTTCACGCGCCGACGACCTTCGAGCGCCAGCTCCAGGATCTCCCCCAGCTCCTCCCGCGAGACTTCGCCGTGGGGATAGAGGATCTTCATGAGCCCCGACACCGTCTTGCGTACCGCCTTGCGGTCGCGCGCGTTGAGGTGGCCTCCGAGCGAGAAATGACGGTCGATCACCTCGGTGAAATTGTGCTTGCGGCACTCTCTGAGCGCCTCGGCGAGGTAGTCCACGACGAAGCCGTAGTGGCTCGTGAACATCTCGTTTCGCATCTTCGGGATCTCCCAGCCAGGGAGGTAAAAGTGCATGCGGTCGATAAAGGCCATGTCGTCGCGAATGATGTCGGGCATCGGCGCGAAGAGGTGGCCTGTCTGCACCATCACGTCGATGGGCTGGTTCGTGTTGCCGAACATCGCGATGCTCGCGTCTCCCGAGACCGCCTCCTGTCCTCGCTGATAGGTGCCCGACTCGCAGAAGGTTTTCATCGTCGTGATGACCTCCTTCGGCATCTTCTGAAGGTCGGCGACCTCGTCGAAGCCCACAACATCCCAGATCTGCACCATGCCCTTCTGCCGACCGTTCATGTGGCCGAAGAGGTTCGCGACCGTCGTGCCGCCCGTCAGCAGCGCGGAGTAGGGCGAGACCTCCTGCACGACGTAGCTCTTGCCCGTTCCGCGAGGCCCCAGCTCGACCATGTTGAAGTTGCGCTCGGCCAGCGGAATGAGCCGCACGAGAAAGAGCAGCTTCAGGCGCCGTGACATCTCGTTGGGCTCGTAGCCCATGCTCCGCACGAGAAGGTCGAGCCACTCATCGCTCGTGAACTCTGCGCGAACACGGCGGTACTCATCAAGGTCGAAGGACGCGATCTGGATCGGTACGAGCCGGTCGATCCAAAAGGGGTTCTTGCCCTTGGACTCCTCGTCGTACTCGAAGCGCATGTCGACCTGGGACCACACGCCACCCATCACGAGGCGCTCGTAGTCGCGCACGTAGTGCTCGGGCACGTGAACGTTCTTGTGCCCGAAGTTCGAGACCTCGGCCCAGAAGTCCGAGTCGACCAGGCGCACCTTTACCTTGTCGATAAAGGTGTGGCGCCCTCGATCCTTCACCATCGCCTGAGCCTTCATCGACTCGTCGGCGCGGATGTAGTTGTTCGCGAGGGTGTCGTTCACGACCTGCAGCCCCATCGTGATCGAGACCTCGTCCGAGGAGGCGCAGTACTTCCCAAGGAGGAATTCGAGCACGAAGACCGGCACGTTCGCGCCGACCTTCACCTTTCGGACGAGGTCCTTACGCACAACCTTTCCCGCGAAGAGTCGGTTGGCCTTGTCGTCGAGGGAATCTCGGGTCGGAGCAGCTCCGCTGGGCATTGATCTAGACTCCAAGGTCGTACCGGAATGTCATGGGGCGAACGATAGAGTTCTGCGTCGGTCGTCGGATCCTGTACGACCACGCGCAGCGACTCGGCGCGCTCATCACTCAACAAGAAGGCCACGGTCACCGGCTTCTTGGGCTCCAGCCTCACCGTCCCCGTCGCGCGGTCGAAGGGCGCGTCAACCGCCATCCCCACCGCGCCGACCTGCCGACCTGCCGCGAGAAGCAGCGGACGCACCTGCACGCCGGTATCGCCCAGGAGCATCTGCTTCGCGCTGTAGGTGAAGGTCACGCTGAAGATCCGGTTGGTCACCGCGTCAGGGAGACCGTCATGTCGATCGGTCCCGCGGTCGATCGTGGCGACTCACCCGCCTTCGTTCGCACCGTCAACACGGGAATGACCAGTTCCGCAACGACGGCCCGCCGTGGTGAAACGCGAGGTCGCCCCCGCCCTCAGCACGCCCGAGGCGCTCGGAAAAACCAGCTCAAGATCGGATGCGTGCCCGAGTGAGGTCGCCGCGACCCGCACACAGCCCGGCGGGGTCGCGCCGCCGCGACCGATCCAGCAACGCCGGTGAAGGTCCACGGTCTGACCGCCTGGCGCGTCTGCGCGCATCGACTCGTCTCGATCCTCGGCGAAGAAGAGATGACCGTGTCTGCGCTCACGACCGCCCGTTCGACGCCTGCGCTCGCGAGCTTGCGAATCGCGCGCGCGAGGTTGTCGATCACCGTGTCCATGACCTGACGGGCTTGATAGGTGAAGCCGGTCTCTCCCGCGTGGTCGATCTCTTGCGACCGCACGATGATGACCGGCGCGCCCTGAACCTTCTTCGCGAGCTTCGAGGGCTGAAGGCTCACACAGCTCGTCGAGGCCTGTGTTCGTGATGATCCGCGGGACGCGCGAGGCCGCGTGTCGCCTCCGCGCCGTGAGGTCGGGGAGAAAGGTACCGTCGATGCGTACCCCGAGCCTTCCGCCCTGCTCGACCACCGAGAAGCTCGATGAAGCCCCCGGCATCAGCGCCGCCATGCCGATGGGCGTGATGTTGGGAGCCAGCGCACGCCGGCGCGCACCGAGACCTCAGGAGCCCTTCGAGACCCGCTCGGCCAGCTCCACGCCCATCTCGTAGCGCATCGCGTCGACCAGAAAGTACGCGACGGGCCGCGGGCTCTCGCCCACCACCTCGCCCAGATTCGGGTCTGATGCAAGACCTCCGGCAGGCTCCAACCCGCGCGCGAGAGAGCCTTGCTGAATCCCTCGGCCATTCGCGTGAACGACGTCTCGCAGGCGCGGCGCACGAGCGCGAGCGGACGCTCCTCGGCCTCGTCATCGAGGTTCGAGACCCACGACTCCAGACGCCGTTGCGCCTGATCCGACGAAACCACCCCGTACCAGAGCGGTTGACGTATGCGTCGAACCACACCGACGTCGCCCGAGGCCCGCGCGATCGAAGCCCTGACCTGCGCTTTCGCCGCCTCGCCGAGCTCGGCCATGCGCCGAACCGCTTCCCACTGGGCCTTTCGCGCGACCTCGCGGTCGAGCCAGAAGCTCTGCTCCCGATCGGCCACGAGGCCGAGCGCCGTCTCAAACTCACCCTTCGCGATGAGATCCTCGGCGTGCTTCAAGAGCGCGCTCTTCGAAGCGAAAGGTGTCGATGGCACCGAGCGCGCCCGGCGGGATGGCTCGCGCGACCGAGGCCCAGCTCGGTCTCGACGTGGTTCGCGAGGGTCGGTGTGATCCGGGATGACCGCCGCGAAGGCGGCGGGCAAGGATCTTCCTTCGCACCGCCGCTTCGTCCTTGCCCTGGGCGCGTCGACGCTCTGTAGCGATTCAGGGGCCTCGCACGAGAGGTCCAGACGAAACTCGTTGGCGAGCACATGCCGCAGCGTGACCGCGCGAGCTCGATGGGCGCATCGACCGAGCCCAATCCGAGTCGCGCCTTGAGCAGCTTCGCGAGCCCCCGCGTCGCGCCCTTGGAATCGACCTCGTCGTCGCGCGCGTCGCTCACCAGCCATCGCGAGGAGCCCATCGCTGCCGCTCGCGTCGTGAAAAATTCCCTTCAAGATCGAGGGCTGCTCCGCGCCGCCATCCCCCGACGCGGCGCGCGAGAGGTCTTCGTATGAGACCTTGCGCTCGTAGGGTAGCAGCTCGTCGACGACGCCCTGCGTGAACCGCTGAAGAAGCACGTTTCGCGCGAGCTGCTTCAGCTCGGGCTTCCAGGTGCGCCCGGCCTTTTCAAGCTCCATGAGCACAGAGCCCTTCGCGTCGTGGGTCACGCCCGCGAGGTAGATCACCACCGCGTCGGGGGTGTCGCCGCACACGTGGGGCTCGACCAGCTCACGGAGCTCGAAGAGCGAGCCCGCGTACTCGACGAGGAGGGCAGACTCCGCCGAGAGATACCGACACGGGCTTCGATCAATGCGTACGGCGCCGCGCAGCTCGTCGACGAAGGGTTGAAAGTCTCCGCGCTCGTCGTACCAGACTACGACCCGACGCTCCTTGATCCTGTCGCCGAGCTGCTTCGCCACATAGTCATGAAGCGGGTGCATCAGGTGTCTCCCCTCATGAGTCTCCCCTGTCGTCGAAGCTCGGCGGCGATGAAGGGCGCATACCGCTCGACCTCACGAATCATGATCTTCTCATTGCGGTAGAGCTGGATGAAGTCTCCGCGCTGCGAGACGCATTGCCTCAAGTTGAGAATCTCCAGCGTTCGATCGATGCGTCCGTGCTCGGTGGCAGGCGCCGATTGGCCGCGGTGCACACGAAAGGTGTCGAGATCGAGCTCGAACCACCCCGACTGGACCTTGAAGGGATCTACGACGTCGCGCGTTCCCTTCGCGCCATTCACACAACCCGCGCTCAATCGGTAGTTGGACCACTCGTAGACGAGTTGCCAGTCGCGCTCCTTCGGAACGAAGTGGTCGACCGTCGGGCTGCCAGTGGCTCGCTCAAGTCGCATCCCGAGATACGCGCAGGTCTGTGCATACGAGTCCATGAGGTCGTCGAGTGCGCTCTTGCCATCGCCGCCTCGCGTCTCAGTCCAGTAGGTCGGAAACTTGTTGCCAGGGATGTCCTCCGGCCTCGCGTAGGTCGTCACAGGTTTGCGCCCAGGACCGAGCACGCTCTGACCCAATAGCCGCCCGATCGCCGCCTTTCCGCGCTCCCGAACGTGGGCATTGAATGTCGGAGGCTCCTCGGCAGGAGCGACGGGGATCACTTCGCCCTCCGCCCTGGCTTGCTCGTGGGCACTTTCGGGGCCTTCTCCAGGATCCGGTCGCGAAAGTACCTCCATGACACCCAGATCACGTCGATGTCGGGCAGGCCTGCCTCCCTCAGCGCGGCGTCCGCGCGACGTACCTCTTTCGGTGAAACATCGCGTCGTTCCATCAGCGCCTTGGCGTCGGACACGGCGCGCTCGCCTTCAAGGGACCTCGGCTCTTTCAAGTCGAACGCTTCACTCGCGAGCCAGTTGCCCACTTTGCTTCGCGTGGCGAATGTACGGACGCTGCCTCAGCACCACCTGCTGATCTTCAAGGTCGAGGTCGAACCACGCGTCCTGCTCGGCGTCGAACAGGGGCTCCAGCGACGCGAGCACCATCGGCGAGTGCGTCGTCGCGATCACCTGAAGCTGAACCTCACCGCCCAGCGCACGCATCAGGCTCGGGAGGATCGTGCGCTGCCACTTCGGGTGCAGATGGCTCTCGACCTCATCAATCAACAACACAAGCGAGTTGTTTGGAGGCCGCTTCTTCAAGTCCGCGGCGATGCGATGCTCGCACCACGCCCACACCACGAGGTACGCGAGCCCGAGGATGCGACGCAAACCCGCCGGTGCGTGCGCGATGGGGAGCGCACCCGCTGGACCCATCACAACAGGAAAGTCTCGGGAGTCATCGACGTAGACCCGCCGCACCTCGCGTGTGAGACGAAATGTTCGTCGCCGGTGAGTTGCTCATCGATCCCGCAATCTGATCGAATCTGGTGCTCTCGCGCTTCAACGCCCAGCGGCCCACATCGCGCACGAGCCCTTCACACGCCAGGCTGCCACCTTCCGCAAGCGCGAGCCCGTCCCAGATCTGCCGCCCAGGAACTGGAATGCATGACTCTGCCTGGGGCAGCGCTGACGGCGCGGGTAGACGAAAATGCTCACCCGTCCGGAAGCGTCATGCACTGAAATGCCCCGCTTCACGGAGGTACACCACGAGCCTGCCCTCATGTCGGTCCGCGCGCGGCGCTTCAGTGTGCTCGGTGGTCTTCCAGACCGCACCCTCGTAGTCGTATTCCGACTCTCGTCTGCACAGCGACCTCACCCCGCCATGCTACGAAATCGATCGCAGCCCCCTCCTCTCAGGGATAATCCCCCGCCCACCCCAGGTGACCGGCCACGTGCGCGTCAGCGCCCACCACGCGCTGTCGAGGAGCAGCGTCTTCCCCAGCCCGTTGTCCCCCGTGATGAGGTTCAACCGCGGCGCGAGCTCCATCCGCATCTCCGCCGCGGGACCCACATTCTTCAGGTGAAGCGACTCAAGCATGACCCTTCCCCTTTCTCCCGCGCTTCGTGACACCGCTCGCCACCGGCGCCTCCAACAGACTCTTCAGCGCCGCCTTCACCGCGGGTGAGCTCCGCTCCGCGACGAGCTCCTCCATCCCCCGCGTGGGCGTCTTGCGCGCGCTCCACTTGCTGTCGGCGCCCTCCACCCAGAACACATCTTCGAGGCCGTGCGCGATGGCGAAGCTCCTGTCCTTCGCACACTTCGGAACCACCCGCTCGGGCCACAGGTGCATCGCGAGGTGCGCCCAGTCGTACTTTCCCTCGCAGAGCGCGTCCCACGTGGATCGCAGCTCCTTCTGCCACGCCTTGTTCTGCGGAACGAGCCGCCACAGCGGCGCGAAGTTGATGAGCACCCCGTCATCGAGGTTGGGATTCCACAGCGGCGCCACGCGCTTCACCTCATCGAGCAACGCGCGAAGCTCTTCGACAAACGCCTCCTGCGCAGCGAGCGCCTTGCGCTGCGACGCCGTCCCCCCATCCCGCAGCTCGCTCGTCAGCGCGTCGAGGCGCCGCGCCTCATGCGCGAGCTTGGGAGCGACGTAGTCATTCTGCACACGAAAGAGCGTGTCCTTGCTGAACGCGTGGATGTAGAGCCACACCGAGAAGCCAGTCGAGGCCGTCGCCAGCTGCCAGTAGATCGGCGCCTTGCGACGGCTCTTTGAATACATCTTGATGTGCAGCGAAAAGAATCCCTTGAGAGCCACGCACGAAGGCCCTCGGGAGCCTCGGCCTTCACCCGCTCGGCGACGGCGAGCGCGCGCGCCGCGAGGTCCTCCGGGTGTCCGGGATCATCGACGAGAACGTCGGGACGCTCTTCGGGCTCCTCGCCCTCGGGATACATCCCAGGCGAACGTGATGGCAGCGGATCGAAGGGCTCGGGCCTGGCGGAATCGCCCGCTCCCCCGTCGCGAGCCGCGAATCGAGGGCGAAGGCCACCGACAAGCCAGGAGCGGGAACGCCTCGGCACGAGGTGCGGCCTCGTCGTCTTCGTCCTCTTCTTCTTCGTCGTCCTCCTCCTGATCGGCCTCGCCGTCTACGGACTTCGCGGCTGGCGCCTCGATGCTGGCGCGGTCCGCCTCCGAGATGCCGTAGAGCCTGAACGCCTCATCGTCGATCTGATTCTGGATTGAGGCGATCTCCGTCTCAGTGGCAGCCGTGTCAAGTCGCTTGAGATCGAATGGGAGGATGAAGGCGTGCGAGGTCTCGTCGACGGTATCGAGTGCGCGCTTCAGCGACCATGCGCGACGCGACCACTTTGACAAGGTGGCGTGATCCAAATCCAAGAGATTGGGCACGGGTGTGCGCTGGATTACACCGACTTCGTAGGAGCCGAAAGCCATCTGGAGCCCAACTAGGTACACGAAGACGCGCGATGACATGATTGTTGAAGTGCAAGAAGGCTCGATGACGAGTCGCCGCTCAAGAAAGCTGTTGGTCCCTTGTCGGCAAAAATGCAGCCGCTTGGCATGGCACGAACTCCGAAGCTGGCTCCTGTGTCTTCGGCGTGGCCACGTGAGTCCAGGCCGAAAGTAGTGTTCACTGCTGTGGAGTTCCGCTGCCCAATGCGCCGACCAGCCTCGTGAGCTTCTGTAGGCGACCAGGTGCGCCTTGAGCGCCCGTGCGTCATCCTTCCAGTCGAGCAACAAATGCACGTCTGCGTAATATCGAGAGAATGCACCACCTTCGCAAAGGGAGCCCATCGGTGACCGAAAGCAGTTCCGACTTCCCACATGAAGCTGAACTCACCGGAAATCCTCGTTCGTCTTTCCGCCAGACGCTGCGATTCTATTGTGTGTTGCAAGCTTCGAATGTGTGGTGAATAGTCTCCTGATTGCATCGCCAATCCAGTAGGCGAATGGGCTACCGGGAATGGAACCAAAGGCGTTTACATTCTGCTCAAATGTCTCGATGCGGCTTGCTCCGGAAACGGCAACCTCAGAAATTGATTCCAGTAGTTCAGCGGGCTTATTGTCGACAGATGAATCTGTGAGACGAATAAACACGGTCATGCGCGCACCTCCAGGCAATACGCCGCCGTCTCCACCATCGCACTGTCGAGCACGCCCGCGCCAAGGTCCGCGAAGACCACCGGCGGCGCCTCTTCAACAAGATATCCTCGCGCCACTTCTGGAAGCTCGACAGAAAGAAGCTCGTTCGCGACGTGATCGCGCCGACGCGACCGCGGGACGACAGCAGTTGAATCCCGCGTTCGACGAAGGCCGCGTACACATCGTTCTTCGTGCGTGGGTAGGCCTTCTCGAAGTCCTTCTTGGCGCGTGTGCTGCCCGATCCGAACGGGGGGTTCGTCAGCACGGTGTCGTACTTCTTCTCGGCGATGCCCAACAGGCGACGCCATGGGTGGCGTCTTCGGCGAAGAGGCAGCGACGCGGCGGCGCGTGCTCGATGCGCCGACCTGCTCGCCGACGTAGCGATCCAACGCGGTGCGAACAGCGGCGGCGAGGTCGAAGAAGCCCTGCTGGTGACGCTCGAAGTCGAGCTCAGACTGCGGGGCGAGGGACTCCATGCCGGGGAGGAGGCCCGGGCGGGCGCGTGCCGCGTTCCATGCCTTGCGCGCGGCGGCGATGTCGGCGGCGAGGATCTTCTCCAGCGGAAGAAGGGTGCCCAGGTCCCCGGCGAGCTGCATCGCCTCGACGAGGGAGCGAAAGAGCGTACCGACGAGGGGGGGATTGAGGGTCTTGCAGAAGGCGTCGAGCTCGTCGTCGCGGGCGACGAGGGGCTCGGCCACGACGATGTTCGAGCGGCGAATCGGCGGGCGCTCGGCGCGCGGGATCTCGTCGTCGCGATAGGCCCGCTGGGCGCGCATCCAGAGGGCGAGCTGGGCGATCTGCGCGCAACGGGGGTCGATGTCGACCCCGTGGAGGTTGTGCGCGAGGATCAGTCCGGGGACGGCGCGCTTGAGCGCATCGAGGCTGGGATGGTCTTCGGCGAGGGTGCGTCCCGTCGCGTCGCTCTTCGGGCTCCTCGGGTCGGCGTGAGCTTCTTTGTAGATCGTGAGCAGGAGGTCAAAGGTGTAGAGAAGAAAGTGCCCGCTGCCGCAGGCGGGATCGAGCACGCGAAGGTCGCGCGGATCCTTCTTCGCGCGGGGCGCGATGGTCTCATCGGGCTTGCGGACCATGTACTCGCAGCTCTCGGCGAGGGCGGTCTGCGTCTCGCGCATCTCGTACCAGATGCGCCCGAGGGTGTTGTCGGTGAGAAACTGAACGACGTAGCGCGGGGTGAAGAACTGGTTTCGCACGGCCAGCTCGCGGCTGTTGCGAGGCGCCTGGCTCTCTTCGCGCATCTTCTTGCGCTCGTCTTGTCCATTGAAGAACTGGTAGACCCAGCCGATGGTCTCGTCTTCGCGCCAGATACCGGCGAGCTCTTCTGCGTTCAGCAGGGCGAGGAGCTGATCGAAGCTCGCGCGCTTTGGCCACAGCACGCTCGACGGATCGCGTCGATCGAAGAGCACCTTCACCTCGGTGGAGAGCTCATCGAAGAGCGACTCGATGTAGATCCGGTAGCCCGCGCTCTCGGGGAGCAGGGGCAGTCCCGCCGCCATGCCATAGAACTCGCGGTATCCCGCGGATTGCTCTCCCCGGGTGACGCACTCCTGCACGAGCTCGCGGGCTTCGAGCATCTTGAGGGCGGCGAATCGGTTGAGGGTGGTGAAGGCCGCGTCGCGGAGGTAGTCGCGCACGGCGTCGGCGGGGCTCATTCCCGCGGCGCGCTTGTGTTCGATGGCGGCGACGACGCGCTCGCGGGCGTAGACCTGCCGGGGAGAGAGGTGCTTGCCCGCGTGGGGCGCGACGCGGCCGTCGCGGTGAACGTCGAAGTCGCCTTCGAGCTGCGCGGCGAAGTCGTCTTCGAGGAGCCTTCGCGCGCGCTGGGTGGCGCGGTCGATGGCGTTGCGGGTGTCTTTGTCCATCAGCCCTCCCCCTGGCGCGCTCGGGTGTTGAGAAACTGTTCGGCGAGCCATTTCACGCGCGCGGCGCCTTCGGTGGTTGCGTCCGCCGTCGCGAGGTAGGTCGCGATCTTGGGGAGGAGGAGCACGAGGAGGAGGTCGGAGGAGCTGGGGTCGAGGCGATGGCGCGCGTCGGCGTCGATGCGCGCGGAGAGGTCGTTCGTGGCGTTCTGGGCGAGGTCGGTGAGGGGCTCGGTGAGGCCGAGAAGCTTCTGGATGCCGTCGGGGCTCACGAGGCGAATGGGCTGGAGGGCCTCGAAGAGCGCGCCCGCGTGCCGCCCGAAGTCTGCGCCGGGGAACCATCCCCGAAGACGTGCGACGAAGTCGTAGACGTCGGAGAAGGCGCCACCCTGCTCACGCTGGCGACGCTCGGTCTCTGCGAAGAGGCTCTGGATCGTGTTGTCACCCATGCGTACCGACTGCCCGAGCATCATGAGGAAGGTACGCTCTTGCTCGGAGAGGGTGCCCGCGGCGGGCTTGTAGCCCAGGTCGTGTTCGACCTCGTTCCAGACGTGGGCCATCATGCTGCACACCTGCACCTCACATGGGACGTCGGCGACGTTGCTGTAGGTGCCGACCAGATCGGCGGGTTTGAGAAAGACCTCGATGTGGCTCGCGCGGTAGAAGTTGTTCGCGTCGTCGCGGTTCTTGTCTTTGCGCTCGTAGGTCGGAGCGCGGCCCTCGGCGTCGACGAAGCGGCGGCAGACGAGCTGCACGACCTGGTCTTCGTGCCGCTGTTCGTAGGTCGCCACGCGAACGGCGGAGAGGTCGCGCACCTGGTGAAAGACCGAGTCCACGTCGGGCATGTGCTTCTTACCGCTCTGCGAAAAGCGGCGCAGCTTGCCCTCGAAGCTCTTGGGGCTCTTCGCGCGGGAGGTCACCTGGGCGCGAATCGCGTTCCCTTCGACGATCTCGGAGCGGCAGATGTCGGCCACGCGCGCGGCGAGCTTGAGATATCGGTCGTACTCCCGCTGATAGCGGAGCACGGCCTTCTTGATGGTGTCGTCTGAGATTGTCACGCCCGCCCCTACTGAACGATGACCTTCTTGCCCGCGCCGATGAGCCGCGCGCACTCGGCGCGCACCCCGTCGAGCGCGGCCTCCAGCTGCTCCTCGGTCTCGACGCCGCCCGCGAAGTAGCTCCCGAGGCTCACCGACACAACGCGCTCTCCATCGAGAATCCTCCGAAGCTCGGCGATCGCCGTACGCAGTCGACCGTCACAGGCGTCGCGGTCTGCGCGGAGCTGGGGGATGGGCACCTTGACGTCGTCGCGACGTGCCCCTCGCTCGAAGGGCTCGCCCAGGCGCCGTCGTGCGGTGGGGTCGAGCTCGTTCCATCCCGGCGTCGAGACGAGCGCGTCGAGCGCCTCGGTGTAGGCAGCCACGCGCGCGTCGAGGGCCTCGATGAAGCGCCGCTGATACTCCGCCTCGAGGACGCTGGCGTGCTGCTCGATCGCGGGGAGCTCGCGAAAGAACGTCTCGCGAGCCAGGAGGTCACTGAGCAAGACCGCGCGGGCACGGAGCTCATCCGAGATGTCGTCCTCGTGGGCGAGAAAGCCCCAGATCGTGCCCTGCGCTGCGCGCGCGCGGCCGAGGTCGAGGAGGGCGGGTTCGGTGAGGGCATGGCCCAGCTCGACCGCGCGACGGATGGCCTCTTTGATCGCGCGGTGGCTGGCGTTGAAGGTCGCGATGGCGTTGTCTTCGCTCCCGCGGAGGATGGCCTTCATCTGTCCGCTGGCGCCTTCGAGCGCAGCGGCGCCGGGGAGCTGATTCTCGATGAGGATGGTTCTCGCGGCGCTCACCGTGTCTTCGTGGCGACTGACCTCCCTCCGCAGCTCGGCTACGATGGCCCCCGCGTTCAGCTCACGGACCTCGCTGCCGAAGGTGTCACGAAAGGCCTCCGCGGCCTTCACGAGTTCTTCAAACTCGATCCCCTTCTTCGGGCGAAATGCAGCCTGACGAAAGAGATTGTTGTCAGTGAACGTCTTTCGCGCATCGAGGGTCGTGACGGTGTCGAGGGTCTGCCCCTTGCTGACCGCCTCGATCTTTCCCGCACGAAGCAGGGAGAGCACGAGCAGCCGCACGACCTCGAAGTCCCAACCGAAGGGCTCGCTGGCGAAGTGATCGGCGAGATAGCGACCGCTGGCGGTGTCACCATAGTTCGCGCGCTCTTCGATGCGGTCGAGAACCTCCTTCAAGGCACCGCTGTCTGAGCGAAAGACGGTCTTGCCCTTCTCGTCGCGAAGCAGGTCGAGGCTGGTAAAGACCGCGGGGAGCCCTTGCAGATTCTCGGCGGTAAAGAGCGCCTCTGCGCCCTTCTTGACCTCCTGGATCTTCGAAGCGCCCTCCTTGAATCGCTCGAAGACCTCAGGGAGCACCTGCGAGAGCGCCTCGACCGCGGCCTTGTTCACATCCGTCGCGCGGTCGGTGGGGCTCCGGTCGGTGCCGCGAAAGTAGACGCGCCCCGAGAGACAGGCCGCGCGCAGCAGACGGCGAAGCTCGTCGAGGTGCCGACGCTCCCGCGCGCGCTCCTCTGCGAGTAGGGCGGGGGTGTCTTCGGCCTTGGTGTCTCCGCGCTTTCGACCGAGCATCTCTCGGCTGCGAAAGAGCTCGACGGTCTCACGGTCCATCGCGTCGTTGAGGGCGACGGCCCAGAAGACGTGCTTGCGCTCCTGCTGGCTTCGCGTTCGGAGCTCGTCGGCGAGGGCGGCGAAGTCCTTGCCCTCTTCGGCGAGGTGGAGCTGAAACACCACGTCGCCCGGGGTGCTTTCCTTCCCGTGGATGGCGAGGCCGGCCTTGAAGGACTTGGTATCGAAGAGGGTGTGTGCGGGCTGCGGCTGCCAGAAGGCCGCGAGCACCTCCTGGTAGAGTCGGTGCGCGTCGCCTGGCTTCGGGTTGATCCCGTTGCGGTTTCGCTCCCAGTCATCCTCTGCCGGCGTGGGAATACGGTAGCCGTCGTCTCCCTGTCGCACAAGGTGGGCGTCTTCGAGCGCGCGTAGGGCCTCTTTCACCGAGGCGAGCTGCGAGTCGCCGTCAACGCTGCGATGCAGCGATGCCGCGACATTCTCTGCGCTGCGGTGCACGCTCTTCACGTACTGCAGCAGGCAGATCGCCTTCGCGACGGGCTGTGCGAGGGGGTGCTCCACCTGCTTCGAGATCGCGCCGATCTTCGCGCGCACCTCAGAGCCGATGTTGCCGCTGACCAGGTCGTAGACCTGATCGAGGCGGGCGAGCTCGCCCAGCGGGCGATCGGCGAGCTTCACGTCGGGGTGAATGAGGAGCTGCTGCGCGAGCTTGATGATCGTGCGGTTCGCGCCGCCGACGTGTCGGCTCGCGCCGCCCTGCGTTCGCAACCCTGAGACGACCTGGATGATGAGGTCGATCTGGTAGGGCAAGAGCGGATAGAGGTCGATGAACGCTTCGCGTGTCAGCTCCGGGAGCTTGATCTCCGCAGTCAACCGCGTGTGTTGCGTCAGGCGGGCCCGGTTCGCATCAAAGAGCGCCCCCAGCGCGGTCTGCGCGGCGGCGTTCTTCGAGAGCACGCGGCGGCTGGTGACCTCGGAGATGTCGCTCGGCTCGAGGTGGACCTGCAGGGGAAAGCGGTCCATCAGCCGCGCGAGCTCAATCTTCTTGTCGTCGAGCCCCGACACCAGCTCACCGAGCTTCTCCTGCGAGGTGACGACGACCCAGTGCTTTCCTCGCCCCTTGACGCCGAGTTGCTGCACGACGGCCTGCAGATCGAGCATCTTCTGAACGTCGCGGGCGACGAACTGACCGACTTCATCGACGACGAAGATCAGCGACCGCCCTGGGCACCGGCGACGCATGAGCTCGCTCGCGCGCTCGGCCAACTTGCCCGGCGTGATGTCGGCCTTGTTCTTGACGGCCTTCACCCACGAGTCGGCCATGGGGTACGTGTCGGGTTCTAGCTCATGCAGCACGCGGCTCGCTTCTGAGAGCGCGAAGGCGATCTTGCCCTTCTCCGCGGACCACGCCTTCTTGAAGATCCTCGTGTACTCCGCCTCGAACTCCGCGAGCCGCCCCTCGGCTTCGAGGCCGATTTCAAGCTCCGAGAGGTCAAGGTCCTTCGCGTATCCGAGGCTCTGAAGAAAGAGCCCGTACATGATCTCGGTGAGGGTCTGGTTGCCGCTGCGGATACCGCGATCGGTCGACACATCGAAGATGACCGCGTGGGTCGGGATGTGCTCGTTGATGGTCTTGAGGAGCACCTGGAGCTTGTTGTCTCCGGCGCGCGCCGCGAAGCGTTCTCCCGCGGACTCGCCGAGGATCGATCGGTTCGCAACGGCGAGCCCGAGCATCTTGGCGAAGCTGGACTTACCCGATCCGAAGAAGCCCGAGACCCAGATCGAGACGCCATCGGTCGGCTTGTTGGGCGCTTCGCGGTAGGCCTCGAGGATGTGCGTGTAGTGCGAGCGGATCGCGTCGGTGACGACGTACTCGTCGATCTCGTTCCGAACGATCTCCTCGTCCGTCTGATCGACCTTGATGACCTCCTCGATGAGTCGGTCAATGTTGTTCGCGAACAGGGTCCTGATGGGCGTCGTCATCGGGGGTAGTCCTCAGAAGATCCTCGGGCGATAGTTGTGCTCTGCGTCGAGCACGCCCATGAAGCGAAGCCCCGCCGCACCGTCGAGGATGCCGGGATAGAAGAGAACCGTGGGCACGTGGACGTGCCCCTTGAGCTGCTCGAGAAGCGAGAAGGTTCGATACACCGGAAAGAGCACTCCGGTCCGCAGGATGAACACGATGTCGCGGAGGGGATCGCCCTCGTCGTTGAGGAGCTGCGACGCGACGAGCTCCACGAGCGATGCGTCGCCCTCGGAGAGCACCGCGTGAACGGTCTCGACTACGGTTTCGGCGCCAAGGGCGCGCTCGGCCTCGAACCACTCATTCAATGGGCGTTGGCGACACATCGCGACCTTGAGGCATTCTGCGAGCGAGACGCGACGGACGCGCTTCCCCTTCTGGGTGAGACGCGTCTCAAGAAGGCGAACCTCTCGGCGAAGGGCGAACTCGTCCTCGGGGTCGTAGCGAAGCAGCGCGTAGGGCATGTCGTGGTAGGCGCTGATGCGCTGCCGCGGATCAGGCAGTTCGAGAACGGGCTCGAGGTCCCGCTTGATGCGTACTTCGAGATCGCTCACGCGACCATCCTTTCTGCGTATTCGACGCTGGTGGCGCAGGGGAGCGAGAGCTGCACGAGGCTACCCGCGACCTGATAGTCCAGCTTTCGGAACTGGTGCAGCCGCAGGAGTTCGTGCTCGACGTCGGACGGGTGCATCAGAAACATCCTCCATCCGGGCGAGCCGATGAGCTTCATGGCGCTCGGCGACTCCTCCCGCATCGCATGGAGAAGGTAGAGAAAGCTCCGCTCGGGCAGGTGAAACGAGGCGAATTCCCGCACGACCGAGCCGCGCAGGAGACCGAAATCCACCGCGATCTTGAGCAGGCCGCCAGCCACCCGCTTGCGGGTCTGCTCGGACCACGCGTGCTCCGTGACGCCGCCTCGCGCGTGAATATCGCGGAGGTATTCTTCGACCTGGGCGGTTTGAAGACGATAGGCGCCCGCTTCATGGGCCGAAAAGAGCCAGGTCTCGAAGAAGTCACGGACGAGGAATTCGTCGCGTGAGATATGCCAGAGGAGCAGGGGTTTCCACTCCTCGATGGGTAGACGGTGCTTCGCGAGCATAACCAGAGGACGATCACGTCCAGCGGGGTCGAAGCGACGGTTAAGCGCCTTCGACACATCTCGCAGCCAGGTGGCGCTGCTCGCGCCGATGTAATTCTCTGCGCGAAGGTGATCGAGGTTCTCACGCTTTGAGCGCGCGAAGTCCCAGGCGGAGAACACCGCGTACGTCTCGTCGACAAGCGCACCGAATTTGATCGTGAACGATGAAGCGACGCTCGCGCGCGACGAGTGGTTCATCCGTCAGCCCTCCGCGCGTAAGGGACGGCGAGCGCAGAGGGCTCTCCGCGCGCGAAGCCCAGCGCCAACAGCGCAAGGTCCTCGGGACTGCCCGAGAAGACACCCGGCAGCGGGACGGCGCGACCCTCGGCCGATCGTCGCAGCTTTCCGCCGGCGGCGAGGTCAGCATCAGTGACCAGTTCGAAGGATTGGAGGAGCGCGGAGAGATCGTCGGTGCCGATGGACTGGAGCTTCTCGAAGTAGCCCGTCCACTCCGCCGCGCGGTCGAGCCAATGCTCCCAGCGGGCATCGAAGGCTTCTTCCACGGCGTCTGGGAGTCTCCAGAGGGTCACGCAGTTCGGCGGGTCGAACACCTCGGCGCAGCGGTGTGCCGCGACCGCAAAGACTGCCCGGGCCTGCGCGAAGTAGTGGGTGCGGGGGAAGCCGCGCCGGAGCACCGTGGCGCCGAGGCGCCCGAGCTGCCCCTTCGTGTTCCACCACCTGGCGCCGTCCATCTCGCCGAAGCGAGCGACGACGAGCCTGAGCTTCAAGAGCCGGTCGAGGTCATATGCTGAGTCACCCATCCACGTCACCGTTTGCCTCTCGGACCTCGAAGGAACCCGCCCGGAGGGGCGAGAGATTCGCATCGATCGTCGAAAAGTGAAACTTCCAATCGCTTCCTCAACGGGACGGAGGCCAGACGTGGGGTGCTGCGGCGTCGCAGGGTGTGGCGCGCCGATCCGATCGCCCTGAGCGACGGTGTTTCCGGTGAGAGACGACGTTCGGCGCCGAGGGCGATCGGAGGCGCGGGGAGGGTGGGGTTCGCTTAGAAGGGACTGCAACTCGCGCAAGCAGGAGCGAGCGACCTCGCGCGAGATGCTCGGCGTGCCACCACGCGCGGGGTCCTCGTCCCGATGGATTCTCTTCGTCGGTTCGGTCCGTCTCCGACTGACGCTGACGTGGGCTGATTCGCCCTGCTCAGGGCGAGGCGTACCCGCGAAGTCGAACCTCCATCGCGTCTCGTCCAGACTGCACAACCCGTTCGAACGCTGGCCCCGCCCGCATCACGCTTCGCGGGTCGACGCGGTCAGAGTTCTCCCGGACCACGACGAGTTCGCAGTCTTGCCCTTGCGTAAGCATGGGTGGATAGCCCATCACGGTGAGCGTGATCAGTCTCGCGCCAGGGAACGCGTTGCACGCTTCACTGACTGGAATCGCCGCAAGCCGATCAAGCCCGGGGTCGAGATCGTTCATCTCCCGAAGATTGAGCTCCGTGAAGATGAAGGGGTTCGCGGCGCTGCGTCCTACCGCAACGGCGAGCGAACCTGACCGCGATGTCTCCATCCCGGCGCCGTTGTCTTGCCTCCTTTGGTGCATGGTGATGAAGGAGATTGGAAGACCCTCGATGGTGGCGTGTCCGAGGTGCCGATCGAGCACCTGCACAAAGCGTCGATGCTCGACGACGTGGGTGCCCGAGGCGCCCAAGAAGCCTCCGCCAAGCGCCCCGAGCGCGATCGTTCCAAGCCCTCCCGTGGCTGCGCCGATGATCCCGCCCACGAGTGCGCCAAAGATCCCGGAGCCTGACGCCTCGGCGCGCGTGACCCGCTCGTATTCGTGAGTGAACCGTCTGAAACTGGCCGTGGTGTCGGCGGCCGGCGCGACGGCGTACATCGATCCTATCACCGCCCCCATGCTCGTCCCGACGACGCATGAGATCGGAATGTTCTCTCGTCGGAGCACTTCAATCGCGCCGAGGTGGGCGATGCCGGACGGCCCGCCTGCCGAGAGCACGAGACAGTTGCGGCGGCTCGAGGTCCTCAGCGCCGCAGGCCCGTGGATCGTCGAAGCACATCCCGCAAGTAGGGCGCCTGCGAGAGCTAGCACCGCGGCGATACGCAGTCGGCAACTGATCATCGTATGAACAACCATTCTGCAGGATCTCGCCTTTCTGTGGTCCTCAAGGGGAGTTCCACTGGATCGTCGTGCGCCCGAGCACGCTCATGCGCACGCGTTGCACGATCCCAATGACGTGCCCCCAGTCCGTGGTCCACTTGCTCTGCTTGCTGTTCTGCCGTGTCATCTAGCACGCCATCACCGTTCGCCGCCATTCGTCTCTTCTCGATAGTCGCCTGCGTTATCCTGGTCCAGGGGAGTCCTCTAGGCGGGTCCGCGTCGTCCATCGGCCGCGTCGATGCGGAGGTGTCAGACTCGCGCGGCCGCCGCCGTCGAGAGGGCATCGCCGCGATGAGTACCCACCGTCGCGGCGGCGCGGAAAGCATCAGCTACTGCGTGGGCGCGGGACGAGAGTCCGAGGAGTTCATCATGGCAAAGGGCAGCGGCGGCGGTTCTCACTGCGGTCAGGGTGGCGGCAAGGGAGGCGGTGGCAAGGGAGGTGGCGGCCAGGGCGGCAGCGGCGGCCAGAGCGGCGGCAAGGGCGGGGGCAACGGCGGCAACTGGCCGAGCACCACCGGCAACCCCTCGGGCGGCGGACGCGGGAACGCGCCCCCCTCGAAGTGAGGCGCCGGGCGCTCGTGGTCTCGAAGGCTTCGAGCGCCCCGCCTATTCCCGCATCGCCCCGCACCGGGTTCTCCAGGTACGCGCTGGGTGCGCCGCGAGGTCTTCCTGCGCTCTGCCGCGATGCGCTCGGATCGCCCTCGTTGGCCCCCCGGCCCGAGTTTTACTCAACACACTCAACGCCTTTTGAGTCCGCATTTGAGTCATCGTTGAGTGAGTCGTTGAGTAAAAATCGGTCGACGCTCGCAGGGAGCGCGTGCGGTCGTCGTGGGCGGCTTAGGGTCTCCCCGATTCGCTACTCGGTCACGACCGCCGGGGGCGCCTCTACCGCCTCGTTCGCCTGCCGCCATGCTCGACGGCCTCGGGCGGCACGTCTCGGGGTAGCAGTAGGGCGACTCGCCGCCGGCCCTCGACCACGCGCTTCTGCGCGCAGGAGCGCCCGATGGAGTCGGTGAAGTACGGACAGGGCCAGTTGCCGTCGTACTCGTCGATCGACTCGCGGATCAGGATGCGTCGGATCTCGGCATCGCTCCGTCGCGGCCGTCGGAGGGAGAGGGCGCGCAAGGAGATCCAGGCGCTCTGGCCGTCGTCGGGCAGCTCGATCTCCGCCCACGCGCCGCGCTGCGAGCGCATGACCACAGCGGTCCCGCGGGCGACGGTTCCGAGGCGTCGCGCCGTGCCCGAGGGCGCCGAGCGCATCGGTGTTCCTTCGACGGAGACGTAGCGCACGTCGCTCGAGGGCGGGGGCGCCTCCTGCGCCCTGGCGCGACCGCTCCCAACGACGCAGGCGAGACAGAGGGCGAGGCGCATCAGGATCGAGCGGGTGGCGATGAAGGGCATGACGGTTCCGGCTCGGGTGGACCCCGCGAGGGTCGAGAGGCCCGAGGGTCTTCCTCCGCCGCCGAGGGCGCAACGAACGTGCGTCAGCCGGTTCGTTTTGAGTCGAGCCCCTGACGAAAGGCCGCGAGTCGTTGCTCCATGCGCGTCTCGCGGTCGTGGCCGATGTCGCGGGTCTCTCGAAGCAAGAGGCCGAAGTCGATGCCGTTCGGCGCGCTCATTCGCCCGAAGAACTGCGCGAAGGCTCTGTGGTGCAGGGGCTTCGCGATGCCCGCGATCTCGCCGCCGATGAAGAAGGCGCTCTGGAACTCGTGATCGAGCCCGCTGAGAAACACGGGGTGCTCGGGGTCCCAGCGCCGCTCGTCGTCGGCGGGGAGGGCGTGGGCGAGGATGTGGGCGAGGTCCGCGAGGTCTTTGGTGCGCTCGTACGGTCGATCGAGCCATGCGACGAGCTTCAGCACGACGAGCGCGGAGAGCGAGGCGATCTCGATGTCGACGCCTGTATCCGCGAGGGGGACGAGAGCGGTGTGTTCGATGGCGAGGTCGAAGCCTACGAGGCTCATCACGAAGTCGTCGCCTCCGAAGCGCAGTTCGCCCGCACGGAGCAGCGCATCGCTCATCGGGAGCACGTCGGCCAGTACGCCGTCGGGAGCACGCCAACGTTGGAGCATCCTCGGATCTCTCACCCACCCCATCGGTACGAGCAGCTCGTCGAGGTCATCGGGCGCGACCAGCATCGCGAGGTCGATGTCGGCCGTGCTGCGGGGCAGCGGGAGGTGAAACCCGAGCGCCGCCGCGCCGACCAGGACGCACCTCAAGTCGGGACACGCGGTCCGGAGCGCGTGCAGCGCGCGCACCTGCGCAGGCGCAAGCACGGGGCTCACGCTCGCGTCTCCGTCGGGGCGAGAAAGCGCGTGTGCACCTCGTGGGCGGCCTCCCTCGCGCGCTCGTCTCCCGAGGCGAGCAGGTCGGCGTACACGAGCAGGGGATGCACGGTCCCCGCGACCGGGCTCACGAACGCGCCTGGCACCGGCGCGCGGAGGAGCGTGATGGGGCCTTCTCGATCCGGCACGAGCGCGAGCTGCCGCGCGAGGTCTGCGGGGGGATCGGCGACGTATATCGTCGTGTCGTCGCCGCGAAAGAAGCCCGTGAGACGCTGCGCCGCCGCCCCGCCGCCCCAACGCCACGGAGCGATCGCGTCGAGCGCCTTCGAGAGACGCGCTTCAAGGGCGGCGAGCTCTCGCTCCCGCGCGCGGAATCGTCCGAGCAACAGGTAGGGGACGAGGGTCGCGCTCCATCCTCCGAGGAGCCCGTCGAGCGCGCGCCCTCGACCGTTCGGAGACCAGCGGTAGGTGCCGCGCGTTCGCAACACGTCTCCCTGCGCGAGGAGGCGCGCGCGAAGGTCCGCCGCGGTCTGCGGGCTGATGTTCCCTGCGGCCTCGGCGATCGCGCGTGTGCTCTTCGCGAGGAGCGCCTCGTCGAGGAGCAGCGCGAGCAAGGCCGAGTAGGCCGGCGCGCGCATTCCCTTCGAGGGAGCAGGTGGCGACGCGGTCGTGAGCCCCTGGACCCGCGCGAGATAGGCGTCTCCGAAGCGCACGTGGCAGTTCCCCGCGAGGTCGATGAAGTTCACCCGTGCGCGGGCGAAGAGCTCGCCGAGCTCGCGTCCGACGTGGGGCGCGAAGAGGATCTGGTCGGGAATCTCGCGGTGGAGCTGCACGATGCGCTCGGCGACCTCGCGCCCGAGGTGCGAGGCCCGCAGGTCGACCGAGATGTGTCGACTCCCCTGCGGCGTCTGCACGGCGACGACGGGTGTCTCCGTGGCCCGGCTGGCCCCCCCACGGGCGGCGAACAGCCTCGCCTCGGAAATGAAGGGGAGTTCCTCGAGGCGCGCGAGGTAGGGGGTGAGGTCCGTGCCGCGGGGCATGTCCAGCAAGATGACACGTCCATTTGTAATGGACAACGGCATGAACCGATCAAGCGGCGTGGGATTCCGTCGGGTGTCGAGTCCGTCGAGCGGGCGCGTGACTTGGGGGTGACTCGTCCGAAACCAAGGGAATTGAATCCCATTTCAGTACCTTGAGTCACCGAGTCACCAAGTCACTCCTCCTTGTCCTCGCGCTCTGAACGGGGCCCCGAGGAGGATTGAGCGTCCATCATCTCGACGACCTCTCCCGCGAGGAGCACCGCCCTTCGGAGGCGCTGGGGGTGGGTCTCGAGCAGCTCGGCCGCGCGCAGCCAGACCCTCGTGCCGGGGGTGGAGGCGGCGAGGGTCGCGAGGGCGAAGGACCTCAGCGCGTCGCCGGGAGCGCGCCCCTCGTCGATCGCGGCGAGCACCTCCAGAGCGAGGTCTCGAAGGCCGCGAATGGCCTCCTCCGAGGACCCTGTAACGCCCTCGAAGCGCCCAGAGGCCTCGGATGCATCGGTGGAAGTGCTTGAATTCGCTGCCGTTCCCAAGCTGAACGTCGCCGGTTCGATCCCGGTCGCCCGCTCCGACTGAAATCACAGGGGATTTCGTCACCGACCGGAGGGTCCCAAAGCCCTCCGTGGACTTGCGGTGGACTTCGGGGGCCGCCCGCGACCGCGAGCCTCGGGGTGCTGGCGCCCTCCGCGCGCGGGGTCACTGTCTCGGTGGGCGCGAATCACCCACACCAACTCGGCGCGACACGATCCTCAATTGCGCGGCCTCGACAGTCTCCACAGCCGAATGGCCCAGCCCGTGTCGATCCAACGGGTCGACTCCTTCGGCGTCCCATCGAGGTAGCGCAGGCGGTTCACCCGCGGCTCGTCGAGCACGCCGCCGAGGCGCGCGACGTCGTCCGCCGCGAGGAGCGTCCACCCGAGGTCGGCGCGGGAGACCGTGCGCTCCTTGAATCCCCCGTCGCCTCCGTCGATGCGCAATCCCCCATGGTCGCTGCGGCGCACGATGCGGAGGGTGCGTCCCTCGACCTCGATCGTGGCCCCGAATCCAGGGGACTCCGCGAGCTGCGCGATCCATGCGTCCACGCGCGGCAGCACCTCGAGCGGCAGCGTGCGGGACGCGCCTCGGCCGCCCGCGAGCGACTGCCAGGTGCTGCGGTCGACGCCGTCAAAGGCCCACGCGCCCTCGTCCTCACGCCAGCGCGCGACGCCGCCGTAGCGCCACGGCGCACCGGTCTTCGCCCTGGTGAACACGTAGCTCGTCTCGCCAGGCCACCGTCGCGGACCGTCAGGTGCGACTCGATCGGGCGCGAGCAGCGCCTCCGCGCGCTCGACCCAGGCGAAGCGATGCCCGTCTCGTCTCGTCGGATGCGTGAATGCGTCCCACCCGAAGTGCGCGGCGAGCGCCGCCTCGTCGAGCTCGCTGCCAACCACCGGAGCCAGGGACTCGGGCGTCACGACCCTCTCGACCCGCGCGAGCACCACCGTCTCCGCCGTCGCCGCGAAGGACGGGCCCTCCCCGTCGGACACGAAGCACCACCCGCGGTCTCGCTCGACGAGGCGCTTCAGCTGAAACCGCATCCCGTCGTCACGCGCGGTCGTCTGTACGAGCACCACGCGATCGCGCAACGCCTCGACCGACGCGCCGCGCATCCATCGCAGCACGCACCAGTCACCCTCGCGAATGGGCGCCCTCCCGCCGTCCATCGAATCGCCGCTCGCGCGAACGGCGAAGATCCCCTGCTGTGCCACAACGGGCAGCGCCACGAAGCCCTCTGGGGGCGACTCGTGCGTGCTGGGGGGAGGCGCTCCGGCTGCGGCCGCGAGCGTCGGATAGAAGGGGATTCGGCCGGTCGGGGCGGTGTCCGCAGAGGCGCCCTCGGGGGCGACCGCGAGACCGTCGGGGCCCTGCCGAAACCGCACCGCGAAGGTCGTGCCGGGGTGCCCCGCGGTGGGGCCGAACCATCCGCGAAGCAGGTCCGGGAGCGCGTTGCGTGACGCGCCCGCGGGGCGCGCGACGTTGCAGAACGCCTTGGCGCACCGAAAGATCCACACGCCGCCGTCGGGGAGCCTCGCCTCGATCTCGCCGCGATCGGCGAGAGACCCGGGCAGCGCGAGGATCGGGTCGCGCTGGTTCCAGGTCACCCGACAGACGTGCTGCACGCCGTCGATCTGCGCGCGCTCGCCGCGCCGACGGTACTGCGCGAGTCGGAGGTCGACGAGCTCTGAGACCAGGGCCAGGAGGATGTCTCGATCCTCGGGAGCGACGGTCATTCTCGTGACAAAGCGGTCGTCGCGGAGCGCGAACCATGAGCCGCGGGTCCAGGCGGCGATGGGGTTCTTCTTCCAGTATCCGCGCCATACACCGGGATCCATGGTGTCGGCGTCGCCGAGCTCCTTCACCGCCTCGATGTCGCCGCGCAGCGCGTGGTCGCGACGGAGCCAGGAGAGGCTTCGAGAAGCGAGGGTGTCGAGGTCCATTCCCTCGAAGAACGCGCCCGCGTCGACGAGCACCGAGAGCACGACGATCTTGAAGGAGCGTGTGATCGGGGTGGTCTCGAGCTCTCGCAAGAACGCCCCGTGTCGCGAGAGCGCCCGCGACTCCTCTTCGGAGAGACAACCGCGATCTCGTACGGCGTCGAACCATCCCTGTTGCGCCGTGCGAATCGCGGTCAGCGACTGCTCCGACCGCAGCGCCTCTCCCGCGGTGGGGCGGCGCCCGTGGGCCTCGACGAAGCGATCGAACCACGCGTCGAAGCCCTTGCGTCCCGTGGGGAGGAGCGTGCGAAGCAGCTCGATGGCTTCGAGCTCGAGCTCCATCGAACACCCCGGAGGCATCGCCGCGGGCTTTCGCGCCGCGAGGGCCTCCACGAGCGAGTCGCGAGAGGGCCCCGCGAGCGAGAGGAGCGCCTCGACCTTCCAGAGGAAGGCGCGGTGGTTGCCCACGAAATCGATCACGGTGAGCTCGCGCTTGCCCTCGGCGCGGCGCAATCCGCGCCCGAGCTGCTGGAGGAACACCACGTTCGACTCGGTGGGACGCAGCATGACCACGCGGTCGATGCCGGGGAGGTCCACGCCCTCGTTGAAGAGATCGACGGTCACCAGCGCGTCCACGGCGCCGGTGGCGAGCGCCGCGAGGGCGACGGCGCGGTCGAGCGTTCCACCGTCGGAGAGGACGGTCTCGACCCGCAGTCCCCTTCGGACGAGGTCGTCTCGCACGTAGCGCGCGTGGGCGCGAGAGACCGCGAAGACCAGCGTGCGGGCTCCAGGGTGGGCCACGAGGGCCTCCCAGAGCTTCTCCATGCGGGAGAGCGAGGCGAGCGCGGCGTCGAGGGCCGCGACGTCGAAGCGCCCGCGGCGCCACGGGATCGCGTCATACGACACCGTGTCTTTCAGCCCGAAATAGCGAAAGGGGACGAGGAGCCCTCGCGCGATGCCCTCACCGAGGTCGGTGCGGTGAAAGATCGTGTCGCCAAAGAGCCCCAGCACGTCGCCGCCGTCGGGGCGCTCGGGGGTGGCGGTCAACCCCAGCACGAATCTCGCGTGGAGGACGCCGAGCACGCGACGGTAGCTGTCGGCGTCGGCGTGGTGCACCTCGTCGACGACGGCGTAGTCGAAGCGCTCTCTCGAGAGCGCCGCGAGGCCCGCGGGGCGCGCGAGCTTCTGGACCGACGCGAGCACGAGGTCGCCTGAGAGCTCGCTCGACGCGCCCGCGTACCACGCGACCCGCGGCTCGCGCCCCGCCGCGCGCGCCGCGGCACGGAACTGCCGCGCGGCCTGCGCGAGCAGCTCCTCGCGGTGCGCGAGGACGATCACCCGCGCGGGTCGGCCTGACTCTTCGGAGAAGCGCGCCGCGTCGAGCGCGGCGACGAGCGTCTTGCCGAGCCCGGTCGCGAGCACGACGAGGCCGCTCCGGGCGCCGCTCGCCCGACCGGAGGCGATCGCGGCCAGCGCGGCGCGCTGCACCGCGTGGGGCTCTGGGAGGGGTGGCGCGTCCTCGACGACTTCGCCTGGCGGGAGCGCGAAGGCGTGTGCGAGGGCGCGTCGGCGGTAGTCTTCGATCCATCGAGCGTCGAGCGGCGTGGCCTGCGCCCATCGGTGTTCGAAGGCGTCGACGATGGCGCGATAGGCGACAGGGTCTCGGTCTCGGTCGACGCGGAGGTTCCACTCGATGCCTTGTCGCAGGGCGCTGCGCGAGAGGTTGCTGCTCCCGACGAAGGCCACGGCGAAGCCACCGCTCTCGACGCGCCACGACTTTGCGTGGAACGAGATCGCCGGGGATTGTCGCTCGGTCTCGAACACCCTCACCTCGACGCCGCGGGCGTCATCACGGGCGGTGACCGCCCAGTCGAGCAGGCTCTCCAGCGCCGAGGCTTGTGTGATGTGGAGATAGTCCCCTGTGAGAATGCGCACGCGGGCGGTCGGACCATTCCCGTCGGAGAGCAGGGGGCGCAGGAGATCAACCCCGCTGTTCTGCACGAAGGCTGCGAGGATCGCGACGTCCTGCGCGCGGGCGAAGAGGGGCGCGAGGTGGTCGAGAAAGGGGTCGTCACGTCCGCCAGTGGCCAGCGGGCGCGTCGAGGCGCGGAGGTAGTTTCCGCGGGCAGGGATGGCGTGGCGGACGCCCCCGCGCGGGTCGTCCATGTCGCCGTCGTAGCGCGGGATGACGTGGACGTGCAGGTGCATCACGGTCTGCCCCGCCGCGACGCCCGCGTTGAAACCCACGTTGTATCCCTGGGGATGAAGCTCCGCGTCGAGGCTCATGCGGACCGCATCGACGAGGTCCATGACCGCGCGGCGCTCGGCGTCGGTCGCGTCGAACCATGTCGGCACGACGCGCTTCGTGATGACGAGGCTGTGCCCTGGAGAGACCGGGAATCCATCGCGAATCGCGAAGGCGAGGGAGTTCTCCGCGATCCAATGCTCCCGTGGGATCGCGCTGAAGTCCGACAGGGACATCGCGGGGGAGGGTCGCACAAACCGCCGGGGCAGCCCCCGAGAATCCTTCGGCGGGTCGTCTCAGCGTGCTCGCGGCGGCGCGGGGCGCTGAGTCTCGACCAGGTCCCCGGGGGAGGGTGGGTTGCAGGTCGGGATGTGAATCTGCCACGCGCCGTTCTGGCACTCGGCGAGGAGGCCGTCGGAGGTGCCGCAGGTGGGGTAGCGGCACTGCTGACCCGCTGCGGCGCAAGGCGATCCGTGCGGCGGGCAGCTCGGCGGGCAGCTCGGCGGGACATCGGGCGCGGGCGGCGGCGGGGGTGGTGGCGCGGGCGGGTTGGAGGTCTCGACCGGGGTGGAGGATTGTGGCGCGGGGCGCGTGCAGCCGAGCGAGGCGGCCGAGGCGGTCACGATGAACGCTGCGCAGAGGGGGCGACGCATGGCGCACCGTCGCACGGGCGGTCGAGGCGCGCCGAGGGCCTTCGAGCGTTGAGTGCCGCCCGCGCCGCGGTGCGGCTCAGACGAGGAAAGCGCGCCCGCGGCGAGGTCGTTCGAGGGCGGCGCGGTGGTGCAGCCAGGGTGCTTCGAGCGAATCGGGCGGATTCACCTCGCACCTCGCGCTTGACGCGGCCGCGGCGACCGCGCCCTCATCGGGGTATGAGCTGCGCCCACGCGTACCTCCCCGCTGAGGGCGGTGAGGGGGTCTTCACCCTCGGCGCCGCCGAGGTCACCTTCGGCCGGGGCGCGCTGCGCGAGGTGGGGGCGATCACCCGCGGCCTCGGCGCCCGCCGCGTGGCGCTGTTCACCGACCGCGTCGTCGCTGGCCTCGAGCCCGTCGCGCGGGCGCGTCGCTCGCTCGCCGAGGCGGGCGTCGACGTGGAGGTCTACGCCGAGGTGCGGGTCGAGCCCACCGACGCCTCCTTCGTCGACGCGGCCCGCTTCGCCCGCGAGGGGCGCTTCGACGGGTATGTCTCCGTGGGCGGCGGCTCGGTGATCGACACCTGCAAGGCCGCCGCTCTCTACGCGACCTGGCCCGCGGACTTTCTCACCTACGTCAACGCGCCGGTGGGCGCTGGGCGCGCGGTGCCTGGCGCGCTGCCGCCGCACGTCGCCTGCCCCACCACCAGCGGCACCGGGAGCGAGCTCACCGGCATCGCCGTGTGCGACGTGCTCGCGCTCCACGCGAAGACCGGCATCGCCTCGCGCTGGCTACGCCCCGCGCGCGCCGTGGTCGACCCCGACGCGACCGCGACGCTCCCGGCCTCGGTCGTGGCCGCGAGCGGCTTTGACGTGCTCTGCCACGCCCTCGAGTCGTACACCGCGAGGCCCTTCACCGCGCGCTCGCGCAGCGCGACCCCGAGCGCGCGTCCCATGAGCCAGGGTGTCAACCCCTGGAGCGACCTGGGCAGCGTCGAGGCCCTGCGCCTCGGCGGGACCTACCTCGCCCGCGCCGTCGCCGACGCGACGGACCTCGAAGCGCGCGAGCAGATGATGTGGGCCGCCACCCTCGCGGGGGTGGCCTTCGGCAACGCGGGGGTGCACCTCCCGCACGCGATGGCCTACGCCGTCGCCGGGCTCGTGCGCGAGTTCACCCTGGAGGGCTATCCCCACGACGAGCCCATGATCCCGCACGGCGTGTCGGTGGTGCTCGGCGCGCCCGCGGCGTTTCGCTTCACCGCGCCCCACGCGCCCGAGCGCCACCTCGCCGCCGCGGGGCTCCTCGGCGCGGACCTGCGCGGCGCCTCTCCCGAAGACGCGGGAGACATCCTCGCGTCGGCGCTGACCGCGATGATGAAGACCGCGAGGGTGCCCATCGACCTGCGCGCGGTCGGCTATCGCGAGGGCGACGTCGACGCGTTGGTCGGCGGCACGATCGTGCAGGCCCGCCTCCTCGACAACGCGCCCCGCCGCGCCTCCCGAGACGACCTCGCCGCGGTGTTTCGAGACGCCCTCGACGCGAGGCCTGCGCGATGAGAGACGAGGCGCTGCCGACCCGCGACGGCTATGCTCACTTCGACCGTATCGAGACGCGCTGGGCCGACAACGACGTCTACGGACACGTCAACAACGTGGTCTATTACGCGTACTTCGACACGGTCATCAATCGCGTGCTCACCGCCGCGGGCCTCGACCCCGCGACGAGCCCGGTGATCGGACTCTGCGTCGAGTCGGGATGTCGCTACGTCGCGCCGGCCACGTACCCCGAGACCCTCGACGCGGGGCTGCGGGTGGCGAAGCTGGGGCGCAGCAGCGTGCGCTACGAGCTCGGGATCTTTCGGGACGAGACCCTCTGCGCCTTCGGGCACTTCGTGCATGTGTTCGTCGACCGGGCGAGCCGGCGACCGGCGCCGCTGCCCGAGGCGATTCGCGCGGCGCTGGAGCCGATGCTGCGCCAGGGCTGAGCCCGCCGGCGCGTCGCGGGCGAACGGGGGCCGCGCCGGGGCGGGGTGTGTGCGCCCTGCGTCCCAACGCCGGCTCGGAGTGTGTTAGAGCGCGCCCGCGGCAGCCGTTGCCATCTCCGCCGCGGGCCACACGAATCCGGACGCTCCATGACCACGCACACCGCCTTCACCGCCGACCTCTCCGACGCCACGCTCCCCGCCTCGGACGCCCCGCGCCCGACGCTGACCCTCGGGATCGACGGCTTCTCCTACGCCGACCTCCGCGACCCCGCGGCCCTCGCGCGGCTGCTCACGGTCTTCGAGTCGCACGCGCGCGCGACGGTCACCGAGGCCCAGTGGGAGGCCTACCTTCGCTACCGCGACCGCGGCGCCGAGGGGATGAGCCCCGAAGAGGTCTCCGAGGCCCTGATCTCCGTCGCGCCCGCGGTGGGAGAATTTCTCGGTCGGCTCTTCGGCATCGACGACGACCGCGCGGCCCTGCGCGCCACGGTGACGACCGAGAGCGCGGTGCTGGCCTTCAAGCGCGAGTTCGTGAAGAAGCGCACCGCCCGCCGCAAGCGCGCCGAGATCGAGGCCCTCGACGCGGCCCAGCGCGCCGAGCTCGACCGCGACGCCCGCGCCGTGCTCAGCGCCGCCACCGGCGCCCCCGACCAGTGGAACGACGAGCTCGCCGTCGCCGAGGCCGTGCTCCCCCTCGTGCGCGCCGAGGACCTCTTTCGCAAGGCCCTCGCCCGCGGCGGCGTCGAGAGCACCCCCGACGACCTCGCCCGCGCGTCGGCCCTCGCCGAGAAGCTCCGCGAGCGCCTGGGCGCCGCGCTCCCCGCGTCCGTCGAGGGTGATGCCGAGGCCGCGCAGACCTGCGCCGCGGCCCTCGACGTGATCGACCGCTGGTGCCTGCTGCGCATGGTCGACTCGGACTACGACCACCACTGGGTCTCGCTGCGCCTGCCCAGGACCCTCGATTTTCAGAACCTCGTCCCGCTGCGTCGCCCGCGGCCCGAGCTCCCCGAGGCCCTCGTCGGGGCGCACCACCTCCGCGAGCGCGACGGCTTCGGGCTCACCGACCGTCGCATGGCGCAGCGCGAGGTGCTCTCAGAGGTCGACTACTGCATCTATTGCCACGACCGGAACAAAGACTCCTGCTCCAAGGGTCTGCGCAACAAGGACGGCTCGCTCAAGCCCAACGCCATCGGGGTCCCGCTGGCGGGGTGCCCCCTCGAGGAGAAGATCTCCGAGGCGCACTTTCTCAAGGGTCGCGGCGAGTCGGTGGGCGCCCTCGCGGTGGTCATGGTCGACAATCCCATGTGCCCGGGCACGGGTCATCGCATCTGCAATGACTGCATGAAGGCCTGCATCTATCAGAAGCAGGAGCCGGTGAACATTCCGCAGATCGAGACGTCGATCCTCACCGATGTGCTGAATCTCCGCTGGGGCTTCGAGGTCTACGACCTGCTCACCCGCTGGAACCCGCTGCGCCAGGGCCGCCCCGTGGCGCGGGCGTACACCGGGCACAACGTGCTGATCGTGGGCATGGGTCCCGCGGGGTACACCCTCGCGCAGCACCTCGCGAACGAGGGCTTCGGCGTGGTCGGGGTCGACGGGCTCAAGATCGAGCCGCTCCCCGAGGCGCTGGTGCAGGGCCCCGTCGAGCGCATCGAAGCGCTCATGGTCGAGCTCGACCAGCGCGTGCTCCTCGGCTTCGGCGGCGTGAGCGAGTACGGGATCACCGTTCGCTGGGACAAGAACTTTCTCACCCTCGTCTACCTCACCCTCGCGCGGCGGGCGAACCTCGCGATCTACGGCGGCGTGCGCTTCGGCGGCACCCTCGACCTCGACGACGCGTGGAACATGGGCTTTCACCACGTCGCCATCGCCGCGGGCGCGGGCAAGCCGACGCTGGTCGACATCCCCAACGGGCTCATTCGCGGGATCCGTCAGGCGTCTGACTTCCTCATGGCCCTGCAGCTCACGGGCGCCTACAAGCGCAGCTCCCTCGCCAACCTCCCGGTGCGCCTGCCCGCGGTGGTCATCGGCGGCGGGCTCACCGCGATCGACACGGCCACCGAGCTGCGCGCGTACTACGTCGTGCAGGTCGAGAAGGTGCTCGAGCGCCACGAGACCCTGTGCGCCGAGCTCGGCGAGGCCGTCGCGCTGCGGGGGTACAACCCCGAAGAGCGCGCGATCCTCGACGAGGCCCTGGAGCACGGGCGCGCGGTGCGCGACGAGCGCGCGCGGGCGCAGGCCGAGGGCCGGGCGCCGCGCTTCAACGAGCTCCTCGACCGCTGGGGCGGCGTGAGCCTGGCGTACCGCCGCTCGCTCAACGACTCCCCCGCGTATCGCCTCAACCACGAAGAGGTCGAGAAGGCCCTCGAAGAGGGCGTGCGCTTCATCGAGCGGATCTCGCCCAAGGAGGCCATCCCCGATGAGTACGGCGCCGTGCGCGCGATGCGCTTCGAGCGTATGGAAATGCGCGACGGAAAGCTCGTGGGCACCGGAGACGTGATCGAGCTCCCGGCGCGTACCGTGTGCATCGCCGCGGGCACCTCGCCCAACGTGACCTACCAGCGCGAGTTCCCCGGCGTGTTCGCGATGGACCCGAAGACCCGCGCCTTCGCGATGCACCGCGCGGCGCGGGGTGAGTCGGGCGCGTGGGAGGTCCACCCCGACCCCAAGGGCTTCTTCACCAGCCACGTGGGTCCGAAGGGGCAGCTGGTGAGCTTCTATGGCGACAACCACCCCGTGTACGCGGGCTCGGTGGTGAAGGCCATGGCGAGCGCCAAGGACGGATTTCCCTTCGTCTCGCGGCTCTTCGACGACGAGACCGCCGCGCTCACCCCCGAGGGGCAGCCCGCGCGCGACGCGGCGTGGCAGAGCTTCAAGGCGCACCTCGACCGCGAGCTCATCGCGACGGTGCACGAGGTCAGGCGCCTCACGCCCACCATCGTCGAGGTGATCGTGAAGGCCCCCGCGGCGGCGCGAAAGTTCAACCCCGGGCAGTTCTACCGCTTTCAGAACTACGAGCGCTGCGCGCCAATGGTCGAAGGCACCCGCCTGGTCATGGAGGGCCTGGCGCTCACCGGCGCGTGGACTGACCCCGAGAAGGGCCTGCTCTCGATGATCGGCCTGGAGATGGGCGCGAGCTCGAAGCTCATGGCCGTGCTCAAGCCCGGCGAGCCCGTGGTGGTGATGGGTCCGACGGGGGCGCCGACGGAGATTCCGAAGAACGAGAAGGTGCTGCTCGTGGGCGGCGGCCTCGGCAACGCGGTGCTCTTCTCGATCGGCCGCGCGCTGCGCGCGAACGGCTGCGAGGTGCTGTACTTCGCGGGCTACCGCAACCCCGAAGACGTCTTTCGCATGGAAGACATCGAGGCCAGCGCCGACCAGGTCGTGTGGGCCACCGACATCGCCCCCGCGGTGAAGCCGCGCAGGCTGCAAGACGTGAGCTACGTCGGGAACATCCTGCAGGCGATGATCGCCTTCGCCGACGGCGCGCTCGGGCCGCAGCGCGTCGCGCTCCGCGACTGCACGCGCATGATCGTGATCGGCAGCGACCGGATGATGGCCGCGGTGCAGCGCGCCCGCTACGAGGTGCTCAAGCCCCACGTGCGCGAGGACCACGTCGCCATCGGCAGCATCAACTCCCCCATGCAGTGCATGATGAAGGAGATCTGCGCGCAGTGCCTCCAGCGCCACGTCGACCCCAAGACCGGCAAGGCCAGCATCGTCTTCACCTGCTTCAACCAGGATCAGGAGCTCGACTGCGTGGACTTTCCGTTCTTGAATGACCGGCTGCGGCAGGGCGGGATGCAGGAGCGCCTCTCGAACCTCTGGCTTGAGAGAATGCTGCGCATCGGCGAGGTCCCGAGGGTCTGACGCTCAGGGCGAGCCTGACATCGCGCGCCCGAGGTCGATGGGCGCGAGGGTCACGCTCGCGCCCACGGGCGGCGGCGTCCACGGCACGAAGCCCGCGCCCTCCCAGCGCACCCAGCGCAGGGCGGGGTCTTCGAGGGCGCGAGAGAACTCGAAGCGCACGGTGCGCGGTCGCCCATCGTCGGTGAGGGCCGTCGGGGTCGCGCGCATCGTGCCCGCGTCGATCGCCTCGTTCGGGCGAAAGTTCCACGGGGCGCCGCGCATGGTCTGGCTCATCGCGTCGTGGAGAAAGCCCCGAGAGAGCGTGAGCTCCAGCGTGTGCGCGTCGACGCGGCGCGCGGTGAGCTCGCCCTCGACGTGCACCGAGAGTGTGCGAAGCGCGAGCGGGGGCGCGTGCCCGCGGCTCACCACATGGACCGAGCTGGCGTACAGCGGCGTGAGCAGGTCGGGGGCGGTGAGCGCGAGGACCTCGGCGCGCTCCGCGCCCGCGCCGAGGGGGAGGGTGTCGGCCGCGCGGGTCACGATGCCGCCGAACATGCCCTGCACCGCGAAGACCTTGAGCGGCGTGAGCGCCCCGGCGAGCGCCCCGTGCACCGCGAGGACGGTGAGGATCAGCGCGCGGGACGCCTTCGCGTGGGTCACCGCCAGCGCGAGGAGGCTGAAGGCGCCGAAGCCCGACGCGAGGAGCAGCCGGTCGCTGGGCCAGGTCGCGCAGACCGGGACGAGGCTCAGGATCGTTCCCGTCAGGAGGAAGGGCACGCGGGGGTCGCCGCGCAGCGTGCGGCGGAGCCAGAGCGCGCCGAGGACCAGCACCGCGTACGCGACCATCGAGGCGATGACCTGCACGCGGAGGGGCTGCTGCATCCAGAGGTCCGCGGGGGGGAGCGCGAACTGCGAGGCGAGCAGCAGAGGCATGCGCGTCAACAGCGCGCCGAGGAACTCCCCGGGCTGTCTCAGCGGATCGAGGTAGAAGCCCCCGCCCGCGGCGCCGTACCCGAGGCCCCGGTAGAGCGCGAACCACACCGCCGAGACCGCGACGAAGGGCGCGAACTCCCGCGCGCGGGTCGCGCGGGGGCGCGGGTCGAGGAGCAGCGCGTGGGCGACGATCCACGCGAGGGCGCCGAAGGCCGCCTCGCCCGCCGCGAGGGCCGCCGCGAAGAGGGCAGGGCCCGTCACGAACGAAGGCACGCGCCCGCCCTCGTGGGGGCGCGCGCGGCGGTCCCAGAGGAGCACCGCGGCGAAGCCCAGGGTGAGGGCGAGGAGGGCGTTGCGGTGGGTGATCCAGAGCGCGGGGAGCACGTGCGCGTCGTCGATCGCGTACATCGCCACCGCGACCCCCGAGACGAGCCCCGCGCCGAGGATCCTTCGCTGCGCGGCGCCGACGACCATCACCAGCGCCGCGTACCAGAGCAGGCTGTGCAGGTGCTGCGCCCAGGGCATGCGCCCGAGGTGTCGAAACTCCCAGGCGTGGAGGCTCGACGAGAGCGGGCGAAAGAACGCGAGGCGAAAGTTCGGGGCGACCCACCAGGGCCAGATCCCATGCGAGCGCGCGGCGGCGAAGTGCGCAGGGTCGCCGGTCTCGAAGTTGAAGAGGTCCCAGCCGGGGCGGCCGAGGCCGCTGGCTTGGGAGCTGGGGTGCAGCGTGAGCTGAAAGGTGTAGTCGTCGAGGAGGTAGCCCGCGCTCAGCGCCGGCGAGAGCAGCAGCAGCGCGAGCAGCGCGGCGAAGAGGGGCGCGCGGGGGTGCGCGAGGAGCGAGCGGAGCCTTCCCATGTCACCGCCGACGGTAGGGGCCGCGCGGCCGTCGCGTCGAGGTGCGCGAGAGAGATAGACTCGCGCGATGCGTGAACGATCCGCGGTGACGGTGGCGGCGATCCTGGCGGTGTGCGCGCCGCTCGCGTGGGCCTTCGGCAACACCTCTCCCGGGGTCACCCCGACGCCCGCGGTGTCGCGCCCCGACGCGCCCGAGCTCGCGCTCCTCGAAGGTCCCGCCGACGGCGACGGGAGCCTCGTGGTGCTCCGCCGGGGCGGGCGCAGCCGGGCGCTGGGCCGCGTGCCCCACGCCGTGGGCGGCGCGCGCCAGGGCGTCGTCGTGCGGGGCGGCGAGCACCCCCTCGTCGCCGTGGTCGCGCAGCAGCGCCCCTCGACGCGCGCGAGCACCTACGACAGCGCGCTCTTCTTCGTCGACGAGGGCGGCGCCCGGCAGGCGCTCGACGGCGTGACCAACGCCTCGCGCCCGCTGGTGACGCGCGGGGGCCTGGTGCTCGTGCAGCGCGGCTCCGACGGAGACCCCATCGAGCTCGTCGACCGTCAGCTCCGCGAGCGCCGTGACCCGCTGCGCATCGACGCCGTGGACCCGAGCACAGGCGCCTCGCGCACGGTGTGGGAGGGCGCGGGGCAGATCGCGTTCCTCGCCTGCGCCCTCGACGGCGACGAGGCCCTGGTGCTCCACCTCGACGACCAGCGCGCGACCCTGCGCGTGCTCGACGCCGCGCGGGGGGTGACCCGTGTGCTCCGCGAGGGGCTCCACCTCGCGCGCGACTTCTCGTACGACGCCGCGCGGGGCGAGGTGCTCTTCGCCCAGGCCGAGGGCCCGTCGGCGTGGGCGGTGCGCGCGATCTCGCTGCGAGACAGCGAGATAAGCACGAAGTGGCAGGGCGAGAGCGACCACCTCATGCCCTTCGCGCTCGGCGACGGGCGCGTGGCGCTCTCGCTGCCGGGGGATCACGGCCTCGGGGTGATCCCCGCGGGCGGCGGCGCGCCGGGGCGCGTGGCGCCTCTGGGCGAGGGGAGCGACGCCGCGCTGGCGCGCTACGGCGACTGGATCGCGCTGCGGCACACGGACTCTGCGCGCGAGGCCCCCGCGCTGGTGCACCTGCCCACGGGCGCGGGCGAGGCCCTCGCCGGGGGCGACGGCGAGGTGCGGGTGGTGCTCGGCTTCACGGAGGCGCGCTGATGGTGCGCTGGATCACGCTCGCCGCGGCGGCGCTCCTCGCGGCGCCGACCGTGCAGGCGCAGTGCACCACGCGCAGCTCGTGCCCGCCTTGCACGATGTGCAGGGTGCTCCCCGCGCGGGGCTCGAACCCGACGGTCTCGGAGATGTCGACGCTCTTCGACCGCGTCGCCGCGGGGCCGCGCGCGTACGGCACGCTGGGGTGGAACTTCGGCGGGCGAGACACCTTCGGCTCGGGCGCGGGGTGGTGCGGCGGCAGCGGCGCGCGCGACACGGTGCCGGCGTCGTTCCCGTGTGTGCTGCTCAAGGCGATCTACCTCACCGAGTCGTCGTGGCGGCAGTTCTGCACCGACCAGCAGACGGTGATCTCCTTCGACTGCGGCTACGGCATCGCGCAGGTGACCAGCGGGATGCGCCGCGGCGAGACCAGCGCGTATGACCCGAACCGCGTGGCGTCGTCGGCGGCGTACAACGTCAGCGTGGGCGCGGCGATCCTCGCGGACAAGTGGCGCGCGTCGCCCTGCGTCGGGAGCAACAACCCCGACATCATCGAGCACTGGTACTTCGCGACCTGGGGCTACAACGGCTTCGCGTTCTCGAACAACCCCAACAACCCGATGTACGCCGCCGACCGCAGGGGATTCAGGACCCCGGCGTGAGCTCGGCGCAGGTGCGCGGGAACTATCCCTACCAGGAGCTCGTCTGGGGCTACGCGCGCTACCCCTCACCAGCGCGCGCTACACCGGCATCGCCCTCGCGTACCCCGCGAGGAGCGGGATCTGCACCTCGTGCGGCCGTCCGTCCTCGGGCATTCCGTCGATCCCCGGGGAGCACAGGAGCCAGTGCCCGCACCCGACGACGCCGCCCGACGCGGGGACGCCGCCGCGGGATGTTCCCGTGGTGCGCGACGTGCCGCCCGCGGTGGACGTGGTGGCGCCTCGCGACGTGGTCGCGCCGCGCGACGTGGTGGACGTGGTCGCGCCGCGCGACGTGGTGGACGTGGTCGCGCCGCGCGACGTGGTCGCCGTCGTCGATGTGGCGAGGGCGCGAGACGCGTCTGAAGACGCGGGTGAGATCCTCCCCGAGGCCGTGCAGGGCGGATGCGGCTGCAGGGCCTCGTCGCCGAGCCGACACCGTGGCGCGGCGATGAGCCTGATGGTCCTCGCGATGTGGGGGCTACGCCGTCGTCGTCGGTAGCCGCGCGATCAGTTCTTGCGGCCCAGCCAGGGGCCGCCGTTGCTGGTCGACGCGAGGGTGCGCCCCCAGGTGCCCACGAAGGAGCGTCCGTTGGGCACGAAGGTCATGGTGAAGCCGCCGGAGCTCGACGCGTCGGTCCAGCGACCCGTGAGCACGTTGCCGCGGAGCACGCCCGCGAGCGCGCCGGGGAGCAGCGGCGGGGTGTTCACGTAGGTCCCCACCACGTTCGGACCGGACTGGTACATCGTGACCGTCGCCGCGGCGCCCGCGAACTGCGTGCTCCAGGTGCCGTTGACGTTCAGCGCGCCCGGCTGCGCGTCCGCCGACATCGCCGCGCAGATCAGCGCGCCTGAGAGTCCCAAGAATCGCCTCGTCATCGTCGATCTCCTCCCGCATGGGGCCTCGCCCCCGTGAGTCCGTCGCCCCGAAGGGCGCGCGGACAGTAACAGAACTGCGCTCGGACGGCGCAGCTACCCCCGTGATGCCCCCAGAGCCCTCAGGTCTCCGCGGCAGACTCTGCGCGGAGCACCGCCGCGTAGGCGTGGGCCATGATCACCTCGGCCGCGTCGAGGGCCGCCTCGTCGCTCTTCGCGGTGCGCAGGGCCACGATCTCTCCGCCGGGGAGGGGCGTCTCCAGCAGACGCTTCGCCGCCTCGCGCACGGCCTCGGGGCGCTCGAGGTCGGCGGCGAGGTGGGCGAGGTGGTCCATGTACGTGCGCCCCCAGCCGGGGTCGAAGTCGAGCTCCGCGGCGAGGATGCCGTTGAGCGCGACCCCCGCCGCGCGACGACACCCCGCGAGGCCCGCGCGCCCGTTGCGCCGCGCGTACGCCGCGCGCGCCTGCACCAGCTCACCCATCGCCGCGCGCACCCACTCGCGCGGGGTGTACCGATGCAGCCAGTGCGTCGGATCGGGACCCGGCAACGCGCTACTCCCTTCCGACCACGGCGGCCAGCGCGCCCGCGTGCCTCGCCCGCAGCGCCTCGACGGGGATCGCGAAGAGGCCCTCCAGCGTCAGCGCGCCCGGCTCGACCACGCCGAGGGCCGTGAGCTTCACCCCGGCCTCTTCGGCCCGGCGGCGCAGCAGCTCGTACGAGGTCTCAGAGAGCGAGATCACCACCCGCGACGGGTCCTCGCCGAAGAGCGCGCCGGGCTCGGCGCCGACGCCCTCGGGGAGCGTGACGCGTGCGCCGAGAGCGCCTCCGAGGCAGCACTCCGCGAGGCAGGTGAGCAGGCCCCCCTCGCTCACATCGTGCGCGCTTCGGAGCAGCCCCGCGCGGGCGGCGTCGACCAGGAGTCGCTGCAGCGCAGCCTCCGCCGCGAGGTCGATGCGCGGGGGCGCGCCGCAGACGCGGCCGGTCTTGCGGGTGAGCCACTCGCTGCCGCCCAGCGCGCCCGCGCCCAGAGGACCGAGCAACGCCACGCGGTCGCCCGCGACCGAGAAGGCCGAGCGCACGATCTCCGAGGGCTGACGCAGCTGACCCACCGCGCCGATCGTCGGCGTGGGGAGGATCGCGCGGGGGCCCGAGTCTTCTTGCGTCTCGTTGTAGAGGCTCACGTTGCCGCTCACCACGGGCACGCCCAGCGCGCGGCACGCGTCGGCGATGCCGTCGATGCAGTCGCGAAACTGCGCCATGATCTCGGGGCGCTGAGGCGAGCCGAAGTTCAGGCAGTCGGTGAGGGCGAGGGGCTCGGCGCCCACGCACGCGAGGTTGCGGCAGGCCTCGGCCACCGCCATCGCGGCCCCCGCGCGGGGGTCGAGCTCGCAGAAGCGCCCGTTGCAATCGGTTGAAATCGCGATGTATTTCTCGATCCGTCGGGCGCCGTCGTCGCAGAACGCGCGGATCACCGCGGCGTCGCCCTCGCCGGGGCGCAGCAGGGTGCCGTCGCGCACGATGTGGTCGTACTGCCGGTAGATCCACGCGCGGGAGCCGACGTTCTCGCTGCCGAGGAGCTCGAGGAGGTCGCCGCGGGGGTCGAAGGTCACGCCGCCGAGGTCGTACTGCGCGCGGTCGGTGGGGCGCGGGTCGTCGACGCAGGGGCGGGAGTAGATCGGCGCGGCGTCGGTGAGGAGGTCCACCGGGAGGTCGACGAAGACGTGGCTCCCGCCGTCGGGTCGCGGGGTGTGCGAGAGGGGATCCCAGTCGGGGGTCGCGCGCACGACCCAGCGGCCGGTGTCGGTCACGCGGCCGATGACCACCGCGTCGAGGTCCCACTTGTGGCAGATCTCGATGACGCGGGCCTCGCAGCCCTTTCGCGCGACCATCACCATGCGCTCTTGAGACTCCGAGAGCAGGATCTCGTAGGGCGTGAGCCGCTTCGCGCGCCGGGGCACGAGGTCGAGGTCGAGGTCGAGGCCGCTGCCCGCCCGCGAGGCCATCTCGACGGTGCTCGACGTGAGCCCCGCGGCGCCCATGTCTTGAATGCCTTCGAGGAGGTCCTCTTGAAAGATCTCGAGGCAGGCCTCGAGGAGCAGCTTCTCCATGAAGGGGTCGCCCACCTGCACGGTGGGTCGCTTGGCGTCGCTCTCGTCGTCGAACTCGGCGCTGGCCATGGTCGCGCCGTGAATGCCGTCGCGGCCGGTGCGCGCGCCCACGTAGAGCAGGGGGTTGCCCACGCCCGAGGCGCGCCCGTAGAAGATCTTGTCGGCGCGGGCCACGCCCACGGCCATGGCGTTCACGAGGATGTTGCCGTTGTAGGCCGCGTCGAACTGCACCTCGCCCGCGACCGTGGGCACGCCGATGGCGTTGCCATAGCCCGCGATGCCCGCGACGACGCCGCGCACCAGGGAGGCGGTGCGCGGGTGCGAGGGCTCGCCGAAGCGCAGCGAATTCGCCAGGGCCACCGGGCGCGCGCCCATGGTGAACACGTCGCGGAGGATGCCGCCCACGCCCGTCGCCGCGCCCTGGTAGGGCTCGATGAACGAGGGGTGGTTGTGCGACTCCATCTTGAAGATCACGGCCCAGCCGTCGCCGAGGTCGACCACGCCGGCGTTCTCGCCCGGCCCCTGAATGACCTTGGGGCCCTTCGTGGGCAGGCGCTTCAGGTGCACCCTGGAGCTCTTGTACGAGCAGTGCTCGGACCACATCACCGAGAGCACGCCCAGCTCGGTGAAGGAGGGCGTGCGGCTCAGGCGCTCGAGGGCGAGGGCGTACTCGTCGTCGCTGAGCCCGTGGCTGCGGGCGAGGTCGAGGTCGACGGCGGGCTCGTTCATCGGTGCGTTCTCCTTCACGCGCTCACCACCGCGCGCATGGCCGCGCGAAAGAGCCTCGCGCCGTCGGCGCTGCCCAGGGCGGCCTCGGAGGCGCGCTCGGGGTGGGGCATGAGCCCGAGCACGTTGCGCTTCGGGCCGCCGTAGATGCCCGCGATGTCGCGCAGCGATCCGTTGGGATTGCCCGGCAGCGCGCCGTCGGGGGAGGGGAGGTAGCGAAGGGCCACGAGCCCGTCGCGCTCGAGGGCGTCGAGGGTCTCGGCGTCGGCCTGGTAGCGACCCTCGCCGTGGGCGATGGGGAGGCGCAGGGTCTCGCCGCGCAGGCCCTGGGTGAAGGGCCCGTCGGCGTCGACGCGGAGGCTCACGTCGCGGCACTCGAAGCGGAGGTGCGCGTTGCGGGTGAGGGCGCCGGGGAGGAGCCCGGTCTCGGTGAGGATCTGAAAGCCGTTGCAGATCCCGAGCACGAGGCCGCCGCGCGCCGCGTGGGCCATCACCGCGGGCATGATGTGCGAGAAGCGCGCGATGGCGCCGCAGCGGAGGTAGTCGCCGTAGGAGAATCCTCCGGGGAGCACCACGAGGTCGGTGTCGGGGGGGAGCGACGACTCCTTGTGAAAGACGTAGCGGGTCGGCACGCCGAGGACCCGCGAGAGCGTGTAGAACGCGTCGAAGTCCGCGTTCGAGCCCGGGAACTGTACGACCACAGCCTGCATCGCCGGGAACGCTAGTACACGACGGCGGAAGTTACCCAGCGGTTTCGAAGCAGGCGCGAGCGCAGCAAGGAAGGGCGACGCGGACGGGCTGCATGCCCGTCGAGGAGCGCTGACGCCGCTGCGCGACGCGGATGCGTGCGAAACCCGCGGGATACTTCCGCCGTCGTGTGCCCGGTTCCCTCGCACCGACCGTGCAAGCGCTCGCTTCGCAACGCGCGCCGGATGCGGTAGGAGCGCCCGCGTATGGCAACGGACGCCGACCCCCAGCGCGAGCAGCTGCTCCACGGTCCTCTGGCGATCGGGGTGCTGCGCTTTGGGACCCCCTCGCGCTCGCGATGGTCCTTCAGGTGCTCTTCAACCTGGTGGACCAGTACCTCATCGCGCGGCTCCCCGGCGACGTGCGCGACGCCTCCCTCGATGCCCTCGGGATCTGCGACATGGTCGCGGCCCTCGCGACGATCATCTCCTACGGGTACTCCTCCGCGACGGCGACCCTGGTCTCGCAGGCGAAGGGGCGCGGCGACGACGACGAGGTCGCGCGCCTCGCCTGGGGCTCTCTCGGCGCGGTGACCGTGCTCGGCGCCGTGCTGGGCGGCCTCGGCGCGCTCTTCGCCGACGCCATCGTGGGTACGCTCCTCGGCGCCAAGGGGGCCGTGCGGGCGCTCGGGGCGTCGTACCTCCGGGTGATCCTGGGCGGGGTGGTGACGGTGTTCCTGATGTTTCAGGGCACGTCGATTCAGCGCGCGCTGGGGCAGAGCAAGCGCACCCTCGTGGCCTTCGTCGTGGGCAACGTGCTCAACCTCTTCTTCGCCGTGCTGCTGGTGTACGGCCCCGGCGAGGCGCCCACGGTCTTCTCCTGGGGACCCCCCATCGCCCGCGCGCTGCACATCCCCCGCTGGGAGCTCGTGGGCGCGGCCTGGGCCACCATCGCGGCGCGGGTGATCGCCTGCCTGATCCCCATCGTGATGCTCTGGGCGCAGCTCAAGGTGCGCGCGCGCAAGGTGCCCTTTCTCCCCAGCCGCGAGGACCTCCGCCGCACCGTCGCCCTCGCGTGGCCGACCAGCACGCAGTTCACCGTGCGCATCGCCGCGGTGCTCCTGGTCATCGCGCTGGTGCACCATTTCTACACGACCCCGGCGAACTCCGACGCGGGCACGGCCTACGCGCTGTGCCTGCGCATGGAGACCATGGCGCTCTTCGTGAGCATGGGCTGGGGCAGCGCCGCGCAGACCGTGGTGGGCATGTGCGTGGGCGCGTCGATGGTGCCCCGCGCGCGCCTCGGGGGGTGGTACGCCGCGGGCTTCAACGCCGCGACCATGGCGCTCCTCGCCGTGCTCTATCGCGTTGGGGGAGAGGCGTTTATGACGTTCTTCACCCCCAGCGCCGAGGTGGTGCGGATCGGCGTGGGGTACCTCGGGGTGGTCGGTCCGAGCTACACGCTCTTCGGCTTCACCATCGTGCTCTCGAACGCCATCGTCGGCGCCGGCGCCGCGCGCCTCGCGATGCTCATCGACCTCACCCTGGTCTTCGCGGTGCAGCTCCCGCTCATGCTCCTCGTCGCCGCGGCGATGCACGCGCCGAAGGAGACGCTGTGGTGGTCCATCGCCATCGTGTACGGGATCTCCGCCGCGGGCTACGCGCTGGTGTGGCGACGTCCCTCGCTGTGGGCGCGGGGCGGCACGCCGTGAGACTCCGGGTCGCCCTCGCCGCCCTCGCGCTGCTCGGCTGCGGGCGCCTGCGCCGCCGTCACGCCGCGCGACGCGAGGTCGACCCCAGGGTCGCCAACGCCACCGCGTGCGTCGACCCGCGGTATTTCGCGTCGTCGGCGGTGAGCCTGCCCACGCGAGGGACCGTGCGAGACGTGGCCGTCGCGGGAGGCCGCGGCGCGCGTCGCGTGGCCTGGGTCGACGACGACGGCGCCCACCGCTGGGACTTCGCCGCCGAGCACCTGCTCCGCCCCGAGGCTGGCGACCTCTGCGCCTGGCTCGCCTCGCCCGTCGTGCGCTGCGGGAGCGAGCGCGAGGCCCGCGGCGGGGGGAGGGTGGCCGTGCTCGACGCGCGCGGCCCGGCGGGCGCGCGAAACCTGTTCGCGCTCGTACGATCTCGCGCGGGGGCCTTCGAGCCGCAGCAGCTCACCGCGAACTTCGACGACGCCACCTCGCGCGCCGTGGTGTGGGACGGCGGGGCCTTCGGCGCGGCCTGGAGCGAGCCGGTGCACGGCGCCGCGCCCCGCGGGTACTTCGCGCTCATCGACCGGGACGGACGCCGCGTCGGGAGCGCGATGCGCGTGCGGGTGGCCGACGAGGTGGGGCTCTCGCGGGTGCGCCTCGCCTGGGCGGGGACCGACTACCTCCTCGCGGCGCTGCGGAGTGATGGTGCGGTCGAACTCCGCGAGAGCGGGCCGCGGGGGTGTGACGAGCCGCTGCTCCCGCAGCCCCCGGCGGTGCCTCCCGCGAGGCGGTGACGTGATAGCGTTCGCGCGATTCTTGCGCTAGATGGAGCGACCGTGGCTGGACTGATCGAAACCAAATCTGCGCGCGAGATCGAGTCGATGCGCGCCTCTTGTCAGATGGCGGCGGAGACCCTGCGGCTCGTGGGCGAGCTCCTGCGGCCGGGTCTCACCACCGAGGAGATCAACACCTTCGTGCACGAAGACACCGTGCGCCGCGGTGGATGGCCCTCGCCGCTGAACTACCACGGCTTCCCCAAGAGCGTGTGCACCAGCGTGAACGAGGTGGTGTGCCACGGCATCCCCGGCGCGCAGACGCTCCGTCTCGGCGACATCATCAACGTCGACGTGACCACGCTCTACCAGGGCTTTCACGGCGACACCTCGGCGACCTTCTTCGTGGGCGAGGTGAGCCCCGAGGCGCGGCACGTCACCGAGGTCTCTCGGCAGGCGCTGGAGCTGGGCATCTCGGTGGTCCGGGATGGCGCGCGCATCGGCGACATCGGCGAGATCATCGAAGACTACGCCCGCAAAGAGGGCTGCACGGTGGTGCGCGACTTCGTGGGCCACGGCATCGGGAGAAAGTTTCACACCGACCCCCAGGTGCCGCACTACAAGCCCGAGAAGGGCAAGCCCAACCCGAGGATGAAGGCGGGGATGACCTTCACCATCGAGCCCATGATCAACCTCGGCACGCACGAGGTGGTGGTCGACGCGAAGGACAAGTGGACCGTGCGCACCAAGGACCGAAGGCTCTCGGCCCAGTTCGAGCACACGGTGCTGGTCACCCGCGCGGGCTGCGAGGTGCTCACCCGCCGCAGCGGCCCGCTGAAGAACAGCGAGAACATGGACCTCCTCGCGGTGCGCTGAGCGCCCGCGCGAAACTCTCGCGTCGGGCGCCGGGGCTGCTACCTTCCCGCGCCGTGAGCGACCCCCGACTCTCGCCCTACGTCACCAACCTCGACGGCGACGTGTTCGCGCTGCGCAACCTCCCCGAAGAGGTCGTCGCCGTGCTCTTCGCGTACTACTCCCGCTCCCGCGAGGACCTGCGCGCGAACCTCCGCAAGCTCCTCGACGACCAGGAGCTCTCGCTCCTCGAAGAGGGGTCCGTCGCGCCTACGCTGGGCACGGCCCAGGCGAAGGCCCGCGCGTTTCACGAGAAGTGGGTGGTGGGCTACGGCCACGCGTCGGTCGCCGAGCACGCCGTGGTGCACCTCGCGGTGGAGCGATGCTCGATCCTCGCGGCCAAGGCCCTCGAAGAGGCTCGCCTCGCGGCGTACACCGAGAAGAGCACGCGGTACGTGCGCTTCGACGAGACCTCGCTGGTCACCGACATCGGGCTGCCGAAGAAGCTCCAGCCCACCTACGAGAACTCGGCGCGGTCGTCGCTGGCGACGTACACGAACCTCGTCGAGCGCGCGGAGAAGGAGCTGATGCGACGGCACCCTCCCCCCGAGGGCGTGGCGCTCAAGGCGCACGAGTCGGTGCTGCGCGCGCACGCCTGCGACCTGCTGCGCCCGCTGCTCCCCGCGGGGGTCCCCACGAACGTCGGGATCACCGCGAACGCGAGGGTCCTCGAGCACCACCTGGGACGTCTCGCGGGCTCCCCCCTCGCGGAGGTGCGACGGCTCGCCGGGTCGATGCGCGACGAGGCGTCGAAGATCGTGCCGACGCTGCTGAAGTACACCGCCGCCCGGCCGCATCGGGACAACGCCGCGGCGCGGGTGCTCCGGGCGCACGGCGCGCTGCACCAGGCCACGCCCTCGCCCGAGGCCTTCGTGCGCCTCGTGGACCACAGCTTCGACCCCCTTCGCACCCTCGCCGCGGCCATCCAGTGCGACCTCTTCGGCACCGACTGGGACGCGGCCTGGGGCGCAGGGCAGGAGCCCCGCCACGCCCTCGAGGTCGTGCGCGCGTACCTCGACGACCGGGGGCCGCACGACCAGCCGCTGCGCGCGCTGGAGCAGGTCACCCTGCGCTTCGAGGTGTGCTGCGACTACGGCGCGTGGCGGGACCTGCAGCGCCACCGCATGGTCTCGGCCACGACCCCCCGGCTGGGGACCTCCGAGGGCTTCTGGCTCTCGCCCGAGCTCGAAGAGCTGGGCCTCGCCGCGGGCTGCCGCCACGCGCTGGAGTCGGCCGCCGACGCGCACCGCTACCTCGCCGAGACGCACCCCTGGGAGGCGCAGTACGTGGTGCCCCTCGCGTTCAAGGTGCGCTACGTGCTGCAGTGCAACCTCCGCGAGGCCTTTCACTTCATCGAGCTGCGCAGCGCGCGTCAGGGGCACGAGGCCTACCGCAAGGTCGCGCAGGCCATGGCCGACGAGCTCATCAGGGTGTGCCCCTGGGTCGACGGCGCGCTCCGGGTCGACCGCAACGACTACCCCTTCGCGCGGCACTGAGCGCGATGCGTCGCGGGCTCGTGCTCCTGTGCGCTGCCGTCTTCGGGTGCTCCCTCACGAGCCCGGCGGCGCCCGTCCCGCAGCGGGCCGCGTCCCCGGCGACGGTCGCGGCGCCCACGCCCCCGGCGCCCCCTCCCGAGGTCGGGCTCGAGTTCGTCGTCGCGCACACCGCGGGCGCGTCGCCTGGGGCTCGGCTCCCGCTCCTCGTCGCGCTGCACGGGTACGGAGACAGCCCCGAGCGCTTCATCCAGCTCTTTGACGCGCTGCCCTTCCCCGCGCGGGTGGTGGCGCTGCGCGGTCCGCACCCGATGCAGGACGGGGCGTCGTGGTTCCCGATCGGAGACGGCGCGCCGGGGCCCTTTCTGGCCTCGGTCGACCGCGTGGCGCGGGCCCTCGACGCGCTGCCCGGGCGCTTCTCGACCTGCGGACGGCCGTTGCTCACGGGCTTCTCCCAGGGCGCGATGCTGACCTTCGCGGTGGCCGCGCGGTCTCCAGGGTCGATCCGCGCGGCGGTGCCCATCGCGGGGCGGCTCCCTGATTTCGCGCGGCCTGCGCGGGCGCCCACGGCCCCGAGGCTCCCCGTCGTGACCGCGCTGCACGGGACCGACGACCGACGCATCGCCTTCGCGCAGGGCGAAGACGCGACGCGGGCGCTCACGGCGCTGGGCTTCTCGGCGACGCTCCGCGCCTTTCCCGGCGTGGGGCACGCGGTGCCCTTCGAGGTGCGACAGGCGCTCTACGAGGCGCTCGGCGTCGGCGCCGCGGGGGCCTGCGATCGCTGAGGATTGAGGGTGGGAACGCGCGCCCTACGGACAGCGCGGAGGCAGCACGTACGGCGGCGCCGTGGCGGCTTCGGCGAGGAGGGTGTTGAGGGCGAAGCACGGGTCGTTGCTGCGGGCGTCTTCGGGCACCCCGGCGTTTCGCTCGGGGTACTCCTGGCGCAGCCGCGCGGCGACGGCGTCGGCGTCGACGCCGAACCAGCGCGCGCAGGCCACGCGCATCGCGCTGGCGCCGTCGTCGTGGGAGAGCAGGGGCGCGGCGGGGTCGAAGGCGCACTGTCGTCGCACGAAGGCGCGCGCGGCGGGGTCGTCTTCGGTGAAGGGGCCGTCGGCGCGGGCGCGCGTGAAGCGCCGCGGGCCAGGGTGGGTCGTGCCGTTGAGGCTGCAGGTGTACTCCGCGCCGAAGCCCGCCGGGACCTCGAGGTCGAGCCGCCCGTCGCCGTCGAAGTCTGCGACGGAGAGCGGGTGCTCTGGCGCGGGGGCGTAGCGGGCGACGCGGCCGCCTCGGACGGTGAGCACCGTGCGGGTCACGTGGTCATCCTCGTCGGTCATGTGGTCGGTGGTCGCGAGCACGAGCTCGGGCAGTCCGTCGCCGTCCCAGTCGGGCGCGGCCTCGGCGTGGACCTCGCCCCAGTACGGTCCTGCGTCGTTGAGGGTGATCACCGCGGCGTGGGTCAACGTCGCGCCGCGCAGCGGGACCCAGCGCAGCCGGAGCCGCGCCTGCGGCCCGTTGACCCCGTTCTCGTGCGTTACGCCGACGCGCTCGAGCGCGGTCCGCCACGCGCCGCTCGGGGTCGGCACGCACCAGAGCGAGGCCGCGATGTGCGCGAGGTCGCGGCGCCCACGGAGGCTCGCGGTGTTCTCTGCGACGGCGCGTTGGCAGAGGGCCCGCGCGGCGGGCGGCGGGTCTGCGGGCAGCGTCGCCGCCGCGGGCTCGGCGGGGAGCGTTGGCTCGTCGCCGACGCAGGGCAGCGCCGGGGGTGTGAGGGGCGCGCGCGCGATGGGCGTGGGGGGCGCGGGCGTCGCGGGGGCGACGGCGGGCGTCGGGGGCGGCGGGGTGGGTGGGGGCGCGGGCCGAGCTGCGGGGCGGGCGGCGCAGGCGAGCAGGGACGCGCTGAGGGCGGCGAGGACGAGACGCATGGCGCTGTGTAGCAGCGAGACGGAGAGGGCGGGAGGGCGAGCGCGCTCGACGAACGGCGTCTCGGGGCTCCCGTTCTGCCGCGCGTGACGTTAGGGGCGATCGAAGACCTTGAGGTAGACCTCATCGAGCCGCATCGCGCCGCCCAGGGTGGGCATCGGGACCTCGTCGCTTTCGCATAACTCACGCAGCACCCACGCGCCGTGCTCACCGCGCGTAGTGCTCAAGGGCGCGCTCGCACTGCGACACGAAGAGCCGGTCTCGCCGCGGGGGGATCGCGCGCTAGCCCCGCGCCTATTCTTCACCCCGGAGAAAGCATGAGCCAGCACCCCAGCGGGTTACGCCCGGCGAGCACCTTCGCCCCCTCCCTCGCGCCCCCCCTCCCTCGCGCCCCCCCTCCCTCGCGCCCCCCTCCCTCGCGCCCCCCTCCCTCGCGCCATCCCTCCCGCGCGCCCGCGTCCCGGTCGACCGAGACCCACGCGTCCCGCCATAACGTCCCTGCCCGCGGTGCGTCCGGCCGCGCTCCTCGCGGTCCTCCACGGCGACGCTCCCCGAAATTCTCGCGGCCGCGGCCCGTGCGGCCCGCCCGGTCGTCACGCCACGCGGCCCACTCGGATGCGGCCCGTGCGGCCCGTGCTGTCGCCCAATCCTCTGCGGTCCAGGCGACTGCGTGACGCGAGCGCGACGCGTGGACAGCGCGCGCGGCCGGCGGACGCCATGAGCGCGGGGTCAGGCTCTCGCGCGTTCATCGAACCACGGAGATCGACTCCGCGCGACGGCGTCAATCCACCCAGAGCCCGGCGAGGTCGAGCGCCACGGCGTCGAAGGTCTCCGCGCGTACCTCGGTCGCGCCCTCGTAGCTCGCGACGAGCAACCCTCCGAGGTCGTGGCGGCGGAGCGAAGGTCGCCCTCGAGGCCCGCGACGAGGTCGCGATGAACGCCCGCCCGCGTGGGCCTGAAGCTCCGTCGCTGGAAGGACGACGACAACGCCGCCCACCGCTCGATCGAGGTCGCGCTCGACCAGCACGCCGTCGATCACCGCCTGTCGCGCGAGCACAGCGGACCGTTCTTCCCGCGCCGGGAGAGCCCGAAGAAGAAGAAGAACAAGGTCGCGGCGAAGGCGCCCGACGCGCACGCGTGCGTTGGCAGCGGGGCGCGCGCGGGGCGCGCGAGCGGCGAGGAGGGGTGAACTCGGAGGGAGACTGGCGAAATGGCGCCAGTGCGGCGAACGCACGACGGATCGTCAGGACGCGCGCGGAATGCAGCGGCGGCAGGAAGCAGGGTAGACGCCGTGCGCGGGCGTTCGGAGAGGGCGAGGACTGTGCGGGCAGGGCGTCGGAATCGGTCAGCGTGGTGTCACGTGACGGCGAAGGGACCGCGCGGGATGGGCGCGTCGCCTCCGGGGGGATCCGCGCCGGTGAGGGTGCTCCGTTGCAATTCCCATCAGCCTTGGCGCGTCGCGCGGACGGGCCGACGGGGTTCAATCCAGCGAGGCATCGGACGTGGCGCTCGAGGGGCGTTCGCGCCTGGTGGGTTGGTCTTCCTCATGGCTGGCGGCAACCCCGCTACGCCACGAACAGGCCGTCGTAGATCTCCCGCACCTCTACGCTCGCGCCCAAGGACCTCAGTTCGAGTGTTCCGTCGATGCCGTGGTCGCGCAGCTCCCAGACGCCGTCGTCGCGGCGGGCGTAGTGCTCGATGTGCGCCCGCGACTGCGCCACCAGGACGTAGTCGATCAGCGTTGCGACCGTCCGATAGCCCTCGAACTTCTCCCCTCGATCGAAGGACTCCGTCGTCGGAGAAAGCACCTCGACGACCAAGGCCGGATTGGTCGCCGACTGCGGATCGTTCGCGTGCGGAACGACCGGACCGCACACGACGGTGGCATCGGGATACACGAACCCCTCACTCAGCGGCACGTAGAGCTTCAGGTCGCTGGAGTAGGCCCTGCACCGCCCGCCCCGCGCCGCGGCGAGCAGGACGCCGGTGACATTGGCGATGAGCATCGCGTGCTCGATGGACCCGCCTGCCATCGCGAAGATCTCTCCCCGCCAGAGCAGATGCCGCGACGAGGCCGCGCGCTCGAAGGCGACGTACTCCTCGACGCTGACCCCGGTTCGAACCGCCGCATCGCCTGCCATGATCGACCTCCCCTAGCAGTATGCCGGCGCTCTTCCTGTTGTCGAGCGCTTCGGTGGTGACACCCGAACCCTCTGCGCGTTGCTCCACCTGCGGCGTCAGGATCAGCACGCGTCTTCTGCCTCGCGCACCATCGCCGAGTCGTGATCGATCGCGTCGATGCTACGGCGATCAGAAGCGCGCGCCGCGGCTGACGCCGCTGCGTTCCCGCGCGCTGAGCGGGCGAGGTCGACGCGTCCAGCGGCTGCCGCGGGTCGCTCCGTCGCCCGCTCCGAATCCCAGGGCGGCGCTTGCCAAGGGGCCCGTCGAGCGTCGAGAAGGCGCGGCGAAAGGGACCGTAGAGAGGATAGGCATCGTGGGAAGGTCGCGTCTCTCTCCGCCCCGACCCTCTCCCGCTCCTCCCTCCCTCCCGCGTCCCCCGCGAATGAGATCCCCGCGTCCCGCCACGACGTCGCTGCCCCGATGCACGCGCGGCCGCGTTCCTCGCGGTCCTCCACGGCGTCGCGCCCTGAAACTCTCGCGGCCACGGCCCGCGCGTCCCGCCCTGCCGTCTCGCCATGCGAGCCACTCGGACGCGGCTCGTGCGGCCCGTGCTGTCGCCCAATCCTCTGCGGCCCAGGCGGTTGCGACACGCGCGGCCTCCTCGCATGGGTCGCGCAGCGTCCCGGCGCCCTCGGGATGAGACGTGCAGGGGACGCGCCGCGAACCTTCTCTCCCGTGACGCGGCGTTCACCCTCCGCGGCTTTGCCGTTGGGCTCCGCGATCGCAACGCTTCTGAACGTGGGACCGGGCACTATGCTCGCTCCATGCGCGGTCCTCGCCTACGCCTCATCGCGGTCACCGACGTCTCCCTCCTCGACCCGCTCCCGCGGCTGCGCACGCTCGTGCGGGAGCGGGCGAGCGCGCGCGATGTCGACCTCACGATCACCACCCTCGCGGGCGACTTTCTCTCGCCGAGCCTGCTCTCGAGCATCGACCACGGCCTCGGCATGGTCGACTGCCTCGACGCGGTGCCCATCACCCACGTCTGCTTCGGCAACCACGAGCAGGACCTCCCCTTCGACCAGCTCGTGGCCCGCGTGCGGCAGTTCAAGGGCGTGTGGCTGAACACCAACATGCCGAGCTTCGACCCGCCCCTGCCGTGCTCACAGGTGCTCGACGTCAAGGCCGAGGGCGGCCGCGCGGTGCGCGTAGGACTGCTGGGTGGAGTCACCGAGGACCCGACCCTGTATCGTCCGAGACCCTTCGGCGGCCATGAGATTCTCCCGCTGAACGCGACGCTCCTCGCGGCCGCGCGGGCGCTGGCCGACGCGGAGGGCTGCTCGGTCGTGATCGCGCTGACGCACCAGTCGCTGGAGCGCGACGAGGCGCTGGCGAGGGCGCAGGGGGCGCCGGCGATGCCGGTGATCCTCGGGGGGCACGAGCACGACGTGCACGTCGAGAAGGTGGGCGGCGCGTTCATCGTCAAGGCCGGGAGCGACGCGCACTACGCCGCCGTCGTGGACCTCACCTGGCCTGAGCGCGCCCCCGCCGAGGGCCCCGACCTCCCCTCGGTCACGGTGACCCTGGAGCGCCTCGGCGACCACCCCGAAGACCTCGCGCTGCGCGCGCGCGTCGACGGTCACCTCGCCGCCGTGCGCGAGCTCGCCGCGGCGGTGCTGCTGCGGGTCCCGCCAGGGGAGTCGCTGTCGTCGCTCGGGAGCCGCGTGCGGCAGACGAGCGTCGGCGCGATGGTGACCGCGAAGGTGCGCCAGGCCCTCGGCGCCGACCTCTGCGTGATCAACGGTGGCGGCGTGCGCGGCGCGCGGGAGTACACGGGCGCGTTCACCTTCGGCGACCTCGAGACCGAGCTGCCCTTCCCCAACGAGGTGGTCGTGGCGGAGATGCCGGGGGCGGTGATCCAGGCCGCGCTGATCGAGTCGCGCGCGAAGGCGCCGGTCGCGTCGCCGGGATTTCTTCAGGTCGACGACGGCGTCGTCGTGGGCGAGGGCGGGCGCATCGAGACGGTCGCGGGCGAGCCCTTCGACCCCGCGCGGAGCTACCGCGTGGCCACGGTGCGCGTGCTCTTCGACGGGCTCGACGGGATCACCTCGCTGCTGCGCTACCGCGAGGCGCACCCGGAGCGCGTCCCGCCCGCGGACAGCGGCCGCGAGCTCAAGCTCATCGTGCTCGAGGCCTTCGCGATGGACCTCTGGCGCTCGCTGGGCGGCTTCGACGCCGTCGACCGCGACCGCGACGCGAGGATCTCCGTGGACGAGCTCCGCGAGGCCGCGATGAGGGTCTCTCACGAGGTCCCCCACGAGCGGCTGCTGGAGGGCGTGCTGCGGCTGCTGGACCGCGACGGCGACCGCGTCATCTCCCGCGCGGAGTCAGAGCGCGGGGGCGATGGTGGATCGTCGACGCCCGTTGTATGAAACGAGCCCCGTGAGACGCGTCATCGCCATCGTCGCCCTCGGGGCGTGCAGCCAGGCGCCGAGCGAGGCGTCACGCAGCGTCGACGCCGGCGCCGTGAACGTCGGCGACGCGGCGCGTGAGCCCGGCGTCGTGACCCTCGAGGCCGCGCAGCGCTGGGCGCGCATGTGCGCGTCGTGCCACGGCGAGGCGGGCGAAGGGGGGACGGGTCCGTCGCTGGTCGACACGCCGCGCTCCGTGGCCGCGCTCACCGAGGCCATCGACGCCCGCATGCCCAGCGGCAACCCCGGCGCGTGCCGGGGCGAGTGCGCGTCGTCGCTCGCGGAGTTCATCAAGGCCCAGTTCACCTCGGAGCGCCTCGCGTGCAGCGCGTCTCCGACCTCGCCGCGACGCCTCAGGCTCCTGAGCCGCAGGGAGTACCGCAACACCCTGCGCGACCTCTTCGGCCAGGGTGACTCCGCCACCGGCGACTGCCGCGTGCGCACCTTCGCGTGGAGCCCGGGGGGCCGCGTCGCGCGCACGGTGCACCTCGCGGGGAGCTTCAACGCGTGGTCGACGAGCGCGTGGCCCATGACCTTCTCCGCCGAGCGCGCGCGCTGGGAGCTCACCCGCGAGCTCGTGCCCGGCACCTACCCGTACAAGTTCGTGGTCGACGGCACCGACTGGATCGCCGACCCCACCAACCCCGACTCGGCCCCCGACGGCTTCGGCGGGAGAAACTCCGTGCTCACCGTGCGCTGCGACGACGGCGCGGGCACCGTCACCGCGGGCGCGCGCACCTTCGACCCGGCGGGGTCGCTGCCGCAGGAGTCTCGCCCCGAGGGCTTTCCCTACGACACCGCGGCGGAGACGGGCCTGGTCACCTCGGTGCACGTCAACGAGTACCTCCGCGCGGCGCAGCAGCTCGTCGAGGGCCTCGGCGATCAGCTCCCTCGCGCGCTGGGCTGCGCCGACACGCCGAGCTGCGCCGACGCGCTGGTCGGATCCTTCGGCACGCGGGTGTTTCGCCGCCCGCTCACCGAGTCGGAGCGCGGGCGCTACCGCGCGCTGGCGGGCTCTCCCGCGGGCCTTCGCACGGCGCTGCGCGCGATGCTCGTGTCGCCGATGTTCTTGTACCGCAGCGAGATGGGCGTCGCGCAGGCCGACAGGAGCTACCGGCTCACCGACTGGGAGGTGGCCTCGGCGCTGTCGTACACCTTCACCGCCACGACCCCCGACGCGACGCTCCTCGGGGCGGCGGAGCGGGGTGAGCTCACGCGCCCAGAGGGCATCGAGCGCGAGGCGCGGAGGCTCCTCGCGAGCCCTCGCGCGCGGGAGCAGGTCGCAGACTTCGCGACGCAGTGGTTCGGCGTCGACGACGTGACCTCGACGCCCCGCAACGCGACGGTCTACCCCGGCTTCGACGACGCTGTGCGCCGCGCGCTGCTCGAGGAGACGCGACGCTTTGTCACCGCGGTGTTCTTCGACGGCGAGCGCCGCGTCGACGCGCTCTTCAACGCCGACTGGACCTTCGCCAACGGCGCCCTCGCACGGTGGTACGGGATCGACGGGGTCACGGGCGACGCGTGGCAGCGCGCGACGCTCCCGGCCCACCGCCGCGCGGGAATTCTCGCGCACGGCAGCGTGATGACCCGCACCGCGCACTCGGACCAGACCTCGCCGATTCTGCGCGGGCTCTTCGTGCGGCGAAACCTGCTGTGCCAGGAGTTTCCGCCGCCTCCGCCCAACGCGGGGGGCGTGCCCGACGTCGACCCCACGGCGACGACGCGGGAGCGCTTTCGCCAGCACACCGCCAACGCGGCCTGCGCGACCTGCCACCAGCACATCGACGGCGTGGGCTTCGGCTTCGAGGAGTTCGACGGCGTCGGGCGTCACCGCACCACCGAGAACGGCGCGCCCATCGACCACGCGGGCTTTCTCGACGCGCCCGAGGGCTGGGGCCGGGGGATGGACATCCCCTTCGCGTCGCTCCCCGAGCTCGGCGCGGCGCTGGGGCGCAGCCCGAACGCGCGGGCCTGCGTCGCGCGGCAGTGGTTTCGCTTCGCGCGGGGCTACCGCGAGACCGCCCTCGACCGCTGCGCCGTGCGCGGGGTGGTGCAAGACTTCGAGGCCCACGGGGGAGACCTCCACGCCATGATGATCGCCACCGTCCGCTCGCCGGACTTTCTCACGAGGCGATGAGCGTGAACCGTCGCGATCGATTCAGCCTCTCGCGTCGACGTCTGTTGCAGTGCGCCCTGGGCGCCGCCGCGGCCCTGCCCTTTCTCCGCGCGGGCGCCGCGCTGGGCGACGCCGGGCGGGCGCGTCGCCTGCTGGTCTTCTACTTTCCCGACGGCGTCGCGGGGCGCAGCCAGAGCGGCGAGAGCGGCCTGTGGGAGTGTCGCGACAGCGGCGGCGACGTGGCCCTCAGCGAGATCTGCCAGCCTCTCGGCGAGCTGCGCCGCGAGGTGCTCTTTCTCAACGGACTGAGCATGGGCGGCACCGACGAGGGGAGCCACCCCGGCGGCGCGAAGAAGCTGCTCACGGCCCGCGACGGCGGCGGGGGCGAGAGCGTCGACCAGTTCCTCGCGCGCACCGTCGGCCGCGACATGCCGTTTCGCCACGTGCTCCTCGGCGCCATGGCGAACCAGAACAACGCCGCGGGCGACAAGCACATCTCGTATCCCAGCGCGGGCGTCACCGTGGCCCCCGAAGACGACCCCCTGCGCGCCTTCTCGCGGCTCTTCTCCATGGGCGCGGTGACCACGCCCATGATGCACGCCGACGCGGGCGCGACGCCCCCCGCGGCCGAAGACGACACCGCGCGGGTGATCGACACCGCCCTCGCCGATCTCAACGAGCTCCGGGGCTCCCTCGGGGGCAGCGAGCGGGTGAAGCTCGACACGCACCTCGAGGCCCTGCGCGAGGTCTCGAACCGCGTCGCGCGGCTCGCGCCCGTCGGTGACGCGGGGGTGCCGGCGACGCCGCCCGCGTCCACCTGCGGCTCGCCGCGGCTGGCCTTCGAGGGCGTGTCGGGCATGGGGCTGTACCAGCCCGAGAACTTTCCCGCGGTGCTCCGGGCGCAGATGGATGTGATGGTGCAGGCGATGGCCTGCGGGCTCACGAAGGTGGGGGTGATCCAGTCGTCGCAGCACACGAGCGAGCTGATCATGTCGCGCTTTCGCGACACCGAGATGTACGACCCCGGCTTCGACATGCGCTCGCACCAGGCGTCGCACTACGGCGCGCGGCAGGAGCGCACCAACCGCCTCTTCACCGACTACCTCAAGCAGCGCAGGTGGTGGGTCTCGCAGTACGCCTACCTCCTCGAGCAGCTCCGGCAGCGGCCCGAGGGCGACGGCACCATGCTCGACCACAGCCTCGTGCTGTTCTGCAGCGAGGTGAGCGACGGCAACACCCACAGCCACGCAGACATGCCCTTTCTGCTCGCGGGGCGGGGCGGTGGCTGCATCGCCCCAGGGCGCGTCGTGGAGCACCGGGGCACGCGCCACGGCCAGCTCCTCGCGGCGATCGCCCGCGCGATGGGGAGCGACGTGAACGGCTGGGGCGACGCGGGCGACGGGGTGCTGCCGATTCTCGCGTGAGCGTCCGAACGCTCCGGCAGGTGGTACGCTCGAGCTCTACGCCCTGATCGGAGCATCGACCTTGAACCGCACGACGATCCTTCTCTGCCTCGCGCTCCCGTTGGTCTCTGCCTGCAGCGCGCTGAGCGGGGGAGAGGTCCTCGTCGGCGACTCGTTCGGCGATGGGAGCGTGCGGGCCGACGGAGCGCTCACCGCCGACAGCGGTCGACGCCCCGACGGCGCGGCGGTGACCGACGCCTCGGTCGCGCTCGATGTCGCTGCGCTGCAAGGAGATAGCGCGGTCGGTGGGAGCGACGCCGCGGTCTCGGGCGACGGCTCCGTGGGCAAGGACGGCGGCGCGCCCGAGGGCTGCGGCGCGCGGGAGATCTGCGGCAACGGCCTCGACGACGACTGCAACGACCAGGTCGACGAGGGCTGCGCGTGCCTGCCGGGAGAGACCCAGCGGTGCTACCCCGGCGACCCCGCGCAGGCGGGGCGGGGCGTGTGCGTGTGGGGCACCTCGCGCTGCGAGGGTCAGGGCGAGTTCGGTACGTGGAGCGCGTGCGCCGGCGCGGGCTCGCCGCAGCCCGTGGTCTGCGGCATGGGCATGGACTTTCGCTGCAACGGCATGGTCGACGAGGGCTGCCTCTGCGCGCCGGGCGAGACCCGCCCCTGCTACACCGGACCCATGGGGACGGTGAACGTCGGCGCCTGCCGCGGCGGCACGCAGACCTGCGACCCCACGGGGCGCTCGTGGGGCACCTGCGTGGGCGAGGTGCTCCCCGCGGCCGAGCGCTGCGACGGCAGCGACGCCGACTGCGACGGGATGCGCAACGAGGGCTGCGTCTGCACCCTCGGCGCGAACCGCGTCTGCTACGGCGGCCCCTCGGGCACCCCCGGCGTCGGGATCTGCCGCTCGGGCGTGCAGCCCTGCGTGCGCACCGCCGACGGCTCGGCGACGATGTGGTCGACGGCGTGCGCCGGCGAGGTGCGCCCCGCGCCCGCGGAGGTGTGCGGAAACGGACTCGACGACAACTGCAACGGCATGGTCGACGAGGGCTGCGTGATGACCTGCCCCGACGGTCGCCCGCGCTGCGGGGGCGTGTGCTGCGCGGCGGGCTCGGCCTGCGCGGCGAACATCTGCGTGGGCAACGGACAGCTCCGCTTCACCCTCACCTGGGACGTGCAGGCCGACCTCGACCTCCACGTCGTGCCCCCCTGCGGCACGGAGATCTACTACGGGCGGCTCAACGCCTGCGGCGGCAGCCTCGACCGCGACTCGTGCCCCGCCCTCGCGGCCACCGACAGCGCCGACCGGTGCAACGGCCCCGAGAACGTGTTCTGGGCCAGCGCGCCCCCCGCCGGCGCGTACCTCCTCTGCGTCAACCCCTGGCAGATGCGCTCGGGGACCACCGCGCGCTGGACCCTCCAGGCCTACCGCGGCACCACCCTCGTTCAGACCTGGACGGGCACCCGCAGCGCGAGCGCGAGCTACGTCGCCTGCAGCCGCAGCGCGCCCTCCTTCGTGGCGGCGTTCACGCCCTGACGCGCTATCCTCTGGCGGCGTGATGCGTCGAGCGACCACGACCCTGCTGCTGTCGCTCCTCGCGGGCTGCGGCGAGCGCCCGATTCGCGACCTCGGCGACGTGGTCGACGCGAGCGTCGCGCCTGACGTGATCCTCGTGGACGTGCCTGCGATCGACGCGCTTGCGGCCGACGCGGGGCCGCCGACGTGCCGCGACGCGTCCCTCGGCGCGGTGCCCACCACGCTCACCGCGGCGGGGCTCTGCACCGCGCGCTCCACCGGGCGCTGGTGCGACGGCGACGTCGTGCGCACCTGCGGGACCGAGCGGGGCGAGGTCGCGCCCGCGCGCTGGCCCTGCGGCGAGGGCGAGCGCTGCGTGATGCGCGGAGAGCGCGGCGCGTGCGAGCGCGTGGGGGTGTGTCGCGCGGGCGCGACTCGCTGCGCGTCGGGCGCGCGCCTCGCGCGGTGTGAGGGCGGCGCGTGGGTCGAGTCGGCGTGTCCCGCGCGGTGCGTGGGCGACGACCTCGGCGCGGCCTGCGTCGACCCCGGCGCGACCCGCGCGCTGCGGGGAACGCTGCGCTACACGCGGAGAACGATCGCGACGAACCTGCTCTCCTGGGGAGAGACCGTGGAGCGACCCGCGCGGGGATTCGCGCTGCGCTATCGGCGCGGAGCTGAGGTCCTCGCGCGGGGAGTGACCGACGCGCAGGGGGCCTTCGCGCTCGAGGTGCCGATGACCGCCGCGCCGGGAGACTCCCTGGAGGCCGTCGCGGCCTACGGCGCCGAGGGCTCCGTGGTGATGATGGTGGGCGACCCGGGGCTCGCTCCTGGGAGCTACCGCACCTACGGCGACGACACCTCCAGCGGCGCTCCGTGGACCTGGCGCTTCGACGTGCCCGCGGACGGCGCCGCGCTGACGATCGACCTGGAGGGCTCTCCTGGGGCCTCGGTGTTCGACGACCTGCGCGGGGGCGTCGAGGCGGTGCGCGGGCGCTACGAGACCCCTGGGCGCTACGCGCTGGCCGTGTGGGTGAAGCGCGGGGTGCAGTGGGACTGCGGGGCGTGCTTCTCGGAGCTCGTTCCGGTCACGGCGGCGGGGCAGAGGTTCGACGGGCAGCTCTGGCTCACGGGCGACACCTCCGAGAACTTCTGGTCGCCCGCGGTGACCCTGCACGAGCTCGGGCACTGGGTGATGAGCGCGTGGGGCACGATCCCCCACGAGGGCGGCGCGCACTACCTCGGCGTGCCGGGGTTTCCGGGTCTCGCTTGGTCCGAGGGGTGGGCGAGCTGGGTGAGCTCCGAGCTCCGCGACGACCCCCGCCACTACGCCGTCGCCGGCGGGACCTTCTTCTGGTGGGACATCGCCCGCCGCGAGATCTTCAACGGCGCGCGCTGGCAGCGCCCCAACCCCGACGCGTCGATCCTCCAGCCCATCGACGAGAACGAGGTCAGCGCGATCCTCTGGTCGCTGCGGGGCGAGGCCGAGGCGGGCGCGGCGCGGGTCTACGCCGCCATGAGCTCCCCCCGCATGACCCTCGCGCCCTTCGCGGGCTGCAACACGCAGATGTACTTCGCGATGGGCGGAGGCTCCTGCACCAGCGGAGAGCGCGCGCCGCACCTCGCCGACCTCCTCGACGCCCTGCGCTGCGCGGGGGTGAGCGAGCGAGCCGTGCGCGTCGCCGCGGGCACCTACCCCTACGCCGCCGACGCGCCGCGCTGCGAGGCCGGCTGCGCGTCGAGCGCGTGTCCGACCGTCCCGGCCTGCTCCGTCAACGCGCCGATGTCCTTGCGCGCCAATGAGATCGGCGACGCCGTGGTCGAGGTCTGGCTCACCCAGCCGGGGGACCTCGGCGCGCCCGCGACGGTGCGTCTCGAGCTCCCGCCCGGCGTCACCCGCGTCGACGGACCCACCTCCTGGCGCGTCGCCGCGCACACCGACCGCCGCGAGCGCGTGACCCTGCGCGCGTCGAGCCCGAGGGCGGTGACCGTCACCGTGGTCGCCGAGGCGCAGAGCGGATTGGCCGGCGCCCGCGCCACGGCTCTCTGGACGGGCGTCGTGCCCGGTGGCAACCTCCAGCTCTCCCGCCCGCGGCGGCCCTCACCTCGCCGTAGCTCTTACTCCCTCCTTACCTTCAAGCGATCGTCGTCATGCCCCCGTCACTCCTCGGGCTACCGCGCCTCTATTGGATCCTCTGGGTCGGTCAGTTCATCAACCGCCTCGGCGGCTTCGTGCTGACCTTTCTCCCGATCTACCTCACCGAGCGCCTGCGCTACACCGACGCGCAGGCGGGGATGGTGCTCTCGCTCTTCGGCGCGGGGAGCCTCGTGGGCGCGTCCCTCGGCGGGTCCTTCGGCGACCGCTTCGGCCGGCGCCCGACCATCCTCGGCTTCGCGAGCTTCAACGCGGCGGTGCTCCTCGCGTTTGGCGCCGCGCCCGCCGGTCCGCTCATCGCCGCCGCGGCCTTTCTGCACGGCGTCTCGAACGCCTATGGACCCGCGCTCAACGCCGCGGTGAGCGACATCGTCGCGCCCGAGGATCGTACGAGGGCGTACGGCTATTTCTACTGGGCGGTGAACCTGGGCTTCACCGTCGCGGCGACCCTCGGCGGCGCGCTCAGCGCGCGGGGCTTTCACTGGCTCTTCGTGGGCGACGCGGCGACCACCCTCGCGTTCTGCGCGCTGGTGTTCGTGCGCGTGCCCGAGACGCGCCCCGAGGACCTGAGCGCGCCCACGCAGCGCCGCTCGTCGCTCTCGGCGCTGCGCGACCCGCGCATGCTGCCCTTCGCGCTCTCGCAGCTCGCGATGCTCACGGTGTTCTTGCAGGCCTTCATCACCATGAGCCTCGAGGCGCGCGCGCGGGGCGTGACCGTGCGCGACGTCGGGCTCATCGCGGCGCTCAACGGCGTGGTGATCGTGACGCTGCAGCCCGTGATCCTGCGCGCGGTGAAGGGCGTCGCGCCTGGAGGCTGCTCGTGGCCGCGGGGGCGCTGGTGGCCCTCGGCGCGGCCCTCGCGTCGCAGGCGCAGCCACGGCGGGCTTCGCCCTCGCGATGATCGCGTTCTCGGTGGGCGAGGTCGCCTTCGCGAGCGCGTCGCCCACCTTCGTCGCGCACATCGCCGCCCGACCGGCGGGCGTCGTACCAGGGCGCGTACTCGGCGTGCTGGGCCGCGGCTTCGCTGCTCGCGCCGGTGCTCGGTCCGGGCGCGCGGCAGCACCTCGGCTCGCGGGCGATGTGGCTGGGCGCCTGCGCGATCGCGCTCGCGTCGGCCGCGGGGCACGCGGTGTTCACCCGCCGCGCCGAGCGCGCGAGCTGACGCTCAGGGCGCGCGCGCGCCGCGCCCCGCGTGGTCGTGCGAGAGCGCCGACGAGCTCCGCACGCCCCGCGCGCTCCACCACAGCGCGTCGGACAAGCGGCACCACGGACCTGCGCAGAAGCCCTCTCCCGCCGAGAGGTCGCGCCCCTCGCGCAGGCCCTCCCAGGCCACGGGCTGGGGCACGAAGCGCTCGCCCAACAGCCGCCACGCGCGGTCTGCGCCCAGCGCGAACACCGCCCCGTCGCCGGCGACCATCGCGCGCGTCCCCGGCGGCCCTGGGAGGCGCAGCACGTTGCCCGGGCGGTCGCCGCGGAGCCACACGCGCACGAGGGTCACGCCCTCGATCATGGTCAGCGCGTCGCCCTCCCAGCGCGCGCCCCGCGCGGCCGCGGGCGTGGTCGGGAGGGTGATGCGCTGGAGCCTCCCCCGACGCCAGATCGCCGCGTCGCTCTGCGGCGCCTCGCGCAGCGCCTCGACGAAGAGCACCGCGCCGTCGTGGGCGGCCACGGGGGCGCCGTCGAAGGGGAGGGTGAGGTCCGTGCGCGTGCCGTCGGACTGGTAGACGCAGACGCGATTGCCTTGCGGCGCAGCGGCTTCGGCGCAGGGGGCGCCCACCGCCCAGACGGGGGTGCGGTCGTCGAAGGCCACGTCGCCCACGGGCTGCGCGTGGAGCTCGTCGCGCAGCGCCTCCCAGCGGCGCTCCTCGGCGAAGACCGCGCGGGCCCACCCCGCGTGTGTGCACACCGCGCGGGTGCCGAGAAACGCGCGGTGCAGCGTGCACGCGCTGCCGGGCGCCTCGTGCCTCGCGGTGACCCGCAGCGTGACCGGGTCATAGCGCAGCACCTGGTCGCCACGGAGCACGTCGACCGCGCCGTCGGTGCGCGCCGCCGCGGCCCAGGCCTCGTCGGGGAGCGGCAGCGGCGCGCGCTCGTGCTCGGGGAGCAGGCGCAGAAGTTCGGACTCGGCCTCGCGCACGGCGGGGGCGCCGCCGTCGGTCACGCCCGGTCGGTATCGAAAGCCTTGCGCGGCAAGGAGATCGGCGCCGTCCTGGTGGCCGACGACGCGCAGCGGGCCGAGGAAGGAGGGCGCGTCGAAGACGGTCCCGTCGGCGGAGACGAAGCGCCAGGTGGCGCCGGTGGCCTCGGCGGAGATCAGGGCGGCGGCGGGGTGCGGGGGGTTGGCGCGCATGGGCCCCTCGACGCGGAGCGCGCCCGAGACGAAGCGTCCTCCGCCCAGCTCGTAGGTCGGTCCCCGCGCGGGGGCGACCTGGAGCACCGACCGCGGGCTCGTGGCGTGACGGGCGACCCTGCGTCCGCTGTGCGCTCTGCGCCTGCATCCCGGGGCCAGCGCGAGGAGGGCGAAGACGGCCAGGGCCGCGGCGCGCATCACGCGGCGCGGTGCGCGGCGACGACGGCGAGGATCTCTTCGGGCTCGAGCACCCGCGCGGCGCCCTTGGCGTGCTGAATGATCGCCTGCACGAGCTCGGGGGTGGGCTCGACGTGGTGCGCGCGGAGCCAGTGCTGCACGTTGCTCCCGCCGCTCATGGGGCCGACCTCGATGACCTGCGCGCGGCCGAAGGTGTCGGCGGGCACGCCGGAGTAGATCCGGTCGGCGAGCCAGGTGTCGCCCTTCGCCTGGGCCTTGATGATCGCCGCGGCGTGCACGCCGGTCGAGGTGCGAAACGCGTCGGCGCCCATGAGGGGGTAGTTCACGGGGATGGGCATGCCCGTCGCGCGGGAGGCCAGCTCGCAGTAGCGGGTGAGCTTCGAGAGGTCGTGGTCTTCGAGGGCGCCCGCGAGCTTGAGGTTCAGGAGGATCAGCTCCATCGCGGTGTTGCCCACGCGCTCGCCGATGCCGCCGGCGGTGCCGTGCACCCGGTCGATGCCCTCCTCGACGGCGACGAGGGCGTTGACCAGCCCGAGGCCCCGGTCGTTGTGGTTGTGAAAATCGAGCTTCACGTGGGTCATCCCCATCGACGCGAGCACCGAGCGCGAGAAGCGCACGAGGTTGCGCACGCCGTCGGGGGTGGCGTGCCCCACCGTGTCGCAGAGGCAGAGCCGCGCGGCGCCGTGGTCGACGGCGTTCTTGAAGAGCGTCGCGAGCACCTCGGGGCGCGAGCGGATCGTGTCTTCGGTGACGTAGCAGACGGGCAGCCCGTTCTTCACCGCGACGTCGATGGCGTCGGCGCTGTGCTTCACGAGCTTGTCGACGGTCCAGTCCTCGGCGAAGAGGCGAATGGGCGAGCTGCCGATGAAGGTGTAGACCTCGACGGGCAGGCCGGTCTTCTGCGCGATGTCGATCATCGGCAGGATGTCTGCCACCACCGTGCGCCCGGCCGCCGCGGGGCGGATCCTGAGCTTGCAGCGGTCGATCTCCTGGCAGAGCCGCAGCACGTCGTCGTAGGCCCGGGGGCTCGCGCCGGGGAGGCCGAGGTCGGCGGCGTCGATGCCGAGCTCGTCCATGAGGTGCAGGAGCTCGAGCTTCTCCTCGATGGTCGGGTCCTTCACCGAGGGGTTCTGGAGCCCGTCGCGCAGGGTCTCGTCGAAGAACTCGACGTGACCGAAGGGCTTGTGGCGCCGGTGGATCTCGTTCCAGTCGTAGATGAGCTCTGGGGAATTCGTGGCGTCCATCGCCACGCTTCGTATCACAAGTTCAGCCGCGCTCCGCGCCGCGACGGTGGGTCTCGACCACGAGCTCGGCGAGGCGGCCGTCGTCGACGAGGGACTGCAGCCGGTGCCCGTCGTCGACGCGCACGAGGCGCACGAGCTCGGGCGTTCCGGTCTTCGCGAGCGACTCGCTGTGGGCGAGGGGCACGATGTCGTCGTCGACGCCGTGCGCGAGGGTCACCGCCACGCCCTCGGGCAGCGGGTGCTCGATGCCGATGAGCTCCGCCGCGGGCGCGAGGAGCACGGTCGGTCCCCGCCAGGCGCCGCGCGCGAGGAGCGCCACCGCCACCGCGCCGCCGAAGGACGAGCCCACGAGCACGTCAGGCCGAAACGCCTGCAGCGCTTCGTGTTGCGTGCGAATCGAGCCCTCGAGATCGCTCGTGACCATCGACGGCGTGAGCGCCTCGAAGCGCTCCGCGAGGAACACCGCCTTGGTGCCCCGCGGGTGCCCCTCGAGGCCGTGAATGAACTGCACCCGAAGCCGCTCGCTCATCGCGTTCGCTCCTCTCGCGCTCCGCGTCGGCGCCGTCGGCTCGCGAGGGCCGCGAGGGCGAGGGCGCCGAGGGTTGACATCCCCGAGCGCGACGATCCTGCTGCGCGGCAGCCGCATCCACCCGGAGCGGTGGTGCCCGTGTCGGCGGTGACGCTCGCGTCGACGAGCCCCGGGACGTCGGCGACCGAGGCGTCGGGGGCGCCCCCCGTGACCTGCACCGTGGCCTGCTGCGTGGCGATGGCGAAGGGCGGGGCGCGCCCCGCGGCGTTCCAGACCTGGAGCAGACGCGTGCCGGTGTTGTCGCTCTGGTTGGCCGCGGCGATGGTCTCGACGTAGTGCCGGGTGGTGGTGCGGTAGAGCAGGCGTACGGTGAGCTCGGCGCTGCCGCCGACCGCGGGCGCGGCGAAGGAGTACATCGCCGTGTCGTCGTGGCGCAGGGCGCCGTTGAGCCCGCCGGAGTAGTCCCTCCCCACCGGGGCGGTGCGCGCGGTGGGCATCATCCCCGCGGGGGGGATGCGCGTGTCTTCGAGGATCACCTGGTGCTGGGTGACGAAGTCTCCGGGCACGGCGCGGCCGCCCTCGCGGTGGCCCGGGATGAAGCGGTAGGTGCGCACCTGCGGGTCTTCGACGAGCTCGTCGTCGACCATCGCGCCCGAGACCACGCGGCCCGCGAGCTCGACCTGGAGCCACATCAGCCGCGCGTCTTCGTAGCCCGTGGGGAGCTTGTGCCCCGAGAGGTTGGTGACCCTCACGCGAAAGTTCAGGGGCTCCCCCGCGCGCACCTGCGCGGGCACGTCGAGGAGCTCGAGCCTCGCGCTGGTCTGCAGAAAGCCGCGCTGGCGCACGCGCGCCTCGTCGAAGGCCGAGTCCATCTCGTCGGGGAAGGCCGCGCGCAGCATCGCCATGCCCCACTCGTTGGCGCCGAGGAAGTCATGGCGGCGGTGCATCGGGCGCGCGGGCGCGCCGGGGATGCGCGTGACCGGCAGGGCCTCGGTCTCGGCGGGCATGTGGCAATTCTGGCAAGAGCGCAGGGTGCTGCCGCGGCTGAACTCCGACTGCGCCCACTCGGTGTAGGTGCTCTGCAGCGGAAAGGGTTGGCCGGTGTCGGTGCCGTCGGGCAGGAGCCGGTTGAGTAGGGGGTTGTCGACGTCGTGGCACTGGCCGCACATGCGCGAGTCGGAGATGAACTCTCCGCGCATGGCGGGGTGGCGCGGCGAGAAGGTCGGGTCGGCGCGGGGGCCGAAGCGCGTGGGCGCCGTCGTGTCGGTGCCGTCGGAGAAGAACAGCCGCGCGTTGCCGATGTACGGCGCCATGGGGTCGGTGTCGCGCCCGTCGACGCTGCGGTGGCAGGTGTCGCAGTTCACCCCGTCGTTCTCGGAGAAGGGGTCGAGGGCCGAGCCGTTGCCGGGCACGCCGTGCCCCGCGACGAAGCCCGCGGGCGTGTGGCACCGCAGGCAGAGCTCGCCGATGTTGGGGCGCTGCTGCTCGGCGACGGAGAGCGTCGCGCGAAAGAGCGGGTCGCGGGACGCGTTGGCCATCATCGACGTGGGCCACAGGTCGGCGGGGAGGTAGCGGCGGTTGTCGGAGGTCTCGAGGCCGCTGTGGCACTCGGTGCACTGGCCGCCCGCCTCGAGGGGCGTGCGCAGGCCGCCGGGCTGCGTGCCGCCGGGGAGGTTGAGCCTCGGCTGCGCGGCGGCGGGCTGCGCCGCGCAGAGGAGGCCGAGGAGGGCGAAGGGCGCCGCGCGCCGCGTGGGTCGGCCGCGCATCGCTCAGCGCACGAGTCGGTACATCGACACGGTGTTGCGGTCGGTCACGAACGCGGCCGTCGGCGATGACCGGGGGCACCCACTTACGCACCGCCGTCGCGTCGGAGAGGTTCACGAGCTGCATGCCGTCGGAGATGCGGAACGCCCGGAGGCTGGTGGTGCCCCCGGCCACCCAGAGCACGCCGTCGGCGTTTCCGTTCGACGAGACCGCGGGGGTGGAGTTGGTGATCGAGGGCGTGCACCAGGCCGTGGCGAGGGAGCTCGCGGTGCCCGTGAGGCTCAGGCGCAGGGCGATCACGCCGGCCGAGCCGCCCGAGGGGCAGGTGGGGCGCTGGCCGTTGACCGGGGCGAAGACGAAGGTGTCGGTGCCGTCGCTCCAGGTCGAGAAGGCGCCGAAGATGCCGATGTTCGAGATCTGCTGCGAGAAGACGGCCTCGCGCGAGGTGCCGTTGCCCGTGCCGCGCCCGCCGAGGTTGTCGCGGTTGATCAGGTACACGACGCCCTGCTTGCCGCCCTCGAAGAGCAGGTGCGGCGTGCTCGAGCCCGCGTGGTCGGGGAGCACGATGGGCGCGACGGAGCCGAGGTCGACGTCGCCCAGGTCGAGGGTGCGGTAGTTCGAGGGCTGAAAGTACTCGGCGGTGCCAGGCGCGAGGGTGGGGCCCGAGGGGCCGGTGCCCAGGCGCACGACCCAATTGCTGCTCACGCCGGTGCTGCCCGAGAGAAAGTCGTTGCCCGTGGCGGCGTAGAGGTGGGTGCCGTCCGACGAGATGCCGCCGGGCGCCCAGATGGCCGAGCCGCGACCGGGGGTGGCCCAGGCGGTCTGGCTGCTGGGGTTGGCGGGGTCGATGCCCACCACCCAGCCGTGGTAGTTGCCGCAGTCGCCCCAGAGGCCGCCGAAGGGCACGTAGACGCGACCGTTGACGAAGGCGAGGGCGCCGCGCTCCTGCTGCGCGGTGGCGGACCACGTCGAGGCTCCCACCGCGGGCGGCGCGATGGGCGCGGGATAACCGCTGCGCTGCGCGCCCGTCAGGAGGTCGAGGGCGTTGATGGTGAAGCCGTTGCTCGAGCCCGTGCGGGTGGCGGCCACCGCGTAGAGGGTGTTCGTCGCCGGGTCGATCACCGGGCCGCCGAGCACGCCCGTGGTGCCGGTGATGTTCCCGCAGGGCTGCGTCGAGCGAGGGACCGGGGTGCCCAGGCCGGTGCGCCAGAGCTCCGCGCCCGTGGCGGCGTCGACGGCGTAGATCGAGTTCGCCTGCGTCGCGACGAAGAGCACGTCGTGGGCGGCGCCGTTCACCGTGAGCTGCGGCATGTAGAGCGGCTGCGTGTAGACCTCGCCGTCGAAGCTCGGCGCGAAGGTCCTGTCGCGACCCAGCCGGTCGGCCATGAGCGCGGCGACCGTGAGCTGGGTCTCGTTGCGGTTGGCCGAGGTGCGCTGCGGGTTGAACCCGTACGCCGGGATGGCCACGCGCGTCGCGGGGGCCACGCCCGCGTCTGTCGCGGGGACGTCGCTCGGGGTCGACACGTCGGACGTCGGGAGGTCGGTCGGGGCCTGCGCGTCGGTCGGGGCCTGCGCGTCGGTGGTCACCACGGGGACATCGAAGGGGCCGCTGCTCGTCGGGGTCTCGCTGCAGGCCGCGAGGGCCATGCCGGGGAGGAGAAAGAGCGCGAGTCGCAGGGATTTCTTGGTGCAAGGCGAAGCAGGCGTGTGCTCGGTCATCGAGGTCCTCTCGTCGCGGTCGAACGCAGGGGGCCGACGATGGCACAACACGGCGCGCGGGTCAGCACGGCGCGACCCCCCGCGGGAGGGGCACCGTTCGAGATCGCCGCTCGCGGGGCACACGTCGCGCTGCGGCTCAGGGGCCGCAGCGGAGCGTGCGGAGCCGCGGACCCGTCGGCGAGGGCCAGGCCACGGCGAATCGCCCGCCCCCCAGCGCGAGCACGGGCAGCCCCTCGCGCAACCGGGACCAACCGTTCGCGCCGTCGGGGAGCGCACGCGCGTCGAGGCTCCGCGGCGCGCCCACGGGCTGGCCCGCGGCGTCGAACCACTGCGCGCGGAGGTCGCCCGCGCGGGTCCAGACGGCGAGGGTGCCCGCGTCGGTGACGGCGAGCCCCGAGGCTTCGACGAGGGTGCCCGCGGGCTCGAGCGCGCGATCGCGAAGGGAGGGGTCGTCGAGGGTGCCCCAGAGCGCGCGGGCGCCGAGGCGGGGCCCCGCGAGGGTGAGCGCGAAGCGCCCCTGCGCGTCCCAGCGCGTGGCGTGAACGCGGTCGCCGCAGGTGCCGACCGCGGGGTGGACGAGGGGGCGCGCGCCGGGCCAGGGACCGTCGGTGACCGCGCCCGTGAGCGGCAGCGTGCGGGCGAGGGGAGCGCGCTCGAACAGCGCCAGCCACACGCCCGCGAGGCACGGCGCGGGCTCGTCCAGCGCGCCCGACCAGAGCGTCGCGAGCGCGGGGACGCGAGCTCCGGCGTCGTCGCTCGCGGTGACCGGATACGCCGAGAAGCGATCAAACCGCGCAGGCTCTCGAAGGCCTGTGCGAACCTCGGTCTGAGGCCCGTCTTCAAAGTCGTCGCGCAGCGAGTGCGCCACCACCGACTGTGCGTAGCCCACGCGGCCGTCGAGCTCCTGCGTCTCGACGGTCCACACGCGGCCTTCGAGGGGGTCGTCGACGACCTGGAGGTCGACCCCCTGCGAGAGATACACGACCACGGACTTCTTCTCGTCGTCGAGGCGATCGATCTGCGCGCCCTCGGCGGTCGCGCTGGCGACGATGGGGGCCCCGTCGGCGGCCTGGGCGAGGGAGCGCGCGCCCGACGGGAGCAGCGCGGTGGTGACCGCTTCAGCCGCGCCTCCGTCGGCGGGCATCGCGTCGACGACGACGCGCGCGCCGTCCCGCTCTTCGACCGCGCTGGCGACCAGCACGCGATCGGCGCCGCTGGCGACGCCCACGAGGCGCCCCCGCGGCGTCGCGCCCCCGAGGGGCACCAGCGAGAGCGCGCAGTCGGGGCCCGTGTGAAGGTCCCATCGCTGCACGGAGATGCCATCGCTCGCCGCGAAGACGACGCGCTCGCCCGCGCGGCCGAGCCCGAGGGAGGCGCTCGCCGAGGACAGCGGAGCCCGCGCCGCGGAGGCGTCCAAAGCGCCCTGCGCGCTCACGCGAAACACCTCGACGCCGGCCTGTCTAAGGATCGCGATCGCGACGCCGCAGGACGAAGGGAGATCCACCAGCGCGTGGGCCGAGAGCGCGTCGGCGGTGAGCACGCGCAGGGGAGCGCCTACGGTCCACGGCTGCCCTGTCTCTCCGGGGCGTACGACCGCGGCGGAGAGGCCCTGCGCATCGAGCCAGGTGACCAGCGCGGCCGACGAGGGCACGGCCGCAGGATCGAAGGCCACCACCCGCGGAGACCACGCCCGCACCCCCACGGGCGAGACGCGCGCCGAGAGCGGGTCGTTGCGCGACGAGCTCCCGTTGGCGAAGACCGCGAGCTCCACCTCGGCGGGTTCGTCGATCACGCGCTCAAAGCTGCCCAGGCGTCGCTCCTGCGCGACGAGGGCCGTCTCGCCTGCCATCGCGAGGTGCGGCCGCGCGAAGCGATCGCGCCGCAAGGGCGTGAGTCCCACCGAGTCGGTCACCGAGTCGGGGACCGCGCGCTGCGTGCCGTAACGCCCCGGCCACGAGAGCAGCGCGACGGACTCTTCGAGGTTCTGCCCCAGCGCGACGGCGGGCACGAGCGCCTCGCGCCCCAGGGGAGACTCGCCCCGCGGAAAGCTCCGCGTCGACGCGCCCGTCGGGCCCACCGAGAGCGTCTCCAGCACGCCCGCCTCGGCCCTCGCGAACACGGCCTCGCGTCCCCGCTCGCGAAGGTCTGAGACCGCGCTCTGCGAGGGGGCCTCGCGCTCGAGCACGGTCTCGACGGCGCCGTCGCGCACGCGAAGGAGGGAGACCCGCGCGCCGTTCGCCGTGTCGCGCAGGAGCTGCGCGTGCAGCGTCCCGTCGACGCGGGCGAGGGAGCGCGGCAGCGCGTCGGCGTCGGACGCGAGGGTCACGGAGGGCTCGAGGGCGCAGGTCGGACTCGAGGTCGGCGCGGTGGTCGCGGGGGCGCCGCAGGCGGCGAGGGCGAGGGCGGAGAGGGGGAGGCGCAGGCGCATGGCGGTGCGCGGAGCGTAGTACACCCCGCGAGAGCGCGTCGCGCTCACCCCCGCGCGCGCGGCGCGGCGAGGCGGTGGCTCTCGACCACGCGCTTCGCGAGCGTCTTCCACGGCGTCTTCGCGTCGTCGACGCGCATCGCGATCCAGCCCCGCGCGCCGACGTAGGGCGGTCGGTAGTACCGCTTCGGGGACCGCGCGAGGAGCGCCTCGGCCTCGTCGGGCGCGAGCCGAAAGCACACCGACACGATGCCGTCGCGGTGCTGGTTGTCGAGGAGGTACGCGAAGGTCTTCTGGCCCACGCGCCAGGTCGTCTGCGAGCGGGACGCCTCGACGCTCGCGCCGGGGAGCGCGGCGCAGGTCTCCGCGAGGCGGGCGAGGGCGTCGCGCACAAGCTCGGGGTCGGTGGTCGCGTACACCGGCGGCGGCGGAGGCGCGGCGGGGGCGGCGTTCGCGAGGCGCTTCGGGGCCACGGCGCGCCAGGCCTCTTCGACGAGCACCGCGAGCGCGGCGAAGTCGGTGTCGGGCCGTTCGAGGCGCACGCCCACCCAGCCGCTCACGCCCACGTAGGGGGGGACGAAGTACGCCTCGGGGTCTTCGCGCACGAGCCGCTGCTGCTCGTCGAGGGTTGACTTGCACCACGCCGCGACGCGTCCGTCGCCGTGGTGATCCCTCGCGAAGATCACCATCCCTTTGCCGCGCACGTGAAAGAAGGGCGCGCCGTGCGAGAGCTTCTCTTCGGTGCCGGCGAAGTCGTGGCAGATGGCGCGCACGCGTCGGAGCAGCTCGTCGGAGGGATCGGTCGTCGTCGCCATCCTCCGACGGTACCTCGCGCCACGGCGGGGGACCGAATCTGTCGCGAGCCGCGCGCGAGGCGGCGCCGCGTCGTACTACCGTTCCCGCGATGCGCGTCACGGGACGGCTTGCGCCCACCCCTTCGGGGCACCTTCACCTCGGCAACGCCCTCGCCTTCGCCGCGGCGTGGCTCAGCGCGCGCGCGCAGGGCGGGCGGCTCCTGCTGCGCATCGAGGACCTCGACCGCGCCCGCGCCCGCGACGACATCGCAAACGCGCAGCGCGACGACCTCCGTTGGCTCGGGATCACCTGGGACGACGAGTCCCCGCCGCAGTCGACGCGCGCGTACTCCGTGGGAGACCTCCCCGTGTTTCGGTGCGTGTGCACCCGCGCGACGCGCCTCGCCGGGGGCTGCCGCTGCCGCGACGCGCACCACACCGAGGGCCCCTGGCGCTTTCGCGCGCCTCGGGAGGCGCTGCGATTCACCGATCGCGTCTGGGGCGAGCAGCGCTTCGCGCCCGACGAGGACCCGGTGCTGATGCGCGCCGACGGCGAGGCCGCGTACCCCCTCGCGGTGGTGGTCGACGACCTTCGAGACGGCGTCACCGAGGTCGTGCGCGGCGCGGATCTCTTGTCGGCGACCGCGACGCAGCTGCTCCTCTACCGATGTCTGGGGGCGCGCCCGCCGAGCTGGACGCACGTGCCGGTGATCTACGGTCCCGACGGAAAGAAGCTCTCCAAGAGCCACGGGAGCACGGAGCTTCGCGCGCTGCGCGCCGGGGGGTGGAGCGCCGAGCGCGTGTGGTCCGCGCTGCTCCCGCTGCTGGGCATGCCGGGGGACGCGCCCGACCCGATGCGCTTCGACCCCGCGCGCGTCCCGAGGCGACACTACGTCGCGCACCCCGACGGATCGCTCACGCCCCGCGCGGGCTGAGCCGAGCTCCCCGGTTCGCGCTTCGCCATCCACGTTGGGGCAGACCAGGCGCGCGGTCCGCGGCCGCGCCGACCCTGAGGAGCCCACCACGACCGTCCTGGTGCCGATCTGCTACGGCTTCGTGATCGCTCGGGATCCAGCGAGGATGCCGTCGCGATCACTCCTCGCAGCGCTCGCATCTCGACGCCGCAGTTCGGCACGTTGGTTCTGCGTAGGCTCCTGACCACGCTGGCGTCGCGGGTGACGGCGTGTGGATATCGTTGCATCCTCGGTGCGGTCGAGAGGGAGAGAGCGATGGAGTATGCTGAGCGCCCTCGCGGGATGAGGGCGCTGGCTCTCGATAGGATGCGCTTCACGGCACGGCGTGAGGCCGCGCGACGGCGGCCGATCTTCAGAGGACAGCATGAGCGAACACGCGCACGAGGAGGACAAGACCCGGCGGCTGAGAGACTCGCTCGGCGCCATGACGACCGCGCAGCTCGTCGACCGCCTCGACCTCGCCCTCGAGGGCGCGGGTCTCGGGATCTGGGACTGGGACCTCCGCGACGACGCGGTGCAGTTCGACCGGCGCTGGTGCGAGATGATCGGGCTGGACCACGCGCGCACGCCGATGCGCCTCGAGACCTGGCGCGAGCGCGTGCACGCCGACGACCTCGAGCCGTGCTACCGGGACATTCGCGCGCACCTCGAGGGCCGCTCCGCGCGCTACGAGAACGTCCACCGGATGCGGCACGCCGACGGCTCGTGGGTGTACATCCTCGATCGCGGCCGCGTCTCTGAGCGCGACGCGGAGGGGCGCCCCGTGCGCTTCACCGGCACGCACTTCGACGTGACCGCGGTGGAGAAGGCGAAGCAGTCGCTGACCAGCCAGCGGCGGCAGCTTGAGCGCCTCGTCGCCAACCTCCCCACGGGCGTGCTGATGCTCGACGGCGAGGGGCGCGTGCTCGCGGCGAGCGAGCGCTGGCCGCAGCGGGTCGACGGCGGCGTGCAGACGCTGCGCGGGAGGCGCTTTGACGAGTCGCTGCCCGACGCGGCGCGCTGGTCGGACGCGTTCGCACGCGCGCTTCAGGGCGCGCGGGTGCACGCCGACGAGGAGCTCGTGTCAGACCCTGACGGCTCCCGCTGGCTTCGCTGGGAGGCGCGCCCCTGGCACAAGGCAGACGGCGCGACGGGCGGCGTGCTGCTCTGCGCGGAGGACGTGAGCGAGCGCGTGCGCCAGCGCCTCGCCGCCGAGCGCGAGCGCGAGACCCGCGTCGCGAGCCTCGCGCTCTTCGCGGGCAGCGTGGCGCACGAGCTCAACACCCCGCTGCAGGTGATCGTGCTCGAGGCCGAGCGCCTCGCGCGGCGCCTGGGCGACGGCGACGCGAAGGCGATCGACCTCGCGGGGCTGCGCGCGATCGCCGAGACCGCGCGGCGAGCGGGAGAGATCACCCGCGCGCTGCGCACGCTGTCTCGCGACGCCCAGCGCGACCCGCCGACGGCGGTGCCCTCCGCGGAGCTGCTGCGCGACGCGATGGCGCTGTGCCGCGCGCGCTTCGAGAGCCGCGGGGTGGCGCTGACGGTGCACGACGGCACGGGCTCCGCCTGCGCGCGGGGGCGCCCGGCGGAGCTGCTCGTGGTGTTGATGAACCTGCTGCACAACGCGCTCGACGCCGTGAGCGAGGCCGAGGCCCCTTGGGTGCGCCTCGAGGCGGACGCCGACGCCGAGACCGTGCGCTTGCGCTGCGTCGACAGCGGCCGAGGCGTCGCGGCGGAGCTCGCGCCGAAGATCATGGAGCCCTTCTTCACGACGAAGTCGCCCGGTGAGGGCACCGGGCTGGGGCTGACGATCGCCCAGGCGCTCGCGGCGCGCGACGGCGGCACGCTGCGGTACTGCGAGGGGCGGGCGCACACGACCTTCGAGCTCACGGTGCCGCGTCACTGACCGCCCGCGGTCACGCCGCTCGACGCGGGGGCCGACGGCGTCTGCCGCCTGGGGGGGGGCGAAGGGCCAGGGCGCTCACCGCGGCGCGGGCCTCGCCGCGACGCGCACAATTCTGCGGGGGCGCCAGAACCCTGCGCGAGCTCAGGCGTCAGAGGGACGACCATGAGCTACCGCGACGACCTTGAGGCGATGCAGGCCCGGCTTCAGCAGCTCGAAGGGGAGCTCGACGGCGTGCGCCGCGACCGCGCCCGATTGCAGCGGGCGGTGCTCGACGAGCCGAGGCTCGTGACCGAGCTCGACCGGCTGCGCCGCACCCTTCACGCCCGCGCACCCAGGCACCTCCCGCTGCTCGACAACGTCCGCGTCGCCTCGCCCTGCCACGAGCGCTGGGACGAGATGACCGGCGACGCCCAGGCTCGCCACTGCGCCCGATGCGACAAGAGCGTCTACAACCTCTCCGCGATGACCCGCGACGCCGCCGAGGCGCTCTTGCGACAGCGGGAGGGGCGGATCTGCGTGCGCTACTACCGCCGCGTCGACGGCACGATCCTGACCGCGGATTGCCCCGTGGGCGTGCGCCGCAAGCGGGTTCAGCTCGCGGCCGCCGCGGGCGCGTTGACCGCGCTGGCCGCGGGCGTCGCGGCGAGCTTCGCGCGCGCGGGCGAGGCGCCGCCCCCCGTGGCGCTCTCGCGGCAGGTCCCGACCCCGACGGCGCCCTCGGTCCCCGCGACCCTCAGCCCGACACCCGACACGGTCGTTCAAGGGCAGAGCGAGTTGATCCCGGAGATGGGTGACATTCCGGCGCCCGCCCGCCCTGCGCCGACGGCCCCTGCCCACCGCGCCCGGGGGATGATGGGGCAGGGCGTGCTTCGCCGCTGAGGGCGGAGGGTCCGCTCAGCCGCGGCGCGCGCGCTCGGGGTTCTCGACGAGGCACGGGCCGATGGCGAGGTGGTCGAGGTGCCCCAGGCGAAACGCGCGGATCGCGTCTTCGGGCGCGCACACGATGGGCTCCTCGTGCATGTTGAACGACGTGTTGATCAACGACCCGACGCCGCTGAGCTCCTTGTAGCGCGCGAGGATGTCGTAATAGCCCGGGTTGGTCTCGCGGCGGAGGAGCTGCGGGCGCGCGGTGCCGTCGACGTGCACGGCGGCCGGGCAGTCGCGGATCATCTCGTCGGTGCAGTCCACCGTGATGGTCATGAAGCTCGCCGCGGCCTCGCTCACGTCGACGTTCTTGTAATAGCGGTGCCGATCCTCCCAGAGCGTGACCGGCGCGAAGGGCATGAACTCGGTGCGCGCGAGCTGCTGGTTGAGCCACCGGTTCACCTCGGGCTCCCGCGCGTGGTACAGCACCGAGCGGTTGCCGAGGGCGCGGGGGCCGTACTCCATCCGCCCGTCGCACCGCGCGACCACACGACCGCTGTGAATCAGCCTCGCGACCTCGAGGGCCAGGTCGTCGGGCTCGGTCCACTCGAGGCCGTTGGCGCGCAGCGCGCCTCGCACCTCGTCGGCGCTGTAGCCCGGCCCGAGGTAGGCGTGCGCCATGCGCTCGGGCGCGAAGGCCCTGCCGAGCCTCTCGCGGAGCACGGCCATCGCCGCGCCGGTGCCCGTGCCGCCGTCGCCCATGGCGGGGTGGACCCACACGCCGGTCACCCCCGGCACCTCGGCCACCCGCTGGTTCAGCTTCACGTTCGCGGTCACGCCCCGAGAGCACCACGTCGGTCGCGCCGGTCGCCTTGAGGTGGTGCGCGACGACCTCGGTGACCACGTCCTCGAGGACCTTCTGATAGGCCGCGGCGATGTCCTTCTTTCGAAAGTGCAGCGAGAGGTACCGCGGGAAGAAGTGGTTGCTCGCCCCGTGTTGCGTGAAGCTCCCGCCCTCGACGCTCACGCGCGACCTCACCGCCTCGTAGAGGATCGACGGGTCGCCGTAGGCCGCGAGCCCGAGGACCTTGCCCTCGTGCCGTGAGGGCTTGAAGCCCAGCGCGCTCGTGAGGTGCTCATAGAACACGCCGAGCGAGTGCGGGAAGTCGAAGGCCGTGAGCCGGCGGACGCCCCCGTCGAGGTCGGCGACGGCGACGGAGCCCGAGAGCCCGGAGCCGTAGGCGTCGATGGTGACCACCAGCGCGCGCTCGAAGCCCGAGGCGTAGAACGCGTTGCTCTGGTGGGCGACGTGGTGCTCGACCCGCACGAGCTTCGCGCGGAGCCCGAGGGCCTCGAGGCTGCGGTCGAGCTCCTCGTGGTCCCTGCGGTGCTGGCGAAGGGCGTCGGCGACCCACCGCGCGGCGAGGGCCTTGTCGGCGGCGAGGTCGCCGTAGAGCGTGCCCCCGCTCGCTTCATAGAGGCTCCGGCGCGACCAGGGCTTCTGCATGAACTCCTCGTAGCCCTCGGCCTGGAGGGCGAGCCCCCGGTGGTCGTAGGGCCCCTCGCGCCGGGCGCGCTCCACGAGCTCGTGACACCGGCGCAGCGCGTCGGCGCGGAGCGCGGGCAGCTCGACCCGCGCGCGGTCGAGGATGGCGTCGCGCTCACGGGTCCACTCCCAGAAGGGGTAGGCCACGGCGTCGACGTCCCGCAGGGAGATCCCTGCGATGCGGAGGCACTCGGTGACCGCCTGGTGGGGAAAGCCGTGCTGGAGCTTCACCCGTGTGAGGCGCTCTTCACCGACGGCCGCGACGATCTTGTCGTCGACCATGAGGGTCGCGTGCGAGTCCTTGTCGAGCGCGGAGATGCCGAGAACGATCATGCGGCGAGCCCTCTCTGTGCGCGGAGTCGGTGGGCCGCCTCGGTGAGCGTGAGCGGCTCGGGTTGGTACCTGCGTGAGATCGCGTCGAGGCATCGGTCCATGCGGTCGAAGAGCCCGTCGATGTCGCGCTGGCTCTCGAAATACGGGCTGGTGTTCGGGTACAGCTCGCTCGAGTGGATCATCATGTTGAAGTGACGCCCGCCCCGCGCGCGGATCACCTCGCAGGCCGCGACCATGTCGGCGTGACCCTCCAGCGTGGGGCGCAGCCACATCCGCCGCCGGAGCTTCAGCCATGACGCCGCGCGACGCAGGAGGCACGCCTCGTGTCGGGCCGCGAGGCGGTCGCCGAAGCCGAAGGGGAGGCGGTCCTGGTCGACGATGCTGATCGGGATCTCGACGAGGGAGAGCTCTCCCTCGCGCGAGAGGTCGTCGACGGAGGGGAAGTACGGGTCGAGGGGCGCGCGTGAGAAATCGGGGCCGCCCGGGCCCTCGCGGAGGCCGGGGCACCCCTTCCACGAGACGAGCGGAGTCACCGACGAGTCGCAGGTGTACCCCAGCTCGCCGAGGAGCCGCGCGGTGCGGCCGTCGGCGCCGTAGCGACCCGCGCGGTACGACGTGGGCGCGCGACCGAAGCGCTCCGTGATCGCCTCGGTGAGCGCGCGGAGCTTGGCCGCCAGGACCTCCGTGTCGAGCTCCGACGGGAAGGCCGGGGAGTCGTCGAGGCGGCTCCAGGGCGGCGTCGTCCAGGGGTGAAGGTGGGCGCCGATCTCGCACCGCCCGTCGCGCTCCCACGCGCGGAGCATCGAGACCGCCTCGTCGCACTGGGTGATCGACCACGTCACCACGTAGGTCGGCCGCACGCCGTAGCGGTCGCAGAGCGACTGAAACCTCGGCAGGGCCTGGAGATTTCGCAGCGGCGGCAGGCGCCGGTGCCGGGTCCACTCGTTGTCGCCCTCGGTGTCCACCACGAAGAGGAACACGGGTTGTTCTCGTCGCGCCTCGCCCATCGCGCGAACCTTGTTGTGACCCCCGAACCCGTCAAGCGGTGCCCGCTCGAAGGGATGTGCGGAGAGATTCGCCTGCGACCAAGGCGCTTCGGCGAGGTGTCGCTTTGAACCGACACGGCGGTGAGGTGTCGCCTTGAACCGACACGCCCAGGGCGAGCACGCTCGCGAGCGCGACCCATGCACGAAGGCCAACGATGAATAGATGCGCTCGCCCTGGAGCCCCGAGCTCGCGCGCCGCGCGGTCTGCCCCTTGCAGACATCGAGGGCGAAGCATGTTGGGGCACATCCACGCAGTCCACGGCTCGGTGGTCGATGTTCAGTGTCTTGAGCGCGCGAGGATGCCCTCGGTGCGCGAGGCGCTGCGCGTGGAGGACGAGAGCGGCCGACCGCTCGAGGTGCAGGCGCATCTCGGTCCGCGCACGGTGCGCACGTTGTGCCTCGGCGCCACGCGCGGATTGCGCCGAGGTCTCGAGGTCTCGTCGACGGGGGCGCCGCTCACCTTTCCCGTGGGTGAGGAGATGCTGGGGCGGGTGGTCGACTGCCTCGGGCAGCCCCTCGACGGTCTCCCCGCGCCGGTGACGGCGCTTCGCCTCCCGATTCACCGGCCCCCGCCCGCGCTCAGCCGACACCGCGCCACGCTCGAGCCGCTCTGGACGGGGCTCAAGGTGCTCGACCTCCTGTGCCCCTTCGCCCGAGGCGGAAAGACCGGGCTCTTCGGCGGCGCGGGTGTGGGAAAGACCATCCTCCTGATGGAGCTCGTGAGCTCCGTCGCGGACCTGCACGGCGGCCTCGCGGTGTTCGCCGGCGTCGGCGAGCGCATTCGTGAGGGCCACGAGCTGTGGCGCGACTTCAGCCGCTCCGGGCTCATGGCCCGCACGGCGATGATCTTCGGGCAGATGGACGCCGCGCCCGGCGCGCGGCTGCGGGTGCCCCACGCGGCGCTCACGCTCTGCGAGCACGTTCGCGACGCGCTCCATCGAGACTCGCTGCTGCTGGTCGACAACGTGTTTCGCTTTCTGCAGGCGGGGATGGAGACCTCGGCCCTGCTCGGGCGCTTTCCGTCTCGCGTCGGGTATCAGCCCACGCTCACCACCGAGCTCGCCGAGGTCGAGGAGCGCATCGCGTCGACGGTCGACGGCGCGATCACGTCGGTTCAGGCCGTGTTCGTGCCCGCGGACGACCTGAGCGACCCGGCGGCCTCGGCGGTGATGGCGCACCTCGACGCGCGGGTGATCCTGTCGCGCGGCATGGCGGCGGCGGGGCTCTACCCCGCCGTGGACCCGCTGCAGTCGCAGTCGCGCCTCCTCGACCCCAAGGTGGTCGGACCGCGTCACTTCAGGGTCGCCGACGAGGTGCGTCGCTCGCTCTCGCGCTACCGCGAGCTGCAGGACGTGATCGCGATGCTCGGCGTCGAGGAGCTCTCGGCGCAGGACCGCCTGCTGGTCCGTCGGTCGCGGCGCATCGAGCGGTTTCTCACGCAGCCCTTCGTGGTCTCCGAGGCGTTCACGGGCCGCCCCGGCGAGCGGGTGCCCCTCGAGGCGACCCTCGACGGCTGCGAGCGGATCTTCAACGGCGAGGCCGACGCGTGGGACGAGGGGCGGCTCTACATGGTGGGCGCGTTCCCCGGCGCGCTCGGCGAGGGGGCGACGTGAGCGCGCTCACCCTGAAGGTGCACACGCCCAGCGGGCTCCTGGTCGACCAGAGCGTGCTCGCTGTGCGCGCCGAGGACCTCAGCGGCTGGTTCGGCATTCTGCCCGGCCGCGAGTCCGTGGTCGCCGTGCTCCCGCCGGGCCTGCTGCTCTACCGCGACGCCCAGGGGGAGGGCTTCGTCGCCCTCGCGGGGGCCCTGCTGCGACACGAGGGGGGCGAGTGCCACGTCACCGCGCGGGAGGCGGTCTCTGCCCGCTCGCTCGAGCTCGTCGCGCCGATGCTCCAGGCCCAGCTCACCCGGCGCGGGGAGCGCGCGGAGATGCAGCGCGACGCCGTGCACCGCCTGGCCCGCGAGGCGCTGCGGCGCATGGTCACGGAGCTGCGCGCATGACCGAGCGGGCGCGCGACCTCGCGGAGGTGGAGAAGAAGGCGGCGCGCCTCGCCGAGGCGCGTCGTCGTCGCCCCACGCTCTGGCAGCACCTCGGGCACGTGGGCGCGCTGGGCTGGGTCTTCGTGCTCCCGCTCGTGGGCGGCGTCGCCCTCGGCCGCCTGGTCGCCCACGGGCGCTCGGACCACGCCCCGGTGTGGGTGGGGCTGCTCGTGGGCCTCGCGGCGGGCGGCTACGGCGCGTGGAGGCAGCTCCGGCGCGGGCTCAACGACGAGGAGGCGCCGTGATCCTCTGGGGCGCCATCGGCGTCGCGCTCGGGCTCGCGGGCGGCGCGCTGCACCTCGCGATCACCCGCTGGCGCGCGTCGCTCATCGTCGGCGCGCACCCCTCGCTGGTCGTCGTCACGATGCCGCTCGCGCTCCTGCCCATCGCCGCGGCCGTGCTCCTCGCCGCGAGGGTCGCCCCCGTGGCGGCCTGGCTGAGCCCCGTGGGGATCCTCGCCGCGCGCGCGCTCCTCTTCGCGTCACAGAGGAGGCAGCGGCCGTGAATCCCTTCCCCGTCACGCTGTTTCAGCTCGGGCCCCTCGTCGTCACCGACAGCGTGACCTCGTCGCTCCTGCTCTCGCTCCTGCTGCTGGTCGGCGGCGTCGCGCTGCTGCGCTCCGCCCGCGGCCGCGCCCTCGCCGAGATCGCCTACGAGTACCTCGAGGGAGCCGTCACCGGGCTGTCCACGGCCGACGTGAGCGCGCTCGTCCCGCTCGTGCTGACGCAGTGGCTCTTCATCGGCGCCGCCAACCTCCTCGGGGCGATCCCCCGCATGGCGAGCCCGACGCGCGACCTCTCGGTCACCGCCGCGCTCGCGCTCGTGTCGTTCGTCGCGGGGCACGTCTTCGCCTTCCAGCGACAGGGCTTCGCGTACCTCCGCGCGTACGTGCAGCCCAGCCCGATCCTCTTGCCCTTCAACCTCCTCGGCGAGCTCAGCCGCACCCTCGCGCTCGCGCTGCGGCTCTTCGGGAACATGCTCTCTGGCACGCTCATCGCGGCCATCGGGCTCTACCTCGCCGGCCTGCTCGTGCCCGTGCCCCTGCCCGATGGGCGTGCTCGGGCGTCGTGCAGGCCTACATCTTCGGCGTGCTCACGCTCGTCTTCGCCGTCAGCTCCTGGCCACGGTGGCGCGCCCGAGCGCGGCGCCCGATTCGAACAAGAGAGTCGCTCCATGACACCCAGAGACTGGATCGCCCTGATCAGCGTCGTCACCGCGGGCCTCACCATCGCCCTGGGCTCGGTCGGCCCGCGCTCGGTCAGGGTCGCGCGGTCGCCCAGGCCCTCGACGCCATCGCGCGGCAGCCCGAGGCCGCGTCGACCATCACCCGCACGCTCTTCGTCGGCCTCGCGATGGTCGAGTCGACGGCGATCTACTGCCTCGTGGTGTCGCTGATCCTGCTCTTCGCGAACCCTCTGATCCCCTGAGGGCGCATGCGGTTCAACCTCACCACCTTCGCCTTCCGAGCTCGTCAACTTCGTGGTGCTGCTCGCGCTGCTCCAGCGCGTGGTGTACCGGCTCGCTCAAGGGGGCGTCGCGCGCCGTCAGGCCGAGGCTCGCGGCGCGCGAGGCCAGGCGGCGAGGCGCGAGGCCGGGCGACGGCGCTCAAGGCCGACATGGAGGGCGCGCGCGGGCCTCGACGAGCTTCGGCAGAGCGCCCGCGCGACGCCGGGTGGCCGCCGCCGAGGAGCGCGCGCGAATTCTCAGGGAGGCGAGGACGACGCCTCGGCGGAGCGCGCGCGGGCGCAGCGGGTCATCGACGCCGAGCACGACGCCAGTAGAGGCGGCCGTGCGCGAGCTCGCCGTGGAGCACGCGACCCGCATCGCGGGAAGATGCTCTCGAGCCTCGCGCGAGGAGCTCACCCGCGTGCTCGCCCTCGGCTCGAGGGAGCTCAGCCGGAAGGCCGACGCCTGGCGCGCGCACCTCGAGGGCGGCGGGGCGCGCGAGGTCGAGGTGAGCTGGGCGCAGCCCCCTCTGACGAGCGCGTCCGATCGCTCGACTCGGCGCTGGAGCGCGCGCTCGGCGCGGGCGTCGCGGTGTCGCAGACGGAGGATCCTCCTCGGCGCGGGGCTCGTGGTGCGCTTCGGGCACCGCGTGCTCGACGCGAGCCTGGCCGGCGAGCTCGACGCGCTGCGGGCGAGGGCGAAGGCGCTCCTCGCGGAGCCGTCGTGACGCTCGGGGTCGAACCGACGCTGCGACGCGTGGAGACGCGCTCGACCGCGCCACCCGCGAGGTGGGAGCCTCGGTGCGCGCGCGGGAGGAAGGCCGCGTCGAGGCGATGGGCGACGGGATCTTGCGCATCCGCGGCCTCCCCGACGCCCGCGCCGAGGAGGTGCTGAGGGTCGGAGAGCGGGCGGGCCCTCGCGCTCTCGCTCGCGCCCCACGGCATCGACGCCGTCGCGCTCGACGCGCCCGAGGGCGTCGGGGTGGGCGGCCGCGTGCGCGCCACTGGGGAGGCGGCGTCGATCGGCGTCGGGCCCTGCCTGCTCGGACAGCGTGGTCGATCCGCTGGGCACCCCCTCGACGGCGCCCCCTGGCGGGCAGCGTCGAGGCGATGCCCTGGAGCGGAAGGCGCCTGCGATCTTCGAGCGCGCCCACGTGCACCTGCCGCTCTACACCGGCGTGCTCGCCGTCGACGCGATGTTCGCGATCGGCCGCGGGCAGCGGGAGCTCATCCTGGGCGACGACGGGACGGGCAAGACCTCGCTCGCGCTTGACGTGATGATCCGGCAGGCGAAGACGGGGGTCGTCGGGGTGTGGGTGGCCATCGGCCGCCGCCGCGCGGAGGTGTGGCAGGTCGTCGAGGCGCTGCGCCGCGCCGGCGGCAGGTGGGTGGTCGTCGCGGCCTTCGAGGACCAGAGCCCGGCCTACGCTACCTCGCGCCCTACGCCGGCGCGGCGGTGTCGGAGTACTTCGCGCGGCGCGGCGAGCACGCGCTGGTGGTCTACGACGAGCTCACCGCGCACGCCGTGGCGTGGCGGGAGCTGTCGCTGCTGCTGCGGCGTTCGCCGGGCCGAGAGGCCTACCCCGGCGATGTCTTCTACCTCCACGCGCGGCTGCTCGAGCGGGCGGCGCAGCTCTCGGAGGAGCTCGGCGGGGGATCGGTGACGGCGCTGCCGATCGCGTCCCTCGAGGGGGAGGCTGACGGCGCAGTCATCCCGACGAACCTCATCTCGATCACCGACGGTCAGCTGGTGCTGTCGGCCACGCTCTTCGCGTCGGGGCAGCGGCCGGCGATCGACGCCGGGCTCTCGGTGAGCCGCGTGGGCGCGAAGGCGCAGCCGCAGGCGTTCAAGGAGCTCGCGGGCCGAATGCGCCTGGGACTACGCGTCGTTCCTCGAGCTCGAGGCCTTCTCGCGGCTGGGCACGAGGCTCGGGGCGTCGACGCTGCGCCGGCTCGAGCTCGGGCGGGCGCGTTCGCGCTTCCTGCGGGCGCCGAGGCTGGAGCCCCTCGGCGTGTTCGACGAGGTGGTGCGCCTGGTCCTCGCGTCGGCGCCCGAGGTCCTCACGCGCGTCCCCGAGGAGAGGACCCAGGAGATCGCGGAGGAGCTCACGCGGCACCTCGGCCGGGAGCAGGCGGCCCTCGCGAGGCGCGTCGAGGACGCGGCGACCCTGTCGGGCGAGGAGCGCGAGGCGCTGCTCTGCGCGGCCGTCGCCTTCCTCGACGCGCGGCTCCCGAGCGCGACAGGCGCCGATGGATGACCTCGGCGACATGATCCAGATCGAGCGCCGCATGACCGCGGTCCACTCGGTCAAGCAGGTGGTCAGCGCGATCTGGGCCCTCGCGCGGGCCCAGCAGCCCCTCGTGGAGCAGGCCGCGGCGGGGCTCAGCGCGTACCTCGATCAGGTCGACGCGGTCGTCGACGCGCTCGCCGGGGCGCCGCGGCCGCCCCGCGGGCACCCCGCGGCGACGATCTCGGTGGTGATCGGTCCCGAGCGGCCCTGGTGCGGCGCCATGCCGAGACAGGTGCTCGCGCAGGTCCCCCGCGAGGGGCCCATCGGGCTCGTCGGTGCCCGCCTCGCCGAGGCCGCCGAGTCGGACGCGAGCCTTCAGGCTCGGCTCGCCTTCGCGCTCCCCGGCGCGGTGACCCCCGAGGACGCGGAGCCCGTCGCGCGGCGGGTCGCGGAGCAGCTGCTCCAGCGCGCGGCGCCCCCGTCGGTGCGGCTGTTCTACCCCGCCGAGGGGGGCGCGCTGCTGCGGCCGGTGATGCTCCTGGGCGGGGAGCGAGAGCGCCGCTACGGCGCGCCGTCGACGCTCTCGCCCTGGTCGGACGTGCTGCGCGCCGCGGTCTTCGAGGCGGTGACGGGCAGGCTCGCGGTGGTGGTGCTGGAGGCCCTGCGGTCTGAGGTGAGGGCGCGCGTCGTGGCCGCGGAGCAGGCGAAGCGCGCGTGCGACGCCCGCCTCGCGGAGCTCGAGCTCCGATGGAGGGTCGAGCGGCAGGAGCAGATCACCGCCGAGATCCTCGAGGTGGTCTCTGGCCACCGCGCGGCGCAGGGGAGGCAGCGGTGAGGCTCCCCGTCGCGCTTGACCTCCGGGTGGGCGGGGGAGATACCCCCGAGAGGCGAGACGTGGCGTGACGCTGGACCTCGACGCGATCACATCGCAGCACAGAAGCGACCCCACCCGGCTCGTGCAGATGCTCCGCGACGTGATGGAGGTCGAGGGGCGCGTGTCGCCCGCGGTGATCACCGCGCTGGCCGCTCGCCTCGGCCTCCCCCGCGCGCAGGTCGAGGGCGTCGTCGGCTTCTACGCCTTCTTTCACGCCGAAGATCGCGGGCGTTACCGCGTGCTCTTCAGCGACAACATCACCGACGAGATGGCGGGCAGCCGCGCGCTGCGGCAGCGGATGCTGGACGCGTTCGGCCTGCGCGAGGGCGAGGTGAGCCGCGACGGCGCCGTCTCGATCGGCACGACGAGCTGCACCGGGCTCTGCGACCAGGGGCCGGCGATGATGGTGAACGACCGCGCCATCGGGCGGCTCACCGGCGCCCGC
>JAWKRB010000006.1:0-356633 GCA_041389885.1 Polyangiales bacterium | reverse complement strand
TCGGAGGAGGCGGGCAAGAACCAGTTCCTCGTGCCGTATTTCATCTCGGGGCACCCGGGCTCGACGCTGAAGGACATGGTCGACCTCGCGCTCTGGCTCCGGGAGCGGGGCATGCGGCCGAGGCAGGTGCAGGACTTCATCCCGACGCCCATGAGCCTCGCCACGACGATGTATCACACGGGCGTCGACCCGCTCACCCGCACGCCCGTCTACACGGCGCGCGACCTGCACGAGAAGAAGCTCCAGAAGGCGCTGCTGATGTGCTGGGACCCGGCGCAGCACGACCTCGCCCGCGAGGCGCTGCTGAAGGCCGGCCGCAAGGACCTCATCGGCAACGGCCCGCGGTGCCTCGTGCCGCCGGCCGCGGGCAAGGGCTCGCTGTCGATCCACGCCCGGCGCGCGAAGGCCGGACCGGCGAAGGGCGCGAAGATCGAACGTCGTCGCTGAGATCGCCCGTTGCGATGGGCGAAGTCGGGACGTATCCTCTTGCGCCGCTGTTGTAGACGCCCGTCCGTTCGGGTCTCAGACAGCGCAGGAGGCGCGTACGAATGGGACTGATCGACTCCGCAAAAAACTTCCTGGGCGGTGAGACGCTGAAGAACGGCGTGCGCGAGATGATGATCGCGCGTCCAGAGGACAACAACGACCTCATCTGGAAGCACCCTGACCGCACGATCCCGATGTTCGCGCAGTGCACGGTGCGGGCGGACGAGTGGGGCGTGTTCTCGAAGGAGGGGCGGCCCGTCGGCACCCTCGACGCCGGGCGCACCACGCTCTCGACGCAGAACATCCCGTTCCTGTCGAACTTCATCGACCAGTACACGGGCGGCAACATCTTCATGACCGACCTCTTCTTCGTGAAGAGGACGCCGTACCCCAAGCGCTTCGGCGGCTCCCTGGGGAACATGATCGACCCGATGACCAACATCCGCCTCCGGGCGCGGTGTCACGGCGAGCTGCTGCTCCGCGTCGAGAACCCCGAGGCGCTGATCTTTCAGTACTTCGGCATGCGCAAGTTCCAGGAGCACGCCGACATCTTCGACTGGTTCATCAACTCGTTCTTCAACACGGTGAAGACCACGGTCGGCAAGCTCGCTCGCGAGCAGCGCCGCACCGTGCTCGACATCATGGACATGCAGGACGAGCTCGCCGCCGCCTGCGTGGCGAACGCGACCGAGCTGGCGCAGGCCGGCATCCGGGTGGTGAAGGTCACCAAGCTCGAGATCGACGTCCCCGAAGAGGACATCAAGCGCTTCGACGAGATGCGCCTCAAGGTCGCCGAGCAGCTGCAGGGCCTGCAGGTCGACGAGATCGGCATCCAGCGCGCCGCGCTCCAGGCCCAGGCCCGCGCCGCCGGGGCGCAGGTCGACGTGCAGACGGCGATGTACGCCGCGCAGGGTCGGCAGTTCGAGCTCGATCAGAAGCGCGCGAACGACGCGGCCTACGTGCAGATGGCCGGCGGCGACATCGGTCGTCTCGGTCAGTTCGAGGCGATGCGCGGCGCGGGCGCCGGGCTCGCGCAGGGCGGCGGCAACACGGGCCTCGCGGGCATGGGCGCGCAGGTCGCGGTGGGCGCGGCCCTCGGCTCGAACCTCGCGGGCGGCGTGGTCGGCCCGGCCGTGGGCGCCCTCGCGGGCGGCGTGGCGGGCATGGCGGCGGGCGCTGCGGGCGCGGGCGCGGGCGCCGCGCTGGTGCCTGCGGCGCGTGCAACGCGCAGGTCCTGCCGGGGCGGTTCTTGCGCCGAGTGCGGCGGTTCGCTGGCGCCGCAGAAGAAGAGCTGCGACAACTGCGGCGCCGACCTCTCGCTCACTGCGAAGTTCTGCGCTGTGGCAGGCGCCGCCCTCGCAGCCGCGATGACCTGAGCGCCTGGCGACCCCATCGGCCGCCGGGGCGCTCCTCCTCCGCAAACCCTTTTTCAGCGTGACGGCGCCTTCAGAACTCGAAGGCGAGGCCGGCGTTCCACGTCTCGGGCGGCGATGAGGCTGGGTGCCGCCGGGTGCCGACGTCGGCGCGGGTGTACTCGCCGAAGAGGTAGTCGTGGTTGACGCCCATCACCGAGTCCCAGCGGCGGGCGGCGCCGCGCTCGAGGAAGTCGAGGTGGAGCATGAGTCCGACCGCGAGGTGCGTGCCGAGGAGAGGCCCGTCGCGGCGACGCCCACGTCGGTGTCGCCCGGGAGCACGTTCGGAGAGCTCGACGCGCTCCTGCGCGAGAGGTTCTCACCCAGCGTCGACCACCAGTAGGCGAATCCCAGGCCGAACTTCACGTAGGGCACCAGAGGGACCACCGTGTGTCGCGCGATGCCGTCCAGGCGAACGACCGCGCCGACCCAGCCCGGGACCATGGAGGGTCGTCTCCTGGCCGTCGGCGGGGCGCGTCCACTGCGCCGCCGGGGGCATCGACGCCTGGCCTACCGGCGCCACCGCCCGGAAGGACGCGTACCCTGCGCCGAGTGCGAGACCGATCGAAACCCACGGGGTTGACGCGGAGGATCTGCCAGTCGAACTCGCCGCTCAGGCAGCAGCCGGTCGTGGAAGCGAACATGTGTCCGCGAAGGGCGTCGCGCGCCCGAATTTTCCGGGTCGACGTTTCGGGCACACGCCGGGCCTCGCGGAGCTCGAAGAGAAAGTTCTGCGGCGACTCCCCAGCGTCGGCGGTCGTCGTGCCTACCGAAGAGCTTGAAGGTTCGCGTTTCTGCGCGCGCGTGGGGCCGCAGGCAGCGCCGCCAGGAGCACCGCGCGCCGCGCGCCCACCGCTTTGAACGTCGCCGTCGCCGCCAGGCCATCAACATCATCGCTCCCATCGCAAGGCCCAATCCGCTATGGCGCGAGCCAGGTCGCGCGCCGCAGCCCAGGGCTCGGCGACGCCGCCCGAGGCCCGGTGCAGTGCTCCTGGCAATCCCGCCGAAGGCACGGCAATGCGCAGGTCGTCGGGAGGCCCAGGCCGAGCGCTGCGCCCGCGAGGTCCTGCGCGACCACGGCGACGCGGTAGGCGACGCCGTTGGAGAGTCCTGGAGGCGACCGTCGAGGAGACGCTGATCAGGTCGCTGGCAGGTGCGCACGCTGGTAAACCGCGCGTCGTCGTTGGGGCCGAGGCTCTCGAAGCCCGAGGTGGCCACACGCGGCCGATGCCGGCGTCGTCGTCGGTCTCGACGTCGAGTCCGAGCGACGCGTCGACGCCCGCGTCGCCGGTCGACGCGTCGACCACCGCGCCCGAGGGGCGGATCGCAGAGCAGCCGGGAAGCCCTGGAGGTCGCGCGGCACCGAGCTCGACGTGCCGCCGTCGCTGTCGGTGGTGGTCGAGGTGGTGCCCGCGTAGGTCCACTGTATTGCTCACTGAGCCTTCCTCTTGAGAGCGACATCGTGCGTCTGCGGCGCCTCGACGTCGTAGGCGACCGCGTAGGTGGCGACGATGTTGTTGTCGCTGGGCGGGCTCGCGAGGAGCGTGAGGTAGTTCGTCGCGATGCTGCCTTCGCGTCGTCCGCAGGTCGCTGCAGTCGCCCGTGAGGGGCGACGAGGCTCGACCGGATGCGCACGGTGTAGCTCAGGGGCACCGTGGGGTTGATGTACGAGAGCGACGGCGTCTGCGACACGGGCCAGCAGCGCGGCGTGCCCGACGCGACCGGGTGGCGGTTCGCGGCGGTGGCGCAGGCCATCTCGTCGACGCCGATCCAGTACCCAGCCGGGTCGCCGCCGCGCCGGTGCCCGCGTAGTTCACGACGAAGGACCACTCCTCGGTGCAGTCGCGACGCCCGATGGGCTTGCGTCGGGAGGAGGGTGCCGCTTCACGCCCCCGGCTCGTTCTCACGCGCCGAGCCCGACGCACGGGCATGGTGAACACCCGCGCCGAGGCCTCGCCTGCCAGGCCCAGGGCCACCATCACTGACAGCACGCCTCGCTTCACGAGGGGAGTCGGCAGCAACGCCCGAAGCCTCCTACGGATCGCAGAGAAACCCGCGCGTTGACTGCAGGAGCGGGCGCCCGCGGACCGCCAGAATGTCAGCGTGTCGTCGCGCATCAGGGCGTGGATGGCACCGCGAGGCCGAAGGCCCGCTCGGCGATCTGCACGGCGTTGAGCGCCGCGCCCTTGCGGAGGTTGTCGCCCACGATCCAGAGCGAGAGCGCGCGGGGGTCGTCGGGGTCTCGGCGAACACGACCGACCGCCACGGCGTCGGTGCCCGACACGTGCGTCGGCTGCGGGTGCATCGCGGGGCCCACCCGCTCGTCGACGACGACGCCGGGGGCCGCGCGCAGGAGCTCGAGGGCCTCGTCGCGGCTGATCTCCCGCGAGAAGCGCGCCCAGACCGACTCGCTGTGACCGTTGGGCACGGGCACGCGCACGCAGGTGGGGGAGACGCGGAGCGCCGGGAGCTCCAGGATCTTTCGGCTCTCGGCGACCATCTTCAGCTCCTCCTCGGAGTAGCCCGACGCGTCGTGCTTCCAGTCGCAGAGGAGGTTGCTCGCGAGCACGCCTGGGAGGATCGACGCCGACGTTGCCTCTCCGTTCGCGAGGCTGCGCTGCCCGGCGAACTCCTCGAGGGGCGCGCGCGCCCTTGCCGCCGATGGCCTGGTATGTCGACACCACGACGTGCTCGAGGCCCGCCGCGCGGTGCAGGGGCTCGAGGGCCACGAGCATCTGGATGGTGGAGCAATTCGGGTTCGCGATGATGCCCCGGGGCGGCGCGGCGATGCGCCGGGCGTTGACCTCGGGGATCACCAGAGGGACGTCGTCCATGCGAAACGCGCCGCTGTTGTCGATGACGAGGCAGTTCCGCGAGGCGGCGACGGGGGCCTGCGGGAGGTGGAGGCGCCTGCGGAGAAGAGCGCGACCTGCATCCTGTCGAGCCGCCTCGGGCGACGCCGCCTGGAGCGTGATCTCTCGCCCGGCGAAGCGCACCACGCGGCCCGCGGAGGCGGGGGACGCGACGAGGCGGAGGTCTCCGAGGGGAAAGCTCCGCTCGGCGAGGATCGACAGCATCGCGTGACCGACGGCGCCGGTCGCGCCTACGACGACCACGTTGATCGCTTGCGTCATGGTGGCGCGTTCTACTGGACAAAGAGGCGCGAAACAATGCGCCAGAGGGGGGGTGACGCCGCCCGGAGGCGGCGCCGGGGGAGAGGGTTCAGCGACGCGGGCCGCGGGGGCCGCGGTCGGTCGCCGCGTTCTCGCCGCGGTCGTCCGAGCGACGGGGACCTCGGCGTGGGCGCGCTCCATACGCTCCTTGGCGCGCTCGCCCTCCTCGCCCTCGGGGAGCGGCATGAGCGCGCGGCGAGAGAGCCGCACCTTGCCCGAGCCCTCCTCGATCGCGAGGACCTTGACCTCGATCTCCTGGCCCTCCTTGAGCTCGTCGGCGACGTTCTCGACCCGCTTGTGGTCGAGCCTGCTCTCACGTGCAGCAGGCCCTCGGTGCCGGGGAAGATCTCGATGAAGGCGCCGTAGTCGGTGAGGCGCTTGACGGTGCCCTTGTACGTGGCGCCGATCTCGGCCTCTGCTCGTGAGCCCTCGATGATGTCGATGGCGCGCTGCACCGCCGCGCCGTCGGCGCTGGCGATGCTCACGGTGCCGTCGTCGGCGATGTCGATGGCGACGCCGGTCTGGTCGACGATGCCCTTGATGGTCTTGCCGCCGGGGCCGATGACCACGCGGATCTGCGACGGGGCCACCTTGAAGGTGGTGATCCGCGGCGCGTACTTGGAGAAAGCTTGGGGCGGGGCGCGGCGAGGGTCGCGAGCATCCGGGTCGAGGATGTGCAGGCGCGCGCGTCGCGGGCCTGACCGAGGGCCTCCTCGAGGATCTCCGGGAGAGCCCTCGATCTTGATGTCCATCTGACTGCGGTGATGCCCTTGCGGGTGCCGCAGACCTTGAAGTCCATGTCGCCGAGGTGGTCTTCGTCGCCGAGGATGTCGGTGAGCACGGCGACCTTCTCGCCCTCCTTGATGAGGCCCATCGCGATGCCCGCGACGGGCGCGCGGATGGGCACGCCGGCGTCCATCAGCGAGAGGGTGCCGCCGCACACCGAGGCCATCGAGCTCGAGCCGTTCGACTCGGTGATCTCGCTGACGATGCGCACGGTGTAGGGGAACTGGTCGTGCGACGGCATGACCCGCATGAGCGCGCGCTCGGCGAGGGTGCCGTGGCCGACCTCGCGGCGCCCCGGGGAGCGCAGCGGCTTGACCTCACCCACCGAGTAGGGCGGGAAGTTGTAGTGCAGCATGAAGCGCTTCCAGCGCTCGCCGAGCAGGTTGTCGATCTTCTGCTCGTCCTGCGTGGTGCCGAGGGTCGTGGTGACGATGCCCTGGGTCTCGCCGCGGGTGAAGAGCGCGCTCCCGTGGGTGCGCGGGAGCCAGCCGACCTCGCAGGAGATCGGGCGCACGGTGACCATGTCGCGGCCGTCGATGCGCACGAGCTCGTCGGTGATCATCGTGCGCATGACGCTCGACTGCACCTCGCCGAAGGCCTCCTTGACGAGCGACTCCTGGCCCGCGAACTCAGGCCCGATCTCGGCCATCACCCGCGACTTGATGGCCTTGAACTTCGCGTAGCGCTCCTGCTTCACGCGGGTGCGCGACGCGTCGTTGAGGTCGGCGCCGGCGACCTCGCGCACGCGGCGCATCATGTCGTCGGTGGGGCGCTTCGCGACGAAGGTGCGCTTGGGCTTGCCCACCGCGGCGCGGATGGTCTCCTGCAGGTCGAGCACCGCCTGCACGCTGCGGTGCGCGAAGGTGAGCGCCTCGACGAGGTCCTCCTCGAGGATCTCGTCGGCGCCGCCCTCGACCATGACGATCGCGTCTCGGCTCGCGGCCACGATGATGTCGAGGTCGCTCTTGGCGATCTGCTCGAAGGTGGGGTTGGCGACGAGGCGGCCGTCGACGCGGCCCACGCGCACGCCCGCGATCGGGCCGTTGAAGGGGATGTCGGAGATGGTGAGGGCCGTGCTCGCGCCGGTGAGCGCGAGGGTGTCGGCGGGGTAGGTCTTGTCCTGCGAGATCACCATGGCGATGACCTGGGTGTCGCAGCGAAAGCCCTCGGGGAAGAGCGGGCGGCAGGGACGGTCGATGAGGCGCGAGGTCAGCACCTCCTCGTCGCGCGGCCGGGCCTCGCGCTTGAAGAACCCGCCGGGGATCTTGCCCGCGGCGTAGGTCTTCTCGATGTAGTCGCAGGTCAGGGGGAAGAAGTCGATGCCAGGCCGCTCCTCGCTGTTCGCGCAGGCGGTGACCAGGATCACGGTCTCTCCCGCGGAGATCAGCACGCTGCCGTGCGACTGCTTGGCGAGGCGACCCGTCTCGATGGTGACGGTCATCTCGCCGATTTGAACGCTCTCTCGGACGATGCTCATACGAATGCTCCGACGCCGCGGGCGATGCCCAGGAGAGACGCCGCCCGGAGCACGGGGACATTGCCCGTGTCGGGTCTGGCGCGCAGCGGCGGGAGCGCTCGTCGTTCGGAGTCCTCGGTTCCTGGGCGCGGGCGCTGCAGCGACCGTGCGCACGAAGCGAAGACCGAGCGACGGAGAGAGTGTGATCCCTTCGCCACGGGGCGTTGCGCGGCCGCCCCAGGACATCGCCCGCGTGGGGGCAGTGGGACGCGACCGCGGGCCCTGAAACACCGACGCCCTGATCGCGTGGGCGTCAGGGCGTCGGGGGGGGTCAAGCCGTCACTTACGGAGGCCCAGGGCGCCGATGAGCGTCCGGTACCGGGTGACGTCCTTGTTCTTCAGATAATCCAGGAGACGGCGGCGCTGCCCGACGAGCTTCAGCAGCCCGCGGCGCGAGTGGTGGTCCTTCTTGTGGGTCGCGAAGTGCTCGGTGAGCTCCGCGATGCGGGTGCTCAGCAGGGCGATCTGCACCTCGGGGGACCCGGTGTCGCCCTCGGCGGTGCGGAACTTCTCGATGATCTCGACCTTCTTCGTAGCGTGCAAAGACATGGCAGGGCTTTCCTGGTGAAAATCGGCGCGGGATTATCCGCCATCCGACGGAGGTGTCAATCACCCGATGATGTGATAGTGGCATCGCTCCCTCGGCGGGACGACCTGCGCGTCTCGCGTCGCCAGAGGGGACGACGACCGCTTATACACGCCCCGCCGAAGCCGACCCGCTCCGCGGCCGCGCAACGCCCATATCGAGGCATCGAAGCTCATGTTCGAAGGACTCCGTCGACACTCCAACTCGTTTCTCATGCTCGTCCTCGTCGCCAGCGTCGCGATGGTGTTCGGCGTGAGCTGGGGGCCGGGAAACTCGCAGGCGGGATGCAGCCGCGAGTCCCTGAGGGTGAACTTCATCGCGCGCGTTCGCGACCGCACGCTCATCGACGCCGACTACGTGTCCGCGCGTAAATTCGCGAGCCAGATGGTCCCGGTGAGCGCGTCGGAGAACCCGGCCATCGAGGTGTCGCTGCGCGAGGGCGTGCTCAACGGGCTCATCGAGCGCGAGCTCCTCGCGCAGGAGGCCGAGCGCCTCGGCATGCGCGTCACCGACGAGATGGTCAACGAGCAGTTCCGCGCCTGCCGGTTCTACTTCAGCGTGGGCACCCAGGCCGAGTCGGTGCTGCGCCGCTCGGGCCCCGTGGAGTTCCCCCGCACGCTCTGCGGCACCGCGACGGAGTTTCAGTACCCGCTGTTCGAGCGCTCGGTGCGCCGGCTCTTCGGCCGCACGGTGTCTGACCTCCGCGAGTCGATGAAGCGCGAGATGCTCGCCGACCGCATGCGGGAGATGGTGCGCGCGTCGGTGTCGATCTCCGACGAGGAGATGTGGCAGGAGTACCAGCGCACCCACGACCAGCTCGTGGTGAAGTACATCCGCTTCAACCTCGCGTTCTTTCGCACCCTCGTGCGCGACGACGACGCCACCGCGGTCGACGCCTGGGCCCGCGCCCACGCCGAGGACGTGAACCGCGAGTGGCAGCGCCGCCGCGACAGCCTCCAGCACCTGCCGCGTCAGATCCGCGTGCGGCACATCCTGGTGAAGTTCCCCGATGACGCCACCGACGCGCAGCGCGCCGAGGCGCAGACCCGCGCCCAGGCCATTCACGCGCAGCTCGTCGCCGGCGGCGACTTCGTCCGCCTCGCCCGGCTCTACTCCGAAGACGACGGCAGCTGGCGCGCCGGCGGCGAGCTCGGCTGGTCCCAGCCCGACCGCTACGTCGCGGAGTTCTCTGCCGCGGCGGCCGCGCTGCAGCCCAACGGCATCAGCGCCCCGGTGCGCACGCAGTTCGGCTGGCACGTGATCCAGCTGCTCGGCACCCGCGAGGGCGACGTCGCCGAGGCCGACGGCAAGCGCGAGATCGCCCGCACGCTCTACCGCGAGTCGCAGGCCGCGGTGCTCGCCCGCGAGGCCGCGGCGACGGCGCTGGGCCGGGTGCGCGCGGGCGCCCTCGACACCGTGGCTCGCGAGCTCCGCACGGCGGCGCTGCGGGACTTCTACCGCGGCGAGGTCCCCGCGCCGGCGCCGCTGGCCGGGGGCATCTCCCTCGCCGCCGTGGAGCGCACCGACCTCGGCGCGCCGGAGCTCGCCGAGAGCGAGGCCTTCTCGCGCAACGGCAGCGTCGCGAGCGACGTGCCCAACCCCGAGCAGCTCACCTCCATCGCCTTCACCCTCGACGAGCGCAACCCGCTCGTGTCGGCGCCCGTGAAGGTCGGCGACGACCACTTCATCATGCGCTTCAAGGAGGGCAGCCGCGTGCGCGCCACCCGCGAGGAGTTCGCCAGGCAGCGCTCGGAGCTCCTGCGCACCACCTACGGCTCGATGCTCGCCGTGCGCCAGAACCTCGCGCTCGTTCGCTACATCAACCGCGCCCGGCAGGTCGCCGAGCGCGAGCGGGCCGTCGAGGTCGGCAACTCGCCCCGGCTGCGCCCCGCCGCCGCGAACCCCGCCGAAGAGAACTGACCGCGAGCCGCGCGGGCGGTGGCGGTTGCGACCGGCGAGGCGACAGACTACGACCGCACAGAGCGATGCACACCGTCTCCACCGGGCTCCTCCCGAACGGCCTGAGGGTCGTCACGATCCGCCGCCCGCACCTGCGCCGGGTGGTGCTCACGGCGTACGTCAAGGTCGGCTCGCGCCACGAGAGCCGGCGCACGAACGGGCTGACGCACTTTCTCGAGCACATGCTCTTTCGGGGCACGAGCTCGCACCCCAGCGCGGCCGAGTTCAACCACCGCGTCGAGTCGCTCGGCGCGTCGCTGAACGCGGCGACGCAGGCTGACTTCACGTCGTTCGAGCTGACGCTGCCGCCCGAGTCCCTCGCGGAGGGCTGCGTCGAGCTGGGGCGGGTCTTCGTCGAGCCCGAGCTCACCGCGATCGACGTCGAGCGCGGCATCGTGCGCGAAGAGATCCTCGAGGACCTCGACGACGACGGCCGCGACATCAACGCCGACAACCTCGTGCGCGCGATGGTCTTTCGCGGGCACTCCCTCGCGCTCCCGATCCTCGGCAGCGCGGCCAACGTCGACCGCTTCAGCGAGCGCCACCTGCGCGCTCACCTCCGCCGCTTCTTCACCGCGGGCAACGTCGTGGTCACCGTCGCGAGCCCCCTGCCGCACGACGCGGTGCGACGCTCCGTCGCGAGGGGGTTCGGCGCCCTGCCCGAGGGACGCGCCCCCGCGGCCGAGGCCTTTCACGCGTCGCAGCGGCGACCGCTCGTGCGCGCGGTCGAGAACCCCGGCGCGAGCCAGACCGACGTGCGCGTCGGCTTCGCGACCCGAGGGCTGCACGCTCGGGGCGCCAGGGCCCTCGAGCTCCTGGTGCGCGTGCTCGACGGCGGCATGTCGACGCGGCTCCACCGGCGCATCTGCGACGAGCGCGGCCTGGCCTACGAGGTCTCCGCCGGGGCCGAGGTCTTCGAGGACGTCGGCGTCTTCGACGTCGCGGCCTCGGTCGCGCACGGCTCCGCCGTCGAGCTCGTCGACGAGGTGCTCACCATCCTCGCCGACCTCGCCGTGCAGGGACCCACCGCGTCCGAGCTCGAGAAGGCGCAGCGGCGCTACGCCTTCGACCTCGACGCCCTCGAGGACGACGCCCTGTCGTTGTGCGATTTCTACGGCAGCGAGGCGCTCATGGGCTCGCGGGCGACGCCCGCGGCGCGGAGGCGGGAGGCGCTCGCCCTCACGCCCGCCGAGCTGCGTCGCGCGGCGCGTCTGTGCTTCGCGCCCGAGCGCCTGAACCTCGCGCTGGTGGGCACGGTCTCGGTCGCCACGCGCCGCGGCGTGCGGGGCGCGGTGCGGCGGTTTCGTCGCCACCTCGAGCTCGCGCGCGCCTCGCGCCGCCACCCGCCGCCCTCGGCGCGCTATGAGCCTCCGGCGAGGTCAGCGCCCCGCGCCGCGGCCCCGGCGTCGAGCGTATGAGCGGCGACGCGACCTCTCTGCCCCGGAGCCTCTGGCTCCGACTCTCCCGGGTGACGGCGTTCGACCTCGCCTTCGCCGTCGTCACGGTGTGCCTGGCGGCGCCGCTCCTCGCCTCGAGGCACGTGCCCCTGCAGGACCTCCCGCAGCACATGGCGGCGACGGCGGTGCTCAAGCGGCTGATCTTCTCCGCCGACCTCGACGCGCTCTACACGCTCTCGCTCTCGCGCACGCAGTACCTCTCGGTGTACGCGCTCGCGCTGCCCCTCTCGTCGGTCCTCGGCGTGGAGGGGGCGATGAAGCTCGTCGCCGCGCTCGTCGTGGTCGCGACGCCCTACGGGCTCCGCGCCGTGCTCCGGCGCACCGGGCGCGACCAGCGCCTCGCCGCGCTCTGCTGGCCACTGCTCTGGAACCCTCAGATGTTGCTGGGGTTTCTCAACTTCCTGATCGGCGTGCCGCTGGCGCTCTGGGCGCTTTCGATCTTCGCGCGGCGGAGCTCGCGCCGCGCTCGCCGGGCGCAGCTCGGGCTCGCCGCGCTCGCGGTGCTGAGCTTCTACTCGCACCTAATCCCCTACGGGATGCTGGGCCTCGGCGCGCTGCTGCTGGTCGACGTCGACGCGCTGCGAGACCCCGAGCGCCCGCTCGCGGCGCGGGTGAGGACGTTCTTCGTGACGGCCGCGCGCGACCTCGCGTTCTTGATCCCTTCGCTCCTCGCGGCGGCGGCGTGGCTGCTGCGCACCCCCGCGGGGGACGCGTCGGTGCGCGCGGGCGGCGTGGGGGTGACCGCGCGCCCGGAGTGGCCCGCGCTCGCCACGCTGCCGCGAGAGCTCCCCGCGGTGCTCCTCGACGTCCCCGGCGACAAGGACGAGCGCGCGCTGCTGCTCTGGGGCGCGGCGGCCCTCGCGGCGGCGGCCCTCGCGATGCGCGAGCGACGCTCCGCGCCGGCGCCCGCGAAGGTCACCGCCGCGGTCGCCCTGGCCTTCGCGGCGACGTACGTCGTTCGGCACCGCGCCTTCGCGTGGGTGTGGGGGCTCGACGCGCCGCCCGAGGCGACCTGGGCCGAGATCGGCGCGCGGGCCGCCTGCGTCGCGGCCCTCGGCGCGCTCGTCGCGGGCGCCGCCCCGCCTCGCGAAGAGGCCGAGTGGGACGACGCCTCGTGGCGGCTCGCGTGGCTGCCGCTGCTCCTGGCCGCGCTCTACGCCGTCACGCCGAGCTCGTACGGGTGGATCTGGCCCATTCACACGCGCTTCGCGGTGACGGCGGCGCTGGTGCTCCCGCTCTGCCTCGGCGGCCGCGGCGGGGGATGGACGATGCGGCTCGTGCCCGTGCTCTGCGCGGTGGGCGCGCTCGGGCTCTCCGACGACCTGGGTCGGCGCTTCGCGCGCTGGGAGCAGAGCGAGCTGGGCGACCTCGACGAGGTACTGTCGCACGCGAGGCCGGGCCAGCGGCTCGTGGCGCTGCTCTCGCCGCAGACGAGCGCCGAGGTGCCCAACGTGCCGCTGCTCCACGTCGCGGCGTACTACCAGGTGCGCGGCGGCGACGTGGCGACCTTCTCGTTCGCAGACTTCCCGCAGTCGCCGTTCAGGTATCGCGAAGACGGGCCGCGGCCTCCGCGGCTGCGGCCGCGGTGGGAGTGGCAGGCCGACCTTGACGCCGCCGACCCGGAGCATCGCTACTATGACTACGTGCTCTGCCGCCGAGGCGTCGAGCAGCCGGCGCGGCACCCCGATCGATACGAGCGCGTCCACGAAGGCCGCGAATGGACCCTGTACCGCCGACGCTGAGTCGGCGCCGCCCCTCGCGAGATGGAGCCCCGAATGGAGATCGTGATCGAGCGCGGAAGGACCGTACCCTTCGAGGAGCTCCCCCCGCACAGCATCGCCCTCGACGGCTACGTCCTGGGTCCGCGCATCGACGCGGAGCACGAGCGATACAGCTTCGACCACCACGGCGACTGCGTGCGCCACGCCACGCGCTCCACCGCCGAGCAGGTGCACGACGCGATCGCGATGGGCCTGATCCCCGACGGCCTGAGCGTGTGGGTGAACGACGTCGACCTCGACACCGCGCTCGCGGTGTGGCTCCTGCGCCACCGCGAGCGCGCGCAGGAGCCGCTGGTCAACCGGCTCGTGCTCTCCGCGGGCCTCCTCGACGCGCACTGCGGCGCGTACCCGCTGTCGGGCGAGATGCCCACCATCGTCGAGTGGATCTCTGAGCCCGAGACCCGCGCCCGCGCCGACGGGACCTACTACACCCTCGACACCGAGGGGCTCCGCGCGCTCCTCGACGAGGTCGGGCGGCGCATCTCGATGTACGCCGACGGCGCGTCGCACGCGTACACGTCTCACTACCGCGCAGACACGCGGTACGAGGTCGTGTGCCGCGGCACGGGGTGGAGCGTGATTCGCTCGGTGGGCACCCGCGCGCACGGCCGGGTCTTCGCCGACGGGCACGAGCGCGTCGTGATCTGGTCGCCGCTCCTCGACGGGAGCCACGCGTACACCATCGCGAAGCGCAGCGAGTTCGTGAAGGACTTCCCCGTGCCGACGATCCTCGCGGCGCTCGCGACGATCGAGCCGGGGTGGGGCGGCGGCAGCACCATCGGCGGAGCTCCGCGCAACGCCGACGGCTCGCGGAGCTGGCTCAGCCCGCTGCAGGTGTTCCAGACCGTGGAGGGCGTGCTCGCGGCCGCGCCCGCCACCGCGACGGATTGACACCCGCACCCTCGCGCTCCATCTTGCTCGGCCCACGCGGCGCGGGCCGCGAAGAACCGCAGAGGTCAGCATGGCATCCACCCTCATCCCATCCGTCAGCGACCGCACCTTCGAGGCCGAGGTCCTTCAGTCCGAGCTTCCGGTGCTCCTCGATTTCACGGCGACCTGGTGTGGCCCGTGTAAGGCGCTCAAGCCCATCATCGAGAAGGTCGCGCAGAGCCACGCGGGCCAGCTCAAGGTGCTCCAGCTCGACATCGACGAGTCCCCTGACACGCCCTCGCGCTTCAACATCCGCGGCGTGCCCACGGTCATCGTCTTCCGGGGCGGCAAGGAGGTCGCCCGTCAGGTCGGCCTCGCGCCCGAGTCGAAGCTCGTCGCCCTCATCGCCCCCCACCTCGCCTGACCGAACCGCTCGCCCCTCTTCCCCGAGCGGTCCCCCTCACCCATCGCCGCGTCGAGAGCGGCCCCCCTCTGAGAGCATCTGCGCGGCGCGCAGGAGCTTCGGATCGATCGCGTCGTCGTCGAAGGACGTGGTGAGCGGCACCTCGGCGCGCCCCAGCCGCGGCGGAGACGGGCGCTGCGCGAAGGCGTTCAGGGTGGCGCTCGAAGGGGCGATGGTGGGAGGCGGCCCCGAGCGAACGCTCATGTTGGGAGGCGGCCCCGAGAGCGCGACCGCGTGATCGGGACGAATCAGCGGGAGCGACGCCGTCGCGGCGCTGAGGCGCCCTCCCCCGACCGAGGGCGCCGGGACGACCACCTCGGGCTCAGGCGCGCTCCGGTGCGGAGGCGCCGTGGGGATCGGCCCGACGACGGTGCGCTCGTCGTTCTCGTCGACCTCGGCGTCGTCCTGGGTCTGAAAGACGCTCAGGGGCTTCATCGAGACCGGGCTCGACGGCGCGGGGGGCTCATCGTCGCCCAGGAGGCACGTCGCCAGGACGCTCTCGGGGACGGGCATCGGCGCCTCGGCGGGGCGTTGATCGAGCCCCGCGGCCACCGTGAGCGCGTCGAGGAGCAGGCGCACGCCGCCAGGCCGCCGGCTGGGGTCACGGTCGAGGAGCGTCGCGACGGCCCGGTGGAGCTCCCGCGAAATCGACGCGATGTCGGGGCCCTCGGAGAAGGCCTTGCCCCCCGCGAGCTCGGCGGCGAGCGCCCCCAGCGCGAAGAGGTCGGCGCTCGCGGTCGGCCGCCGCCCCAGGGCGAGCTCCGGCGCGCAGTAGTCGGCGGCGCGCGGGCGGTACCTCGCGATGCGCTGGCTCAGGCGGTCAGGCGGGAAGCTCACGCCGAGCACGCCGTCGGTGAGCAGCACGCCGCGCTCGGTGATCAGCACGTTCTCGGGCCGCAGCCCGCCGTGGGGCGATGACGTGTGCAGCGCCTGCAGCGCGGCCACGAGCGCGAGGAGCACGCGCAGGCACTCCTCGGGCGTGAAGCGGTGGCCGCGGGCGAGCCGCGCGTCCATCACGCTCCGCAGCGACACGCCGTCGACGAGGGGCGACACCACGCCGATTCCGCCGGGGATCAGCACGGTCTCCAGGGGCATCACGCAGCCCGCGAGGGCGCGGCCGCAGAACATCTCGAGGCCCGCCGCGAGCTCGCGCCGCTCACCCTCGTTCATCACCAGGGCGTCTGACACGAGCTTCAGCGCGACGAGCCGGCCAGTCTCCGCGTCGCGCGCCTGCCACGTCGTGCCGAAGACCCCGTCGTCGAGCACCCGAAGGAGCTCGTAACGCTCCTTGAGCCACTCCCCCGCGCTCGGGCGCAAGAGAGGGTTGGTCATCACGCTGGCGGTCTCGCCGTCTTCTTCGACGCCGATGGGCGGGTGCTTCGACGGCGCCGCGATCTCGAAGCGACGCGGGGCCGTCGGCGGACTCACAGGGACCGAGCCACCCGGCGGAGGCGCGGGGCGGCTCGAGATCGGCGCCGAGGGCGGCGGACGAGGAGGCGGCGTGCGCGGCGGGGGTGCGCGCGGCGGAGCGGGGCGCGGCGGAGGCGGCGGGGGCGGTCCGCTACGACCGCTCACGGGGCCCAGCGGGAGGCGCGCCCGGTGCGAGAGCGTCGCCGCCTGGGGCGGGGGCGGCGGGCGAGGCGCGAGGGGCCTGGGCGACGCGAGCGACGGCCCGCCCACGACCGCGTGACACGACGGACAGCTCTGCGCTCCAGGGTCGACGCGTGCGTTGCAATACCGACAGAGGGCGCTCATCGACGGTCGCTCCAGCGGCTCACGCTATCACCGATCGCCCGGGAGCGTCGCCGTTCACCGACCGGTGGAGCCAAAGCCCGAGGCGCCTCGCTCAGAGCTCCAGCCTTCGAGGCTCTGCACCTCGGCGACCTCGACGCGCGCGACCGGCGCGATCACGAGCTGCGCGACGCGGTCGCCGCGCTGCACCTCCAGGGTCGCCTGCCCGAGGTTCACCGCGAGCACCATCACCTCGCCGCGGTAGTCGGCGTCGATGGTCCCCGGCGCGTTGAGCATCGCGAGGCCCTCGCGCAGCGCGCGGCCCGAGCGCGCCCGCACCTGCCCCTCGAAGCCCTCGGGGATGCAGAGGCAGAGGCCCGTGGGGATCGCCGCGCGCTCGCCCGGCTCCAGCCGAAGGGGCCTGCCCTCGGGCACGGCGGCGCGCAGGTCGAGGCCCGCGGCGCCCGCGGTGGCGTAGGTCGGCAGCGGCAGGCCGAGGGCGTGGTCGAGGCGGAGAACGGCGAGGGTGGACATCTCCCCCGTAGCCAAGCACCCATCGGCCCGACGAGGACAGTTTGTGCGTTCAGCCGCGGTCGGGGGGCGCTCCTGGGGCGGGCGCGGCCGCGATCGACTCGCGCGCGCGTCGCGCCGCCTGCTGCTCGGCGATCTTCTTGCTGCGCCCGGTGCCCTGCGCGCGAATGGTCTCGGCGGCGATGACCTCGACGGTCCAGAGCCGGTCGTGGTCGGGCCCCTCGGTCTTGACCACCTCGTACCGCGGGGTCGACCCGTAGCGGGCCTGAATGAGCTCCTGGAACATCGACTTCTCGTCGACGTTCGAGCGCTCTTCGCCCGACGCGCGCGAGGTCACCTCGGCGAGCTCACCCGCGAGCAGGCGCTCGATGAGCGGGCGCGCCGCGTCGATGCCCCCGTCGAGGTAGACCGCCGCGAAGAGCGCCTCGAGCGCGTTGGCGAGGAGGGAGGGCTTGCTCCGACCTCCCGTGCGCTCCTCGCCCTTGCCCAGGCGCAGCGCGTCGCCCAGCTTCAGCTCCGTCGCGACGCGCGCGAGGGTGCGCTCATTGACCACGGCCGCGCGCATGCGGGTGAGCTCTCCCTCGACGGCGCCCGGCACGCTGCGCCACAGCGCGTCGCTCACCACCAGGGCCAGCACCGAGTCTCCGAGGAACTCCATGCGCTCGTTGTCGCGAAGCGCCTTGCCGCGCTTCGCGCTCGACGCCTCGAAGGCCGCGGAGCGGTGCGTCAACGCCTCGTGCAGCAGCGAGGCGTCACGAAAGGAATGACCCAGCGCGGCGACGAGCTCGCGGGTGGCCTCGTCCATGGCGAGCCTCGCTCTCCGACTCGATGGGGGATCGACCGTGCGATCTCGCGCCCGCGAGGTCCCGGTGTGCGAAGGGGGCGCGGGGCGCGAGGGCGGGATGGGCACCGGAGGGAGCGTCCTCAGGCCGACTCGGTCAGGGCAGAACGAATGCGCGCGACGAGGAGCTCCTCCGCGGCGTCGAGGTCGACCAGCTCGACCGCGGGGTTGCCGCGGGTCTTGAGCTCGACCTTGCCCTGGTCGAGGGACTTCTTGCCGACGGTGACGCGCAGGGGGATCCCCAAGAGGTCGGCGTCTTTGAACTTCACCCCGGGCCGCTCGTCGCGGTCGTCGAAGAGCACGTCGACGCCGCGTCGACGAAGCCCCTCGTAGAGCGACGCGGCCGCCTCGCCCACCGCCCCGTCGAGGGAGAGCGGGGTGACGATGACGTGGTAGGGCGCGATGGACATCGGCCAGCTCAATCCGTCGGCGTCGTGCCGCTGCTCGACCGCCGCCGCGACGAGGCGCGACACGCCGATGCCGTAGCAGCCCATCACCACGTCGCGCTCGACCCCCTTCTCGTCGAGGAATCGCGCGCCCATCTTCGCGGTGTAGTGCGTGCCGAGCACGAAGACGTGACCGCCCTCGATGCCCTTGTACTCCTCCAGGGCGGCGCCGCAGGCCGGGCAGGCGTCGCCGCGCCCCACCGCGCGCACGCTCGCGACGCGGCCGCGGTCGCCGAGCTCGTCGAGGGCGACCCTGAGGTCGGCGCCCCTGAGGTGAAACCCAGGGCGGTTCGCGCCGACGACGACATCGCTCGAGGCGCCGATCTCGGCGTCGACGAGCGCGACGTCGACCTTCGCGGAGAGGCCCAGCGGCCCCACGTACCCCGCGTGGACGCCGCGCGCGGAGAGCTCGTCGTCTTCGGCGGCGCGGATCCACTGCGCGCCGAGCTCGCGCGCGAGCGCGACCTCGTTGAAGCGACGGTCGCCGCGCACGAAGGCGACGGCGAGGCGGCCGGGGTCGCCCTGCGCGGCGCCGAACATGTAGGCGCCCGCCTTCACGGTCTGGCTCGTCGCGACGCCGAGAAATTCCGCGACGTCTTCGATGGTGCGCTTGCCCGGAGTGGCCACCTCGACCGCGGCGGAGCGCGAGGCGTCGGCGGCGAGGTCGGCCTCGGCGTGCTGCGCCGTCGCGGCCTCCACGGTCGCCGCGTAGTTGCACGCGGGGCACACGACGATGGCGTCCTCACCGGTCTCGGCAAGGATCTGAAACTCGGCGCTGGTGCTGCCGCCCATCGCGCCGCTGTCGGCGGCGACCACGACGTAGCGCAGGCCCACGCGGCGAAAGACGCGCTCGTACGCCGCGCGCATGGCGTGGTAGCTCCGGAGCGCGCCGGCCTCGTCGACGTCGAAGCTGTACGCGTCCTTCATCAAGAACTCGCGGCAGCGCAGCAGGCCCGCGCGGGGGCGCGCCTCGTCGCGGAACTTCCACTGGATCTGGTAGAGGTTCACCGGGAGCTGGCGGTACGAGCGCACCGACGCGCGCACCATGTCGGTGATGACCTCCTCGTGGGTCGGTCCGAGGTGGTGGTCGTGCCCCTTCTGGTCGCGCAGGCGAAACAGCGTCGAGCCGAAGAGGTCCCAGCGACCGGTCTCTTTGAAGAGCTCCGCGGGGAGCAGCGCGGGCATCGCGACCTCGAGGGCGCCGGCGCGGTCCATCTCCTCGCGCACGATCGCCTCGACCCGGCGCAGCACGCGCAGGCCGAGGGGGAGGAACTCGTAGATCCCCGCGCCGACCTGGCGGATGTAGCCCGCCCGCAGCAGCAGGCGGTGAGAGGGGTTCTTTCGCGCCTCGGCGGGGTCTTCGCGGAGGGTGGGGATGAAGCAGCGCGCGTATCGCATCGTGGGCTCTCGAGTCCTCCCGCCGGTCCCGGCGGGAGGCGCACGCTACGAGAGCCGCGCGGTGTGTCAAGGCGTCGCGTCGAAGACCCCAGCGTCGTCGGCCGCGCCCCGCAGCGTCACACAGCGCCCCGCGCTGGAGCACACCGCGCGGCTGGGTCGCTCGCAGGGCACGCGCGGGCACTGCAGCGTCGACACGCACGCCACCGCGTCGGCCCGCGCCGCGATCGCGCGCGCCAGCGCGGCCTCGCCCGACGCGCCGCGCACGTACACCTCGCACGCGCAGCAGAGCGTCTCGCACACCCGCGCGTCGCAGTCGGCGTCGATGAGGCACCGCTGCGCCTCGCGCACCGCCGCGGCGTGCTCGTTCGCGACATCGATGCAGGACTGTGGTGGCGTCGTGCCCTGCGCGTCGAGCGCCCCGACGTCGGCCCGCGCCGGCGCGTCGGCGCCGCGGACATCGACGCTGGGCGCGGCGACGTCTCGCGGGGGCTTCGGCGCGTCCAGCGGCGCGATCGCGGCCTCGCGCACGTCGAAGCGCCCCGCGTCTTGCGCAGTCGCCCCCCCGTCTGCGCACCCGGCGAGCATGAGCCCGAGGGCGATGTGGGAGGCTCGAGCGCTCACACGCCCTGCGGGGCCTTCGGCGGCAGCTCGACGTGAAAGTCTTCGATGACCCCGTTGGCGAGGAGGCGCCGCGCCGCGTCGCGCAGCACCGCCTCGGGCTCGGCGGTCGACTCGCTCAGCTCGATGTCGATCACCTTCCCGACCCGCACGTCGCCGATCCCCTCGATGCCGAGGCTCTGGAGCCCCCGGCGCACGGCCTCGCCCTGCGGGTCGAGCACCTCGCGCTTCAACGTCACGAAAACCCTGGCTCGCATCAACGATCCTCCGTCTTGGGGCGCAGCGCGTCGATCGCCGCCGCGATGCGCGGTCGCGGCGGGCGGGTGTCAGGCACGAACGGCTCACCGGTGATCCGCTCGAACGCGTCGATGTACCTCCGGGCCGCCTCGAGGCGCACCTCGGCGGGGAGCTCTGGCGCGGGCCCCTCCCCCGCGTAGTCCCTCTCCGCGAGCCAGCGACGGACGTACTCCTTGTCGAGGCTCTGCGGCTCCGCGCCGCGCGCGCGCCGCTCGGCGTAGCTGTCGGCGAACCAGAAGCGCGACGAGTCGGGGGTGTGCACCTCGTCGATCACCAGGATCTCCCCCGACGGCGCCCGCCCGAACTCGTACTTCGTGTCGACGAGGATCAGCCCCCGCGCCGCGCACCGCCGGCTCCCCTCGGCGAAGAGCGCGAGCGCGCGCTCGCTCACGGCGCGCATCTCGCCCGCGGAGATCACCCCGCGGGCGACGAGCTCGTCGGCCGAGACGGAGACGTCGTGGCCGCCCTTGGGCGCCTTGGTGCTCGGCGTCACGATCGCCTCGGGGAGCGGGTCGTTCTTCTCGAGCCCGTCGGGCAGCGCGTGGCCGCAGAAGCGCCGCTCGCCGCGGGCGTAGGCGGTCCACACCGAGGTGCTGGTCACCCCCGTGAGGTAGGCCCGCACGACGACCTCGACCGGCAGCGGGTCGCAGTCGACGCCGACGATCACGTTGGGGTCGGGCGCGGCGAGAAAGTGGTTCGGCGCGACCTCGCGGGTGCGCTCGAACCACCACGCCGCCAGCGTGGAGAGCACCTGACCCTTGAAGGGGATCGTGCCCAGCACGCGGTCGAAGGCGCTGATGCGATCGGTGGTGACCAGCACCCTGCGCCCGTCGCCGAGCGACAGGTTGTCGCGGACCTTGCCGCGGTAGACCCCACCCCCCGTAAGCTCGACGCCGTCGAGGGGATGCTGCAGCGCGAGGGTGAGCGTGGCGTCGTCGACCATGGCGTCCTTCGGGTCTCTACGCCCCGCCCGCGCGGGTGCGCAAGGCGAGGGCCCGGTCGATCACCTCGTCGACGTGACGGAGCGCGTGCGCGAGGTCGAAGCACGCGTCGAGGCGCGCGGGGTCGAGGCGCGCCCGCACGTCCGGGTCGTCGCCCAGCAGCGCGCGAAAGTCACCCTCTGCCCGCCAGGCGCGCATCGCGCTGCGCTGCACCCACCCGTACGCCTCCTGCCGCGCCACGCCGGTCGAGACCAGCGCGAGGAGCACGCCCTCGCTGGCCCAGAGCCCGCGCGCGCGGTCGAGGTTCTCTCGCATGCGCTCGGGGTAGACCACGAGCCCCGCGATGAGCCGCGTGACGCGGTCGAGCATGAAGGCCAGGGTGGTGGTCGCGTCGGGGGCGATCATCCGCTCCGCCGAGGAGTGGGAGATGTCTCGCTCGTGCCACAGGGCGGCGTTCTCGAGCGCGGCGCCGGCGTAGGCCCGCATCATGCGCGCGAGGCCGCAGAGGTTCTCCGAGGCGATGGGGTTGCGCTTGTGCGGCATGGCGCTCGACCCCTTCTGCCCCTTGCTGAAGGGCTCCTCGGCCTCGCCGACCTCCGAGCGCTGCCAGTGGCGCACCTGCACCGCGAACCGCTCGATCGCCCCCGCCGCCACCGCCAGCGCGGTGAAGAGCGCGGCGTGGCGGTCTCGGGGGACCACCTGCGTCGGCACGGTCTCCGCGCGCAGGCCGAGCGCGGCGAGCGCGCGCGCCTCGACGGCGGTGCCGAGGTGCGCGTAGGTGCCGACCGCGCCGGAGAGCGTGCCCACGGCGATCTCGTGGCGGGCGGCCTCGAGGCGCGCGCGGGCGCGCACGAACTCGGCATAGTGCCCCGCGAGCACCTGGCCGAAGGTGATGGGCTCGGCGTGAATCCCGTGGGAGCGCGCGATCATCGGCGTGCGACGGTGCTCCTCGATGCGCGGGGCGAGGGCGTCGAGGAGCGGGTCGAACCGGAGCAGGATCCGGTCGACCGCGTCCCGGAGCAGCATCGCGAGGGAGGTGTCGAGCACGTCGCTCGAGGTCATGCCCCGGTGGAGCCAGCGCGCGGGCGCCCCCACCTGCTCCTCGACGTGGGCGAGGAAGGCGATCACGTCGTGGCGAGTCTCGGCCTCGATCGCGTCGATGCGCGCGGGGTCGAGGCGGGGCGAGGCGGCGCGAACGCCCTCGGCGGTGCCCTCGGGGACGAGGCCCTCCGCCTCCATCGCCTCGCAGGCCGCGAGCTCCACGGCGAGCCAGGTCTCGTAGCGCCTCGACGCCGACCAGAGGGCCTCGAAGTCACTGGGGGTGTATCTCGGAATCAACGCAACCTCTGCCCGCCGCGGGCCGCTATCGGTGCCTACCGAAGGGAAACTGAAAGCCTGGGCCGCCGCCCGTCGGACGCGAGCGCGGGCGGGGCGCGGGGGCGACGCGACCGGGCCAGCTTCGGATCGCCTCGGTGGTGCCCGTCGCGCCGGCCACCGGCTCGAAATGCGCGGCGCGGGTGGCTCGCTGCACGCACGCGAGGACGCGCGTCGTGCTCGCGCGCGCGCCCCGAAAGGTGACCGTCGGGTCGGCGACGCGGCCCGAGACGTTGTCGAAGATCGCGCGCACGTCGACCCACTCCGGGGGCGTTCGCTCGGCGCTCATGCACGCGCGCACCGCGGGGTCGAGGGCGATGAGCGCCGCGTCGGCCTCGGCCCGAAAATTCGTGCGGGGCGCGGGGGCGGCGCCGGCGTCGCGGACCGGCGGCGGGGCGGCGACGCCCGCGTCGTCGGCGCCCACCGCCACCACCGGCCCCACCCGCGGCTCGGCGCGAGGCGCCATCGACGAGCGGGTCAGCCACAGGAACAACACCCCCGCCCCGCCGAGCATGAGCGCGACGATGCCGTAGGTGATCCACTTCACCGAGACGGGCTTGCGGGGCGCCATCACGGGCTGCGCGGCCTGAGCGGGCAGCGGCACCGGCGCCTGCACGAAGCGGGCGTCGGGCGCAGGGGGCATCTCACCCAGCGACGAGAATCCGGGCGGGCTCGTCGGCGGCGCCATCGGCTGCGAGGCGCCTGGCGGCGCGTACCCGACCGGTGCGGGGGGAGCCGGCGCGGAAAAATTCGGCCCCGGCGCGGAAAAATTCGGCCCCGGCGGCGCGTAGGCCGCGATGGCGGGCCCGGCGGGCGCGTTGCGCGTCGGCGGGGCCATGGTGGCCGGTCGCGAAGGTCGCTGAGGGAGGGGCTCGGCGGCGATGCGGGTGGCGGGCTCGGCCCCGTCGGCCAGGGAGGGGTGCGCGGGCGGCGGCGCGCTCGGGGACTGCCACGCCACGTCGCGCACCAGCGGCGCCACCACCCGCACCAGCGCGCCGCCGTCGAAGCCGGGCGCGCCGCTGTGGAGGTACGCCCTGAGCTGCTGGGCCAGGAGGCCCGCCGACTGCGTGCGGCGGTTGGGGTCGACCTGAAGCGCCTCCATCACGGCGGCGTCGACCTGCTGCGGGACGCGGGGGTCGATGCGCGAGGGCGGCTCGAAGCGCCCCGAGAGCAGGAGCTGAATCGCCGCGTTGGAGTCGTTGCGAGGGATCAGCGGGCGCACCAGCAGCGTCTCCCAGAGCAGCACGCCGAGCGAGAACACGTCGGCGCGCCAGTCGACGGTGCCGCCGCTGGCCTGCTCCGGCGCCATGTACGCGAGCTTGCCGACGGCGATGCCCTGCTGCGTACGCAGCAGGTTGTCGGCCGCGCGCGCGATGCCGAAATCCGAGATCTTCACGCCGCCTTCGGTGCTGATCAGCACGTTCTGCGGAGACACGTCGCGGTGCACGATCTGCAGGGGATTGCCCGCGTCGTCCTTGCGTCGGTGGGCGTAGTCGAGGCCCGTCGCCACCTCGGCGATGATGTAGGCGGCCACCGCGGGGGGCAGGCGCTGCTGCGTCTCGGCGCAGACCTTGAGCACGCGCGCGACGGTGGTTCCCTCGATGTATTCGAGGGCGAGAAACGGCTCGGGGCTCTCTCCGAAATCGAGCACCTGGGTGATGTTCGGGTGCTCGAGGCGCGCGCTGATGCGCGCCTCGGAGAGGAATCGCGCGCGCAGCGTGGGCTCGTTCTGAAAGCGAGGGAGGATCCGCTTCACCGCGGCGCGGCGACGGTACCCTCCGGGGCCCTCCCGCTCGGCTCGCCAGACCTCGCCCATCCCACCCCGGCCGATCAGCTCGATCAGTCGAAAGCCGCCCAGCATCGGAGGGGCGCTGCCCCCTGGGGGAGGCGTCTGCGGCGAAGATCCGTTCACGCGGCGGCGATGCTCTCGCGCCGGGCATCCCCGCGCAAGCATCCGTTGAGTTCCGGCGCGCGATGCGCAGCGCGGCGGTGTGTTAGAACGCCTGGGCATGACTCGCAGAGCGGCGCTGCTGGGGGCGGTCCTGTGGGTGAGCGCGGGCTGCGGGGTGTTCTCTTCGCCGAGGGGCGGTGACGCGCTCCCGCTGCCCGGATCGCGGGGCGGATCGTGGCCGGGCGGCATCGGCGCGGTCCTACGGCACCAGCAGAGCGCGCACCGACTCTTCATCGACAGCCTCCCCGCCGACGGCGCGGCGGCGAGGGCGGGGCTCCGCGCGGGTGACGAGGTCGTCGAGATCGACGGCGTGGCGGTGCGTGAAATGGACCGCCCCTCGGTGATCACGCGGCTCCGCGGCGAGGTGGGCACCCGGGTGCGGCTGTCGGTCTTCACCGACGGCGGCACCCGCGAGATCGAGGTCGAGCGCGCCCCCTACGCCGAGGTTTCGCGGCGCTCCCGTTGACGACGGCCACGGGGGTTGTGGTAGGCACGGCGCCCCGCGCGCGGCGCGCGGAGAGAGGTCAGAGAGAGCGGTGAGTGTGCTGATCGTCGGGTCCATGGCCGTCGACACGGTGGAGTTCGAGGGGACGGGCGAGCGGCACGAGCTCGTCGGGGGGTCGGCGACCTTCGCGGCCTTGTCGGCCGGTCTGTTCACCGACGTGCGCCTCGTCGGCGTCGTGGGTCGTGACTTTCCGACCGAGACGCTCGACCTGCTCAGGAGCCGTCGGGTCGACCTCGAGGGCGTGCAGATCGTCGACGGCGAGACCTTTCGCTGGCACGGGCGCTACACCCCCGATCTCTCGTCTCGGGTCTCCCTCGACACGCGGCTCAACGTCTTCGAGCACTTTCGGCCCACGCTGCCCGAGGCCTACCGAAAGAACCGCATCGTCCTCCTGGGGAACATCCACCCCTCGCTCCAGGCCGAGGTCCTCGACCAGGCGGAGCGCCCCGAGCTCGTCGCCGCCGACACGATGAACTTCTGGATCCATGGCACGCCGAAGGAGCTCCGAGCGCTCCTCCCCCGGCTGGACCTTCTGATCATCAATGAGGAGGAGGCGCGCGACCTGTCGGGCCACCGGCACATCGCGCGCGTCGGCCGCGAGCTCCTCGCCCAGGGCCCGAGCATGGTGGTCGTGAAGCAGGGCGAGTACGGCGCCTACCTCTTCGACCGCCACGGCGCGTTTCACTCCCCCGCGTACCCCGTGGAGCAGGTGCTCGACCCCACGGGCGCCGGAGACACCTTCGCGGGCGCGATGCTCGGGTACCTCGACGCGCAACCGCACATCAACGGCGCGAGCCTGCGCCGGGCGGTGGTGTACGGCTCGGCGGTGGCTTCCATCGCCGTGGAGCACTACGGCACCGCGGGCCTCACGCGAGTCGCCGAGGCCGACCTGGCGGCGCGGGTCTCGGCGTTTCATCGACTCGTGCATACCGAGGCCTGACCGGGAGCGGGGTCGCGCGCGTCGCTCCAGACTCGGGTGTGACCTTGAGAGGGATCGGGCCGGTACCTTGCCCGGGCGGGGCGCTTCGCGTAGCGTCCCCCGGTCATTTCAGGCGCCCAATGGGGGGGTCTGGAGCGCTTCATTTGGGCGCACGCTCGCGCCATGATGTTCTGAGTAGGAGGCTTCTTCAATGAACAGGTTCTGGACGGTCTTTCTCTGCGGCGCGCTCACGAGCGCCGTCTCGGCGTGCGGCGACTCGAACAACACCACCGACGCGGGCGCGACCCCCACCGACGTGGTGACGGCGGGCGACTCGGCCACGACGGGCGACGGCGGCGGCTGCGCCACGACGGCCATCGCCACGATGAACATGTGCTACACCGAGGAGGGCTGCGCGTCGCTCTGCCCGACGCAGCGCTTCGCCAACAACGCCATGACGCCCTCCTGGCGCATCACGGCGCTGACCGTGGCCGAGCCCGCGGCGCTGGCGAGCCCGCTGATCCTCGGGGTCATCAACCCGCCGCTCCGCGACGGGAAGTTCCTCTGGGGCCTGAGCTTCAACTTCACCAACAACACCTTCCGCACGGGCCCGCTGAACCGCATGTTCACCCGCGGGACCACCGGCGCCGGCCTCATGGACGGCACCTTCGCGTACTACAACAACAACGCCCCCATGCCGGGTGACGCCAACCGCTGGGACCCGGCGTCGGGCGCGATCACGGGCACGACCACCGTCAGCTCGATGACCGACATGGCGAACGTCCGCCTGCCGATCTTCAATGACGACGGCTCGATCCTCGTCGAGCTCCCGCTCGCGAACGCCCGGCTGAACATGGTGCCCGTCAGCGCCGACCGCGGCTGCATCGGCCTCGGCCGCCTCCGCGCCGGTCGCTACAACGAGTGCAGCAGCGACTGGGAGACCGACATGGGCGGCACCGTCGAGGCGGCCATCACCGTGTCGGCGGCCCGCGGGATCACGGTCTCGGCGCTCAACCAGACCCTCTGCCAGCTGCTCTCGGGCACGAGCTGCGACATGCCGCAGATGATGTGGATGCGTCAGCCGAACGCGATGGTCGGCACCGAGCCCGCCTACCGCCTCGTCGCGCGCTTCTCGGCGATCTCTGCCAACGTGCAGTGATCCCTCGAGCGCGACGCTTTCCGCGGTCGCGCTTTACCTACCCCGCCTCGCTCTCGTAACCTCTCGCAACGACGCGCATGCGGTCGCGCTCCCCTGGCGTGACCCAGGCGCTCCCTCATTCGGCGGGTGCCCCCCCTGCCGCGCGGAAGGTGACATGCGCGAACTTGTCCATCGAATCTACTGGCTTCTCCTGGTGCTCTTCGTCTCGGGCTGCTCCGGCGGAGGCTGCTCCGGCTGCGCGGGCGGGGCGCTCCAACCCATCCCCGGGGGCTATCCCCTCGCGCCCGAGACGAGGATCCCGCGCGCCGCGCAGGTGCGTCTCACCCAGTCGGGTCTGAGCCGGGTCCAGGCCATCGCGCCTGGGCTCCTCGCGGGCTCGGTCGGCTCGGGCATCGCGGTGCCGACGGTCTCGCAGAACCTCACCGTGGGCCGCGTGCTGATCTGCCCCTCGGGCAACTGCCGCATCAACGTCACCCTGCCCAACGACGCCCTCACCCTGGGCTTCGCCGACCCCAACAAGATCACGGCGAACGTGCGGGTGAACGTCAGCGGGACGATCCCGCTGCGGGCCTGCGTGGGCAGCTGCAACGACTCCTGCGGCGGCACCCTCTGCGGCACCATCGCGTCCCCTGACATCGTGGTGAACACCACCCGCGGCAGCCACCCCTTCATCGGCCTGCGCACCGCGGCGGCGATCGGGCGTGACACGCACGCGCCGCGGCGGAACTACCACCGCGCCGACCTGGTCTCGCCCACCGGCTCCGGCGACCCCGTGCAAGAGACCCCGGCGAGGGCATCGAAGACGCCGACGTCACCTGCACCGGCTCGTGGATCTGCGGGATCGTGAACCTCCTGCGCGGCACGATCATCAACCAGTTCCGCGGGCAGATCGCCGGCGCCCTGGGCCCGATCACCGACGCGCTGTCGATGAGCTCGACGCCGAACCCGCCGGGCTGCCCCACGGGGACCACCGTCAACGGCAACCGCTGCCGCTACGCCGACGGGTCGAACGTGCCGGTGCTCATCGGCACCGACCTGCGCGGTGACCTCGGCGGCCTCGTCGCCAGCCTGAGCCCCGGGGCGCGCGCGCCGGTGAGCCTGCTGCTCGCGGCGGGCGACCCGATGCGCGACGGCCAGGTCATCAACGGCGGCATGTCGATCAACATGTTCGGCGCCATGCAGTCGGGCGGTCACAACGCCTGCGTGCCCAGGATGACGCCGCCGGCGATCCCGACGATCCCCGAGTGGAGCGCCCTCCGCGGCAACGCCGTGCCGGGTACCATGACCGCGATGGACTTCGGCCTCGGCATCTCCGAGGAGTACCTGAACTACGCCGCCTGGCACCTCTGGGACAGCGGCCTCTTCTGCCTCGCCGTGGGCACCAACCTCTCGCAGACGCTGGCCGCGGGCACGCTCACGATCCTCCCGGGTCTCCAGTCGATTCGTCAGGTGATCTTTCCGAACACCAACGGGCCGGTCAGCATCGCGCTCCGCCCGCAGCAGCCGCCGAGCATTCGCATCGGCAGCGGCCGCGACGTGATGACCGACCCGCTGCTCACGGTGCGCCTCAACCGCACCGCGCTCGACTGGTACACCTTCACCGAGGAGCGCTACGTGCGCTTCATGACCCTGACCACCGACCTGGTGCTCAAGATCAACCTCCAGGCCGACCGCGACGGGATTCGCCCGCAGATCGGCGGCGTCACCGCGGAGAACATCACCGTCAGCAATTCGCAGCTGCTGTCGGGCGACACCTCGGCCATCGGCGCCGCGGTGCAGGCGATTCTCCAGCCCGCCATCATGATGGCCACCGGGAACATCAACCCCATCAGCCTGCCGAACATCGACATCCCTGGCGGCCCCATGGGGCGCCCCCTGGGCTCGATCGCCGTGAACATCCCCACGGGCGGCGTGCAGGGCGTCACCGAGGGCATGTCGCGCTTTCTCGGGATCTTCGCGGCCCTCCAGTACACCCCCGCGGGCACCATGCCGCTCAGCCTCGAGCTCGACACCACCGCGTCCCTCGAGGGCCTCGACGTGAACCCCGCGATGTACCGCAGCGCCGCGGCCTTCAGGGCCGAGAACATGCCCACGGCGCGACTGCGCGTCGACACGCCGAACTCCCTCGGCCGCCGCGTGGAGTACGCCTGGCGCGTCGGCCAGGGCACCTGGTCGACCTTCGCCGAGGGCAACGAGATCACCGTGCGCGACTGGGCGCTGGTCGCGCCGGGGGCGCACGTGGTCGAGGTGCGCGCGCGCGTCGCGGGCGAGCCGCAGACCGCCGACACCACGCCCGCGCGGGTGGAGGTCCTGGTCGACCCGGTGGGCCCGGAGCTCCGGGCGTGGGTCGAGCGCGGCTACGTCGTCGCCGCCGCCACGGACGCGCTCTCGCCTCGCGTGGAGTACGCCGTGCAGTTCGACGCGCAGCCCGTGAGCGCGTGGAGCGGCGACGTTCGCTTCGCGGTGCCCGAGGGCGCGACCCGCGCTCGCGTGCTCGCGAGGGACTCCAGCGGCAACGTCACCGAGCAGACCGTGGTGGTCAACGCCCTCATCCGCGGGGGCCCCAGCACCGACGCCGGCGGCGGCTGCGGCTGCGCGGTCCCGGGCCGATCGAACGGCCGCGGCGGCGCCCTGGCGTCGCTCCTCGTGGCGGTGCTCGGCGCGGCCCTCGCCCGCCGACGCCGCGCTGGCGCCCTCGCCACGGCCGCCCTCGCGGTGATGGCGCAGGGCTGCGCCGAGTCGGCCACCGGCACCCAGGGCGACGGCGCGGCCCCCGCCGACGCCGTGGCGCAAGACACCGGACCCACGGCGTGCGCCGACGGCTCGGAGCAGTGCGCGAGCACCGGCATGTGCGTCACCCCGCCGTCGGCGTGCCCGATGTGCATGCCGGGCATGGTCGCGGGCAACCCCACCTGGAACGCCGCGACGTGCACCTTCGACTGCACCTGTCAGACGCTGCCCCCGCTCAACCCCGGCGCGGTCGGGTCGCACCTCGACATGGCCGTCGGCGCCGACGGCGCGACCTGGCTCGCGGCGTACTCCCCCGGGTCGCCTTCGGACAACCAGCGGTACGGCGACCTCGTCGTCGCGCGGGTCGCCGGGGAGACCGGACAGGTCGAGTGGCAGCACGTCGACGGCGTGCCCGCCGACGGGATGCTCACCAACGACCCGAACGGCTGGCGCGGGGGCAACTCGTCCCCGGGCGACGACGTCGGGCGCTTCGCCTCGATCGCCGTCGGCGCGAACGGTCCCCGCGTCGCGTACTGGGACACCACCGCGAATCACCTGAAGTTCGCGTCGTTCAACGGCACCGCGTGGACCACCCACACCGTCGACGCCGAGGGCGCCAACGGGCGGTACGCGTCGTTGACCCTGCTCCCGGACGGCACGCCGGTCATCGCGTACCGCGCGAGCGTCGTGGGGGCCATGGGGCAGGTCAACTCCGTCGTGCGCGTCGCGCGCGGCAACTCCGCCACCCCCGCGCGCGCCGCAGACTGGACCGTCTCCGAAGCCGCCTCGCTCCCCAGCGCCTGCCGCGCGGGGGACTGCGCGGCGGGCACGGCCTGCAGGGCCTCGAACGGTCGCTGCGAGTCCACCGCGGGCATGTGCCCCATGTCGTGCGGCTCTGGGCAGGCCTGCTTCGGCGGCACCTGCGCCGACGCGATCGCCGCGAACTACATCGAGGGGCTCTCCCCCGGCGTGGCGTTCATCAACCTCGTGCGCGAGAGCACCGGGCGCCTCTCGGTCGTGTTCTATCACCGCGACCGGGGCAACCTGCTCCTCTCGCGCTCCGACATGAGCGGGCGCTTCGCGGCGCCGGTGATCCTCGACGGCGAGGGCGCGATGGCGGCCGACACCGGCGACCGGGGGATCTACGCCTCGGCCACCCTCGGCGCAGACGACACGCTCCACGTGGCGTACGTCGACGGCTGGGAGGAGCGGCTGATGTACCTCCCGGTGCGCAACGGCGCCCCGATGGGGCAGCCCGAGGTCGTCGACGACGGCGCGGGCGTCGGCACGAGCCCCTTCGACGACGGCAAGCACCTCGTGGGCGACAGCGCGTCCATCGCGGTGGTCGAGGGCGCCGTGCGGCTGGTCTACCAGGACAGCACGCAGGGCACCCTCCGCACGGCCGCGCGCGGCCCGATGGGCTGGACCCGGTCGGTGCTCGACATGGCCGACCACACGGGCTACTGGGCCCGCCTCCGTGGCACCCGCGTGGCGACCTGGTACCGCAACCTCTCCGACGCCGAGATGCGCCGGTGGGGCGTGCGGGTCACCAACCTACGCTGACCCTCGCGGGAGCTGGTCGAGGCGGTGCACCACACGGGTCGCCGCCCCGGCCACCCTCGAACGCTCCTCCGCGACGATCGTCCGGAGTTCCCGCTCGCTCGCGAGCCCTGCAGAGATCAGCCCCTTCATGTACCCGTCGGTGTAGCCGTGGGCGCGGGCGTACCGCGACGCGACGACGCCCTTCTCCGTCGCGGTGAAGAGGTCGAAGAGGAGCCGTCGAAGCTCGTCGAGGGCGCGGGCGCGGTCGCGGTGGAGGTCCATGGAACATCTGGTTCCACGGTCGCCTCGACGCGCGCCAATTTCCTACGGATCGGGTGTACGCTGCCGCGAGCGCTAGAGACGCGATGGAGTCATCAGACGCGAGCTCGCGTCCCTAGGGCCGGGATGGCGGAATGGCAGACGCGGGGGGCTTAAAACCCTCGGAGACCTGGCGGTCTCGTGCGGGTTCGATCCCCGCTCCCGGCACCGACTCAAGCGCCTCGGGCGGCGAGCTTCTCCGCCAGGAGCTCGGTGACGCTCTGGAGGTTGGTGACGCGCTTGAAATCCGCCTCGGGGATGCGGATCTGGTACCGACGCTCGAGGTCGCTGATGATCTCGATGGCCTGCATCGAGTCGACGCCCAGGTCGCGGAGCGCGGTGTTGTCTTCGACCTTCGAGGGGTCGACCTCGATGATGTCCGCGATGAGCGCCCGGAGGCTCTCCTTCAGCTCTGATTGATCCACGGCGTTGTCCTCGGTGGCAGAGTGGGCGGGATCAGGCCTGGGGCAGGCGCTTGTAGACCAGGTCGACGAGCTGCGAGACGGTGGTGATGCCCACGAGCTGGTCGTCGGGGATCCGGATGCGGAACTCCTTCTCCATCTCACCAATGATCTCGAGGAGGTTCAGCGAGTCGAGGCCGAGGTCCGCGATGGGCATGTCGGCGGACTTCAGCGTGACGTCGCGCTCGGCGACCTTGCTTGCGATGGCGGTGAAGCGCTTGAGCAGATCCTCTCGTGCGATCATGAATTCTCTCCGTGAGTCAGTAGGGCCGGCGGTCGTTGACGGGCGGCGGTTCATCGCAGCGATGCGGGGTGGGTGTCAACAGCGCGCCGCGGGTCGGCGGAGCGCGCTGCGGTGCGAAGTTTTCGCGCACGCGCGTCGCGCCTTTCGCACGCGGCGCTCGGCTTGATGCGCCACTCCGCGCGATGTATAGGCGCGCGCCGAGCATGTCGACGCGCGTCTTCGTCACGGGAATGGGAGCGGTTTCGCCGGTAGGCACGGGCCGAGAGGCGTACTGGTCCGCCCTGGTCGAGGGCCGCTCGGGCACCAACGTGGTCGAGGGCTTCGACACCAGCACCGTGGGCCGCTCCATCTGCGCGCAGGTGAAGGGCTTTCGCCCCGAAGACCACCTCCGCGCCGACGAGCTGCGCCGGGCAGGGCGCTGCTCCCAGCTGGCCCTCGCCGCGGCCCGCATGGCCGTGCGCGACGCCGGGGTCGACCTCACCGACGGCGCGCGCGTCGCCGTGGTGCTGGGGACGACGATGGGCGAGGCCGAGGTCGCAGAGCGCGTCGACACGGCGCGGATCCGCGGCGGCCTCGGGGCCATCGAGCCCCGCGACGTGCTGCGCTACGCCCCGTACCTGCTCAGCCACTTCGTCGCCAGGGCCGTGGGCGCGCGGGGCATGGCCCTGACGCTCCCCGCCGCGTGCGCCGCGGGCAACTACGCCATCGGCTTCGCGTCCGACCTCATTCGCAGCGGGCGCGCCGACGTGGTGATCACCGGCGCCGCGGAGATGCTGCAGGCCGTGGAGTACGCGGGCTTCGCGCGCCTCGGCGCCCTCGCGCCGGAGCGCTGCCAGCCCTTCGACCTCAACCGCAAGGGCCTCGTGCTCGGCGAGGGATCCGGCGTGCTCGTGCTCGAGTCGGAGGCCCACGCCGAGCGCCGCGGGGCCACGCCGCTGGCCGAGGTCGGCGGATACGGCCTCGCCTGCGACGCGTACCACATCACGCGGCCCCAGCCCGGCGGCGACGGCAACGCGCGGGCGATGCGCGAGGCGATCTCGCGCTCGGGGCTCGACCCCTCCGAGGTCGACTTCGTGAACGCGCACGGCACCGGCACCGCCGCGAACGACAGCGTCGAGTCCAAGGTCATCGCCGAGGTGCTCGGCGCGCGCCGGCCCCCCGTGAGCAGCGTCAAGAGCGTCATCGGGCACTGCATGGGCGCGTCCTCTGCCCTCGAGGCCGTGAGCTGCGTCGAGACGCTCCTCACCGGGATCATCCCCCCCACGATGAACTACGAGACGCCCGACCCCGAGTGTGACCTGAACCTCGTCGCCAACGCGGCGCGCGAGGCGAGGGTCGATGTCGTGCTCAACAACGCCCTCGCGTTCGGCGGATACGACGCGGTGCTCTGCATCGCCCGCCCCGGTCGCCTGCCGGCCTTTGGAGCGCGGTCGTGAAGCCCGTCGCGATCACCGGCGTCGGCGTCGTGTCGAGCCTCGGCGTGGGCTGGTCGGCCTTCGTCGAGGCCCTCGGCTCCCCTGCCCCGGCGGAGTTCTCGCGCGCGCCCGCGACGGTGCCGCGCTCGCCGCACCCCGCGCTCCGCGTCGCCGAGGTCGCGGGCTTCGACGCCGCGCGGTACGTCGGCGACAAGGGCCTGCGCAACAACGACCGGCTCACCCGGCTCTCGATCGTCGCCGCCCGGCTCTGCCTCGAGCACGCAGCGATCAAGGCCGGCGGCGCGTTCACGTCGTACGACGGCGACGGCGTGGGCGTCGTGGCGTCGACGGCCTACGGCAGCACCGAGGCCGTCGCGGAGAACAACCGCATCGCGAAGACCGAAGACCCGCGGTACCTGAACCCCGCGCGCTTCCCCAACACGGTGATCAATTCGGCCTTCGGGTACGTGAGCATCTGGGAGGAGCTGCGCGCGCTCAACGTGACCGTCACCAACGGGCCCACGGGGCCCCTCGACGCGATGAGCTGCGCGGGGGTCTACCTCGACGCGGGCCGCGCGCGGGCGATCGTCGCGGGCGGCGCCGAGGCGTCGAGCGAGCTGCTGTGGGAGAGCCTGCTGCGCGTCGGCGCGCTGGCCTGCGAGGGCGACGAGCGCCACCCTCCCAACGCGGGGATCACCCTCGGCGAGGGCGCCGCGCTCTTCGCGCTCGAGTCGCCCGCTGACGCCGCGGCGCGGGGCGCGAGGGTCTTGGGGGAGCTCGTGGGCTACGGCTCCCAGTTCGACCACGACGCCGCGGCGCCGCACCTGGTCGCGCCCTCGTCGACGGCGCTGGCTCGGGCGATTCGCGAGGCGCTCGACGACGCGGGCGTCGCGCCGGGCGAGGTCGACCTGGTGGTGAGCGGGCTCTGCGGTCAGCCGGCGCTGGACGAGGCCGAGCGGGCGGCGATCGCCGCGGCGCTCCCCGCGGCGGCGGTGTGCGCGCCCAAGGCGCGGCTCGGCGAGACCTTCGGCGCGAGCGGCGCGCTGGCGCTGGCTTGCGCGCTCGGGTGGTTCGAGGGCGCGGCGGTGAGGGACGGGGTCTCGGGGGAGATCCCTCCCAGGATCGACACGGTGGTGATCACCGCCCTCGGGTTCTATGGCAATGCGTCGGCCCTCGTGGTGCGGCGCGCAAAGTGAGGAAGCGATGAGTTGGATCGACGACAAGGCCCACCGGGATCTGGCCCGCGTGCGCGAGGCCCGCGAGGCCGGGGTCTACCCCTTCTTTCGCGCCTTTGAGACCGGCGGGCTCAGGACCACCGTCGCCGGTCACCCCTTCGTGAACTTCAGCTCCAACGACTACCTCGGGCTGACCAACCACCCCGACGTGAAGGAGGCCGCGAAGCGCGCGGTCGACGAGTTCGCGTGCGGGCTGTCGTCGTCGCGCGTGCAGGCCACGACCACGGCGCACGTCGAGATCGAGGCGCGGCTCGCGAAGTTCTTCGGCTTCCCCGCCTGCCTGGTCACCACCACGGGGTACCAAGCGATGGTGGCGACGGTGATGTCCCTGGCCGACAAGGACACCACGCTGATCCTCGACAACCTCTCGCACGCCTGCATCCTCGACGGGTCGTTCCTCGCGGCGGGGGTGCCGGGGCGGGGAGCGGAGGTTCGGTTCTTCAACCACAACTCCGCGCGCTCCCTCGAGCGCGTGCTCAAGAGCCGCGAGCGCCCCAACGCCCTGGTGCTGGTCGAGGGGATCTACTCCCTCGACGGCGACAAGGGCGCGCTGGCGCCGATCATCGAGGTCTGCGACCGCTACGGCGCCGCGCTCGTGGTCGACGACGCGCACGGCTCGGGGACCCTCGGCAAGCACGGCCGCGGCGTGCTCGAGGACCTCGACCTCGAGGGCCGCGCGCCGGTGGTGGTGTCGACCTTCTCCAAGGTCTTCGGCGGCATCGGCGGGATCATCCTCGGGAGCGAGGAGGTCATCGACCTCATCAAGCACACCGCCCGCAGCTTCGTCTTCTCGGCCACGCTCCCGGTGCCGGTGGTCGCCGCGGCGGCGACGATCCTCACGATGCTCGAAGACGACGGCCCCGCGCTCGTGGCGGAGCTCCACGAGAAGGCCGCGTGGCTCCGCGCGCGCCTCGTCGAGCGGGGCTTCGACCTCGGGACCAGCGACACCCACATCATGCCCGTGATGGTGAAGGACGAGCGCAAGGCCATGATGCTCCACCACCTGCTCTTCGAGCAGGGGCTGCACATGGTCCCCATCACCTATCCCGGCGTGAAGGTGGGCGAGGAGCGCCTGCGCGTGAACGTCACCCGCGGGCACACCTGGGAAGAGCTCCAGCACGCCGTCGACGCGCTCACGGAGCTCGGCACCATGGCCGAGATCCGCTTTCACGCGCAGACCGACCACGCCGCCTCATCGATGGTCGCCGAGCCCGCCTGACCGTGCGCGTGCTTTGCGCGCGCCCCTGAGTCGGCATAGCGTCGGCCGGGCAAGCGAGGAGCCCCGCGATGTCACCCCTACGAGAGAGAGCGCCCTGGAGCGAGCTCGCCGCGCTGATGAGCGCGGGGGTCGCCGTCTCCGCGTGGTCGCTCTCGGGTCGGCCCGTGACCCTCGAGGGCGCCGCCACGCTCGCGCTCGCGGGCGTGTGCGCCCTCGCGCCCCGACGCGCCGCCGCGGCCATCGCGCCCGTCGCCGCGGAGGCCGCGCTGATCACCGGCGCCCTCGCGGCCTCGCTGGTCGCGACCACCGTGGCCGGCACCGTTCCCCCGACGCACGCGCTCCGGGTGGTGCAGGCGATCCTGTTCGGCGAGGTGCTCGGGGTGGCGACGGCGATGGCCGCGGCGCTCCCCCTGCGCGTCGACACGCTTCGCCGCGCGGCGCTGCCGGGACTGCTGGTGGGCGGCTTCGCGACCCTGGCCATGTGGCCAGCCGCAACGCGAGACTGGTCCCTCGGCGCGTACAGCGCGTTCGGCGCGAGCGCGTTCGGCGCGCTCTACCACCTCCACGCCGTGCGCCGACCCCTCATGCCCATGGAGCGGGCGCGGCTCATCGCGCCGGGCGTCGGCGCGGCGATCCTCGCGGCGGCGATGCTCGTGCGGGCGATGTGGGGCCGCGACGTCTCCCCCCTCGTGCTCGCGGCAGGCGCCTCGGCGCAGGTCATCGGCCTCACCGCCGGCACCGGCGCCCTCGGCCTCGACCGCTCGGCCCTCCTCGCGCGTCGCAGCGCGGCCGCGCTGGCGGGTCTCTTCGCGGGGGGCGCCCTGGCGCTCGCGCTCCCCTCGGTGCCGCTGCTCGCGGTCTGCGTGGCCCTGGCGACCACCTTCGCGCTCATCCCGGTGCTCGAGAGGCGGCTCCGCCCTGACGACGGCCGGCTGCTGGACGCGTGCGACGAGGTCGAGCGCCTGTTGCCCGCGGTCCGCGACGAGATCGACCTCGCGGCGGCCGTGCTCGACCCGCTCCGCGCGGCGGCCCGCAACCTCCGCGCCCCCGCGGCGATCTGGCTCTTGAACAAGCGCGAGGCGCTGCACATCGACGTGAGCGGCGGGGCCCGGCGCGCGACCCTGGGGCTCGACACCGCGCGGCCGGTGCTGTCGTGGATGCGCGCGCGCCCCGGCGCGGTGTTCACCGACACGCTCCGCCCCTACGAGGTGCGCCGCGCGGAGCTGCGCCCGCTGGTCTCCGCGCTCGACGAGCTCGGCGCGCTCGGCGCGGTGCCGCTGCGCGAGGGGGAGGAGCTGGTGGGGGCGATCCTCATCCCTCGCGGCGCGCGCACCGCCGTGCCGAGCTACGAGGAGCAGCTCCGGGTCGAGGCCCTCGCGCTGCGCGTCGAGGGCGTGGTCTCGATGCTGGCGGCGCTCGACCGCGCGCGCCCGCGCCGACGAGGCCGTGACCCGCGCCGAGGGCGCAGACCGCCTCGCGGTCGAGGCGTCGCGAGAGACCCAGCGGCTCGTCGCGCTCCACGAGGGCGCCAGGCGCATGCGGGCGCTGGGCGAGCGCGACGAGCGCTGGACGGCGTACGCGGCGACGTCGAGGTCGCTGCGAGACAAGGCGATCGCGCTCTCGATGCGGGGTCCTGTGGCGCTCGTGTCGGAGGGAGGAGCGGGCGCGGCGGCGATCGCGAAGGTGCTGCACGACCAGGGCCCCGGCGCGGCGTCTCCGTTCGTGATCCTCGACGCCGGGGGCGCGCGCCTCGACGGGCTGCTCGCGGCGCTGGTGGGCGACGCCCGCGAGAGCCCCGAGCGCGCGGGCTGGCTGGAGCACGCCGCGGGCGGAACGCTGGTCCTCGAAGACCTCCCGGCGCTGGGACACGACGCCCAGGTCGCCCTCGTCGACGCGCTTCGCACGGGCACGTCGCGGCGCCTGGGCGCCGAGCACGGCTACGCGGTCGACGTGCGCGTCGTCGTGACGATGCGCGACCGACCCGAGCGCTTCGACCTCCCTCGCGCGCTGCTCGACATGCTCTCCGAGCGCACGGTGCGGGTGCCCCCGCTCCGCGAGCGGATCGAGGACCTCGAGTCGCTCACGCTGCTGTCGATCGACCGCGCGTGCCGGGTGCACGGCCGCGCGGCGCTGGGGGTCGGCCCTGAGGCCGCGCTCGCGCTCCGGAGCTACCGCTGGCCGGGCAACCTCGACGAGCTCGACGCCGCGATCGAGCACGCGGTGCGGCGCGCGAAGGGCACCCGCATCGCGCTCGACGACCTGCCCGCGCAGGTGCGCGCGGCCCTGGCCGACGACCTCGAGGAGGAGTACGAGTCCGACCGCCCCTGGCGCGGCGACGCCTGACCGCCGCGCTCAGTTCAGGTAGCGCTTGGGGTCTTCGGGCACGACCCGCAGGTGGCCCCCGACCCGCTTGCGCGGCGGCGCCTTGGGCGTGCGGGGACCGAGGCGCGCGACGAAGAGTCCCGCCACGAGCCCGGCGACCGACGCGACGTGCGCGCCGCTGCGGTTGAGCAGAAAGCTCACGACCGTCATCGCCGCGACGACCATGGCGAAGTGCTTGCCGCGCAGCTCGAAGGCGCCGAAGAAGCTCAGGCGCTCCTCGGCGCGCTGCACGCCCCAGGCGACGATGAGCGCAGACATCGCCGCCGAGGACCCCACCACCTGGGCGTGCAGGAGCGACAGGTCGACGCGGCTGGCGGCGAGCACGGCGAGGGCGCCGAAGACGCTGACCGCGAACATCGCGGCGAGGGCCCGCCCCCTCCCCGCGCGCTCTTCGAGCGCCGAGCCGAAGATCAGCAGGATCATCACGTCGAGGAGGATGGCGACGACATCGGCGGGGTTGCCGAGCACGGCGTAGGTCGCGACGCGCCACAGCTCGTGCCCCTCGAGCACCGCGCTGGGCTTGAGGGTCAGCCAGCGAAACGCGCCAAAGGGGACCTCGGCGGAGTTCGTCAACACCTGGAGGAGCCAGATCCCCACGAGGGCCGCCGACAGGACCTTCATGGTTCGGGTCACCGTGGGCGTCTGGTACCGAATTCTCTCTTCGTCTCCGCGCACCCGGCGCAGTCTGAACCGTACCGAGTCGCCGTCGCAAGCGTCGCCACGCATTGACAGCGGTGCACCTGCGGCGATACCCCCGTGCGACCTTCATGAACCATGTGATCTACGGGTACCTGGTCCACATGCACCAGCAGCAGGGGGGTCGGGCGCCGACCGCGATCCCCGGCACCTTCGACCTGATCTGGCAGGCGACGCTGCCGGTGAAGGTCGTGCTCTTCATCCTGCTGCTGTTCTCGGTGATCTGCTGGTACATCATCGGCTACAAGTGGCTGTACATCCGGCGGGCCTTCGCGGAGAACGAGTCGTTCTTGAAGGTGTTCGAAGACACCCGGCAGCTCAACATCGCCGCCGAAGCCGCGACGCGCTTCACGCGCAGCCCCGTCGCCCAGATGTACAAGGCCGGCTACGAGGAGCTGCTGCGGGTCAAGGCCGCGTCGACCGACGACGAGGCCGCGGCGGACATCGGCAACATCGAGAGGGCGCTGCGCCGGGCGACCTCGCGGCAGACGACCATCCTCGAGAGCATGGTGCCCTTCCTCGCGACCACGGGCAGCACGGCGCCCTTCATCGGGCTGTTCGGCACGGTGTACGGGATCATGCATGCGTTCTTGCAGCTCACGGGCGCGCAGGGGTCGAGCACCATCGACCGGGTCGGCCCGGGCATCGCCGAGGCGCTGTTCACCACCGCCGTCGGCCTCGTCGCCGCGGTCCCCGCGGTGATCGGCTTCAACTATTTCGTGCGGCAGATCCGCGTGATCTCCAACGAGATGGACATCTTCGGGAACGACTTCCTGAACATCGTCCGTCGGCACATCCTCAAGTGAGCTGAGAGGCAGGCGACCGATGGCGTTCACATCCGGAGGCGGGGGCGGCGGCCCCATGAGCGATATCAACGTGACGCCGCTGGTCGACGTCATGCTCGTGCTGCTGATCATCTTCATGGTGACCGCGCCGCTCGTGCAGGCCGGCATGAAGGTCGACCTCCCCAACGCCAACGCGCCCGAGATGCAGGTCGGGGACCAGAAGCTCCAGATCACCCTCGGGCATCAAGAGCTCAACAACCCCCGCTCGCCCATCGTGATCTGGGTCGGGCAGGACCAGGTGCCCATCGAGCGCCTCACCGAGCGACTGCGAGCCAACGCCATCGTGCAGCGAGACCACGAGGCCTACCTGCAGGCCGATGAGAGCGTGTCGTACGGGGTGGTGGTGCGGGTGCTCGCGATGATGCGCGAGGCGGGGGTCGAGAAGCTCGGGATCGTCACCGACCCCGTCTCTTCTCAGTAGCGCTCAGGCCGCCGCGAGGGTCTCGCCGAACTCCGCGCGGAGACCGACCCGGGTGCGCCACACGCGGCTCTTCACCGCCGCGACCGGCTCGCCGATGGAGTCGGCGATGTCTTGAAACGAGTCGCCGCCCAGCGCGCGCTCGAGGAGCTCGCGGCGGTCGGCGGGGAGCTCGGCGATGCGGTCGGAGACCCGGTCGAGGTCGATCTTGGCCATCAGGTGCGCCTCGGGGTCGTGCTGCACCGTACCCGCCTCGAGGGAGAGCTCGGCGTCGGGCCAGACCTTCTCGACGAAGCGGTCCATGCCGCGGCGGCGCGAGGTGGCGCGGCGACGCTGGTAGAGCGCGGCGTTGACCACGATGCTGTACAGCCAGCTCGCGACGGCCGAGTCGCCGCGAAAGCGCTCGGCGTTGCGGAGGGCGCTGACCATGCCCTCCTGCACGGCGTCCCACGCGTCCTGGTCGTTGCGGGTGATGCGAAGCGCCGTGTGAAACAGCCGGGACTCGTAGGATCGAAAGGCAGCTTCGACCGTCTTACGAATGTCGGCTGTCACAGGGATCAGGTCGGTCGAACGGGCTGAAGCGGTCGTCTGGGCATCCATGGCGTAATCTCCGTCGGCGTAGGGGCCGTGTTGCACAATCATTGTGCATGGACGATGCCAAGGGTCCGACACCCAGTATTTGCGGAGAATCCGCGATCTCGGCCTCGTCTGTAGAGCATCAATTTTTGCCCATGTGCATCATTTTTTGACCATCTCCCCCGTCAACGGACCAGCTTTGTACACAGTTTGTACACATCCCAAGGGTGACCGGGATTCTGGTACAGACCCTGACAGGCTCAGGAGGCCTCATGACGCCCTCGATTCCGCCTTCGCTCCCGTCGTCGCCGTCGATTCCGCCTTCTCCTCTTCGCCGCGGCGGGGTGGAGACAGGGACGAACGACCGTGGGGGCGTGGCGACGGGGGTGTTCCTCGCGGTGTTGGTGCACGCGACCGTCGCGGGGGCGGCGCTTCGCCTTGGCCGTGACGAGGGCAACGTCGCGCGCACCCCGCCGCCCCGCCGCGACGAGCTGGTGGTCTCGACCCAGCTGCTGCGACGCGGGGGCGGGAGCTTTGACCCGAGGCGCGTGATTCATCGCGAGGCGCCCGTGCGCGCCGAGCGGGCGGCGCCGGCGGCGATCACCCCGGTGCGAGACCCCACCGCGGTGGCGCTGCGACCCGACGCCGGCGCGCAGGACTACATGGCCGCGATCACCCGACGCACCGTGCGCGGCCGGGGCAACCAGGACCTCGCGGAGACCATGGACCGCATCGCCCAGATGGCCGCGGCGGAGCAGGCCGCCGACCCGACCGCGGCGGGTCCCGGCGCCGCGACGGGCAGCGCGGTGGGCACCACCACCGACCCGAGCCAGGCCAGCCACGGCGCCATCGCGAAGCTGCAGGAGTTCTTGCAGCGCAACATTCACCGCACGCAGACCCTCACGGGCAGCGACCGCCGCCGCGTTCGATTTCGCCTGCGCATCAGCGGGTCGGGCACCATCGTGGGCGCCGAGCTGTCTCAGCCCTCGGGCAACGAGAGCCTCGACAACGACTACGTCGCGCAGGCGCAGCGGCTGGTCGCGCAGCACGCGGAGATCCCGGGCCTGTCGCCCGAGGAGCTCGCGCAGCTCGCGGACCGGAACATCAACGTGAACGTCGAGCCCGAGTCGCAATGAAGATCGCGCCCCCTCGCGCCGTCCGTTAGAGTTGAAGCCGTGAAGAGAACCCTCCAATCCTGGTCGCTGGTCGGCGTCGCCGCGGGACTGGCCCTGCTCCCCCCCTACATCTCCGTCGCCCAGCCGGCGCCTCAAGCGCCCGCGCCGCAGGTCCCCGCGGGGGGTGGCGACATCACGGTCTCGCTGCAGGGCTTGGAGTCGCGGCTCCTTCCGGTCGCGATCCCCGCGCTCCGCGGCCCCGGCGGCGACCAGATCTCGGCGGTTCTCTCCAACGACCTGCGGCTCTCGTCGCTCTTTCGCGTGCTCGACCCGCACTCGTTCACCGCCGACCTCGACGCCGAGGGGCTGAACATCAACGCCGGCTCCTGGGCGGGCGTGGGCGCGACCGCCGTGGTGAAGGGCAGCAGCACCGGCAGCGGCGACGCGACGCGCGTCGAGCTGCGGGTGTGGGAGCCCGGCGCCCCCTCTGCGCCGCGGCTCTCTCGCTCGTACGGTCCAGCGAGCCCCCGCGCGGTGGCGCACCGCATCGCCAACGACCTGATCCAGCTCTACACCCAGACCCCGGGGATCTTCGGCACCCGCATCGCCTTCGCGCGGCGCACGGGCCGAGGGCGCAAGGCCGTGTTCACCGTCGACTGCGACGGAGAGAACCTCGCGCAGGTCTCGTCGGGGCGAAGGCTCTCGTTCCTCCCCGCGTGGGGCCCGGGCGGGATCTACTTCTCATCGCAGACGCCCGAGGGATTCCTCGCGCTGTTCCGTCAGGGCTCGCGGGAGCCGATCCTCCGCGCCGACGGGCTGGTCATGGGCGCGGCGTTCTCAGGGTCGCGCATGGCCGTGGTGCTCACGCGCGACGGCAACAGCGAGATCTACGTGGGGGGCACCGACGGCGCGAACCTCCGGCGCGTCACCAACGACGCTGGCGCGGACGTCTCGCCGGTGTGGTCCCCCGACGGCTCCCGCATCGCGTTCGTGAGCGATCGCGCGGGCGGACCGCAGATCTACGTGATGAGCGCCAGCGGCGGCGGCGCGCGGCGGGTGAGCTTCACCGGGACCTACAACACCTCGCCCTCGTGGTCCCCCGATGGCCAGCTGCTGGTGTACTCAGGGCGCGTCGGCGGCAGCACCGACATCTACACCGTCAACGTCGCGAGCGGCGCGACGCGCCGGCTCACCGAGAACCAGGGCACGAACACCGATCCCACCTTCTCGCCCGACGGTCGGCTCATCGCCTTCAATTCCAGCCGCGGCGGCATCTACCTGATGAACCAGGACGGGCTGAATCAACAGCGGATCCTCGGCGGCGGCGGCGAGACCCTGCGCTGGGAGCCCCGCTGAGCGATCAGCGAGGCGCGACCGCGGTGAGCTGCACCCGCACCGCGAGCGGCTCGCCGTAGCCCGTCGTGACCCTCTGTTCGAAGGTCTGCCACCCCTGCGACTCCACCCTCACCCGGTGCGTCCCCCCCTCCACCATCGCGCGAAGGCCTCCGGCGGGATACGGCCGCGGGCCGTCGCGGTCGACCCACACCCGCGCGGCTCGACCCGCGAGGCCCGGACGAACCTCGACGAGCAGCTCTCCCAGCGTTCGACGGAGCTGCTCCTGCCGCGCGGCGGCCTCCTCCCGATCGGCAGCGCCCGTGGCCAGCGCGACGTAGCGCGAGAGCGCCTCGGACGCGGCCCGGAGCTGCCCCAACGCCTCCGAGGCCTCGGCGAGGGCGCGGTAGACCTGCGGAGGCGCGCCGAGGTCCGCGGCGTTCTGCAAGAGGCGCTGGGCCTCCTCCCACTCTCCCCGACGCGCCGCGGCGGCGCCCTGTCGCATACGAATCGAGGCTTCGACCCTCGATCCGCTCTGCGCCCCTCCGCGGGGCGCGCCCGCGAAGACGCTCAGGGCCAGTGCGGTCGCGACGGTTCCGATGCGCATGACCGGGGACGGTAGCACCGCCGCGCTTGCGGCGATCCCTGCGCGGGGGCACCCTCACCGCGACCCGATGCTCCGCGCCGTCACCCCCCTCTTCGCAGCGGCCTTCTTGTGCGCCGCGACCGCCCGCGCGCAGTGCGACGCGGGCACGCCGATTCACGAGATCGGCACGCTGCAAGAGACCTTCCCCGCCGACCTCGGGACCGAGGTGCCGACCGACGGGCTCATTCGCCTCCGGTACCTCGAGCGCCCGCCCGAGCCTGCCACGGTGTGCCTGCGGCGACGCGACCGCGACGGATGCGTCGAGGGGCGCGCGTCGATCATCGGCGATGAGGTCGTGTGGCAGGCCCTCGCCCCCCTCGAGGCCCTCACAGACTACGTCGCGACCTTCTCCGACACGGTCGGGGGCTCCAACCTCATTCGCTTTCGCACGGGCACGGGGCTCAGCTCGACGCCCCCGCGCTTCGGCGGGCTGACCTCGGCGACCCTCGCGGGCGCGCCCGAAGACCTCTGTGACCCCGGCGCGGTCGACGTGACGGTCCGCTTCGAGCGGGCGCAGCGCGCGTCGGCCTTCGGCGACGTGGGCTGGCCCGACACGGACATCGAGTACGTGCTCTACATCACCCGCGGCGCGGGCGTGTCGGGTCCGCGGGTGCTCGAGCGCGCGCGCGTGCAGGGCTCAGGCTTCGCGGGGGACCGCTCGGCGCAGCGCACCGTGCGCGTGCCCGGCGCCTACACCAGCGGGCCGCTGTGCCTGACCATGCTCGCGGTCGACCCCTCGGGACGCGACGACGGCAACCGCGTCGAGCGCTGCGTCAACCCCAGCCTCGGAAACTATTTCGCTGGCTGCTCGACCTCCCCGGCGCCCCGGCGAGGCCGCGCAGGGTGGCTCCTCGCCCTCTCGACGTTGCTTGTCGCGCGTCGGCGCTTCTCCCGGCGGGGCCGGGTGTAGTACGACCGGCGCCGTCGTGTCGGTACTTCTCGTCGGCGTCTCAGGCGGCAGCGGATCAGGTAAGACCACCATCGCGCGCGCCATCGTGGCCTCGCTGCCGGTGGAGAGCGTCTCGCTCGTCGAGCACGACGCGTACTACAAAGACCTCACGGGCCTCTCGATCGAAGAGCGCGCGCAGGTCAACTTCGACCACCCCGACTCGCTCGACAACGAGCTCTTCGTCGCGCACCTCGACGCGCTCCGCGCCGGGCGCGCGGTCGAGAAGCCCCGCTACGATTTCTCGCGGCACGCGCGCGAGGCGACCACCGACCGCGTCGAGCCTTCGGCGGTGATCGTCGTCGAGGGCATCCTCGTGCTCGCCCTCCCGGCGATTCGCGCGCGCCTCGACGTCAAGCTCTTCGTCGACACCGACCCCGACATCCGGCTCATGCGCCGCGTGCGCCGCGACATCGAGCAGCGCGGGCGCACCTTCGCGCAGATTCGGCAGCAGTACTACGAGACCGTGCGGCCGATGCACCTGGCGTTCGTCGAGCCCTCCAAGCGCTTCGCCGACATCATCATCCCCGAGGGCGGCGAGAACGCCGTGGCGCGAGAGATGATCCTCGCCCTGACCCAGAAGTTTCTCCGCGAGCGTGACGAGGCGCGCTGACGACGCCTCGGCGCGCGTGCGAAGATGGCCCGATGACCCGCGTTCACGTCGCCGGCGTCGCGGAGCCCCTCGACGCAGCCGCCGGCGCCTCGCTCCTCGAAGTGCTCCAGGCCGCGCGCCTGCCCATCGCGACCTCCTGCGGAGGAGTCGCCACCTGCGCGCTGTGCAGGGTCACCGTGCGCTCAGGCCGCGAGCACCTCACGCCCCTCGGCGACGGTGAGCTGGTTCACCTGGGCTCCATCGCCAAGATCGTCGGCCTACGGCTCGCGTGCCAGGCGCGCTGCGACGGCGAGGGCGAGGTGCACGTCGAGGTGCCCGAGGTCGAAGACGTCGCCGCGCGCAAGGCCCGCAAGGCCGAGCGCCTTCGCCAGGCGCGCCCGCCGCGGCGCTGACGGCTTCGTTGCAAGTTCTGCTGGCACGGTGCGACGATCCCGCCCGATGCGCGTTGCCCTCGTCGTCGCCTCGCTCGGTCTCGCCTCGCTGCCCGCGCGCGCCGATCCCGTGCCCGTTCACGTCGCCGCGGTGCGCGCCGCGGGACGGAGCGGCGCCGCGGCCAACGCCGAGCGCATCGCCGTCGCCGACGCCGTCGCCGAGGTGATCCGGGGGGTGACGACCGACGTGCTCAGCGCCACCGACACCCGAACCCGCCTCGACGCGCTGAACCCCTCGGCCGCGCACTGCGACGGGCTCGAGTGCATCACCTCGATCACGCTCCCGCTGCACGCGCGCGCGCTGGTGCTCGTGCGCGTCAGCCGCGGTCGGGACGGCGCCGCGCGCGTGGAGGCGAGATACGTAAACCTCCGCGGAGAGGTCATCGCCGAGCGCGCGGAGCAGGACCTCGCGCCGACCACCGCCGAGCTCATCGCCCTCGCCCGCCTCGCCGCGGGCACGCTCGCGGAGGCGATCCGCGCCCGCGAGCCGGCGCCGGTGGATCCGCCCGCCCCGGCTCCCGTCGACCCGCCCGCGGCTCCCGTCGCGGCGCCCCCCACCGCGCCCCCCACCGCGCCCCGACCCGCGCAGGCGCGCGGGCGCCGCAACACCGCGGAGGTGATCGCGGGCGTCGCGGCGATCACCCTCGGCGTCGGCGCCGTGACCGTGGGCACGGTGGGCCTCACCGGGAGCGAGCGCGTGAGCCAGACGCTCAGCGATGACCGACTCCTGGTCGAACGACCGTCGGACCTGAATTGGGTCTGGGTCGGAGCCGGCGCGGCGGCGGTGGGCGCGGGCGTCTTCCTCCTGGTCGACGGGCTGCGGCCCAGGCGCGTTCCCGTGGCGGCCGCCGTGACGCCGATCCCGAGCGGCGCCATGCTCACCGCCAGCGGGAGGTTCTGATGGCCATTCGAGAGATGACGGTCGACGAGGTGTGCGACGAGATGCGCTCGCCGCCCGCGGGATTTCTCCGCGTGGTCGCGACAGACGCCGACGGCACGCTCTGGGACGGCGACGTGGGAGACGCGCTCTTTCGCCACCTCATCGCGCGCGACGCCGTGGACGCGAGGGCGCGTGAGGCCACCCGGGAGCTCTGCGCCCGCTATCTCCCGCGCGTCCCCGAGGGGCTCTCCGCGCAGGCCGAGGCGCTGATCGCGGGACACGCCGCCGGCCTCGTCCCCATCGAGCCGCTCTGCGACCTCGAGGCCGAGGCGGCTGGGGGGCGGTCGATCGCCGAGCTCGACGCCTTCCTCGCCGAGGTGGGCGGATCGTTCGCGGCGCGGATGCGCCCCGAGAGCGTCGAGCTGCTCACCCGCCTCCGGGGAGACGGCTTCGCGGTGCACGTGGTCACCGGCAGCCTCGGGGCGTTGGTCGAGGCGACGCTGCGCGCGGCGGGCCTGGTCGTCGACGCCGTGAGCGGCGGATCACTGCGCGTTCACGACGGGCAGGTGCTGCCGACGCTGGCGCAGCCGATCCCGCTCCACGGGGGAAAGGTCGAGGCGCTGCGGGCGGCCGGTCGCTGGCCCGCCGCGGTCGCGATGGGCGACGGGGGCTGGGACGCGAGCTTTCTGAGCGGGAGCGCGCTCCCGCTGCTGGTCCATCCGCGGCCGACGCTGCTCGAGGCGATGAAGGAACACCCCTCGGTCGCACGTCTCAGTCCGGTTCCCTTGTGAGCCGCGCGGGCGACGCCCCGCGGCACGGAGGTCTCTTCATGGTTCGTCGCGCGATTCTTACCCTCGCCCTCTCCGCACTGCCCCTCGCCGCGAACGCCCAGGAGTCGGCGGTCGCCTCGGCGCAGGGCGGCGCCAGCACCCCGTCTGGCGCCGTCGCGCTGGGTCGGGCGCTGCGCAGAGCGGGTCGCTTCGACGAGGCCGTGCGCGCGCTTCAACCCGCGACGCGCTCGCCCGCCACCCGCGCCGACGCGGCGTGGGAGATCGCCCGCGTGCGCTTCGATCAAGGGAACTTTCGCGCCGCCGAGGCCGCGTGCCGCGCCTTTCCCCTGGCGCGCGCGGCGACCGATCCTCGCAACCTCGCTCAGCACGTGTGCATGGCGCGGGCGTACCTCGTCTGGCAGCGCGTGGCCCTCGCGAACCGAGCCATCGGCCTCGCCGGGGCCATCGCGCCCAACGACGGGGAGCTGCAGCTCGTGATCGCCGACGCGAGGCGGCTCGCCTCGGAGGTGCCGGCGTCCGAGGCGGCCTATCGCCTTGCGGCGCAATCACTTCCGGGTCGATCTGAGCCCTACACCGGGCTGGGCGCGCTCTACGAGATCGGCCGTCGCTTCGACGAAGCGGGCGCGGCGTACCACCGCGCGGTCGAGGTCGACTCCGCCGACCCTTCGGCGCAGCTCGCCCTCGGGCGCTTCTTGCTGCGTCGTCGGGGCGACGCGGCCGCTGCCCTCCCGCACCTCCGCGCGGCCACCGCCGGGCGCCTGCACTGGCCCGAGGCGCTCGCGTTGCTCGCGCAGGCACAGCTCGACGGCGGCGCCCCGAACGAGGCCCTCGGGGCCGCCGAAGAGGCCGCTCGGCTCTCGCCGACGACCCCGGGCGTGCAGAACGCGCTGGGGCGCGCGCGCATCGCCGTGGGGCAGTACACGCAGGCCGAGGCGCCGCTCCGCGAGGCGATTCGCCAGGTCGACAACGACGCGCTCGCGTGGCGATCGCTCGCCGACGTGCTCGAGCACACCGACCGCGCCGCGGAGGCCATGCAGGCGTGGGACGCGGCGATCGACCGCAGCCCCACCGAGGTCGAGGGTCGGCTGCGCGCGGCCGAGCTCGCCGCCCGCACGACGCAGTACCCCTTGGCCCGCGCGCAGCTCGAGCGCGTGCTTCAGGACCACCCCGACAGCGGCCCCGCGCAGCTCCTCCGCGCGCGCATCGCGCTGGCCGAGGGCGACCGCGCGACGGCGCGACAGGCGCTCGACGCGGCGAACGGGCGGCCGGGGGTCAGCGCCGAGGCGATCGCGACGCTGCGCGCGGAGCTCGAGCGCCCCGTGCGCAGGCCGCGTCGGTAGGTTCAGGGGGTCAGGCCGCGCCGAAGGCGGCGTCGGGGATCTCGATCGCGGAGGTGTCTCCGCGGTCGAGGATCTGCGCCTTGTGAACGACGCCGGGGAGCACGTTGGCCGCGTAGAAGCGCGCGGCGTAGCGCTTGCCGAGGTAGAACGCCTTGTCGGGGTGATCGTCGGCGACGTGGGGCAGGCGCTCTTCGGCGATGCGGGCCGCGTCCAGCAGCAGCCACCCGACGGCGACCTCGGACATCATCTCGAGGAAGCGGTTGGCCGCGAGGGGCACGAGCTGGATCTGCCCGCTCTGGAACCACCCGAGGAGCTGCATCACCATCGCGCCCAGCGCCTCTTGCGCCTGGCCGAGCACCTTCACGGCGTCGCCGAGCACGGGGTGCTCGCTGTGGGCCGCGACGAAGTTCCCCACGTCCTGGAGGAACTGCTGGGTGTGCGCGCCGCCGTTCTGCCCGAGCTTGCGGCCCACGAGGTCCATCGCCTGGATGTGGTTGGTGCCCTCGTAGATCGAGAAGATCTTCGAGTCGCGGCAGTACTGCTCGACGGGGTAGTCCTGCGTATAGCCCGCGCCGCCGTAGGTCTGGATCGCGAGCTCGCACACGCGAAACGCCTGGTCGGAGCCGTACGACTTCACCAGCGGCGTGAGCAGCTCGACCTGCCCCGAGTGGTAGGCGTAGAGCTCCTCGTCGACGCCGTGCGCGGCGTGCGCGCGGTCGACGTGCGACGCGAGCTTGATCACCAGCGCGCGGATGCCCTCCACCTTCGCCTTCATCTCCATCAGCATCCTGCGGATGTCGGCGTGTTCGATGATCGACGCGCGGGGCGCGGTCGGGTCCTTCCACCGGGTGATGCTCGCGCCCTGCTTGCGCTCCTTGGCGTACTCCAGCGCGTTGAGGTAGGCGGTCGACGCGATGCCGAGACCCTGAATGCCGACGGCGATGCGCGCGCCGTTCATCATCCGGAACATCTGGCTCATGCCGAGGTTCTCGACGCCGCCCACGAGCTCGCCGCGGCACGCGCCGTTCTCGCCGAAATTGAGCACGCAGGTCGAGGACCCGTTGATCCCCATCTTGTGCTCGATGGACCCCAGGTTCACGTCGTTGAACTCGCCCAGGGTGCCGTCGTCGTTCACGCGCACGCGCGGGACGATGAAGAGCGAGAGCCCCTTGGTGCCCAGCGGCGCGCCCTCGATGCGCGCGAGCACGAGGTGCACGACGTTGTCCTCGTAGGCCAGGTCGTGGTCGCCGGCGGAGATGTAGATCTTGGTCCCGCGGATCGAGAAGGTGCCGTCGCCGTTGCGCGTCGCGGTGGTGCGCGCAGAGCCCACGTCGCTGCCCGCGTGGGGCTCGGTGAGGCACATGGTGCCGCCCCAGCGCCCGTCCATCATCGGGGGCACGAAGACCTTCTTCTGCGCCTCAGACGCGCACTGGATCAGCAGCTCGACGGCGCCGTAGGTGAGGCCCGAGTACATGTTGAAGGCCGCGTTGGCGCCGCACTGGATCTCTTCGGCCACGGCCGCGAGCGCGTGCGGAGCCCCCTGCCCCCCCCACTCGGTCGGCGCGCCGAGGGAGCGCCAGCCGGCGTCGTAGAGCTGCTTCCACGCGTCCTTGAAGCCCTCGGGGGTGATCACGCGGCCGTTCTCGATGCGGCAGCCCTGCTGATCGCCCCGGGCGTTGAGCGGGCCGGTCACCTCGCGACCGAAGCGCGCCACCTCGCTGACGACCATCTTGACCATCTCTTCGTCCCACCCCGCGAAGGGCTCCTTGCCGAGGAGCTCTTGGAGCTTGAACTGCTCGAAGAGGACGAAGTTGAACTCGCGTAGGTCTGTCTTGTAACGGTTGATCGCCTGCGACACGGGGAATCACCTCCGAAAGTGGCGCAGAGTACCAGCCGCCCTGCGCACTGAATGGCCATTCAGTTTTAGTGATGGCAACGCGGCGCGTCAAGCCCGTGAGGGCTCCCCGCGAGCCTTCCTGGCCCGCAAATTTCGCGTGGCGCGGGGTCACCTCGAGGCCGATGGGGCCCTCGGGATGATAAGGGATCCGGCGATGAGCCCGCACAAGCATCCTCACGCAGCCGCGCATCCGCACGCCGGCGAGGTCGTCGCGCTGGACCCGCACACCTTCGGCACCGAGCAGCGGTGCTTCGGATGCGGTCCGAACAACCCTGTGGGCATGCGGCTACGCTTCGAGCGCGACGGCGACGCGGTCGTCACCCGCTTCACTCCGCCCGAGGGCTGGGAGGGTCCTCCCGGGGTGTTTCACGGCGGCCTGCAGTCAACCCTCGCCGACGAGGTCGCGGGGTGGGCGCTGGTGGGGTTGCTGGGGCGCATGGGCTTCACCACCTCGCTGAACATCCGCTTTCTTCGCCCGGTGCGCGTCGGAGTCGAGGTCGAGGCGCGGGCCAGCATCGGCGCGCACAACGGCAACATCGTCGCGCTCGACGTCACGCTTCGACAGGGCGGGCGCACGGCGGCGATGGGGACGGTGACCTTCATGCTCCCCGACGTCGAGAAGGCCGGCGCCTACCTGGGCTCTCCGCTCCCGAGGGAGTGGGAGCACCTCTTCACAGCGCGCTGATCGCTGCGGATTGACACCGTGCGCACGGCGTCGTCCACTGCCGGCGTGCACCGAATCGGTCTTATGCTTGGTCTCCTTTTGGGCGTTTCGGGCTGCGCAGACGGGGTCTCGATGGGGGCCCCTGACGGAGACCTGAGCGCGCCCAGCTCGGACGCGAGCCAGCCCCTCGACGCGGGAGACGCAGGCGACGCGGGAGACGCAGGCGACGCGGGAGACGTGGGAGACGCGGGAGACGCGGGAGACGCAGGCGACGCGAGCGACGCCAGCGATTCCGCCGCGCGTTGGGACATCATCCTCCCCGACGTGACTCGCGGAGAAGACGCGAGCGCGCCCTGGATGGACCGCCCCGACGTGGTCGTTCCGCCGCCTCCCGACGTGGTCACCCTCGATCGCCCCGATGTGGTCGTCCCGCCGGCTCCTGACGTGGTCACCGTCGACCGCCCCGACGTGGTCACCATCGACCGCCCCGATGTCGTCACCATCGACCGCCCCGATGTGGTCACCGTCGACCGCCCCGATGTCGTCACCGTCGACCGCCCCGATGTGGTCACCGTCGACCGCCCCGATGTGGTCACCGTCGACCGCCCCGATGTGGTCACCGTCATGGACAGCGGGGCCACCGGGAACGATCCGGTTGCGTACGGGGGCACCTTCGCCGCGCGCACGGGGAACTTCACCGCGACGCTGCGGATCAACGGCAACCCGCGCTCGGTGCGACTGTCGGTGCCCACCAGCGCAGGCTCGTCGCCGCCGCTCCTGCTGCTCTTTCATGGGACCAACGGAGACGGCTCGCAGATCATGACCGAGTCGAACGCCGCCGCCCTGGCCAGCGCCGAGGGCGTGATCGTCGCCGCGCCGTCGTCGCGCTGGCTCGGCGTGGGCGACTTCGACCACGCCACCGAAGAGACCTACTGGGAGACCCAGCGCAACCCGAACCCGGATTCGAATGAGGACGTGCTGCTGGTGCGCGCGATCCTGGTCGAGGCGCAGCGCGTGTACAACGTCGACCCGTCGCGCGTGTACGTCATGGGCCACTCCAACGGCGCGTTCTTCGCGGTGTTCGTCGCGACGCTGCTGCGCGATCGCGTCGCGGCCTTCTCGGAGAACTCCGGAGGACTCGTGACCTGCGCGCGCACCACCTCCTGCCGCTTTCGTGGCGCCGGGACCACCTGCTCGACCCTCGCCACCCGCAGCGGGTGGTGCAACTGCGCGGGCCCCGAGCTCCCGATCCCCCTCGCGACCTCTGGGCGCCGCGTGCCGGGACTGCTCACCCACGGCACCAACGACCCCCTCGTCTCGGTCTACTACACGTGCACCCTGCAGGCGCGCATGCTCGCGCTCGGCATGCCCGTGCAGACGACGCTCTTCGACGGCGAGGGTCACGCCGTCCCGCCAAACTGGGCGCAGCTGGTCTGGCCGTTCTTTCGGCCGCTCCGTCTGTCACCCTGATCCCCCCGCCGACGTTGAAGCAACCCCGCGCATCGGATAGGGTCCGCGCGATGGACGCACCCCGCACAGCGCGCGCGCCGGCGCTGACCCTCGTCGCACTCTGCCTCGCGGGGGCGGGCTGCGCGTCGACCGGCGCCGCGAGCGGGCGCTCGGCCATGCACTACAGCGACGAGGCGCAGCAGGCCTACGAAGACGCGATGGTGTTCTACCGCGACGAGTCGTGGCCCGAGGCGCTCGAGGCCATGCGTCGCGTGCGGCAGGAGTACAGCTCGTCGCGCTGGGGCTGGCTGGCAGAGCTACGCATCGCCGACATCGACTTCAAGCAGGAGCGCTACACCGAGGCGCTGTCGGGGTTTCGCGCCTGGATCCGCTACCACGCGTCGCAGTCCGAGGCGACCTACGCGCACTTCATGATCGCCCGCTGCCACGTCGCGCAGCTCCCCGACGACTGGTTCCTGACCCCGCCCTCCTACGAGCGTGACCTCTCCTCGGCGCACGACGCCGAGGGCGCGCTCACGCGCTTTCTCCGCGACCACGCCGACTCCGAGCACGCGACCGAGGCCAGGCGCGTGCTGGGCGACGTGAGGCGTATGCTCGCGCAGCACGAGCTCTACGTCGCGAACTTCTACGCCTCTCGCGAGCGATGGACCGCGGCCGTGAGCCGTCTCCGCGGGCTGCTCGACGGGTACGAGGGCTCCGGGGTCGAGCCGAGGGCGCTGCTGGCCCTGGGCGAGATCCTGCTCCGCACGGGGCAGCAGCCCGAGGCGCGCGGGGCCTTTCGCGAGCTCATCGACGGGCACCCCGACTCGAACGAGGTCGCCGCGGCGCGGCGGTACCTCGCGGTCGCGGGCGAAGGCCCCGTGGTCGCGGTCGACCGCGGCCCGACGCGTCGGCCCGAGCCGGGAGCGCGTCCGAGGGTGAGGGAGACGGCGCCGCGCGGCGGGCGCTGAGGCGGCGCCGGGCGCGCGGGTTAACAGGGAGAACGACGCCGTGGACTCTTCGATCAAGCACCTGCTCTCCCTCGGGCGCGAGCACTTCGCCCGCAACGATTTTCGCTCCGCGGAGGTCCCCCTCCGCACCTGCGTCGAGAAGGTCCCCGCGATGGCAGACGTGCACTTCATGCTCGGGGTGATTCACCACGACCGCGGAGAGCTCGCCGAGGCGCGGGAGTGCTTCGAGCGCGCGCTGGAGATCAACCCCGAGTACACCGACGCCGCCCTGAGCCTCTCGATCACGTGCAACGAGCTCGGGCGATACACCGAGGCGCGCGCGGTCTCCGTGGGCATCTCGCAGCGCACCCGACAGAGCGACCGCATCGACCCCTTCGCGCGAGGCAAGCTCGCGAACCTCCACGGCGTCGTCGCCCGCGCCTACGAGGAGCTGGGACTCAACCCCGAGGCGGCCGACGAGTACGAGCGCGCCCTCGCGCTGTGCCCCTCCTTCGCCGACCTCCGAACGCGTCGCGCCGCGGTGCTGCGCGCGATGGGCGAGCACGAGGCCGCCCTGCGTGAGCTCGACGTGGCGGTGCTCCACGCCCCCGAGTACGCGCGCGCGCACGCCTCTCGCGGGCTCAGCCTGCTCGCCCTCGGTCGCCGAGACGAGGCGCGCAGCGCCTGGGAGCGCGCGCTCGAGCTCGAGCCGAAGAACCGGGCGGCCAAGGTGTTCCTGCGCATGCTCGACCGGCCCGGCGCGTCGGCCTCCATGCCGCCGATCCCCCTCGAGGGCGCCGACGCCGACGCCTTCGAGCTGAGGCTCCTCGACGACGGCGACCCGGCGTAGCTCGGGTCGCTACCTGCGAATCCCGAGCGCGCGCCACCAGTCGCGAATCACGTGGCCGCTCGCCGTGACCGCCGCGGCGCTCAACATCGCCACGCCCACCAGGGGGTGGCGATCGAGGGCGATGAGCAGCGCGCCCCCGCCGAGCAGGGCCGACACGGTGAGCCCTGAGTACACGCGTCGACCCAGTCGATCGAGCGCCGGCGGCAGCTCGGGGTCGCTCGACTTCAGCGTGAGGTGGCCCTTGCGCAGGTCCTCGAGGATCTCGTTGACCTGCTCGGGCATCGAGCCTGCCATGCTCGACACGCGCATCGCCGTGCGCACGAAATCTCCCGTGAGTCGGTCGGGCGCGTAGCGCCGCGCGACCAGGCGCAGAAAGTGGGGGCGCGCCTCGCCCACGATGTCGAGGTTCGGGTGAATCTGCCGCCCGGTGCCCTCCATGGTCATCAGCGAGCGGCCCACCAGCATGAAGTCGGCGGGCATGTCGATGCCGTGCTTCACCGCGCCCCAGGTCAGGTCGCGCACGAAGCCGGCGAGCTCGATCTCCTGGAGGCGCCGCCCGAGGTACTTGCGCCCGAGGGTCTCGACGTCCGAGCGGAACACGTCCATGTCGACCTTGCGCGAGGGTCGGCCGAGCGCGTGCAGCGCCTCGGCGACCCCCGAGAAGTCTTCGCGCACCGCGGCCACCATGAGGTCGATGGCCTTGTCGCGCATGGGCCCCGAGAGGTGGCCGACGAGGCCGAGGTCGAGGAGCCCGAGGACGGGGCGCTCGGCGTCGCCCATCACCACGATGTTCCCGGGGTGCGGGTCGGCGTGAAAGAAGCCGTCCTCGAAGATCATCTTGATGACCACGCCCACCGACATCTCGGCGAGGCGACGGCCGTCCATGCCGTCGCGAATGGCCTCGTCGAGGCGCTTGCCCTCCAGGAACTCGAGGGTGAGCACCCGCTTGCCGCTCGCCTCCCGAAACACGCCGGGGAAGCGAACCCGGGTGTCGCCCTCGAAGTTCTTGGCGAAGCGCTCGGCGTGATCCGCCTCCTGCATGAAGTCGAGCTCGGCCTTGATGGATCGGTCGAACTCGGTCACCAGGTCGACCGGCGAGTACCGCCGCGACTCGGGCACGGCGCGCTCGAGGGCGCGCGCGAACCAGTACAGCAGGTCAACGTCGCGCTCGACGGTGTCGCGAATGCCCGGGCGCTGCACCTTCACCGCGACGGCGTGCTCCACCCCCTCGCGCAGGTAGATCCCCTTGTGCACCTGCGCGATCGACGCGCTCGCGAGCGGGCGCTCGTCGATGGACTGGAACACGTCGCTGACCGACGCGCCGAGGTCGGCCTCGATCTCCTTGCGCACCTCGGACCACGCGACGGGCCGCACGTCGTCTTGCAGCACCTTGAGCTCGGTGATCACGTCGGGGGGCAGGAGGTCCGCGCGCGTCGACGCGATCTGCCCGAGCTTCACGAAGCTCGGGCCGAGGTCTTGGAGCACCAGGCGAAGCCGCTGCCCGATCGACTGTGTGCGCAGGTCGCTCTCGCTCCTCGCGCCGATGAGCAGGTCATCGAGGCCGATGCGCTGCACCACCTCCCCGAACCCGTGCCGGCCGAGCACCACGGCGATCTGCCGGAGGCGGTCGAGGTCCTTGAAGGCGGTGATCACGGAGGGCATCGCTCGGGCTCGCTCAGACCTGCGCGAACGACTCGCGCGCCGCGCGCAGCGTCTGCTCGACGAGGACCTCGTCGTGCAGCGCGCCGTGGAACGCGGCCTCGAACTGCGACGGCGGGAGGTAGACGCCCCGCGCCAGCATCGCCTGGTGAAATCGCCCGAAGGCGGCGCTGTCGGCGCGGCGCGCGCTGTCCCAGTCGGTGACCTGATCGACGCCGAAGAACACCGTCCACATGGCGCCCACGCGCTGCACGGTGACCTTCACCCCCGCGCGCTTCGCCTCGGCCCGGAGCCCCTCCTCGAGCGCGGCGCCGGTGCGCTCCAAGCGGTCGTAGAGCTCCGCGTCCTCCGACAAGAGCTCCAGCGTCTTCAGCCCCGCGGCCGTGGCCACCGGGTTCCCCGACAGCGTGCCCGCCTGGTAGACCGGGCCGACGGGCGCGAGGTGCTGCATCACGTCGCGCCGACCGCCGAAGGCCGCGAGGGGCATCCCCCCGCCCACGATCTTGCCGAGGGTCGTGAGGTCGGGCCGCACGCCGTAGCGCGCCTGCGCGCCGCCGCGCGCGACTCGAAAGCCGGTCATCACCTCGTCGAAGACCAGCAGCGCGCCGACGCGACGGCAGCGCTCCGCGAGCCCCTCGAGAAAGCCAGGGGCCGGGGGCACGCAGCCCATGTTCCCGACCACGGGCTCGAGCATGATCGCGGCGAGGTCGGCGCCGTGCTCGGCGAGCAGCGCGTCGACCGCCGCGAGGTCGTTGTAGCGCGCGGTGAGGGTGTGCCGCGCGACATCCGCGGGGACGCCCGCGCTGTCGGGCACCCCGAAGGTCGCCGCGCCGCTGCCCGCCTTCACGAGGAGAAAGTCCGCGTGGCCGTGGTAGCAGCCCTCGAACTTCAAGATCTTCTCCCGCCCCGTGGCCCCGCGCGCCAGGCGCATCGCGCTCATGCACGCCTCGGTGCCGCTGGAGCACAGCCGCACCATCTCCAGCGAGGGGATCATCTCGCAGAGCCGCTCGGCGAAGACCACCTCTCGCTCCGTAGGCGCGCCGAAGCTGGTGCCCGACGCGGCCGCGTCGCAGATCGCGCGAACGACCTCGGCGCGGGCGTGGCCGAGGAGCATCGGGCCCCAGGAGCCCACGTAGTCGATGTAGCGCGCGCCGTCGGCGCCGATGAGGTGCGCCCCCTCGGCGCGCTGGATGTAGATCGGCTCGCCGCCGACGGCCCTGAAGGCCCTCACCGGGGAGTTCACCCCTCCGGGGATTCTCTGGACCGCTCGCGCGTGAAGGGATCGGGAAATTTCATCTGCCATTTCGCGCGCATCATTGCGCACGGGGCCCCGCGCGTCCACGCCGCGCGACGGCGGCGTTCAGGGTCGCATCGCCGCGGCTCCGGGCGCCCGCACGACGCCGTAGACCGCGAGGTGCAGCGCGCCCTGGGCCCCCGGCAGCGCGCCGCGAAGCGAGATCGGCTCGACGAGCGCCGAAGACTCCCCCGCGAGGATCTGCGGGCGGTCGAAGCGACCCTCCGCCACGCCCGTGGGGACGTCGCCGAGGAGCGCCCGCGCCTCGGCCCCGGCGAGCACAATCGCCGGGCACGCCGAGGTCGCGCAGGTGTTTCGCACGACGACCCGGAGCTCGATGGCGCTCTCGGAGGCCTGCACGGCGTCGACCTCGACGCTCCCGAGGGCGGCCGCGCCGGGCGTACCGTCGATGGCCACGCGCCCCGACCAGCTCGGGCGCGCCCCGCCGTCGCCTTCAACGACGGCGCCGTCCGGGCGCGCGAGCCCGGCGTCGGCGGCGCCCGCGCCCCCCGCGCGCACCACCGCGAGGGCGGCGGGCTCACCCGGGAGCGTGACGCTGAGCGACGCGGTCGAGCGGGGGTCGAGGTCGATGCGCGCGGTGCGGGCCGGGGCCGCGATGAACGACGAAGCGACCACGGAGTACGCGCCGGGGCCGAAGCCATCGAGGACCATCGACGGCGAGCGATCCCACCGCACGACCCGGAGCTCGCGGTCGTCGCTGCCGCAGCGCGCCGAGAGCCACACCTCGGGCGCGCGCCGCATCAGCAGCGGGTCGAGGGTGACGGCCACGCGCAGGCGACCCGTGCCGCCGAGGGAGCAGGGCTCCGAGGGGGCGACGTCGCCCGCCGCGGCGGTGTCGTAGGCGGGCTGCCCCGCGGCGTCGACCGCGGCGTCGGCGGTCGGGGAGGCGCGCTCTTCAGCGCACCCTGCGGCGAGGCCCGCGATCAACATCCAAGATAAGCGCATGGTCGACAGGGGTTTATAGCAACTCAGGGCGACGGCGCGAGGCGCGTCGACGACGTCGCGGGGGGCTGCATCGGGGTAGACTCCGCGAGCACCCGAACGAGCCTGTGCCCCGAGGGCCTCCAGACCTGGCGCTCGATCTGGGTGAGCGCGACGCCGTCGACGCCACGGCGCGCGGGTCGGATCTCGAGCACGACGTCCCTCGGCGGGGGCAGCACGTCGTCGACGAACCAGCGCCCTTCGCGCGCGGCGCCGGTCGCGTCGTCCTCCCCCCCGAAGGGCACGCGCCCGGTGAGGTCGACCAGCCCGCCCTCGGCGTCGACGCGAAACACGCCGAAGACCGTCGCGCGCTCGCTGTCGCCGTCCTCGCGCTCGGCGCTCCAGGCCGCGAGGATCTCCGTCGCCGCGGCGCCCATCACCGCGGCGGGCTCGGCGCGTGCGGCGCTCAGCAGGCACGCGCCCAGCCTCGCCTCGTCGATGAGCGCGACCCTGCGCGCGACGCGCCAGCGGTCGGTGCGTCGGAGCGACACCAGCTGCGCGTTGCCGCAGCGCGTCGTCACGAGCAGGGCGCCGACGCCCCCGGCGCACACCACGAGCTCCGCGCCGCGCACCTGGTCGTCGGCCTCTCGCTCGCCCGCGAGGTTCGTCTCGCCGGAGGCGTCCTCGAGGGCGACCCCGAGCTCCCTCGCCGCCGCGCGCGCCGCGGGGCTCTCGCCCACGAGGGAGGTCGCGAGCGCGGTGAGCTCGCGCCGGGCTGCGGCCTCGTCGAGCGGCGCCCGCGATGGCGCGGGCTCCGACGCGCGCGGGAGGGGGCGCGAGGCGCACCCAAACAGCACCGCGGCGGCGAGCGCGGCCCTCATGTCCCCGAGCCCGGGTCCTCGTCGCGGATCGAGCGTCCACGCATCGCCGCCGACGCCCGCACGCCGCCCTCCGCGAGCGCCGTGACGAGCTCGGGGACGTCGTCGAGGGTCACCCCTCCCAGCAGCGCGTCGTCGGGCATCACCGCGACGGCGACGCCGCGCTCGCACAGGTCGATGCACCCGGAGTGCATCACCCGAACCCGGGGCGCGAGGCCCGCCTTGGCGCAGGCGATCTTCAGCGCGTCCTTCAGCGACTCGGCGCCGCGCTCGCCGCAGGACCCCTTGGGGTGACCATCGGGGCGGCGGTTGGTGCACACCCACACATATCGTTCACGCGTCGGCATGAGCGATCGTATACACCACGGGCGTTCGCCGCGATGACCGCACCACGCAACAGGGCCCGCCCCCGCCCCCGCCGCGCCGGCTCGTGCGCAGCGCTCGCGCTGCTGACGCTGTCGGCCGGGCCGGGCTGCGACCGCCGCGCGCCCGCGTCGCACCGGAGGGTCGTCGAGCCCGCGGTCGACGCGCCGGCGCCGCGCTTCGACGCGTCCCGACGCTGCGCGCTGCGGGCCTCGCCCCCGACGCCGATCGCCGACGTCGAGGCGCTCGCGGGCGTGTCGGTGGCGTGGAGCGGGACGCACTTCGGCGTGGTCTGGGGCGACACCGTCGACGGTGAGCGCATGGTGCGCTTCGCGAGGGTCGCCGCGAACGGCGCGCTCCTCGGGAGCCCTCTGCGCCTGAGCGAGACGCACACCCAGGCCGCCGACCCCGCGATCACCTGGAACGGCACGAGCTGGGTCGTCGTGTGGAGCGGCGGGCTGCGCGAGCCCGAGGACATCTACCAGGGCCGCGTCGACGCGCGGGGCACCGCGGCGGGGCGCCCCTGGCGCATGACCCGCGAGCGCCGCCGCACCGACCTCCAGCCGCGCATCGAGAGCACGGCGCAGGGCTTCGGCATCGCCTGGGTGTCGCGCACCTCGGTCGGCCGATGGCGGCTCTACGCGCAGGCGCTCGACGCCTTCGACGCGCCCCGGGCGTTCCCCGCGATGTTGCTTGAGACCGGCGTGTCGCTCGCCGAGACGGGCCTGGTGTGGACGGGGTCGCAGTGGGGCGTCAGCGCGCTCGGCGTGCAGAGCGAGGTGCTGCGCGTGGAGTTCGCCCGCATGGACGCTCGCGGGTACACCCTGGGCTCCCTCAACCGCCTGACGCCGCATGCCATCGGCGGCATCGACCCCCGCGGTCGCTACGCCATCGCCTGGGACGGCTCGGGCTTCTTCGTCGCGTGGAGCGAGGTCACCGCGGGCGCGTCGCACGTCTTTGTTCGCAGGGCGACGGCGCGGGGCAACCTGATCGGCGACGCCCTCGACCTTCGGGAGGAGGGCGAGTCGGCCGACACCCCCGCCCTCGCGCCCGCGGGCGAGGGCTCGGTCGTCGCCGCGTGGCTGGTGTCGCGAGAGGGCCGGGCGCGGCTGCGCGTGCGCACCCTCGACGCGAGCTCGCGCCTGCAGGAAGGCCGCGTCGAGGTCCAGGACCACGACGGCAGCGCGGGGCGCCCGGTGGTCACCGTGGGGGGAGACACCCTCGCGTTGATCTCCGCCGCGGCCGGGTCGCTCACGCTGCACCGGGTGGCGCTCGGGCCGTGCCCGATTCGGGGCTACTGATCGTCGCCCTCGGCGGCAGAGCGCGCGAGGGGGTGGGCGCCGTCGTAGACCTTCATGACCTGGTCCATGGAGACGTGGGTGTACCGCTGGGTGGTCGAGAGCGACGAGTGACCTAAGAGCTCTTGAATCGCTCGCAGGTCGGCCCCGGCGTCGAGGAGGTGCGTGGCGCAGGCGTGCCGGAGCTGGTGCGGGTGCACCCCGGGGGTGCCCGTGGCGAGCTCTCCGTAGGCCGCGAAGGAGAGCTGAACCTGCCGCACCGTGATTCGCCTCCCCGCGCGGGTGAGAAAGAGCGCGTCGGGGTCCTGGGCGCCAGTACGGGGGTCGACCATCTCGTGGCGCACCGCGAGCCAGGCCTCGAGGGCCTCGACGCAGGAGCGACCGAGAGGAACGATCCGCTCCTGCGAGCCCTTGCCCAGCACCCGCGCGGCGCGGGGCGAGAGCGAGATGTCGTTCAGCGAGAGCCCCACCGCCTCGGAGATACGGAGCCCGCTCCCGTAGACGACTTCGAGCATCGCCTTGTCGCGCAACGCGATCCGCGCCCTCGTGGCGCGGAGCACCACCCCCTCCGGTCGGGCGATCCTGCGGGTGCCCGGCGTCTCCATCAGGCGCCCTGCGTCGGGGACCGACAGCAGATCTGGGAGGGGGCGTCGCAGCTTGGGCGAGCGCAGCGTGGCCGAGGGGTCTTGCTCGGCCCGTCCTGTCTTGCGCGCCCAACGAAAGAGCGCGCGAACGCTCGCGACGTTTCGCGCGATCGTAGATCCCTCGCGCCCCTTCGCGCGCTCGCCGAGCCAGGCGCGCAGCGCGAGCAGGGTCACGTCGCCGAGGGTCGGCGCGACGTCGCGGCCTCGCTGCAGAAAGGTCTCCAGCGTGCGCAGGTCGCGGAGGTAGTGCTCGACGGTGCGCGGCGACGCGCGCTGTTCGTGAGCGAGGTAGGTTTCGAAATCGCTCAGCGCCTCGGCCATCCCCGTGCTCATCGCCGCGCAGGGTAGGTCCCCGAGGCGCGCGCGCAAAGTCTTCGCGAGAGCCTTTCGCTGGGCCGCGCCCCTGACGGATACTGCCGCGATGGCCCTGTTCGGCACCTCACGCTCGCCGCTGCAACGGCTCGTCCAGCAGCAGTGGAAGAGCGACGACGAGAAGGCTCAGCTCCTGGACTCGCTGCGCGAAGACGCCGGGGTGCGGGCCGCGGACGTGATCCCGCTCCTCTCGATGAGCGACAACACGGTGCGCAACGCGGCGGCGACCGTCTTCGCGTCGCGCGCCGACGCGAAGGCGGTGACCGCGCTGCTCGGGGAGATGCCGGGGCAGCACGCCGCCGCCCGCGCCTTCTCGGTGCGGGTGCTCGGTCGCGTTCGCCCCGAGGTGGTCGGTCCGGGCCTCGAGGTGCTGCTGAAGGACGCCTCGGCGATGCGCAAGCGCCTGGGCTGGGAGGTGGCGCTGGAGCTCGGCGGCGACGCGCGCGCGACCTTCGCCGAGCGCGCGATTCGCGAGGCCCCCGGGCCGATTCGCGTCGCGGCGCTGCAGCGCCTCGCGGCGGACCGGAGCCCCGAGCAGCTGGCGCCGCTGCTCATGAGCCTGGTAGCCGACCCCGAGGACCGGCTGCGCGAGCGTGTCATCGAGCTCCTCGCGCAATTGCCGCCGTCTGAAGAGGTGCTCGACGTGATGCTCGACCGCTTCGCGAACGACAACGCGACGGTGCGCTCACACGCACTGACCTCCGTGCGGGCGGCGGCGGCGGCGATGCCGGCGCGCGTTCGCCCGAGGCTGCTCAAGATGCTCTCCGAGGGCGACGACTCGATCCGGAGGACCGCGGTGGAGCTGCTGCTGAGCACGGGCTCTCCCTCGGAGGTCATCGCGGAGATCCTCCACCACTGCCGCACGCTGCTGGGCTGGCTCCGCACCCGGATCTTGAACACCCTGCGCACCTTCGGCGACGAGGTGCTGCGCCCCGCGGTGGAGATGCTCGGGCACCCCGACGACGACATTCGGATGCAGGCGCTGGTGCTCTGCGAGCACTTCGAGGACCCGAGGCTCGTCGGCCCCGTGGTGAAGCTCCTCGACGACGAGGACTGGTGGCTCCGCATCACCGCCTGCGAGACGCTGGCGAAGCTCAAGGACGAGCGGGTCACGCCGCACCTGGTGAAGGCGCTCGACGACAAGGACACGCGCTGGGCGGCCATCGACGCGCTGGGGGTGATCGGCGGGGAGCAGGCGCTCCGGGCGCTGGTGGGGCTGCTCAACGACGACCGGCAGGAGGTGCGCATGGAAGTGCTCCAGGCCTGCGCGCGCTCGACCGACCCGCGGCTCTCGAAGCTGTTCCGCAAGGTGGTCGAGAGCGACCCGAGCCAGGACGTGCGCATGCGGGCGGCGGAGATTCTGCGGGCGAAGGGAGACACCGGCGCCGGCCTCGACGCGGCGACGTCGACAGTGGTCTCAGGCGACCTCTCGCGCCCCCTCGACCGTCTCCTCGCCGACGCGAGGGAGCGCGGGGCGTCGGACGTGCACCTCACCGTGGGCGAGCCTCCGTGGTTTCGGCTCAACGGTCAGCTCGAGCGCGTCGAGCACCCGCCCCTCGACGCCAAGACGACCCGGGAGTGGGTGCTCGAGATCCTCGACCCGACCCGCCGCGCGTCCTTCGAGGAGCACGGCGAGATCGACTTCTGCCACGCCATCCCCGGCGTGGGGCGGTACCGCGCGAACGCCTTCGTGCAGCGGCTGGGCACCTGCGCGTCGTTTCGCAGCATCCCGAACCTCCCGCCGACCTTCGCCGACCTCCGCATCCCCGGCCAGCTCACCCAGCTCCTCGACTACCACCAGGGGATCATCCTGGTGACGGGCCCCGCGGGCGGCGGCAAGAGCACGACCCTCGCGGCGATCATCAACCTCGTGAACGAGAGCAAGAGCGACCACATCATCGCGCTCGAGGACCCCATCGAGTTCGTGCACCCCTCGAAGCAGTCGCTGGTCAATCAGCGCGAGGTCGGGCGCAACACCGAGAGCTTCAGCCGCGCGCTGCGCGCGGCGCTCCGCGAGGACCCCGACGTGATCATGGTGGGCGAGATGCGCGACATCGAGACGATCCGCATGTCGCTCATGGCGGCCGAGACGGGGCACCTCGTGATCGCGACGATGCACACCACCAATTGCGTCGCGACGATCGACCGGCTCATCGAGAGCTTTCCCCCCGACGAGCAGCAGCAGGTGCGCATGGGGCTCTCAGAGAGCTTGAAGTTCGTGGTCTCGCAGTCGCTCGTCCCCCGCGCCGACGGCAAGGGGCGGGTGGCCGTCTTCGAGGTGCTCAAGGGCTCGATGAACGTCAGCACCCTCATTCGCGACTGCAAGACCTACCAGCTCCCGAGCCTGATGCAGATCTCTCGCGCGCAGGGGATGCAGACGCTCGATCAGAGCCTGGCAGACCTGCTGGACGCCGGGCTCATCACGGCGGAGACGGCCTACATGCGAGCGGAGAACAAGGAGCAGTTCGAGGCCCGGCTCACGGGGGCGGCGTCGTGAGCGGGAGCAAGCCACCCCTCGGCGCGAGGCCGAGCCGCGGCCTCGACCCCAGGCGCGAAGACGACGGGGCGCCGTCGCCGGAGTCGTTCGACGCGCGCCCCTCGCCGCCCGACCGGGCGCCTCGGAGGGCCATCGTCGAGGAGCGTGTCTCGATCCCCTCCGGCGCGGAGGATCGACTCCGACGTCGGCCGGTCGTCGAGGAGCGCGTCGAGCGGCGCCCGACGGCGGAGGAGCCGTTCGTCCGCCCCCGTGTCCGCGAGGAGCGCGGGGCGCCGGGGAGCGCGCGCCCGCCGCGGCCGTCTGAGCCCGTGTTCTTTCCCGACGCCGCGACGCCCCAGGGGCGCATCAAGGACGAGAGCGTCATCGCGAGGGTGCAGGTGCCGCCGCCGTCCATCGCGCACGAGGAGCTCCCGATCGAGCCGACCTTCACTCGCACGTCGTGGGTGCAGATCCCAGACGACGTCGAGCCCCTGGAGCTGAACCTCATCGAAGAGAAGGACTCACGCCCGCCGGAGCGCCGCCCCTCCGCGGCGCCGGTCGAGGTCGAGGTGGCTCCGATCATCGAGGCGCACGCGCCCGAGCGGCCGATTCGACCGCTGTGGACCGATCCGATGTCCCTCGTGCAGGAGTGGGTCGTCCTCCCCGACTCAAAGCCTCCCCCCAGCCCGACCTTCGTGGCCGAGGCCACGCGCGCCGTCGAGGAGATCGAGGTCGCCTTCGACCGCCCGCCGCCCGTGGCGATGGGCGCGCGTCCGACGGAGCCCGAACTCCCCGCGGCGGAGCCCCGACCGACGCCGCCGCGCGCGGCTCCACCGCAGGCCCCGCCCCTGGCTCCGCAGGCCCCGCCCCTCGCTCCGCAGGCCCCGCCCGCGGCGCCCGGCCAGGAGTTCGGAGCCGACTCGCCACGCGCGCCCGCGGTCCCCCGTCTGGCGCCCGAGGTGCTGCAGACCCTCGAGGCCCTCGCGGCGAACCCTACGGCGCTCAGCGCCCTGCTGGGCGACGCGCCGACGGCGAAGTCGGCGAAGCCCGCGGCGAGCATCGCGCCCGGCGCGCCTGGTCAGAACCGCATCGACCGCTTCTTGAAGCTCATGAACGACCGCGGCGCGAGCGACCTGCACCTCTCCGTGGGGCGGCCGCCGATCTTTCGCCTCAGCGGTCGCATGGAGCCCATTCGGTACCGCACCCTCGACAACGACGACTTTCGCGGCCTGGTGCAGCCGATCGCGCCGCCGCACCTTTGGGCCGAGTACCTCGCGTCTGGCGACATGGACTTCGCCTACGAAGTCCCAGGGCTCTCGCGCTTTCGCGTCAACCTGTTCAAGCAGGAGCGGGGCATGGGCGCGGTGTTTCGGATCATCCCGACGAAGCTGATGACGGTGGCGCAGCTCGGGCTACCCGAGGCGATCAAGCAGATCGTGTCGATGCGCTCGGGCCTGGTGCTGGTCACCGGGCCGACGGGCTCGGGCAAGAGCACCACGCTCTCGGCGATCATCAACGAGATGAACGCCACGCGGCGCAGTGCACTTCGTGACCATCGAGGACCCCATCGACTCTGTGCACCCCAACAAGCTCGCTGATGACCCAGCGCGAGTCGGGCCGCACTCGCGGAGCTTTCTCCACCGCGCTCCGCGCCGCGGTGCGCGAGGACCCCGACGCGATCCTCGTGGGGGAGATGCGCGACCTCGAGACCATCTCGATGGCGCTCTCGGCGGCGGAGACGGGCGTGCTCGTCTTCGGCACCCTGCACACGAACTCCGCGGCCAAGACCCTCGACCGGATCATCAACGTCTTTCCCGCCGACAAGCAGGCCGGCGTGCGGGGCACGCTCGCGTCGGTGACGAAGGCCGTCGTCGCGCAGCAGCTGCTGCGCAAGAAGGGGGGCGGGCGGTGCGCGGCGGTCGAGATCTTGTTCGCGAACCCCGCCATGTCCTCCCTGCTCCGAGACGGGAAGACCCACCAGATCGGCGGCCTCATCAAGCTGGGCAAGAAGGCCGGGATGATCGCCATGGACGACGCGCTGCGAAAGCTCGCGGACGACGGACTCATCGAGGGCACCGCCGCGCTCGAGAAGGCCATCGACAAGGACGAGATGCGCAAGTGGCTCCGCGAGCGGGGCGAGACCGTCCCCGACGCCGAGGACTGAGAGGCTGTTGGCGAGGATTTCTCCGTCAGCTCGCGGCCGATCTGCTTCGCGCGTCGTCGTCCGCTCTCGCTTGCGCGGCGGTCGAGCGTCCCTGCCGAACCCGCACCTCGACCACGGCGTCCCAGCGAGACCGATCTGACACGCTCTGAGCCCCGCGGGGCTCAGCCCTTCTTCTTTGCCCCCTTCTCGCCCTTCGCGCCCTTCGCCCCCTGGGCGCGCCCGTCGCCGCGGGCGCGAATCTCGTCGCACCGCACGATGCGGTCCTTGTTGAGCACGATGCGCAGGTGAACGAGGCGCTCCCGCCGCTCGCCCCCCACGGTGCGGCGCAGGCGGATCACCAGGTTCACGTGGTAGACCTTGGGGAGCAGCGCCGAGCGAAACGTGCGGGTGCTGAGGTCGTAGTAGTCGACCCGGTCCTCGGGGTCGTCGAGGCGAATGAGAAAGTGCCGGATGTTGATGCGCAGCAGGTCGCGCAGCCGGTACCCCTCCGGCGCCGCCGCCTGCCCCGCGCGGCCCGCCGAGGCGATGCGCTTGCGGTAGTGAATCACCTCCTCTTGCGCGACGCCCGCGTGGCGTACGGTGCGCCGCTGAGCGCGCACCGCCCGCACGGGGGCCTCGAGGGCGTCGACGCTCACGAAGCGCACGGCCTCCGAGACCTTCACCTTGAGCGAGCCCAGGCCCAGCTCGCCCAGGCTCTCGCCGCGCACCCACGAGACGTGGTCGAAGGTGCGGGCGCGCTTGAGCAGAAACTCGCTGGTGTTGGCCTTGATCCGGTCCTTCATGACGTATGCGAGCACCGCGCCGCCGAAGAGCGCGAACTGCGTTCGGGTCGGCAGGCCCGCGATCTGCGTCGGGACCTGCGCGGCGAGGGCCCAGATCGCGGCCAGCGCGGCGCCGACGGCGCTCACCGCGTTGCGAATGTACGTGTCTCCGCGCGATCCGCGCACGTCGAGGTAGAGCGCCTGCTGCACGTGCTTCTTCAGCAGCGAGGCGCGGTAGGTGAAGTACTCCCCGGCGCCCACCACCCCCTGCGAGCGCTGAAACGCGTCGGTCTCCCCGCGCGCCGAGCCCTCGTCGAGGGTGAGGTAGCCGTAGCGCGCGCGGTAGACCCGCTCCTGCTCCGCGAGCGCCACGATCTGGCCGCGCACGCCGGGCACGAAGCCGCTGCCGTCGAAGCGGCGCGGGTCGGCGCCCACGCGCTGTGAGAGCTGCGCGAGGCGCTCCTCGAGCACCAGGGACATGTACTCGTCGCAGGCCCGCATCACGTCGGCGAGCTGCTGCGGGCAGAGGCGCTCGAAGGGCCTCAGCGCGCGCGGACCTTGCGGAAACGCCCAGAGCGCCCCCCGCGCGGTTCAGCGCGCGGAGACGGAGTCGGCCTCGAACGAGCGCTCGAGCGAAGGTCGGGTCGACTCGTCCGCGAGCTCAGACGACGGGCGCGAAAGAGCCCCGCCTCGCCGAGCTCTCGCTCGAGGGCGCGCTCGAGCCGCCGCAGCTCCTCTCGAACGCCTGTGGCAAAGAGGTTCGCGAAGAGACGAATCTGCACGCTCACCGGGCTCATCGGGGGCGGACGCGCCTCGCGCCGCGCGCGCTCCAGCGCCTCGACGAAGCGGTAGAGCGGCGACGCGGGGTCGCCCTCGTCGGCGAGCACGTCCAGGGGGATGGGCTGCGCGTCGACCCGCATCAGGGCGGTGAAATCTGCGTAGAACTGCTCGCGCGAATAGTTGCCGGGGTTGAGGCCCACGTTGCGCGGGACGAAGAAGAACGCGTCGATGTCGAGGCGCCAGCCGCCCTCGTCGTCGAGGGGGTGGTTGAAGCGGAGCTCGAGCTGGTGGCGGTCGTGCACCTCGGCCTGCACGACGAGCCCCTCGCGCTTGCGACGCCCCGGCTTGGAGCGCGCGGTCGAGCGCCCGCCGCTAGGCGCAGGGGAGGGAGAGCCAGCGCTCTTCATGGTCCTCTCCGAATCGCTGGCCCGCGTCGCCCGAGAGCGCCCGGAGCGCCCGCGCGGCGAAGAAGGGCTCGTCGCTCCCGAGGGGCCGCCTCGCGCTCACGCGCACCGTCGCCCCCTCGTGCGTGACCCTCAGCTCGACCCCGCTCTCACCAGGGGGCTCCGCCGCCCAGCGGAGCAGCGAGCGCAGCGCGTCGAGGCAGCGCTCACCTCGCTCGGCCACCGACACGTCGACCGCGCCGTCGCCCGCGACCTCGACCGCCCTGCCGCCGCCGACCGCGCCGAGCTCGGACCACGCGCGGTCGATGAGCGCGCCCAGGGCCTCGACCCTCAGCGGCGCGTCGGGAGCGCCCGAGGAGGCCACCTCCCCGCAGCGGTCGGCGAGGCGGTGGAGCGACGTGGCCTCGATCGGGTCGGCGATCGAAGACGCCACGCGGCGGAGCGCCGAGGCGGCCTCCCGCAACCGAGCGCCGCGCTCCTCCAGCGCGAGCTCGATCGACGCGTCCGCGAGGATCACCGCCGCGGTGTCGCCGCCGCCGTCGTCGTAGACGCGCACCCAGCGCGCGCGGAGCCGCGCCGAGGGCATCCACGGGAGCGTCAGCGCGACGGGCTCTCCCCTGGCCTCGACCGCCGCGCGCTCCATCGCGGCGCGCTGCCCAGGGAGGCGAGCGAGCTCCGCGCAGCGCACCGACTCGACGTTGGGCTCGAGCCCGCAGAGCAGCCTCGCGGCGGGGTTGAGCCGCGTAGGCTGTCGATCGGCGTCGTACACCACCACCCCCACGGGCAGCTCGTCGAGGAGCGCCTGGGTCGTCGCGCGCTCGGCGCCGCTGGCCACCAGCCGGTCGCGCAGCATGTCGACCACCGAGTTGATCGCGTGCGCGACCTCTTCGATCTCGTCGCCCGTGTGGACGCTCAGCGAGGTGCCGAAATCTCCCTTCGCGATGGCGTGCGCGGCCGAGGCGATGGCGCGCAGCGGCCGCACGGCCACGAGGGCCGCGACCAGCCCGAGGAGCACGGCCGCGGAGAGCGCCACGGCGCCCGCGTTGCGCAGCACGCCCTCGATCTTCGCGCGGCCGCTCTCGATGCCGTCGAGGCGCACCGCGAGGCGCGCGACGGAGGCCTGCGCGCCCGCGTCCCCGCAGCGCCGCGCGACGTAGAGCATGCGCCGACCGGTGGTCGCGCTGACGCGCTCGGCCGAGCCCTCGCCCCTCGCCAGCGCGTCTCGATACTCCGCGCGGTCTCCGTGGTTCGGGAGCGATACGTCGGGGCGCTCCGAGTCGACCAGCACGTCGCCCGAGGCGTTCATCACGGTGACGCGGGTGAGCACCGAGAAGCGAAACGCGCCCGCTCGCGCGGCGAGCTCGGCCGGCGACCCGCTCCGGAGCCTCCCGCAGAGCACCGTGAGGTCGGCGCGGAGCTGCTGGCGAACGCTCGCGACCTGCTCCTTCTGCAGCGACGTGCGGAGGTAGACCGCGGTGGGCACGAGCGCGAGGCCCACCACCAGGATGTAGCTGATCACCAGCTTGATATGGAGCGGCACCCGCACCCGCGCAGTCGTAACACCTCGCGCCGCGGACGCACCACCGGCGGTTGTCGCCCGAGCGGCGGGCGTGCTACCCCCTTCGGCTTCATGCGGCTAGCGACGCTTCGAAATGGCTCGCGCGACGGCGCGCTCCTCGTCGTCTCTCCCGACGGCCTCCGCTGCGCGAGCGCGGGGCAGATCGCCCCGACGCTGCAGGCGGCGCTCGACGACTGGGAGGCGCTCTCTCCACGGCTCGAGGCCCTCGCGCGCGACCTCGCCGCGGGCGTCGCCGACTCGCGCCCGCTCGATGTCTCGGCGCTGCACAGCCCCCTGCCCCGAGCCTACGAGTGGGTCGACGGGTCGGCCTACCTCAACCACGTGCGCCTGGTGCGCAAGGCCCGCGGCGCCGAGCCCCCTCCGACGCTCGAGTCAGACCCTCTGGTCTACCAGGGGGGCAGCGGGGTGCTCCTCGCGCCGACCCAGCCGATCCCCCTGGCCGACCCGTCCTGGGGCCTCGACTTCGAGGGCGAGGTCGCGGTGATCCTCGGAGACACGCCGCAGGGCACCCGGGCCAGCGAGGCCGGGGCGCACGTGCGCCTCGTGATGCTGGTGAACGACTGCACGCTGCGCAACCTGATCCCGAACGAGCTGGCGAAGGGCTTCGGGTTCTTTCAGTCCAAGCCCGCGAGCGCCTTCTCGCCCTTCGCGGTGACCCCAGACGAGCTGGGCGAGGCCTGGCACGGCGGGCGGCTGCACCTCCCCCTGCGCGTGACGCTGAACGGCGCGCTGGTGGGTGACCCCCACGCCGGCCCGGAGATGCACTTCAGCTTCTTCGAGCTGGTCGAGCACATCGCGCGCACGCGGGCGTACACGGCCGGCACGATCCTCGGCAGCGGCACGGTGTCGAACGAGGACCGAGCCCGCGGCATCTCGTGCCTGGCCGAGCGTCGCATGATCGAGATCATCGACGGCGGCGCGGCGGTCACGCCCTTTCTGAAGGACGGCGACGAGGTGGCCATCGAGATGCTCGACCCCGCCGGGCGGTCGATCTTCGGCGAGATTCGTCAGCGCGTGGAGGCGCGATGAAGCTCTACGGGTACTGGCGCAGCTCCGCGTCCTGGCGCGTGCGCATCGGCCTGGCGCTCAAGGGGATCGACTACGAGTACGTCGCCGTGAACCTCGTGGCCGACGGGGGCGCGCAGCGCGGCGACGCGTACCGCGCGCTCAACCCGATGATGCAGGTCCCCACCCTGGTGTGGTCGCACGACGGCGAGGCCCGCGTGCTGTCGCAGTCGCTGCCGATCTTGGAGTGGCTCGACGAGACCCACCCCTCACCCCCGCTGCTCCCCGCCGACCCCTTCCTGCGCGCGCGCGCGCGGAGCCTGGCCGAGATCGTCAACGCAGGGATGCAGCCGATGCAGAACCTCGAGGCGCAGCGCTTCATTCGCGACGAGCTCAAGGGAGACGCGGCGGCGTTCACCCGGCACTTCCTGATCCGGGGCACCCGCGCGCTCGAGGCGGCGGCGGCGCAGACCGCGGGCGACTTTCTCGTCGGCGACGCCCCGACGCTGGCCGATGTGTGCCTGGTGCCGCAGCTGTTCGGGTGTCGGCGCTTCGGCGTCGACCTCGACGACTTTCCCACCCTCCTGCGCGTCGAGGCGCGCTGCGCCGCGATGGCCGCGTTTCAGGCCGCGCACCCCGACGCGCAGCCCGACGCGGTGAAGGGCTGATCCCCGACTCCTGCCTGGGAGCGTTGACCCGATGCTCGATCGAACGTCCGCGGGCGAGCTCCCGCGCAAGCACCATATCCAGCTCCGCGGCGCCGACGGCGCGCTCCGTTACGAGGAGTGCATCACCCGCGAGGGCTTCGACGGCCCCTACACCCTCGCGTACCACCTCCACCGACCGCAGGCGCAGTCGCACTCCCCCACCCGCCACGGCTGGGCGCCGCCCGTCGCCCTGCCGCCGATGCCGCTGGCGAAGCGTCACCTGCTCACGCTGGCGCTCCCGTCTGGAGGCGGCGCGCCCCTCGACGCGCGCGTCCCGCTGGCGTTCAACGGCGACCTGGTCTTCGGCGTGCTCAAGCCCGATCGAGACGACCCGGTGTACTTCGTCAACGGCGACGCGGACGACCTGTTCTACGTCTTTCGAGGCGGGGGCACCGTGCGCTCGACCCTCGGGGACGTGCGCTTCGGCGAGGGGGACTACGTCTACGTGCCCAAGGGGGTCGCCCATCGCATCCTCGTCGACGCGGGGGTCGAGCAGCACTGGGTGAGCGTCGAGTGCCTCGGCGGGCTGCACCTCCCTCGTCAGTGGCGCAACGCCACGGGGCAGCTCCGCATGGACGCGCCCTACTGCCACCGCGACTTCCGTCGCCCGGTCTTCGAGGGCCCTCGCGACGAAGGCATTCGCGAGACGGTGGTCAAGCGCCGGGGGGTGTTCCACGGCATGCGCTCGAAGCACAGCCCGCTCGACGTCGTCGGGTGGGACGGCACCAGCTACCCCTGGGCCTTCGCGATCCTCGATTTTCAGCCGCGGGTGAGCACCGTGCACCTGCCGCCGACCTGGCACGGCACCTTCGCGACACGCGGCGCGCTGATCTGCTCCTTCGTGCCGCGGCTGGTCGATTTCCACCCCGAGGCGATCCCCTGCCCCTACCCCCACAGCAGCGTGGATTGCGACGAGATCCTCTTCTACTGCAGCGGGAACTTCACCTCGCGCCGCGGCGTCGGGCCCGGCAGCGTGAGCCTGCACCCGATGGGCATCCCGCACGGGCCGCACCCCGGCGCCTACGAGGCGTCGATCGGCAGCTGTGAGACCTCGGAGCTGGCGGTGATGCTCGACACCTTCGCCCCGCTCGAGCTCACCGCCGCGGCCGCGGGCATCGAAGACGCGGGCTACCACGCCTCGTTCCTCGACTGACCCGCGAGCGCCTCGGTCCCTTGTGCCGTCCCCGGCCCGCGCGTAAAAGTGCGTGCAGTGTCGGACGAACGACAGTCGAAGCAGCACCTGAGCGCGCGCCACACCGACACGGTCCTGGCGCCTGCCGAGTCCGAGGGCGGCGGGTCGGTCCCGCTGCGGAGCGCGTCGCTGCGCTTCGACGAAGACGGCGTGCTCGGCCGCGGTGGCATGGGCGCGGTGCACCGGGTGATCGACAAGGAGCTCCAGCGTCGCGTCGCGATGAAGGTGCTCCACGACGCCCTCGAGACGAACTCCGACGCGGTGCACCGCTTCATCGCCGAGGCCCGCGTGACCGGCCAGCTCGACCACCCGAACATCGTGCCGGTGCACGAGCTCGGGGTCGACGCCTCGGGGCGCCACTACTTCGTGATGAAGCTCGTCGCGGGCGAGACCCTCGAGGGAGAGATCCACCGAGACGAGGTGCTCCCCTTTCGCAGCGGCCGCCTCGACGGGCTCCTCGACGCGCTGCTCAAGGTCTGCGACGCCGTCGCGTTCGCGCACAACCGAGGGGTGATCCACGGCGACATCAAGCCGCAGAACATCATGGTCGGCTCCTTCGGACAGGTCTACCTCATGGACTGGGGCATGGCGCGGCTCGACCCGAGGGGCGAGGCCGCCGATCTCGCGGCCGGGCACCTCGATGTCGACGATCCCCGCAGCTCCGTGGTGCAGCCCAGCGGTCGAAAGACCCTCGTCGGCACGCCCGCGTACGCCGCGCCCGAGCAGTCCTCCGGCGACCGTCGCGACATCGACTCGCGCACCGACGTGTACCTCCTCGGCGGCGTGCTCTACGAGATGATCACCCGCTGCACCCCGCACGGCGGCGGCTCGTACTGGGAGACCGTGTTCCGCGCCACCCGCGGCGACGTCACCCCGATCGACGAGGTCGTCGCCGAGGGCGACTACCCGCCCGCCCTGGCGCGCATCGCGATGAAGGCCCTCGCGCCCTCGCCCGCCGACCGCTACGGCTCCGTCGCCGAGCTCCGCGCGGACATCGAGCGCTACGTCCGCGGGACCGACCGCTTCGTGCTGCGCAAGTGGGCGCCGGGCGAGATGATCGTCGCCGAGGGCGAGCCTGGCGTCACCGCGTACATCGTGACGGCGGGCCACTGCGAGGTGTTCAAGACCGTCGACGGTCGTCGGCGCACCCTTCGCCACCTCGGTCCCGGTGACGTCTTCGGCGAGACCGCGGTGCTCACCAACCGACCGAGGAGCGCGAGCATTCAAGCCGTCGACGCCGTGACCGCCTATGAGCTCACCCGCGAGTCGATCACCGAGCAGCTCGGCGCCAACGCGTGGCTCGGGCGCTTCGTGCGGAGCCTCGCCGAGCGCTTCAGCGAGATCGACGCGCGGCTCACCGAGGTCGAGACCTTCGTGAGCGACGACGACGGCTGAGCGTCAGGGTCAGTTGGGCTGAAGCAGCGGGATCAGCTCGCTCACCTCGAGGGTGTACTGCGCGTTGCAGTAGTCGCAGCCGATCTCGAGCGGCTTGGCCTCGGCGATCATCGACTCGAGCTCGCCGCGCCCGACCGACGCGAGCGCCTGGATGAGCCGCGCCCGATCGCAGCGGCACTGAAAGCGGAGCGGCCCCCGGGCCAGCTCGGTGAAGGGCAGGTGCTCGAGCAGCATGGCCATCACCCCGTCGACGGTGGCCGCGCCCCCCTGCAGCGCCTCCATCGTCGGAAAGGCCTGCAGGCGCGCCGTGACGAGCGCGAGGGTCGCCTCGTCGAGCTCGGGGAGGAGCTGGATCAGGTAGCCCCCGGCCGCGATCACCTCGCCGCCCTGCACCAGCGTCGAGACCGCCAGCGCCGACTCGACCTGCTCGCTGTGCTGGAGGTAGCGCATGAGCGCGTCGGAGACCCCGACGCGCTCGTCGACGCGAACGATCCCCTGCTGCACGCTGCCCCGCGGGAGCGTGCGCATCATCTGGAGCCGCGCGCCGTCGGCGGACGAGGCCTTCGAGCCGCGCTGGATCAGCCCCCGGCTGCCCCCGTCGGGGTGCGAGTCGGCGACGAAGGCGCCCGCGCCGATCTGAAGGATCCCCTGCACGCGCAGGTCGGGCGACATCGTCTCGCGGATCATGACGGTGCCGGCGATCAGGTCTCCGAGCCACTTCGCCTCGGCGGCGTCAGCGCGCTGGGCGCGAGCAGACTCGCGCACGGTCTCAGTCACGTCGACGACGATCACGCGGAGCGAGCCGTCGTCGGTCATGGCACGAAGGGAGAGGTCGCGATCGGCGTTCACGGCGGTGGGATGCTTCTACCACGCTGGCGTCCCGCGCGCGGCGCTGTATCGTTGCGAGCCACGGCGTCCGGGCCCCCCGGTGCCCGCCGGCGCTCCTCCTGGAGGCAACACACGCTATGTCCCGTCGTCCCACCTCGATCGCTGGAATGCTCCTTCACCTCGCGCGCCTCGACCGCTCGCGCAACCCCCGGCGCTGGAGGACCCTCGGTCTCTGCGTCGCGGCCCTGGGCCTGAGCGCGCCCTTCGCGATGACCCGCGGCGCCGCGCCGACGCCGCACCCTCAGCCCGCCCGCGCCGCGACGCGACGCCCCGCCCGCGCGATCCTCGTCGCCGGGGGGCAGTGCGCGCGCTCGGGGACCTTCTGCGCCAGCGACCTGACCTGCGGCGCGGGCGAGCGCTGCGTCGATGTCACGGGGATGAGCGCGCGCGTCCTCCGCGCCGCCGCCGACGACGCCGACGCGTGGATCTCCCCGACGCTCACGCCCACCGCCGACGGCTGGGCGCTGTCGTTCCTCGGCATCGAAGACGAGCGGCTCGACGTCTGGTTCGCGCGGCTCCAGGCCGACGGCAAGCGCGTCGGCGCGGCGCGTCGGCTCACCAACGCCGACACCGTGAAGGTCATGCCCGACCTCGCCGCGGGCCCCGCGGGCTTCGCCCTCGCGTACACCGAGATCGGCGACAACGACCTCGCGACGCGGGTGCTCCGCCTCGACGCGCAGGGCGCCGCGCAGGGTCAGCCCATCACCCTCGGCGGCGACGGCTTCAACTTCGGCGGGCGCGTCGAGTGGAACGGCCGCGAGTACGCCGCGGCCTGGTACGGCGTCTCGGTCGCGGCGCAGATGAGCGCGCGCTTCGCGCGCTACGGCCAGGACGGCGCCCGCGTCGGCGGAGACACCACCCTCCACAGCCGCTTCGCCGCGAGCGGGCTGCTGGGCTTCGCGTTCACGGGCGACGCGTACGGCGTGGCCTTCAACACGTACATCCCGCGCGACGAGCGCGCCGAGACGCTCTTTCTCCGCGTGGGCGCCGGCGGCGAGGCCTCGGCGCCGCTCAAGGTCGCCCAGCGCGCCGAGCGGTGCGGCAGCGCCAACCTCGCGTGGTCGGGCAGGAACTTCGGCGTGATCTGGGAGGACGAGATGTCCGCCGAGGACGACGACACGCCCCTCAACCGGCTGGCCTTCGCGGCGGTGTCGCCGGGCCGCGTCGACGTGCCCCGCCGCGAGGTCACGCGGAGGGACAGGTTCCAGGTGCAGCCCGTGATCGCGTTCGGCGGAGGGGTCTACGCGGTGGCGTGGACGACCATCGGCGACGACGGCCTGGACGTCTGGCTCGCCCGGCTCGACGGCGAGGGCAAGCCCCTGGGCGCCGTCACCCAGGTCACCCGCAATTCCATGGGGCTCCTCCCCAGCGTCGCGTGGAACGGCCGCGAGTTCGGCATCGCGTGGACCGACGTGCGCGGCGGGGGCGTGGACGTGTGGTTCGCCCGCTACGACGCCCAGGGCCGCCGGGTCGGCGAAGAGCACCGCGTCTCGCCCTGACGACCGTGCTGGATCGTAGTAGGGTCCGCGCGAAGCGTCGGCGCTGAAAACCCCAGCGCCGACGGCCTGTTTGAACCGTCCGTCATTTCAGGAGGTCGAGAATGTCGTCTCGTAGGTCGAGGCCCGGGCGCGTGGCGTCGGGTCGTCGCGCGCTGCCGCTGCTCGCGCTGGCCGCGTTGGCCGTCGGCGGAGTGGACTGCGCGCAGGAGCGCGATCCCATCAGCCGCGTGCAGGAGTCTGCGCTCCCCAAGCGCTTCTTCGTCGGTGAGAACTACACCGACACCGACGACGACCCCGAGTTCTACGTGAACAACTACGTGGTCGGAGGGTCGAGCGACCAGACCCTGATGCCCGTCGGCACCTGGGACGACGTCGACCGCATCCGTTGGGAGATTCAAGAGAACCTCCTCGTGGCCCGCAAGAGCTACGAGTTCGTGCAGGAGAACAGCGGCTCCACCCGCGTCTCGCAGCGCACCGACCGCGGGATGATCGTCGCCGCGTACCGCATCGAGAGCCAGTTCGACATCCGCCGGTCGTACAACCCGACGACGGGCGAGCAGCTCAACATCGTCGAGGAGAACGTCTCGGACCGGCGCTGGTACGACCGCGAGTACATCCGGGTCGACTGGTCCCGCAACCTGGTGACCAACCCCGACTGGGCGTGGGTCTGGTACGGCTCGGTCTTCGGCGACCTCTCGTTCTCCCCCGTGGCGTGGACCGAGGAGAACCCCCGCAGCCCCGACGCGAACAACCTCTCCGAGCTCAGCTCGGGCTACTTCGACATCACCTCGCGCTGGCTGGTGCGCCCGGAGAACTCGCGCATCTTCGGCGAGCCCCTCCCCACCTGCCTCATCGCCAACTTCTTCGCCAACGGCCCGGTCTACTCATGCAACGAGCAAGAGACGACCATCCGCACGTCGTTTCGCCGCGTGGTCGACCGTGACTTTCAGCCGCTCGAGATGACCCGCGCGCCCTACGACCTCGTGGGCGGACCGCGCGCCGACCGCAACGGCTACGACCCGGGCTACGGCACCACCGACTCGAACTTTCATCGCTACCAGATGATCCATAACATCTGGGAGCAGTCGCACCTGCAGCGCCGCGTGGGCACGGCCCCGCCGCAGTTCGTGTCGTGCACCGAGAACGCCGACGCGAACAACAACGGCACCGCCGACCAGTGCGAGGCCGCGATGACCATGGGCTTCACCGCCGAGCAGGTCTCGGGCTCGCAGTGCGACACGGTGATGAACAAGTGCACGCTGCCCTACCGTCAGCGCCGCGTCCGCCCCATCGCGTACTACGTCAACCCCGACATGCCCGCGCAGTTCCAGAACCACGTGGTCGAGGGCGGCGCGCGGAGGCTCGTCACGCCCGCAGACGCGGCGAGCGCGATCGTGCGCGGCCCCTCCGAAGAGATCATCGACACCTGGAACGTCGCCATCATGCGCGCCGTCGCCGACGCGCGAGAGGTCGAGTGCCGACGCACCGGGGGCGAGCGCGACGCCTGCCACGCGCAGTTCTACGACTCGGGCGAGCAGGCGCAGGAGATGGGCGCGTTTCTCGGCCCGCGGCCGAAGGCCTCGAACGGCCCGGCGGTGGTGCTCTGTCACAACCCGGTGCTCCCGAGCGACCCGAAGCCCGCGTGCCGCGAGGACGGGTACCGCGCGCGCCTCGGCGACATTCGCTACAACCACATCACCTACGTCAACGGCCGCACGCGCGCCCCCTTCGGCGGCATCACCCACTGGGGCTACGACCCCCTGACCGGCGAGGTGGTCTCCAACGGCGGGCTCACCGTGGGCCGCTCCGCGGAGTTCGCGGCGGCGCAGCAGCGCGACTACGTGCTGATGATGATCGGCGACCTCGACGTCAGCGAGTACGTCGAAGGCGCCGCGGCGCAGAACTTCGCGCGCAACCTCCGCAACCCCGCGGCGGCCGCCGCGCCCGCCCTCTCCCCCGCCGAGATGGGCGCGCGCGCCCGCGCCATCGACCTCGCGAACCTGTCGTCCAGCACCGGCGTTCGCGCGCCGGCGGCGCGAGACGCGAGCCAGGCGCTGGAGAACCACGACCGCGCCCTCGCCTCCGCGCGCCCCGTGTCGGCCGACTCGACCCGCTCCGCGCAGCAGTTTCGCGCCCTCGCGTCGCAGCTGCAGAACACCTCGATCGAGGCCGACATGATCGACGAGCACTGGCTCTCGAACCTCGGCTTCGACCCCTCGGCGGCTCGGTCAGCGAGCTTTCTCGACCAGGTCTCGCCCCTGCGCCGCATGGACCCTGACACCGCGGAGCTCACCCGCAACCAGCTCCAGCAGCGCCTCGAGGGGCACGGCTTCTGCTTCCAGGACGTCGGCGCACCGGCGGTCGTGGGCAGCCAGGACATGCGCGGCGTCGCGCGGTGGTTTCAGCAGCGCTACGGCACGCTCAGCCGAGAGGAGCGCGCCCGGCGCATCTACGACGACCTGCTGACCGAAGCCTACAAGGGCATTCAGCTCCACGAGATCGGCCACTCGCTCGGGCTCTACCACATGCCCCCGTCGAGCTACGACTCGATGAACTACAACCCGCAGTACTGGCAGCTCCGCACGCGCAACAACGCCGCCGCCTCGACCTGCCTGCCGAGCTGCACGCAGAACAGCTGCAACCCGATTCGCAACGCGGACCGCAACGCCGACAACTGCATGGGCCCGCGCTACATCGACCCGCCCAGCGACGAGGAGCAGGGCGTCGCCGAGGGCAGCGCGCCCCACGCGGGCATCAACTACTTCGGCAACACGTCGACGATGGAGTACCAGTGGGAGCGCTTCGGCGAGACCGTGGGGCTCGGCTCGTACGACGTGTACGCGATGGGGCTGCTCTACGGCCGCGTCATCGAGACCATGGAGCCCGACACCGCCCGCGGGGGCTTCGCGCCGGAGGACCAGCAGCGCTTCGCGCCGAGGCTCCGCTCGCAGCTCTCTGAGCTCGACCAGATCGAGTGGACCGACCCGGTGCTCAACGAGACCGGCGTGCTCCCGATCCACTACACCGAGCTCGCGCGGCAGCTGCGCGTGTTCGACCCCGGCCGCTGCCGCCCGGCGACGGAGCAGGAGAAGGCTCGGTACCGCTGGCGCATCGTCGACGGCCAGCTCTGCTCGTTCGCGCCCCGCGACCACGCGGCGATGACCGACTTCGAGAGCTCGCCCACGAGCACGACCTCCGACCGCGTGGCCCCGATGTGGCGCACCCGCAGCGACGCGCGCACCGGCGGCGGGGTGCTCCGCTGGGGCTACCGCGTGGGGTGGGACATCGCCACGGGCTACCCCCACATCAACTACTTCGACCAGGGGGCCGACCCGTACGAGGTCACCCAGTCGATGATCCAGAAGTACAACCTGACGTACGCGTCGATGTACTTCCGCCGCGGCCAGCGCGAGTTCGGCCGGATGAACATCCCGTACTACCTCGCGCGCACGATCTTCCGCCGCCTGCGGGGCTACCACTGGTCGGTCGCCCGCGACACGGCGTACTACTCGCAAGCCTTCTCGTCGGGGCTCTACGAGCGGCTCACGCGCGACGACAACTGGCTCCGCCCGTACCTCATGGCGGGCCCGGCGATCTTCGACTTCTTCGCGGGCGTGATGCTCCGACCCGAGCCGGGCAACTACGAGCTGGTGACGAACCGCCCGCTCCCGATGGAGACCCGCCCTCTCTTCGACGTGCCCGACAACGCCGGCGACGAGCCGCAGTTTGAGATCAGCATCGGCGACGGTCGCTTCATCGGCGAGGAGTACGACAACACCATCGGCGGCTCGTGGGACTACCACTCGTACGTGCGCCGCGCGGGCTCGTACCCCGAGAAGCCGCTCGCGGCGATCATGCTGACCGACACGAGGCCGACCTTCTCGAGCATCTCGCGCTCGCTCTTCCTCGACGGCCGGGAGTTCCAGCTGAACTTCCGAAACGACATGCCGCGCGCCTACGACCGCCTCCTCGGCGGGATCCTCTCCGAGGACTGGGACGCGGTGGCGATGCACGTGCCCACGGCGCCGCGCATCGACGGCGAGGGCAACCTCACCGCGCTCACCCCCGAGCTCATGCCGCTCTGGACCACCCCGACCCGCAGCGACCCCTTCGGCGAGCCGCTGCGCCCCTCGGGCTCGCGCGTTCTCTTCCCGAACATCGGGTACCGCCAGGAGCTCCCGACGGTCGTCTACTCGATGCTCTTCTCCTCCCTCAACTCGGACCTCACCACGATCCAGAAGCTCCGCATCTGGACCGAGGGCGGCGCCGAGGCCGTCGACGTGCCTGAGGAGGAGCGGGTGCGCTTTCGCAACCCCGAGACCGGCGTGGTGTACGTCGCGCGGCGCTTCGAGGCCGACCGCGTCGACGGCGTCGAGACCGACCGCGGCATCGCCTCGCGCATGCTCGCGCACGCCAACCTGCTCATGCGCGACACCTACCAGGTGGAGCTCGACCTCTCCGGTCGGCCGGTGCAGAACCCCGACGGGAGCTACCGCGTGGTGCTCGACCCGACCACCCGCGAGCCGGTGCCGGCCAACCGCGACCTGCAGCGCAACGCCGAGGCGGTCACCCGCTTTCACAACTACGTCGGGCTGATCGACGCCACGCGCTACGCGTCTCGCATCCTCGGATACGGCACGCTCCGCTGATCCCCGCGACGGGGAGTGTACGCGCGCGGCGCTCTCGCTGTTAGAGTGCCGCTCATGCCCGCGCCGCGCAGCGCTCCCCTCGCCCTCCTCGCAGCCGCCGCCCTCGCGCACTGCATCTTTCGCGCGACGCCCCCCGCGCGCCCCCGCGCGCCCCGCGACGACACGCCCCGGTGGCTCGCGATCCGCGCGCACCAGGACGCGGGGCCCCCCTCGGCCGACGCGGCCCCGGCGGCGCAGGGCCCCCTGGCCGCGGCGCTCTCGCGGTGCCCCGACGGCGCGGTCTACATCCCCGGCGGGACCTTCACCATGGGCGCCGCCGACCCGTCCACGCCGCCCGACGAGCGACCGGCGCACGAGGTGTCGCTGAGCGACTACTGCATCGACCGCCTCGAGGTCTCGGCGCGCGAGTACACCCGCTGCGTCGCCGCGGGCGCGTGCACCCGCGCGGCCACGCAGAGCCCCACCGAAGACGTCCCCGTCACCAGCATCGACTGGAACCAGAGCGAGCGCTACTGCCGCTTCGCGGGGGGACGGCTGCCCACCGAGGCCGAGTGGGAGTTCGCCGCGCGCGGCACCGACGGGCGGCTCTTTCCCTGGGGGGGAGACGCGCCGAGCGACTGCGAGCGCGCGGACTGGACCGTGAGCGGAAACTCCTGCCGCGGGGTCGGCCCCTCCCCGGTCGGGAGCTTTCCTCAGGGCGCCTCGCCCTTCGGCGTGCTCGACATGAGCGGCAACGTCTGGGAGTGGACCGCCGACTGGTACGCGCGAAGCTATCCGTCCGGCAGCGCGTCAGACCCCCTCGGCCCCGAGCAGGGTTCGGCCCGTGTCACCCGGGGCGGCGGCTGGAACAACGACCAGACCGAGCGTCTGCGCACGACCTTTCGCGAGGGGCAGCACCCCGCGTTTCACGACTACGACCTCGGCGTCCGCTGCGCCTACGCGCCCGCCCGCTGAACGCCCCTCTGCCTGAGCGCGTCGACGCCCGCGCGTCGCGCGGCGCTCGCGACCGCCCGCACCCACGCCCCTCGCTCCCCGAAGACCCGACGCGCGAGGGCCCCCGGCGCGGGCTCCTCGCCCAACAGCGCGCACACCAGCGCGCGCTCGGGCGCCGTCGGCGTCGTCGAGAGCTCGCGCCGGCTCTCCGCGTAACGGAGCGCGATCGACGCGAGCTCTCGCCCCAACGCCCTGCCGCCCTGCGCCGCCGCGTCGGCGTCGGCCAGCGAGCGGAGCACCGCGCGCAGCGCCTCGAGGTTCCAGCGACCGTCGAAGGTCACCGCGTCGCCCTCGCGCACCAGCACCGAGCTCACCGGCACCACCTCGACCGCGTCGACGCCCTCCCGCGCGAGCGCGCGGCGCGCGCGGGCGCAGGCCTCGGCGATGTGGATCCCCTTCCTCGGGCTTCGAAAGGGCGGCGCGTAGTCGTCGACGGGGTCGAGCTCGTCGACCCGGTTCACGACGATCACGCAGCGCCGCAGGCGCTTCGGCCGCGCGTGGAGGTACGCCGCGGCGCGGCGCAGGTCCTCGCGGCCCGTCTCGACCTCCGTCGCCCCGACCACCACGAGGGTCGCGAAGGGGTCCCAGGGGGCCAGCGCCGCCTCGGGCGAGACCGCCTCGAGGGCGCCGCGGAGGCCCGGCCCGTCGACCCAGAGGAGGCCCCGCACGCCGTCGATCTCGTGGGCGCTCGCGGCGCGCGTGGTGTCGACGACGTGCCCCACCGCCGCGACCTCCCGGGGCGAGAGGGCGTTGAGCAGGCTGCTCTTGCCCACGCCCCGCCGCCCCAGCACCGCCAGCGCCGCCGCGCCGCCCGCCCGCGCTCGGACCCGCGCCCGCGCGAGCTCAGGCAGCTCGCCCAGCTGAGACTCGACCTCGTCGAGGGCCCCGAGAACGCCCTCGCGGCACGCGCTCAAGACCCGCCTTCGTCGGGCGGATCTCCCTGCGGCGCAGGGACTTCGTCTGGGCCTTCGCGCAGCGCCTCGTCGAAGGCCTGGCGCGACTGCGCCGCGGTCTGGCCGTCGACGAAGAAGCGCACCGCGGCGACGCCGAGGGCCCAGGTGCCGGTGCCCGCCACCGCGCCTGAGAGCGCCCCGCCCACGCCGGGGATCACCTTCAACACCGCCCGCACGAGCTCGCGCATCCCCAGCGCGGCGCCGACGTTGAGCCCGAGGCTGCCGAGCCAGGCGCTCACCGCGCGCGGGCCGACGGGGCGCCCCGACGAGTAGGCGATGGCCGTGAGCATGAACGACTGCAGCGGCAGCAGGATCGTGACGTCCGCGAAGGGCAGCGGCGTCGCGCCGACGATCACCGCGACGCTGGTGGCGGTGCCCACGAAGCGCATGGCGACGCGCCGACGCAGCGCCTTCGCCTCGACGAACGCGCGGGCGGCCTCGACCTGCGCGGGCTCAGGGAGCTTCGAGAAGATCGCCGAGGCGAGGGCCGGGAGGTTCCAGCGCCAGTCGACCTCGAGGGCGTCGCCCTCCCAGCGCATGTAGGTCGCGACGGGCACGACCTTGACCTGCCCGAGGCCCTTTCGCTCGAGGTGCTCTCGCAGCCGCCGGGCCGCGGCGTCGACGTTCTCGTGCTTGGCGGGGTCGGCGTCGTAGGGCGGCGCGCGCAGGTGCTGCGGCGCGAGCTCGTCGACCTTGGTCACCGCCGCGACCAGGGGCACCTGCGCGCCGCGCGCGTCGGTGGTGGCGCGGCGCACCTCGATCAGGTCGTCGAGGTCGTCGTCGATGCCCGCGTCGACCTCCGTCGCGCGGCACAGAAAGATCAGCACGTCGGGGCGCTCGCGGCGAAGCGCCTGGGCCACCTCTCGCCGTCGCGCCTCGGCGTCGCCCACGCCTAGACCCGGCGTGTCGAACCACCGCATCGAGCGCTGCGCCACGCGCAGATCGACCCACCCGGGCTTCGTCGTGGTGTCGGCCACGGGGCCGACGGCGAGCACGGCCTCGCCCAGCAGCGCGTTCGCGAGCGAGGACTTCCCCGCGCCGCGACGGCCCACGCACGCCACCCGCGGGGCGCGGCGGTCGATGAGCAGGGCGCGGAGCTCCTTCAGCTCCTTGAGCAGGCTCTTGGCGCCTGGGATGCGCTTGAGCAGCTCCTCGACCTCGTCGAGGCTCTGCGCGGCGTCGTCGGGGTCGACCGCGTCGGGCTTGTTCTCTGGGGGCGACATCCGCCGCGTAGCGTAGCGCGACACCCCGTCCGCCCGCACGCGCGGGATGAATGCGAGGGGCCCCGGGGCCGTCCAGCTGCCTACGCGCGGCCGAGCCCCTTGCGCCCGCGGCACGATCATAGGAAGGATCTCGTCCCATGCGCTCACCCTCGAAGGCTCTGCTCGCGCTCGTCTCTGGCCTCACGCTGCTCGGCGGCGCGGCGCAGGCGCAGCGAACGATCTCCATCGGCACCCTCGCCCCGGCGGGCTCCACCTGGATCCGCGGGCTCGAGTCTGCGAACCGCGAGCTCCGGCGCCGCTCGAACCAGCAGCTCTCGATCCGCTTCTACGCGGGCGGCATCCAGGGCGACGAGTCGGAGATGATCCGCAAGGTGCGCGCCGGGCGCCTCGACGGCGTGGTCGCCACGGGCATCGGCCTCGGGAACATCCACCGCCCGGTGCTGGCCTTCATGCTCCCGGGCATGTTCGACAGCCAGGCCTCGGTCGAGCGCGCCAGGGCGAGCCTCGACACCGAGGTGCAGCAGCAGTTCTCGTCTCACGGCTTCTCGCTGATCTCCTGGGCCGTCGGCGGAATGCCCCGGCTCTTCTCGACCATGCCGATCCGCACGCCGAGCGACCTCGCCGGCGCGCACCCCTGGCTCTGGCGCGACGACGTGATCCTCCCGGCGTTCTACCGCGAGGCGGGCGCCACCGGGGTTCCCCTGGCGCTCCCCGAGGTGCTCGGCGCGCTGCAGACGAACCGCATCAACGCGCTCGTCGCGCCGCCCTACGCCGCGGTCGCGCTCCAGTGGGCTTCGCGCATGACCCACATGACCGAGGGCGCCAACAGCTACTCCGTCGGCGGCATCGTGCTCTCGAACCGCGCCTACCAGGGCCTCCCCGCGGAGCAGCAGACGCTCCTGCGCGAGGTCATCCAGCAGTTCAACGGGCTCATTCAGCGCAACGTCGACCGCGACGACCGCAACGCGATCACCTCGCTCACCCGCCGCGGGGTGCAGCTCGTGCAGTACACCCCCGCCGAGCGCACCCAGTGGAACGGCCTCTTCGACCGCGCCCGCCGCCGGCTCATCGGCACCGTCTCCGACGAGGCGTGGATGACCCGGGTGCGCAACGCGGGCCGGTCCCGCTGATGCTCGACGAGGGCGAGGTGCTGCGCTCCAACGAGGGCTTCTACCTCGCCTTCGAGCGACGCGACCTTGGCGCGATGGACGGGCTGTGGTCCCGCACCGCGCCCGTGGCGTGCATTCATCCGGGCTGGGGTCCGATCGTCGGTCGAGACGCCGTGATGCGCTCGTGGCTGGAGATCCTCGCGAACCCGAGCTCGCCCGAGGTCTCCTGCGAGTCGCCGAGGGTCTCGCTCCTGGGCGACGTCGCCTACGTGATCTGCATGGAGCACGTGACCCTCCCCTCGGAGAACCAGCGCGGCGTCTTCGTCGCGACCAACGCCTTCGTGCGCGAAGACGGCGCGTGGCGCCTCGTGCTGCACCAGTCGTCCCCCGTGGCCGACGAGCTGCTCCCCCCCGACGAGGGCCCGCGCCCCAGCCAGCTGAATTGACCGCTCGCCCCGCCCCGCGAGCCGCTGACGCCCGAGGGCGCTCGTCGCGCGGCCGCGGCGGGGATTAGAGTCTCCCCGTGCTCACCGAGCCCGACGACCCCGCGGCCTCCTCCGAGCTCGGCCCCCTCGTCGAAGACACCGTGCGCGAGGCGCTGCGCTCCTGGCGCCTGCCCGCGACGCTCCTCCTGGGCGTGGGCTTCGGCGCGATGGAGTACAGCATCACCGGGCACCCGCTGGGCGCGGCCTTCGGCCCGTTCTCGTCGCTCTACACCCTGCTCATCGGCCCGCTCGCCTGGCGGGCGCTGGTGCCCCTGGAGGCCGACGGCGACCGCGGGCGCAAGCTCCGCGCCTGGCTCCTCGCGGCCTCGGTGGCGACCGGGCAATTCGCCGTGCTCGTGCTGCTCTACCGCACCGCGGCGGCCGCGGCGCGGGTGTCGGGGGTCTATGTGTTCGGGCACCTCCGCGAGCTCCTCGTCGCGTGGCTGCTCTTTCTCATCGGCGGATGGGGCCTGGCCCGCGACATCCAGCTCGAGCAGCGGCACGACCGCGCCGAGGGGTCTCGCGAGCGCCTCGAGGCCGCCCTCGCCGCGGCGCAGCGCGACGCGCTCCGCGCCGACCTCGACCCCCACTTTCTCTTCAACGCGCTCAACGCCATCGCGAGCCAGTGCGCCACCGACGCGCGCGCCGCCGAGGAGAACATCTGCCGGCTCGCGACGCTGCTCCGGGCGGTGCTCGACACGCGCCGCCGCGCGATGCACCCCCTCGACGAGGAGCTCGCCCTCTGCGCCGACTACCTCGCGCTGCTGCAGGCGCGCTTCCCCGAGCTGCGCGTCGAGACCGACGCCGACGAGTCCCTGGGCGGAGTGCTCGTGCCCCCGCTGCTGCTGCAGCCGCTGCTCGAGAACGCCGTGCGCCACGGCGAGCTCGCGCGCGGGCCCGTGCGGGTCTCGGCGCGGGCCGCGCACGGCGAGCTCGTGCTCACGGTGACCTCGCCCGGCGGCTACCGCGGCCCCCGCGAGGGCGGTCTCGGCGTCGACCTGGTGCGGCGCCGCGTGGCCCTCGCCTGGGGCGAGGCCGGGCGCTTCGAGATCGCGACCGACCGCGGCGCCACCGCCGCGACGATTCACGGCCCGCTCGGCGGGTCAGACAGGAGCACGACGTGAGCGCGAAGGCGGTGATCATCGACGACGAGGCGCCGGCGCGCGCGAGGTTGCATCGGCTGATCGCCGAGTCCCTCGCCGGGCGCGTGACGGTGGTGGGCGAGGCCGACGACGCCGAGTCGGGGCTCGCGCTCATCGAGCGCGCCGCGCCCGACCTGGCCTTCGTCGACGTGCAGATGCCGGGCGACGACGGGCTCCGGCTCGTCGCGCGCATCCCCTCGCCCGCGCCCTACGTCATCTTCACCACGGCGCACGACCGCTACGCCCTCGACGCCTTCGACGCGGGCGCCATCGACTACCTGCTCAAGCCCTTCGACACGCGCCGCCTCGTGCGCGCCGTCGAGCGCGCCGAGTCTCGGGGCATGCGCGCGCAGGCCGAGGAGCTCTTGGCGCCCCTGCGCTCCGCCACGCCTCGCGCCCTCGCCGACAAGCTCCCCGTGGGCGTGAGCGGGCGGGTGCTGCTGATCCCCGTGAGCGAGATCTCGCACTGCGTGGTGGAGCACGAGCTGGTCACGGTGCACACCAGCCGGGGCAGCCACACGACCGACTACACCCTCGCCGCCCTCGAGGCGCGCCTCGACCCCGCGCGCTTCTTTCGGGCGCACCGGGCGCTGCTGGTGAACCTCGAGCACGTCGCCGCCATCGACGACATGACCGGCGGGCGCGCGGTGCTGGTCACGCAGGCCGGCGCGCGCCTCGCGGTGTCGCGTCAGTCGTCGCGCAAGCTGCGCGCGATGCTCCAGGTGTAGCGCTCGCTCAGCCGCCGACGCGGGTGAGCTCGTCGCCCGCCTCGGCCTTCGCCAGCAGCCCGTCGAGGGCGCCGAGCAGGTCGCGGTTGCCGTCCTGGCGGTAGCCCGCGAGCCGCGCCTCGCACGCGGGGACGGCGTCGAGGAATCCCCTCAGCGTCGCGGGGTCGGAGAGGTCTCGCGCCCAGCGGCCGTAGCCCTCGCGCTGGAGGTACCGCGCGTTGATCATCTGCTCGAACTGCCCCGCGAGGGGGACGGCCAGCATCGGCTTGTGGAGGAACACCGCCTCACCCATCAGCGTGAAGCCTCCCCCCGCGACGACCGCGCGGCAGCTGCTCAGGTCGTCGATGAACCCGCCCTCGCTGAAGGGGCGGTGCGTCAGCGCGCCCTCGACGACGTCCTCGGTGATCCCGCGGCGCATGCCGTAGACCCTGCAGGGCATCCCCGTCGCGCGGAGCGCGTCGAGGAGCCCGTCGTTGCCCTCGGCGGTCTGATAGACCAGCAGGTGCTCCCCGCGGGTGGGCGTCGCCGCGAGGATCTCCGGGCGAAGAATCGGCGGGTGCAGGCTCGTGCGTGACTTGCGAATCGGCGGGCGAAAGAAGGTCGTCACGAGGTACCAGGAGCACCACGGGAGCTTGGCCTTCACGAAGGCCTTGGCGATCTGAAAGTCGACCTCGTCGCCCTCGATGATCTCGGGCTCGTGCGCGCAGCGGTTGATGATCTGCATGTTGTCGACGGAGATCACCGGCAGCCGGTGGTTCTTCGCGTAGAGCCAGGTCCACGACTCGAAGTCGCTGACCACCACCTCGGGCCGAAACTCTCCGAGCAGGTCGAAGTACGCGCCGATGTTCTCGGGCACCCCGGTGAGCCCCGCGACGACGTTGGACCAGAGCGTTCTCCCCTTTCGAACGCGGTTCTCCTCGTAGATCATGTGCAGGCCGTGGATCTTGCGCACGCCGTCGAAGCGCTTGCGGAGAAAGTCGGCCGCGCGCCCCGAGACCATCACCTCGATCTCGTGGCCCTGCGCGATCAGGTGCTCCAGCACCACCCGAGAGCGCATCGCGTGCCCCATGCCCTCGCCCACCACGCCGTACAGGATCCTCATGCCCGGGATGCTACCTCTCACGCCCCCCCGAACGCGACGAAGGATCTGGTGCGAGATGCTCCCGCCGCGCTCCCTCGTGGGCGCGCTCAAGCCCCTCGGAGACCGAGGAATTGACCTCATCGCCGCCGTGCGCGGCGACGAGGCGAGCGACGTGCCCGAGCTGCTGCGCGCGTGCGACGGCGAGGGCGTGCGGTGCGGGCTCTGGCCCATGCTCGACGACGCCGAGGGGCGGTGGCCGAGCCGCGCCAACGTCGCGCGCTTCTCGGAGTACGCGTCGCGGCTCCTGGATCGGGTTCCGTCGTCTGTGGCGCCGCCCGACCTCGCGTTCGACCTCGAGCCCCCGATCGGGCTGGTCTCGCGGGTGTTCTCCGCGCGCCGCGCGGGCTCGGGGCCCCTCGGAGACGCCTGGGGACCGGTCGCGTGGGGCGACGCGGTCTCGCGCTTCGAGGCCCTCGCGGGGCGGGTGCGCGCGGCGGGGGCGGAGGCCTTCGCGGCGGTGGTCCCGATGTGCCTCTACGACCCCGAGCGCGAGACCGGCGGCTGGCAGCGCGCCATGGGCACCCCCGTCGACGACGTCGGCTGGGACCGCGCCACGGTCATGCTCTACACCTCGATCTTCGAGGGGTGGTCGCGCGGCGCGCTCTCCCGCGACGACGCCCGCTACCTCCTGGTCGATGGTTGCCGTCGCGCCCGCGCCCGCTTCGGCCCCCGCGGAGGCGTCTCGCTCGGCGCCGTAGGCACCGGAGCGCTTGGCGACGAGCCCACCTACCGCGGGCCCGACGAGCTCGCGGACGACGTCGCGCTCTGCGCCGCCGAGGGCATCGACGACATCACGCTCTTCGACTACGCGGGGGTCCTGCGTCGGGGTTCCGCGGAGGCCTGGCTCGACGCCCTCACGGGCTCGCCGAGGCCCGCGAGGGTCCCCCTCGCGTCGAGGCGCGTGAGGGCCCTGCTGGCGGCGGCGTCGATGACGGGAAGGATCGGGGCGCGGCGGCGCGGGTGAGCGAGGCGATCAGTCGCGGCGCGAGCCGAAGAGGCGCAGCAGCGCGAGGAAGAGGTTGATGAAGTCGAGGTACAGCATCAGCGCGCCGTGGATCGCGCCGTTGCGACCGGCGACGGGCGCGAGGTCCTTGAGGCGCTGGGTGTCGTAGGCGATGAGCCCGGTGAACACCACCACGCTCGCGACGCTCATGACCCACTGGATCGCCGCCGAGCCGATGAACAGGTTCACCACGCTCGCGAGCACGATGCCGAAGAGCCCCATGAACAAGAACGAACCCCAGCTCGTGAGGCTCTTGCGGGTGAGCAGCCCGAAGGCGCTGAGCCCCGCGAAGCTCCCGGCGGTGACGAAGAACGTCGTCGCGATGGAGCCGATCTCGTAGCGCAAGAAGATCACCGACAGCGTCGCCCCGGTGAGCGCCGAGTAGAGCATGAAGAGACCGCCGGCCACCGGCTTGCTGAGCTTTCCGACCAGGGGCGAGATCGCCATCACCAGGACGAACTGGGCGATGATCAGTCCGAGGTAGAGCGGCGTGCCGAAGATCAGCGCCAGGGCCTCGGGCGACGACGCCACCCCCATCGCGGTGGCGCCGGTGATGCCGAGACCCACGGCCATCCAGCGGTAGACCTGCCCGAGAAAGGTCTCGGTCTCGTCGGCGGTCAGGCCCGTGCGCGCGGGGGTGCGGTAAGCGTTCGCGATCTGCTGTTGGTACATCGATCAACCTCCGTATCCTCGCGACGACGACTCCGAGGTCGCGGTCGCGAAAGCATAGTCACCCCAGGCGGAATGGAAAGGCGACAAGTTCTGGCCCCTGGTTGCAGGGGAGCCCTGGAGTCCCCGCGGCGGGTCAGCGCGCCGGGGACGGGTCCTCGCCCAGGCTCGACGCGACGAAGAGCACGAGCGCGATCCAGACGAGGTCGGCCACGAGCAGGTGCACCAGCTGCAGCCAGGTCGGCGCGAGCAAGAAGACGTTCGCCACGCCCAGGCCGAGCTGCGTCACGAAGAGCGCCGTGAGCGCGCTCGCGAGGTGCCCGTTGCTCCGCGTCGGACGGAGGTGCCGCACCGTCCAGGCCATGACGGTGAGGTAGATCCCGACGCCCACCGCGAGCACGGGGTGCCAGAGCCGCAGCCGAAGAAAGACATGCGACGAGGGCGAGAAGTCCATCGCGATGCCCTCGGCGACGGAGTTCGCGCGAAAGAGCGTGTCTCCCAGCGCGGCGATGCCGCCGCTCACCGCGAGCAGCACCGTCGAGACCAGCCCGACGACCAGCGCGGCGCCGACGCCGCCGCGGGGTCGGCGGATTCGCGCGCCGCCCCAGGCCCACCACACCGTGAGCGACAGCGCCGCCACCAGGAGAAAGGTGTTGGTGAGGTGCGCGGCGAGGTACCACCCGCGGGTGGTGCTGGTGTTCCCCGCGACGAGGCGCAGCAGCACGATGCCCGCGCCCAGGAGCGACTCGACCACGATGAGCGCGCCCGTGAAGTGCGCGCCCGTGCGCGCGGCGTGGCCCCGCTCGAAGCGCCGGCGCGAGAGCACCACCATCGCGACCACGAGGATCAGCGCGAGACCCGAGGTCGCCCGGTGCGTCAGCTCGATGGCGGTCTGAATCGTCGGCGCGCGCGGGATGATCTGGCCGTTGCACGTGGGCCAGTGGTCCCCACAGCCCGCGCCCGAACCCGTCGCGCGCACGAAGGCGCCCCAGAGGATCACCCCGAGGTTGAACACCAGGGTCACCGACGCGAGCCTCGCGAAGCTGCGGTCTGTCTTCATCGCCCGCGAAACATCGTCCCCCTTCGCGAGGATCTCAAGGCCCAGGGCGCGACAGCGCCGCGAGCCGAGCCCGCGCCCGCGTCGCCAGCTCCCCCGTCGGCGAAAGGCGCAGCACCTCTCGAAGCGAGGCCGCCGCCCCAGAGCGGTCGCTCCCCGCGGCCCGAATCAGCGCGCGCACGTAGTGCACCGAAGCGTCTCGAGGCGCGACGCGCACCGCGTCGTCGATGCGAGCCCTCGCGAGGGGCGCCTGCCCCGCGGCGTAGTGCGCCTGCGCGAGCTCGGTGAGGAGCGCCGCCGAGGGAGCCTCGGTGAGCCCCCGCGCGCGAATCAGCGCCCGCACCGCGCCTTGAGGGTCACCGAGCCTGCGAAGCGCCGGCCCCACCGCCGCCAGGGTCGCGGCGTCGCGGTCGGCGCGGCGGGCTCCCTCCCTCAGGGCGCGAAGGGCCTCGACGTGCTCCGGAGAGCCCGCGGCGGGCCCGCGAGAGGCCAGGAGCACCCCGAGGTTCACCATCGGCGCCGCGTCGTCGCGCAGGCTGCGCCCGGCGGCGCGGTAGGCCGCGAGGGCCCCGTCGGCGTCGCCCTGGTCTTCGAGGCACATGCCGAGGTTGAGCTGCGCCTCGCCGAGGCCGGGGCTCAAGCGGGTGGCCTGACGCAGCGCGCGCACCGCGTCGTCGCGGCGGCCCAGCTCGCGCAGCGTCGAGCCCAACTCGGCGTGGGCCTCGGCCATGGTCGGGCGGAGGCGAATCGCCTCGCGAAAGAGCGGCTCGGCGTCGGCGAAGCGACCCTCGCGGTAGGCGACCTCGCCGAGGTAGAACACCGGCCTCGGGTCGGCGGCGTCGAGCCGCCGCGCGGCCTCGAAGCGCGCCCGCGCGGCGGAGAAATCGCCGCGGCGCAGCAGCGCGTCGCCCGCGGAGAACTCGCGCTCCGCCGGGGTGGGCTCGGACGCGACGCCGCGGATCGGGATGGGGAGCCGCGGGCGCTGCGCCCAGGCCGTCGTGGCGAGGCACGACGCGATCACGAAGGCACGTGCGGCGCGCATGACCTTCGATGATACGATCCCGCCCGGCTCATGTCCTCTGCCACGTTCACGCCCGGCACGGTGATCGGAGGCGCGTACCGGATCGTTCGACCTCTCGCCCAGGGAGGGATGGGCGCGGTGTACGTCGGCGAGGTGCTCGCCACGGGTCGCCCCTGCGCGGTGAAGACCATGCACGCGCGGCTGATGGACGACCCCAAGAACCGCGCCCGCTTCGCGCAGGAGGCCGCCGTCGGCGAGCACATCGGCACCGACCACGTCGTCGATGTCTACGGCCGGGGCATCGACGAGGCCACGGGCATGCCCTTCATCGCCATGGAGCTCCTGGAGGGCGAGACGCTCCAGGCGCGCATCTGGCGGGGAGGGCGCCCCAACGTGATGCCCACGGACGAGGCGCTCGCGGCCCTCGATCAGCTCGCGACGGTGCTCGAGGCCGCGCACGCGCGCGCGCTCGTGCACCGCGACCTCAAGCCCGAGAACATCTACCTGACGCCCAGGGCGCGGCCCGACGCGCCCTTCACGCTGAAGCTCCTCGACTTCGGCGTCGCGCGCTTCGTCGACCCGTGGCGCCCGGTGCTCAACGCGACGGCGGCCATCGGCACGCCGCTGTGGATGGCGCCCGAGCAGCACACCGGCTCCGAGATCTCGCCCGCGGCGGACGTGTGGGCGGTGGGGCTCATCGCGTTTCAGCTCCTGACCGGCCGCTTCTACTGGCTGGCGGCCAACCAGAAGGAGCTCAACATCCCGCTGCTCCTGCAGGAGCTGCTGAACGACCCGCTCCCGAGCGCGTCGCAGCGGGCGGCGACCCTCGGCTGCGTCGAACGAATCCCCGCGAGCTTCGACCCGTGGTTCGCGCGCTGCGTCGCGCGGGACCCGCACGAGCGCTTCCCGAACGCCAGCGCGATGCGCGCGCAGCTGCGGGCGGCGATGTCGGGTCCGATGCTCGCGGCCCCGCCGCCCCCGCCCCCGCCAGCGAGGCCGTCGGCGCCGCCGGCCGCCCCGACGGTGGCCTTCGGCGACCCGTCCACGTCGGCGCACCCCGAGGCGCCGACCTCGGTGCACGTCGCGACGCCCTTCGAGGCGCCCACGTCGCTCTACGTCCCGCCACCGCCCACCGCCGTCGCGCCCACGCGCGCCGCGCGACGCCTCGCGCCGACCCTGATCGTCGCGGTGACGGCCGCGCTCCTCGGCGCGCTCGCGCTGAGCTATCGGCAGCCCGGCGCGCTCCGCCGGTGGCTGCACCCGGCGCGGGTGGTCCCCAGGCGCGGCCACGGCGGCGCCGACCTCTCGGGCCCCGGGGCGAGCCCGCCGCCGAGCGCGCCCGAGCCGAGCATGCGCGCCGGGGTCTTCCTCGAAGGAGAGCACCGCACCTGGCGCGGCAGCGTCGTCGAGGCCGACGCCGCGGTCACGCCCTTCGACCTCGACCTGACGCGGCACCACGACTCGGTGCGGGGCACCATGCTCTGGACGCGCGACGACGGCACGACCGAGCGCGAGCCCGCGGAGGGCACGTGGAACGACGAGAAGGGCGAGGTGAGCCTGCGCATCCTGGGGGATCGCCTGCGGCGCCTGGTCGCGAGGATGGACCGTTCGGGCGGCCTGCGTGGAGAGCTCCTGCGGGGGCGGGGCGAGGCCCCCGCCGCGCTGTCGGCCGCGCTGAAGTCGCCCCTTGTGGCCGCGCCTCCACCCTGATATCCGCCGCACACCATGAATATCGAGATCCGCGAGCACGCGCCGGGTGGGGACGTCAGCGATTTTCTTCGCGCGGGCGAGGTCGTGTTTCGCGACGATCCGCAATGGGTCCCGCCGCTGAAGATCGACATCGAGAAGCGCCTCAACCCGAAGAAGAACCCGTTCTTCGAGCGCGGCGAGGCGATGCTGTTCACGGCCTGGCGCGGCGGCGAGCTCGTGGGCCGCGTGTCGGCCTCGATCGACACCGAGCACCTCAAGCTCTGGAAGGACGACCGGGGCTTCTTCGGCTTCTTCGACACCATCGACGACGACGCCGTGGGCGCCGCGCTCCTCGACCGCGCGGCGGCCTGGCTCAAGGGCAAAGGGGTGAAGACCATCAGCGGCCCCTTCTCGCTCTACGCGAACGAGGAGATCGGGATGCTCATCGAGGGCTTCGACTCGCCCCCCGCGCTGATGATGGCGCACTCGCGCACCTGGCAGCCGCGCGTCGCCGAGGCCTGGGGTTTCGAGAAGGAGAAGGACCTCTGGGCCTGGCGCTACGACGTCACCGAGCTCCCCGCCCGCGTGCAGCGCGCGTGGAACAACGTGAAGGAGATGCCCGAGGTCAAGCTCCGCTCCATCGACACCTCGCGCATGCGCGAGGAGCTCAAGCTCGTCATGGACATCTACAACGACGCCTGGCAGGGCAAGTGGATCTTCGTGCCGACGATGCCGAGCGAGATCACGGCCATCGCCGAGGACCTCGAGATGATCATCGACCCCGACCTGGCGTTCATCGCCGAGGTCGACGGCAAGGCGCAGGGGATGTGCATCCTGCTTCCGAACGTGAACGAGATCCTCCACGAGCTCCGGGGGAGCCACTGGATCACCACGCTGGTGAAGCTGGGCTGGCGGCTCAAGGTGCAGAAGCGCCCGCCGCGCAGCGCCCGGCTCATGCTCCTGGGCATTCGCAGCGAGCTGCGCAACGTGCGGCAGTACATGGGCCTGAGCGCGGCGATGTACGCCGAGGTCGCCACCCGCGGCAAGGCCAAGGGCTACACCTGGGGCGAGCTGTCATGGACCCGCGAGGACGACTCGCCCATCAACGCCGGCATCGCGAACATGGGCGCGAAGATCTACAAGAAGTACCGGATCTACACGAAGGACCTGTAGTCAGCTGCCCGTGCGGCCGAAGAGCGCGTCGCGCACCTCGGGCTCGAGCGAGTGCATCACGGCGTCGAGGGCCGCCGCGCGCGCGACGAGGTCGTTGGGGATGGGCATGCGGGTCGTGTCGATCCAGAGCGCAGGCGCGGGCGGGTGCTCGCGCCAGGCCGCGTAGCCCTCGCGGAGCTGCCGGAGGTAGGTGACCGAGATGCCGTCCTCCATCGACCGACCGCGCGCGCGGATGCGCTGACGGATCTTGCGCATGTCGGCGTCGAGGCAGATCAGCCGCTGCGGCCTCGGGAGGGCGTCGAAGAGCTGGTGAAAGAGCCGCTCGTAGAGGTCGAACTCCAGCGCGTCGACGGTGATCTTCGCGAAGATCAGGTTCTGCTGCGGCGCGAAGTCGGTGACCACCGACTCGCCGCGGGCGAGCATCGCGGAGATCTCCCGCACCTGCTCCACCCGCTGCGTCAGGAACGACACCTCGGTCTGAAAGCCCCATCGGCGAATGCCGCCAGGCTCGTAGAAGCGCTGCAGAAAGGGGTTGTCGCCGAAGCGCTCGGGCACGAAGCGCGCGTTCGTGCGCCGCGCCACCACCGCCGCGAGGGTGCTCTTGCCGACGCCGATGGGGCCGACGCACGCGATCCAGGTTCCACGCCGAAGCATTGCCGCCGGCGGTCGTAGCACCCCGGCGCGGCGCGCCGCCAACAAGGCGCGGAACTCAGAGGTCGAGCACCAGGGAGATCGGGCAGTGGTCCGAGCCCTTGACGTCGGGGTGGATCTTCGCGTCGGTCACCTTCGCCGCCAGCGCCTCGGAGACCAGGAACATGTCGATGCGCCAGCCCACGTTCTTGGCCCTCGCGCCGCCGCGCTGCGACCACCACGAGTACAGCCCCTTCTCGTTGGGGTGGCGGTCGCGCAGCACGTCGCGCAGGCCGGCCTTGAGGTACCCGCGAAAGTCCTCGCGCTCCTCGTCGGTGAAGCCCGGGGAGCCGCGGTTGCTCTTGGGGTTCGCGAGGTCGATCTCCTCGGGCGCCACGTTCATGTCGCCCACCATCACCACCTGCTTGCCCTCGGCGTGCAGGCGCTGCACGAGCGCGGTCAGGTCCCTCGAGAACCTGCGCTTGAAATCAAGGCGCACCAGCTCCGACGAGGCGTTGGGGAAGTAGCCGGCGACGAAGGTGAAGCCGGGGTGCTCGCTGACCACCATGCGCCCCTCGGCGTCGACCTCGGGCGAGCCCATCCCCTTGACGTGCTTGAAGCCCAGGCCCTTGCGAGACAAGGTCGCAGACCCCGCGTACCCCTTCTTCGCCGACGACGGGAACCAGCACACGTCGTGGTGCGCGCCCAGCGCGGCCTGGGTCATCAGGTCGAGCTCGTGCCACTCGGCGCGGATCTCTTGCAGCGAGAGCAGGTCGGGGTCTTCGGCCTTGAACCAGTCGAGGAAGCCGTTCTTCAGCCCGGCGCGGATGCCGTTGACGTTCCAGCTGACGATCTTCATGGCGCGAGACGGTACACTACCGCCGCCGACGGGAGGCGCTCCCGTCCCACGGAGGTTGCACGGTGAAGGTAACGGGCGTCGGAGCGGGTCCCGCGGGTTTGTATTTCGCCATCCTCGCGAAGCGCGAGCACCCCACCTGGGACATCACCCTGATCGAGCGCAACCCGCGCGCTCAGACCTTCGGCTGGGGCGTGGTCTTCAGCGACGAGACCCTCGGCAACCTCTTCGAGGCCGACGCGCCCACCCACGCCGCGATCACCCGCGACTTCGCGCACTGGGACGAGATCGACGTGCACGACCGCGGCGTCGTCACCCGCTCGCGCGGGCACGGCTTCTCGGGCATCGGGAGGCACCGGCTCCTCGACATCCTCGTCGAGCGCGCGCAGCAGCTCGGCGTCGAGATCCGCTACGACGAAGAGGTCGCCGACCCCCGCGCCCTCGCCGCGCGGTGCGACCTCCTCGTGGGCGCAGACGGGATTCGCAGCGGCGTGCGCGCGGCGTGGGCCGAGGAGTTTCAGCCCTCCCTCGACCCGCGCCGGTGCATGTTCATCTGGCTCGGCACCACGCGCCTCTTCGACGCGTTCACGTTCATCTTCGCCGAGCCCGAGTCGGTGCCGGGCGCGGTCTTTCAGGTCCACGCCTACCGCTACGACGACCGCCACTCGACCTTCATCGTCGAGTGCGACGAGCGGTCGTGGCGAGACGCCGGCCTCGACGAGATGCCCGTCGACGACGCCGTGCGCTGGCTCGAGGCGCTCTTCGCGCCGTGGCTCGACGGCCACCCCCTGCTGCAGAACCGCTCCTCCTGGGGCCGCTTCACCACGGTGCGAAACGCCCGCTGGTCGACGGGCAACGTCGTGCTCCTCGGAGACGCCGTGCACACCGCGCACTTCTCCATCGGCAGCGGCACCAAGCTCGCGATGGAAGACGCCATCGCCCTCGCCGACGCGTTCCGCGTCGACGAGGACGTCCCCGCCGCGCTCGCGCGCTACGAGGAGGCGCGGCGACCCATGACCGAGCGCGTGCAGAAGGCCGCGCAGGACTCGCTGACGTGGTTCGAGAACGTGCGGCGCCACCGCGGCATGCACCCGAAGCAGTTCGCCTTCGCGCTGCTCACGCGCTCGAAGAAGATCGGCTACGAGAACCTCGGCCTGCGCGACCCGCCCCTGGTCGACGACGTGCGCGCGTGGTTCGCCGAGCGCGCGGGGGCGACCCCCGACACCCCGCCGATGTTCACCCCGCTGCGCCTGCGCGAGCTCACCCTCGAGAACCGCGTGGTGGTGTCTCCCATGTGCATGTACTCCGCCGTCGACGGCGCGGTGGGCGATTTTCACCTCGTGCACTACGGCGCCAGGGCGCAGGGCGGCGCCGGGCTGGTCATGTGCGAGATGACCGACGTCTCGTACCGAGGGGCGCATCACGCCGGGCTGCGCGGGGATGTACCGCCCCGAGCACGTCGAGGCCTGGCGGAGGATCACCTCGTTCGTGCACCAGCGCAGCCGCGCGAAGATCGGGCTGCAGCTCGGCCACGCGGGGCGCAAGGGCTCGACGGCGGTGCCGTGGGAGGGCGGCGCGCCCCTGACCGAAGGCGCCTGGCCCCTCGTGGCCCCCTCCCCCATCGCCTACCGCGAGGGCTGGCCTGTGCCCCTGGAGCTCGACCGCGCCGGCATGGACGCGGTGCGTGACGCCTTCGTTCGAGCCGCGCGCCTGGCCGACGACGCGGGCTTCGACCTGCTCGAGCTGCACTGCGCGCACGGGTACCTCCTCGGGAGCTTTCTCTCGCCGCTCACCAACGCGCGCAGCGACGAGTACGGCGGAGGCATCGAGGGGCGCGCGCGCTTCCCCCTGGAGGTGTTCACCGCGATGCGCGCGGCGTGGCCGGCGCGCAAGCCGATGTCGGTGCGGGTCTCGGCCACCGACTGGCACGAGGGGGGGATCACCGACGAGGACGTCCTCGCCTTCACCGCCGCGCTCAAGCGCGCTGGCTGCGACCTGATCGACGTCTCGACGGGGATGACCGTGGCCGATCAGAAGCCCTTGTACGGCAGGATGTTTCAGGCACCCTGGAGCGAGCTGATCCGCAACGAGGTCGGCGTCCCGACGATCACGGTGGGCGCGGTCACCACCGCCGACCAGGTGAACACCCTCGTCGCCTCGGGGCGCGCCGACCTCTGCGCCCTGGCTCGGCCACACCTCGCCGACCCCTTCTGGACCCTCCACGCCGCGGCCCAGCAGTTGTGGGACGCGCAGCCCTGGCCGGCGCAGTACGAGCTCGGGCGCCCTCCCCCCACCCGGCGCTGAACCCCAAAGAATTCTGCCGGTTCAGCAGCTCCGTCGGAGGCGCCTCGCGCGCCGTGGTACCGTCTCGGACCGATGAACTCGGGTCTGCCGCCAGGGCCGCGCAGCCGTAACTCCCTCCTGCCGCAGCCGACCTCCCCGTCCTCCGCGCCGTCGTCCACGCCGATGACCCACGCCGAGGTCGGTCGCCGCATGACGCCGCAGGGCGCGCAGGAGTACTTCCTGCGCGTGGTCCCCTCGCTGGAGCGGGACATCGGCGAGCTCCGCAAGCGCCTCGAGGAGCAGACCGAGCGCAACGAGAACCTCTCCCACGCCATGGGGCTCCTCACCGCGCAGCTCCTGGGCGCCTACGCCGAGATCGAGCGCCTGCGCGACCTGCACAGCCGAGACCGCGCGTCGCACGAAGAGCTCCGCGCCTCGCTGATCCCAGGCGGCGGGACCGATCGGATCTACCGGCTCTTTCGCGCGCTGATCGACCTGAGCCCGCAAGAGGTCACGGAGTACCTCGTGCACCGCAAGGAGGTGCACGCGATCCTGACGGGGCTTCGCTCGGTGCTGGGGGTCGACGGCGGCCGCGGAGACCGCCGTTCGGGGTGAGCGGGTTCAGCGCGACGCGATGAGCGGCGCGATGAGCAGGGAGACGACGCTCATCACCTTGATGAGGATCGAGATGCCGGGGCCCGAGGTGTCCTTGAAGGGGTCGCCCACGGTGTCGCCGACGACGGCGGCCTTGTGCGCGTCGGAGCCCTTCGCGTGGCCCGGGAGGCCGCCCTTCTCGATGAACTTCTTCGCGTTGTCCCAGGCGCCGCCGCCGTTGGCCATCACGAGCGAGAGCGTCGCGCCCACGGCGAGCGCGCCCGCGAGGGTGCCCGCGAGCATCTTCGGCCCGGCGACGAAGCCGACGAGCACCGGCGCGAGGACGGCGACCGCGCCGGGGAGGATCATCTCCCGCAGCGCGGCGTTGGTCGCGATGGCGACGATCTTCGCGGGCTCGGGCTCGACGCCCTCCTTGAGCTCGCGCAGGCCCGGGATCTCCCGGAACTGACGGCGGATCTCCTCGACGATCGCGCCGGCGGCGCGGCCGACCGCGGTCATCGTGGTGGCGCCGACGATGCAGGGCAGGATCGCGCCGAAGAGCACGCCCATCAGCACATTGGCGTCGGTGAGCTCGAGGGTGATCGCCGGCAGGTGCAGGCCGAGGCGATGGTTCGCCACCTCCTGGTTGAACGCCGCGAAGAGCGCCACCACGGTGAGGATCGCCGAGCCGATGGCGAAGCCCTTGCCCACGGCCGCGGTGGTGTTGCCCACGGCGTCGAGCTCGTCGGTGATGTCGCGCACCGACTTGCCGAGGCCGGCCATCTCGGCGATGCCGCCGGCGTTGTCGGCGATGGGGCCGTAGGCGTCGACGGTCATCACGATCGCGGTGCCGGCGAGCATGCCGACGGCCGCGATGGCGATGCCGTAGAGGCCCAGGGCCGAGTTCGACACGTAGCCCACGACGCAGATCGTGAAGATCGGCACCGCGACGCTCTCGAGGCCCACGGCGAGGCCGCGGATCACGTTGGTGCCCGCGCCGGTCTTCGACGCCTCGGCGACCTTCTCGATGGGGCCCATGGACGTGTAGTAGTCGGTGATGAGACCGATGACGCCGCCGCCGACCGCGCCCGCGGCGAGGGTCACCACGGCGTTCATGTTGTAGCCGAACATCGGGAGGATCACGACCGACGCCGCGCTCACGAGGATCGGCGGGAGGATCAGCGCCGCGCGCAGCACCTTCGCGGGCGCCATGTTCTTCAACATGCGCGTGATGAAGATGCCGACGATGCTCACGGCGAGCCCGAGGGTCGCGAGGAGCAGCGGGAGGAGCACGCCGAGGCGCCGCAGGTTCGTCTCGTCGGTCTCGCTCGAGAGGGCCTGGAGGCTCGACGGCGGGAGCGTCATCGCGAGGGCCATCGCCGACACGACCGCGGCGACGTAGCTCTCGTAGATGTCGGCGCCCATGCCCGCGATGTCGCCCACGTTGTCGCCCACGTTGTCGGCGATGACGCCGGGGTTGCGGGGGTCGTCTTCGGGGATGTTCTCCTCGACCTTGCCGGCGATGTCGGCGCCGACGTCGGCGGCCTTCGTGTAGATGCCGCCGCCGATGCGCGCGAAGAGCGCGATGGAGCTGGCGCCCACGGCGAAGGAGTGGATCACCGTGTTGAAGTCAGGGGTGCCGCGGAAGACGAAGTACACCGCGCCCATCCCCAGCAGCCCGAGGCCCGCGACGCAGAGGCCCATGACGGCGCCGCCGTCGAGGGCCATGACGAGCGCGGAGGGCTTGCCGTTGGCGCGCGCGGTCTCGGCCGTGCGGACGTTGGCGAAGGTCGCGCCCTTCATCCCGATGAAGCCCGCGAGGAGCGAGAGGAACGCGCCCGCGATGAACGCGCCCGCGGCCTTGGGTCCCAGCGCCAGCGCGAGCAGGCCCGCGACGACCGCGGTGTACACCGCGAGGACCCTGTACTCCGCCGCGAGGAACGCCATCGCGCCCTCGCGGATGTACCGCGCGATGCGGGCCATCGCCTCGTTGCCCTCGGGGGCAGCCCTCACGCGGGCGAAAAATAGGAACGCGATGACCAGCGCGACAGCGCCGGTGCCCATGGATGCGAACGACAGGTTGGTTTCCACCGGAGGCTCCTTGCGGCTCCTTTCGAGGGCGAAGCGGAGAACAATGGTCCCCTCGGGGGCACCGACCGCCGCGTCAACGCGCAGGACGCGCGACGGGGTCGAGACCCGCCCAGGAGGGAGTGCCGCATTACCTCACCGCGCGAACCCTGTGTAGTCCCTCAGCGATGCGTCTCCAGTTTTGCGCCGCCCCGTCACACGATTGCCCCGAAGGCCCCCTCCCGGGGAGACCCGCCTGGGAGAGGCGCGTGTGCCATGGCTTCACACCCGTGCCCCCAGCGACCGAGCATTCGGCGCACAGCCACCTTCGGTGGGGACCGCGCCGCTCCGGGTCGGGTGCGAGCCGGGTCGCCCTCGGCTGGCCGCGCGTCGCGGCGGTCGACCGGAGGGTCCCTCAAAGAGGACGCGCCCTCCGAGCCCGGTGCCCCCGGCACGGCGCTCGCAGTACACTGGGTCATTGAGGTGATGCGAATGATCCCGCTCCGGAGTCTGCTGGTCTCTTCTCTGGTCCTCGGCGTGACGCTGGGGTCGGCCTCTGAGGCGCGCGCGTGCGGGGGCTGCTTTCACCAGCCCTCACCCACCGCGGTGCAGGTGGTGACCGACCACCGAATGGTCTTCTCGGTCTCCGATCGCCGCACGATCCTCTGGGACCAGTTCGCCTTCTCGGGACGCGCCGAGGAGTTCACCTGGATCCTCCCCATTCGCGACGGGATGAACGCGCGGGTGGAGCTCTCCGACCCGCGCTTCATGACCGTGCTGGACAACCTCTCGGCCCCGCGGGTCCAGCCGGCGCCCCCGCCGCCCACGCGCTTCTGCGACAGCGGCGGCGGAGGACTCTTCGCGTCCTCGTCGTCCCGCGCCGCGGGGGCCGAAGACAACGCCACCCAGCCCCCCGTGCAGGTGCTTCAGCAGCAGGTCGTGGGCCCCTATGACCAGGCGACGATCCGTGGCGACGACCCCAACGCCATTCGCGACTGGCTGCGCAGCAACGGGTACTTCGTGCCGCCCAGCATCGACCCGATCCTCGACCACTACGTCTCGCTGCGCATGGACTTCGTCGCCCTGAAGCTCCGCGCGGGCGAGGGCGTGGCGCAGATGCAGCCGGTGCGCGTGACGGTCCCCGGCTCGGCGCCGACGCTGCCCTTGCGCATGATCTCCGCGGGCGTCGGCGACAAGGTCGGCCTGCTCCTGATCGTGCTCGCGCCCTCACGCATGGAGGCCCTGGGTTGGCCCAACGGCGAGCTCCGCGACGCCGACCTCGTCTACGACTACAACAACCCCAGCGCCGACGCCTCGGCCGACTTTCTGCGCGCCTTTCGCACGCTGAACGCGCGCAACGACGAGCGGCTCTGGCTCACGGAGTCGTCGCAGGTGCTCTCGCGGTTCACCGTGTCGAACCTCATCTCCAGCGTGCGCGGCTCCCTCCCCTCGGAGATGGTCTCGAACGACACCGAGCAGGCCTTCGAGGGCCTCGGCGATCAGGCCAACGTCACGCGGCTCCGCGCCGAGCTCGGCCCCCGCGCCCTCGACCGTGACCTCCAGCTCCAGGCGAGCGACCTGGGCCTGCGCGACACGCTCTACCGCTACGGCACCCTGCAGAACCGCCCCCCAGAGCCGCTGCCCTGTGGCTATGTCGAGTACAAGTCGTGCAGCGCGAGCCCCGGCGCCTCTCGATCGCTCATGCCCTTCGCGGCGCTCGCGGCGCTCGCGGCGGTGAGGACCCGGCGGCGGCGGCGGTGAGGAACCCCGCGGCGCCGACCGGGGGCGCCGCGAGGCACTTGGGGATTCAGCGGCGGCGCCGTCGACGAACCGTCACGCCCAGCGCGAGAAGGGCGGCCAGGACGCCGCCGCGCGCGCGGAGGGGGTCGAGGTCGTGCGACAGCCGCAGCCACCGGTCGACCCCGGGTTGATGAAAGGCAGGGGCCCGAGGTCTTCGGCCTTGCCCATGTCGTCCGTGGGAGTCGCTGCGTCGGGCGTCGGCGCGGGCGCGTCGGGGCGGCGACGACGTCCATCAGGGTGACCACGTCGCGGGGAGCGACCACGTCACGGGGGTGACCACGTCGCGCGGGACGACAACGTCGGTCGGCGCGCCGGCGTCGACGCCGGTCACGCAGCCGTTGTTGCCCGGCACGCACACGGTCTGCCCGGTCGACAAGCGCGCGGCGCAGCCGTAGCCGCGCGGACACGTGCAGTCATCGGTGCACACCCGCGTGCAGAAGGGCGACACGCCGCTGCCGCCGACGCAGAGCAGCCCCGACGCGCAGTCCGCGCGCATCTGACACGGCTCGCCGAAGCGCTGCGTGCCCGTCGGCGCGCCCGCGTCGGTGCTGGCGGCGCACATGTTCGAGGTCCAGGCGTAGCCGCCGCAGCTGCCGCCGGCCGCCGGTCCTGTCGGCGTGCCCAGCACGCAGCGGTTGGTCGCGCCGCACCACCCGCACTGGTTCTGCGCGGTGCACGAGGAGCACGACGTGAAGGCGTTGCAGGGGTCGGTGGCGCCGGTGCAGGTGCGCGGGTCCCAGCGCCAGTTGCCTGAGCAGGCGGGGCCGGTGGTCGATCCGGTCGAGGTGCCGGTCTGGCAGGAGTTCGAGGACTCGCACCAGCCGCAGTTCTGGTTGGGGGTACACCCCGCGCAGCTGGTGAAGCGCGCGCAGGGGTCGGCCGGGGGGCCCGCGTCGGGCACGGCGCCCCCCGAAGGGTAGAGCGCGCACACGCCGGCGATGTCGTCGGAGCTGAGGTTGCGGAGCACGCCCCCCGAGTACGACGCGTACATCACCGCGCCGCGCACCGGGGGATGGTCGAGCCCGAGGAAGTGCCCCTCCTCGTGCGTCGCGATCGACTGCGTGTCGACCGTGTTTCTCGCGCCCGTCGTGCTCCAGGTGAAGCCCACGGCGTTGAACTGGATGTCGGCGTCGAGCACGTACCGACCGGGGATGAACACCGGCGTCGTGACGCCGATCGTCACGTTCACCGACCCGAGCTCCGCGGGCCACGAGCCCGAGAGCCAGAGGAAGGTGTTCACGTTGTCACGCGCACTCGCGCGGGTGACCGAGGTCGAGCCGAGGTTCGTGCTGCGCCAGCGCGTGCAGGTCGGCCCCGCCCAGCTCGCCATGCCACCGTCGATCGCCGCGAGCGCGCCCGACGCGCCGATCGACGAGGGCGCGGTGGCGGCGTTGACGCGGTACCCGATGGGGAGGGTCGCGGGGTTCCACTGCGCGTCTTGAGAGACCCAGGCGCCGGCGGTGGCGTTCGCGAGGAGCGCCGTGAGGAGCGCCGCGGCGGCGGTCGCGCGCGGCCTCACCGCGCCCCCCCAGCGCCCTGTCGGATGGACGCGCGGAGCTGGTCGAGGGTCTCGACCACCGAGACGCTCTCGGGCTCGTACACCTCCATCGGGCGCGTCGGAGAGACCCTCGCGAAGGTCAGGCCCGTGAGGTCGCGGCGCACGTAGGCCTCGCCGTCGGGGCCGCGCTCGACGTAGAAGACCGACTGCGCCATCGCGGTGAGGAACTGCACGCCTTCTCCGCGGCGGAGAAAGACCACGAGGTCGGCGCCCTCACGCAGCCGAGGGTCGCCGGGCACATACTGCGCGAGCCCCTCGGCCTCGCCCCCGATCTGCCGCACGGTGAGCTCAGAGGGGCCGCTGCCCTTGAGGTACTCGGTGACCCTGAGGCGAGTCCAGGTGCGGATCGCGGTGTTGTCTGCGTCCCACGCGCTGCGGTGGTCGAGGACCGTCACCCGCACCACGAGGTCTGCGTCTGATACGAGCTGCGCGCGAGGGAGCTCCACCGCCACCGTCGCGTCGGCCGAGGCCGGGGCCGACAGGACGGCCAGGGCGAGCGACGCCATCAAGCCGATGTTCTGAAGCCAGGAAGAACGGGTCGTTCTCACGAGTCACACCGCCGGTGCCACAAGGGTTATTGAAGAGGTGCCGCCGTCGCGGCACCGAGTTTACAGAGCATCGTTCGCGAGAAGGGTCAACTGCGGCGACCGCCGCGCACGCCTCGGGCCGCCCGCTCCATCAGGGCCGACGCGAGGCCGCCGCGCCTTCGAAGACACCACGCGCCGAAGGGAGATGCCTCAAGGGCTCCCGCGGGCGCAAGAACTCACGCCCGATCGGGCGAGGCCCGTCACGCCCCCCCTCAGGCGAAGGACGCGACCACGGCGGCGTGGTCCGACTCGACCTCTTCGCGCCAGCCCTCGCCCCCCTCGCGGAGCGACTCGTTCAGCACCCGCACCCCGCGAAAGCGCCGCCAGAGCCACCGGCTCGCGAGCACGTGGTCGAATTGCAGCCGGGCGCCGCGATGGAGCAGCGTGTGACGCGAGCCCTCGGGCGCGCTGCGCATGCAGTGGTGGAGCACGCCGGCGTCGAGGGCCGCGAGGGCGTCGAGGTCGGTGTGGCGGCCCCTGGGCGTCTCGATGAGCTCCCCCGCGATGGCGCGCACCGTCACGGAGTCGGGGCCGTCGTTGAGGTCGCCCAGCACGGCGATCTGCGCGCGGCCGTCGCGGTGCAGCCGCGCGTCCACGCGGGAGCGCACCTGGAGGGCCTCGGCGAGGCGCACGACCATCGCCCGCGAGGCGCCTTCGGCGGCGGCGTAGTGGTCGTCGATGTGCACGCTCGCGCCAGACTCGCTGACGCGGGGCACGGGCCGCGCGCTCTTGAGGTGCACCACCATGACGGTGAGCAGGCTGCCGTCAGGGAGCGTGAGGTCGCACTCGAGCAGACCCCGCCGCGCGTGGAGGCGCCCGATGAAGGGCCGCGGGTCTCCGTCGGCGAAGGCCGGGAACGCCAGCTCGCCGACGCCGTGGACCTCCGCGCTCCGGATCGGGAAGCGAGACAGCAGCCCGCACGCGATGCCCCTCGCGTCGGAGGCGCCGGCCATGGCGGGGAGGTAGTTCATCTCCGGGAGCGCGGCGCGCACGGCGTCGAGCACCTGCGCGCCCTCGACCTCCTGAAACGCCACGACGTCGGCGTTCATGCGCGAGACCACCGCGGCCACGGCGTCGATCTTTCGTCGGTAGAGCTGCTTCGCGCGGCGCTGCGCGTGCGCGCCGAAGCCCTCGCGGTCGAGGTTGCCGATCACATGCGGCGTCGCGTCGTCGAAGAAGTCGCGACAGTTGAACGTGCCGAGGGAGAAGCTCACGGCGGCGCCTATCCCCTCACCTGTCCGTCGCCGCGCACGACGAACTTCTCCGCGGTGAGCTCCCTGGCGCCCATGGGTCCGAAGGCGTGCATCCGCGACGTCGAGATGCCCATCTCGGCGCCCAGGCCGAGCTCGCCGCCGTCGTTGAAGCGCGTCGACGCGTTCCAGAGCACGCACGACGCCTCGACCGAGGCGAGAAAGCGCTCGGCCGCCTGCGCGTCTTGGGTCACGATCGCGGCGGTGTGCTGGGTGCCGTGCGCGTCGATGTGACGCACCGCCTCGTCGAAGCTCGGCACCACCCGGACCGCCGCGGTCAGCGAGAGAAACTCGCGGTCCCAGTCCTCGTCGGTGGCGGGCTCGAAGGCGACGCCGGCCGCGCCGAGCACCTCCGCGCCGCGCGGGTCGACCCGCATCGACACGCCCGCCTCGGCCCAGCGCCTCGCGATGCGGGGCAGGGCCTCGGGCGCGATGTCGGCGTGCACCAGGAGGGTCTCCATGGCGTTGCACACCCCCGGCCGCTGCACCTTCGCGTTGAAGGCGATGGACTCGGCCATCGCGGGGTCGGCGGCGGCGTCGACGTAGAGGTGGCAGACCCCGGCGCCGTGTCGCACCACGGGCACCCTCGCGTGCGCGTCGACGAGCCGCATGAGCGAGGCGCCCCCTCGCGGGATGGCCAGGTCGACGAGCCCCGTCGCGCCCAGGAGCTCGACCACGCGCTCGCGCGCCAGGTCTCGCACGAAGCCCACGACCTCGGCGGGCAGCCCCGCGTCGACGAGGCCGGCGCGGACGACGTCGGCGAGCGCGGCGTTGCTGCGCGCGGCCTCCTTTCCGCCCCGGAGCACCACGGCGTTGCCCGATCGCAGCGTGAGCGCCGCGGCCTCGACGGTCACGTTCGGTCGCGCCTCGAACACCACGGCGATGACCCCGAGGGGAACGCGACGCCGAAAGACCCGCAGGCCGTTGGGGCGCTGCGTCATGAAGCGCTCCTCGGCGAGGGGGTCGGGGGCGTCTCGCACCGCGCGCACCGCGGCGACGACGCCGTCGAGGCGCGCGGGCGTGAGGCGCAGACGGTCGGTCATCGCCGCGTCGAGGTCGGTGGCGCGCGCGAGGTCCTCCGCGTTCGCCGCGAGCACCTCGGCGCGCGCGGCCGAGAGGCGCTCGGCGATGGCGCCGAGGCCCGCGGAGCGCTGCGCGGCGTCGACGCGCGCGAGCGACCGCTGCGCGGCCTTGGCGTCTTCGAGGATCTTCTTGAGTTCGGGGTCCACGGTCTCACGACTCCTGCCGCGGCGCGGCCGCGCTGACGATCACATCGGCGCGATCGGCACCGCCCCGCACTGCGACGGACCGCTGAGCGGGGAGTCGGTGCACACCAGCGCCTCGAGGGTCACGGCGCCGATGCGACCGACGCGGCCGATGGCGACGACGGTGTAGTTTGCTCCAGGGGACATCATCGCCTGAACGCCGCCGAGCGCTCGACCTGAGCACGGGGCGCCGGCGTGCTGACGGAACACGATCTGCTGCGGCCCCGGCGCGACGACGCCGTAGCGACCGCTGCTCCCGACGCTCCACTGGCCGTACGCGACCCCCGCGACGACGGCCGCGCCGCCGACGCACACGTCCACCGACGGCCCGCCCACCACGGCGTGGAACACCCGCAGCGCGGCGCGCGCGGGGTCGATCGGGGCGCCCGGGTCCTCCTCGGGGGCGAAGCCGACCGGGGGCCCCTGGGGCTCCGACGCGAGCCCGTGGGCGATCACTGTATACCAGTGATTCGTTTGAAAATTCGGGGTGTTGTAGCTGAGCACGGGCGGCGACGTGGGGGGCGCCGAGGGGAAGCGCGCCTGCACGACGTGGCTCCCCGCGGCGATGGACTCGTACCCGACGCCGGTTCGATAGGCCAGGTCGCGGATCACGGCGACGGTGCTGTTGTCCATGTACACGGCGACGTGCGCCGCGAGGGGATCGGGCGAAGCGTGAATGACGCGCACCCGCGCGGTGGCCTGCGGCGCGGCCGGGGCGGCTGGCGCCTCGCCGCCGGAGGGGGGAGCGACCACCACCGGCGGAGGGGCGGCGGGCTGCTCACAGGCCATGATCCCGGCCACGAGGCCACCGAGGACGGACGAGCGGGCGCGGAAAAGCATGTACGGAACCTCCAATTCCCATCGAGCGACGCGGGAGCGCGGGATGGTGCCACGATGACAGATCGAAGCGACGGAGAAATGCAGAGCCGTCCCGACGCCCCGAGGATGTGATACAGCGCCGCCCGATCGAAGGGAACGGTGACGCGCGCGTGTATCGGGTGACCCAGGAGGTTCGGTTCTGCTACGGCCATCGGCTGATGGACTACGTCGGGCGCTGCGCGCGCATCCACGGCCACAACGCCCGGGTCGAGCTGACCCTGGCCGCGGAGCGCCTCGACCCGAGCGGCTTCGTGATGGACTTCGACGTGCTGCACCGGGTGGCCCTCGCGTGGTTCGACGACACCCTCGACCACCGCCTGCTGCTCCGCCACGACGACCCCATCGCGCCGGTGCTCCGCGCGCAGGGGGAGCCCTTCGTGGCGCTCGCGGAGAACCCCACCGCGGAGTTCCTGTCGAAGATGATCTACGACGAGCTCCGGTCGCGCTCGATCCCGCTCGTGTCGGTTCGGTTCTGGGAGACCGACGCGTCGGTGGCGGAGTACTCCGCCTGATCCCCGCGGCGGGGCGTGTGGACGTCGGCCGAGGCGATGCGGTAGGGCTTCAGTCCTATGCCCACGCTTCGCCGACTGATCCTTGCGCTCGCCCTGACCGCCTGTAGCTCCCCCGACCGCACGTTCTCCCGCGACGGCGGCGGCGGCGGCGGCGGGGCGATGGACGCGAGCGGCGACGGCTCCGCCGAGCGGTGCGAGCCGGGCCGCATCTACTGCGAGGGCGTGAGCGCGTCGTACCGCTGCACCAGCGACGGCATCATCACCGCGCGCACCCTCTGCAGCGGCGCCGAAGGCACCTGCGCGCCGGGCCTGGGCTGCAGGGCGTGCATGCCCGACACCTCGCGCTGCGACCCCGCGATGCCGAACCGCACGCAGCGCTGCCGCGCCGACGGCTCGGGCTGGGACGACGGCCCCGAGTGCACGGGCTCGGGCGCGTACTGCGCCGCGGGCGTCTGCCTCGACCGCTGCTCGGCCGCCACCGCCGGGCGCTCGTACCTGGGCTGCGACTACTGGCCCGTCACGCTCCCCAATTCCGGGCTCGACCCGAACTTCTACTTCGCGGTCGTGCTCTCGAACCCGCAGGAGTACGAGGTCACCGCGCAGGTCACCGGCGGCGCGCTCCCCGAGGCGCGCACGGTGGTGCTGGCGCCCAACGCCATCGAGGTGGTCCGGCTGCCGTGGGTCGTGCCGCTGACGCAGCTCAACCCGAATTGCCCGCGCCTCGGGGACCGCTGCCTGGCGAACGACCCGGCCCGCTCGGCGCTGCAGCGGGGCGGCGCCTACCACGTGCACGCCGACGGCCCCATCGCGGCGTACCAGTTCAACCCGCTGACCTTTCAAGAGAACACGCGCTTCTTCTCGTACTCGAACGACGCGTCGCTGCTGCTCCCCCAGGGCGTGCTGACCCAGCGGTACACGGTGATCACCTGGCCGAACTTCGAGGGGCGCGACTTCGTCTTCGGCGGCTTCGTGTCCATCGCCGCGACCACGGGCGAGAGCACCACGGTGACGGTGCGCGCGACGGGTCGCGTCCGCGCGGGGGCCGGGGTGCCCGCGATGGCGCGGGGCGAGACGCGGAGCTTCACCCTCACCGAGGGAGACGTGCTGCAGCTCGTCGGCGAGGGCTCGGGCGACCTCACGGGCACGACCATCGAGGCCACCAACCCCGTCGCGGTGTTCGTCGGTCACGACTGCACCAACGTGCCCTTCGACCGCGTCGCCTGCGACCACCTCGAGGAGCAGCTCCTGCCCAACGAGACCTGGGGCTCGGACTACCTCGTCTCCCACCTCAGAGACCGCGGGACGCAGCAGCCCACGACGGTGCGCATCCTTTCTCGCGTCGACGACAACGCGATCACCTTCGACCCGCCGGTGTTCCGCGACAGCACCCTCCAGGCCGGAGGGATCATCGAGTTTCAGACCAACCAGCACTTTCGCGTGACGGGCGGCGGCCCCTTCGTCGTCGCGCAGTTCATGCAGGGCCAGGGCCCGTCGATTCCAGGGCAGACCGGCGCGGGCGACCCGGCGATGGTGCTCGAGGTCCCGGTGCAGCAGTTCCGCACCCGCTACGACTTCTACGTGCCGTCGACCTACCCGCGAAACTTCATCAACATCGTGGTCCCCACCGGCTCGACGGCGTACCTCGACGAGCAGCCCGTGCGCGGCTCGATGGAGGTCATCGGCGCCTTCACCGTGTACACCCTGCCCATCGAAGCCGGCGCGCACCGCATGCGCTCCGACGGCACGAACGGCTTCGGGATCAAGGTCTACGGCATCGCCAGCTACACGTCGTACACGTACCCCGGCGGGCTCGACCTCCAGCTCCTCACGCCGGGCTGAGCGTCGCCTCCGCGAGCGCGCGGATCGTCTCCCTCGACGACCGCCGCTCCCCGCGCGCGATGGCGTGCACCAGCTCTCGGGCCGCCGCGTTCACCGGCGTCGGCACCCCGAGGCGGGCGCCCCGGTCGACGACCTCGCCGTTGAGAAAGTCGACCGCCGGAGGTCGACCGCGCTCGATGGCGGCGAGCATCGACGATCGCATGCGACGAAAGCGCGCGCCCACCGCGAGTAGCGTCGCGTGCTTGGCCACCAGCGACGCCGAGCCCGCGGCGGCGATCTCCGCGTCGGTGAGGGCGAGCCAGTCGAGGTCGAGGGTGCCGCTGACCTTCTCGAGCCGCACGCCCTCCGCGGCGGCGACGCGCACGACCTCGGTCATGATCCGCAGCGCCAGGCGCCGCACGGTGAGCGAGCGCATGAGCACGCCGAGGCGCTCGCCCCCGAGGGTGCCCAGCGTCGAGACGGTGCAGTTGATCGCGAGCTTGCTCCAGCGCGCGCCCGCGAGGTTCGACGTGATCGTGACCGGTCCGATGCACTCCAGCGCCGAGGCCACCGCGCGGAGCCGAGGGTCGTCGACGCCGTCGATGCGGCCGAGGGTGAAGCCTCCCGCCGCCGTGCGCTCATAGCGCCCCGGCTCGGGCATCGCCGCGCCCCACCCCACCACCGCGCCCACGACGCGCTCGACCCCCGCGATGCGCGCGATGCGCGCCTCGCACAACCCGTTCTGCAAGACCAGCATCACCCCCTCCGGCGCGAGCCAGGGGAGCGCCCCTCGGGCGGCGTCTTCGACCTGCGGCGGCTGCGTCGCGAGCACCACCACGTCGAAGGGCTCGGGCTCCCCCACGAGGCTCGTGACGCATCTCCCGCGGACCGTGCGCGCGCCGTCGGCGCCCGCCAGTCGGTAGCCTTGCTCCGTCACCGCGGCCGCGATGACCTCGTTGGTCGTAAAGCCCACCACGGCGCCGCCCAGGGGCGTGAGGTGCTGGTGGAGGTGCGCGGCGGTGATCCCGCCGATGCCGCCGCATCCCACCACGAGGACGCGGGGCGGGCGGGAGCCGTCGAGAGAACCATGGGTGCTCGCCTGCATGCGCCCCAAGGCTACACGATCCTCGCGTGACGCAGCGTGTCGACGGCGGCTGGGGGTTTGACGGCGTTCTCGCCGAAGAGTAACGCGTGCACGAGATGAACCCTGTGCTTCAGCGCGAGAGCCTGCTCGCCCTCGATGAGCTCCGAGACGCGCTCGCGCGCATCGACCCCGCCGCGTGGCGCGACGAGCTGGCCGACGCCGTGCGACTGCGCGTCGAGGCGGCGCGTGAGCGCTTTCGCAGCATCGCGGCGGCCGACGAGGGCCCCGCGGCAGACGCGGCGCGCGAGCGCATGGCCGCGCTCCTCGCGGCGCTCGACGCCCTCCCCGCGCCCCGCGCCGCGGCGCTCTCGGCGTGGACCAGCTTTCGCGCGAGCGCCTCGCAGCAGGTCGACTCGCTCAGCGACTCGCTCCGAGAGCTGGCCGCCGCGCGGGCGCGCCCGTCGAACCTGACGCGCTCGGCGTTCCACGCGGCGTCGGGGCTCACGGCGGTCGCGGCCATCGCGCTGATCGCGCAGCGGCGCTGGCTCGTGGCGATCGCCCTCGCCTGGGCGCTCTTCGCGTGGCCCTCCGAGATCGTGCGTCGGCGCTCCCGCGGCGCCAACGTGCGGCTGATGCGCATGCTCGGCCCCATCGCGCACCCGCACGAGTGGCACCGGGTCAACTCCGCCACCTGGTTCGTGACGGCGCTGCTGCTCCTCGCGGCCTTCGCGCCGCTGCGCGCGGCGGCGGTGGGCTGCGCGGTGCTCGCGCTCGGCGACCCCATGGCCGCCCTGGTGGGTCGCCGCTGGGGCCGCGTGAAGATCGCCCGCAACCGCACCCTCGAGGGCGCGCTCGCCTTCGCCGTCGTGGGCGCCCTCGCCAGCCTCGCGGTGCTCGCGATCATCCCCGGGGGCCCGACCTCGCACCTGCTGCTCGCCGCGACCGCCGGCGTGGTCGGCGCCGTGACGGAGCTCTACTCGGGTCGCGTCGACGACAACCTCTCGATCCCCCTGGTGACCGCGACGGCGGTGGCCGTCGTCGAGCGGCTCGCGACCTGACGGCCGCGGAGAAGCGCCCACGTCGATGTCGCTCGACTGCACCCGGTGCGGCGCCTGCTGCTGCAACCCCGACGAGAACCGCGCCGAGGGCACCGAGGCCTACGTCGAGGTGACGCCGCGTGACGCGATCCTGCGTCATCCGCAGGCGGTGGCGCGGTACGTGAGGTTCGACGGAGAGGGGCGAGCGCACCTCCGCCTCGACGCCGGGCAGCGGTGCGCCGGGCTCCGCGGCAGCCTCGGTCGCTCGGTGCGCTGCGAGCTCTACGCGCTGCGACCCGCGGCGTGCCGGCGGGTCGAGGCGGGCAGCGACGAGTGCCTGCGCGCGCGGCGAGAGCGCGGCATCGGCGAGGCGCAAATCCAGGATCGGCGCAGCAGGCGTAGCCCTGGTCAGCCCCATTGAGCGCGATCGCATCAGCCCTGGAGAGTGTGGAGCGCTTGCCGCGCAGGGCGCGCGGAGAGCATCCTACGACGCTGAGAGTCACGATGAGCGAAACGCCCGAAGCCGCAACGCACCTCGTGGGGGGGCGCTACGAGATCGTGCGCGACCTGGCGGCGGGGGGCATGGCCCGGGTGTACGTGGCCCGCCACCACCTGACCCGGCAGGAGGTGGCGCTGAAGATCATCGAGAGCGCCTTCGCGCGAGACGCCGCGGGCGTGTCTCGATTCCTGCGCGAGGTGAGCGTCGCGTCGAGGATTCAGCACGAGGGGGTGGTGAAGGTCTTCGACGCCGGCTTCGACCCCGAGCTCGGCGCGCCGTACCTGGCGATGGAGCTCCTCGACGGGCGCTCGATGGCGACGCTCTTGTCCGAGCGCACGGTCGATCAGGCGGGGGCCATGGCGCTGGTGCTCGCGCTGCTCGACCCGCTCGCCGCGGCGCATGACGTCGGGGTGATCCACCGCGACCTGAAGCCCGAGAACGTCTTCGTGACCCGCGGCGGAGAGGTGAAGCTCCTCGACTTCGGCGTCGCCCGCGACCTGCGCGGCTCGCGCACGGCGACCACCGAGGGCACCGCCCTGGGCACGGTGTACTACATGGCGCCGGAGCAGGCCCTCGACGCCCGCTCGGTGAGCGCGGCGGCGGATGTCTACGCGCTGGGCGTGACGATGTACCAGATCGTCTGCGGGATCTTTCCCTTCGACGGCACCACGCCGCACGCGGTGCTGATTCGCGCGAACCGTGACGTCGCCACGCCGGTCGCGACGCGCGCGCCGTGGCTGCACGCCGACCTCGCGGCGCTGGTCGATCGCTGTCTCGAGAAAGACCCCAACGAGCGGCCGGCAGACGCGGCGACGCTGCGCGGCCTCCTCGCGGCGCTGCTCGCGAGGCCCGAGGTGGTCGAGACGCTCCGCGGTCGGGCGGTGAACCCCGCGACCTTCCTCTCGACGCCGCCGCCTCCCGACGCCGAAGCCTTCAGCGACCCCTTTGAGAGCAGCGCCCAGCGCGCCTCGGCGACGCCGCCGGCCGTCACCCTCGACCAGGATCCGCGGCCGATCGCGCGCTCGATGGAGCCCATCCCGCTCACGCCGCGGCCCCCCGAGGCGCCCGCCGCCGCGCCGCGCGTGGAGCCGCGCGCGAAGCGGGCGTGGCTCCTGCTCCTGGTCCTGCCCGCCGCGCTCCTGCTGGCCTGGCTCTGGCCGCGCACGCCTCAGAGAGAGCGCGCCGCCGCCTCCTCGCCCGTCGCGGCGGCCCCGGTCCCCCCGCCGGCCGCGGCCCCTGTCGCGGCGGTCGCTCCTCCGGCGGCTCCGGTTACCGCCCCCGCCGCGCTGGCCCCTCCGCCGGAGCCTCCCCGAGCCGCGCCCCCGCACCGAACCCGCGCAGCGCTCCGCGAGGAGCGCGCCCCGCGTGCGGGGAGGGGCACCGCGCCCGACGAGCCCCCCAGCCGCGCTGGCGACGCCAGAGCCCCCAGCCGTGCGGGCGCAGGTCCCCGCCGCGCCGGTCCAGCCCGTGGCCCCGCCCCCTGCCCCTGCGCCTGCCCCTGCGCCGGTCGTGGTGCTCGCGCCGCCGCGCCCCGCGCCGGTGGTCGCGCAGCCTCCTCCGGCCCCGGTTCGCCCTGCCCCGGCGCCGCCGCCGACAGAGCCGCCGCCCTTCGTAACCTTCTGACCTCCTGGACGGGACCATGCGACGCGCAACGATCCTCACGAGCGCCCTGGCGCTCTGCACGACCTCTGCGGCGGCGTCACCGTGGACGCTCCCGAGGGGCAACGCGGTCTTCGCCACGTCGTACAACTTTCAGTCCGCGGGGCAGGAGTTCTTCGAGGAGCGGGTCGCGCGCAACTTTCCCCTCAACGGGCGATACACCGGGCACGCGTTCACCTTCGGCGTGCGCGCGGGTCTCACCGACCGCCTCGAGGTCGAGCTCCAGGTGCCGATCCGCTCGGTGACCTACGACTCCGACCCGGTCTTGTTGCTCCCACGCCCGGCGGGCTCGACCCTCAGCGAGTTTCAGTGGGCCCAGCGCAACATCATCTCCCTCTCCCGCAGCACGAGCGGCGTCGGTGACATCTCCGCGGCGGCGCGTTACCGCCTGCTGCTCCGCCCCGTCGCCATCGCCGCGGAGCTGCGCATCAAGGTGCCCACCGGGTACAACGGCCCCGCCGGCACCTTCGGCGCGCAGCCCCGCACCTCGGCTGAATTCCTCGCCAACGCCGCGCAGTTCGTGGCGCCCGCGAACGTGCGCGACGACGTGACCCTCGGCGACGGACAGGTCGACGTCACCCCCTCGGTGCTGTTCGGCGTGTCGTTCCCCTCGCGCACCTTCCTGCGCCTCGACGTCGGGTACAACGTTCGCTTCGGGGCCGCGGCGCACCAGTTTCAGTCGGCCATCCGCGTGGGGCAGCTCTTCGGCGAGGTGCTCTTCTACGGATGGGCGCAGTTCGCGTACGCCGTCACCACGGGCGACCTCATCGGGGTCTCGGTCGCCGCGATCGACCCCGACCTCCCCGCGAGTCAATACGGCGGAACCAACAACCTCCTGCTGCGCGAGCTGCGCCTCGAGCGCGACGCCCTCGACCTCGGCGCCGGGGTGATCTTTCGCCTCGCCCCGCAGGTCGAGATGAACGTCGGCTACGCGCGAACGATCTGGGGGAGAAACACCTCGGCCACCGACTCGTTCAGCGTGGGCATCGCCGTGCGGGCCGACCTCCTTCGACGCCCCGCGCGGTAGGGCCCGCCCGCGGCCGCGCCGAGCGCCGCGCTCCCTGAGCCGCCCTCGGCATTTCGCTGCGCGCGCGGTGGGGCCGAGGGTACGATCCCGTCGTGGTGTCAGGGCTCAACGTCAGCCGATTCGCCCGGTGGGCCGTGGCGCTCGACGTCGTGCTGATCCTCGGCTCGCTGGGCGCAGCGGCGCAGCTCGCGTGGCAGGCCGGCTCGGCCTCGGTGCTCCCCGACCTGCTCCGCCACTGGAAGGGCGCCACGCTCCTCGTGCTCGGGGTCCACCTGCTGGTGTTCTACGTCTTCGAGCTGTACAGCGCCGAGTTGGATTTTCGACGCGGGCGCAACCTTTTGCGCGTGGTCGCCGCGGTGGCGCTGGCCTCGGGCGTCGTCGCCTCGTTGAGCTTTCTCGTGCCCCGCTGGGGCTTTCACCGCAGCCTCTTCGTGCTCCAGGCCTCTGGCCTGGCGGTCGCCGCGTCGCTGTCCCGGGCGATCCTCCTCTCGGCGCTGGCGCGCGCGGGCCTCGCAGACGCCTCGGTGCACCTCGCGCTCCGCGAGGCGCCGCAGGAGGTGATCTCGGGCCTGCGCGACCACCCCGAGCGCCGCTTTCGCCTGGCGGCGACCATCGACTCCAACGACCCCCCCGAGAGCTGGGCGCGCATCGTTCAGGGGTGCGACGCGAGGCACATCCTCGTCACCGGCCTCGAGTCGCTCTCCCCCGCCGGGACGAAGGCGCTCCTGGCGCTCAAGCGCGACGGCGTCGAGGTGCACGACACCGCGGACGTCTTTCAGAGCATCGCCGGGCGCATCCCCGTCGAGGTGGTCGACGATTTGTATTTCCTCCGGCGCCCGGCGTTCACCACGTCGCGACGCGGCGTCTCGCCCAACCTTCTCCGCGTCCTCGACGTGCTGGGCGCGGCGACGCTCCTGCTGCTCTCGCTGCCGCTGTGGCTCGTGGCTGCGGCGGGCATCCTGTTGACCATGGGGCGCCCGGTGTTCTTCGCGCAGCGCCGGACGGGAGAGCTCGGTCGACCCTTCACGATCTACAAGTTCCGCTCGATGCGCGCCGACGCCGAGCGCGACGGGCCGCAGTGGTCGCAGCCCGGCGACATGCGCGTGACGGCCTTCGGTCGGTTCCTCCGTCGCACGCGCGTCGACGAGCTCCCGCAGCTTTGGAACGTGCTCCGGGGCGACATGAGCCTGGTAGGCCCTCGCCCGGAGCGGCCGGAGTTCGTCGAGCGGCTCGTCGAGCAGCTGCCGTACTACTCGCTGCGGTTCCAGGTGAAGCCGGGGCTGACCGGGTGGGCCCAGGTGTCGTTTCGCTACGGGTCCAGCGTCGACGACACGCGGGTGAAGCTCTCGTACGAGCTCTATTACGTGCAGGAGCGATCGCTGCTGCTCTACGTGGTGATCCTGCTGAAGACCATCCCCACCGTGCTCTTCAAGCCTGGATCTTGAGCAGGACCTTCCCGACGTTCTGACGCCCGGTGAGCCTCGCGTGCGCCTCGGCGGCGCGGTCGAGGGGGATCACCGCGTCGATGCGCGGCGCGATGCGCCCCTCGACGAAGAGCTCGACCAGCGCGCGGAGCTCCTCGGAGAGCATCTCGATCTCACCCCAGAGGTGCCCGATGTTCACCCCGGCGACGCCCCGGTTCGAGTCCATGAGCTGCAGCGGGGTGAAGATCGGGATCTGTACCCCCTCGCGGAGCATGTGGACGACCGACCTGCGCTCGCCGCTCGACATGTTCGCGAAGCCGAACGCGACGAGCAACCCCGCGGGTCGTAGGAGCCTCATCCCCTTCTTCCAGTCCTTGCCCCCGAGCGGGTCGAGGATCAGGTCGACGCCCTTGCCGTCGGTGAGCCGAAGGACCTCCTCCGCGTAGTCCTTGCTCCGATAGTCGATCGGGTGGTCGCAGCCCTCGGCGCGAATCGCTTCGTGCTTCGAGGGCGACGCCGTGCCGAAGGTGGTCACGCCGGGCACGGTCCGGCAGAGCTGCAGCGCCGCGGTGCCCACGCCGCCCGCGGCCATGTGCACCAGCACCTTCATCCCCGGCCGCAGGTGAGAGACCCGAAACAGCATGTGGTACGCCGTCACGTAGACCACCGGGAGCGCGGCGCCCTGCTCGAAGGTCATCGACTCGGGCATCGCGAGGGCCTGCGACGAGGGCACGCACAGCAGCTCGGCCTGGGCGTGAAAGCGCGAGAGCGCGATGACGCGCTCGCCCACCCGCGAGGCATCGACGCCCTCGCCCACCGCGTCGATCACCCCGGAGCACTCGTAGCCCACCGTGCACGGCGGCGGCGGCGCGTCGGGGTACATCCCCTGGCGCGCCATCACGTCGGAGAAGTTCAGCCCGGCGAAGTGGACCCTGACCCGCACCTCGCCCGCGGCGGGCGACGGGTCGGGCACCTCTCGCACCGACAAGACCTCAGGACCGCCGTGACGTGTGATGAGCAGCGCGCGCATGGCCCGCGGTTGTACATGGATTCGCGCGGTGTGAGGGAGGTCACGAGCGCAGCAGGTCGACCCCCGCCGCGATGCCGAAGCCCGCGGCGACGACGCAGAGAAAGCCCAGCACGCAGGCCGCGATCCACGCAGGCCGCGCGGGCGCGGGGAGCACGATCGCGTCGAGGCGCTCGGTGCGGTCTGAGGGCGGCGCCTTGCGCGCGGCGAGCGAAGCAGGGTCGAGGACGTACACCACCACCGCCGACTCCGGGGGGACCGGCGCGAGGCTCGGGCGAGCGACCGGCGCGGCGTCCGCCGAGCCGCAGCGCCACCGGCCCGAGCTCGCGGCGTCGCGCTTGCGGAGGATCCCCTCGAGGCCGAGTCGCACCGCGCGCAAATCGTCGCGCCGGGCGCGCGCGTCGTCGGCCGGGGGCATCTGACTCGGCGTCGTCGCGCCGAAGCGCGAGGTCAGCCTCACGACGAAGACGCCCTCGTCGAGGGCGAAGACCTCGCTGAGGTCGCGCTCGCTCCAGCTCTCCAGCTCGACCGACGCGAGGCCCCCGCGCACGAAGGAGAACACGTGCGAGCGCGCCTCGGGGCGCGTCACCGAGAGGTGGACGGTGCCGGTCAGCGCGACGTCTTCGCACCAGCGCAGGAGGTCGGCGAAGGTGGCCGGGCCGAGCCTGCCCTCCCTGCGCAGCGGGTGCATCGCCGAGGCGCCCTCCAGGGGAGGAAGGGCCTCGGTGAGCGTGTAGCGCCCGGCCGGCGCGCGCCGCAGCGACTCGGCCACCTCCACGAGGGAGGGGTCGAGGCCCAGGTCGAGGGCGCCCCCGCGCATGGGCAGTGACACCTCGCCCACGCTCGACTCGAAGGTCAGCAGGCCGGTGAAGCGCTCGTGGGCGCACCAGGTCAGCACGCGGTCCATCTCGCCCGGAGAGACCGCTCCAGATGCAGGGATCACGGGGATGGTCATCATTGCCCGAGCGTCGCACCGGCGCCGGGTGGGCCTCAACGCGCGCCGCCCCCACCTCCCCCCCGGGTGTGCGGTCGCGTGAGTTCACTGGAGACTCGTCCCGGTCGGTGATAGGTCCCGCGCGGTCGCACGAGGAGGCTTTGCACATGGACACCAACGCGAGGATCTACATCGCCGGGCACCGGGGCCTGGTCGGCTCTGCCATCGAGCGGTCGCTGCGGCGATCGGGCTTCGAGAGGCTCGTGCTGCGCACGCACGCCGAGCTCGACCTCCTCGACGCCTCCGCCGTGTCGCGGCACTTTCACGACACGCGCCCCACGCACGTCGTCATCGCCGCGGCGAAGGTCGGCGGGATCCTCGCGAACAAGACCGAGCCGGTCGACTTTCTGCTCAAGAACCTGACGATCCAGAACAACCTGATCTCCAGCGCGCACCGCGTCGGCGTGCGCAAGCTGCTCTTCCTCGGCAGCAGCTGCATCTACCCGAAGTACGCCCCGCAGCCGATTCGCGAGGACAGCCTGCTCACCGGCGCCCTCGAGCCCACGAACGACGCCTACGCCCTGGCCAAGATCGCGGGGATCAAGCTGTGCGACGCCTACAACCGGCAGCACGGCACGGACTTTCTCTCGGCGATGCCGACGAACATGTACGGCCCCGGAGACAACTTCGACCTCCGGAGCTCGCACGTGCTCCCGGCGATGATCCGAAAGTTTCACCTCGCGAAGCTCGCCCGAGCGGGAGAGCACGACGCCCTCGCGCGGGACGTGGCGCGCTTCGGCGCGATCCCCGAGGGCGTGGCCGAGGGGCTGCTGCAGGGCGTGGTCTCGCTCTGGGGCAGCGGGTCGCCGCGGAGGGAGTTTCTCTACAGCGACGACCTGGCCGACGCGTGCGTGTTCCTGCTGCGCGAGGTCTCCGCGGCCACGCTGGGCGGCGAGGCGACCGACGACCGCAACCCCTGCGCGCTGATCAACGTGGGATACGGCGACGACGTGTCGATCCGCGACCTCGCCGACTGCGTGCAGCGGGTCGTGGGCTTCGACGGCGAGGTGCGCTGGGACCCGACGAAGCCCGACGGCACGCCGCGAAAGCTCATGGACTCGTCGCGCATCCGCGCGCTGGGCTGGGCGCCGAAGGTCGACCTCGAAGAGGGCGTGCGCCGCGCCTACGCCTGGTACCTCGACGCCCTCGCGGGGTCATGACCGCGGCCAGCGGGCGAGGTCGAGCAGCGCGTCGGCGATGGTGCCCGCGGCGTCGGGGTGCGCGGTCTCCCACGCCTTGATCCCCATGTCTCGCAAGAGGTTGTGATCGGTGAGCAGCGCCCGCATCTCGCGGGCGAGGCCCTCGGCGCTGAGCTCAGACTGGGCGATCCACCGCGCGGCGCCGCGCTCGGTCATCGCCTCGGCGTTGCGGCGCTGGTGATCGTCGGCCGCGGTGGGCAGCGGCACGTAGATCGCGGGGCGCCCGAGCACGCCGATCTCCGCGAGGGTCATCGCGCCCGCGCGGCACACCACCAGCGAGGCGCGCTCCATCACGGCGGCCACGTCGTCGATGAAGCCTACGACCTCGGCCTCGACGCCCAGCTCGGCGTAGCGCGCGGCCACGGCGTCGCGGGTGGCGCCGCCGGTCTGGTGGGTCAGCCGCACGCGCAGCCCGCCCCGCGTGAGGGAGGCCACCGCCTCGGGCACGACCTCGTTGATCGCGCGCGCGCCCTGGCTCCCGCCGATCACCAGCACCGTCGGCGGGTCGTCGTGGGGCACCGGGCTGCCCATGCGGCGCAAGAAGCCACGGCGCACCGGCGAGCCCGTCACCGTCGCCACCCCCGCGGGGAACGACTGCAGGGTCACCTCATGGGTGACGAAGGCGCGCCGCACGAAGGGCGCGAGGAGACGGTTGGTCAGCCCGGGGATGGCGTTGGGCTCGAGCACCGCCGTGGGCACGCCCAGCGCGGCGGCGACGGCGATGAGGGGGCCGCCGGCGTAGCCGCCCACGCCGAGCGCCGCGTGGGGTCGCTCGCGGCGCACGAGCTCGACGGCCCGCCAGCCCGCGCGGGGGAGCTTGCCGACGGCGTCGCGCAGCGCGCGCCCGCGCACGCCGTTGAGCCCCGAGAGCTCCATGGCCTCGAAGCGCCACGGGGTCGTCGGCAGGATCTTGTTCTCGATCCCGCGGCTCGTGCCCACCCAGAGCACGTCGAGGTCTCGCACGCGGCGCGCGAGGGCGTCGGCCACGGCGACGCCAGGAAAGACGTGGCCGCCGGTTCCTCCCCCGGCGATCATCAGCTTGAAGGGCGCGGCCACCGTCGGTCTACCGGCTCGCCGCGGCGCTCCGCGACACCGAGAGCAGCACGCCCACGGCGACGAGGTCGACGATCAGCGAGCTGCCCCCGTACGAGATGAAGGGCAGCGTGAGCCCCTTGGTGGGGAGCTGGCCCATGGCCACGCCGAGGTTGATCAGCGCCTGAATCGCGAGGAGCGTGGTCATCCCGAAGGCGAGGTAGGTCCCGTGGTCGTCGCGCGAGCGCGAGGCGATGACCACGCCTCGCCAGACCATCACGCCGTACGCCGCGATGAGGGCCGCGACGCCGACGAACCCGAGCTCCTCGCCGATGATGGCGGAGATGAAATCCGTGTGGGCCTCGGGGAGATAGAACAGCTTCTGCCGCGAGTCGCCCAGCCCGACCCCGGTGGTGCCGCCGGCGCCGAATCCCAGCAGAGACTCCACGAGCTGGTACGAGATCCCCCGGCGGTACTGCGGGTCGAAGGGGTTGGTGAAGGCGAGCCAGCGCTGGTGCCGGTAGTTCGTCCCCTTCACCAGCCAGACCGCCGCCGGCGCGGCGAGCAGGCCCGCGAGCATGATGTACCCCAGGCGGGCGCCCGCGACGAAGAGCAGGGTGAAGGTCAGCGCGAGGAGCACCACGGCGCTGCCCATGTCGCGCTGCTGGAGGCAGAGCCCCATGAGCAGCATCGCCACGAGCAGGTGCGGCAAGAAGCCCACCGAGAAGGTTCGGATCTTCTCCTGCTTCTTGCTGAGCGAGTGGGCGAGCCACGCCACGAGCGCGATCTTCGCGAGCTCTGAGGGCTGGAGGTTGACCGGGCCCAGGCGGATCCATCGCACCGCGCCGTTCACCCGGTGGCCGAGGAAGGGCACCGCGGCCATGAGCCCGAAGGTGCCGAGGAGCACGGGGTAGCTCAGCGCGCGCAGGCGCCGGTGATCGAGGCTGGCGACGAAGGCCATCGCCGCGGCGCCGACGAGCGCGTAGAGCCCCTGGCGCACGAGGAAGAACTGCGCGTCGTGGTGGACGCGCGCGGCGAACACCGCGCTCGCCGAGTACACCATCACCACGCCGAACACCGTGAGCAGCAGGGTGACGGCGATGAGGGGCGCGTCGGCGCCGCCGGTGACGTCCTGCGGGGGCGGGAGGTCGGCCCCGCGCTCGGGGGGACAGAGCGAGGCGCGCCGCACGTTGATCATGCTTGCTGACACCGATTCGGGCCTCCGGTTGGTGACAGCTCCCTTAGCGTAGCTTCAGCGAGGAAAGCGAAATCAGCGCAAGCATGATGGAGATGATCCAGAAGCGAACGATGACCTTCGGCTCGGCCCAGCCCTTCTTCTCGAAGTGGTGGTGAATCGGCGCCATCAAGAAGATCCGCTTGCCGGTGCCGGTCACGCGCTTGGTGTACGCGAAGTACCCGCGCTGGATCATCACCGACACGGTCTCGACGACGAAGATCCCCCCGAGGAGCACCGAGAGCAGCTCGTTCTTCGTGATGAGCGCGAGCATCCCCAGCGCGCCGCCCAGCGCGAGGGCGCCCACGTCGCCCATGAACACCGTCGCGGGGTACGTGTTGTACCAGAGGAACCCGATGCCGCTGCCGATCATGGCCCCGCACAGCACCGCGAGCTCGCCGGTCGACTGGAGCTGCGGCAGGTCGAGGTACCGCGCGATCGAGAAGCCCGCGAAGGTCACGCCGGTCACGTAGGCGAAGATGAGGTAGGTGCCCGCGTTGATGATCACCGGGCCGATGGCCAGGCCGTCGAGCCCGTCGGTGAGGTTGACGGCGTTCGAGGTGCCGGCGACGACCACCATCCCGAGCGCCCAGTACACCCACGGGCCGAGCACGAGGTGGTGCTTCGAGAACGCGCCGAAGGGCAGGGCGAGCTGGTGCCGCACGGCGATCCAGTCGGCGGGGAGAAAGCGCGGGCCGCCGAAGAACAACAGGCCCACCACCAGGGCCGCGATGGCGAACTGCCCGATGAGCTTGTAGCGCCCCGCGAGGCCGCCCGAATTCTTGCGCTTGAGCTTCAAGAAGTCGTCGAGAAAGCCGATGAAGCCGTAGCCCATCGTGACCAGCAGGGTCAGCCACACGAAGGTGTTGGTCGCGTCGGTCCAGAGCACCGTCGAGAGGGTGAGCGTGAAGAGGATCAGCGACCCCCCCATGGTCGGCGTGCCGCGCTTGGAGAGGTGGGACTCGGGGCCGTCGCCGCGCACGACCTGACCGATCTGCTTCTCCTGCAGGCGCTTGATGAACCAGGGGCCGAGCACGAAGGAGAGCACCATCGCGGTCAGCGTGGCCATGATCACGCGGAACGGGATGTACCGCAGCACGTTGAGCCACGACAGCGAGTCCGACGCGGTGCGCATCGGGTAGAGAAGCAGGTACAGCAACGGACCCTCAGCCCTCTAGCGCGCGAATCGCGCGCTCCATTCGCGTCCCACGCGAGCCCTTCACCAGCACGACGTCGCCGGGCGAGACCCTCACCCGCAGCGCCTCGCCGGCCGCGTCGCTCTCGCGCACCCGGATCACCTCCGCGCCGGGCACCCCGACCGCCGCCGCCCGACCGAACTCGGGTCCGCACGCGACGAAGACGGCGGGCCTCGCGCGGGCGACCTCGGCCACCGCCTCGGCGTGCGCGCCCTCCGAGAGCGCGCCCAGCTCCAGCATGTCGCCCAGGGCCACCAGCAGGCGCGCGCCTCGGGCGCGGGCGACCTCGACCGCGGCGTCGAGGGCCGCGCGCACCGCCCGCGGCGAGGCGTTGTACGTGTCGTCGAGCACCAGCGCTCCGCGCACCTCGCGGGGCACCAGCCGCCCCGACACGGGCGGCACCTCGCCCATCGCCCGCGCGGCCCGCGCCAGGCCCTCGGCGCCCACCCCCAGCGCGGCGAGCGCGGCGAGCGCGGCGGCGAAGTTCGTCGCCACGGCGGGGCCGAGGAGGGCGGTGTCCAACGACAGCACGGGCCCCCCGACGCAGAGCGCGGGGTCGAGGGCGATGGTCAGCCTCGCGCGACCGTCCGCGAGGACCTCGCGGGCCGTCAGGCGCGCGTGGGCGCCGGGCGCCGCGCCGAAGGTCCAGCGCGCGACCCCATCGCCCGCCAGGGCCATGCGCGACCTCGAGAGGGCGTCGTCGGCGTTGCCCACGACGGCGCGCGAAGCGCATCCGAAGATGGCGCCCTCCTCGTCGGCCACGGCCTCCATCGAGCCGACGCCCTCGGTGTGGGCGATGTCGGCGTTCATGCACACGGCGACGTCGGGGCGCGCCATCGCGCCGATGCGCGCGATCTCGCCTGGCGCGTTCGAGCCGCACTCGATGACCGCGGCGCGGTGCTCGTCTGAGAGCGTGAGGGCGGTGACCGGCGCGCCGACCAGGTTGTTCAGGTTCCCGCGCGGCGCGAGGCACTCGCCGAACACCGCAGTCAGCCCCGCGGCCAGGAGCTCTTTGGTCGTGGTCTTTCCCACCGCGCCGCTGACGGCGACCGTGGGCAGGGGCGAGCGGGCGCGGCGCCGCTCCAGGTGGTACGCCGCGAGGTCCGCGAGGGCGCGGGTCGTGTCGCGCACGAGCACGCGGGGCAGCCCCGGCGGGAGCCCCTCGTCTCGCTCGATCAGCGCCGCCGCCGCCCCCTGCGCCGCCGCGGTCGTGACGTGGAGGTGCCCGTCGAAGCGCTCGCCGCGGAGGGCGACGAAGATCGCCCCGGCCTCGATGGCGCGAGAGTCGGTGCTGACGCCGACGATCGCGCGCTCTGGGTCGCCGAGGGCCGTGCCGCCGGTCGCGAGCGCGACCTCTCGGAGGGTGAAGCGCGCGACGATGCGCGGGAGCGGGGTCGCCATGGGGCGCTATCCCTCGCCCGTTCTGGGGTCGCGCGCAAGTCGGAGCTCCAGGGCGACCGCGGCGACGGCGCGGTCGTCGAAGGGCCGTCGCACGCCCCTGACTTCCTGGTACGCCTCGTGACCCTTGCCCGCGATCAGCACCACGTCGCCCGCGGCGGCGAGGCCGATCGCGCCGCGAATCGCCTCCTCCCGATCGAGGAGCACCGCGAACTCCCCCCGCGCGGGCTCGCCCGAGGTCTCGCGCATGGCCCTGCGCAGGCCGACGGCGGCGTCTTCGGCGATGGCGGCGGGCGCCTCGCCGCGGGGGTTGTCGGTGGTGAGCACGGCGATGTCCGCGCCTCGAGCGACGGCCTCCCCCATGCGCGGGCGCTTCGCCCGGTCGCGGTCGCCGCCGCAGCCGAAGACGCAGATCACCCTCCCCCGGGTGGTCGCGCGAAGCGTCTGGAGCACCCGCGCCAGCGCGTCGTCGGTGTGCGCGTAGTCGACGAGCACGTCGAAGGGCGGATCCCCCGATGCGCCGACGACGCGCTCCAGGCGGCCCGGCGCGCCCTTCGCGTCGGCCAGCGCCTCCGCCGCGCGGGCGTAGGGCACCTCGAGGGCGCCCAGCACCGCCATCGAGGCGAGGAGGTTCTCGACGTTGTGCGCGCCTCGCAGCCCCGAGCGCAGGCTCACCGCGCCCTCGGGCGTGGCGACCTCGGCGTCGATGCCCTCGGCGTGCGCCCCGCCGCGGAGCACCCTCAGCGTCGCGGGGGCTCCGCGCGCGCTGTAGGTGATCGGGTCGCGCACGCGCGCGGCGATGGCGCGGCCGCTCTCGTCGTCGAGGTTGAGCACGCTCGCGCCGGGGCCGAGCTCGGTGACGAGGCTCGCCTTGGCGGCGACGTAGCGCTCGAAGGTGCCGTGAAAGTCGAGGTGGTCCTGGGTGATGTTGGTGAGGGCCGCGACGCGAAAGCGCACGGCGGCGACGCGGCCCAGCGCCAGGGCGTGCGAGCTGACCTCCATCACCGCGTGGGTGGCGCCGAGGTCGCGCATCGCCCCGAAGCGCCGCGCGAGGTCGTCGGCCTCGGGGGTGGTGTGCAGCGCCGGCCAGCTCGCGTCGCCGAAGCGGTGCGAGACGGTCCCGAGGAGCCCGGGCCGGGCGCCGGTGGCCGCGAGCGCGTGCTCGATGAGCCACGACGCGGTGGTCTTTCCGTTCGTGCCGGTGACGCCGATCACGTCGACGGTCCACGACGGGTGCCCCCACACGTGGCTCGCCGCGAAGGCCATCGCCCGCTCGACATCGCGCACCACGAGCACCGGCGCGCTCACGTCGAGCGCGCGGTCGGCGAGCACCGCGACGGCCCCGCGCGTCAGGGCGTCGTGCGCGAAGCGGGCGCCGTCGTCGCGCTGTCCGCGACGCGCCGCGAAGAGGTCGCCCGGCCTCACCTCGCGGGAGTCGTGACGGAGGTCTTCGACGCGCGTCGTGGGGTCACCGAGCACGCGCGCGCCCTGGAGCTCTCGCGCGAGCTCCGCGAGGGTCGCGCCGCGGGGTCGCGGCGTCGCGGGGCTCATCGCGCGGGCTCGCTGGGGGGCGCGGCGGGCGCCCAGCCCCCGGCGGGTTCGAGCCGAATCCGCACCGCCTGCCCCGGTCGAATCGCGCTCCCCGCCGGAGGATCCTGAGAGACGACCACGCCGCTGCCCTCTACCGCGGCCTCGATGCCGTGGGGGTTCAGCGCGCGCATGGCCTCGCGCACGGTCATCCCGGTGAGGTCGGGCACGCCTCCGGGGCTCGCCGGTCCGCGGGGCGCGGGGGCCGTCGCGGGGCGCGCCGCGGGCTGCGGCGCTCGCGGCGCGGCGACGACCGGTCGGGCCGACGCGGGCAGCGCGCCCAGGTACCGCAGCGACTGCTCCATCACCCGCCGAAACAGCGGCGCGGCGATCTCACCGCCCGAGTGGCTCATCTGCGGCTCGTCGATGATCACGGTGATCACCAGCCGCGGCTGCGACGCCGGCGCGAAGCCGATGAACGAGCTCACCCAGCGCGAGTCGTCGTAGCCTCGCCGGGTCTCGTTGGCCTTCTGGGCCGTGCCGGTCTTGCCCGCGACGCGCACGCCGGGGATCGCCGCGGAGGTCCCGGTGCCGCCCTCTTCGGTGACGGACGTGAGCATCTCCGAGAGCAGCCTCGCGTTGGCGGGCTGCATGGCGATGCGCCCGGCCTCGGGGAGGTGCTCCTCGACCACCGCGCCGGTCGCGTCGGTCACGCGGGTCACCAGCAGCGGGCTCACGAGCCGGCCGCCGTTGGCGACGGCGTTGAGCCCCTGCGCGAGCTGCACCGCGGTCACGCCCAGCCCCTGGCCGAAGGCCACGGTCGCGACCTCGACCTCGTACCAGCGGCGCTGACCGAAGCGCGCGGGAGACTCGACCGGGAGCTGGATCCCCGTGCGGTCGCCGAAGCCGAAGCGTCGATACGCCCGCTCGAGCCCGTCGCTCCCGAGGGCCGCGCCGATCTGCGCCGCGCCGATGTTGCTCGAGCGCGCGAGGACCTGCATCGGCGTCAGCCACGTCTCCGGGTGCGAGTCGTGAATGGTCAGCCGCCCGATGTTGTACGTGCCGCCGTAGCAGTTGATCAGCTGGCCCGGCTGAATCACCCCCGCGTCGAGCGCGCCGCCGACGCTGAACACCTTCATGGTCGAGCCCGGCTCGAAGCGGTCGGTCACCGCGCGGTTTCGCCGCGAGTCTGCGGTCGAGCCCCGGAGGTCGTTGGGGTTGAAGGTGGGATAGCTCGCCATCGCGAGCACCTCGCCCGTCCGCGGCTCCATCACGATCACCGAGCCGCCGACGGCCTCGGACATCTGGCAGGTCTGCGCGAGCTCTCGCGCGGCGATCATCTGGATCGTCGAGTCGATAGTGAGCACCACGTCGTCGCCGCTCTGGCCGTCACCGGGGCGCACGCCGTCGGCGAAGACCACGTGGCGCCGCGCGTCGATCACCGCTTCGCCCTGGGCGGTGCGGCCGCGCAGCCGCTCGTCGTAGCGGCGCTCGACGCCCTCGACGCCGACGCCCTCGCTGTTGATGAAGCCGGTGATGTGGGCGACGGTCTCGCGCTGGGGGTACCAGCGGCGAGACTCCTCGGCGAAGCCGAGAAAGTCCTGCCCGCGGAGCCCGACCTCGCGGCGCATCTCGTCGGCGATGCGCTCCACCGCGGCGCGCTCCTCGCGGGTCACGTCGCGCTTGATCCACGCGAACCCGCTGGTTCGCTGGACCCGCTGTCGCACGGTCTCGACGTCGATCCGCAGGGCCGCCGCGAGGCGCGACGCGAGGCGCTCGGGGTCGAGGCGACGCGCGCGCCTCGCCGCGGAGAGCTCCGCGATGCGCGCGGGGTTGATGTAGAGCGAGTGCGTCGGAACGCTCACCGCGAGGGGGTTGTGGTGTCGGTCGTAGATGGTCCCGCGGCGAGGCTGGCGACGGAGGGTGTCGGAGTACTGGCTCCGCGCCTCGAGGCCGAGGTTGACGGTGCCGCCGTCGGGGGTCTGCACCGAGCCGCCGTGCTGGAGGAGCCACGCGGCGTGCACGAGCCGGCTCGCGCCGAGGGTGAGCCCGCAGAGCAGCACGCCCATGCGCGCGCGCATCCAGAGCTGCCGACGGGGGTCGAGGTTGTTCACCGCGGCCTCCCGCTCACGCGCGTCGGGCGCAGCGCGCCGCCCACGAAATACACCGGCACGTCCTCCGAGCGGACCATCCCTGCCGCGAGGCCGATCTGCTCGAGCGCGGCGGGGGTTCGCAGCGACGCGAGCTCGAGGCGTCGCGTGTTGATCTGGTTGCGAAGGCGCAGCGAGAGGGCGCGCTCTCGCTCGACGGTGTATCCCAGCGACACGTTCTGGTTGCGCAGCGCGAGGTGCACGACAAAGGCCGCCCCTGCGCTGAGCATCGCGACGGCGAACAGCAGAGAGAATCGGGCGTTCACGGGACCTCCGTTCTCGGTCGACGACGGGCCACCCTCAGCCGCGCGCTGCGCGACCGCGGGTTTCTCTCGAGCTCAGCCTCGCTCGGCTCGACGGGCTTTCGGGTCAACGGCTCCAGCGCGGCGTCGCCTCGAAAGGCGTGCTTCACGAGCCGGTCTTCGAGCGAGTGAAACGAGATCACCGCGACGCGACCGTCGTCCGCGAGCACCTCGGGGAGCGACGCGAGGAGCCGCTGCACCTCACCGAGCTCGTCGTTGACCGAGATGCGCAGCGCCTGAAACGTGCGCGTCGCGGGGTCGAGCTTGCCGAATCGCGGGGGGCCGAGCACCCGGTAGACCGCCCGCGCGAGGTCCTTCGTGGTCTCCATCGCGCCCTCGTCGATGGCGCGCTTGATCGAGCGCGCGATGGGCCGCGACGCGCGCTCCTCGCCGAACTGGTAGATCACGTCTGCGAGCTGGGCCTCTCGCAGCTCACGCACCACCGACCACGCGGTGTCGTCGGCGTCGGGGCCCATGCGCATGTCCAGAGGCCCCTCGGCGCGAAAGCTCATGCCGCGCTCGGGGTCGTCGATCTGCGGAGACGAGACCCCGAGGTCGGCCACGAGCGCGTCGAGGCGCCGCCCCTGCAGCACGTCGCGGAGCTCGGAGAAGGGCCCCTGGTGAAAGCGCACCCGGTCGCCGAAGGCCGCGAGTCGCTCGCCCGCCCGCGTCAGGGCGTAGGGGTCCCGGTCGAGGGCGAGGAGCGCGCCGTCGGGGGAGGTCTCGCGAAGGATCGCCTCGGCGTGCCCCCCGAGCCCGGTGGTGACGTCGGCGGCGAAGGCGCCCGGCCTGAGGTCGAGCCCTCGGATCACCTCGTCCAGCAGAACGGTCTCGTGGCGCAAGGGTTCCATCGCGTGTGCGGCTCCAGGCTCCTATCGTCACGATCCGATGGGCCGGTCAAAGAATCGGCGGCGCCCGGCCGCCCCGATTGCGCGGCGGCCAGGACTGTGACCGAAATCCCACGCGCGATGAGCGAAGCCCAAGACCCGATCGAGCAGGCCTGGATCGCCCTCCAGGAGAAGTGGGACCTCGACGAGCAGCACCGCGCCTTCGTCGCCCTCGCCGCCGCCCTCGACCGCCTCCCCGACGCCGCGGGGCGCTACCGCGCGCTGCGCGACGACCCCGAGCGAGGGGCCGAGGCCTCCAAGGGGCTTCAGCGGGTGCTCGGCGCCGCGCTGGCGACGCTGAGCCCCGACCGTCACACCCCCATGGCCCCCAAGACGAACTACCTCCTCGCCGCCGCCGCGCTCGCGTGCCTCTGGATCGCGACCCCGGTGGTCGCGAAGATCCTCCAGCGACCCGAGCTCGCGCAGCCCTGGGTCTTCGCCTTTGAGCTCGCGGTGGTGCTGCTGATCCCCTGGCGGAGACTCGGCGGTCGGTCGTCGTGAGCCGCTCGAGCGAGCGGGAGCGCCTCGCCCTGCTCCGAGCGCTGTTCGGCGCCGCCGAGGCGCCTTCTCTAGGCGTCGGAGACGACGCCGCCGTGCTCGTCGACCCGCGCCCCCTCGTCGCGACCGTCGACGCCGCGGTCGAGGGCGTTCACTTTCGCCGCGACCTGCTCACGCTCGAAGACGCCTCGGCCCGAGCGTGCGAGGCCGCCATGAGCGACATCGCGGCGATGGGCGCCTCCCTCGACGGCCCTGGCTGCGGCCTGCTGCTCTCCTGGACCCTCCCGCCCGCGCTCTCCGACGAGGACTTCCTCCTGCTCGCGAGGGGGGCCCTGCGCGCGGCTCGTCGGGTGGGCACGCGGGTGGTCGGGGGCAACCTCTCCGCCGGCGTCGAGCTCTCGCTCAGCACCACGGTGCTGGGCCGGGCCGCTCACGCGCCGCTCCTCCGCGGCGGCGCGCGCGCGGGTGATCGCGTCGCGATCAGCGGGCCGGTCGGGGCCGCGGCGCTGGGCCTGCGCGCGCTGCTCCGGGGCGATCCCGACCCGCGGTGGCGGGAGGCCGTGGACCGCTGGCGCCACCCCCTCGCCCGCGTCGACCTGAGCGCGGTCCTGAGCGGCCGAGCCACCGCGTGCATCGACGTCTCCGACGGCCTCGCCCTCGACGCCGCGCGCCTCGCCGAGGCGTCGGGAGCCCGCGTGGTCTTCGACCGCGACGCCCTTCGGCTGCACCCGTACGCAACGGCCGACGAGGCCCTCGACGCGACGCTCCACGGCGGCGAAGACTACGAGCTGCTCGCGACGGGCCCCGCCTCGGCCTTCGACGCGCGCTGGACCCTGGTCGGCGAGGTGCTCGAGGGCGCCGGGGTCTATCTACGCGACGCGTCCCGCCTCACCGAGGTCAGCCCTCAGGGCTGGGATCACTTCTCGGCGACCTGAACGCCGTGCTGCTTCAGCAGCCGAACGACCTCTTTGCGCGGCAGGTCGAGCTCCCGCGCGATCTCGTTCAGCTCTCCGCCCATGCGGTTGTACATGGACTGAAGGTGATCTCGCTCAAAGAACTCGACGATGCGGTCGCGCGCGACCCGGGGCGGCGGCGGCTTGGGCCGGGCGTTCAGAGGCATGACCAGCGCCGCGCGCGCGCGGGCGATGCCCGCCTTGGGGAGCGTGGGCGGAGCCGCCTCGACCTGCAGCGCCTTCACGACCAGGCCGCGAAGCTCGCGCACGTTGCCGGGGTAGCTGCGCGCGATGGCCCGGGCGAAATCCTCGTCGCGAAACTCGGGATCAGCCCCGCAGATCTCGCGCGCGAACTGCCGGATGAGCACGGGGATGTCTTCAGTTCGCTCGGCGAGGGGCGGCACCTGGAGCCTCACGGCGGCGACGTGGTTCGCGAGGTCGCGCCGAAACCGCCCCTCGGCGGCGGCGCGCTTGATGTCCGCGGAGCAGGTGGCGAGGATTCTGGCGTCGAGCACGCCCTCCTCTCGGCGCTCGTAGATCGAGAGCAGCGCGGTCATGTCGGCGTTGCTCGCCTCGTCGATGCGCTCGAGCAGCAGCGTGAAGGTGTCGGAGCGCTGGGAGATCTGCGTGAGCGACGGGCGCTCGGAGGTGGGCAGACGGAGGTCGACCGCCGTCACGGGAGAAGCCGCGAAGCGCGACGCGGCGTGCACGGCCTTGGCGATGAGCGTGCGCCCGGTGCCGGCGTCTCCCTCGAGGAGGATCGGCGTGTCGGTCGCCGCGATGCGCTCGAGCACGGCGAAGAGCATTCGCATCGCCACCGACTGCCCCGCCACCGGCCCGAAGGAGGGTCGCTCGCTGGGCTGGATCGTCACCGTCAGGTCGCCCACCAGGAGCTGCAGGGTGCTTCGGCCGATGGAGATCTCGGTGCCGACGGCGACGACGCCCGCGGAGAGCCTGGCGGCGTTGACGAAGGTGCCGCTCTCCGAGCCGAGGTCGCGCACTCGAATTCCGCCCGCGACGAGCGCGATTTCGAGGTGGTACTTGCCCACCTGCGGGTCGCGAAGGATGAGGTCGTTGTCGGTGTGGGTGCCGACGAGCAGGGTGCCCGCCTCGAGCAGGGCCTCGCGCCCTCGATCGGGTCCGCTGGTCACGCGAACCCGCACGCGGCGAATCACCAGGGCGCCGTGGGGTCGGTCATGAGAACGCCCGTGAGCGGCGCGAGCCGGGGAGGCCCCCCGGGGCGCAGCCGCTGCGCAGCGCGAGGGGGAATCGCCCCTTCGATCTCCAACCCCTCGGGCAGTTCCTGGTTATTCACCTTCACGCCGCACCCGTTGCCATGCGCATCCCGCGACCAGCACCCTCTGGGGTGCCCTGAAGCCGCCCCTTGGAGCCTCCGCAAACAAGCGGAGGGCACAGGCCGTCGGAGCCTCGCAGGAGCATACTGGCGCGCCCCTCCCGCCGCCACGGAAAAAAATGTGCGCGCTCGGCGCTCTCGGGAGCGCGCGAGGCGCGAGGGGTTTCGTCTCGGGTCGTTGACGCGAGCGAGCGGCATTGCGTATTCCGACGGTCCAAGCCTCGCTTGTCGCTCTGGGTCTGCACGACCTTGGAGTCCCTGCGGCGAGGGCGCTTCAGTCACGGAGACCTTCCCCATGCCGCACGGCGACTCGCACCACGATCACGGCCACGCGCACGGCCACGCGCACGGCCCGCACGCTGACGCTCCGCCACGGGCGGAGCTCTCGCACGGCTTCGGCGTGGGCCGGGTGCTTCACATCGACTGCTTCAGCGGCGTGGCGGGCGACATGCTCGTGGCCGCGCTGATCGACCTCGGCGTCCCCCTCGCGCCGATTCACCGGGCGCTGAGCAGCCTGTCGCTGACGGGCTTCGAGGTGGGCACCTCGCCGACGATGGTGAGCAGCGTCGCCGCGACCCGCTTTCACGTGCGGGTGAGCGGCGCGCAGCCCCACCGGACGTACCGCGAGATCAAGGCGATGCTCGAGTCGGCCGAGCTCCTCGAGGGCGTTCGCCGCAGGGCGCAGGACGCGTTTCGCGTGCTCGCCGTGGCCGAGGCCCGGGTGCATCGCATCTCCGTCGAGGACGTTCACTTTCACGAGGTCGGCGCCGTCGACGCGATCGTCGACATCGTGGCGGCGAGCGCGGCCCTCGACTGGCTGGGGGCGCGGGTGACCTGCGCGCCGCTGCCGATGGGGCGAGGCTTCGTGCGAGCGGCGCATGGGGTGCTGCCGCTCCCGGCGCCGGCGGTGGTGGAGATCCTCCAGGGGGTTCCGACCGAGGCGGCGGCGGTCGACGTAGAGCTGGTCACCCCGACGGGCGCGTGCCTGGTGAAGGCGAACGCCGCGGAGTTCACCCGCTGGCCCTCGATGCGCCCGGTGGCGACGGGCTTCGGCGCCGGGACGCGGCAGCTCCCCGATCGCCCCAACATGGTGCGGCTGGTGCTCGGCGACGTCGACGCGGCGCGCGCGGGCGAGGACCAGACGATGGGGTCTCACGTCGTGCTTGAGTCGAACCTGGATGACGTGACGGGGCAGCTCTCGGCGCACGTGACCGACCGGCTCCTGCGCGACGGCGCCCTCGACGCCTGGACCACCCCGGTCGGCATGAAGAAGGGTCGACCGGGCGTGATGGTCTCGGCCCTCGTGCGCCGCGGCGAGGAGGACCGCATCGGGAAGCTCCTCCTCGGCGAGAGCAGCTCGCTCGGGCTGCGCTGGCGTCCTGTGCACCGCATCGAGCGCCCCCGGCGGGTCGACGAGGTCGAGACGCGCTACGGCAAGGTCCCGGTGAAGGTCGCCGACGGCGACGGCATCGCCCCGAGCGCGCAGCCCGAGTGGGACGTGTGCCGCGACCTCGCCGCCCGCGCGGGCGTCGCGGTGCGCACGGTCCACACCGAGGCCCTCAGCGCGTGGTGGACGCGCGACGCCCGAACGCGTTGATCGCCAGAACCAACGCGGGATACGCTGCGCGTCGAGCATGGGAGACGAGGGGCCAAGGATTCTGCTGGTCGACGACGACGCGGTCACCCGTCGTCTGATCGGCGGCTGGCTCGCCCGCGTTGGTTACCGGGTCTCGTCCTTCGCCCGCGCCGACGAGGCCATCGCGTCGGCCCTCGAGTCGCCGCCGGGGGTGATGATCCTCGACCTCGTGCTGCCGCCCAGCGACGGCTACGCGGTGCTGAACGTGCTGCGGGCCCACGACGCCACCCGAGACCTCCCGGTGATCGTGCTCACCGCGCTCGAAGACGACGCCGAGGTCGAGCGGGTCTTCGCCGCCGGAGCCGACGACTTCCTCCGCAAGCCCTGCCGACGGCCTGAGCTCCTCGCCCGCATCCGCGCGCAGCTTCGCCTGCGCTCGTATGTCCATGAGCTCGCGTCGAAGGAGCGCGACGCGCAGGCGATGGTGGAGCTCACGCGCACCCTCGCCTCGCGCCTCGATCCGCGGGAGATTCTGTCCACGGTCGTGCGCCGCGTGGCGGAGCTGGTGAGGGTCGAGAGCTGCTCGATCGTCGTCGGTCAGGTGGGCGAGCGCACCGGCTACGTGGTCGCGGCGAGCGACGACGCCGACCTGCACAACCACCCGGTGGAGCTCGATCGCTACCCCGAGGTGCAGCAGGTGCTCCGCCGCGGCGCGCCGCTGGTGATTCACGACGTGGCCAGCCACCCCCTCCTCGACGGCGTGCGCGCGCACCTCGCGGGGGTGCAGCTCACCTCGCTGACCCTCCTGCCGATCCTCTGCGACGGCAGCGTGCACGGGGTGCTCGTGCTCCGGGGTCGGGGGCGCCGGGGGCCCCTCGACCATCGCGAGTCTTCGCTCTGCGAGGTGATCGCCAACGCGACCGGCGTCGCGCTCCGCAACGCGAACGAGATGCAGCGCCTGCGCGAGCAGAGCCAGGCCGTGACCGACGCGCGGCTGGAGGCCGAGCACCGCGCCCGGCTCCTGGAGCGCTACGCCGACCTCTTCGTCTCGGCGGCCGACGGCATGGTGGTGGTCGACCCGAACGGTCGGGTGCTGTTCGCGAACCCGCGCGCCGCGGAGATCACCGGGTACGCCGACGCCGACCTGCGGGGCGCCTTCGCGCACTTCATCGTCGCGCCCGAGGACCGCGGCCTGGCGAGGGCCCTGCGGCAGGGGTTTCGCGCGCGGCGCTTCCCCGCCGACACCGACGTTCGCGTCCGTCGCCGCGACGGCGCGGTGCGCACGCTGTCGGTCTCGACCGCGTCGCTGCTGCGCGAGAACCACGCCGTGCTGCTGACCTTTCGCGACGTGACCGACGACCGGGCGACGGCCCGCGAGCTCGCGCGCACCAAGGAGTTCCTCTCGTCGTTGATCGAGAGCTCCCCCGACGCGATCATCGCGGGCGCCCGAGACGGCAGCGTGCTGCTGTTCAACCGGGCCGCCGAGCGGGTGCTCGGGTACTCCCGCGAGGAGATGATCGGGCGGCGGTTGGTGAAGACCCTGTACCCCGCCGGCGCCGCGCGGGACATCATGGCGAGGCTGCGAGCCTCCCCCCACGGCAACCTCGAAGGCGTGCGCACCGAGGTGATCTCCCGCAGCGGCGAGCGGATCCCGGTGCAGCTCTCCGTCGCCCTGGTGAGCGACCCCCAGGGCGCCACGGTGGGGATCTTCTCAGACCTGAGAGAGCGGCTCCGGCTCGAGGGGCGGCTCGCCAAGGCGCAGGAGGAGCTCGCGGTCGGCGAGCGTCAGGCGGTCGTCGGCGAGGTCGCGGGGGCGGCGGCGCACGAGCTCAACCAGCCACTGACGGCGGTGCAGGGCTACGCCGAGCTCATCGGGCGCTGCACCCACGACCCGGTGGCGATCGGCCGCGCCGCCGAGGTGATCCTCCGCGAGGCCGAGCGCATGGCGCTGATCGTCCGTCGGCTGGGCTCGGTGCAGCGCTACGAGACGCAGGACTACGTGGGCGGAGCGAAGATCCTCAACCTGAACCGCTCCGCCAACGAGGGCGAACCGACCTGAGCGTTGCGTGCGCTCGGCGGGATGCGGTATGGTCCCGCCCCCTTCAAGGAGGTCCCTCATGGCTCGCGTGACCGTAGAAGATTGCCTCGACAAGGAAGAGAACCGCTTCGCGATGGTGGTCCTCGCCGCGACCCGCACCCGTCAGATCATGAAGGGCGCGAAGGTCCAGCTCGACGGCGGTCGCTACCGCAACAAGCCCGCCGTGCTGGCCCTGCGCGAGATCGCCGCGAGCAAGGTCCACTTCGACCGCCCGTCCCGCGAGGCCGTGGACCAGTACATCGCCGATCAGAAGCGCCGCTTCGGCTGAGCGCTCGCCCTCTCCGCGTGCAAGCTCAGCACGTCCCCTTCGCGCCCGGCGCGGGGAACAAGCCCTGCCTCGCCATCTCCTCCGCCGCCCGCTCCGACCCGGCGGCGCGCAGTCGGTCGTAGAGCCGCACCACGTCGCGCGTCACCGCGCCCAACGCGCTCGACTCAGCGACCTCGTGCAGCGCGTCGACGAAGCGCGGAAAGCCCTCGCCCAGCTCGGCCAGGGTATCGACGGGGGCGGGCGGCGAGGCGTCGCCGCGCGACGCGTCGGCCGCGCGCTGGTAGGCCATCGACCCGAGGTGAATGTAGAGCCCCAGGCTGCCCACGGTGCGCTCGACGTGCGGCGCGAAGAGCCCCGCGAGGCAGAGCGCGGCGTCTCCCGTGCGCATGAGCCGCACGGTGCGCAGGGCGCTCTCGCACGCGAGGGCCTCGTTGAGGGCGACCACCAGGGGACGGTCGAGGCGCGGCGGCTGCATCCCGCAGTCGACGAGCACCCCGGCGATGTAGGCCTCGGTCTCGGGCCGCGCGTCGATGCGGCGGCGGGTGAGCGCCAGGGTGAGTTGCTGACGAAAGAACGCTCTCAGGTCATGACAGGCTTCGACCTTCATTCACATCGACTCCTCTCCGACGAGCGCCGGCTCGCTCGCCACCCCCTGAGTCTAGGACGACCCCGAGCGCGCACAATTCGCTGACTCTCCCCTCCCGAGGGAGGCGCCAGACGAGGGCCGAGCGGCGCCTGGCACTCTGCGAACGAGGCTGCCAACGCGGCGAAGTCAAAAAAGAACTCGCGCGGTGACAGAGCGTGCAGAGGGCGCCTTGACAGGTCAGGACCGCTGACTATGTTGCGCGCCGTTGCTGGCACTCTCCGAACGAGAGTGCCAGGAATCGTTGTCTACCCTCGAGTCGTTCCGGCGCCACCTCCCGTCAGGCGGCGTCTCCCCGCGCGGTGTTCCGCCGGGGGCACGGCTGAGGGGTGGCGGGGTCATGACACCGGCTGACCGGGGGCAGGAAGGGTCCTGTCGCCGGGGGGTTGTGTCGCATCAACTGCGGCGCCGCGCAACGGCCAGGCCGCACAGGTAGAGGGAACCGGAAATGAAGATTCGCCCGCTCCAGGATCGCATCCTCGTCAAGCGCCTCGAGGCCGAGACCCGCACCAAGGGTGGCCTCTACATCCCCGACTCCGCGAAGGAGAAGCCCATCGAGGGCCAGGTCATCGCCGTGGGCAATGGCAAGGTCGGCGACGACGGCAAGGTGCGCGCGCTCGAGGTCAAGCCCGGCGACAAGATCCTCTTCGGCAAGTACTCGGGCACCGAGGTCAAGATCGAAGAGGTCGAGCATCTGATCATTCGCGAGGAAGACATCCTCGGCGTGATCGAGCAGTGAACCAGGCGAACTCCAAGCTCTGAAGGAAGAGGCATCACCATGGCAGCAAAAGACATCGTCTACAACGAGACCGCTCGCAAGTACGTCCTCCAGGGCGTCGACGCCCTCGCCAACGCAGTGAAGGTCACCCTCGGCCCCAAGGGCCGCAACGTGGTGATCGAGAAGTCCTTCGGGTCGCCCGTGGTGACCAAGGACGGCGTCACCGTCGCCAAGGAGATCGAGCTCGAGAACCGCTTCGAGAACATGGGCGCGCAGATGGTCCGTGAGGTCGCCTCGAAGACCTCGGACACCGCGGGCGACGGCACCACCACCGCCACCGTGCTCGCCCAGGCGATCTTCCGCGAGGGCTCGAAGCTCGTCGCCGCGGGCCACAACCCGATGGAGATCAAGCGCGGCATCGACAAGGCCGTCGACGCCATCGTGACCGAGCTCAAGAGCCTGGCGAAGCAGACCCAGGACCCCAAGGAGATCACCCAGGTCGGCACGATCTCGGCCAACGGCGACCAGACCATCGGCGAGCTCATCTCGCAGGCGATGGAGAAGGTCGGCAAGGAGGGGGTGATCACCGTCGAGGAGGCCAAGTCTGCGGACACGACCCTCGACGTGGTCGAGGGCATGCAGTTCGACCGCGGCTACCTCTCGCCGTACTTCGTCACCGACACCGAGCGCATGATCGCGACCTTCGAGGACGCGTTCATCCTCATCTCGGAGAAGAAGATCTCGAACATGAAGGACCTCCTGCCGGTGCTCGAGAGCATCGCCCGGCAGCAGCGCCCCCTCGTGATCATCGCCGAGGACGTGGAGGGCGAGGCCCTGGCCACGCTCGTCGTGAACCGCATCCGCGGCACCCTCTCGGCCTGCGCCGTGAAGGCCCCCGGCTTCGGTGACCGCCGCAAGGAGATGCTCAAGGACATCGCCATCCTCACGGGTGGTCAGGTGATCTCGGAGGACCTCGGCGCCAAGCTCGAGAACGTGACCCTGAGCGACCTCGGCCGCGCCAAGCGCATCCGCATCGACAAGGACAACACCACCATCATCGACGGCGCGGGCGAGCAGGAGAAGATCCAGGGCCGCATCCGCGAGGTCCGCGCGCAGATCGAGGCGACCACCAGCGACTACGACCGCGAGAAGCTCCAGGAGCGCCTCGCGAAGCTCGCGGGCGGCGTGGCGGTGATCAAGGTCGGCGCCGCGACCGAGGTCGAGATGAAGGAGAAGAAGGCCCGCGTCGAGGACGCGCTCAACGCGACCCGCGCGGCCGTCGAGGAGGGCATCGTCCCCGGCGGCGGCGTGGCGCTGATCCGCCTCGCGGCGGTGCTCGACAACCTCGGCGACATCACCGGCGAGCAGAAGTTCGGCGTGTCGATCATCCGCCGCGCCATCGAGGAGCCGCTCCGCCAGATCTCGGCGAACGCGGGCGTCGAGGGCTCGATCGTGGTGAACAAGGTCCGCGAGGGCTCCGGCGCGTTCGGCTACAACGCCGCGTCCGACACCTACGGCGACCTGCTCGCGCAGGGCGTCATCGACCCGGCCAAGGTCGTGCGCTGCGCGCTGCAGAACGCGGCGTCGGTCGCGGGCCTCATGCTCACCACCGAGGCCCTCGTGGCCGAGCGCCCGAAGGACGAGAAGAAGGCTCACGCCGGCGGTCACTCGCACGGCGGCGACATGGACTTCTGATCCCCTGACTGACGGAGACGCACGGGCCTCGATCGTCTACGACGGTCGGGGCCTTGTGCATTTCGGCGGCGCGCGGTGCGACTCGCGGTGTCTCCCGCGCGCCGAATTGGGTACGGTCCCGCGCGATGGACCTGCGCGACCTACCCCGAACGTTCCTCGCCGCGGCCCTCGCCGCCGGCGGCGGATGCGAGGCCACGGCCCCTCCCCCCCGCCCCGCGCGCACGGTGGGGAGCTCCAGGAGCGTCGGCCCCGCGGGCGCCCGCGCCGTCGCCGGCGAGACCGCGCCGCCTCGCGTCGACTCCGCCGCCCGCTGCGCTCCCGAGACCGCCTCGGCGCTCCGCCGCCTCACCGCCGGCCGCACGGTGGTCTTCGGCCCGCTCTGCACCGACGTCTACAACGGCCGCTTCTCCGCGGTGTTCGCCACGGGCGAGGGTCGCGAGGTCTCGGATGTCTGGGCGGTGTTTCACGACACCCGCGGCGACGAGGTGCACCGCGTCGGGCGCTGGCCCGTCGGCGCGCAGATCGCGTTCGGGCGCATCGTGCAGGGCTGGGTCTACCTCATCGGCCGGGGCGTCGAGCTCGAAGACCAGCCCGCCGACGGCAAGCTCCTCGCGATCTTTCCCCTGCCCCGCCCCGGCGGCGCGCCCACGGCGGTGCGCGTGCTCTCGCCGCTCGAGGCGCCGCTCCTGCGCGCGAACGACGCCGCGGAGTTCGAGCGGCGCATCCGCTTCCCGGTGCCTCCCACCGACCCCTCGGCGCGCGAGGCCGAGGCCACCGTCGTGCGCATCGCGCGAGGGGGCCCCAACGCGCTCCTCGACGCGCTCTCTCCCGAGGGCGCGCCCACGCTGCGCGCGTGGCAGGTCGGCCTCTTCGAAGAGATCGACTATGTATCCCCGCAGGGCGACCCCACCAACCCCCACATCGCGCGCACGCTCTCGCTCATTCGTGAGGTCGCGCCGGCGATGGACTGCTCCCTCGGCGACCGCTGCATCGCGATCCCGCAGGTCCCTCTGCCCCTGGGCGCGGCTCCGGCGCAGGTTCTCCTGCGAAAGGAGGGAGGGCGGGTGACCATCGCGGCCATCATCGCCGCGGCGCCCGCGCCCGCGCCCGCGGCCTCTTCGGCGCGGACGGCGGCCTGGGGCTCCGAGCGCAGCGACGACGCCGCCGATGTCGCGATGGCCGGCGCGCTCACCCTCGATGGCGGCGTTCGCGGCCACGTCGTGAGCGCCTCGCGCGGGGAGGACCGCGTCGTCGCCTTCGGCGTGGGGCTGCACCGCGGCGGGCGCGCCGTTCGCGCCTACCTCGTCTCGCCAGGGAGGGCGCCGAGACCCTTCGACGACACCTCCCTCGGCGACCGCGTCACCGACGACCCCGAGCTCCACATCCGTGACTACGAGCGCGACGGCGGCTTCGAGCTGGTCTCGCTCGGGCACGCGAACGACGGCGCGTCGATGATCTCGATCGCCTCGCAGAGCGCGCCCGCGACGGTGTCTCAGCGCGCGCTCCGCCATCGCCTCGACATGCTGCGCGCGACCTTCGGAGACGACCGCGTCGCCGCCGTCGACGCGCACCTCCGCGCGTTCAGGGCCGACCCCGCCTCGTCCGAGATCGCCTGCGCGGTGCTCGATCGCTTGGCAGAGACCCCCGACGGTCGCACCCTGCAGCGCGCGACCGGAGGGAGCTTCGCCGTGATCACGTACTCAGAGCCGAACCAGCCCCTGCGCGGTCAGCCGCGCCGCGTGCCGGCGAGGGACATCACCCGCGCGGGATCCGTCGAGGCGCTCCTGGGTCCCTTCGCGGGTCAGCGGTGCGCGGCGCTGCGCTGCGACTGGTCGCAGAGCTACTGTCGCCGGAGCGACGACCCCACCGGCGCGGTGCTGTGGTTTGGATCAGGCGGGCGAAGGGTCGCGGCGATCTCGGTGCCTGCGCCCTGACGGGCGGCGGGCGAGGCTCATTGCGGCGGGCGCCACCGGGGCGGCGCGATGGGGAACGAGAAGGTGGTGTCCCAGGTCGGCGCTTCGAAGGGCGCGACGCGAATCCCCGTCGCCGCCTGCTCGATGCACGGACCGATCGGGGGCTCGGCGAAGATCCCGCGGCTGCGAATGCGTCGGACCATCCCCGTCGGTCCGTCGAAGCGCACCAGCACCGTCACCGACGTGTGGCTGTCGACGCCCTCGACGCAGTCTGCGATCCGTCGCGAGAGCTGCGTCCAGACCCGAGCGTGCACCGCGTCGCCGGGCGTGTTCGACGGCGCGGGCGGCGGCGCCACCGGCGGACGTCGGGGCGTCGAGACCGCGGGGGCCGCGACGACGTCGGCGAGCTCGACGACGTCAGCGCCGACGGCCGCGTCGACGGGCGTCGACCCGTCCGCGGGCGCGTCCTCGGTGACCGCGTCGGCGGTGGCCGCGTCGATCACGGACGGGGTCATGAGCTCGACCGAGGCGTCGTCGCGTTCGCCGAGGAACGGCCCCCGCCGAGATCGTCGACCGCCATGCCCGCGTCGGGCGCCGGAGCAGCGGCTCCGCGCGCAGCTCCCGCACGGAGTACCCCAGGGTCGGCCATGTACGCGTCGAGCTGCCGCGCCGCGAAGATCAGCCCCACCGTCGCGATCAGCGACGCGAGCGCCGTGAGCTTGGCGACCGTCGGCGCCACCTGCGCGAGCGCGTCGGGCTCTCGCGAGAGCGCCACGGCCTGCTCGACCTTCGCCGGCTCCGACCGAGGCGCCTCGTCCACCGGGGGAGCGCTGGCCGCGGGCCGCGAGACCGTCCCTGGCGGCACCGAGCGGCGGGCCGGTCGCGCGCCCATCGGAATCGGCGTGTTGAGCCGCGTCGGCGGGGGCGTCGTCGTCGGCAGTCCCGCCGCCTTGCCGTAGCCCGACCGCGAGACGGGAGGTCGAGGCACGACGACCTCGTGCGCGCCCGAGCCCGGGTGATCCCCCGCGTCGTCGGGGGGCAGCGTGGTGGGCTTTCCTCGGCCAAGCGGCGCGATCGAGGAGAGAGGCGTACCCCGACCGACGCCGCCTTCGAGCGGAGGCAGGGGCGGCAGCGGTGTCTTCTTCGCCTGAAGGCTCTGGGGCGGCGCCACCGGGGCGCGGATCGTCCCCACGTGGACCGGCGGGCTCGAGGCCGGCGAATCGCCAGAACGCCCCGCCCCGGCGAGCTCCCCGCGCACGAGCTCTTCGTCCTGTCCCGCGCGGGTCACCCCGTCGTCGAGGGGATCGCCGAAGCGGATCAGCTCCTCCTCCTCGAGCATCGGCGAGCGCTCCGACGGACGAAACGACGCGATCTCATCCATGATCCGCTGGAGGTTCGTGTTCGTGGTCGAGGGCTCGAGGAGCGCCTCATCGAGCTCGACCACCGAGCGGTCGCCCGGGTCTGAAGCCAGCTCGAGCTGGGACTGCCGCTCCTGCAGCTCGGCCTCTTCGGTGAGGTCGAGGGGGCGGCTCTCTCGCGAGCCAGGCTCGGGCGCCTCCGCGGGGGGTGGGGCTTCGGGCTTCGTCGGCGCCGCGACCGACGCGGGACGGATCTTGAACGGCGCGGAGCCCTTGGCGCTGCCGGTCGCGGCGCCGAGGAGCGTGGGCTTCGACGGCGGCAGGTCCAGCGCGCGTGAGAGGGGCGGGAGCTCCATGCCGCTGCGTCGCTCAGGCGGCACCGACGAGGTGCGCTCGTTCGCCTGCAGCGCCGCACTCACCATCGGGAGCAGCCGCTCCACGTCGATCTTTCGCTGCGCGGGCGAGGGCTCCGAGCGGGGCTCGCCCAGCGCCGCGTCGAGCGCGCGGTCGATCTCGTCGGCGACCTCCGGACGCTGGGAGGGGCTGGAGAAGATCGTCGCGGCGACGTCGGGCTTCAGCTCGCCGAGGGGCACCGAGTCTCGAGGCTCGAGCACCCGCGCGAGGTCGGCGGCGAACTCGGTGGTGGTGGCGTAGCGGTCCGCGGCCGAGGGGCTCCAGGCGCGGCGAAAGACCTCGTCGATCTCCGCCGGGAGCGTCGGCCGCGCGCCGCGGGCCGAGGGCGCGCGCTGGGTCAGGTCGTCGAGCTCGGCGACGGTCGCGGCGCCGAAGGGCAGCTGCCCGGTGAGGGCCTCGAAGGCGAGCACCGCCAGCTGAAACCGGTCGATCGCCGCGCCGCCCGCGGAGGAGACCCGGCTCGGCAGGCGGTATCCGGGCTGCGCGAAGGTCTCCAGCTCCTTCTCGCTGAGCATGCCCGCGGAGACGACGGCGTGGAGGTACCCGCACTCCTCGAGAAAGACGGTCTCGCCCGCGCTGAGCACGCGCTCGGGGGTGACCGCGCGGTGAAACACCGGAGGGCTCGCGCGGTGGAGCACCGCGAGGGCGTCGGCGACGGCGAGCACGATGCGAGAGACCTCGCGCGTGTTCAGGAGCTCCCCGTCCGCGAGGCGGTCGCGCAGGTAGACGCCCTGCACGAAGCGCGCGATGACGACGGGACCCGGGGCCATGGGGTCGAAGGCGACCACGGCGGGGATCGAGGCGTGGTTCAGGGCGCTCGTCGACGCCATCTCATCGAAGAAGACCGTCGAGGCGCGCTCGGAGCGGTGCACGATGCCGGCGTGCACCGACCACACCGTGAAGAGCCCCTCTCCCTCGGGTCCGTCGCCGCGTGCGGTGTTGAACGAGGCGAGTCGGTCTCGCCGAACGCAACGGTCTACCGTGCATCGATCGAGGACCTTGTCGCCCTGCTCGAACTCTCGAGCGGGGGGGGCCCCCGAGTCGCCGCCGCTGGAATCATTCCGCTCCGTCATGTCGCTGTCCTCGCATTCGAAACGCGAACCCCGCAGGCTACTCTTGCTCCGCCGTCGGGAAGGTCTGCCCGACGACGCGCTGGGCGCGCACGGCGACCCGCCCGCCACCACCACCGCCGCCAGGCGCGGCGCGGGACAGGTCGATGATGCGACAGGAGCACAGCCCCCCGGTCCCACCGACCGCAAGCACCCTTCCATCGCCCAACATCGCGGCCCCGTCCACATCGAAGCGGATGGAGCCTCCCGCGCCGCCTCCGCCGCCGCCCATTCCGCACCCCTGGCCGCCGCAGTCGGACTGGTTGCCGTTGCGCCCGTCGGCCCCGCTCGAAGAGACCGTGCCGCTGACGGTGAGCGCCCCTTCGGCGCGGATCCAGACGAAGCCGCCGCCGTTGCCTCCCGCGCCAGGGAAGGCCCCGTCCTCATCCGCGCCGCCTTCGCCGCCCGCGCCGCCCAGGTGCGCGAGCCCCCCGAGGGGGTCTCTGCGCGGAGCCGCGCCTCCGTCGCCGCCCACGTTGGGGCACACCGAGGTGCACTCGCCGATCGAGCCGCCGTTGCAATCGCCGCTCGTCCCTACGCGACCGCTCGCGCCGTTGGCGCCTCCCCCTCCAGCGGCGCAGTCCTGCCCCGAAGAGCCGCCGCCCCCGCCTCCGCCGTTGGCCAAGACCGACGCGCGCCCAGGCCCGAGGAACGACTCGCCCTGCACCCCGACGGAGCACTGAAAGAGCCGCCCGAGGGCGCAGCCGTGCTGGGTGCCCCGAAAGCCCCGACCGTCCATGCTGACCCGCCCGAGCACGTCGACGTCCCCCCGCGACCAGACCGCCAGCACCCCGCCCGCGCGACCGTCCCAGGGGGGCGCGGTCAGGGTCCCCCTCGCGGTGACGGTGACCCTGGAGTACTCGGGCACCACGAGGATCTGCGCGCGGGAGTTCCCCGCGCTCACGTAGGCGTTCGAGAGCGGCGCGTCGAGGGTGAGCAGCGCGCCCTGCACCGCGGCCACGCGCCGTAGTTCGTACCGACCGGCGACGCCCTCGGGCCCCTGGGTCTGGTGCAGCATCACCCGCTGGCCCGGGAGGAACACACCCACCGGCGAGCCCAGGGTGACCGTGAGGGAACCCGCGCCTGCCTGAGCCGCCGCGGCGATGGTGTTGATCACCGTCGGCGCGTCGACGAAGAGCGAGCCGGGGGGCGGAACGCAGGCCCCGTCCACGCACGAGGTCCCGGTCGCGCAGACGTTCCCACACGCCCCGCAGTTGCGGTCGTCGCGGCGAACGGGCGTCTCGCAGCCGTCCGAGGCGGCGCCGTCGCAGTCTGCGAACCCCGCGGCGCAGGCCGCGATGCCGCAGCCCCCGTTCACGCACGCGCCCACGCCGTTGGCCACCACGCAGCGAAAGCCGCAGGTGCCGCAGCTGCTCGCGTCGGCGCGCAGGTCGACCTCGCAGCCGTTGCTCGCCACCCCGTCGCAGTCCGCGCGGCCGGGCAGGCACGACCTGCCGCAGAGGCCGCCCTGGCACGTCGGCGTCGCGCCCGGTCGCGCCGGACAGGCCACGCCGCAGCCGCCGCAATTCGCGGCAGAGGTGAGGAGGTTCTCGCAGCGTCCGTCGCAGGCCGCGAGGCCCGCGGCGCAGTCGAGGCTGCACTCCCCGGCGACGCAGCGCGTGTTCGAGGCGCACACGCTCCCGCAGCCGCCGCAGTTGCGCGGGTCGGTGAGCCGGTCGACGCACGCGCCGGAGCACACCTGCTGCGAGACCGGGCACTCGAGCACGCACGCTCCCCGCGCGCACCGCTGCGACCCCGGGCACCGCACCCCGCACGCGCCGCACGCGGTCGCGCTGCTGCGCAGGTCGGTCTCGCAGCCGTCGTCGACGCGCCCGTTGCAGTCGGCGAAGCCCGCCTCGCAGCTCGCGATCTCGCAGCGCCCCGAGGCGCAGCGCGCGACGCCGCCCTGCGCGACGCACCCAGCGCCGCAGGCCCCGCAGTGCTCCGTCGAGGCGCGCAGGTCGGTCTCGCAGCCGTCGTCGACGCGCCCGTCGCAGTCGGCGAAGCCCGCCTCGCAGCTCACCTGGCACCCGCCGTCGCGGCACTGGGCCGACGCGTTCGCCCCTGCGGCGCAGCGCGATCCGCACGCGCCGCAGTGCGCCGCGCTCGCGCGGGTGTCGACCTCGCACCCGTTGAGCGGGTCGCCGTCGCAGTCGGAGAACCCCGCCTCGCACGAGGCGATGGCGCACCGCCCCTCGTCGCAGCGCGCGGTGCCGTGGGCCGCGGCGCACGCGCGGCCGCACGCGCCGCAGTGGTCGACGCTCTCGCGCACGTCGACCTCGCAGCCGTCGTCGGCGACGAGGTTGCAGTCGGCTCGTGAGGGGTCGCAGCGCAGCGCGCAGGTCGCCGAGGCCGTGTCGCACACCGTCGCCGCGAAGGGTCGCACGGGGCACGCGGAGCGGCAGGCGCCGCAGTCGGTGGCCGAGCGAAGGCTCGTCTCGCAGCCGTTGGAGGCGTCGCCGTCGCAGTCGCCGAAGGCGCCGATGCACGAGCCCACCTCGCAGCGCCCCGCGCGGCAGCGCCCGGCGGCGTTGGGCGCCGCGCACGAGGCGCCGCACGCGCCGCAGTTCGCGTCGTTCTCTCGCAGGTCGACGCACGCGCCGGCGCAGCAGGTCTCGCTGGGGAGGCAGGCCCGCCCTCCCCCGCAGGAGGGCGCGCAGAGGCCGCCGGCGCACTGGGTCCCCGCGGGGCACTCGGCGTCGCCCCGGCACGCGACGCAGATGCGCCGGCTGAGGTCGCAGACCCGCACCACGAGCCCCCCGTCGCCCCCGGAGCTGCTGAGCACGCAGTCTTGATCGCCGCGGCAGCCGTCCTGGCACGTGAGCGTGCCGGGGTCGCAGAACCTCCGCGTGGGGCAGGTGTCGGGAGACGGGAGGCACTGGACGCAGCGGTTCGCGCCGAGGTCGCACACCGGGCGGCTCGGGTCGAGGCAGTCGGCGTTGCGCAGGCACTCGGGCGAAGGCGCGTCGGGGACGTCGGGCGCGAGGTCTTCGACGACCGGGACGTCGGCGGGCGAGGCCTCGGCGGCGTCGAGCTTCGAGCCGAGGTCGACGGTCGCGTCGAACACGCCGAGGTCGCCGCTCGCGTCGCCGCCCACGATCGCCGTCCCGAAGGTGCACCCGTCGAGGAGCGTGGTGATCAGCGCGCAGAGGGCGAAGGTGGGTCTCGAGATCGCGCGCGACATCGTCGCCTTCTCCCTCCACGCGGTGCGGGCCAGAAGGTCGTCCCGTGCCCGTGGGCAGAGTCGGCAGCGTAGGTTCTGGCGAGACGAGCGGTCAAGCAACACGCTGTCTCGCACGGCGATGTTGCCGCTCCGGTCGCCGCGGTGGGACACTCTGCGCCTCGGCGCGACGCAACCGCGCGCGAGCCGACGGACGCCGTAGGATGCGCAACCTCCTCTCACCCAGGCATTTCGGGGCCGCGACCGCGGCGCTGGCGCTCGCGTGCGCCGCGCCGCGCGAGGCCGTCGCGCAGGGTCGAGAGCGCGCCGCGGTTCGCCTCGAGGGCGGGTACGGCGCGATGCTCTCGGACTATCAGCGGCGCGCGCGCGGCTTCGACGCGATGTGGCAGGGCAGCGCGCGGCTGGGGATCACGCTCGCGGACCCGCTCGCGCTCGACGTGGGGGTGACGAACTGGGTGTTCCCCGGGGGCGCTGAGGGCACGGGGTGGGTCTTCGCGCCCTCGGTGGGCCTGCGCCTCGAGCCGCGCGTCGGGCGCGCGGGGCGGCTCTGGTTCGACGCGCACGCCGGCGTCGGGCTCACGGGGGACGTCGCGCGGCTCGCCCTCGACGTGGGCCTGGGCTTCGAGTTTCGCCTCGGCGACTACCTCGCCCTCGGCCCGTCGATTCGGTACGGACAGATGGTCCAGCCCGACTCGAGCGCGGGCACGCCGGAGCGGTTCCCCGACGACGCTCGGTACTTCTCCGCGGGGCTCACGCTCGCCGTGCGCTTCGCGTCGGCCCCGCCTCGAGCGCGCGTCGAGCCCGAGGTCCCCGCGCCGGTGAGCCAGGCGCGCGCCCCGGCCGACGACGACGGCGACGGCGTGCCCGACGCCGAGGACCTGTGCCCCCGCGCTCCCCAGGGCGTTCGCCCTGACCCCTTGAGGCCAGGGTGCGCGACCCTCGACAGTGACTTCGACACGGTCTTCGACCCCGACGACCACTGCGTGACGCAGCCGCAGGGTCCGCACCCCGACCCCGCCCGACCGGGGTGCCCCTCCCCCGACGACGACGGGGACGGCACCCTCAACGACGAGGACCGCTGCCCGACCGAGCGCGCGGGCGAGCACCCCGACCCCGCCCGTCCAGGGTGCCCCGACGGCGACCGCGACCACGACGGCGTCCGCGACGGCGTCGACCGGTGCATCGACGAGCCCGAGGACCTGAACGGCGTCGACGACGACGACGGCTGCCCAGACGCCTCCGCGCCCCCCGTCGCCCTCGACCCCGAGCACCGGGTCATCTCGCTGCGGGGCGACGTGAATTTCCTGCGCGGGAGCGCGAACCTCGTGGGGCGCGCGTCGTTCGAGACCCTCGACGCCCTCGCGAGCCTGCTCATCCAGCACCCCGAGATCGAGCTGGTCGAGGTCCAGGGCCACACCGACGCCCGCGGCCCGCGCGCGGCCAACCTCGCGCTGTCTCGCAGGCGCGCCGAGACCGCGGTGCTGTACCTCACCAGCCGAGGCGTCGCCCCCTCACGGCTCCGCGCCGCGGGCTACGGCTCCGACCGCCCGCTCGACCCCCGGCAGACCCCCGACGCGTGGACCCTGAACCGACGCACCGAGGTGCACGTGATCCGCCTCCGTCAGGGCGCGGGAGGCGCCCCCGCGGGCAGGTAGTCCCCGCGGGTCGCGACCGCGGGCTCGGCGTCGAAGAGCGCCGACCACAGGGTGCCGTCGCCGAACGGCTCCGCGAGGAAGGCCGCGTCGAGCGCCGTGACTCGGGCCTTGCGGAGGGCGCCCTGAACCCCGCGCACCAGGTGCTGCATGCGACGGTCCTCGACCCCCGCGAGCCGGCGCTCCTCGATCCAGACACCCTCGTCGTCGACGTCTGCTTCGAGATGCACTTCCTGAAGCGTCGCGTACGGACCGAAGGGCGAGAAGGCCACGCGGAGCCCGAGTTCGACGCGGTGCGCGGGCCTCGGGCTGCGCCCGCAGCGAAAGCCGACCCAGGTCTCGTCCGCGACGGTGGCGATGCAGTAGATCGACGGTGCGCGGTCGGGCTCTTCGGGCTCCTCGAGCACGGCGACGGGGAGGGTCTCGACGAGCCGAGCCGCGAGCGCGCTCACCCGCTCGGGGTCGACGCCCAGGCCGCGGAGGGCGCCCGACGCCGCGCGTCGACCCTCCGGCCACACCGCGCGCGCGACGCGCCTCGCGACCTCACGCTCTCGGTCGCGCTGCCGCGTGATGCCGCACTCGGCGCCGCACGCCCCCATCAGCCCTCGTCGCTGGACTCGACCGTGCGGAGGATCTGCAACAGGTCATGCACCACGAGCGCCCCGCGCCCGTCGGCGAGGATCGACGACACGCTCGACCGCACGCCCCCGAGGAGCTCTCGCTGCGACTGCACCCGGAGCTCCGCGCTCGTCACGCGGTCTTGCAGCGCGACGAGCTGCTCGCGGTGACGCTGCGCGGCGGCGGCGTCGCGCCGGTCGCGCTCGTCGAGCTGCGCGGCGGCCTCGTCGACGCGCTCGGCGAGGACGGTCTGCTCCCGGCGCGAAGCCGCGAGCTCGGCCTCGGTCGCCCGCAGCCGGAGCCGCACCTCCCGCAGGGCCTCCTCGGTCGCCGCGAGGCGCTCCGCGGTCTGCCCCAGATCGGTGAGCGCCTGGTCCGCGCGGACCTCGACCGCCACGGGCGCGACCGCCGGCGCCGACCGCGCCGAGAGCGCCGACTCGGCCTCGCACATGCGGTATCGAACGCCTTGCAGCTCCGCGGCGGCCTCGGCGGCCTGTCGGCGCACCGAGGCGAGCTGCGCGTCCGACTCGGCGGCGGTCTGCGAGCCCGCGACCTCGAGCGCCCGGAGCAGTCGATCGATCTCGAGCTCCAGCTCCAGGATCCGGCGCTGGTAGCCCGCCCTGAACCCGTCGATCTCCATCCCCGCCTGCGCGAGCTTCGCCTCGAGCGCGCCGTTCTCCGCGCGCAGCGAGCTGAGCTCCGCGGCGGTCGCCCCGGCCTCGGGCGGCGCGGTGCGCGCGGCGAGCTGGGACCGGGCGAGCGCGAGGGCCGCCTCGAGCTCCTCGACCTTCCACATGGCCTGCTGGCTCTGGCCCGCGAAGGCGATCGCCTCGGCCTCAAGCAGCGAGACCCGCTCGCGCAGCCCGCGCAGCTCAGGCTCCAGGGCGTCGCGCGCGTCGTCGCGGGTCACGCTGACCGGAGCTCGCGTCGACATCGTGAGCTCGCGCACGGCGGTGAGCGCGTCGTCGCGCAGCGCGGTCATGCGGAGCAGCTCGGTGGCGCGGTCGGCGAGGCGCGCCTCGAGGGCGGCGACCTCGTGGGCGGAGTCGTCGAGCGCCGGGCGCGAGAGCGCCTGGGCGAGGTCGGCCTTGAGCGTCTGCTGCGTCGCGAGCGCGGCGGCCAGCTCGGACTTCACGGCGTCGCGCTCGGCGTGCAGCCTGTCGAGGTCAAGCCCCTGGGCGTCGTGCGCTGCGCGGAGCGCGGCGAGGCTCGCCCTGGTGGCGTCGAGCTCGTCGCGCAGCGCGCGGAGCGCCCGGTCGTCGACGGGCGGGGCCGCGGGCTGCGCCGACTGCGCCGCCTCGAGGAGCGCCTGGAGCTCGGCCTCGGTGGCCTGGGTCTCGTCGAGCTCGCGCTCGAGCTCCGCGACGCGCGCGCGCTCAGCCTGGAGGGCTTCGCGCTCGGCGCGCTCGGCCTCTCGCAGCGCGTCGCGCTCCTCCGCGGCCGCGCGCAGCGAGGCCTCCAGGCCCGCGGCCGTCTCGGCCCGCGACGCGAGCGCGAGCTGCGCGGCGGCGCGCTCGGCGGTCTCTCGCTCCAGGGCAGACTTGAGCTTCGCGAGCTCGGCGTCACGCGCCGCCTGCTCCCTCGCGGCGGCCTCGCGGAGCTCGGCGAGCTCCTTGCGGGCGCGCTGGAGCTCGGGGGCGAGGTCGGGCGTCTTGGGGAGCTCGGGCGCGCGGCGCGACATCTGCGCGTCGAGCTCGACCCGCTGTCGGAGCTTGCGCTCGTCTTCGAGCTCCTTGGTGGCGCGCACGACCTTCTCGCGGGCCTTGCGGTTCTCCTCCTCGAGCTCCTTGAGGCCGTGCTCGAAGCGCTGGATCTTCACCCACCGCTCGGCGCTGGCGGCCTCGACCTCCTTGAGCTTCTGCTCTCGATCGTGGAGCTTCTCGCGAAGCTCCTTGCCGCCGGCGTCTCGCAGCGCCTCGATGAGGGTGTCGGGGACCTGCACCAGCGCGACGGGGTCAAGCTCGACGGGTGCGTCGCTCGCGATGGCGATGAACGACTCTGGGCGCGCCGGGTCCCCATCGATCAGCCGGGTGTCGAGCGCCACCCGATCGCTCGCGTCGTCGAAGGCCGCGAGGGTGTACCCGAGGAAGGGCCCCCGACCGAACATGCGAACGTTCGAGAAGCGCGCCGCGCAGAGGTCGTACAGGTCGTGGTAGGCCGTGGTGCCCTCTCGACCGGTCGGCTCCATCGGACGGGGCGACTGCGGGGCCTCTGCGCCCACGACGACGACCCCTTCGGAGCCCAGCGCGCGTCGGGCCTCGTCGAGGAGGGCGACCAGCGAGGGCACCGCCGTGGCGTCGGGGATCACCAGCACGTCGATGCGCCCATGAAACGCCGCGACGGCGCCTGGGGTGAGCGCTCGCACGGCGAGGTCTTCACCGACGCCGCCGAAGCAGATCACGGTGTGCGCGCCCAGGGCGCGGAGGCGGAGCGCCACCTCACCCGAGGTGCTCCCCGCGACGGCGACGCGGCGCCCCTGAAGCATCGGGGCGAGGTAGGTGACGAGGGCGAGGTCGGCGAGGCGGGGTCGGTGTGCGTTCTGGGTCATTTCGGGTCACATGGTCCTGCGCGGGGCGGCGGACTGTACCCCAGATCGTCACGCGGGTGGTGATCGTCGGAGGGGCGCGGGCGTTCGCCCCGGTCGCGGGGTCGAGCTCGGGGGCGCTACCCGACCGCGCCGACCTCCTGGAGCATCGCGGCGAGCTCTCCGCGGGTGCTCAGCTCGCGCACGATGTCGCAGCCGCCCACGAACTTTCCCCCCACGTACAGCTGCGGGATCGTGGGCCAGCTCGCGAACTCCTTGATGCCCTCGCGGATCGACGGGTCGGCGAGCACGTTCACGGTCTCGTACTTCGCCCCGGTCCCGTTGAGCACCTGCACGACGGCCCCCGAGAAGCCGCACTGCGGAAAGTGCCGCGTGCCCTTCATGAAGAGCACGACCTTGTTCTGGTCGATGAGGTCTTGAATGCGCTGGCGTGTTGCGTCTTCCATGGTTCTCGCTCCGGCGCGGCACCTAAGGCCGCCACCTCGGCCCTGTCAATCGCCCGGGTCGGAAGTTCCGCCGGGCGCGGCGGGTTCTCGGGTCGAGACACGTTGCCACGCCGCACGGCGGCGACTAGGCTGCCGCGCCTTCCCGCTCCCGGCGCGCCCCTGCTCCGGCGCGGCGACCTGCATCCCCCGACACCCAAAGGCTACGCGATGATTCCCTGGCTGCTCCAGAAGATCTTCGGCACCAAGCACGAGCGCGAGATCAAGACCATGCGCCCGAAGATCGTGGCGATCAACGAGCTCGAGTCGAAGATGAAGGCCCTCAGCGACGACGAGCTCCGCGCGCTGACGGTGAAGTACAAGGAGCGCATCGACAACGGCGAGTCCCTCGACTCGCTCATGGTCGAGGCCTTCGCGACGTGCCGCGAGGCCGGCCGCCGCGTGCTCAACATGCGGCACTTCGACGTGCAGCTCATCGGCGGGATGGTGCTCCACCGCGGCGCCATCGCCGAGATGAAGACCGGCGAGGGCAAGACCCTCGTGGCGACGCTGCCGAGCTACCTCAACGCCCTCTCGGGCAAGGGGGTGCACATCGTCACGGTGAACGACTACCTCGCCAGCCGCGACGCCGAGTGGATGGGGCGCATCCACAAGTTCCTCGGCCTCACCACGGGGGTGGTGGTGGGCAGCCAGAGCGACCGCGAGAAGCGGGCGGCGTACCGCGCAGACATCACCTACGGGCAGAACAACGAGTTCGGCTTCGACTACCTGCGCGACAACATGAAGTACAGCGTCTACGACTGCGCGCAGCGGGAGCTGAACTTCGCGATCGTCGACGAGGTCGACTCGATCCTCATCGACGAGGCGCGCACGCCGCTGATCATCTCGGGCCAGGGCGAGGCCAGCACCGAGCTGTACAACAGCATCACCAAGGTCGTTCCGTACCTGCGCAAGGACGAGCACTACGTCCTCGACGAGAAGGCCCACTCCGTCGCGCTCACCGACGAGGGCATCGAGGAGGCCCAGCGCAGGATCAAGATCAAGAACCTCTACGACCCGCGGCACATCGAGGAGCTTCACGTGCTCCAGCAGTGCCTGCGGGCGCACACGCTCTACAAGCGCGACGTGAACTACATGGTCACCGACGACGGCAAGGTCGTGATCATCGACGAGTTCACCGGGCGCGTGCTCTCGGGGCGGCGCTGGAGCGACGGGCTCCACCAGGCGGTCGAGGCCAAGGAGTTCGTGCGGGTGCAGGAAGAGAACCGCACCATGGCCACGATCACCTTTCAGAACCTCTTCAGGATCTACAAGAAGCTCGCGGGCATGACCGGCACCGCCGAGACCGAGGCCGAGGAGCTGCACAAGATCTACAAGCTCGACGTGGTGCAGATCCCCACCAACCGCCCCGTCGCCCGCAAGGACTACGACGACCTGGTCTACAAGACCGAGCGCGAGAAGTTCCGCGCGGTGGTCGAGGAGATCGCCGAGAGCTGCGAGCGCGGCCAGCCCTCCCTCGTGGGCACGGTCAGCGTCGAGAAGTCCGAGGCCATCGCGGCGCTGCTGCGCAAGCGCGGGATCAAGCACGAGGTGCTCAACGCGAAGCAGCACGAGCGCGAGGCCTACGTCGTCGCGCAGGCGGGCCGTCGCAGCGCCGTGACGGTCGCGACGAACATGGCAGGGCGCGGCACCGACATCATCCTCGGCGGCAACCCCGAGATGCTCGCGAAGGGCGAGATGATGCTCGCCCGCAAGGACCCGGCCGCGCCCGAGAACGCCGAGGAGCTCGAGGAGCTCACCGCGCGCTACCGGGGCATCTGCGACACCGAGCGCGCCGAGGTGATGGAGGCCGGCGGGCTCCACATCATCGGCACCGAGCGCCACGAGTCGCGGCGCATCGACAACCAGCTCCGCGGCCGCGCGGGCCGCCAGGGCGACCCCGGCTCCTCACGCTTCTACCTCTCCCTCGAAGACGACCTCATGCGCATCTTCGCGGGCGAGCGCGTGCAGTCGATCATGGACCGCCTCGGCATGGAGGAGGACGTGCCCATCGAGCACCCCTGGGTGACCCGCTCGGTGGAGAACGCGCAGCGCAAGGTCGAGGCGCGAAACTTCGACATCCGCAAGAACGTCCTCGAGTACGACGACGTGATGAACCAGCAGCGCAAGGCGATCTACAAGGTCCGCCGCGAGGCGCTGGAGGGTCGCTACGAGCCCGAGGCCCGGCCCGACGACGACGACCGCGCCGCGCCGCAGGCGTGGGACGAGGCGACCCAGACCCGCGTGAGCGAGGTCTGCGACGCGATGATCCGCCGCTTCGCGGTCGGGTCTGACACGCCCCCCGCGACCCTCGCGGACGTCACCGAAATCGAGGCCGATCAGGTCGAGATGGAGGTCTATCACTACTTCGGCTCGAAGACCGAGCTGACGAAGCTGGCGAAGAAGCCCGCCGAGGCGCACCAGTCCCTGGTGAAGCAGGTGCTGGCCTCGATGCAGCAGCAGCGCGAGCGCATCCTCGACCTCATCGAACGCACCATCGTGAGCGACATCGAGGCCAACTGCCCCGAGAACGCCACCCGCGACGACTGGAACACCGACGCCGTGAGCGCGCGCTTTCGCGAGCGCTTCGGCATCGACGCCGGCGACGTCGAGGCCATCGGCAACCGGGAGGACCTCGCGCACTCGCTCTACACGAAGGCCGAGGCGGTCTTCGTCGAGCTTGAGAAGTCGATGGAGCCCGAGTGGGCGCTGCGCGCGTTTCGGGGCCTGCTCTTCGACGAGATCGACCGCGCGTGGATCGACCACCTCACCAACATGGACCACCTCCGAGACGGCATCGGGCTCCGCGGCTACGGCCAGCGGGACCCGAAGCTCGAGTTCAAGAAGGAGGGCTTCGACATGTTCCAGGCGATGGAGGCCTCGGTGAACAGCACCGTGCTCCAGAAGCTCTTTCAGACCTCGTTCCGGCAGCCGGAGGAGGACGTGCAGCTCCTCGAGGCGGCCGAGATGCGGCGCTTTCAGCAGCGTCAGCGCTCGATGGTCACCCAGCACCCCGACTACGACCCCGGACTCAGCGACGAGGCCCTCGACCCGCCCGCCGACGCGCCCCCGGTCGACACCTCGACGCTCTCCGCGGTGCGCGGCCGCGCGCCCTCCTCGCGCCGACGCGGCTCGTCCCCGCCGGCCGCAGGGGCCCCCGAGGCGGTGCCCTCCGAGCCCCCCGCGGCCGACGCCGAGGCGGCCGCCGCGCCCGCCTCCGAACACCTTCAGCCCGTGCGCCGCAGCGGTCCGAAGATCGGCCGCAACGACGCCTGCCCCTGCGGCTCGGGCAAGAAGTACAAGGTCTGCCACGGCCAGCCCGGCGCCGACGCCGACGGATCGAAGTCCGACGGCGCCTGATCACCCCGCCAGGGCCCCTTCGGGCCCCGGCCTCGTCTCCCCTGGAGCCCCCCGGTCCCCCACGCCTCGCGGGCGAGGCGAGGCGGGGCCTAATTGCAGGGCAGGCAGAGCGGCCCGAAGGGAGACGCCTGCTCACAGAAGCAGGCCCCACCGATGCCGCAGCATGGCGGCAGCCCGTTGCGGCTGCGGCAGGTGATGGGGATCGGCGTGCCCAGCAGCGGGCACACGATCGGCGGATACGTCGGCCCGGTGTCAGGCACGCCCGTGTCGACCACGCCCGTGTCGACCACCCCGGTGTCTCGCACGCCCGTGTCGGGAGGGCCCGTGTCGACCACCCCGGTGTCTCGCACGCCCGTGTCGGGAGGCCCCGCGTCGATGATCACCACGTCGGGCGAGCCGACGTCCTGCGCCACCGCGTCGACGGCGTCGACATCGACCGTCGATGCGTCGAGGTCCCCGGCGTCGTCCCCCGCGTCGTCGCCGACCAGCGCGTCTTCTCCGTTCACCGCGTCGGCGCCCTCGCCCAGGTCGACCGGGGGGACCTTCACGTCGTCCTTCACCACGGCGTCTTCGCCGGGATCGACGTCGAGCTTCTCCCCCGCGTCGTCTGCGCCCGGCACGTCGGGCTCGACGTAGGTGGCCTCGGCGCAGCGGAGCCCCGGGAGCACGAGAAGGCACATCAGCGTCAGAGCTCGCAGGGGCATCGCGACTCGCAGCCTACAACCATCGGGTGCCTGAGAAAACTGCGGAGACCGGGGCACGATTGCACCGATTCGCGCCGACCTGCGTATAACCCCCACCGACCCCTCGGCCCGCGCGCCCGGGCATTCGCACCGACGGAGGTGCTCATGCGACCGACCAAGATCCTCTTCGCCTCGATCCTCCTGGCCTCGCCGCTGCACGCGGACCCGTCGCCGTACGCGGCGTCTCCCGCGACCCGCGCCGCCCAGCAGCCGCGCCGCGCCGCGCCCCCTCCCGCGGCGACCGCGACCCCCGCGGCGACCGCCAGTCCCGCCAACGCGCCGGGGCAGAACCCCGCCGACCCCGCGCGCAACATCGCGCAGCAGATTCAGGCCTTCTACGACCGCACCACCGACTTTCAGGCCGACTTCGTGCAGGTCTCGCGCAACCGCCTCTACGGCGAAGAGCGCCGCACGGGGCAGGTGGTGTTCCGCAAGCCGGGGCGCATGCGCTGGAACTACAACGCGCCCTCGGGAGACGTCATCGTCTCCGACGGCCGCACGCTCTGGGCCTACCAGGCCGACGAGCGGCAGGCGGTGCAGCAGCAGCTCGGTCAGTCGCAGCTCCCCACCGCGATCACCTTCCTCGCGGGCACGGGGCGGCTCACGGACTCGTTCACGTTTCGTCTCCTCGACGCGAACCAGTTTCGCTTCCCCTCGGGGTACGTGCTGGAGCTTCGGCCGACGACGCCGCAGCCCTCGTACGAGCGCATCATCTTCTACGTCGACCGCACGTCGTATCAGGTCGTTCGCACCGCGGTCATCGACGCGCAGGGCAACCAGAACCGCTTCGACTTCAGCAACCCCCGGGTGAACACCAACGTGCCCGAGGCGACCTTTCGATGGACGCCCCCGGCGGGCACCTCCATCGTGCGACCGTAGTCAGCGCGCGCCCAGCGCCTCCTCCACCCGCCGCGCCTGCTCCCCCCACGTCCACCGCTCCGCCCGCGCCTTCGCGCGCTCGCCGAGCGCCTCGCGCGCGTCGTCGTCGAGGGCGAGCCGATGCAAGGCCGCGCCGATCGCGCGCGCCGAGGCGCGCTCGTCGAGCACCTCCCCGGCGTCGCCGACCAGCCAGCCGACGCCGCCTGAGCCCGTCGCCACCACGCACCGGCCCGCCCCCATCGCCTCGAGCAGCGCGACCGGCGCCCCCTCGCCCCGACCGTCGGCGAGCGTCGTCGCGGCGTGGAGCTGAACGTGGCACCCGGCGAGCACCCGGTCTCGATCCGCCGGGGGGAGCGCGCCGTGCAGCACCGCGAACCCCCCGAGGCTCGACGCCAGCGCGGCGAGCTCGCCTCGGAGCGGCCCGTCGCCGATCACGTCGACCTCGAGCGCGGCGCCCGAGGCGCGGGCGTAGGCCACGGCGCGGAGGGCGCGCGCGACGTCCTTGACGGGGACGAGCCGCGAGACCACCGCCGCCCGGAGCACGCGAGCGCGCGGAGCCGGCGCGCGGACCGACGGGACGAATCCCATCGGGCTCACGATCGCGTCGACGTCGCCCGGGTCGACCGCGAGTCGCAGCCCGGGGTGCACGTACCAGCGCCGGGTCGCCCCCCGCAGCGCGAGGGCGCGGAGGCCGACCGGCAGCTTCGCGAAGAGCGCCGCGTCGCTGCCGTGCGCGATGGCGAGGTGCGGTCGGCCTCCCCGCAGCGCGCCCGCGACGACGGCCGAGGGCGCGAGGAAGTGTGACACCAGCGCGTCGCAGCCGCGGAGGTGCCTCGCCGCGCCCCAGGCCGACGCCGCGGTGACCCCGACGACGCGCGGCCACGCCCCGAACCGACCGAGGCGATCGGGCGCGCCGCCGTCGTAGAGCAGCGTGGCGCCGGGGGCGCGGAGCGCGTGGCTCGCGACGCCTCGGAGCTCGAGGGGATCGTCCCAGCCCCGCGGCTCCCTCCGCCGAATCGCGACCACCCGCAGCTCGTGCCCGCGCGCCGCGAGCGCCTCGGCCATCTCGGCCACGAAGCTCCCCGCGACGGGGTCGCCCCGGTGGGGCAGGCTGGTGGTGAGCATCCCGATCTTCACACGCGCAGCGACCGTGATAGAGACATCGCCACGATGTTCAAGAAGATCCTCATCGCGAACCGTGGCGAGATCGCCGCGCGTGTGGCGCGGACCTGTCGGCGACTGGGCGTCCTCGCCGTCGGCGTGCACTCCGAGGCCGACGCCGAGGCGCTGCACCCAGGCGAGATGGACGTGAGCGAGCTGATCGGCCCCGCGTCCGTGAAGGAGTCGTACCTCAACGCCGACGCGGTGCTCGCCGCGGCGCGCAAGCACGGCGTCGAGGCGGTGCACCCCGGATACGGGCTGCTCAGCGAGAAGAGCCATTTCGCCCGCGCCGTGCGCGACGCGGGGCTGGTGTGGATCGGCCCTCCCCCGGAGGTCCTCGACCGCCTGGGCGACAAGCTGAAGTCTCGGCGCACGGCGCTGGAGGCTGGCGTTGCGCCGGTGCCGGGCACCGACGGTCCCATCGAGACCCTCGACGAGGCCCGCGCCGCCGTCGCGAGCACGGGATATCCTTCGCTGGTAAAGGCCGTGGGCGGTGGCGGCGGCATCGGGATGCAGGTCGTGAAGGACGACGCCTCCCTCGAGCGCGCCCTCAAGAGCTGCGCCGACCGCGGCGCGCAGGCCTTCGGCGACGGGCGGGTCTACATCGAGCGCTACGTCCAGAACCCGCGGCACATCGAGGTGCAGATCTTCGGCGACGCCCACGGCAACGTCGTGGCCCTCGGAGAGCGCGAGTGCTCGCTGCAGCGGCGTCACCAGAAGATCGTCGAGGAGTCTCCCGCGCCCGCCTTCGCGCTGAGCGCCGACGGAGCGCGGCACCGCCGCGAGATCCTCGACGCCGCCGTGCGCATCTCGAAGGCCGCGGGCTACGTCGGCGCGGGCACCTGCGAGTTCATCTGGGACTCCGAGCGCGAGGAGTTCTACTTCCTCGAGATGAACTGCCGCATCCAGGTCGAGCACCCGGTCACGGAGATGGCCTTCGGGCTCGACCTCGTCGAGCACCAGCTCCGCGTGGCCTCGGGCGAGGCCCTCGCGCCGGAGCTCCTCGCGGCGACCTCGACGGGCCACGCCATCGAGGCGCGGGTCTACGCCGAGGATCCGGCCAAGGGGTTCATCCCGAAGCCCGGCGACATCGCCGAGCTCGCGTGGCCCTCGGGCGAAGGCGTGCGCGTCGACGAGGGCGTGCGCGCGCCGGGCAAGGTCACGCCGTACTACGACCCGATGATCGCGAAGGTGATCGCGCGGGGAGAGACCCGCGCCGAGGCCATCGACCGGCTGCACGCGGCCCTCGAGGCCACGAAGGTCGCGCCGTTGGTGACCAACCTCGCGTTCTTGCGCGGCGTGATCCGCAGCGAAGAATTCGCGGCGGGTCGCTACCACACGGGCTTCGCCGAGGTCTTCGCGAAGCGTCGCTGACCGCGCGCCTTGTGAGCCGCCGAGCGCTCTGGTCAACTCCACCTCTACCCACGCTGAGGTGAGGTTCATGAGACTGAGATGCGCTTGGATACTCGCCGCCGCGATGTTCGCGGCGGGATGCACAGACTCCGCGGTCGTCGGCGGCACTTCTTCGGACGGCGGCATGGACGCGTCCCTCGACGTGAGCTGCACCGCGGGGCAGACCGCCTGCGGAGGAGCCTGCGTCGATACGCAGGCCTCCCCCGACCACTGCGGCGCCTGCGGGAGCGCGTGCCAGCGCGCCGAGGTGTGCGTGGCGGGGATGTGCCAGCCCGCGTGCCCGACCGGGCAGGCCGCGTGCGCCGGGCGCTGCGTCGACCTCCAGACTGACCGCGGCAACTGCGGCGCCTGCGGCGCGGCCTGCAGCGCCGGCCTGGTCTGCTCGATGGGCCAGTGCACCCTCGAGTGCGGCCCCGGCCTCGCGCAGTGCGCGGCGACGGGCGGCGGAGACGGCGGGAGCGACCGCTTCTGCACGAACACCCAGATCGATCGCACGAACTGCGGCGCCTGCGGCACGGCCTGCGCGGCGGGTCAGATCTGCGAGCGCGGCGCCTGCGTCGCGAACTGCCCCGCGGGGCAGCAGGCCTGCGGCGGGCTCTGCACCGACCCCCAGAACGACGCGCAGAACTGCGGGAGCTGCGGGCGCGCGTGCGCGAGCGGTGAGGCGTGCGTGGCGGGCAACTGCCAGGTGCGCTGCCCGACGGGCCAGACGGTGTGCTCGGGTCGATGCGTCGACACGCAGACCGACCGCGGAGACTGCGGCACCTGCGGCAACGTCTGCGACAGCGGCGAGGTCTGCTCGATGGGCGCCTGCGGGCTCACCTGCTCGCAGGGCCTCACCACCTGCGCGCCGATGACGGGGCCGCGCGTGTGCGCGAACCTCCAGACCGACCGCGCCAACTGCGGCGCCTGCGGCACGGCCTGCGCCGCGGGGCAGGTGTGCGAGGCCGGCGCCTGCGTGATCTCGTGCCCGATGGGACAGACCGCGTGCGGCACCGCCTGCACCGACACCCAGACCGACCGCGCCAACTGCGGCGCCTGCGGCGCGGCCTGCGCCGCGGGGCAGGTCTGCTCCGCCGGCGCCTGCGCCGCGAGCTGCCAGATGGGGACCCAGAACTGCGGCGGCACCTGCCGCGACCCCAACACCGACGTCGCCGCCTGCGGCGGCTGCGGCAACGCCTGCCCGACCCCCGCGAACGGCGTCGCGTTCTGCGCCGCGGGCGCCTGCGGCATCACCTGCAACCGCGGCTTCGGCGACTGCGACGGCGACGCGTCGAACGGGTGCGAGACCTCCCTCGACGGGCTCACCAACTGCGGCGGGTGCGGCGTGCGGTGCAATTTCGCGAACGCGAGCGGCACCTGCGTGAGCTCGGGCTGCGCCCTCGGGGCGTGCAACGCGGGCTTCGCCGACTGCGACATGAACCCGGCGAACGGCTGCGAGGTGAACACCAGCGCGAACAACGCCAACTGCGGCGCCTGCGGCAACACCTGCGGCGCGGGGCAGCGCTGCGCCGCGGGGACCTGCGTCGCGACCTGCGTCGCCGGTCAGTCGGACTGCGGCGGGAGCTGCCGCGACCTCGCCAACGACCCCGCCAACTGCGGCGCCTGCGGCAACGCCTGCGCCCGCCCCGCCAACGCGACGCCCTTCTGCGCGGGGCGATGCTCGTTTCAGTGCGACGCGGGCTTCGGCGACTGCGACGGCAACGCGACCAACGGCTGCGAGACCCGCCTCGACAGCGTGACCAACTGCGGCGCCTGCGGCTTCGCGTGCCAGTCTCCGAACGGCGGTTCGGCCTGCACCGCCGGGGCGTGCGCCCTCACGACCTGCAACACGGGCTTCGCCAACTGCGACATGAGCCCCCTCAACGGCTGCGAGATCAACACCCAGACCGACCGGGCGAACTGCGGCGCGTGCGGGAACGCCTGCGGCGCGGGCCAGGTCTGCTCGGGCGGCGTCTGCCGCGCCACCTGCGCGACGGGGCTGACCGAGTGCGCCGGGAGCTGCACCAGCACGCAGAGCGACCCGCGCAACTGCGGCCTGTGCGGCACGGCCTGCACCGCGCCGGCGAACGCCTCGCCGGTCTGCGCCGCGGGCGCCTGCTCCTTCGTGTGCAACGCCGGCTTCCGCGACTGCGACAACAACCCCGCCAACGGCTGCGAGGTCAACACGAACACCAGCGCCGCGAACTGCGGCTCCTGCGGCCGGGTCTGCAGCCTCGCCAACGCGTCCTCGGCGTGCACCGGCGGCGCGTGCCAGCTCCAGGCGTGCACCGGGGCCTTCCGCGACTGCGACAACAACCCCGCCAACGGCTGCGAGGTCAACGGCGGGACCGACGTCAACAACTGCGGCGCGTGCGGCAACCGCTGCACGCTCGCGAACGCGGTCGCGGCCTGCACCGCGGGGTCGTGCGCGGTCGGCTCGTGCACCGGCGCGTTCCGCAACTGCGACAACAACCCGAGCAACGGCTGCGAGGTCAACACCCAGACCGACGCCAGCAACTGCGGCGCCTGCGGGGTCACGTGCTCGAGCGGCCGGTGCGCCAACGGCGCGTGCGTCGTCACCTCGAACCGCTACCAGCAGAGCTTCGTGTCGGGGCAGGGCTCCGACGGCGCCCAGTGCACGGCCTGGAACGACTGGCGTGCGACCCTCACCAACTCGTACACCCGCGTGACCATTCGCGGGACCTTCAACACCACGGGTGTGAGCTGCACCAACCCCACCGTGGTCAACGGCCTCGCGGCGGCGATCCGCAGCGGCACCGACTTCAACATGGCCTGCGACGGCAACAACTGGTCGCTCTGCGGCAGCCGCTACAGCGGGGAGCTCTGGCTCAATCCGCCGAGCACCTGCAGCGGCAACAACTGCCCCTCGGGCTACATCGTTCGCCCCTGCATCGGCGGGAGCAACCCCAACTGGGGCGGCGTGAACACGCAGACCTGCGGCGCGCCCAGCCAGGAAATGATCGTCGAGTTCCAGTGATCTGAGCGGAGCACCCGGGCGCCTCACGCGGGCGCCCGGGGTGCCGCCACGCGGGTCAGTTCTCGACCTCGCGCTCGCCCACCGCCCGACGCAGCCTCGCGAGGCTCTCCCTCGCGTCCACCAGCGCGTTCACCACCGCGAAGCGCGCGCGGAGCAGGTCGGTCTCCGCGTCGGTGAGGTCGGACGAGATCGCGCTGCCCACCGCGAATCGCTCGCGGCGCACCCGGTAGCTCTCGTCGGCCGCGAGGAGCTGGCGGCGCGCGGCCTCGGCGCTCGCGGCGGCGGTCTGCGCGCCGAGGTAGGCGCTGCGCACCTCCATCTCGAAGCCCTCCCGCAGCTGCTGGATGCTCGCGCGGAGCACCGCGCGCTGCGACTCCAGCCGCGAGGCCGTGCGCCCCGCCACCAGGGCCGCGTTGGGCGACCAGGAGAGCTGCAGCGTCGCGTCCCAGGTGGTGTTGAAGTCGGGCGTCGCGGGGATGAAGCGCTGGTTGGGGTTCGCGATGTCGACGTTGAACACCCCGGCGAGGCTCGGCCAGATGCCCGCGCGCGTCGCGGCGAGGTTCGCGTCGAGGGCGCCGCTCTGGCGCTCCAGGCTGGCGATCTCGGGGCGGCTGCGCCACGCCCGGTCGATGAGCTCGGCGAGGTTCGTCGGCGGCGCGGGGATCTCTTCGAGGGACTCTCCCAGGAGGATCGGCGCGTCGCCCTCGAGGTGCAGGCGCTGCCGGAGCTGCGCCTCGGCCATCGCGACGCCCTGCCGCGCCGCGATCTCGAGGCGCTGCGCGTCGGCGAGGAGCGCCTCGACGCGCATGAGCTCGACCCGGGCCACCGTGCCCACCTCGACGAAGCGGGCGAGGTCCTGACGGTGCGCCTCGGCGGTCTCGACGCCCTGCGTCGCCACGGCGTGCTGGCCGCGCGCGCGGAGCAGCTCGTAGTAGGCCACCCTCGCCTCGGAGGCGGCGGTGTTGCGCGCGGCCTCCTCGTCGAGGCGCCGGGCCTGCTCGGTGAGCCCCGCGGCTTCGTAGACCCGCGCGAGGCGCAGGGGGATGTCGGTGATCGGGATGGTCACCGTGCCCCGGAAGGCGATGTTGTCGAGGATCACCGGGAAGGAGAAGCCCCCGTTGCTCGGCGGGAGCATCGAGCCCGCGGGGCACTCGAGGGCGCCGCCGGCGCCGTGGGTAGCTGCGAGAAGAGCGCGCCCCCTGGCCGACGCAGGTGCCGCCGCCGAGGTTCAGCCTCGGCTGCGCGATCTCTGAGAGGCGCGTGTACCGCGCCGACAGGCTGATCTGCGGGATCATCGACAGGCCCGCCTCGGCGCGCGCCGCGTGGGCCGCTTCGACGTTGGCGCCCGCCGCGCGCACCGCCGCGCTGGTGGTGACCGCCTGCCGGGCGGCCTGGTCGGCGGTGATGCCGCCCGGCTGGGCGCGCAGGACCGCTGGGAGCTCCGGCGGGGGCGGCGGAGCGACGGACGGGCGGGCGGGAGTCTCAGGGGCCTCGGGGGTCTGCGCCTGCGCGGCCGGCGCGACGAGCGTCGCCAGGAGGAGCGGCAGGGCGGTGCGGGAGCGGTAGCGAATCATCCGTCAGCGTCTTTCTTCTTCACTTGCGCCGTCGCGGGCGACGGCGCGCTCAATCAGGGTCACGAGGGTCTCGACGGCCTCGACGTACCGCTCCTGCTCGTCCAGCGAGAGCGACGAGAGGATCAGCTCGCTCCGAGCGCGAAACTCCTTCGCGCGCTGCCGCATCAGCGTGCGCGCGGTCGCCGTGATGGCCACGCGCACCGCGCGGCGGTCTCCGCTGTCGCGGCGCTTGCTCACGAGCCCGGTGCGGGCCATGCGCGCGACGGTCTCGCTCAGCGTGCTCTGCGCGCCCGACGTGCGCTCGCGCATCGCGCTCAGGCTCATGGGACCCTCGTCGTCGAGGAGCTTCAGCAGCATGTACTGCTGCGGCGTCAGGTCCACGGCGCTGCACGGCGGGCGCGCGAGCCGAAGCATCGCCCCGAGCATGCGCTCCATCATCGCCTGCAATCGATCCAGTCGCTGCTCGATCATCTCTGGGCTCCGGAGACGGCACCTCGAAACAAATGCATCGCGGTACGATGCAACCTCGGGTCGTCGGGGTCTACGCTCGCCGAAAAAATCGCACGAGGCTCCCTACCCGAAAGACTTTGGGCCACTATGGTCCGCCCGTCGAGGCCCGACCTGAGAAAATATCGTACCCCGATTGATCTCCGCGCTCGGACGTAGCATCCAATGGCCCTGAGGCGTCGACCCTCCGGCCCTCGTCACCCTGTCGCACCCTGAGTGATCGCCCCATGACGACCCCCGCACTCCCTCGCGCCGCCCTCGCGCTCTCGCTCGGCCTCTGGGCGGGATGCCACAAAGCCGAAACCGCGCCCGAGGTCCGCCCCGCTCAGGCCGCCGCGCCCGTCCGCGTGGCCACGGCGCCGGCGGTGGCCCGGCAGATCCCCGACGTGCTCCTCGCGACGGGCTCGCTGGTGCCCGACCAGCTGGCGCAGGTGACGCCCATCGTCGGCGGTCGGGTCATGCAGACCTACGTCGAGCGCGGGGCGCGGGTGCGAGAGGGTGACCCCCTGGTGCGCCTCCGCGACACCGACTACCGCACCAGCGCCGCCGCGGCGCAGGCCTCCCTCGCCACGGCGCGGGCGAGGCTGGGCCTCGAGGGCGGCGGGCCGTTTCGCGCCGAGAACACCCCCGAGGTGCGCGCCGCGCAGGCGAACGCCGAGGCCGCCGCGGACGCGCTGCGCCGCGCGCAGACCCTCGTCGGCCACGGCTCGATGAGCGACGCGGAGTACCAGCGCATCGTGGCGCAGTCGGCGGCGGCCGACGCCCAGCAGCGCGCGGCCCTGAACGGCGCCCGCGCGGCGTACCACCAGTACCAGCAGGCGCGCGAGCTCGCGTCGCAGGCGGCGCGCAACGTGGCCGACTCGATCGTGCGCGCGCCCTTCTCGGGCGAGGTCTCCGAGCGCATGGCGACGGTGGGCGAGTTCGTCTCGCCGCAGCGCGCGGTGGTGACCCTGGTGCGCGTCGACCCGCTGCGCATCGAGATGCAGATCCCCCAGGAGCGCTTCGCCGCGGTGAGGGTCGACCAGGCGGTCGAGATCCGCGTCGACGCGTTCCCCGACCGGGTCTTCCCCGCGACGGTGCGCTACATCTCGGCGGCGGTGCGCACCGACACCCGCTCGCTCATCGCCGAGGCGATGATCCCCAACGCCGACGGCGCGCTTCGCCCCGGCCTCTTCGCCACCGCGCGGGTGAACCTCGGCACACAGCGCTCGGTGGTGGCGGTGCCGGTGCGCGCGGTCCGCTCCGAGGCGGGCGCGCACCGGGTCTTCGTGATCGCCGACGGCCGCGTGTCGGAGCGCGTGGTGACCATCGCCGACCGCGACGAGCGCGAGGTCCTCATCGAGCGCGGCGTCTCCGCCGGCGAACGCGTCGCCATCGAGCGCCTCGACTCCCTCTCAGACGGCGCCGCGGTTCAGCAGTAGGAGCGTTCGATGCAATGGCTCGCAGCGGTCTGCGTTCGCAGGCCCGTCTTCACATGGGTGCTCATCCTCGCGCTGGTGGTGGTGGGCTTCGCCAGCATCCGGGGCATCGGCGTCGACCGCTTTCCGAACGTCGATTTCCCCGTGGTGCTGGTCACCACGGTGCTCCCCGGCGCCTCGCCCGAGCAGGTCGAGACCGAGGTCAGCGACAAGCTCGAGGAGTCGATCAACTCGATCTCGGGCCTCGATGAGCTGCGCTCAGTCTCCTACGAGGGCCTCAGCGTCGTCATCGCGCGCTTCGACCTCGACAAAGACACCTCCGTGGCCGCCCAGGAGGTCCGCGACCGCGTGAACCGAACGCTCTCGCAGCTCCCGCAGGGCATTCAGCAGCCCCGCGTCGAGCGCTCCGACCCCGACGCGGCGCCGGTGCTCCTGGCCGCCGTGCGGGCCCCGCGCACGATGCGCGAGGTCACCGAGTACGCCGACCGCAGGCTGCGCCGGCAGATCGAGTCCCTCAACGGCGTCGGCGGCGTCACCGTGCAGGGGGGCATGCGCCGACAGATCAACATCGTGCTCGACCCCGCTCGGCTGCAGTCCTTCGGGCTCACCGTGGTCGACGTGCAGCGCACGCTGGCGGTGCAGAACGTCGAGATCCCCGGCGGCGAGGTCGACCAAGGTGACCGCACCTACACGCTGCGGGTGCAGGGCCGCGTCGAGTCGGTGCGGGAGCTCAACGACCTCGTGGTCGCGCAGCGCGGCGGCCTCCCGATCCGCGTGCGCGACGTGGGCAACGCCGAAGACAGCGAGGCCGAGCCCAGCTCCATCGCGCAGCTCAACGGCGAGAGCGTGGTCGTGCTCGCGGTTCGCAAGCAGTCGGGCACGAACACCCTCGCGGTCATCGACGCCCTCAAGGAGCGCATCACCGAGATCCGCGCGACGCTCCCGCCGGGGTACACCCTGGAGATCGTCCGCGACGAGGGCGAGTTCATTCGCAACGCCGTGGGCGCGGTGCAAGAGCACCTGGTGTTCGGCGGGATGCTCGCGGCGCTGGTCGTGCTGCTCTTCCTCTGGAACGGTCGATCGACCCTCATCGCCGCCCTCGCGATCCCCACGTCGATCATCTCGACCTTCGCGCTGGTCAAGGCGATGGGGCTGACGCTCAACGTCATCACCCTCCTGGCGCTCACCCTGGCCGTCGGCATCGTGATCGACGACGCCATCGTGGTGCTCGAGAACATCTACCGCTTCATCGAAGAGAAGGGCATGCCGCCGCGGCGCGCGGCGATCCTCGCGACGAAAGAGATCGGCCTCGCGGTGCTCGCGACGACCTTCTCGCTCATCGCGGTGTTCCTCCCGGTTTCGTTCATGGGCGGCATCGTGGGCCGCTTCATGAAGTCCTTCGGGTACACCATGTCCTTCGCCATCGCGGTCTCGCTGTTGGTGTCGTTCACGCTGACCCCGATGCTCAGCGCGCGCTGGATCAAGCCCAGCGGCAGGGCCCGCCCGAAGCACCCGCTCCACGACGAGCCCGAGGAGGAGTTCGACGCCGAGTTCCAAGACCCGGCCCCCGAGCCGCGCCCCGCGGAGAAGGCCGCCTACGCGCAGTGGCGCGACGGCACCCGGGTGATCCCGCCGGAGCACGACCACGCCGACCACGTCGCCGGGGGGCTCTACCGCCGCGTCGAGCGCGCGTACCTTCGGCTCCTGGCGTGGTCCATGAGCCACCGCTGGGTCGTCGGCGGACTCATGGCGCTGACGTTCCTCGCGATGATCCCGCTGGGCAAGGTCGTGCAGAAGAACTTCCTCCCCATCGACGACGAGTCGCGCTTCGACGTGGTCATCCGCGCGCCCGAGGGCACCTCCCTCGAGCAGACCGCGCTGCTCTCCGAGCGCATCGCGCGCGACGTGCGGCGCCTCCCCGGCGTCGCCCACACCGTCACCACCTCGGGGTCGCCCCCCGGCGACCCGAGCGGGCGCGGCCCGAACCAGGCCAACATCTTCGTTCGCCTCGTGCCCCCCACCGCCCGTCCCCTCGACCAGATGGCCCTGATGGAGCGCGTGCGGCGCGAGGTGCTCCCCGCGTACGCGAACGAGCACCTGCGCGTCATCGTCGCTCCCGTGAACGTCTTCGGCGGCGGCGCGGCGGACAGCGCGCCGATTCAGTACGTGCTCAAGGGGCCCGACCTGCAGCGCCTCGCGGTCTACGCCGAGCGCATGCTCCAGGGCGTGCGCCGCATCCCCGGCGTGGTCGACGCCGACACCACCCTGGTCACGGGCAAGCCCGAGCTGGTGGTGCGGCTGCGGCGCGCGCGCGCCGCCGACCTCGGGGTCAGCGCGCTCGACATCGCCAGCGCGCTGCGCATGCTCGTGGGCGGCCTGCAGGTCTCGACCTACAACGAGGGCGGCGAGCAGTACGAGGTCTGGGTGCGCGCCACCCAGACCGCCCGCGACCGCGTGGCGGCGATCGAGAACGTGACCATCCCCACGATGACCCCGGGGCGCTCGGTGCGGCTCTCGGAGCTCGTCGAGATCGTCGAGTCGCGGGGGCCCAGCAGCATCCAGCGCCTCGGCCGACAGCGCATGGTGACGATCTACTGCAACGTGCGCGCGGGCACCTCGGAGGCCGCGGTCATCGCCGAGTTCAACCGGGTGCGAGAGACGCTGAACATGGACGCCGGCTTCGGCGCCGAGCTCGCCGGCCGCTCCAAGGAGCTGGGGCGCGCGGGCCAGAGCTTCGCGATCGCGTTCATCCTCTCCCTGGTGTTCATGTACCTGGTGCTGGCGGCGCAGTTCGAGAGCTGGATCCACCCCGTCACGATCCTGATCTCGCTCCCGCTGTCGGTGCCCTTCGCGCTCTTCTCCCTCGTGGTGCTCCGACAGTCGGTGAACATCTTCTCGACCCTCGGCATCCTGGTGCTCTTCGGCATCGTCAAGAAGAACTCCATCCTCCAGGTTGACCATATGCGCGACCTGCGACGTCGGGGCGTCTCTCGCGCCGACGCCGTGATGATCGGCAACCGAGACCGGCTCCGACCGATCCTCATGACCACCCTGGCCTTCGTCGCGGGCATGGTCCCGCTGGCGGTCTCGACGGGCGCGGGCCAGGGCACCAACCGCGCGATGAGCTCGGTGATCATCGGCGGGCAGACGCTCTCGCTCGTGCTCACCCTGATCGCGACGCCGGTCGTCTACTCGTTCTTCGACGACCTCGCGCACTCCAAGCGCGTCGCGCGCGTGGCGCGTCTGCTCATGACGCCCTTCTCCGCGCTCGACTCGCTCTTCGGCTCGAAGCCCCCGCCCCCGCCTCCGCCCTCGGACGACGAGGTGACCCGGGTGCACAACATCCCCCGTCAGTAGCCTCTCAGAAGAGCGCGGAGGTGATGCCGTCGGCCTGCAGCCAGCGCCGACGGGGGATCCTCCACACCCCTCCCTCCTCCTCGAGATCCCCCCGCGACAGCGCCCGCTGCGACGCCCTCGCGCGGCTGCTCCGCAGGTCGACCCCCGTGCGCGCCAGCACCCTCGCGAGGTCGACGCCTTCGGTCGACCGCAGGCCGAGCAGCAGCGCCTCCCGGGCCCGCGTGTCGGGGTCGAGCGACTCGCGCTCCTCCGGCGGTAGCCTCGCCTCCGAGAGCGCGCCGAGGTAGCCGTCGACGTCGTAGACGTTTCGCCAGCGCGAGGCGCGCAGAGGGTCCTCCCGCTCGGGCAGACAGCCCACCGCGGCCGCCCCCAGACCCAGGTAGGGATCGCCCCGCCAGTACGCGACGTTGTGCCGCGCCTCGGCCCCAGGGAGGGCGTAGTTCGAGACCTCGTAGTGATCGAGCCCTCGGGCCTCGAGGTGGGCCTCGACGGACTCGTACATCGCGGCGACGTCGTCGTCGGCGAGCCTCGGGAGCCTTCCCTTGCGGGCGAGCTCGCCGAAGCGGGTCTCGGGTTCGATGGTGAGCATGTAGGCCGAGACGTGCTCGATCCCGAGGTCGAGGAGCTCGCTGAGGTCCTCGAGCAGCGCGGGGGTCTGCTGGCCGTTCATTCCGAACATGAAGTCGGCGCTCACCCGAAGGCCCCCGTGCGCCACGGCCGCGCGAACCGCGCGGCGCGCGCCGTCGGCGTCGTGGAGGCGACCGAGGTAGCGCAGGTGCTCGTCGCGCAGCGACTGCACCCCCAGCGAGAGCCGGGTCACGCCGAGGTCGAAGAGCGCGCTCGCCCTCGCGGCGTCGATGCTGGTGGGGTTGCACTCGACGGTCACCTCGTCGACGGGTCCCAGCGCGCGCACCGCGGCGACGACCCGCCCCAGCGCCTCGTGGGACCACAGGCTGGGCGTGCCGCCGCCGAAGAAGAGCGTGGAGGGACGGAGGCCTCCCGCCGCCTCCACGCGGAGCCGGAGCTCCTCGATCACCGCGTCGGCGTAGCGCGCGTGAGGGATCGCCTCGGGTCGCGCGGCGCTCGTGGCGAAGTCGCAGTAGGGGCAGCGCTGAACGCACCACGGGAAATGCACGTAGACCGCGGCGTTCATCGGGGGAGGTCTGGGGGCGCGGCGGGGCGCCGCGAGGGGTGTCAGGGCGAGGGCTCGAAGCGAACGACCGAGTTCGCCATCGGCGTGCAGGTGTACGAGGTCGCCGTCGGGCAGCCCGAGATGCCCATCGTGCCGGTCTGGTTCTCGAGACCCACCGTCGCGTTTCGCGCGCCGGTCATCGACTGGTAGATGAAGTCGATGTTGTTGGTGCTCTCGTGGATCACCACCTCGTAGGTGTTGTTCACGCCGGCCGCGGTGGAGCAGCAGTGCGCCGCGTCATCCACCTGCATCACCCAGCGGCGGAAGGGCGCCGACCCCGTGGTCGCGATGCACTGGCCCGTGGTGCGGTTGTAGTTGTCGGTCCAGTACGGCGAGAGCACGCCGTTCGGAGTGCTCACCGAGGGGATGGTCCCGCTGAGGCTCGCCGCGGTGTTCGGCGGCACGCCGATCCAGCCGTTGGACGTCACGTTCATCATCGCGCCGGCGGCGATGTTCTCGGCCCAGAACCTGAAGGCGAAGGGGATCGCCACCCGCACGGATCCGTCGTCAGAGCCCGCGAGCACCCGCTGGCTCCCCGGCGCGCTACACGCGTTGAAGAAGGTGATCCCAGCCGTGCTCGTCGCGCGGCGATAGCGCACGGGCGGCGCGGTGGTGCACATCGCCATGTAGCAGACCTGCCCCACCGGGCAGGCGTTGCCGCACGCGCCGCAGTTCATCCCGTCGCTGTCGATCACCGAGCAGGTGCTGCCGCAGCGCACCTGGCCCGGCGCGCAGGCCTCGACGCAGACGCCGCCCGCGCAGGTGCGGTCTTCGCCGCAGCGTCGGCCGCACATGCCGCAGTTGGCGTTGTCGTTGCGGGGATCGATGCAGCTCCCGTTGCAGAGCACCGCCGGGGGCGCGCACGCCCCCGCGTCGACGCCCGCGAGGGGGCGACAGGCCCCGCCCACGCAGCCGAAGCCGGCGCCGCACACGAAGCCGCACTCGCCGCAGTTGTTGGGGTCGAACGCGGTGTTGGTGCAGCCCGCGAGGCAGCGCGTCTGCTCCGCGGCGCACGCGCCCGCGCAGCGCCCGCCGGTGCAGACCTGTCCGGCCCCGCAGGCCATGCCGCAGCCGCCGCAGTTCGCGCGGTCGGTGGTGGGGTCGACGCAGCGGCCGTCGCACGCGGCCGAGCCCATGGGGCAGGTCAGCGTGCACATGCCCGCGTTGCAGACCTGCCCAGCGCCGCAGGCCGTGCCGCACATCCCACAATTCAGCCCGTCGTTCATCGTGTCGACGCAGCGGCCGCCGCACGCCGCGCGGCCCATGGGGCACACGAGCTCGCAGGCGCCGTTGCGGCAGAACTGAGGCGCCGCGCAGACCGAGCCGCACATGCCGCAGTTCTGCGCGTCAGAGCGGGTGTCGATGCACTGCGTGCCGCACTGCGTGGTGCCGGTGGGGCAGCTCGTGCCCGTGCAGGTGCCCGAGACGCACCGCTGCGCGTCGGTGCAGGCCATGCCGCAGCCGCCGCAGTTCGACACGTCGCTGTCGGTGTCGACGCAGCGGCTGCCGCACATCGTCTGCGATCGGCCGCACTGCAGGACGCAGGTGCTGTCGCGGCAGATCTGCCCCGAGGGGCAGGCCATGCCGCAGCCGCCGCAGTTACGCTCGTCGACGGAGGGGTCGACGCAGTAGCGGAGCGTGGCCGCGCCCGCGTCGCGCGCGCCGGAGTCGGTCACGCCCGCGTCGCGCACGCCGGAGTCGGCCACGCCCGCGTCGCGCGCGCCGGAGTCGGTCACGCCCGCGTCGCGCACGCCGGAGTCGGTCACGCCCGCGTCGCGCACCGCCGGCGCCTCGACGAAGTCGCACGCGAGGTAGGGCGCCTCGCACTCCACGGCGCAGCGCCCGCCCGAGCAGACGCTCCCGCTCGGGCACGAACTCCCGCAGGTCCCGCAGTTGTCCTGCGAGGTCATCAGGTTCGCGCAGGTGGTGCCGCAGCGGACCTGCCCCTTGGGGCAGTCGACGGTGCACTGACCCGAGATGCAGACGTACCCCGCCTGGCAGCTGTTGCCGCAGCGACCGCAATTGGCCAGGTCGCTCGAGAGGTCGACGCAGTTGCCGCGACAGAGCGCCTCACCGCCGTCACAGGACGACGCGTTGCCCTCGGGGGTGTCGGTGGGCGTCGCGCTCGCGTCCGCGCCGCCGAAGCGACGGACCTCGGCCTCGCAGCCGACCGCGAACGCCGCGGCCAGCGCGAGCGCGCATGGGCGAATCCAGAAGTGAAGGGGTGACGTCATGGTCTTGCTCTTGCTCGATGCGGGGGTCACGGGATCGGCTCAAACCGGGCGACGAAGCCAGGGTAGGGCGTGCAGGCGTACACGGAGGGGTCGGGGCATCCCGAGATCCCGGGGGTGCCGGTGATGTTCTCCATCCCGACGGTCGCCTGCCGCACGCCGTCGAGGCGCTGGTAGACGAAGTCGATGGTGTTGGTCCCCTCCGACACGATCACCTCGTAGGTGTAGTGCGTCGACGAGAGCACCGCGGCGCCGCCGTCGGCGGTGGTGATCTCCCCCGCGTCGTTCCACTCGACCACGAAGCGGCGGTTGGGCGCGGTGCCCACCGTCGCCACGCAGACGCCGCTGCGGGTGCGCGCGTCGCGCCAGTACGGCGCGATCACGCCGTTGGGCAGCGTCGTCGAAGGAATGGTCCCCGTGCGGTTGCTCTCGGTGCCGCCGCGCAGGTTGAGCCACCCCGACGCCGCGACGTTCACCATCTGCATCGCGCCGACATCGGTCGCCCAGAAGCGCACCGGGAAGGGCAGCTGCACCTGCGCCGACGCGCCGTCCGCGAGGGCAAGGATCGTCTGCGCCCCAGGGGCCGCGCAGGCGTCGATGAACGTGATCCCCGTCGTCGTCGCCGCGCGCTGGTACCGCGTCGTCGGCGTCATCACGCACCGACCCGCCGAGCACGTGAGCCCGGTGGCGCAGCGGTTGCCGCAGGAGCCGCAGTTCGTGGCGTCGTTCAGCACGTTCGCGCAGGCCATGCCGCAGATCTGCTGCCCCGCGGGGCACTGGCACGTGCCGCTCACGCAGTTCTGTCCCGTGATGCACACGTTGCCGCAGCCGCCGCAGTTCATGCGATCGCTCTGCAGCGCCGTGCAGGTGCCGCCGCAGCGGCCCTGAGACTCGGGACAGGGCGCGACGCAGGCGCCGTTCACGCACGTGCGGTCCGACGCGCACGCCATGCCGCAGGCGCCGCAGTGCCGATTGTTCGAGCGCGTGTCGGCGCAGAGGCCGCCGCAGAGCGTGAGGCCCGTGCCGCAGGTCACGTCCACCGGCGCCGCGGCGACGCAGCGACCGCCCGCGCACAGCTGACCGGCCGCGCAGGCCGTGCCGCACGCGCCGCAGTTGCCGCGGTCGAAGTCGGTGTTCGTGCAGGTCGACCCGCAGAGCGTCTGCCCCGTCGCGCAGCTCGCCGCGCACATGCCGCCGGTGCACACCTGAGAGCCCGGGCAGGCCATGCCGCAGCCGCCGCAGTGGGCGCGGTCGGTGCTCAGGCTCACGCACTGCCCGCCGCAGAGCATCTGCCCGGTCTGACACTGCGTGACGCAGGCCCCCGCCTGGCACACCGTGCCCGCGGCGCAGCGGTTGCCGCAGGCGCCGCAGTTGCGCACGTCAGACTGTCCCTCGACGCACTCGTCGCCGCAGGTGAGCTGCGACTGCGCGCACACCCGCACGCACATGCCCGCGCGGCAGCCCTGCCCGTTCAGGCACGGAAAGCTGCACCGTCCGCAGTTGTACGGGTCGGTCATCAGGTCGACGCACTGCGCGTTGCAGGTGGTCGCGCCGGCGGAGCAGGCCGTCGAGCGGCAGCGGCCCCCGTTGCAGGTGAAGCCCGTGCCGCAGGGCGTTCGGCAGGTGCCGCAGTTGGTCGAGTCGGTCTGGAGGTCGACGCAGCGACCGCTGCAGTTCGACTGCCCCTCGGGGCACACGAGCACGCAGCGCCCCTGCACGCAGAACTCGCCCACGTCGCAGCGGGTGCCGCAGGAGCCGCAGTTGGCGCGGTCGACGCGGGTGTTCGCGCAGTACGGCTCGGAGGTCGACGCGTCGAAATCGCCCGACCCCGGGAGGCACGTCGCGAGGCCGCTCCCGCAGCTGAGCGAGCACGCGCCGTTGGCGCACACCTGCCCCGAGGGGCAGGCCATGCCGCAGCCGCCGCAATTGGCGCGGTCGGTCGCGACATCGGTGCACGTCATGCCGCACTGCTGCTGGCCGGTCGGGCAGTTGAGCTGGCACCGACCCGCCACGCACACCGAGCGAGCGCCGCAGGCGGTGCCGCAAGCGCCGCAGTTGGACGGGTCGACCGAGAGGTCAACGCACGTCGCGCCGCACGCCTGCCGAGGCTCCGAGCAGGTGGGAGAAGACGAGTCTGAGCAGCTCATGAGCGCCGCGAGGGCGGCGAACAACACCAAGCGAGGACGAAACGACACCAGGAACCTCCGATGCAGCCTATGAAGGCCCAGTGTCCCCGGCGCGCACGGTCTGGGTCAACGCCGTGCGCGCAGAAACCGCGGAATTCTCCCCGCAGCCCGCGGGTGGCTTCGCCTTGCGCGGGGGTGGAGTTTTTTAGGACTGTGCGGCCGTGACCCCCACACCGCCCGCGAACACACCGAGCGCGGGCGCCGCGCGCGACGCGAGCGCGTACGTGCTCGCGATGGTGGTGACGCGGGTGCTCGGCTTCGTGATGGTGCCCATCTACGCGCACCACCTCGGCGCGCGGGAGCTGGGCGTGCTCGAGCTGCTCGACACCGCGGACCTGACCGCGGTGACGCTCTTCAGCGCGGCCCTGGCCGACCCGGTGATTCGAAACGTGCGCGCCGCGGCCGACGCCGCCGAGCGGCGCCGGGTGATCTCCACCACGGTGCTCGCCCTCTGCGTGCTGGGCGCCCTCGTCAGCGCGTTCGGCGTGCTCGCCTCGCCCGCCCTCGCGCGCGTCTGGATCCGCGACGCGTCGCGCGCCGACGTGCTGCGAATGACCTTCGCCTCCGTCGCCTTTCAGGGCGTGCTCGAGGTGCCCCTCGCCATCCTCCGCGCCGACGGCCGAGCGGGCGCCTTCGTCGCGTGGACCCTCTCCCGCGCCGCGCTGGGCTTCGCGCTCAACGTCGCCTTCGTCGTGCCGATGAACCTCGGCGTGGCGGGCATCTGCCTGTCATCCCTGGTGACCTCGGCGCTCTACGCCGTCGCCCTGGGCGTCCTCACGCTCCGAGAGAACGGGCGCGCCTTCGACGCCGCCGTGCTCGCGCGGCTCCTGCGCTTCGGGTGGCCGCTGCTCCCCGGCGCCCTGGCCCTCATCGCGCTGGGCCACACCCGCGCGGTGCACCTCAACGCGTTCTGCACCCTCGAAGAGGTCGGCGTGTGGTCCCTCGGAGTTCGCTTCGGGGTGCAGGTGAGCAGCAGCCTCGGCAGCCCCCTGCGCAACGCCTGGGGCGCGCGTATGTACGAGGTCTGGGCGGAGCCTGACGGCCCCGCGCGCTACGCCCGGGCCGCGACGCTCTTCTTCGGGCTGTACGCGAGCGCCGCGCTGGGGCTGACCCTCCTCGCGCCCGAGCTGGTGTCCCTGGTCGCTGGGCCTTCGTTCTCCGCCGCGCGCTGGGTGATCCCCTCCGTCGCCATCGGGTACGCCCTGCGGGAGATGGGCGAGTTCTTTCGCAACGGCCTGCTCGTGGGCGGCGACGCGCGAGCCCTCGCGTGGTTCGAGCCCCTGGTCGCGGCGCTCGACGTCGTCGTGGGCTGGTTCCTCGTGCAGCGCTGGGGATTTCGCGGCGCGCTGGTGGTGAGCCCGGTGGTGTTCCTGGTCTACGCGGTGGGCCTCCACGCCGCGTCGCGCAGGGTGCTGCCGGTCCGATACGACTACGCGGCGTTCGGCGCGATCACCGCCGCCGCGCTGCTCCTCGGCGTCGCGGGGAGCGCCACGCGCACGGGCTCCCTCGCCCTCGACCTCGCGCTGCACCTCGCGCTCGCGCTCAGCCTCCCCGCGACCCTCGCGGCCCTCGCCGCGCGCACCGACGACGGCCGCGCGGCGATCGGCGCGTTGCGGCGCCTCGTCGCGCGGTGATACGACCTGCCTCACCCCACGGTGAACCTCGCGCGCCTCGCCCTCTTGTCGCTCCCCTGCCTGGCCTCGTGCCGGTGCTCCCCCTCGCGGATCCTCCAGCGCATGGCCCCCGAGACGACGCAGGTCGCGCAGCCCGAGAGCGTCGAGCCCTCGGGCGAGCCGTCGGAGTCGGCCATCGCCAACATCCCCGTGACCGTCGCCGCCGACGCGCGGCCGACCGTGGGCGGGTGCGAGGTCTTCCCCTCCGACAACCCGTGGAACCGCGACGTCTCCCGCGACCCCGTCGACCCCCTCTCGGACCGCTACATCGCGAACATCCAGCGCCACGGCGACCCGAACCTCCACCCCGATTTCGGGTCGAACCCTGACTACGGCATCCCCTACGTGGTCGTCCCGGCGACGCAGGCGCGGGTGCCCATTCGCTTCACGGAGTACGGCGACGAGAGCGACCCGGGGCCCTACCCGATCCCGCCCGACGCGCCCATCGAGGTGGGCCGCGACCACCACGTGCTCGTGGTGCAGCAGGGCTCGTGCAGGCTCTTCGAGCTCTACCACGCGGTGCGAGACGGGGCGGGCTGGGCGGCGGGGTCGGGCGCGACCTTCGACCTCCGAAGCAACCGCCTGCGCCCGCGAGAGTGGACCTCCTGCGACCAGGCGGGGCTCCCGATTCTCCCCGGCCTCGCGCGCTTCGACGAGGTGATGCAGGGCGAGATCCGCCACGCGCTCAGGGTGACCTTTGAGCACACGCAGGCCGCGTGGATCGCGCCGGCGACCCACCCCGGCGGCGACGACCACGACGCCGAGGCGCCCCCCATGGGGCTGCGCATGCGGCTCAAGGCCAGCTACCCCACGGCGTCGCTGCGGGGTCAGGCGCGGGTCATCGCGGTCGCGCTGCAGCGGTACGGGATGTTCGTCGCCGACACGGGCGGAAATTGGTACGTCAGCGGCGCCACCGACCGGCGCTGGAACGACCACGACCTCGAGCAGCTCAAGGCGATCCCCGGCACGGCCTTTGAGGTGGTCGCGTCGGGGCCCCTGCAGCGCAGGCGCGTGCGGTAGCGACGCGCGCCCCGGCGCCGCTCAGGACGCCGCGCCGCGCAGCGCGACCGCGGCGCCGTGCAGCACCGCGGCGATGCGCACGGCGTCGAACACCTGCTGCTGCGAGAGGCCGCCCTCGAGCGCGACCTTCTCGTGCGAGCGCACGCATGCCTCGCAGCCGTGAATCGCGCTCACCGCGAGGGAGAAGAGCTCGAGGTCCACGCGGCTCGTCGCGGGGCGCCCGAGGCGGTTCATGCGCAGGCGCGCGGGGATCTGCTCGTAGCCCGGCACCATGTGCCGAAACCGGTAGAACACGTTGTTCATCCCCATGATCGCCGCGGCGGCGACGGCGTCGTCGAGGACCGGCGCCTCGACGCGCGCGCGGGCGGCCTCGGTCACCGCCCGCTGGAGCTCCGGGTGGTCCGCCGCGATGGCGGACGCGACGGCGGTGCCCCAGGTCTGCGCGGGCGTGAGCGAGCTCTCGCCGAGGACGGCCTTGACGTTGAGCCGCAGGTCCTTCGCGGCGTCGGGGAGGCGATCGAGGAGCGCGTCGAGGTTCTCCATGGTCAGCGCCTCACAGGGTGGCTTCGCCCTTCTGCCAGTTGCACGGGCAGAGCTCGTCGGTCTGCAGCGCGTCGAGCACCCGGAGCACCTCGGGCACGCTCCGCCCCACGCTCAGGTCGTTGACGCTGGCCCAGCGGATCTCCCCCTGCGGGTCGACGATGAAGGTCGCGCGGAGGCACACGCCGTCGGTCTTGTGCAGGATCCCGAGGGCGCTCGAGAGCTCGCGCTTCGTGTCGGCGAGCATGGGAAAGGGGAGGTCCCGCAGCCCGTCGTGGTGTCGCCTCCACGCGAGGTGCACGTGGTGGGTGTCGGTGCTCATCCCCAGCAGCTGCGCGTCCCGGTCGGCGAAATCACCGTGCGCCTTGCCGAACTCGATGATCTCCGTCGGACAGATGAACGTGAAGTCCATCGGCCACGCGAAGAGCACCCGCCACTTGCCCTCGTAGGACCCATCGGTGACGTCCGCGAACTCCTTGCCGGGCTCCAGGCTCACGGCGGCCTTGAGCGAGAAAGAAGGCAGGCGGTCTCCAACACTCAGCATGGTCTGTTCTCCTGGTTGCGCCCCGCGATCTGCGAGGTCGAACTCCCCTTGAGCAGCTCCCGTGCCGTGTTGAATTCCCCTGTATTTCAAGCGAAATCAGGGCCCGAGACGCGCACCCACCCCTCGGTGACACCGGCATTTCGGTGGGTCACCACTGGTATTTCGGTGTCGCCCGTGGCAGAGGAGGGGGATGCGCGCCGAGCCCTTTGAGCCGTTGTCCCGGTCGGTCACCGAGACGCTGCGCTCGGCCACCCAGGGCACCGGCGATCCGGATGAGATCCTCCGTCGCGGCCTCGACTGGCTGGCGAAGGTCGCGCCCTATGACCTCGCGACGGTCTTCGAGCTGGTCGAAGAGCGGCTCGTGGTGCGCGCCGCCCGCGGGCTGCTCGCAGACCGCAGGGTCCGCGCGATGAGCTTGGAGCTCTCGAGGTTCCCGTCGGTGCGCGAGGCCATCGCGTCGCGGCGGGCGCGGGCCTTCACCGAAGACGACCACCGCGACGGCGACGGCGACCCCTTCGACGGCGTGCTCGACCTCCCCCCCGGCCACGCGTGCATGGTGGTGCCGCTGTTCACCTCCGAGGGCCCGCTCGGGCTGCTCACCCTCGATCGCACGCGCTGCGAGGTCTTTCCCCCCGCGATCGTCGACCTCGTCGAGGTCTACGCGCAGGTGCTCGCCCTGGCCCTCGAGAACGCCGCGCAGCGGGCCGCCCTCGCCCGCCTCCACGCGCAGCAGCGGGAGCACGCGCGGCTGCTCGACGAAGAGGTGCACGGCGACGACGACGGGGTGCTGTCACGCTCCAGCGCGCCGTCGATGCGCCAGCTCGCCGAGCGCGCGCGGCAGGTCGCGCGCACCGACACGCCGGTGCTGATCCTCGGCGAGACGGGCACGGGCAAGGAGCACCTGGCCCGCGCGATTCACCGCTGGAGCGCCCGCGCCGAGCGCCCCTTCGTGAAGATCAACTGCGCCGCGATCCCCGGCGCGCTGCTCGAGAGCGAGCTCTTCGGGCACGTGCGCGGGGCCTTCACCGGCGCGACCCGCGACCGCGCCGGGCGGTTCCAGACCGCCGACGGGGGCACTTTGCTCCTCGACGAGATCGGTGAGCTCCCGCTCGACCTGCAGGCCAAGCTGCTCCGGGTGCTCCAGGAGGGCACCTTCGAGCCCGTGGGGAGCGACCGCACGGCGCGGGTCGACGCCAGGGTCATCGCCGCGACGCACGTCGACCTCGCCCGCGCCGTCGCCGAAGGGAGGTTCCGCGCCGACCTGTTCTATCGCCTCGACGTGTTCCCGCTCACCGTGCCGCCGCTGCGCGAGCGCCCCGAGGACCTCCCCGCGCTCTGCGAGGTGCTCCTGCGCGACCTCGGGCGGCGCACGGGGCGCCGGGGCTGCTGGGTCGGCCCCGAGGGCATGGCTCGACTCCGCGCCCGCGCCTGGCCCGGCAACGTGCGCGAGCTCGGCAACGCGCTGGAGCGCGCGATGATCCTCTCCCCCGGCCCCGAGCTCACCGCGCTCGCGCAGGAGCCGACCGAGACGTCCCCTCGCCCCGCCCGCGAAGCGCGCGACGAGCCCGCCGCCGACCTGCGCAGCCTCGAAGAGGTCGAGGCCGCGCACGTTCGTGCCGTGCTGCGACACACCCGCGGGAGGGTCTACGGCGCGGGGGGCGCCGCAGAGATCCTGGGCCTCAAGCCCTCGACGCTGCAGAGCCGCATGAAGAAGCTCGGCGTCGAGCGGGTCACGACCGAGCCTTGAGCCGCTCCTCGCGGGCGAGGCGCTCCTTGGGGTGCTCGTTGTAGTAGGTGTCGAAGCTCTCGCGGGTGATCTCCACCTCGATGACGCCCTCGCGCTCGATGCGCGCCTGGCACCCCAGCCGGGACGTGAGCACCACGTCGAAGGCCTTGTCGAGGATGTCGTTCTCCTCGTCTTCCATCTCAGAGAGCAGCGCGCCGCCGACCTTCACGTGCACGTGACAGGTCGAGCACGCGCACACGCCGCCGCAGGCGCTGCCCTCGGGGGCGTGCACCGCCTGCGCGGCCTCGAGCAGCGACGTGCCCAGCGGCACCTCGGCCACCATCACCCCGTCGTCGGTGTTGAGGAATCGTACCGTGGCCATCAGCGCACCTCCTCCGCCGCGAGCGCCGCCAGGTGCGGGTGCTCGGGCCGGTCCTTCACAAGCGCCTCGAACTCGCCGAGGTCGTGCCCCGCCATCGCCTGCGCCACCGCGCGGTTCATCCGCCGCTCGGCGAGGGGCTGGGTGGCGCGGTCGAGGCCCTCGACGCGCAGGTGAATCGCGCGCGAGTCCTTGTCCTGCAGAGCCTTCTGCAGCATGGCGACGGCGCCGTCGACCTCGGCGCGCTCGTCCTCGTCGAGGAGGTCGCCGTCTCGATCCAGGGCCACGCGGGTCGCGGCGAGCACGCGCTCGGCGTCGACGGTGCGCTCCTTGAGCTGACGCGCGAGGAGGTCCTCCTCGGCGAACTCGTACGAGTCGAGGAGCATGCGCTCGACGTCGTCGGACGAGAGCCCGAACGAGGGCGTGACGCTGACCTCCTGGGTCACCCCGGTGTTCTCCTCGCGGGCGGTCACGGTGAGCAGGCCGTCGGCGTCGACGCGAAAGGTCACCTCGAGCCGGGCCGCGCCCGCCGGCATCGGGGGGATCCCCCGGAGCGTGAAGCGCGCCAGCGAGCGGTTGTCGGCCGCGAGCTCGCGCTCGCCCTGCACGACGTGGAGCTCGAAGCCGGTCTGGTTGTCGGCGTAGGTCGTGAAGTTCTGCGCCCGCGCCGCAGGGATCGTGGTGTTGCGCGCGAGGATCTTCTCGGCCACGCCGCCCATCGTCTCGAGGCCCAGCGAGAGCGGGATCACGTCGAGGATCAGCGCGTCGTGCTCCGGCGACTCCGCCGCGAGGAGGTCGGCCTGCAGCGCCGCGCCGAAGGCCACCACCTGCTCGGGGTCGAGGTCGGTGAGCAGCTCGGCCCCGAAGAGCTCGCGGACGAAGGTGCGCACCAGGGGCACGCGGGTGCTGCCGCCCACGAGGATCACCCCGTCGAGGTCCTCGGCGCGCACCCCGGCGTCCTTGAGGGCGCGCCGGCACGCGGGGCGCGTGCGCTCGACCACCGGGAGCACCAGGGCGTCGAACTCGGCGCGGGTCAGCGTGAGCCGCAGGTCCTTGCCCCCCAGCGTGATCGACACGTCGGCGGTCTCGGCGTCGGTGAGCGTGTGCTTCGCGGCGCGGGCGGCGTCGAGGGCGGCGCGCACGGCCGTCGGGTCGGCGTCGCTCACCTCCGCGCGCCTGAGGAGCCACGTCGCCACCGCGCGGTCCATGTCGTCTCCGCCGAGCTGCGCGTCTCCGCCGGTGGAGCGCACCTGAAAGACCCCGTCGTCGAGCTCGAGCACGGTGACGTCGAAGGTGCCGCCCCCCAGGTCGTAGACCGCGAAGGTGCCCCGCGTGCGCCCCTTGTCGAGGCCGTAGGCCAGGGCGGCGGCGGTGGGCTCGTTGAGCAGCCGCAGCACCTCGATGCCCGCGAGCCGCGCGGCGTCCTTGGTGGCCTGCCGCTGCGCGTCGTCGAAGTACGCCGGCACGGTGATCACCGCTCCGCCGAGGGTCGCGAGCTTCTCCTCGGCGCGCTCGCGCAGCACCCGGAGGATCTCCGCGCTGACCTCCACGGGAGTCACCACGCGCCCGTGGACCTTGAAGCGCACGACGTTGCCCTCGCCCTCGACGGCGGGCGCGAACTCGTAGGTGCCGAGGCGCAGGGTCTCGGCGTCGTCGGCGCCCCTCCCCATGAAGCGCTTCACCGACGCGATGGTCTCGCGCGGCGCGCGGGCGGCCTTCGCGCGCGCCTCGGCGCCCACCACCACGCCGCCGGCGGCGAGGTAGTGCACCACGGAGGGCAGCAGCGGCGAGTCGTCGCAGTCGCGAACGCACATGGGCTCGCCGTCGACGAGCCACGCGACGAGCGAGTTCGTGGTGCCAAGGTCGATGCCGACAGGCGTCGGGCGCGCCTTCGGGTCGAAGATCTGCAACAGGGCCATGGGAGGGTGTCGGGTCCTTCTGCGCCGCGGCGGATCAGTCGTCCATCGCGTCGGCTTCTTCTTCAAAGCGACGGTAGTACTTCAGCTTGACCGCCGCGGCGCGGGCCGCCGCGAGGCCCTCGGGGGTGACCTCGTCGAGGTCGAGGGCGGCGGCCAGCACGGCCTCCTCCTGCGCGATGCGCTCGGCGACCCTCGCCCGGAGCGGGGCGATGGCGGCCGAGTCTCCGCGGGCCGACTCGAGCGACTCCCGCAGCTCCATCACGTCCATCAGCACCGCGGGGGGCGCGCGGTCGCCGTCTCGCAGCGGCGCGCCGTGGAGCTCCAGCAGCGCGAGGGCGCGCGAGAGCGGCTCGCGCACCACGCGCCAGGCCTCGTTGACGGCCATGGCGCGCTCGATGGAGATCCTGCGCTCGGCGGCCGAGCCGGCGGCGTGACGGTCGGGGTGCAGGGCGCGGGAGAGGTCGCGGTGGCGCTGCGCGACCTCCTTCATGGGGAGGGCGAAGCGCCGGGGCACGCCGAGCTCGGCGAAGGGGTCGCGCACGCGCTCAGACCCCGAACGACTCGCCGCAGCCGCAGCCGGTCTGCTCGTTGGGGTTCACGAACTTGAAGCCGTGCTGCATGAGCTTCACCTCGTAGTCGAGGGTCGTGCCGTTCAAGAACACGAGGCTCTTCGGGTCGACCACGACCCGCAGCCCGTCGAACTCGAACAGGTGGTCTCGGGGACCGGGCTCGTCGGCGAACTCGATGGCGTACGAGAAGCCCGAGCACCCCCCGCCGCGGACGCCGAGTCGGAGCATCGCCCCGGGCGTGCCGCGCTTGCTCAGCGCGTCCTTGGCCTTCGCGACGGCCTTGGGCGTCACCGCGACCTTCATCGCCGCGCGCTCGCTCGCCTCGACCATCACTCAGCCCTCCGAGGCGCGCCGCGCCGCCTGCTTCGCCCGAAAGTCGTCGATGGCGCTCTTGATGGCGTCTTCGGCGAGCACCGAGCAGTGGATCTTCACGGGCGGGAGGTTGAGCTCGTGCACGATGTCGGTGTTCTTGATCGACGCCGCCTCGTCGAGGGTCCTCCCCTTGAGCCACTCCGTCGCCAGCGAGCTCGACGCGATGGCCGAGCCGCAGCCGAAGGTCTTGAACTTCGCGTCCTCGATCACGCCGTCGTCGCCGACCTTGATCTGAAGGCGCATCACGTCACCGCAGGCGGGGGCGCCCACGAGGCCCGTGCCGACGTTCGGGTCCTTCGCGTCGAGGGTGCCGACGTTGCGGGGGTTCTCCGCGTGCTCTACGACTTTTTCGCTGTATGCCATGACTGCTCCCTCGCGCTCAGTGCGCGACCCACTCGATGCTCTTGATGTCGATGCCGGCCTTCGCCATCTCGTAGAGCGGCGACAGGTCGCGGAGCTTCTTCACCTTCTGGGTGACGAGGTCGCCGACGAAATCGACCTCCTCGTCGGTGTTGAAGCGCCCGAGGCCGAAGCGAATGCTGGTGTGCGCGAGCTCCTCGTCGACGCCCACGGCGCGCAGCACGTAGCTGGGCTCGAGGGAGGCGCTGGTGCACGCGCTCCCAGAGGACACCGCCACGTCCTTGATCGCCATCATCAGGCCCTCGCCCTCGACGTAGGCGAAGCTCACGTTGAGGTTGCCCGGCAGGCGCGCGTCGTCGCCCCAGGCGCCGTTGATGAAGAGGTCGTCGAGCTCGGCGAAGAGCTTGTCGCGCAGGCGGTCGCGCATCTTCGCGACGCGCGCCGACTCCTCGCGCCCCTCGAGGCGGGCGATCTCCGCCGCGCGGCCGAAGCCCACGATGGAGGGCACGTTGAGCGTGCCTGAGCGCATGCCTCGCTCGTGGCCGCCGCCGTCCATCTGCGCGGTGAGGCGCACGCGGGGCTTGGAGCGGCGGACGTAGAGGGCGCCCACGCCCTTCGGGCCGTACATCTTGTGCGCGGTCACCGACGCGAGGTCGACGCCCATGGCCTTCACGTCGAAGGGGACCTTGCCGACGCCCTGCACGGCGTCGCAGTGCAGCAGCACGCCGCGCTCCTTGCAGATCGCGCCGATGGCGGCGATGGGCTGCACGCTGCCGATCTCGTTGTTGGCGAGCATCACCGACGCGAGGATGGTCTTGTCGGTGATGGCGCGGCGCAGGTCGTCGGGGTCGACGACGCCGTCCTTGGAGACCTCGAGGTAGGTGACCTCGAAGCCCTGCTTCTCGAGGCGCTTGCACGTGTCGAGCACCGCCTTGTGCTCGATGCGCGTGGTGATGATGTGGTTGCCGCGGTCGCGGTAGAACTCGGCCACTCCCTTGATCGCGAGGTTGTCGCTCTCGGTGGCGCCCGAGGTGAAGACGATCTCCTCGGGGCGGTCGGCGTTGAGCAGCCGCGCGACCTGCTCGCGGGCGACCCCGACGGCCTCGTCGGCCTCCCAGCCGAAGCGGTGCGAGCGCGACGCGGCGTTGCCGAAGCGCTCGGTGAAGTACGGGAGCATCGCGTCGAGGACGCGCGGGTCCATCGGCGTCGTCGCGTGGTAGTCCATGTACACGGGGAGCTTGATGGCCATGGTTGCTTCTCAGGTCGTGTCGGGGTGGAGGTGCCGCGCGCCGTGGAGGCCCGCGACCATTTCGGGCACGGCGTCGCCGCAGTGGCGGTCGCAGCTCGGGCAGGCCGTGATCAGCCGCTCGGGGTCGCACACGTTGCAGGTGGTGAGGTAGTCGACGGAGCGGTCGAGCTCGTGCCGCAGCTCGTGCAGGCGGCGGATCTGCTCGTCGGTGTCTCGGAGCTTCTGCTGGTAGATCGCGCGGATCTGCGCGTTGGCCTCCGACGCGCTCGCCGTGGCCTCCCAGGCGTGCAGAATCGCCCGGATGTCAGGCAGCGAGAACCCGAGGTCTTGCAGCCGGGAGATCCATTTCACGCGGAGCACCGCGTCGGCCGCGTAGAGCCGGTAGCCCCCCTTGGAGCGGTCGACGGGGAGCAGCAGCCCCAGCTCTTCATAGAGGTGCAGCGCGCGGACGGTCTTCGAGGTGCGCGTTGCCAGGTCGCCCACACGCAAGAGCTCCGCCGACGCGTCCGCCGATGTGCTCGGGGGCGGGCCGATGACCTCCTGGGCGATGGGGAGACGAACTGACATACTCACCTGCTCCGTAGGCTCAAACCCTTACGCATGGGTATGGGTTGGGCTGAACGGACTCTTACGTAAAGGTAAGGGTTGCTCCCGTCAAGCCCTGCCGCCTCACCCGCGCGGTCGTGAACTCTGCTAGGGACCGCCGCCCAGGAGGTCTCGATGTTCTTTCAGGCCGTGCAGCAGGTCGTTCGTGTGCTCGAGTCGATGGATCGTTGGTTCGACAAGGCGACGCAGTTCGCCGAAGAGCGGTCCTTCGACCCGTCGGTGTTCCTCACCGCGAGGCTCGCGCCTGATCAGTACGACTTCACCCGCCAGGTGCAGGCGGCCTGCGACGCGGCGAAGTTTCTCGCGGCGCGCGCCTCGGGCCGTGACGCCCCCGTGCACCCCGACACCGAGGCCGACGGGCAGGCCCTGCGCGCCCGCATCCGCGCCGTGATCAGCTACCTCCAGAGCTTCGACGAGGCCGACTTCGCGGGCGCCGAGGCGCGCGTGGTCCCCCTGAATTTCATGCCGGGCAAGGGGCTCCTGGCGACCGAGTACGCCACGCAGCTGGCCCTGCCGAACTTCTACTTTCACGTCGTGACGGCGTACTCGATCCTTCGTCACAACGGCGTGAAGCTCGGCAAGACCGACTTCATCACCTCGCTGCCCCTGCTCGACCTCTAGGGCCTTGCCACAGGGGAGGTGAAAGGTTGAGGTGAACCCGCACCGCGGGCCCACACCGACGCGACCGCGCAGCCCTTCGCGTCCCCCGCGGAGAGGTCACTCGCGCGCGGCCTCGACGACCTCGCCGAGGGCGCGAAAGCGCCGGTAGCGGTCGTCGACCAGGGCCTCGGGGGAGAGCCCTCGCAGGGCGTCGAGCTGCCTCGCGAGGGCGTCGCCCAGGGCGTCGATCGCCCCAGCAGGATCGCGATGCGCCCCCCCCAACGGTTCAGGCACGATCTCATCGACCACCCCGAAGGCGTAGAGCTCCCGCGCCGTGAGCTTCAGGCGCATCGCCGCCTCGGGGGCGCGCGCGCTGTCTTTCCAGAGGATCGACGCGCACCCCTCCGGCGTGATCACCGAGTACACCGCGTGCTCGAGCATGATCACCCGGTTCGCCACGCCCAGCGCGAGCGCGCCGCCCGAGCCCCCCTCGCCGATCACCGCGGCCACCACCGGCACCGCCGCCCGCGAGAGCGCCAGCAGCGACTGCCCGATGGCCTCCGATTGCCCCCGCGCCTCGGCCCCGAGGCCCGGATACGCTCCGGGCGTGTCGATGAGCGTGAGGATCGGGCGGCCGAAGCGCGACGCCAGCTCCACCAGCCGCCGCGCCTTGCGGTAGCCCTCCGGGTGCGGCATGCCGAAGTTGCGAAAGACCGCGTCCTTGACCCCTCTGCCCTTCTGGTGGCCGAGCAGCACCACCGGGCGGCCGCGAAAGCGGCACAGCCCTCCGACGACCGCCGCGTCGTCTCCGTGCTGCCGGTCGCCGTGGAGCTCGACGAACTCCGTGGTGAGCCGGGCCACGTAGTCGAGGGTGTACGGGCGGTCAGGGTGCCGCGAGAGCTGCACCTTCTCCCACGCGCCGAGGTCTCGAAAAATCTCGGCGCGCAGCGCCCTCGCGGTGTCCTCCAAACGCGCGAGCTCGGCCTCGGCGTCCTCGTCAGGACCGCCGCCCTGCACCACCGCCTTCAGCCGGGCGATCTGGGCGTCTAGCTCGCTGATGGGGCGCTCGAACTCCAGCGTGGTCACCGCTCGTGTCTAGTACAGGCCGCGACAAACTTCGAGGCGCGAGGACCGCGCTTCGTCGGCGACGCGTTGCGTCAGCGCCGCGGTGTGTCTATGGCCTGCGCGTGCGCCTCGTGACGCCGACGCTGCTCACCCTCCTCGCCGCCCCCCCCGCGCTCGCGCAGGGCCTCGACGCCGACGTGGGGGCCTGCCTCCGGCTGGGGCGCTCGGCCTCCCCCGCGGTGGCGAGGGTCATGGAGCGATGGCTGCCCCCACGGCCGCTGCAGGTCAGCCTCGCCGCGGGCTTCGCCGTGGGGCCCGAAGGCGCGCCGCAGGCCAGCGTCGCGCTGAGCGCCGGAGTGAGCACCTTCTCGCCCTTCTACGCCGAGGCGCAGGTGCGGGGGCTCGTGGGCGACCGGGTCTTCTTGTCCTCCGACCTCCTGGTCGGCGTCGACCTCTCTCGCCGTCGCGGCACCTACTGGCGCGGCGACGAACCCGTGCGCGCCGCGCCCTGGAGCGAGGCCGCGCCGAGCGACCCCGAGGCCCTCGAGCGCTGGATGCTCGCTCGCTCCGAGCGCTGCGGCGTCCATCAGGGCGCCTGGCGGCTGCTGACCGGCGCCCGACTGTTCTCGCCCATCGACGGCGTGAGCGCGGCCCCATCGCTCCAGGTCGCCGTGATGCTCGGCGTGAGCCGCACCGCCTCGACCTTCTCCAACGGCGCTCGCACGGGGCTCGACATCGGTCTCTTCGGCCTCTTCGACCCCGTGAGCCTGCGGCCGGGGGTCATGGGCCGAGCGGGGGCCTCGTGGGCGAACCTGCTCTTCGGCCTCGAGGCGGCCTGGGTCATGGGCGCGACCGGCTACGCCTACGCGTCGCTGGACGTGGGTGTGCGGCTCTCGCTCTGAATTCGCGCCTGACACCGCAGTCTGTGGCAGACTTCAGGGGTTCTTGTGATAGAGCCCCGCCACCTTCACCGATTCTCGCGGTCGCTCACTTGACACCAAGGAGAGGCGCAATGCCGATGCTCCTGTTGATCGAAGACGAAGAGAACGAGCGGGTCACCCTGACCCGCGTACTTGAGCGCAACGGCTTCGAGGTCGAGGCCGTCGGCACCGCGCCCGAGGCGCGTGAGGTCATGGGCCGCAAGGGCTTCGACTGCGTGCTCTCCGATGTCTTCATGCCCGGCGGCGACGGCCTGAGCTTCGCGAGGGAGATCTTCGAGCGCTGCCCCGACGTGCCCATCGTGCTGATGAGCGCGTTCCCCTTCCCGATCCGGCAGGTGGAGCGCATGGAGATCCCGCGGCTGCGGTTCCTGCCCAAGCCGATCGACCTCGACGGGCTGCTCGAGGCCCTGCTGCACCCCGACCTCGCGGTCCCGAGCGCCACGCTGCAGCTGCCCTCGATGCGCCGCCGCTGCCTCTCGCCTCGCTGAGCGCTCAGCCCCGTCGCAGCAGGCCCCGCAGCCGCCCCGCGACCGCCCGCCAGGCGGGAGGGTGGCGCTCGCTCACGACCTCGCCGGTGCCGGCGTGGATCGCGACGTGGCACTCCTCGACGCGCGAGCCCGAGGCGTCGCCCTCGTAGCGGTACCGACGCAGCCAGCAGGGGAGGTGCACCAGGGCGGCGCTCCGCACCCGCACCTCGAGGTTGGAGTAGAGCGCCTTCGAGGGGACCGCTCGCTTGCGGAGGGCGCGCGCGACCTCGTGCTCGGCCTCGTCGCGGGCGACATCGGCGTCGATCCACTCGCCCTCGCTCGAGGCGCCGTGCACCCAGGGGACCAGGTCATGCGGCTCGACGCGCACGCGGCCCGAGGGATCGATCGGGAGCAGCCGTCGCCCCAGCACCAGGCCCACCTCGGCGTCGTGCACCGGTCCCCCCGTAGGCAGCACGCCCCGCACGGCGCCCGACGTGTCGCGCAGCGCGCGCAGCCCGAGGTGCAGCCCGTCGACCTCGACCTCGACGCGCCAGAGCGGGATCCAGACCAGCCGCGCCGCTTCGATCTCCGCGCGGTGGCTGTCGGCGGGGCGGAGGACCCCCTCCTGGATGCGCTGGCGCGCCGTGCGCTCGGCGTCTTCGGCCGACACCGTCGCTCGCATCACGAAGCGCTCGCCGTCGAGCACGGTGACGCGCTTCGAGGGAGGGCCCGCGATCGGGCCGAAGCTCCGGCGCTCGAGGTTCATGTCAGCTCCAGCGTGCGGGTCACGAAGCCCGTGCGGCACGAGCCCGCACGGAGGGTCAGCCGCCCCGGGCCGTGGACGAAGAGAGACACCTCGCGCGCGTTGGTGGTCCCGCGGCTGCGGGGGAAGAAGATCGAGCCGGCGCCGTGGAGCCCGCGGCCCCATCCGTCGAGGTGACCGAGCTCGACCCTCGACGGACCGCGCAGCTCGCACCCCTCGGCGGTCACGTCGAGGTAGGGGGGCTCGTTGTGCGGGACCTCCCTGGCGCTCGGGAGCACCGCGGTGGAGAGGTACCCGTCGTTGACGAGCGCCACCTTGAGCTCGAAGCCCTTGTCTCCCATGGGCTTGGAGCTCACCTCAAGGCGCAGCGAGGGCGAGAGCGCAGCGACGCGGAGGAAGGCGGCCGACTGCCGCGCGCAGACCTCTCCGAGGTGATCGTAGGGCGGGTTCCAGATGCCCACGCGGGGGTCAAGGCCGCCCACCTCGACCCTCCCGAGCTGCGGGTGCTCGACGGCGCGCCAGGGGCGCACGACGCGGGAGGCGTTGTGGGCCTGGTCCCACCGCGCGAGGCTGAGCAGGTCGGCGCGGCTGAGGGTGCTGTAGTGGTCGACGAAGGGCTTCTTGCGGGCGATCCCGAGCTGGTGAAAGAGGTCCCAGAGCTCGCACACGTACGCGATCGCGCCGCGCTGGTGATACCCGTAGTCGATCAGGTCGCCGTGCAGCGGTCGGTCAGGCTCGTACAGGAACTCCTCGAAGCCGCTCACCATCGGGTAGCCTGTGAGCTCCTCGGACCACGAGCCGATGAGGCGCCAGAGCTCCAGCTCTTCGCGGTCGTGCTTGCTGTCGGGGCTGTGCCCCAGCGGGCGAATGAAGACACCGCCGAAGGTGTGGAGGTTGAGCCACGCGAAGATCTCGGGACGCTTCGTCACGAACTCGATCACCGCGCGGGTCTCGGGCTCGCTGCCAGGGTACGCCCCGGCGCCCGCCTGCCTCGGTTCGGGCGCCCAGGACCACGGGAAATTCCGGTTGAAATCGACGGCGTTGTCAGAGAGGAAGTGCGGCGACGGCACCCGGCTGCCGTCGAAGTTCTCGATGTGGCCCTCGGGGTAGATCCTGAAGTACGGGGGCGGGTCGTCGAGGGTGCGCGGCACCAGCAGCCCCGGGAACTCCGCGCACTCGACGAACTCTCCGCCCGAGTCTTCTTGGCGCATGACCAGCGCGAGGCCGTCGCCGTCGACGTCGCCGCAGACCCAGCGCGCGTGCGCCCGCGCGGGACGCTCGTCGCGGGGCGAAGAGCGCAGGTACCTCCCGGTGGTCAGCACCTCCTCGGCGCCGTCGGGCGAGATCCGCGGGATCACCAGGAACAGCACCTCCCGCACCCGCGCGGCGACGGTGGCGCTCATGCCTCCAGGCGCGCTCGAGGGGTCGAGGTGGAGCCGGAGCACGTCCTCGGCGATCGCGAGCGCGACCGAGCTGCCGGCGAGCTCGGAGGCGTGCATGTTGGCGTCGACGAGCACCGACGGGCGCGCGCGGTCAGGGTCTGGGCCGATCTCGGCCGCGAGAATCGCCCGCCCCGCGCCGCTCACCCCGATCTCTCGCACCCGCACGAGGTGGGGGAAGGCCTCGGCCCAGGCGCGGAGCTGCGCGTCGAGGTCGGCGTGCCGCAGGTAACGCGCCCGAAAGCCGCGGGAGAGCGCATCAAGTCGCGAGAGGTCCTCGTTCATGGATTCGTCAGTATGGCCGTGCCCGCGCCCGCGGTCGCATGCCCCCGCGCGCTTGTCGTGGCGGGGGCTGCCGTGAGAGCCATGGAGGCCGTGAAGCGCACCCTCGCCTCGGTCCTCGCCGCCCTCGCCCTGCGCGCCGCCCCGGCCACGGCGCAGCCACGCCCCGTGCCGATCAGCGCGGTCGAGCACGCCCTCGGCGCCTCGCCGATTCACATGGTCGCCGGGCACGGGAGGGTGAGCCTCGGGGTGACCCGCGAGGGTGACGTCGCCGTGCTCACCTGGCCCTCGCCCTCGTGCTGCGACCAGCTCACCTTCCTCGCGAGCAACGCCCTCGACGCCAGGAGCCAGCCGCGCACCGGGGTGCGGGACGGCTTCGGCGTCGCGCTCGGGCTCGCGCTGCGAACGCCCGACGGGGAGCGCGTCGCCTGGCTCCACGACGAGGCCGCCTGGGAGATCTCGTCGAGGTACCTCGACGAGCAGGGGCTGCACCCCACGTTCACGTACCGCCACCGCGCCCTCGGGGTCACCGTCACCGTCACCGACGTGGTGCTCCCCGAGCGCGACGTGCTCGAGCGGCAGGTGCGCGTGCAGCGCGACGGCGCGAGCCCCGTCACCGAGGTCGCGCTCATGAGCCACGTGAACCTCGGGCTCACGCAGAACGTCGTGCCGCGAATCCCCATGGGCGACGTCGTCGCCGACGGCCGCAACGACTTCGCGCTGCTCTGGGACCGCGACGCCAACGCCTTCGTGCAGTACCGCCCCGCCGACCGCGCGCCCATCCGCGACCTCGGCGGGCTCATCGGCCCCGCCGCCCTCCCCGCGGACTTCTTCGGCGGCCTCGACGCCATCCTCCGCGACGCGGGCGACGTCTCCGACCGCGTCGCCGCGGCGGCGCGGGGCCTCGACGCGGCGCACCCCGGCGGCGGCGCCTTCGCGGTGTTCGGCAACGACGGCGTCGGCTCCTTTCAGGCCGGGCGCGAAGACGCCGCCTTCTGCGACGAGCTCGACGGCATGGTCGACAACATCCTCGGGCTGCGCGACGCGGGCGTCCCCCTGGGGATCGATCCCACTGCGGCGCAAGCGTTTCGGTGCACCGCCGAGCTCCGTCCGGGGGCCGTCGCGGGGGCGCGGGGCTGGGTGCGCGGCGCCGAGTCAGCCTGGCGCGGCGCGCAGGACGGCGCCCTCGACGGCAACCCCGTCGCGGCCTGGCTGAGCGACGCCGCCCTGCGCGCGCCGGTGGCGCTGAGCCCCTCGGGAGAGGGATCTGAGCGCCTGCTCATCGCCTTCGGCGCGACCCACGCGAGCGCCCTCGGCGCGTTTCGCGAGGCCCGCGCGCAGAGCGCCGCGGCGGCCCTCCAGGCCTCGTCCCAGGCGTGGCAGGGGCGGGTCTTCGCGCTGCCCACGAACCTCCCGGCGCGCATCCCCGAGGCCGACCGGGCGCGCATCGTGGCGGCGTCGCGTCGGGCGATTCAGCACATGCTCGCGGGCAGCGACCGGGCGACGGGGATGATCGTCGCGTCCATCGCGCGGCAGGCGCCCTACGGGCTCGACTGGCCCCGCGACGGCGCCTTCTTCGACTACGCGCTGGACGTCGCCGGGCTGCAGGCCAACGTCACCCGCCGCCTCGACTGGGCGCTGCCCCTCGCGCGTCAGGAGCCCTTGTCGCGCACGCAGATCAACCCCCTCACCGACCCGCTGCCGCCCATCGACCCGCGCAACGGCGCCCGGCAGTACCCCGAGGCCGCGTGGGAGATGAACTATTACAACACCGGGGAGATGGGCGGGTTCTTTCGCTTCGAGATCGACAACACCGCGCTGATGATCTGGTCGGCGGCGGTGCACCTGGCGTTCATGCCCGAGGGCGAGCGCCGCGCCGTCGCCGAGCGCTGGTACCCGCAGGTCCGTCGCAGCGCCGACCTCATCGCGGAGTGGCGCGACGAGGCCACCGGGCTCCACGCGCCGGCGAACGAGGACGACAACGCGGCGTTCACCGTGACGCTGCACGGCGCGGTGACGGTGTACGCCGGCCTCGAGGCCTCGGCGCGCATGGCGCGGCTGCTCGGGCGCGACGACGACGCCGACCGCTGGGCGCGGCGCGCGGGCGAGCTTCGCGACGCCTCGCTGCGCGCGTTCTACGACGGCGCCAACGGCCGCTTCGTGAGCGAGGCGATGGGCGCGGCGAGCACGAACCCGGGCTCCTCGCCGCTGGGCGCGACGGCGTGGCTGGTGTGGCCCGCGCGGATGCTCCCGGTGAGCGATCCCAGGGTGGTGGCGCAGGTGCGGCGCGACCTGGAGCAGACGCTGCGCATCCTGCGGGGCGACGACGGCATCGAGGGCGGCGCGTACCTCACCAAGACCACGGCCTCGGCGGCGGCCTTCCTCGCCGCGGGGGGCGACCCCTCGCTCGCGCCGATGCTCGACGAGGTCATGGTGCGCATCTCGCGCGACGTGATGGACCCGACGACCTTCGCCATGGGCGAGGTCTTCGTGCACGTGCGCGACTCGTCCGGGCGCTCGACGCGGCTGGAGAACCGGGTGTCGATCCCGCACCTCTGGGAGGCGACGCTCTTCTACCTCTCGGCCATGGCCATGAGCGACCCGGCGCGCTTCGACGCCTCGCAGCGCGCGCTCCCCGACGCCAGGATCCCTCCCCCGGGCACGGGCATGGACGCCGGCCTCGGCGCCGACGCGTCCGCCGCCCCCGCGACGCCGGCGAAGGACGGATGCGGCTGCCGCGCAGCGGGTTCTGCGCGCTCACGCCCCCCGCTCGCGCTCGCGCTGGCGGCGCTCGCGGCGCGTCGCCGGCGGCGGGGACGGCGGGACGTGGCTCGATGAACGACGCGCTCCGAGCGCGCGCGCTGCGCGTGGCTTCAGCCCTCCTCGCCGCGCTCTTCGTGGTGAACGCCGCCCCGCGCCTGGGGCACTTCAGCGGCGACGCGATCATTCACCTCTCGATCGCCGAGCGCGCGGCGGCGGGGCACTGGTTCGAGTTCAACCCCGGCGAGGTCGCGTCGGGGAGCACGTCCTTCGCGTGGACCCTGCTCGAGTCGACGCTGCTGCGCCTCGGCTCGATGTCCCTGCTCGTGTGGGTGATCCCCGCGGTGGACCTCGCGGCCCTCGTCGCGAGCGGGGTCATGGTGCGACATCTCGCGCTCAAGACCGGCGCGTCCCGCCCCGCCGCGACCCTCGCGGGGCTGGTCTTCGCCGCGCTCCCCGCGATCACCTACAACGCGCTGCTGGGGATGGAGAACATCGTCCACGTGCTCGCCGCGCTGGGCGCGGTGGCCCTCGCCGCGCGCCCGGCGTCGACGCGGCGCGACCTGGCCCTCGGCGTGCTCATCGGCGTCGCCGCGACGCTGCGGCCTGAGGGCGTGCTGCTGGGCGCGCTGCCGCTCCTCGCGCTCCGAGACGGCCCCGACCGCGGCGCCGCCCTGCGCTCGCTCCTCCGCGTCTCCCTCGCCGCGCTGGCGGTCTACGCGCCGTCGGTGTGGGTGCACTGGCGGGTCACGGGCCACGTCGTTCCGGGCTCTGGGGTGAGCCGGCTCATGGCGGTGCGCCGCGAGCCCCTCTCGCTCCACCTCGCGGGGCCGCTCTGGGTGTACCTCAGCGCGGCGTCTCGCTTCGTGGTGTACCTCCCGATCACGCTCCTCGCCGCGGCGGGCGCGGGCGAGACGCCCCCGACCGACGAGGGCCGGGTGATTCGCCGCGCCGCCGTGAGCCTCTTCGCGCTGGGCCTGGCGCTCTACACCTTCGGCACCGGCGCGGCGCACGTGGGGCGCCTGACGCAGTGGCTCTTCGCCCTGCTCGCGGTGCTGCTCGCCCGGGGCGTCGACCGGGCGCTTCGCTGGGGCGAGGCGGGGCGAACTCGCCTCGCGGCGGTGGCGCTGCTCGCCGCGGTGCACGCGCTGCTCTGCGCCGGGGAGACCGCCGCGCGCATGCGCGACATCACGCAGATCCGCGGGGGCTGGGACCGGGAGATGATCCTCGGGCGGGCGGCGCGACGCGGCCCCGAGACCGACCGGTTGCTGCGAGCGCTCTGCGCGGGAGGCTGCTGCGCCTCAGGGGTGACGCCGACCGTCGCGGTGGTCGAGGCGCAGCTCCGGTACGACTACGACGAACGGGTGCGCATCTCGTCCCTCGACGGGCGCACCTCCGCCGCCAGCGGCCGCGGCGTGCTGCGCTTCGACGCCCGCGGGTGCCCCGAGCTCGAGCCCGCCCTCGCGGCGCCCGAGGTGGTGGGGGTGATGGAGCCCCCCCTCGCCCAGCTCGCCCGCTGCGGCGGGGGCGCGCCCACGGCCCGCGCGCGCACGGAGGCGTGGGGGGGGCTCGCCGAGGTGCCGGGCTGGCGCTGGGCGCCGTCGCTGCCAGGGTGGACCCGGGTCTGCGCTCGATGAGGGCTCAGCCGGGCGTGAGCGTCGGGCAGCCGAAGAGGATCTGCACCCGCACCTGGGCGTCGGTGCGGATCTGCTCGCACGCCGCGCCGTAGACCACGATGGAGCGCCGCCCCTCGGTGTAGTCCCAGCCCTCGCGGTGGTCGACGTCGCGGGGGATGACGCGGGGAGACGACATGCCGGTGCCCTGGATGTTCACGTTCACCCGGTCGGGGTCGACCCGCGTCGGGTCGGCGTCGACCTGGAACTCGCAGGTGAGCGCGCGGCTCTCGATGTCCTGCAGCGCCATCGTGAGGTCGGCCTCGAAGCTCGCGGTCTGGAGCCGGTAGTGGCAGCTCTGCGAGCTGCGGCAGTCGGGCGTGCGGGGCGTGTTCCCGATGACGGCGAGGTCGGAGAGGAAGGTGTCAGACGCCTCGGGGGTGCCGGCGATGTAGACCTTGATGGGAGGGGTCGACATCGCGGTGCGCGCGACCGCGACGCGCACCTGGTTCTGAATCAGCGGCTCGCGCCCGAGCAGGCACGCGAAGTCGGGCGGGAGCAGGCTGCACTGCGGGAGGTCGGTGCCGCACTCCTCCGTCGGCACGCCGTCGGTGATCAGGATCACGTTGCGCGTGCCGTCGGCCATGTACCCCTGAAAGTACCGCTGCACACCGCCGAAGCCGCACACCATGGGCGTGTTGCCGCCGGGCGACGCGCCGCGCAGCGCGCCGAGGAGCGCCGCCCGGTTGGTGCGCAGCGCCGCCACGGGGACCGCGGGCGTCTCGTAGCTCGCGATGTCAGACGCGTTGCGCGTGGTGGGAAAGAACGTGATCCCCACGCGGGCGTTGTCGCTCAGTCGGTTCAAGAGCGACGTGAGGCCGGCGACCGCCGCGTCCCACTTCGTCGGGGCCGAGGGGTTGCGGTCGTCGCGGTTGTTCATCGAACCCGATCGATCGAGCAGGATCATCAGGTTCGTAGGGACGCGCTGCCCGTCGGCCGTGTTCGTCATGCAGGCGGCGTCGGGGGTCAGCGTCGTTGAGCCCCGGTCTGCGATGGGGATCGCGTCGCGCGCGACCACCCAGCCATCGGGCTGCTCCATGACCGTCGCGCCGGCGTCGAGGGTCCCGGTGGTGAACGTGGGCGGACCGCCCGTGGCCGAGCACGCGAGACCGAGCGCGGGGAGCAGAGTGACGGTTCTACGAAGCAACGCGATACCTCCAACCGGCTCTCTTAGCACGAGAGGGGTAGGTCACGCCGCCGCGCCGCCGCCGCCCTTGCCCTCCGCCCCGCCGCCGCGGGACCGAAAGTTCCTCGCGATCACGGCGAGCACGACCACGGCGCCGAAGCCCAGCACGAAGGCCGGGGTCACCCACCCCTCGTCCTCGGCGGGGGGCGGCGTCGCGTCTGCGGTGGCCTCGTCGAGCGCGCTCGACGACGTGCGGGCCACGCGGATCCCGCCGCCGCGAGGGCCGGTCGGCCCGCCCGCTCCGGGCGTCGCCTCGAGGCCGGCGACCTCGCCCGAGGCCCGCGCGGTGTGGGTGCGCGCGGAGCTGCCGAAGCCTCGCCACGCGGCGATGCCCATCACCGCGATGCAGATGAGGATGATGACGTACTCGGTGGTCGAGAGGCCCCGCTGGTCGCCCAGGCCCCTTCGCGCGCGGAGCGCGACGCCGATGCCGGGGACCGATCGTTGAGACGCCACGGAGCGAGAACGTAGTCCATCCCTGACCGTTGCGGAAATCCCCGCCCGAGGGGATCAAGCGGAGCCGCGGGCTCCTCGCGCCGAGCGCGCCAGAAATCGCCGCCGTCGCGATATGGTCCCGGCGATGCCGCGACACGCCCACGTCTTCGCCGCCGCGCTGGCCCTCGCCGCCTGCCGCCGCGGCGACCCGCCCGCCGCCCTCGCCCCTCACTACCTCGTGGGCGTCTCGACCTCCAGCGAGCTCACCGCCATCGGCGCCAACTTCTACGCCGAGACCGACCTCGCCTACCGCGACCGCGAGTGCCTCGGGCTCCGCCTGCGCGACGGGCGCGAGCCCCCGTCCCTCGAGGGAGGACGGGTCGAGGCCTTCGTCGTCAACGGCGCCGTGCTCGGCCACGCCGACCGCCGCGCCGAGGGCGTCTACCAGGCCGCGGTGCGCGCGGTGATCCCCGCGGGCACGCCCGTCTCAGCGCAGGTCGCCGGGAGCGAGGGCGTCCCCGCGCGGCGCTTTCACACCCCCGCGCGCGTGCCCCAGGCGGTGCGCGCCGTGGCGCCGACGCGAGGCTTCTCCCTCACGCCGGAGCGACCCCTGCGGGTGCAGTGGCAGGGGGGTGACAGCAACAGCGTGATGATCGTGCTGCAGGCGACCCGCGGCGCGCAGGCCGCCGGCGAGGGCTGGATGCTGATGTGCGTGGTCCCCCGCGCGCCGGGTGGCTTCGACCTCCCCGCGGCGGGGCTTCGGGCGGGGCTCATCCCCGCCGGGGCCGACACCGTGACCGTGGTGGTCAGCGCCGATGAGCGTGTGCGAGAGGGCGATCACGCCATCGACGTCACCCCGATCGGGCGCGACGACGACGTGATCACGGGGGCGATCAGTTCACCTGCGCCGACGCGCTGACCTGCACGCTCACCTGCACGCTGACGTTCACGCTGGCCACGGCCTGACCGACGGCCGCCACCGACGAGGCCGCGCAGAGTCCGGCGGCGACGCCGATCTGCTGCGCCGCAGACGGGAGCTGCGCGATGGCGCGCGCCAGGGTCTCGCCGGTGCGGGCGGTGCGCTCGACGCGCTCGCGCACGGTCATCACGGCGCCGTACCCGCTGCCGAGGGCCGCGCGCACGCGGCGCACGCGCGCCTCGAGGTCGGACGAGACGTTGCCGTCGATGGCCAACACGGCGCGGCCCGGCTGGCAGCTCGCCTGCGCGTTCAAGCGCGCGTCGCAGGCCGCACGGCAGTCGGCGTTCACCTGCGGCGGGACCACCCGTCCGGTGCACCGGGGCTCAGTGAAGGCCACGCTGCATCCCCCGCGGCACTCGCCGGCGCAGGTCCCGGTCGCCTGGGCCACGCATCGCCCTCGGCAGGTGCCGGTGCAGCGCCCCTGCGCGTCGGTGGCCGAGCACTCGCCCTCACACACGCCGCCGCACGCGCCGTTGACCTCCACCGAGCAGCTGCCCGTGCACTGCGCGGAGCAGCCGCCGCGGAGCTCGCCGCCCTCGCACTGCACCTCGGCGCTGCCGGGTCGGTACGACACGTCGCACTCGCCGGCGCAGCGCCCGTACGCGTCGACGCTGATCTCGCAGCGGGGCGGCTGCACGTCCATGCGCAGCGTGAGGTTCGCGGAGCCGCGGAGGGCGGTCATCTCCTCGCGCAAGCCACGCGCCGCGCGCTCGCAGACGCTGCGGGTGCCCTCAGGCCCCTCGCCGCCCGTGAGCTCGGTCGCGGGGATCTCCAGGGCCGTGCCGATCTGCATACAACCGTCGCGGAGGCTGTTGTTCAGCTCCATGGCGGACTGGTGAAACGCCGACGCCGACGCGATGAAGGCCTCGACCTTCTGCGCGCCAGCGGTGGCGCCCAGGTCGCCGCTGCACGAACCCGAGATGCCCCCCCGAGCGTTGAGGCCACCCATCGCCTGACACCCCGCCAGGCCCATCAGCAACTGAATCACTCCAACGCGCGCGCGCATCCTATAGTCCGCTCCCTTCGGTCGCGGCCCTCGCCGCGGCGAGGGATGAACACCACCGTTCCATGAAATGATCAAGAAGGGCCCCTACTCGATGGCGAACGAAAAGCAGGCATTCCGCAGGCGAACCTTCCTCGAGGTCGTGGGCGTCGCGGGCGCGGTCAGCGCGGTGGGCGCGCCCGGCTGCGGCGGTGAGACTCCCGCCGCGTCGGGCCCCACCGACGTCGGCCCCGCGAGCGACTGGTCGGCGCGCACTTGGAAGCTCCTGTGCGCGCAGAACCTCATCGTCGGTCGCGACGACGCCGGGTACTACGCCCTCAGCGCGGTGTGCACCCACCAGGGCTGCACCGTGACGATGGCGGGGAGCGCCTGCGTCGCCACCGCGCCCGGCGTGGTCAGCGCGAACGGCGCGATCCCGGTGTTGAGCTGCCCCTGCCACGCCAGCGTGTTCAACGTGCAGAACGGCGCGCGCATCTCGGGCGAGGCGCAGCGCAACCTCCCGGCCTACCAGGTCACGATCACCGCGGGCCGGGTGCTCGTCGATCGCTCGGTGACCGTCGACGGAGCGGCGCGCACCGCGCCGGCCTGAGCGATCAGTTGCAGGGCGGGAGCGGAGCGCTCCCGTCCCACAGCACGCCGGTGGACACGAGCGAGTCGCGCACCGCGCCGTCGACGTAGGCCTGAGCCGAGCGGACGTCCTTGGTGTATCGCTCGAGAAAGCCCACCGTGAGCGCGCGCACGGCGAGCTCTCGCGTGGTCAGCGGGGCGGCGCCGCGGGCGCAGGCGAGGCAGGGCAACCCGCAGCTCGTGTCGACGAAATCGTTGTGGCCGAAGCGCAGCAGGGGATACGTCGCCACCCGCGCGCCGGAGGGCGCCGAGCGCGCGAAGGTCTGCCAGTTCGACGCCTCGGGCGCGCAGGACTGCCCGAGGAATCCGCAGCGGGACTGCGACGCGCCGAAGAGCGCCAGCGGCACCCGGAGCGCGCCCATGCGCTCGGGGGCGACGCTGGGGTGCGCGTCGTCGACGCGGCCGACGGCGTTGTCGTCGACGGGGTCGAGGGCGACGCCCGCGACGAAGGCGGCGTCGTCGAGGATCGCCATGATCGCCGCCTTGCCTCCGAGGGAGTGACCCATCGCGACGGCGCGCGCGGCGTCGACGGAGGCCGCCGCGGGGAACCCGCTCACCCGCCCCATCGCGAAGGACGCGCGCGCGGCGCGGATCGCGGAGGCCACGTCGCGGTGGTCGGTCCCGAGGATCGTGCCGGGGTAGTCGACCGAGGCGACGACGTACCCCCACGCGGCGACGTGCCGCAGGAGCACGTCGAAGTTGCTGACGTTGAGCTGAAATCCATGGGCGAAGACCACGAGGGGAAAGCGCGCCCCCCCGCCCCCGCGGGGATAGAACACCCGGGCGTTGCCCTCCGTGCCCGGGACGGGGCCGTTCCAGACCTCGACCGCGTTCGGGCCGCTCGCGGCGTAGTTGAAGACCGGCCCCACCGACGCATCGGGCGGCGCCGTCACCACGTCGGGCGGCGCGGTCGCCACGTCGGGCGCGGTCACCACGTCGGGCGGCGCGGTCACCACGTCGGGCGCCGTCGTCACCACGTCGGGCGGCGTCGTCTGCACGTCGGGCGGCGCCGTCACCACGTCGGCGGGCGCGGTCGCGTCTGTGGTCGTCGCGGCGTCCGTCGAAGAGGCGACGTCAGCCTGCGCCGTCGCGTCCCCCGCGCCGCCCTCCGCGGGGATGGCCACGAGGTCGGGCGCGCACGCGGCGAGCAGCGCGAGCGGGAGGAGCGGTCGAAGCGAAGCAGCCATCATCACACCTCAAGCGCGCGCAGGTGCCGCGCGTCGTTCAGGGCGAGCACGCGAACCGTGCCCGACGCGCTCCGCGAGAGCCGCTGCACCGCGCAGTTCTCGACGTGAAAGAGCGTGCGCTCGTCGGACACTCGGAGAAGGTGCCGCAGCATGTGGTGAATCGCCACCCCGTGCGACACGAGCACCACCGAGCCCTCGTCGTGCGACGCGACGATCTCATCGAGGGCGGCGCCGACCCTCGCGGCGCACTCGCGGTGCGTCTCCGCGCCGGGCGGGCGGTGGTCCAGGTCGCGCGCGCGCAGGCGCCGCCAGTCTTCGGGCGCGTTGGCCTCGATGTCGGCGAAGGTCCTCCCGACCCACTCGCCCATGTCCCGCTCGCGCAGGTCGCGGCGCGTGACGAGCCCCAGCCCGGTGAGGGCCGCGAGCGGGGACGCCGTCTCGACCGCGCGCCGGAGGTCGCTGGCGTAGAGCGCGCTCACGCCGTCGTCGCCAAGCGCGCGCGCCACCGCCTCGGCCTGCGCCCTGCCGCGCGCCGTGAGGGGCGAGGCAGAGTGGCCGGTGAAGGCGCCGGCGCGGTTGCCTTCGGATTCGCCGTGTCGAACGAAGACGAGCTGGAGAGCCATGCGCCTCTCGGCCTAGCACGGCGCTCTCGCCGCTGTCAGCGCACGCGGTTGGGCGGCGGAGGCTTCGCGACGCGCCCGTCCTCGGGCCACAGGTGCCGGGGGTACTGCCGACACAGTTCTCTTCGAATCGCGGGGTAGTGCCGCACCCAGAAACCGGCGAGGTCGGTGGTCACCTGCACCGCCCGGTGGTTGGGCGCGAGGAGGTGCAGCACCAGCGCCGCGTCTCCCACCCTGGGCCCCTCGGCCATGCCGAAGAAGTCTTGCAGCCGCGACTCGATCCACGGGGCCTTGGCGCGCTCGTAGTTCACCCGCACGGCGCGCCCTCCGCCCAGGGTCACCCGCTCGGGCGCGAGGCGCTCGACGAGCTGCAGCTCCCTGCCCTCGAGGTCGTCTCGGAGCGCCCCGAGCAGCCCCGCCGAGCGCAGCTCGGCGAAGGACCTCCGGCCCTCGCACATCGCGCGCAGCACCCGCGCCGCGCGCGCCTCGTCGAAGGGCCGCACGGCGCTCGAGCGCTCCGACGCGAAGGTCACCCGCGCCATGAATCGGTCGAGGGCGTCGCGGTCGTCGACGAAGTGATACACGCCCCGGGCGGCGGCCTCGTCGCCGAGCCTCTGGGCCACGGCGGCGTCGGCCTCGGGGGTCTTGGGCCCGCGGGTCTCATCGAGCACCAGGGACTCGTACGAGAGCCTCGCCACGGCCTCCACGCGCTCGTCGGCCGCGACCCAGCGCGTCTCGACGGTCTCTCGAATCGCGTCGGGAAAGAGCTCGAGGAGCCACTCGGGCTCGATCGCGCTCGCCGTCCGCACGGTCACGGCGCGGCCCCGTCCGTCGCTCCGCTCCTCGGCGTCGACGGCGACGAGGAAGGGCGCGTCTTGCACCTCGCTCTGAGGCGAGAGCGTGGCCGTGCCCCCGACGACCAGGGCGAGCTCCGCGCCGCGCTGCCGACGCGCGACGCGGTCGGGGTACGCCGCGAGCACCGCCACGCGCAGGGCCTCGTCAGCGTCGCCGGGAGAGACGCTCGACCCACCCGGCGCGCGACCGCGCAGCGCGCGCTCGACCTGCTTGCGGGCGCGGTCGACGGCGAGGGCTGCGCCGACGTCGAGGTCCATGTGCCGCAGGGAGTTGGCGTCGAAGCGGAGCGCGGCGGCCTCGTGAAAGGACGCCATCGACGCCGCGAGGTCCGAGGGGCCGTGCTCTCGCGGTCCCCGCCGGGCGCCGCCGGGACCGCCGCGCCGCCCGAGGTCCAGCTCGCGCTCTCCGAGGATCGCCGCCGCGGTGCACCCCTCTCGCGCGACGCCCCTCGCCTCGGCCTCGAGCACCAGCCGCGCTAGCCGGGGGTGCAGGGGGAGGCGCGCCATTTCCCGACCCAGGCGGGTGATCCCACCGCCCTCGCCCACGGCGCCCAGGCGGCGCAGCAGCGCGTCGGCGGCGTCGACGCTGGCGCCGGGTGGCGCCTCGAACCAGGGGAAGGCCCGGAGGTCGCGCTCGCCCCCCGCGTGCAGCGCGAGGGCGGTCTCGGCCAGGTCGAGGCGCAGCACCTCGGCGCGCTCGTACTCAGGGCGGGTGTCGAAATCGTGGCGGGTGTACAGCCGCACGCAGCGGCCTGGGCGGGTGCGTCCGGCGCGCCCGGCGCGCTGCGTCGCAGCGGCCTTGGAGACGCGCGACTCGCGGAGGGTGGGCAGGCCCGACCAGGCCGCGTGACCGGCGACGCGCGCGAGGCCGCCGTCGATCACCGCGACGACGCCGTCGATGGTCACGCTGGTCTCGGCCACGTTCGTCGAGAGGATCACCTTGCGGCGCGTCGCGGGCGCGATCGCCCGATCCTGCTCGGCGGGGGGCAGCTCGCCGTGGAGCGGAACGACCATGAGGTCGTGCTGCTGCGCGACCGCCGCGCACGCGCCCATCGCGCGTCGGATCTCCGCCGCGCCCGGGAGGAACACCAGCACGTCGCCGTCGAGCCCCTCGTCGCAGAGCGCCCGCACCGCCGACGCGACCCGCGCCGAGAGCGGTCGGTCGTCCGCGCTGCGCGCGTGCTCGATCGCGACCTCGAAGCGCCGGCCCTCCGAGCGCACGCATGGGGCTGGAGCTCCAGGCTCACCGAGAAAGTCCGCCACCGCGGCGCCGTCGAGGGTCGCCGACATCGCCGCGACGCGGAGGTCTGGCCTCGCGCCCCGCTGGAGCCTGCGCAGCATCGCGAGCGCGACGTCGCCGTGGAGGTGCCTCTCGTGAAACTCGTCGAGGAGCACCACGCCGACGTCCCTGAGCTCGGGGTCGCTCAGGAGTCGGCGGGTGAGGATCCCCTCGGTCACGAAGCGCACGCGCGTGCGCGCGCTGCTCACGTCGTCGAAGCGCACCTGGTAGCCCACGGTCTCGCCGACGCGCTCGCCGCGCTCTTCGGCCACCCGGCGGGCGGCCATGCGCGCGGCGAGCCGCCGCGGCTCGAGCACCACGACCTCCTTGTCGCCCGCCAGTCCGGCGTCGAGCACCGCCACGGGGACGCGGGTGGTCTTGCCCGCGCCCGGGGGCGCCTCGAGCACCGCGGCGCCGCGCGCCTTGAGCGCCGCGAGGAGCTCGGGGAGCGCGTCGTCGATGGGGAGCCGGAGCATTCCGGGGGTTGTAGCAACGCCCCGCCCGGGAGGGGCTGTCAGAAATTCGCGCGGGGGTCGGCGACGGGGATAGACCCCGCCCGAGGAGGTATCTCATTTGGACATCAAGAAGATCATCGCCAAGCTCCCCGTAGGCTTCGTCGAAGACGCCGCGGGCATGGACGGCGACGCGCTGCGCGCCGAGATCATTCGGGCCGAGACGCAGCTCCGCGAGGTCGAGCGCGAGCAGGGTCAGGACGACAAGCTCACGGGCGCCCGCGAGATCGTGAAGGACATCGTCGGCGCCTACAACGACGCGAAGCGCGCCCAGCGCGCGAAGATCGCGTACAGCCTGCACCTCCTCGAGGAGCGCGGCGAGCTCGGCATCGGCGAGCTCAGCGACGAGCCCGAGAGCCGCGAGATCAAGCCCGGCCCCGCCCGCAGCGAGGCGGCCGGCAAGAAGAAGACGCGGGCGGCCTGACGGGCCACGCGCGTCGCGCACGATCCTTCCTTCGCCCTCTCTTACGCGCCGCCCCCTCCTCCGAGGGCGGCCTTCAGCCTGGCCAGCACGTCGGGGAGCGCGCGCACACGAAAGTGTCCGCCGCGCTCGTCCCACGCCTCTTCGATCACCCTGCACGACTCGTGGATCAGCGGCAGCGCGCGCTCCTTGCCGAAGGGGACGTCCACCGTCGCCTCGTCCATCTCGGCCTCCATGCGCGAGAGGATCAGCTCGCGCAGCCGCGCGACGTCGTCGGGTCGCTTGGCGCTGAGCAGCACGGCGTCGGGGTGGGCCTCGGCGAGGGCCGCGAGCTCGTCGTCGGCGATGCGGTCGGCCTTGTTGATCACCAGCAGCGTGTCGATGTCCCCCGCGTGGATCTCTTCGAGGACGGTCCTCGTCACCTGGTGCTGCGACGGCCACGCGGGGTCGCTCCCGTCGACGACGTGCAGCAGCAGCGAGGCCTCTCGGGCCTCGTCGAGGGTCGAGCGAAACGACGCCACCAGGTCGTGCGGCAGCTTCTTGATGAAGCCCACGGTGTCTGACACCAGCACCTTGGGCGCGCTCGGCGGGTGCAGGGTGCGCACGGTGGTGTCGAGGGTCGCGAAGAGCTTGTCGGCGACGTACACCTCGCTGCCCGTGAGCGCGCGCATGAGCGAGCTCTTGCCGGCGTTGGTGTAGCCCACCAGGGCGACGCGCAGCTGCTCCTTGCGGCGCGCGCGCCGCACGTCGTGCTCGTGCGAGATCGAGTCGAGCTCGCGGCGCAGCTCGGCGACGCGATCGCGGATGCGCCGTCGGTCGAGCTCCAGGGCGCTCTCGCCGGCGCCCTTGCCGCCGATGCCGCCGCGCTGGCGGTCGCCGCCGACGCCCTCGCGCAGCCTGGGCGCGAGGTAGTTCAGCCGCGCGATCTCGACCTGCAGCCGCGCCTCGCGGGAGCGGGCGTGGCGGTGAAAGATCTCGAGGATCACCGCCGAGCGGTCCATCACCGTCGCGCCCGTCGCGCGCTCGAGGTTTCGCGCTTGCGTGGGGGTGAGGTCGTGGTCCACGGCGACGAGCTCGGTGTCGCCGTCGGTGCGAATGGGCTCGCCGACCTCCTCATCGTCGTCGAGCTCAGGGTCGAGGGCGTCGTCTGCGTCGAGGGACTCGGGCGCGTCGGGCGCCTCGGTCACCTCTCGGTCGATGCGGCGCTTCTTCACCGGCGCGCTGCTGGGGACCACGCCGACGCCGTCGGTGTACAGCGCGAGGTCCTTGAGCTTTCCGGCGCCGACCACGGCGCTCGCGGAGAGGTGCGATCGGCGCTGGCTCACCTGACCGACGACGTCGTACCCCAGCGTGTGCACGAGCCGGCTGAGCTCGGCGAGGGAGGACGCGTGCTCGCCCTCGGAGACGTCGGGGAGGTGCACGCCGACGAGGACCGCCTTGGGGCGCATGGGCTTCGGTTCTGTCATGGGATCACTTGTTGTAGGGCTCGCCCTTGAGGATGGTGAACGCGCGGTACACCTGCTCGGCGAGGATGAGGCGTGCGAGGCGGTGGGGCAGGGTCATCGACCCGAGCGAGAGTCGCCACCGGGCCCGGGACGATACCGCGCGCGGCAGCCCCTCGGATCCTCCGATCGCGAACACGAGCACCGCGGCTCGCTGCCACGCGTCGTCGACGCGTCGGGAGAATCCCTCGCTGCTGAGGGCGTCGCCGCCCACCTCGAGGGCGACGAGCTCGGCGCGGGGCCCGGCCTTGGCGATCGCCGCGTCGAAGGCCGCGACGACGCGGTCCTCTCGGTCGTCCTTGATCTCGTGCTCGACGAGCTCGGCGTAGCGCCGGGTGCGCCCGTAGTACTCGTCGAGGAGGTCGCGGAGGCCGGCCTCCTTGACCTTTCCGACCGCGACGATGACCAGCTTCACGCGGGGGGCGAGGCAGACGGGCGGGACGCGCTCTCGAAGGGGACCCTCCGCGCGTCGAGCCAGAGGCCGTCGAGGTCGTAGTAGCGCCGCGCCTCCTCTTGAAAGATGTGCACGATGACATCGCCGTAGTCGACGATCACCCAGTGCCCCTGCGCCATGCCCTCGACCGAGGCGGGTCGGTGCCCGAGGAGCTTCAGCGCCTCCTCGATCCCGCCGGCGATCGACTGCACCTGCCGGTCCGAGCGCCCCGACATGAGCACCAGGAAGTCGGCGTAGTCGACCTTCTCGGTGACATCGAGGATGTCGATGCGGTCGGCCTTCTTCTCAAGGCCCGACGCGGCGACGAGCCTGGCCAGCGCGCGGGCGCTCTCGAGCCTCAGCTGCTGCCCGCTCACCTCGGACGCAGCCCCGTTGGTCGGGGCCGGCGCTGCCTTGTTCCCGGTCCGTCGCTCGGTCTTCGGGCGGAGGGGCGCCGCGCGCTCGGCGACCTCGCCCGACGGACCGCCGTCTGCCTCGGAGACGACCTTCTTCGCAACGGCGGCCTTCGCCCTGGGCTTCGTCGCGCTCGACTCGTTCACGGCGGTCGCCTTCGTCGCGACCGGCTCGGGCTGCACGACGAGCTCCTCGGCGGCGGTCGTCTCCTTCGCGGCGATGGTCTTCTTCGCCGCGGGCTTCGCGACGGTCGCCTTCTTCGCGACGGGCTTCGCGACGGTCGCCTTCTTCGCGACGGTCGCCTTCTTCGCAACGGTCGCCTTCTTCGCGACGGTCGCCTTCTTCGCGACGGTCACCTTCTTCGCGACGGTCGCCTTCTTCGCAGCGGTCGCCTTCTTCGCAGCGGTCGCCTTCTTCGCGACGGTCACCTTCTTCGCGACGGTCGCCTTCTTCGCAGCGGTCGCCTTCTTCGCCACGGGCTTCTTCGCGGTCGTCGCTTTCTTCGCGGCAGGCTTCGCAGCGGTCGCCTTCTTCGCCACGGGCTTCTTCGCGGTCGTCGCTTTCTTCGCGGCAGGCTTCGCAGCGGTCGCCTTCTTCGCGGTCGTCGCCTTCTTCGCGGCGGGCTTCGTGACGGTCGCCTTCTTCGTGACGGTCGCCTTCTTCGCGGCAGGCTTCGCAGCGGTCGCCTTCTTCGCCACGGGCTTCTTCTTCGCCACGGGCTTCTTCTTCGTGACGGGCTTCTTCGCGGTCGTCGCCTTCTTCGCGGCAGGCTTCGCAGAAGTTGCGGTCGTCCCTTCTTCGCCACGGGCTTCTTCGCAGCGGTCGCCTTCTTCACGACGGTCGCCTTCTTCGCGACGGGCTTCTTCGCGACGGGCTTCTTCGCGGTCGTCGCCTTCTTCGCGACGGTCGCCTTCGCCACGGTGGACTTCTTCGCCGCGGGCTTCTTCGCCGCGGGCTTCGCGACGGCCGCCTTCTTCGCGGCGGTCGTCTTCTTCGTCACCGCGGGCTTCTTCGCCGCGGGCTTCTTCGTCGTCTTCGTGTCAGCCATGAACCGTCTCTCTTGGCGCTGCGCGACCGTCTCGGCTTTGCGCGAACGCGCTCTCTTGCTTGACGGACTGGCGTCGATCATCGGATCACACGCCGCGCGGCGGAACAAGCTCCCTTGTGGTACCTGAGAGCGCGTGTCAACCCCCGCGAGCGATCTTCTGTCTCCCCTGACCGTGCTCGGTGTCGAGAGCTCCTGCGACGAGACGGCGGCCGCCGTCGTGAGGCTCGGCGCCGACGGAGGCGGCGAGGTCCTGAGCGATGTCGTCGCGTCGCAGATCGCCGAGCACGCGCCCTACGGCGGCGTCGTCCCCGAGATCGCGAGCCGCGCTCACCTCCGCGCGATCACGCCGACGATCCGCGAGGCCGTCGCCGCCGCGGGTGGTTGGGACGTCCTCGACGCCGTCGCCGTCACCTCCGGCCCCGGCCTCGTCGGCGCCCTGCTGGTCGGCGTGCAGGCGGCGAAGGCCGTGAGCTTCGCGCGCTCGCTCCCCCTCGTCGGGGTGAACCACCTCGCGGGGCACCTGCTGGCGCCCTTTCTCAACCGCGAGCTCGCCGTGGGGGGGCGGCCCGCGTTCCCCTACGTCGCGCTGCTCGCGAGCGGAGGTCACACGGCGCTCTACCGCGCCGACTCCCCCACCGACTTTCGGGAGCTCGGAGCCACCCGCGACGACGCCGCGGGCGAGGCCTTCGACAAGGTCGCGAAGCTCCTCGGGCTCGGCTACCCCGGCGGACCTGTGATCGATCGCCTTGCCGCGCAAGGCGATCCGCGCGCCATCGACTTTCCTCGGGCCATGCAGGGGCGCAGCCTCGAGTTCAGCTTCTCGGGACTCAAGACCGCGGTGAGCGTGCACGTGAAGCGCCACGGCGCGCCCCCGGCCGGCGCGGGCCTCGAGGACCTCGCCGCGAGCGTGCAGGCCGCGATCGTCGACACGCTGGTGCGCAAGCTGATGCTCGCGGTGCGCCTCGAGGGGGTGCGCGACGTGGTCCTCTCGGGGGGCGTGGCGGCGAACCGCGGGCTGCGGCAGGCCGCCGCGAGGGCGTGCGCCGACGCGGGGGTCGCGCTGCACGTGCCGCCCGCGAAGAGCTGCACCGACAACGCGGCGATGATCGCCTACGCGGGCGCGGTGGCGCTGCGCGCGGGGCGGCGCGACGACTTCACGCTCAACGCCCGCGCGAACTGGCCTGTGGAGAGCCTCGGCGTGCCGTAGGCTTCGTAGAGAGGGTCAGTCGCGGCGGTACATCGTGACGACGCAGGCGCCGCCGAGGCCCAGGTTGTGCTGGAGCGCGACGCGCGCCCCCTCGACCTGACGGCGATCGGCCTGGCCGCGGAGCTGCCACACGAGCTCGGTGCACTGCGCCAGCCCTGTCGCGCCGAGGGGGTGGCCCTTGGAGAGCAGCCCCCCAGAGGGGTTGGTCACCCAACGCCCGCCGTAGGTGTTGTCGCCGGCCTCGATGAGCTTCTCGGCCTCGCCCTCGCCGCAGAGCCCGAGGGCCTCGTAGGTGAGGATCTCGTTCGCTGTAAAGCAGTCGTGCAGCTCGATGACCTGCACGTCCTTGGGGCCGAGGCCCGCGCGCTCGTAGACCTGATCGGCGGCGGCCTTGGCCATGTCGTAGCCCACCATCTTGATCATCGAGTCGCCGAAGCTCGACCCGTAGTCCGTGGTCATCGCCTGGGCGGCGATGTAGACGGGGTTCGCGATGCCGTACTTTCGCGCGAACTCATCGCTGCACACGACGGCCGCGGCGGCGCCGCAGGTGGGCGGGCAGCACTGGTAGCGGGTGAGCGGGTCGAACACCTCGGGGGAGCTCATGACCTGCTCGAGGGTGAGGGTCTCGGGGAAGAGCGCGAGGGGGTTGCGGCTCGCGTGCTGCCGCGCCTTCACGCTCACCTGCGCGAAGGTCTCGCGCTTGGTGCCGTGGCGCCAGCGGTACTCGCGGCCGGCGCCGCCGAACATCTGCGCCGCCGCGGGGGCCTGGGTGAAGCCCTGCTGGTCGTTCATCGTGCCGACGTGCTTGTCGAGGGGGTTGGTCCGGTCGGACCACTTGGCCTCGAGGGCGCCCTTCTGCATCTGCTCGAAGCCGACGGCGAGGACGCACTCCGCGAGCCCGCCCTCGACGGCCTGTCGCGCGAGCATCAGCGCGGTCGAGCCCGTCGAGCAGTTGTTGTTCACGTTGAACACGGGGATGCCCGTGAGCCCGACCTCGTAGACCGCCCGCTGCCCGCAGGTCGAGTCGCCGAAGACGTAGCCCGCGTAGGCCTGCTCGATGGCGTCGAAGGGCACCCCCGCGTCGGCGAGCGCCGCGCGGATCGCCCCTGACGCCATGACGTTGTACTCGTCGCTCGCGCCGGGCTTCTGGAACTTCACCATCCCGACACCGATGACATTCACGCGACGTCCCATTTGATTCTCCTTCGCTTGAGTCGTTGTTGGAGGGTCTTGGCGCCGTTCAGCCCGCGGTGCCCTTGATGAATCCGATGCGATGCGCCGCGCGAACGTCGCCGTCCACCCGGAGCCTCCCCTGCTGGTAGAGCGAGCGCGCGTCGACCTCGCCCCGCGCGAGCGCCACCAGGTCCTCGTCGCGCAGGGAGAGGAAGGCCGTCGCGCCGGGCGCCTTGCCCTGCGTGACCGACGCGCCCGCGATGGACCACTGCCCGTCGGGCTCGAGCACGTTGAACACCGTGACCGCGCCGAGCTCCTCGGCGAGGCTGGGGTTCGCCGCGAGGCGCTCGGCCACGGCCTTGAAGATCGCGGGCGCGCCCGCCGCCGCGGGGCCCGTGGTCGCGGGCGCCGCCGCCGCGACGGGCGCCGCGGCGGGGGCGGCCTCGAGCGCGCTGCGGTCGATCTTCTGGAGAAAGTCGAGCTTCTGGCTCGCCATGACATCGCCGCTGATCTTCAGCTTACCGCTGGTGAACAGCTTCATGGGGTTGGCCTTGCCCGCCGTCATCGCCATGAAGTCTGCGTCGCTGAGGTCGAGGGTGCACTCGGGCTTCGCCGTCTCACCCTCGCTCACCGTCCCCGCCTTGAGGTCGAGGGTCCAGACGCTCGCGGGGTCGCTGAGCCTGAACTGGTAGACCTTGCCGACCGACTTCGCGACCTCGGGGTGCGCCGCGAGGTAGCCGCCGATCGCCGCGAAGACCGCGCCGCTCGTGACCCCGCTCGCCGCGGGCGCCGCGGGCGCTGCGGGCGCCGATCCTCCGACGCGCTCGCGCATCGCGTCGAGCACGTCCTTCGGGTCCATCTTCTGGAGAAAGTCGAGCTTCTGGCTCGCCATGACGTCGCCGCTGATCTTCAGCTTGCCGCTGGTGAACAGCTTCATGGGGTTGGCCTTGCCGGTGCACATGTCCATGAAGTCGGCGTCGGAGAGGTCGAGGGTGCACTCGGGCTTCGCGCCCTCCCCCGCGGTGACGGCGTTGGCCTTGAGGTCGACGGTCCACACGCTGTTCGGCGCCGACAGCTTGAACTGAAAGACCTTGCCGACCTTCTTCGCGATCTCGGCGTTGCGGCCGAGGAAGCGTCCCATCCCCGCGAAGATGTCAGCGCTGGTGGGCTCGGCCTGGGGCGCGGCCTTCGCCGGCGGAGCGGCCGCGGGCGCGGGCTTCGAGGCCGGGAGCTCGCGGTGCAGCTCGACTACCGCGTTGGTGATCACGGCCTTGTCGCGCTCCTTCACCTTGCACCGGAGGATCACCCGGTCACCCTCGCGCCACATCTCGGTGACGAGGGTCTCGCCGGGGAGCACGGTGTCGGCGAAGCGCACGCGGATGCTCTTGAAGAGCCGCCCGTCGTTGTTCGCGAAGGCGCGGAGCACGTGGCGGCCCGCGTAGCCGAAGGAGCACAGGCCGTGGAGGATCGGGCGGGGAAAGCCGAAGGCCTGGGCGAAGCCGGGGTCGACGTGGAGGGGGTTCCAGTCGCCCGAGAGGCGGTAGAGCAGGGCCTGATTCTCGGCGGTCTTCTCTTCGATCACGGCGTCGGGGGCGCGCTCGGGCACGGCGACGTCCGAGGCCGGCCCGCGGTCGCCGCCGAAGCCACCGGCGCCGCGCACGAAGGTGCTGACCTCGTTGACGGCGAGGAGCGCGCCCGACTCGTCGAAGGTCTTGGTCTCGTTGACGACGACGGCGCCCTTGCCCTTGTCGTAGATGGCCTTCACGCGGCTGCGGTGCTTGAGCTTCGCCTTGGTGGGCCAGGGCGCGAGGAGCTCGGTGTACTGCTCGCCGTGGAGCACCCGGTCGAGGCCGAAATTGAGGCCCGGCGCGCTCTCGCCGCGCTTGCCCATCTCGAGGATCGCGTTGACCACCGGCACCACAGCGTAGGTCGGGAGGGCCTGAAAGCCGTCGCCCAGCTCGAAGACGTAGCGGAGGTCCGCGGCGTCGAGGGGGTCGCGCCCCGCGCCCACGCCGAGGGCGTAGAGCGCCATGTCGCGCTCGTCGTGCCGCGAGGTGAATTCGGGGAACTCGTACCCGAGCGCCGCGTCGACGTCGATGAACTCGTTGCCGCCGCGCGAGGGCCCGGCCTCGACGTTGTTCATGATGCTCTGCATCGACTCGGCGACGGAGCCGGGGTGCGTGGTCTTCGCGAATGAGGTGATGTCGCCCCAGCGACCGCGCACGTCTTCGGGAGAGAGCGCGCGGCCGAGGCGAAAGGTCGCGCCCTCGGTGCGCTCCCAGCGCAGCTTGGAGTAGAAGCCGCCCCCGACCTCGAAGAGCCCGCCGGTCTCTTCCGAGCTCTCGTGGCCCAGCACGGCGACGAGGGCGCTCACGTACTCGGGCTTGAGGGCGTCGAGGAGCTCCTTGGGGAGCACGGTCTCGGTCATGCGCGAGCCCGCGATGGGCGCGATGGTGTTGACCAGCACGTTGCTCTTGCGGCCCTCGATGGCGAGGGTGTTCGCGAAGCCCGCGACGCCCAGCTTGGCCATGCTGTAGTTGGCCTGGCCGAAGTTGCCGTAGATGCCCGCGGCGCTGGAGGTGAAGATCACGCGGCCGTACTTCTGCTCGCGCAGGTAGGGCCAGGCCGCGGCGGTCACCCGGTACGCGCCCAGGACGTGCACGCGGTAGACGAGCTCCCAGTCCTGCTCGGTCATCTTCGCGAAGGAGACGTCGCGGAGGATGCCGGCGTTGTTGACCACGATATCGACGCGGCCGAAGGCGTCGATGGCCGACTTCACGATGCTCGCGCCGTCCTCGACCGAGTCGTAGTTCGCCACCGCCTCGCCGCCCGCCGCGCGAATCTCCGCGACCACCGCGTCGGCCGCGGCGCTCGATCGGCCGCCGCCGGTGTGGGCGCCACCGAGGTCGTTCACCACGACCTTCGCCCCCCTGCTCGCCAGCAGCAACGCGTGCGACCGCCCGAGGCCGTTGCCGGCCCCCGTCACGATCGCGACCCTTCCATCGAAGCGGAGCTCGTTCGCCATGTCGTTCAACCTCGTCGTTTCGGGGCGCTGACTGAATGGCCATTCAGTCGGCGCGCGGCGGGGATGCTACGACGGGGAGGCTCCGGCGTGAAGCCGCGCGAGGGAGGTGGGCGGTCAGAAATCTGCGCGCACGAAGCCCTCGCGCACCAGCCGGCGCACGAGCACGGCCTTGCCGTCGTCGTCGAGCTCCCCGGGGAGCTCCCGCACGACGAAGCGGGCGGTGCTGAGGGCCGACAGGGCCGCCTCGGCGGCGTGCGGGGGGAGGCGAATGTCGCGCCCCGAGCACGAGATGGTGATCCCCTCGTCGTCGGTCTGGGCGCGGTAGAGCAGGTTGGGGCGGGCGCCGGCGACGGTGTCGGGGGAGATCTCGGCGAGGCGCATGACCTGCTGGAGCTGGCCCTGGAGCAGGGGGGCGCGGGTGGTCGTGATGTCGTCGACGAAGACCTCGAAGGCGCCCTCGAAGTCGACCCCCTGGGCCGCGCGCTCGAAGAGCTTGCGAAAGTGCTTCTCGGCCGCGTCGCGGTCGAAGCTCGCGCGGGCGTAGCCCGGCGGGAGGCCGGCGCGCATCTCGTCGTCGCTGGTGGCGAAGCGCGCGAGGGCCTCGATCATCACCTCGACCCAGGTCGTGTGCAGCACCCCCATGGTGATGTGCATCGACGTGTCGCTCGTGGTCGACGCCGCGTGCATCAGCCCGCGGGGCATGTACAGCACGTCGCCGGGCTCGAGGTCGAACTCCTGCGCGACCTCGCCGGGCTCGGCGGGAAAGTCTCCGAACTGCTGTCCCCGAAAGGGCAGCGGCACCTGGGTCTCGTAGAGCCTCCAGTGCTTCACGCCGTGCACCTGGAGCACGAAGACGTCGTGGGAGTCGTAGTGGATGCGCAGCCCCTGCGCCTCGCGCGGCGTCAGGTAGATGTTGGTCTGCATCCTCGAGCTGACCTGGTGCTCCACCCGCCGCACCAGGTCACCCAGCGCGGGCAAGAAGCGGTGGAGCTGGTTCATGATGATCGTCGAGCCCGCGGCGAACTGCTGGTACAGCCGCACGATGTCGACGGCGCCGCCGTCGAAGGTGTAGTCGGCCTCGGTGACCCCTCGGGTCGCGTTCGCCATCATCACGTCGGGGTGAGAGAGGTGAAACGTGGTGATGACCTGGTCGATGTCGGCGAGCGACACCAGCGAGCTGTAGGCCTCAGGCTGGCCCCGGCGCACCACCAGCGGCTTGCGCTCCCAGTACTCCGAGAAGAAGGTCTCAAGCGTGATGGGCGCGATCAGGCGCTCGATGTCCCAGTGTTCCATGACCGGTGTCCTCCGATGGGGCGACGGTGTAGCCGACCGGGCAGGCGCCGTCGATGGCTTCTTCGAGCGACGCGCGCCCCACCCGGATCCGTCTAGAGAAGATCTCAAGAACGGATTTCATTATCACCATTTCTGGTATTCAATTGATGCGGCGCCACCCCTGAACTCGATGGAAAAGATTGCGCGCCGTTGAAGTACTGTGGTGCCATCGGGCGTACAGATGTCGGCGCGCGGGAGGGTTCAGGGCCATTCGGGCCGTGACCTCCACCGGGCGCTGATCCAAACACACCCAAAGGCGAGAGCAGCCATGAGCGACAAGACTGAGAAGAAGACGCTGAGCGACGATGAGATGGTGACCGAGGCCCACATGGGTCGTCGCAGCGCTCTGGGCCTGATCGGCGCGGGCGTCGTCGGCGCGGCGGTGGCCGGCGCGATCACCGCCAAGCCCTCCCAGGCCCACGCGCAGGGCCCCTCGGACAGCGACTCGGGCGCCAACGCCGACCGCCCCGGCCACGGCCGCACCGGCGCCACCGACCGCGACAGCGGCGCGAACGCCGACGGCCCCGGGCGCGGCGTCTGCCGCCTCCGTCGCCACACCGACTCTGACACGGGCAACAACGCCGACGGCGTGAACCGCGGTCGCGGCCCCTGCCACCAGTGAGCGCCACGCTCCGCTGAGCGTTCGCTCCTTCGCCTCGCAAGACGGCCCTCGACGCGATCGCTTCGAGGGCCGTCGCTCATTTGGGGGGGAGCGCGATCGAGGCGCGGGCCTCGCCCGGCGCGATCACGACGAGGCGGCGCGGGGGGGCCGCGCGCGCGTCGGAGGCGTCGCGCGGGGCGTCAGTAGGCGGTGCAGTTCGAGAAGGCGAAATCGCCCCACTCGGGGTCAGCCGTGAGGTTGTTCTGCCCCAGGATCGAGCAGACGCGCGGCGGGACGGTGGTGTCGTCGCGGAGGTCGCGGCAGCGGAAGCGACCCGTGAAGGAGCGGGTCGTGAGGTCGGCGCGGGTGAGGATCACCTCGCAGGGGTACATGTTGTTCTGACCGATGATCGGTCCGCGGCTCACCGACCAGCCCACGCCGCGGATCGACATCGCGCTGCCGTTGTTCGCGGACTGACCCACGGCGGCGAAGTCTGCCGAGATGAACACGCCCTCGTTCGACGACTCGATGTTGTCCCCGACGACGGCGCGCAGCTCGACATGAATGTCGCTGCCGCTCATCCCGATGGCGCAGGTGATGTCTCGCCCGGTCGACGAGTCGGTGCCCGTGATCACGTGGGGGCCGCCGGTGCGACCCATGCCTTCGCGCAGGCAGGTGTCGATCCAGCGCGCCTGGCCGGTGAGGGGCTGGGGGTCGTCTCCGCACCCTCCGCCCGCGATCAAGAGCGCAATGCCTAGTAGCCGCTTCACGTCGCCTCCACTCGTCAAGAGAATGTTCGATGTTGTCACGCGCTCGCGGCGAACGCCTGCTCGAGGTCCGCGATGAGGTCGTCGGCCGACTCGATGCCCACGCTGATGCGCACGAGCCCGTCGTCGATGCCGAGCGCGGCGCGAGCTTCGGGGGGCAGGCTCGCGTGGGTCATCACCGCGGGGAGCTCGATGAGCGACTCGACGCCGCCCAGGCTCTCGGCGCAGGTGAAGACCCTCAGCGCCGCGAGGAACCTCCGCGAGCGCGCCGCGACCGAGCCGTCGGCGCCCGCGCCCATCACGAACGACACCATCCCCCCGCCGAGGGACATCTGCCGCGCGATCACCTCGCGCTGGGGGTGGTCCTCGAAGCCCGGCCAGTGAACGTGCTTGACCTCGGGCCGCGCCCGCAGCCACCGCGCGATCTTCTCGGCGTTCTCGCAGTGCCGCTGCACCCGCACCGCGAGGGTCTTGAGCCCGCGCAGCACGAGAAAGCAGTCGAAGGGCGACGGCACCGCGCCCATCGCGTTCTGCAAGAAGCGCAGGCGCTCCGCGAAGCCGTCGTCGGCGGTCATCACCATGCCGCCCACGACGTCAGAGTGCCCGTTGAGGTACTTCGTCGTCGAGTGCACCACCGCGGTCGCGCCGAGGGCCAGCGGCCGCTGGATCACCGGCGTCGCGAAGGTGTTGTCGACCACCGACAGCGCGCCGCGCGCCTTCGCCATCGCGCACACCGCGGCGATGTCGAAGACCTTGAGCATCGGGTTCGAGGGCGTCTCGAGCCACACCAGCCGGGTCTCGGGCCGAAACGCCGCCGCGGTCGCGTCGAGGTCGCGCATGTCGACGAAGGTCGCGGTGACGCCCATGGGCTTCATCACCTTGTCGAGGATGCGAAAGGTCCCGCCGTAGACGTCGTCGCCGCACACGACGTGGTCGCCCGGGCGCAGGAGGTGCAGGATCGACGTGGTCGCCGCGCAGCCCGACGCGAAGGCCAGGCCGTGCGTGCCGCCCTCCAGCGCCGCCGCGCAAGCCTCGAGCGTGTTGCGGGTGGGGTTGCCGCTACGAGAGTAGTCGTAGCCCTTGTGAACCCCAGGGCCCTCCTGCGCGAAGGTGCTGGAGAGCACGATGGGGGTCATCACCGCGCCAGAGACTGGGTCGGGGTGCTGGCCTGCGTGAATGACGAGGGTGTCGAGCTTCATGGCGCGGGCGGGTTATCGCCCCAGGCGCGGCGCGCCTGCAAGGGCCGCCACAGGATTCAGCGGCGGGCGCGGGCGCGGACGCCGGGGGTGGCGCCGAGCACGACGTGGAGGTTGTTCCCCACGGCCCGGGCGCTGAAGGGGGGCGCGGCGGTGCGGAAGTGCAGGGTGAGCACGGCGCCTGTCGAGCGGTTCATCACGCGGGACGACGCGATGCGGCTGTCAAGGCGCGCCAGCGGAGCGCCCAGGTCGAGGGAGCGGCGCCCGGGGATCGAGATCACGATGTCTGCGCCTCGCGCGCCCACGCCGTCGAGCCGCGTGATCGGCCCGTCGGTGCGGATTCGCATCAGCGTCCCCGCGCGGATCGCCGGATTTCCCAGGGTCATCCGCCCGGCGGCGACCCGCGTCGTCGGGGTCGCGCGAGGGCTCGCCGCCGCCCGCGCCGCGCGCCGCGTCACCTGCACGGGGTCGGTCTCGCTCGGCGCGGCCGCCGGCGCCCGGAGGTCGACGGGGAGGCTGCCCGCCTCGCCCTGGATCATCTGCGGCTCAGGCTGCATCGCCGTGGGCGCCGCGCCGAGGGTGATCGGCGTGGTCGCCGCCTCGTCCGCGGCGTTGAGCGCGTCAGGGTTGAGCCCCTCGCGGGCGATGGTCACCTGCGGGCGAGGCGCCTGCGGCTTCGGGCCGCCCGTGACGGCGAGGGCGACGATGCCCAGCGCCGCGGCCCCGCCCACACCCGCGAGGACCATCGTGCGTCGGTTGCGCACCGGCGCCGCGGCCCCTTCGCTCTCCTCCGCGTGCTGCCGTCGGAGACCGTTCCGGTTCAACGTGACGCGGGGCTCTCGCCGCGGCTGCTCGACCGACGCGACCCCGCCGCGCACCCTCGCGCGGAGCGCGTCGACGGCGCCCCCCACGGCCTTGCCGGCGTCTCGCGCCGCGGGGCCCGCCGCCGCCGCGAGGCGAGCCGCGTTCACCTTCGCGGCCTCGAGGGCGCGCTGCGCCCAGGTGCGCGTGTCGAAGGCCTCGTCGTCGGGGAGCTCGTGCTCGTCGTGGGTCGACAGGACCCGGGTCTCCTGCGCGGCCCGCGCGCGCTCCGGGCGAGGCGCGGCCTCGGCGCGCGCGGCCTCCGACGCGGGCTTGACCTCGACCTTGGTGTCTCGCTCGGCCTCGCCGACCTCGACGCGCGGGGCGGCTTCGCTCGTCGCAGGAGCGACCGCGGGCGGCACGACGCCCGGCGCCTCGCCCGCTCCATCGATCGTGAGAATGAGCCGCGGCACGCCGCTGCGCTTGTCGACCTCGATGTCGACGGCGGTGATGTTCCCGTCGGCGCGCTCGCTGCCGCCGTCGACGGCCACGCGCTCGCCGAGCCTCAAGAACGTGAGGTCGCTGCCGACGATCAGCGCGCCCTGCGCGCGGGTGCGAACCCTCGCGCGGAGCGGGGCCTCCATGCCGGGGATCACGATGCGAACCTTGCTGTTCTCGTGAATCCCCCCGGTGGGCGCCGACGCGGGCGTCGCGGCGACGGGCGCGACGGGGGCCGGGAGCACCTTGCGCAGGGTCTCCTTGAGGTTCGCGTCGAGGGCGGTGAAGCGCACGCCGAACTCGCCGTCGCGCGCCCCGGCCTCGCGCGCCCAGACGACCTCGACGCGTGACTCGATCTGCTCTCCCCCCTCGAGGCGAAACCGGCACGCGAGCTCCTCGCCCACCTCGGGGACCATCGCGCTCTGCACGGACATCCCGCTGATGGAGAGGTCGCGCGCGTCGCCTTGCCAGATCTCCTGATCGACGATGTCGGCGATGTCGACCGGGGCCCTGAAGGGGCGTCGAGGTGCGGTGGGGTCGCGGCGCTCCGCGGCTGCTGTGGTCGCCATGGTCTCTCTCGTCCTCCGTGACTTGCGGTGCTCGAACGCTCATGCACCGGACGGAATTCGAGAGCCAACTTTTCGTCGACGATTGAACGCGCCGCCCGCGCAGAGCTCCTGCGCGAGGTGAGCGCGGCGCGCCCCGCCGCGGCGCGCTCGCCCGCGCCAGAAGTTGACCCCTCGCCTCGCGCGCTGCTAGGCGACGCGCCGTGGCCCTGAAGCTCTCCATCACGGCGCCCGGAGCGACGCCCCAGGAGATCACCCTGGACCAGCCGAGGGTGAAGGTCGGCCGAGGTCCCACCGTCGACGTGCGCCTGCCGTCTCGCGCGGTGAGCGAGCTGCACGCGGTGTTTCACGTAGACGGCAGCGAGGTGGCCGTGGTCGACGAGGGGAGCACCAACGGCACGCGCGTGAACGGCGCGCTCCTGCCCCCGGGGCGGCGCAAGCTCGTGCGCGACGGCGACGTGGTCTGCCTCGCCGAGTTCGCGCTGACCGTGAGCGGATCGCTCGCCGCGCCCGATCCCCCCGAGCGCACGGCGAGCATCGCGCGGCGCCTGCTGCTCGACTCGATCCGCGACGCCGGGGGCGAGGCCGCGCCGCCTCACCTCGCGCTGGTCAACACGCGCGAGGCTGGGCGCTTCTGGCCCCTCGCGCCCGCCGCCTCGCTGGTCATCGGACGCGGCGAGGACTGCGACATCGTGCTCGACGACCGCGACTGCTCGCGGCGCCACGCGGAGGTCTCGCGCGACGGCGAGGGCGCGCTGCTCCGTGACCTCGGGAGCCGCAACGGCGTCGTCGTGCAGGGGCGCGCCTCGACGGAGCGGCGGCTCCGGCACGGCGACGAGCTCACCTTCGGGCGCACCGTGCTGCGCTACGTCGACCCCACCGAAGACCTCCTTCGCGCGCTGGACCGCGGCGAGGACCACCGCGCGCCCACGCCCGCGCCCCCAGAGCCCGCGCCCGCGGTGTCGTCGGAGCCGGAGCCCGGCGACGCCGAGGAGGAGACGCGGAGCTCGCCGCGCGTCTCGCTCACCCCGCGCGCGAGCGCGCCGGCGGAGCGTCGGTCGCGCCCCTCGCAGGTGACCCCGCCCGGCCGCGCCGACTGGCTCGTGGTGCTCCTGGCGGCGGTGATTCTGTTGGTGAGCCTGGTGTCGCTGGCGATCGTGCTGCGGCCGGGCTGAGCGTTCAGGGCGTGAAGCGCAGGCCGAACCCGGTGCGCACCGCGTCGGCACGGCGCGCGGCGTAGCTCACGCCCCGCAGGGCGGACGGGTCCTGCATCCCGATCGAGGCGCTGGAGCCGTTCACCCTCGTCATGCCCGAGAGGTCGCAGTAGTGAAACTCGACCACGCCGCTCGCGAAGAGCTTGGCCTGAAAGGTCAGCCGGTCGGCGCTCGAGGCGTTGCAGCAGAACTGCGCGCGGGTCCATTGCACCGTGAGGTGCCGACCGCCCGCGACGACCTCCGCGGCGCGCACGTCGCCGAGGCCCGCGGTGACGATCAGGTCGTCCCAGAAGGGCGCGACCATGCCGCCGGGCGCCCTCGCCGCGGGGAGCTCGGTCTGGCCGAGGGCGCCCGCGGAGCGCCCCGTCGTGGGCCACAGCTGCAGGTAGCCGTTCGTCGACACGCTCCACCCGCTCACCGGCTCCCCGAAGTACGAGAGCGCGAAGGGCAGCGGCAGCGACGCCGTGCCGACGTCATCGCCGACCGCGTCGGCGAGCACCCCGTCGGTCACGCCGTCGCAGCTCGCGGGGATCGTGGTGACCGTGTACGGAGGCCGCGACACCGACACCGTGAGGTTCGCGCGGGCGGCCGGGGTCGCGCCGCCGTCGGTGAGGTTCATCGCGAAGCTGGGGTCTGCGCCGCCCCGGTCAGGGTAGTGTAGCTTCGACCAGGCGCTGGTGCCCGACGGCGTCGAGCTCGCGGTACGCCGTCGCCGCAGTTGGAGAACGGACGCAAGGTCGGCGCGACCCGGCCTCGGCGCGCGAGGCCAGCACCGTGGCTTCTCGCCCGCGCCCACCGCGCGAAGGTAGTACAGCGCGGTGCCCTCGCGGCCCGGCGTCGCGCGCAGGCGGAGGAGCGCCTCGCGGCCGTCGGCAGGTCCTGGCCGACGAGCGACGTGCCGTTCGACACCGCGAGCGCCGAGGCGCACACGCCGTTCGCCGCGGGGGGGCGAATCACGACCGACAGCGTGTACGGCACCGCGAGGCTCACGTTGGTCGCGCCCACGGCGATGAGCACGCGCTGGTCGGCGCCCGCGTTGAAGAACGCCGCCGAGGACATGGTCCCGGCGCTGCTCGGCGCCGCGAAGCAGACGTTCGAGCCGCAGGCGGGGATCACGCGGATCGTCGGCGCGAGACGCCCCGGGGACTCGGGGGTGGCGCCGACGAAGAGGGTCTGCCCGCGAGAGGCCTACCGTCGCGTAGTACAGCGAGGTGGCGCCGCCTCCGGCCATGCCTGGGCAAGGCGGCTGCACGACGGTGGCGACGCTCAGATCCTCCCCGCGCAGCGTGTCGCCGTCGACGACCGTGCGCGCGGCCTCGCACGAGACGTTCGTCGGCGGCGTCGAGAGGGTCGCGGTGAGGGTGAAGTCCTGCGACGCGCCCGCGCTCGTGAGCGGCGCGACGGAGACCACGGCGTCGACCTCGGCTCCCGTCATGTTGGTCCAGCGCGTGACGACGCGCGTGCCGTCGAGGCTCGCGCTGCTCGACGCGGCGCAGGCGCCGCCGCACACGCGCTCGCCACGCGCACGGCGACGAGGCGACGGATGCCCCACCGCGGCGTAGGTCGCCGACAGCCCTCGCCCGGCGGGCACGCGGACGCGGTAGAAGAGCGCAGGCTGCGCGGCGCCCTCGCCGGCGCAGGCCGCGGGCGCCTCGCCGCCGGGCTCGAGCACCCCGCTCGCGGGGACGTCCGGCGTGAGCCGAGCCGCGCTCGCGCAGAGCCCGTTGCTCACCGGCGCGAGGACTCGCACGCGGATGCTGGCCTCGCCCGCGGCGCCGGGAACCGCGAGCGACACCGCGAGCACCACCGACTGCGTCGCGCCGGACGGGTTCGTCCAGCGCAGCGTCGGGCCCTGCGCGCCGAGGTTCACCGCGAGGCAGGCTGGCACCGCGCCGCAGTCGGAGTACGCGCGCAGGAGCGTCGCGGCGCCGCTCAAGGGCTCGGCGTCGAGCGTCGCGCCCGGCGGGACGGTCGCGCGATACCACCTCGCCGCGCCGCCCTGCAGCCCGCTGCCCGGACAGGCGGGGACGGGGGTCGTCGCGCCCGCCGTCGACGCCGTCACCACCTGCCCCGAGGCCACCGGCTCCGCGCGGGCGCAGACGTCGTTCACCGACGGCGCGCCGCCCTCGAGCTGCGCGAAGAGCAGAAAGGGCGTGTCGCCCGGCTCGGTCGCGCCGAAGGCCACGACCACGGACTGAGGGACCCCCGCGCGGTTCGTCCAGGCGGAGACGAAGCTGCTCGCGCCGCCCGCCTCGGCCATCGGCTCGCCGAGGCACGCGCGCACGCGGCAGCTCTGGATGATCTGCGGGAGCACCGGCGCCGCTCCCGCCGCGCGGTTCGCGCGCACGCGCAGCGTCTGTCCCGCGGGCACGGTCACCGCGTAGTAGGTCGGCTGAACGGGTGGGACGCCGTTGCACGCCAGGAGCGTCTCGCGGCCGCCTCGCACCACCAGGGGGGTCGGCGCTCCGAGAGGGAGCGGGGCGGCGAGGTCGCAGGTCGACCCGGGCCCGAGGACGTCTTCGACGACGGGCGCGTCAGGCGGCGTGCTCGGCGCGTCGGCGGGCGGACGAGCGATGTCCGGCGCGGTCGCCGGCGCGTCGACGACGCTCGCGACGTCAGCCCCGACGTCGGGCGCCGCGGCGGCGTCGGCGACGCCGTCGACGACGATGACCCGCGCGCCGCACGCGCTCAGCACCGACAGCGCTCCGCCGAGAAACAAGGCCTTGTTGGGTTTCATCGCTCACCTCCGCCGACCCGCGGGTCGACGCTCCGACGCCGTCCTCACGCGACCGCGCGACGACGCGAGTCTTAGTTTCCGTACACCTCGAGCTCCGCGAGGGAGAGGTAGGCCGAGCCTACGCGCACCACGCGAACATACCTCGCCATGACGGGCGCGAAGTTCGCGGTGACCCCCGTGCGCGCGGCGAGGCCCGACGCGACCTCGGTGAAGTTGCGCCCGTCTTGAGAGACGCGCACCGAGAGCGGAGACGACACCTCGGGGCAGCAGTCGGAGCGACCGTAGATCACCACCCGGTCGACGGTCCGCACGGAGCCGAGGTCCACCTGCATCCACTGGTTCGTGCCCAGGTTGGTGTAGGCGATGTTGCTCGGGCACCGCCCGCCCGTGTAGGCCCCGTTGGTCACCCCGTCGGTGATCACCGAGGCGGGGAAGCATGAGTTGTAGGTCGTCGACTGCGACGTGCTCCGCCCCCGCGCGAGGTTCGTGCGCGAGCACGACATCGCCGCGTCGTCGACGACCCCGTTGCAGTCGTCGTCGACGCCGTTGCACGTCTCGACGCCGGGCGCGCCGAGCGCCGCGTCGCAGTACGTCCCCGTGGTCGAGAGCCCGGTCACGACCTGCGGCGCCGAGGCCTCGCGGGTGAGCCCGGTGCCGAGCTGCCCCTCGCCGCCGCGACCCCAGCAGCGAACGCCGCTGTCGGCCAGCGCCGCGCAGACGTGCTCGCGACCGCCCCCGAGCTGCTCGACGCCCGCCAGCGAGCGCACCTCGGTGGGCGCCGCGACCGAGCCGGTGATCCCGTTGCCGATCTGGCTCCGGCGACCGTCGCCCCAGCAGCGCACCGTGCGGTCGCGCAGGCGCGCGCAGAAGGTGTCGCCCGCCGCGGCCAGCTGCGCGACGCCGCTGAGCCCCGCCACGACGACCGGGCTCGGGCTCGCGGTGGTCCCGCCGTTGCCGAGCTGCCCGTGCGCGTTGCCTCCCCAGCAGCGCACCGTGCCGTCCCCGAGTCGGGCGCACGACGCGGTCAGCCCCGCGGCGACCTCGACGGCCCCCGCGACGCCGACGACCTCGCGGGCGAGCGTGCGGTACGTCACCTCGTTCGATCCCGTCTGCCAGGTCATGTTCTCTCCCCAGCAGTACACCCGGCCGTCGCGCAGCGCCGCGCAGGCGTGGGCGTCTCCGACGTCGAGGTCGATCACCCCCGCGAGGGCGCCCCCTCCGCTCGCTTGAACCGAGGTCGGCGTCGAGAGCGACGCGGTCATCCCCGTGCCGGTCTGCCCTCGGTTGGAGCGCCCCCAGCAACGCGCGAAGCCCGACGACAGGCGCGCGCAGGCGAACTCCGCGCCGACCGCGAGCTCGGTCGCGTCGCCCAGGCCCGAGACGCCCACGGGCGCGCGCGACGCGGTGGTGCTGCCGTTGCCGAGCTGGCCGTAGCTGTTCGCGCCCCAGCAAGACACCGCGCCGCCCCCGCGGCGGGCGCAGGTGAACGCCCGGCCCGACCCCACCTGCGACGCGTCCGAGAGCCCCGCGACGCTCACGGGCGTCGGGCGGTCGGTGGTGGTGTTGTCCCCGAGCTGCCCTGAGCCGTTGGCGCCCCAGCATCGGATCGACCGGTCGCGCATCAACGCGCAGCTGTGGTCGCCCGCCCCCGCGCCGACGGCGAGGGCGCCGAGGTCGCCGCAGGCCCAGGAGCCTGCGCGGCCGCAGGCGCCGAGCCCGGCCTGGCACGCGCCCACGCCGCTTCGGCAGGCGTCTCCACAGCGCTGAGTGCCTGCGCCGCAAGGAGTTGCGACGCACGCGCCGTCGACGCAGACCTGCCCGCCGACGCAGGCGCGGCCGCACGCGCCGCAGTGCAGCGGGCTCGATCGCGTGCTGGTCTCGCAGCCGTTGGGCGCGCCGCCGTCGCAGTCGCCGAAGCCGTCGCGGCAGGTGAAGGTGCAGGCCCCCGCCGCGCACCCCGCCGCCCTCGCGTTCGCGGGGACGGGGCAGGCGACGGGGGTCGAGCCGAGCCCGTCGGGGTCGCACACGCTCCGCGTCCCTTCGGCGCCGCCGCAGGTGGCCGAGCCTGGCACGCACAGCCACATCGCGCATCGGCCGTCGGCGCAGCTCTGCCCCGCGGCGCAGGGCTGCGCTGACTCGCGCAGGCCGTCGTCGGAGCAGATCGCGACGCTGCTCGCGTCTCGGCAGCGCGACGAGCCCGGCGCGCACACCAGCGGGCGACACGCGCCGCCCTCGCAGCGCTCGGCGCTCCCGCAGGGCGCGTCGGTCGTGCCCAGGCCGTCGGGGTCGCAGACGCGCCTCGCGGTCGGCGACGCGCAGGTCGCGCTCCCGGGCGCGCAGGCGCGGGTCACGCAGCGCCCTCCGCGGCACGACTCGTTCGAGCCGCAGCGCTCGGTGCGCGAGGTGAGCCCGTCGGCGTTGCACACCGCGACCGTCTGCGCGCCCGAGCACGTCGAGTCTCCAGGACTGCACGTCCACGCGGCGCAGGCGCCCGCGGCGCAGCTCTGTCGGGGGCCGCAGGGCGCGGCGCTCCAGCCGCCGCCGTCGGCCTCGCAGGTCTCGAGCGCCCCGTCGCCCGCGCAGCGCGTGGAGCCCGGCGCGCACGCCACGGGCTGGCACCGACCCTCGCGGCAGGTCTGGCCGCCCGCGCAGCGCGCGGCGACCTCCTCGGCCCCGCGCGAGTCGCAGGTGCGCTGGGTGGACGCGTCGGCGCAGCTCGTCGCGCCGGGCGCGCAGCGCTGGCGGGAGCAGTAGAAGTCGGCGGCGCAGAACTGCCCGGCGGCGCAGTCGTTGTCGCCCGCGCAGTCGACGCACTGCATGAGGGTCTGGTTGCACACGAGGTTGAGGTCCGCGCACTCGCGGCTGGACCGGCAGGCGCGAGGGCTCGGCTCGCAGCCGTTGCGGCGACATACCCGCCCCTGGCCGCAGTCGTCGTCGCGGTCGCAGTCGACGCAGAGGCCGAGGGTGGCGCTGCACAGCTGACCGGGGCACATCCTCGACGAGGCGCACTCGATGGGGGCGACGCATCGGCGTCCCAGGCAGCGGAGGCCGGGGGTGCACTCTTCGTCGGCGGTGCAGGGCGCGCTCGCGTCGGGGGCGGCTGCGTCCCCTGCAGTCACGGCGTCTCCAGGGGGCGCCGCGATGTCGGGGTCGTTGGCGCGGTCTTCGGGGGCGGGCGCGTCGGCCGCCGCGGGGGCGGCGTCGCCCGCGTCGAAGGCGTCGGCGCGCAGCGGAGACACGGGGGTGCAAGAGGTCAGCGCGACGAAGGCCGCGAAGGCAAGGATCTCGGTGTGGTTCATTGCGGGCGCGGGTTTGTACCAGCCACCTCGCGCCTTCGCCCGCGACCTGCGATTTCGGTCATGAACGACGGCGCTTGACGGGCCGCGGGGCAATTCTTGTAGGCTCGCGGGCTTCGACCGTGGGCGATGACCACATGGATGCGCGGCGCGTCTCGCGTCCGCCGAGGGAGATTTTCGATGTCGATGATCGAGGCACCGCCCGAGCGACTTGAGTCGCGGCTGGCAGAGGCGAAGCCGCTCTATGGCCCCGGCGAGGCGCGCGCCGAGGCGGAGCGCTGCCTCTTCTGCGCCGACGCCCCCTGCGTCGAGGCGTGCCCGACCGAGATCGACGTGCCCGGCTTCATTCGACAGATCGCGTCGGGCGACACCCTGGGCGCGGCGCGCACCATCTTTCAGCAGAACATCCTCGGCTACTCCTGCGCGCGGGTCTGTCCGGTCGAGGTGCTCTGCGTGGGCTCGTGCGTGTACAACCCGTGGCACAAGCCGCCGATTCAGATCGGCAGGCTGCAGCGGTTCGCGACGGAGTCGTCGCTCGACGCCGAGGCCGCGGGCGGCGCGCGGGTGATGCGCCCGCGAGCCCCGAGCGGCACGCGCCGGAGCGTGGCGCTGCTGGGCGCGGGGCCCGCGTCGCTGGCCTGCGCCGCGTACCTCGCGCTCGAGGGGCATCGCGCCGTGATCTTCGAGAAGCGCGCGCTCCCCGGCGGGCTGAACACCACCGGGGTCGCGCCGTACAAGATCCACACCGAAGACTCCCTCCGCGAGGTCGAGTACGTGCGCTCGCTGGGCGTCGAGGTCCGGTGCGGGGTCGAGGTGGGCGTCGACGTGACCCCCGAGTCGCTGCTGAAGGACTACGACGCGGTGTTCCTCGGGCTCGGTCTGGGCGTCGACTCGAAGCTGGCGATCGAGGGCGAAGACGGACCCGGCGTGTGGGGCGCCACGGCGCTGATCGAAGAGATCAAGAACACCCCCGGGTTCAAGCTCCCCGACGCGCGCCGCGCGCTGATCGTGGGCGGCGGCAACACGGCGATCGACGTGGCGCGCGAGCTGGCGCAGCTCGGGGTGCCCGAGGTCGCGATGGTCTACCGCCGCGGCGCCGCCGACATGTCGGGCTACGCGCACGAGATGGACCTCGCGCGGCGGGACGGGGTGACGCTCCAGACCGGGTGCACGCCGACGGCGGTGGTCCGCGGCGGAGACGGGCGCGTCGAGGGCCTGCGGGTGCAGCGCCGTGAGGGCGGGGTCGAGGTGCTCCCGGCGGACCTCATCGTGCTGGCCATCGGGCAGCAGAAGCTCCGCGCGCTCGCGGCGGCCTTCGAGGGCGTAAGCCTCGACGCGAGGGGGTGCGTCTCGGTCGAGGCCGACTCCCGCCGCACCGGGAACCCGCGGGTGTACGCGGGCGGAGACTGTATCAACGGCGGCAAAGAGGTCGTCAACGCGGTCGCCGACGGGCGCGAGGCCGCCCGGGCGATGCTGCGCGCGTGGCCCGCGGGGGCGTGAAGGAGCAGAGCGATGGCTGACCTCTCGATTGACATGTGCGGCATCAAGAGCCCGAACCCCTTCTGGCTCGCGTCGGCGCCGCCGGCGAACACCGGCGATCAGGTCATGCGCGCCTTCGACGCCGGGTGGGGCGGCGCGGTGTGGAAGACCCTGGGCAACCCCATCGTGAACGTCTCGTCGCGCTTCGGCGGCGTCGACTTCGCGGGCCGTCGGGTGATGGGCTTCAACAACATCGAGCTCATCACCGACCGGCCGCTGGCGGTGAACCTCCGCGAGATCGCCGAGGTCAAGAAGCGCTACCCCCACCACGCGGTGATCGTCTCGCTGATGGTCGAGACGAAGGACGAGTGGCGCGAGATCATCAAGCGCTCCGAAGACACCGGCTGCGACGGGCTGGAGCTGAATTTCGGCTGCCCGCACGGCATGTGCGAGCGCGGCATGGGCAGCGCCGTGGGTCAGGAGCCCAAGGTGCTCACCGAGATCACCTCGTGGGTGAAGGAGTACGCGCGCACGCCCGTGCTGGTGAAGCTCACGCCCAACGTCGGAGACATCCTCGAGCCGGGCTACGCCGCCCTGGAGGGCAATTGCGACGGCCTGTCGCTCATCAACACGATCAAGTCGATCGTGGGCGTCGACCTCGAGCGGGGAGTTCCCCTGCCCCGCGTGGGCGGCGGCTCGACCAACGGCGGGTACTGCGGCCCCGCGGTGAAGCCCATCGCGCTGCACATGATCGCGCAGCTGGCGCGCGACCCGCGCACGTCGCGGCTCCCCATCTCGGGCATCGGCGGGGTGTCGAACTGGCGCGACGCCGCGGAGTTCATCGCGCTCGGCTCGACCAGCGTCCAGGTGTGCACCGCGGTGATGCATCACGGGTTTCGCATCGTCGAGGACATGATCCAGGGGCTGTCGAACTTCCTCGACGAGCGCGGCCTCACCCTTGATCAATTCCGCGGCAGCGCGGTGCCGGCCTACAAGGAGTGGGGCGAGCTCGACCTGAACTACCAGGTCGTGGCCTCGATCAACCCCGACCTGTGCATCGGCTGTCAGAAGTGCGTCGCGGCCTGTCAAGACGGCGCGCATCAGTGCATCTTCACGGGCCCCGCCGACCGTCCGCGCCCCCCGCACGCCCACGCCGAAGGCATGGCGAAGGCGCCCGTGCCTCAGGTGATCGGCGCGCTCGCGGGCGACCGGGTGCCCTGGATCGACGAGCCCGAGTGCGTCGGCTGCAACCTCTGTGCGCTGGTCTGCCCGGTCGAGGGCTGCATCACGATGGTCGAGGTCCCCAACGACCGCGGGGTCGACACCTGGCAGGACCGCGTGAACTCTGGCCGCGACCGCGTCCCCGGCGGCATCTTCGAGTGATCCCCGAGCCGGCCCGCGCGTGACCCGCCGGGCCGCCCCATCCGCGAACGCGCGATCGCCTCTCCACGGGGACGTGGAGAGGCCCTAGAGCATCGCGTCGAGCAGGCCCTTCAGCTCGGGCGGCAGCGGCTTCGCGCCGATGAGCTGCGGCGCCGTGAGCGCGAAGTCAGACTCGACCACGGCCCAGGACGCCACGGAGGTCGGCCCGAACCGCTCCATCACCGCCGCGCAGAGCGACTCGGCGGTGTGCCTCGCCTCGTCCTCGCTCGTCGCCGCGCCCTGGAGCGCGACCCACACCTGCGCGCCCAGGGTGTAGCCCCGCGCGCGGTCGCCGAGCTGCGAGGCGAGCCAACGCCGCTCCTCCGCGAGCCCGAGGCGCGTGGGCGGAAGAACGGCCGCCACGAGGTAGCGCCCGCGCGTGCCGCTCGGCGCCGCGGAGGGGGTGCTCCGCGAGGGGATCGACAGGCGGTCCCGCTCCCCCCGCGAGGGAGGCCGAGAGCCCCGGCCGACGCGCGCCGCGGCGCGGAGCTGGGCGCTGAAGGTCGCCGCGTCGGCCGGGCGGTCCGCGGGGTCGATGGCGAGGGCCGACAGCACCACGTCCGCCACGGCGTCGGGGACCTCGGGGAGCGAGCTCGGCGCGACCGGCACCGGCGCGGGCTCGCGCACGCGCCGCATCAGCTCGGTGAAGTCATCGCTGTCGTAGAGCAGCCGCCCGGTGACGGCCTCGTACCAGATCAGCGCCGCGGCGTAGAGGTCCGAGCGCTGGTCGACCCGCGCGCCCACCAGCTGCTCGGGGGACATGTAGGCGGGCGTGCCCACGAGGATCCCCGCGCGGGTGAGGTCACCGCGAATCGCGCTGGGGTCGAGGGGCTTCGCGATGCCGAAGTCGATGAGCTTGGGCTGCTCCAGGTCGTCGTCCACCAGGATCACGTTCGAGGGCTTGAGGTCCCGGTGCATGATCCCCGCGGCGTGCATCGCCTCGAGCCCCGCGAGGATGCCCTGCAGCGCCTCGCTGGCCTCACCCCAGGCGATGGCCGAGCGGCGCATCAGGTGGTCCTCGAGGGAGACCCCGTCGACGTACTCCATGGCGATGCACGGCGCGCCGTCGAGGCTCATGCCGAAATCGAGCACCGAGACCACGTTCACGTGACGCACGCGGGCCATGAGCTCGGCCTCGCGGTGAAACCGCTCCTCGGCCAAGGGGTCCTCGTCGTGGCGCAGGAGCTTCAGCGCGACCTTTGTGCCCAGGTGGACATGGCGCGCGAGGAACACCTGGCCCATGCCGCCGGCGCCGAGTACGCCCTCGACGCGGTACCGGTCCAGGATCACCGCTCCGGGCTGGATGTCCATCGCGCGCTAGCTCTCCTTCTTGACGGCGCTCCGCGCGAAGGTCACCGGAGCGTCCGGCAGCGCGAGGGATCCGTCGCCAGTGAGATACACCAAAGGAGTGAACGGTTCTCCATCCTCCGCGCCGCCCAGGACAATCCCCTGCTGATCTCCGACGAGGACCCTCGCGTTCGGCGGCAGCACGCCGTGCGCCGCGAAGAGGGCGCGGACCCACTGTCGCGCGTGCTCCCGCTCGCCCGCCCGCGACGCCCAGGCGAGGAGGTCAAGGGCAGAGAGGTCGAACTCCGGGCCGAGCGGGCAGCGCAGCCGCTCGAGGTCGTAGGCGAGGGCCACCGAGCGGGCCAGGGGGTTCCACCGCGAGGGTTCGTCGTGCGCGGCGACCACGCTCTGCAGCAGCGCGCAGACCCGCTGCCGGTGCGGGTCGAGGCTGGTGCCGCCGGCCATGGCCGTCTCGATCAGCCTCGGCAGGGTAGTCTCGACCGCCTCGACGAACGACGCGCCCTCGCGCTCGGCGAGCCCATAGAGCCCGAGCGCGAAGGCCGCGTGCGAGGCCACCCGCGGGGCTGAGCACGGTGACCAGCGCGCCGAGGGCCCGGCGGGGCACGCTCCGCGGCCCCGGCGCGAACTCGATGAAGCGCAGACACGCCGCGAGGTCGACGTTGCGCGCGCGCTCGACGCGGCGCACCACGCTGATCCCAGACGACCATGACCAGCCCCCTTCGAGGCTCGCCTCGAGGCCCTCGCTCTCGATGAGCGAGCGGACCATCTGCGCCGTCGCGAAGAGCTCGGGGTCGATGACCTCGCCCGAGCCCCCGCCGCCGCTCACGCCTCGGATCTCGCGCAGGTGCAGCCCGTCGACGCTGGGCGCCGCGCCGTCCCGCGAGAGCAGCGCGCGCGCGAGGGCGATGAGGTTCTGCGACGAGGGCGTGTACTCGACGCCCACCTCGTTGACGCCGACCGCGGCGAGGTAGCGCGCGAGCTTGAGCGAGCGAGAGAAATTCAGCGCGTCGAGCACCGCGAGCACGCGGTCGATGAACACCGCCTGGCCCACGAACTGCAGCGCGTAGGGCGGCGCCGCGGCGTCCATCGCGGCGGCGAGGGCCTCGGCGTTCTGGCCCACGAGGGGGTGGGTGTCGCCGTGCACCGCGACGTTGCGCGTCAGGATGTAGAAGCGCTCGACGATCGCCCTCGCCTGCTCGCCCACCTCGTTGGGGTCGCGCGTCAACGCCTCGCCCTCCGCTCCTCACGCAGCGCCCTCAGGCGCTCTCGCATGGCGGGGGCGTCGAGGAGCTCGGTGGCCTTCCACGCGAGGAGCTCCTCGGCGAGCCCCTCGTCGCCCTGCCCGATCTCGAGCGCCTCGAGGCGCGCGGCGACGGAGAGGCCGCGATCGCGCACGAAGGGCACGAGGAGGGCGTGGCCCCTGCCCCGCTCCACCGCGGCGCGGCAGAGCGCGCCGAAGGCGAGCCCCACCCAGCGGTCGGCGTCGGCCCGGGCTCGCTCGAAGAGCGCGTCGACGGCCTCGTCGCCGATGAGCTGCACGAGCACCCCGACCTCCGCCCCGCTGGGCGCCTCGGCGCGGTCGAGGAGGATCGGCGTGAGCCGCCCCCCGGAGGCGTTCATCATCGACGCGAGGGCGTCGAACCACGCGGGGTCGCGGGCGGCGGCCTCGAGGAGCTTCGCGGTCATCCTCGCCGAGTTCGTGGGGCCCATCACGAGGAGCGCCTCGGCGTAGCGCGCGGCGTTGCGCACGTCTTTGAGCAGCGCGGCGGCGAGCGCGTCGCCGAAGGTCTCCCGATCGAGGGCGCGCAGCACGTCTCGCACGAAGGGCGCGCTGCGCCGCGCGAGGTGGGTGAGCGAGTCGGTGAGGCTCGCGGCGGCGTGGTGCGCGTCGTCCTCGACCAGCGAGATCACGGCGCTCGCGATGCGCTCGGGGCGGGCGCCCTCGTAGAGCTGGCGATGCGCGAGCAGCAGCAGCGTCTCGTCGAGGGCCCAGCGCCGTCGGTCCTCGCAGTCCGCGCGAATCTCGGCGACCTCGGTGGGCGGGATCGCGAAGCGCGCGCTGCCCACCGACGGCGCCGCGTTGCCCAGGGGCAGGGCGACCTCGTCGCGGGCCGCGGCCTCGGCGAGCACCCGCGCCGAGATCGCGACGGCCTGCTCGGAGATCGCGCGCATGACCTCGGTGCGCACGGCCGAGACCGCCTGCGCGGGCTCGTAGATCCCGCCGTCCGTGGGGGCGTCCACGGGCGCGTCGTCGAGCACCTCCATGAAGCTGTGCTGGAGCTCGACGTCGAAGCCGGTGGCGGCGCCGCTCCAGAGCCAGTCGCGGAACCGCCCGATGGACTCGACGTCGCTCTCGAGCCGCGCGAGGGCGTCGGCGAGGAGCTGCAGGTCCTCCGCGCTCATCTCGACCTTGGGCTTGACGAGGCGCAGGCCCGACATGAACGCGGGGAGCAGCCAGCGGCCGTCGCTCTCGCTCGCCTCGAGCGCGGCCTGACCGCGCACGCTGACCTTCGTGGCGGCGATCTCCAGCGCCGCGCCGGGGATCACGCTCCACACGGCGTGGGCGCGCTCGGCGGCGCCGGGCACGGCGTGGCCCTGCATCCTGATCGATCGGATCAGGGCGTCGAATGCCTTGCCTAGCGCGCGGACGTCTCCCGGCTTCAGGTCGGCGGAGGACTTTCTCTCCCTCCGATCCGCCGTGGAGCCGGTGCGTCGACGGCCGGGTCTCGGGGTGAGACGAGCGACTGACACGTCCCCAAATCGCTAACAGACTCTCGACTCCACGCGCAACGCGGCGCGCGGGCGCCTCAGCGGGATTCTGCGATCTCGCTGTCGACAGGCCTCGACCCGGCGTTGCGCACGAAGACCCTCCCTCCTGGGTCGACGCACACGTCGTCGACCTCGGTGGCGGCGGCGCAGGCCGTGAAGCGCCCCTGCGCGGCCCGCAGCGGGCGCACCGCGCAGTCTCGCACCCCGCACGCGTTGTCGGTGAAGCGCACGTCGGCGACCAGCCAGGACCAGTTCGCCGAGCCTCGCGAAGGGTTGTCCTGGCACCGCATGGGGACCTGCCCGTCGTCGACGTCTCCGAGCACGGCGCGCGTCACCCCGCCGCAGTGGATCGCCACCGTCGGGTGCACCACGTCGTTCGACGCGTCGCCGTCGGCGCAGGTGCCGTGATCCCGGTAGAAATTCACCATGAGCCGAAAGGTCACGTCGGAGGCGGGGTCGTCGACCGCGGCGTTCTCGGGGAAGCAGTAGCTCGGGCTCTGCGCGTCGGTGAGCGAGGGGTCGCACTCGATGTTGTCGACGTCGAGTCTGGGGTTCCAGCAGCGCCCCGACGCCGCCCACATCGCGCCCCACGGGGGCGGCGACGTCGCGCAGCCCTCGGCCGTCGCGCTGGGGGCGAAGCGCGTGTCGGCGTCGTCGACGCTCCATCGCACGGTGCCGCCGGGGGCCTTGCAGGTCTGAAAATAGCAGTCATCCGGCGTGAACCAGCGGTAGCTCTCGACCCTCCGGGCGTCGATGGGCGCCACGTGGAGGTCCATGTCGACGCCCGGCGCGCCGATGCCTCCCTTGCGGTCCCAGTCGAGCTCTACGCGAAGGCCCCTGCCCTGCACGTACACGGGAAAGGTGCAGCTCTCTTCCCGGCCCGAGCGCTGGAGCCGCAGGGTCACGGGGTAGATCCCCGCGCGCGGGAAGCTCACGCGCAGCACCGACGCGCTCGGGTCGACGGGGGCCGGGCAGGGAGACACCCCCTCGGGGCACGACACCTGCCACGCGAAGCGCTGGGCCATGGGGTCGACGGTGGCGCCGTCGAGGCGAAACTCCGCGAGGGGAGCGACGCCGAAGCTCGTCGGACAGCGCAGGGTGGTGGCGCACGCGGTGAGCCCGTTGTCGGGCGCGCCATCGCAGTCGTCGTCCATCCCGTTGCAGACCTCGGCGCTGGGCAGCGTCGCGCCTCGGCACTCGCCGCCGACCCAGGCCGCGAGCTCGGTGCACCGGGCGACGCCGTCGCGGCAGGCGCCCACGCCTCGGCGGTCGGGGGGTCCGTTGAAGCAGGGGCGGCTCTCGCCGGGCACGCAGGCGCAGCCCTCGTCGACGAAGCCGTCGCAGTCGTCGTCGACGCCGTTCCCGCTGGCGGGGCCGCCGTCGGCTCCGACGCCGCACCGCTCGACGGGGCCGCACGCGGGGGGGGCGCAGGGGTCGACCGGGACCACGTCGAGCCGTGCCGCGTCGGGGCGCGCGCCCAGGTCCGCGAACGAGGCGTCGGTCGAGATCGCCCCAGGCCGCCGCTCTCCACCGCACGCCCCGCACGTCAGGGCGAGCATCACCAGCAAGAATCCGCGCACCATCGGCAGCATACGGAGCCCGGGCGCCCTCGTCATGCGCCAGCGACTTCCTGATCAGGGTAGATCGGCCCCAGCACCCCTCGGGGGTCGGGGAAGCGAGCCAGCGCCTCGGCCCGGTCGCGGTACCGCACGACGCCGGGGAGGTCGTGGGTCTCGGGGCGCTCCCAGGAGAGCTGAAAATGCAGGTGCGGGTTCCACCCCCCGTTCTCGTGGCGGTCACCGATCCACGCGAACACCTCGCCCTGGGAGAGCCGGCGGCCCTCGACGAGGCCCTCGATCGAGCGGGCCGAGAGGTGCCCGTGCAGCGCGTAGAGCGCGCGCCCTTCATAGACATGGGCGGTGATCACGGTGAACCCGTAGTCGCCCGGCGCGGGGTTCACGCCGAAGCGGTGAACGACCCCGTCCGCGAACGCGTGCACGGCCACCCCCACCGGGGCGGCGAGGTCGACGCCGACGTGGAGGTCACGGGCGCCTTCGTCGAAGAGGGCCCCGGTGTACATCCCGGGGCGGCGCTCGTCGTATCGACCGATGCCCCAGCGCGACGCGCGGGCGCGCTCGGGGTCGTAGCCGCGGGTGAGGTCGAAGACCTCGCAGGGGTCGGGGAGCATCACCGCGGGGTGAAAGCGACCCGGGGACCACACCAGGCGAGGCGGCTTCTGCGTCACCGCGTCATTGAAGCGCGGGCGCGCGCGGGGTCAACCATCTCGGCCGCGCAGGGCTGGCACCCCTTGACGTTGAGGCCCCGCTTGCAGGAGTGTCCGGCCCCCATGCGCCGGTCTGTATCAGCCATTTTCGTGGTCCTCCTGGTAGGTTCGGCCACCGCCGTCGTCGCGCAGCCTCGCGGCAACAACCGTCGATCGCCGACCGCGGCCGACGCGGGCGCGTCGATGGACGCCAGCGCCGACGCCTCCGCGCCCGCCGACGCCGCGCCGTCTGACGGGGGCGTCGACGCGACGACCTCGGACGTCACCTGGCCCATGCGTCAGCTGGGCCAGGGCACGCTGATTCATTTCCCCGTGCCCGAGCAGCTCGCGCGCACGGGCGTGCCGGTGTTCGCGCAGGTGCGCAGCAGCGCGCCCATCGATCACGTCTCGGTGTTCTACCGTGGCGTCGGCGCCCGTCGCTTCACCGAGCTCCGGATGCAGCCGATGGGGCAGCAGTTTCGCATGCCGAACGGCTACGGCGCGCTGATCCCCTGCGACGACATCTTTCCGCCGCGCATCGAGTACTACATCCAGTCGATCGACTCGTCGGGCGCGCCGAACGGCAGCGCGGGCACCGACATCCGGCCGGTCCAGGTCGCGATCGTCGAGCGCCGCTCGCACCCCGCGCCGGTGCTCCCCGGTCAGGCGCCGCCGGTCACCTGCGGGGCGATGACCGGCCCCTCGGCGGGGCGCGACGCGGGGCGTCCTGCGACGCCGACGCGCGGCACCGCCGACCTGGGCGAGCCGTGCCAGACGAACAACGACTGCCGCAACGGCCTGCGCTGCGGCACGACGCACTCCTGCGTGTTCGAGTCGCGGAATTGATCCACGCCTCGGGGCCCCTCGGGCGCGTTGCCAAAATGGCACGGCCCGTCGGGCTCCTCGGGTCGCCGGGCTGCCAGTTCGGCAGCGGCGGCGGCGGGCGACTCCCCCAGAGCGCCAAGAAACTGAGCGTTCGGCCGCCCCGGCCGGCGGTGGCACGGGGGCTGCGATAGGGAGCGGAGAGGCATGCGAAGCATCCTGGCAAAGCTTGAGAACGTTCTGCGGCGACACGCGTGGGTGGTGACCCTCGCGGCGCTGGTCCCGTGCGCGTTCTTCGCCGCGCGCGGCACCAACGACCTCTTCGCCGCGAGCCTCTTCGCCGCCGACACCGACTCCCTCGCGCGCCCGCTGCCCAACGCCGCGGCGCGGGCCCGCACGATCGCCCCGGAGGTGCAGAACCTCCACGTGCGAGACCGCACGGCGATCGTGCACCGGAACGTGTTCGACTCCGACGCGGGTTGCCTCGACTGCGACGCCGGCGACCCCGACGCGACGGTCTCCGACGGCGGCGCCGAGGCGCCCGACAACGAGGTGATCCTCCCGCCGGCGGCCTGTGACCCGCTCCTCGCGACGCGGCAGGGCGCGCCGCACCCGCTCCCCTGCGAGACGCAGGCGAAGCTCGTCGGCGCGGTGGTGAGCGAAGACATGCTGTGGTCCTTCGTGTTCGTGCAGCCGACCGGCAGCGGCGCGGCCATGCCCTACCGCCTCGGCCACACCATCGACGGCCGGAGCGTCGGGATCATCGCCCAGTGCCCGCCGAACCCCGACCTGCCCGACAGCTACATCGGCGCGTACGTGCTGCTCCGCCCCCCCGGGGGCGGCCCGCGGTGCTTTCTCGCGCAGCGCATGCCCGAGCGCGCCGCCGCCCCCCCGGCGCCGGTCGCGGTCGCGGCGCCCGCCCCCGCGGGGCCCGCTCCGGGAGGCGCCCTCGGAGCGGTCTTCGATCAGATCCAGCGGGTGGGGCCGAACGAGTTCAACATCCCGAGGTCGGCGGTGGATCGCATCCTCGAGAACCAGGCCGAGCTCATGCGCACGACGCGCATCATGCCGCGAGAGGAGGGCGGCCGCGTGATCGGCGTTCAGCTCTTCGGCGTGCGCGGCAACTCGCTGCTCGGCCGCCTGGGGCTGAGCAACGGCGACGTGTTGAACCGCATCAACGGCCTCGACATCGCCTCACCCGACCGCGCGCTCGAGGCCTACTCCCGCCTGCGCACGAGCGACAACCTGCAGATCTCGGTGACCCGCAACGGTCAGCCGGTGAACATCGACTTTCACATCCGTTGAGCCGCATGACCGCACGGAATACACCGCCTTCCAAGATCCTCAGCGCGGCCCTCGCGCTCGCGACGCTCCTGCTGCCCCTGGTCACGTGGGCGCAGCCTGCGAGGCGTCGGGCGATCAACCCCACCGCCATCGGCGCCGCGCCGACGATCCCGCCGGTGGCCGCGAGGCCGCCGACGGCCGCCGCGCCCGCCGCGCCCACGGCCGCGGGGAACGCGCCGGGGCAGCGGGTGACGACGCCCACCATCGGGTCGGTGGCCGAGGCCGCTGGCAACGGTGCGAACATCCACGACTTCGATCCTGGCATCGAGTTTCGGGCGCTGCCGCCCGGCGCGCGGATCACCTTCAACCTCCAGGACGCCGACCTCCCCGACCTCGTGCGGGCGATCGGCAACATCACCGGCCGCCGCTTCATCATTCCGGGCAAGGTGCGGTCGATCAAGACCACCATCTACTCGCCCACGAAGGTGACGCCGGGCGAGGCCTACCAGGCCTTCGTCTCGGTGCTGCAGGTGAACGGGATGACCGTGGTCCCCGCGGGTCGCTACCTCAAGATCGAGGAGAGCGCGGGCATCGCGACGCAGCCCGTGCCCACCTACGGGCCGGGCGACTCGACGCCCACGGGCGACCGGTACATCACCCGCATCGTTCGCCTCGCGAACATCGCGACCGACGAGGCCGCGACGGTGCTGGGTCACTTCAAGTCTCGCGACGGCGACATCACCCCGCACGCGGCGACGAACGCGCTGATCATCACCGACACCGCGGCGGGCATACGTCGCATGGTGCAGATCCTCGGCGAGATCGACGTGCCGAGCGTGGGCGAGCAGATCTGGGTCGAGCCCGTGCACCACGCCCTCGCGAGCGAGCTCGCCACGAGGCTCACCGAGATCCTCTCGGGGCGCGCGGGCACGCCTCGCCCCGCGGCGGGCGCCCCCGCCGGGAACACCGCGGGCAGCGTCTCGCGCATCCTCCCCGATGACCGCACGAACTCTCTGGTGATCATCGCGTCTCAGCGGATGTACCTCCGCGTGCTCGAGCTCATGCGCCGCCTCGACACGTCCATCGAAGGCGAGGGCCAGGTGCGGGTGCTCCGGCTGCAGCACGCCACGGCCGACGAGGTCGCGACAACCCTCAACGCCGTCGCCAACGGCGGCCGCACGGGCGGCACCGCGGCGGGGCAGGCCAGCCGGGGCACCAACGCGGTGTTCGAGGGCCCCGTGCGCATCAGCGCCGACAAGCCCAGCAACGCGCTCATCATCACGTCGTCGCCGCGGGACTACGTGAGCCTCCGGAGGGTGATCGACGAGCTCGACCGGGCCCGGCGGCAGGTGTTCATCGAGGCCGTGGTGATGGAGCTGTCGGTGAACCGCTCGAACACCCTGGGCTTGAATTTTCACGGCGCCCTGCCCCTCGACAGCACCGGGAACAACGGCGTCGCCATCGGCGGGTTCAACGCGCTCAACAGCATCCTGCTGGGGCAGGACTCCCTCTCGGGGCTCGCCCTCGGCGTGCGCGGGCCGCAGCTCGCGGGCTCGCAGAACCTGCTGCCGGGCGTGGGGATCTCGCTCCCGTCCTTCGGCGTCACCCTCAACGCGCTCGCGTCGAGCGGCGACGCCAACGTGCTCTCGACGCCGCACATCCTCGCGACCGACAACTCGCCGGCCGACATCAACGTCGGGCAGAACGTGCCGCTGCAGACGAACGTGGGCGGCATCGGCAACGTCGCGGCGCTGGCGGGCGGGTCGTCGGCGACCGCGGGCCTCGCGGGCCTCGCGGGCCTGGGCCTCGGCGGCGGCTTCGCGGCCCCTCGCCAGGACGTCGGCACGAAGATTCGCATCACGCCCCACGTGAACGACTCGGACGAGGTGCGCCTGGAGATCGACGAGGAGATCTCCGAGGTGGGCGCGAGCTCGGGCGGTCAGCTCGGCGCCGTGACCATCAACCGACGCACGGCGAAGACCGTCGCGGTGGTGCAGGACCAGAACACCGTGGTCATCGGCGGGCTCATCCGCACGGCCGACACGCAGAGCGAGGAGCGCGTGCCGATCCTCGGCGACATCCCGATCCTGGGCGCGCTGTTTCGCCGCACGACGCGCACGCAGCAGCGCTCGAACCTGCTGCTCTTCCTCACGCCGTACGTGATCCGCGACCAGAGCGACCTGCGGCGGATCTTCGAGCGCAAGATGCGCGAGCGGCAGGAGTTCCTCGACCGGTACTTCGTGTTCTCGGACCAGGCCGAGTACGAGGCCCCGCGGGACTACACGCGCACCAACGGGCTGGTCGAAGAGATACGTCAGTCGATCCGCGACCTGCGCGCCCGCGCCGAGTTCGAGTCGGCCACCCGACCCCGAACGCCGCCGCCGCACGTGCCCTCCGAGGCCATCGACCTCCCGTCCGAAGAGAGCAGCAGCGGCGCGCCCTCCTCGGCCCCCGCCGCGGCGCCGTCCTCGGTCCTCGCCCCCGCGGTGCTCGGCTCGCCGCTGCTCACCACGCCCACGCCCATCGCGGCCCCCGCGGCGGCGGGGCGCTAGGGCGCCGATGGAGGTCGAAGCGTGCTGAACTCCGCGCACTACATGGCCGAGGTCTTCAGGCGGCACAACGTGGTCGCCCCCGAGGTGCTCGACGAGGCGCTCGCGGGCGCTGACCAGGCCAGCGCGCTCCTGGAGGCCCTCGCCCGCGCGGGGGTCGACGAGGGCCCCCTCGCCCTGGCGCTCGCGACCGAGTCGGGGATGCCCTACGCCACGCAGCTGCCGAAGACCGACGAGATCCCCATCGCGCTGCTGAAGGAGAAGAACTTCGATTTCAGCTTCGCCCGCACCCACCAGATCCTGCCCGTGCGAGAGCTCGACGGGGGCACGCTCGTGGTGGCCTGCGGCGACCCCCTCGACACCTTCGCCCTCGACGACCTGCGCATGGTCCTCGGGCGCAACCTCGAGCCGGTGGCGGGCACGCCGACGCTGGTGCTCGACGCGATCAACCGCGCGCAGGCGGAGCTCAACCGCACCAACGAGCTCACCAGCGCCGCCGAGGGCGAGGGCGAGGAGCGCGCCGACATCCTCGAGAGCGACGAGGACGCGCAGATCATCCGCTGGGTGAACTCGCTCTTCGTCGAGGCGGTGAAGGAGCGCGCCAGCGACATTCACATCCAGCCCGACAGCGGCGTGGTGGTGGTTCGCTACCGCATCGACGGCGCGCTCTATCAAATGCGCACGGCGCCCAAGTCGGTGCTGCCGAGCATCGTGGCCCGCATCAAGATCATGAGCGGGCTGAACATCGCCGAGAAGCGCCTGCCGCAGGACGGGCGCATCGGGTTCAAGATCGGCGCGAAGGACATCGACATCCGCGTCTCGACCATCCCCGTGGGCCAGGGGGCGGGCGAGCGGGTGGTCATGCGTATCTTGAACAAGGCGAGCGTCATGCTCGAGCTCACGGACCTCGGCTTCGCGCCCGACCGCCTCGAGCTGATGCACGACCTCATCCAGCGCCCCGAGGGGATCGTGCTGGTCACCGGACCCACGGGCTCGGGCAAGACGACGACGCTCTACGCGTGCCTGAACAAGGTCAACAGCCCTGACATCAACATCCTGACGGCGGAGGACCCGATCGAGTACGACATCGGCGGCCTCTCGCAGATGCAGGTGAACCCGAAGATCGGGCTGACCTTCGCGTCGTGCCTGCGCGCCTTTCTCCGCCAGGACCCCGACGTGATCATGGTGGGCGAGATTCGCGACAAGGAGACGGCGGAGATCGCGGTGCACGCGTCGCTCACGGGCCACCTCGTGCTCTCGACGATTCACACCAACGACGCCGCCGGCGCGCTCACGCGCCTCGTCGAGATGGGGATCGAGAACTTTCACCTCACCTCGTCGCTGCTGGCGATCCTCGCGCAGCGGCTCGTGCGGGTGCTGTGCTCCAAGTGCAAGCAGCCGTGGACGCCGAGCGACGTCGACCTGGCGCGGGTGGGCGTCGACCGGGCGCGCATGGCCTCGCGCATCGGCCGCGCCGCGACGCGCTACTCGAAGTCGGCCTTCGGGGGCTCTACCGCGGGCGCGGTGGCCCGCGACTACGTCGACGGCAGGCCCATCACCCTGTACCGCGCGGTCGGCTGCGTCGACTGCCAGAAGACGGGGTACCAGGGGCGCACGGGCATCTACGAGCTCCTGCTGATCACCGACGCGGTGCGCGCCCTGGTGCTGAAGAACAGCGACTCGCCCACGGTGCGGCGCGCCGCCGTCGATGAGGGCATGGACACCCTGCGAGACGACGGGATCCGCAAGGTCTTCGAGGGTCACACCACCCTCGAAGAGGTGCTCGCCGCAACCCAGGACGAGGTCTAGGCGCTGCGATGGCCCACTTCGCGTACACCGGCATCGACGCGCGCGGAAAGACGGTCCGGGGGACCCTCGACGCCGACGACGTCAAGGGCGTGCGCCAGGCGCTCAAGCGCAAGGGGGTCTTTCTCGACGCGGCGACCCCCCTCGCCAACGCGCCGGCGGCCCGCTCCGCCTCGAAGGCCGCGCAGGGCGAGGCGCCCGCGGGCTCCTTCGCCGAGCGGGCGCCCGGCCTCGCGAGGATCCTCAAGCGGGTGCAGCGCCTCGCCACCAACCAGGGCAGCGCGGTGGCGCTCTCGACGCGGCAGCTCGCGACCCTCGTGAAGGCGGGCATCCCCCTGGTCGACGCGCTCAACGCGCTCATCGAGCAGATCGAGAGCGACGACCTGCGCGAGGCCTACACCGACGTGCGCGCGAAGGTGAACGAGGGCACGTCCTTCGCGAGCGCCCTCGCGCTGCACCCGCTGCTCTTCCCCAACCTCTACGTGAACATGGTCGCCGCCGGGGAGGCCTCGGGCACCATGGAGGCCGTGCTCGCGCGCCTGGCCGACTTCATGGAGGGGCAGGTCAAGCTCAAGAACAAGGTCGTGGGCGCCCTCGCCTACCCCGCGTTCATGGCCCTGATGGGGGTGGTGATCCTCGGGGTGATGATGGTGGTGGTGGTCCCGAAGGTCAGCGCGATCTTCGAAGACTTTCGCGCCGCGCTGCCCTGGTACACCTCGGCGCTGATCTGGACCTCGAATTTTCTCGGTCGCTTCTGGTGGCTCATCGCCCTCGCGATGGGCGGCGTGGGCTACCTCTTCGAGCGCTGGCGCCGCTCGCCCGAGGGCCGCTACAAGTGGGACGCGATTCAGCTCGCGGTGCCGATCTTCGGCGAGCTCACGCGCATGGTGGCGATCTCGCGCTTCACCCGCACCCTCGCGACCCTGCTCTCCTCCGGCGTGGCGCTGCTCAAGGCGATGGACATCGTCAAGAACGTCATGGAGAACAAGGTCCTCGAGGCGGTGATCACCGAGGCGAGCGCGTCGATCAAGGAGGGCGAGTCGATCGCCGAGCCGCTGAAGCGCAGCGGGCGATTCCCCCCCATCGTCACGCAGATGATCGCCATCGGCGAGCGCTCGGGCGAGCTCGAGTCGATGCTCGAAGCCGTCGCGGCGAGCTATGACAGCGCCATCGACGGCCGCGTCGCCGTGCTCACCTCGCTCCTGGAGCCGCTGATGATCGTGGTGATGGGAGGTTCTTCGGGGGTGATCGCGTTCTCCATCCTGATGCCCCTGCTCCAGCTCAACGAGTTCGCGCAATGACGGGCGAGGTCCTCGGCCAGCGCAAGCGGCGCCGCCGGCGGGAGCCGTCGTCGAACGTGGTGTTCCACTGGGAGCGGCGCGCGGTGCTCCCCGAGTGGGCGCAGGTGCGCCACGCGGGCTCGCTGCTCGCCCTCGCGGCCGCGGTCGCCGGCCTCTGGGGACTCGGCGCGGTCTCGACGCGGCGCAGGCGCATCGAGGCCACCCGCGCCGCCATCGCGTCGGTCGAGCGCGCGGTGGAGTCGTTCCGCGCCGACCACGGGCGATGCCCCTCGGGCATCGCCAGATTGGTGAACCCGCCGCAGCGCTCCGAGCTCAGCCCGCGCTACCTCGCCGAGGCGCGCGCCGACGGCTGGGGGCACCCGCTCGAGCTCACCTGCCCGGGGGTGCGGCGCCCCGGCAGCGCCGACGTGCGCTCCCAGGGGATTCCAGACGGACTGCTGGCCACGGGGACCATCGAATGACCACGCGGGGCGACCGCGAGAGGTGTGTGATGAAGAAGACCGAACGACCGAGACACAGGCAGGCGCTTTCGCGCGCGGCCCGCGCTGCGCAGCGCGGCATGACCCTCGTGGAGATCATGATCGTGGTGGTGATCATGGGCATGATCGCCAGCGCCGTCGGCATCGCGGTGTTCAACCAGCTCAAGGAGGCGCGGGTGAAGACGGCGGAGCAGGAGGCCCGCACCATCGAGAACGCCGTGCAGCTCTGGCAGACCGATCACTCCGGCTGCCCGACGATGGCGCAGCTCAAGAGCGACGGGAAGATCAACCGCAGCGCCCGCGACCGCGACCCCTGGGACAACGAGTACCTGATCAGCTGCGAGGACGGCGAGGTCACCGTGCGCTCCAAGGGCCCCGACGGCACCGAGGGCAACGAAGACGACATCCCCCGTCGGCGGGCCGCTCGAAACTGACCGATGAGGCCGCGGAGGACACAGCCCCGGGAGCGCGGCATGACGCTCCTGGAGATCATGGTGGTGATGCTGATCGCCGGCATGATGATGTCCTCCGCGGTGGTGGGCTTCGGCGCGGTGCGCCGGGGCAGGCTCCGCGCGGGCTCGGCCCACCTCGCGTCGGCGTTTCGCTTCGCCTACGTCCACGCGCTCTCGACCGGGCGCCCCACCCGCGTGGTGCTCCCGCTCAACGACAACCGCGTGTGGATCGAAGACACCGAAGACGCCCACGTGCTCGACCCCAACGACCCGCTGCGCCTGGGCGGCGCCTCGCCCGGCGAGGAGGCCGTGGCCGCCGAGGAGGCCGCGCGGCAGCGGGCCACGCTGATCACCGAGCTGCGCCCCCGCACGCCCCGCGCCGAGTTCGCGCGGCCCTCCGGGGCGCGCTACCGCGAGCGCACCCTCGAGGACGGCGTCGTGGTCACCCGCGTCTACGCGCAGCACGAGGAGGACGCGCGCACCGAGGGCACCGGGTATGTCTACTTCTTCCCCGGCGGCGTGTGCGAGCGCGCCGTGGTGCACCTGCGCGGCGCCGACGGCGTGATCTACTCCGTGACGCTCAACGGGCTCTCGGGGCGCACGCAGATCATCGACCACGCCGTCGAGCCGCCCTCGGCGACCGACGCCCGCGAGGAGAACGACAGCCTCGAGGTCGACGCCCGCGAGCAGCGCATGCAGGAGGCGCGACCGTGAAGCGCTCGCGGCCGAAGGGCTTCACGCTCATCGAGGTGATGATCGCCATCGCGATCCTCTCGATGGCGCTCGCCACGGTGTTCGGCTCGAACATCGGCGCCGCGCGCAGCACGATGCACGCCCGCAACATCACCCGCGCGACCATGATGGCGCGCTGCCGCGTCGTCGAGGCCGAGGCCTACCTCGTGCGCAACCAGCTCCCCATCGCCGAGACCGACCTCGACGACCCTCCCTCCACCGGCGACGACCCCTGCTGCACCGACGGGTTCACCTGCGACGCGAAGGTCGAGCTCATCGAGCTCCCGTCCCCCGCGTCGGTCGAGACCGCGGGCGGCGACCAGCTCCTGGGCCGCGCCGCGCAGGGGGCCGCCGGGTCGAGCTTCACCCGCGCCGGCGCGCCCGCGGCGCCCCCGGGCGACGGCGGCGCGGCGCGCTCAGACCCCATGGGCTCCCTCGCGGGCGCCATGTCGATGATGGGCGGCGGCGGCGCGTCCAGCGGCCCCAGCGCGGGCGGCAGCTCCCTCGCCGGGGCTGGCGCGCCCGGCCCTCGCGAGATGGCGGGGATGCTCCTGACCGCGGTGTACCCCTCGGTGAAGCCGCTGCTGGAGGGCGCGATCCGCCGGCTGACGGTGACCGTGCGCTGGCGCGAGGGCAGCGTCGATCACTCCTTCGACGTGGTGGAGTACGTCACCAACCCGGGTCAGACCCTCCCCTCGGGCGACGCGCTGAACGCGGCCCAGCAGGCCCTCACGGGGGCGGCGGGCGCCGCGGGGAGCGTTCCAGGCACAGGCGCGCCGGCCACGCCGCGGCCGCTCTCGGCGACGACGCCCGCGATCCCCGGAGGCGCGCGGTGAGGCGACGGTCTCAGCGGGGCCTGACCCTCCTCGAGGTCATGGTCGCCATGACCGTGATGGTCATGGCCGCGACGATGATCTGGGCGGCCTTCGACCAGACCGGGCGCATCCGCACGCGGCTCACGGCGCGGCAAGAGACCGACCACTTCGCGCGGGTCACGATGCAGCGGCTCACGCGCGACCTGCGGGGCGCGTACCTCTCGCTGCACGTCAACCAGCAGCAGTCCCTGGCGTCGATTCGCACGGCCTTCGTCGCGGGGAGCGCCAACGGCAGCTCGACCCTCGACCTCACGACCTTCACCCACCGCAGGCTGCGGCGGGGCACGCACGAGGGCGACGCGTGCGAGGTGGGCTACCGCGTCGACCAGGCCCGCGGCGAGGGGGGCTCGCTCGCGCAGGGCAACGACCTCATGCGCCGCGAGTCTCCCCGCCTCGACCCCGACCCCCTGCGCGGGGGCACCTCCGACGTGCTGATCCCTGGGATTCGGCTCTTTGAGCTGCGCTTCTGGGACGACGCGCAGGAGCGCTGGATCGAGACCTGGGACACGCAGCAGGCCACGGGGCAGTCGGGCCGCCTGCCGTCGCGCGTGCGCATCACCCTCACGCTCCGCGAGGGCGAGCGGGGCGAAGACAAGGTCTACCGCAGCGAGACCGCCCTCGCGATGACGCGCCCCCTCACCTTCGGCCTGCCGATCTACTGAGCCAAGCGACATGAGCCCCCACCCCGACACGACGAGAGAGGCACCGCGGCGGCGACGTCGCCGGCGCCACCGTCGTCGCAACGGGGCGCCCATGGAGCGGGGCGTCGCGATGATCATGGTCCTGGCGGCGATCTCGCTGCTGTACGTGATGGCGGAGCAGATCCGCGACGAGGTGGGCACGTACTCCCTCGCCGCGGCGGTGGGGCGCGACCAGCTCATCGCCGAGTACCAGGCCAAGAGCGCGGTGAACCTCGCGCGGGTGCTGCTGCACGCCGAGCCCACGATTCGTCGCGCGCTGACGCCGGTGCTCACGCCCCTCATGGCGATGATGGGCCGCGGATTCGCCGCGCCGCCGCAGATCCCGATCTGGGAGCAGGCCGACCTGATCCTCGGGCCGTTTCGCTCGGCCGAGGGCGGCGCGATGCTCACCGAGCTCGCGGGCCTCGACAGCGGCGGCTCGAACCTCGGCGGGCTCTCGGGCCTCGCCCCCGTGGTGATCTGCGACGAGGACGCGAAGATCAACGTCAACAGCTCCGTGCGCTCGTCGGTGCAGCAGATCCTCCTCGGGCGGCAGCTCGCGGGCCTCGGCGGCAACCCCCGGCTCGAGCCATACTTCGCGCAGCGCGACGCCGACGGGCAGTTCACCGACCTGCAGACCTTCATCGCGGGCGTGGTCGACTACGTCGACTTCGACGAGACCGCCTTCGACGCCCAGAGCCTCCTCGCGACCAACGCGCAGGCCGCCAGCACCGCGCCCGAGGACAGCTTCTTCAGCCAGCTCCGCCCGGCGTACCGCAGGCGCAACGCGCCCCTCGACTCGGTGCAGGAGCTGCGCATGCTGCGCGGCCTCGGCGACGACGACCTCTGGAACTCCATGGTCGACCCCGACCCCAGCGACCCCCGGCGTCGCACCCTCACGGTGTGGGGTCAGGGCGCGGTGAACGTGAACACGGCGAACGCGCAGACGCTCCGCGCGATCGTGTGCGCATACTCCCCCGACGCGGGCCCCTGCACCGACCCCGCGCAGGCGTCGAACTTCATCACGACCATCACGATGGTGCAGTCGCTCACGCTGTCCATGGGCATTCCGCTGTTCAACTCCGCGAGCAACTTCGTCGCGACCATTCAGGGACGGCCGCCCCTGGGACCGATGCTCCAGACCCTGGGGCTCGAGCCCTTCGTGGTGCGCAACGCCGGCGAGCTCGAGCGCAGCGTGACCACCGAGAGCAAGGTCTTCTCGGTCATGGCCGAGGCGAGCGTGGGCGCCGCGCACGTGCGCCTGCACGCCGTCATTGACATGCGCCCGCAGCCGCAGCTCCCGTCGACCTTCCTCCGCGCGTCGGGGGTCACGCTCACGCAGACCGCCGGGGGCGCCCCCGCGGTGGTGTCGTCGCAGGGCGGCACGATCATCTACTGGAGAGAGGAGTAGCGCCCCGCATGGCCCGCTATCTCGGCATCGAAGCGACGGATTCCAGGCTCAAGTGCGCCCTGCTGCACACGGCGTACAAGAAGGTCGTGCTCGAGGGGGTGTACTCGGTCCACCGAAACCCCGGCCCCGAGGGCCTCGCCGCCGCCGCGCGGGCGCTCGCCGCGCTGGTGCAGCAGCACCTCGCGCCGACGGTCCCAGGCGCCAAGCCCGTCGAGGTCGACGGGATCTACGCCGCGCTCCCCGGCACCGACGTGTCGCTCCGCGTGGTCTCGCTCCCCAAGGCCGTGCACAAGCGCGGCGACAAGGGGCTCCGCGCCGAGATCGAAGACAACGTGCCCTTCGACGTCGACGAGTGCGTGATCGACTCGCAGGTGCTGACCCACAAGGACCCCATCGAGCTCCTCGCCGCCGCGGCGCACCTCGACCGGGTGCGCGAGCTCATCGACGCGCTGCAGGGCGCGGGCCTCGAGCCCCGCGAGGTGGGCGTCGGGCCGCTCTGCCTCGGCGAGCTCGCCGGGGAGATCCCCGAGCTCGCGCAGGCCGGCGTGGCGATGCTGATCTACGCCAGCGAGTCGCGGGGCGAGGTCGCCCTGCTGGTCGACGGGAGCGTGCGCTTCGCGCGGTCGCTGAACGGCCTCAGCACGCCCGCGGCGCGCTCGCGCTCCGTTCGGCAGACCGTCGCCGCGTGGCAGGGCCTGGGCGGGGCGGCGCCGACGGTGGCGTACCTCGTGGGCGAGGAGGCGCAGGCCATGGCGACGCCGGCGATGGAGGGCGCGAACCTCCCCGTCGAGCGGGTGCTCCCGCTGCCCAACGGCGCCATCGAGTTCAGCGGCGCCGCGTCGCCGCAGTCGCTGTGGGAGGCCCCGGTCGCGGTGGCCCTCGCCGCCCGGGGGATCACCCGCGCCGCGCGCATCGACCTGCGCCGCGGCCCCCTCGCCCTGCGAGGCGGCGGAAAGATCTTTCGCGAGCGCGCGCCGCACCTGCTCGCCGCGACGTCGGCCATCGTGCTCTTCTGGGCGATGTCGACCTGGGCGCGGTACCAGGGCCTGGTGACCGAGCGCGACCGCCTGCAAGACGCCCTGCTGCACGTCACGCGAGACGCCTTCGGGCAGCCCGTGGACGATCCGGTGCGCGCGATGTCGATGGCCCGCGGGGAGGGCACCGCCGAGGAGACCGACCCGATGCCCGCGGCCGACGCGTACGACGTCATGGGCGTGCTCTCGACGCGGATCGTCGAGACGGTACGTCACGACATCGAGCTGCTCGATGTAAACCGGGAGCACGTGCAGCTCCAGGGCGTCGTCGACTCGTTGCAGGACCGCGACCGCGTCGTCGAGGCGCTGGGCGGCTGGGCCTGCTTTCCCAACGTGCGACCGGGGCGCGCGCAGACGAACCCCGGAGACAATCGGCAGAAGTACACCTTGGACATCGAATTCCGCTGCCCGGGACCGACGCGCGGCAACCGAAGGCCCGAAGGCGATCGCGGCGCGAGCCCGAGCACCGCCTCCTCGACCCGGCAGGGGAGCTGAGCCATGGCCGCCGCTGGACTCGGAACCATGACCGGCGCCCTCGCGGGCCTCTCTCCGCGCGAGCGCCGACTGCTGCTCCTCCTGGGCTTCGCGACCCTGCTCTTCGTGTTCTTTCTGGTCTCGTGGCTCTCGTCGCGACGGCTCGCGTCGATGGAGGCCGAGCGCGCCGACACCCTCGAGGCGCTGCGGACCATCCAGCGCCTGCGCCCTGAGATCGCGCAGCGCGCCGCCCGACGGGAGACGCTCCTCGCGCGGTACCGACAGCGCCCGCCCGCCCTCACGACCTTCGTCGAGGCCAAGGCCGGCGAGGCCGAGGTGCAGGTCGCCGAGGCGCAGGACCGCCCCGCGGCGACGGTCGGTCGTCGGTTCACCGAGCGCAGCGTGCAGATTCGACTGCGCGCGGTGAGCCTCACGGCCCTCGCCGACTTCATGGACCGCCTCGAGCAGGCGCCCTTCCCCATCGCGATCACGCAGATCCGCGTTCGGCGCCGCTTCGGCGAGCGCGACCGCTACGACGTCGACGACATGGTCATCGCCACCTGGGAGCACGCCGCCGAGGCCCGCCCCGGCTCCGCGGATCGCCCCGCGAACGGGGGGAACGCCCGATGAAAGAGCGGCTCCTCGCGCTGCGCCCGATCCTCCTGCGGGTCGTCGGCTACCCCATCTTCTTCGCGTTCTTCTTCGTCACCTTCCTGTACGTGACCTTTCCGTACGACCGCCTCAAGGAGGCGATCATCGCCGCCGCCGAGGCGCCCAGGACCGCGCCGGGGGGCCGCTCGACGCCCTCCTCGATGCTCCTCGACATCGAGCGCCTCAGCCCGACCTTCTTCCCCGGCCTGGAGTTTCGCGGCGTCACCGTCACCTCCCTCCCCGAGCGCCCCACCGACCGCGAGACGCGCATGGTCCTCGACCGCGTGCGCGTGCGCGTCTCGATCTTCGGGCTGCTCACCCAGCACGCGAACCTGAGCTACCTCGTCGAGGGCCTCGGCGGGCAGATCGAGGGCGAGGCGTCGATCTTCTTCGGCACGCCCATGCCAGGCCTCCGGGCGCTGAAGATGGAGCTCAGCGACCTGCGGGTGGCCGACATCGCCCCCCTCGCGGCCATGGTCGGGCTCCCCGTGCGCGGCACCATGGCCGGCACCGTCGACGTCACCCTCCCCGAGGGCCGCACCAGCCTCGCGGAGGGCAGCGTACGGCTCACGGTGTCCGCGCTCACCCTCGGCGACGGGCGGGCGCAGTACCAGCTCCCCGGCTTCGGCGGCGTGACCATCGAGGCCATTCGCGCGGGCAACCTCGAGCTTGGGGTGAACATCCGGCGCGGCGCCGCGCTGCTCGAGCGGGTTCAGGCGCACTCGGCGGAGTTCGACCTCCAGATGGACGGGCGCATCGACCTGCGCCCGAACTTCAGCGACAGCGCGATGAACATCGGCCTGCGCTTTCGGCTCACCGACGTGTACCGAAACAAGTCCGAGGTCGCGGGGCGCATCATGACCGTGATGGACATGGTCCCCGACCTCCGGCGCGCGCGACGCCCCGACGGGCTCATCGGCTACCGGTGCACCGGCACCTTCGGTCGCAACATCGCCTGCACCCCCGCCGCGGCCGGGGGCACCGCGCTCCCCGGCGGCAACACCGCGATGCCTCCAGGCTTCGCGCCCTGAGCCCGCGCCGTGTACTACGGTACGCGGCGTGAGGACCCTGACGTGAGCACCCGCGAGCTCGAAGCCCTGATCGAGCGCACCCTGCGCGACCCGCGCATCCCCGCCTCGACGCGGCAGAGGGTCGACGCGGTGCTCGCCCACGGCCCGCTCGACCCCGAGGCGCTCACGGTCTTCTGCGCGCAGGCCGTCGCGATCGCGCAGGCCGCGAAGTCGTCGGCCGCGATGCGCGACGCGCTGGGCTGGCTGGTCAAGCTCGCCGACGCGTCGAGGGCAGCGCCCGCGTCGCGCGCGTGCTTCAGCCCCGGCGACGACTGCCTCGACCTCATCCGCGAGGAGTTCGACCGCGCCCGTCACCGCGCGGACGTGTGCGTGTTCACCATCACCGACGACCGCATTCGCTCGGCGATGCTCGGCGCGCGGCGCAGGGGCGTGCGCCTGCGGATCATCAGCGACAACGACAAGGCCGGCGACGAGGGCTCCGACGTGCTGGCGCTGCGCGACGCGGGCGTCGAGACCCGCGTCGACGACACCGACGCGCACATGCACCACAAGTTCGCGATCTTCGACGACGCGCGCCTGCTCACCGGGAGCTACAACTGGACCCGCAGCGCCGCGAACTACAACCAGGAGAACGTCGTGGTGACCGAAGACGCCGCGCTGGTCGAGTCCTTCAGCCGCGAGTTCGAGCGGCTCTGGGCGAGCTTCTCGACCCCGCGGGGGCGGCGGAGCGGCGGCTCGCGGGGGCGGCGCTGAGCGTCAGGCGGGCGGCGCCTCGGCGCGCAGCGCGGCGAGCGCGTCGGTGATGCCCTTCGCGGCGTCGTCGGTGCGCACGCCGAAGCGCAAGACCTCGCCGCCCGCGCGATGGAGCACCACCGCGGCGAGGTCGACGCCGTCGCCGCCGGTCACGCGCTCGGCCTGCAGCGACTCGATCTCGCTCCACGGCAGGCAGAGCTCGCCGCCGCGCCAGACCCAGGTCACCGTGCGCGCGCGGCGGTCGGCGGTGACGCGGCGGGTCGCGCGCACGCCGCCCGGCGCGTAGCGGCTCTGCGCGAGGAGCACGACGGCGGTGACCGCCGCGGCGATGCCCATCGAGAGCGGGCTGCGCAGCAGGCGGAACATCAGCCACGCCACGAAGCACAGGAATAGCGCCGCGCCGATCCACGACGCCGCGAGGGCGCGCGCAGAGCCGCGCTGGGGTTCGTAGAGGACCTCGAGGTCGTCGTCCGCCATCGGGGCGACGCTATCACGCAGGGGCGTTCAGGGCTGCTTGGGCGCGCCCGTGGGGAGGGCCTTCGCGAGGGGCGTGCCCTCGAGGAGCCGCGCGAGCACGGCGGCGACGCTCTCTCCGCCGAGGATCGCCAGCGGCGCCATGCTCTCGGCCATGCGCTCGGCGAGCGCGCGGTCGGAGAAGGCCTGGAGCGCCGCGATGAGGTCGGGCGAGACCGCCTGGGCCTTGTCGACCACCGCGCGCACCTCGGCGCCGAGGGCGGTGAGGCGCTGGTCGAGCGCGGTCTTCGCGAGGGCCTGGTCCTGCTCGGCCTTGGCGCGGAGTCGGGCGAGCTCGGCGCCGTGCACCGCGTCGAGGAGCGGCTGCTCGGCGCGCTGCGCCTCCTGCCGCTGCGCCCTCACCGTCGCCTCGTTGCGCACCTCGGCCTGCTGCACGCTGAGCTGCGCGGCGAGCTCCTTCAGCCTCAGCTCGGCCTCGGTGAGTCGCGACTCGTTCTGCAGCCCGAGCACCTGCTGCCGGGTCGTCTCGACCTCGCGGGTGAGCTCCAGCCTGCGGCGCTCGGCGCTCACCGCGAGGGCCTGGCGCACCGCCGCGTGCTGCGCCTCGGTGAGCAGGTCGGCGATGGGCTCGTCGCCGAGGGTCACGTCGAGCACCTCGACGTCGTAGACCCGCATCCCGTTCTCGGCGAAGGCGCGCCCAGGGCGCTTGCCGTCCTCCCCCTGGGCGCCGAGGATCACGTCGCGCACGAGGGTGGTCGAGCGGGCGTAGAAGTCCTCGACGCCGCACTGCTTGATCGCGTGCCGCAGCAGCGACCGCAGGTGGTCGGTGAGGAACTTCACGTAGTTCTCGGCGTTGAACCAGCGGTTCGGGTCGCCGTCGAAATCGACGCGGTACGAGAGCGTGAGGCGCACCTTGCAGAGGTCCCGGGTCTCGGCGTGCACCTCGTCGCTGACCTTGTTGTGCAGCACCCGGAGGTACGCCGTGCGAAAGAGGCTCGCGTCGCTCTTGGGCGTGCCCGTGCTCAGCTCCAGGGCCTGCAGCGACTCGTCGTACTCCAGCAGGTGGGTGTGCGGGCCGACGATCACCCTGCGCTCGCCGGTGCGGTTGACCACCATCACCGCGTAGCCGGTCCACACCGAGATCGAGACGGCGCCCTCGTACTTGGTGTCGAGCACGAGCTGCCGCGGGGGCGTGAAGTTCTGGCGGCGGTGAAAGTCGTCGCCCGCGAAGCTGGCCTTCGAGACCGCGGCGGCCTCGGCGGGCGCCCCGGCGGGCGCGGGAGCCGGCCGCGCCACCCCCTCCGCGCGCGGCTCCGACGCGCCGCTGCGCCGCTGAATCTCCGCGAGGCGCTGGTTCGCCACCACCGCCTGCTCGTTGCCGGGGAACCACAGGCGCACCGCGCGCTCGTCGAGCACGCGGCGCACGATGACCTCGCGGCGGGGATCGGGGAGGTAGATCGCCGGGCCGCGCTTGAGGGTGATCGTGCCGGTGTTCCGGTCGAGCACGTAGCGCCCCTCGCCCGCGGGGATCGCCAGGGCGTAGTGGATCTCCTGGTCGCTGTACTTCACCACCGCGTGCTCGGGGCGGGGGAAGTAGATCATCTGGTCCTTGCCCGTGATGAAGAGCTCGTCGCCGACCTTGTAGGCGCGGCCCTCGTCCTCGTAGGGCGCGATGACCTTGACGAAGATCCCGCTGTTCTCGTTGAGCTCGATGGCGCGAAACTTTCGCGCGCCCCCGCGCTCGACGAAGGCCTCAGTGCTCCTCGGAAAGACCACCGCCGGGCCGCGCACGAAGCGCTTGTTGCCGTCCTCGTCGAGGAGGATGCAGTACTCCAGCCGCTCCAGCGTGACGGCCTCGCGCACGTGGCGGCCCTGCTCGTCGCGCACCACCTCGATGCCCGTCGGCGGGATGTGATAGCTCACCTCGGTGCCCTGGATGACCAGCGTGCGCCCGAGGGTGAGCTCCTCGGCGCGGAGCCGCTCGGCGTCTGACTCGCTGCGGGGCTTGAAGACCGCGTGCTTCCAGTTCTCCTTCGCGGCCTCCTCGTCGTAGACGCGGGCGATGAGGTACTGGTTCGAGCGGAGGTGATGGCCCTGCACCACCTTCACCATCTGCCCGGGCCAGAGCGCGAACGAGACGGGCCCGGGGGTGTTCACCTTGCGCCCCACGTCGAGGTCGGGGAGGTTGTTCAAGGCGCCGGTGCGCGGGTGCGACTTGTCCTTCGCGGGGTTCTTGAGCACGAGGTACCAGCCCTCGGGAGCCACGGCCATTGTCTGCGTCGCCTGCTCCAGCGTGCAGCGGTCGAAGCGCTTGCTCTCGTAGTTGAAGACCACCGGACGGTCGGTGTTCGCGAGGCTCGTCTTGTGGGGCCCGACGTAGACGTTGATGTTCCCCTTGGTCTCGTCTGAAATGAACGCAAACTCGTTGGGGGCGAGGACCAGGTCCCGCTCCCTCCCTCGATCGCTGTCTCCCATGTAGCTCGCTCCTTCTTCGCGCCTCGGACCATGGGGACGCCCCCGGTGCCGACAAGCGCGTTGCGATGGCGACGCCGCCGCGCGACCCTACATACGCCATGCGCCCCGCACAGTTTCTCGCGTGCCTCGCGCTCCTCGGCTGCGAGGCCCACGTCGCGCTCCCCCTCGACGCCTCGACCGCGCCCCGCGACGTCGCCGACGTCGCCGATGTGCCTGTCGCAGAAGACGTTCCGCGCGCCATGGGCAGCTTTCACGGCCGCGCGTTCGACACCTACGACCCGACGCTCCCGGGCTTCGACGCCATCGGCTACGACATCGAGCTCCGGGTCGACGGCGCCCCCGCGATGAACGAGACCTTCGCGGCGTCGCTCACGGGCACCTTCGTCGCCACGGGCGACATCGACGCCATCACCCTCGACTTCGAGGGCAACACCGTCGACGCGACGGAGGTCGAGGGCGCCGCGGTGACCGCGACGCGCGAGGGCGCCGCGCTGCGGGTCCCCCTCGATCGACCGAGGCGCGCGGGCGAGGTCTTTCACGCGACGGTGCGCTACCACGGCGCGCTGCTCCAGAGCCGCACCGTCACCGTGGGTGACTTCGTGACCTACGGCGGGCTCATCGCCGCGAGGCCCAACGGCGTCGGCGAGGGGATCTTCCTCTCCCTCGACTGGCCCATGCGCGGACGTCGCTGGCTCCCCATGCGCGACCACCCCCGCGACGGCGTGATGGTGGCGATGCGCGCGACCTTCCCCTCGGCGCTCACCGTGCTCTCCAACGGGCGCCGCGGCGAGGTCACCGACAACGCCGACGGCACGCGCACCTGGCGGTACGAGTGCCTCACGCAGATGCCCTCGTACGACATCCACGTCTCCGCCTACGAGGGGTGGACCGAGGGCGCCGGCGTGGCCCCCGCCTCGGGCGCCGCGCTGCGCTGGTACACCTACCGACAGCACGCCTCCCGCGCCGACGGCATCTTCGGCGACGTGCCCGCGGCGCTCGATTACTTCGCGGCGAACTTCGGGCCCTTTCGCTGGGAGCAGGCGGGCTTCGCCGAGGTGCCGATCTTCGGCGGCGGCATGGAGCACGCGACCATCGTGAGCATGGACGAGTCGCTCTACGCCCCCGACGGCGCCGCGACGTCGCGGCAGACCGCCGTGCACGAGCTCGCGCACCACTGGAGCGGCAACCTCGTGCGCATCGGGAGCTGGAACGACTTCTGGCTCAGCGAGGGCTTCACCGAGTACCTCACCGCCCGCTTCATCACCGAGCACGACGGCGCCGCCGCGGGACGCGCCGTCTGGGACAATTTTCTGGGCCGCGCCACCAACGCCGAGATGCGCCTGACGCGCGTGCGCCACCCGGTGCGCCCGCCCGACCCCGAGGTCGACCCGCTCTCGATCTTCGACCAGGTGTCGTACCAGCGCGGGGCGTGGACCCTGCGCATGATCGAGCGGCGCGTGGGCACCGCCAACCTCACCGAGTTCCTTCGGGGGTGGTTCACCCGTCACGCCGAGCGCGCGGTGTTCACCGCCGACCTCGAGCGCGAGCTCGCGGCGCGGTTCCCCGCCGCGGAGCTCCCGCGGTTCTTTCAGGAGTGGGTCTACGGGCAGGGCTTTCCCGTGCTCTCGGCCACCGTCGAGGGCGGCACCCTCACCGTCGCGCAGGTGCAGACCCGCGGCGCCGACGAGGGGCTCCGCGCGCCCCTCGACGTGCTCGCGAGCGACGGCGCGCGCACCGAGCGCCTCGAGGTGCAGCTCGTGGGTCGGAGCAGCGCCGCGACGCTCCCCGCGGGCTTCGCTCCGACCTCGATCACCCTCGACCCCGACGGCTGGCTCTACGCCCTCGCCCGCTGCGACACCCCCGGCGCCGAGTGCCGCGCAGGCACGCGCTGCGGCACCGCGCCTGTCGGCAGGGTGTGCCTGCCCCAGTGAGCCGCTACGGGCTGAGACGCCCGGTGAGCGAGATCGTCCATCCTCCCAGCTCGGGCCAGTAGTCGAAGTCGGCGTCGAAGCCGCCGGGGAGCAGGTTCATCCCCGCGCGCAGGCGCAGCGCGAAGTCGGCGGGCCGAGGGCCGAGCTGCCGGGCGACGACGCCCACGCCCAGGCGAAAGCTCGGGATGAGGATCACGTAGTTCGGGCTCGCGACATCGACCACGAGCGACTCCATCAGCGACTCGAAGTCGGTCTCGACCGACGCGCTCACGAAGAGGTGCTCGAAGAGACCCACCTCGTACGCGCCGCGCAGCATGAAGCGCGAGGGCGCGCCCTGCGTCGAGATGCGCGAGCCCAGCGCGAGCACCGGGCCGCCGTTCATCAGCGGGCCCGTCGGTTCTTCGCGCGCCGTCAGGCCGATCGCGACGCGCAGGCACTGCTCCGCCCGCGTCGCGTCGGCCGCGCGGCGAACGCGCATCCCCGACCCGAGCAAGCGCTCGCGATCGAAGGTGACCTGCAGGACAGGGTCGTGCTCGCGGTCGAGCGCCGGCTCGTCGACGAGCTCAAGGTCGGTTCCAGAGATCACGTCGACCTCGGCGCGGTCGCCCTGGTAACGCCGCGTGCGGCTCTCGCCGAAGAAGGGGTGCCGCACGACCATGGGCGCGAACACCCAGGGCGACTCGCGCACGCGGGTCGTCGTCTCGAGGCTGCGCGTCACCGAGACGCGCACGATCGCGCGCGCGCCCTCGGCCAGCCGGAGCTCGGTCCCGAGTCGCGCGCCGTCGACGGTCACCTCGTCGCCGGCCTGGAGCCGCGACGCGAGGGTGACGTCGCCGTGGGCTTCGAGGGCGTACTCCGCGCGCACGGTGCACCGCGCCCAGCGCTCGAGGACACGCCCGCTGCGGCAGCGCACCTCCGCGCGCGCGCCCCGCACGCTCGCCCGGCCCGAGACGCGCACGAGGGCGACAGACTCCCGCGGCGGAGGACCGTGGTCGGCGTAGGCGCCCGCGGCGAGGGGCTGGAGCAGCGCGGCACAGAAGATCGAGAGCGGTCGCATGGGCGTGGTAGAAAACGTGGGAGCCCCCTCGTTGCTTACGGTCTGCGCGCGGTCGCGAACGAAGTACACTCCGCGGCGCCCATGATCGACGTATTCGAACTCGCCCGCTACGGCGCCGACCTGCCCGCGCCGGCGGTCGCGCAGCGGCCCTTCGAGGCCACCCTCGGCGCGCTCGCGCAGACCTGGCAGCTCTGGCTCAACGACGCCGCCGGGCGCATCTCCGACGCCCGCCAGGGCCCCCCCGAGGACCAGGCCATCATCGCGCGGGAGTGGGACGAGCTCGAGCGCCGCGCCCGCGACGCCGTGCGGCGCTTCGCCGAGGCGGTCGAGCGCCAGCCCACCGCGGCCACCATGGGCAAGGTCAACGCGGGCAAGACCCTCATGCTCTCGCGCTGGTACGGCGACCTCGAAGAGCTCAAGGAGCTCCCGGTCGGCGACGCCGACACCACCGGCTGCCTCACCCGGCTTACCCGCCGCGGGGGCGCGAAGCTCGACGCCGCCGTGCGCGTGCGCACCCTCGACAACGAGGCCTTCGAGCGCGAGCCCGCCGCGGCCGAAGACGCCGCGAACCTCGACGAGTTCCCCGCGTCGCTCTACGTGACCTTCGAGCCCGGCAACCGCGACGAGTTCGCGAGGGCGCTGCGGGTCTGCCGCTTTCCGCTCGCCGACGACGCGAACTACGAGCTCGAAGAGGAGCGCCGGGGCGAGTACCGCGTGACCCGCCTCCGTACGGGCGAGCTCCGCCTGCGCTCGCTGCAGCTCCGGGCCTGCGAGCTCACGCTCCGGGTGCGCCCCCCCGCGGGCACCCGCGCCTCGCGCATCTTCGAGGTGCTCGACCTCGTCGACTGCCCCGGCGCCGATCCCCAGATCGAGATGGACTCGGCGCGGCACCTCAAGGCCGTGAAGAACCACCTGGTCTTTCGCCAGGCCGTGAGCGAGCTCGACCTGCTGCTGCTCGTGTGCTCGTCGCAGCCCAGCGCGATCCGCCCGGGCACGCAGCTCCTGCACGGCCCCTGGCGACACTGGGTCGAGCGCTGCGACGGGCAGATGCGCGGCCGCGTGGTGCTCGCGCTCACCTACGCCGGCGACGCGCTGCGGCAGTGCGCCGACCGCTACCGCGAGCTCTCTCGCCCCGAGGCCGAGCGGCAGTTCAACACCCTGCAGTCGCTGCCGCAGTCGGTCTTCGGCTCGGTGATCCAGCCCCTGCGGGGCGCCCTCGACGAGCCCCACGCCGACGCCCTCGACCCCAACGACCTGCGCGCGTGGCCGCCCTTCGTGCTCATCGAGAACCGCCACGTCGACCCGGCGCTCGAGGTCCAGCCGGGGGATATCCCCTTGGCGCGCAGCGCGATCGTGCGACACCTCGACGACGAGGCGATGCCCGACGACACGCCCTTCGCGTGGCGCGTCGCGCACTTCTTCGCGCGCTCGTGGGTCGACGACGTGTCGCGCGTGCGGGCGACCGAGCCCGCGGCGCGGCGCCGCTTCCTCGAGTGGATGGTCGACGTGGTCCTCGCCGTGGCGAACCCCGACGACCGCGGCCACGAGCTGCTCACGCGGCTGATGCTCCACCTCGCGCACCGCGGCGAGCTGCGCCGCGCGAAGTGCGCCGAGCCCTCGACCTCGCCGACCGCGCGCAGGGCGCCGTGATCGACCTGCAGGAGCGGCTCACCCGCGAGCCCCGCGCCGACCGCGCGGCCCTCGACGCGATGGAGTCGCTGGTGAACGACCTGCGCGCGTCGCTGCCGCCGGTCGGGGTCGCCGTGCCCTTCCCCGCGAGCGTGCGCCAGTCGGTGCTCAAGCCCTACGGCGCGCCGACCCTCTCGTGGGACCTGCTCATGGCCGAGTGCGTGCGCGCCACCTGCGCGGCCGCCCAGCACGCCGCGAAGCGCGCCGACACCGCCGCGGCGCTGCGCCCCGCCCTGGAGCGCATGCTCGAGGCCGACGAGGGGCTCAAGCGCCTGCGCGCCGAGGAGGAGCGCTTTCTAGCCGACGAGCCGGGCAACGCGGTGCACTGCACGCACTTCATCCTCGCGCGCTGCGCGGCCTGCGTGCACTGGCTGCTGCACGCCTCGAGCGAGGAGCGCGAAGACTACGCGGCGCGCACCCTGGGGATCGACCCCAAGCGCGGCGAGGCGTACCGACGGCTCCGGCGCTCGATCGGCGAGCTGGCGCTCCCCGAGGGGGTCGACGCGCTCCTCGCGCAGGCGCGGGGGCAGCTCGAGGCGCTCCTCGCGGAGCTCGACGGCGACGCGCAGGGGGGAGAGGCCTGATGCTGATCGAGAACGGCGTGCTGCGCGTGCGCGCGGCGCTCAACCCGGTGATCCTCACGCTGCCGCTGGGGTGCTCCTCGCGCCGCGGCGCCTTCGCGAAGGACGGCGAGCTCGAGCGCTTCGCCCTCTACGCGAGGACCTTCCCCACCGACGACGGCGGCCGCGAGTGGATCCGCCTCGAGGTCGAGCCCCGGCAGTGGATCGCGGGGACCGCCCTCGCCCACGCCATCGGCCGCACCGACGCCCGCGGGACCTCCACCGTCGCCGCCCACGACAGCCCGTCCCTCGCGCAGCTCTACCTCTCGCTGCGGATCTACAAGAACGCCACGAACTTCGAGGCCGCCCTCAGCGTCGCGTGGCACCCGGTGTCGCCGGGGCAGTGCCTGGTGATCGGCCCCGCGGGCGCGGCCGAGCGCAGGGTGCGCCACCTCGCGCAGCGCAGCCCCGTCGAGACCGCCCTCGTGCTCGACCCGCACCGCGTCGCGCTCACCCTGGCCGAGTACGCCGACACCTCGCCGCCCTGGGACAATTTCCTCGGCGCGGCCTCGGCGCGCCTCGGGCTCGTGCCCGCGCCTGAGGGGCCCCTGGTGATCCTCGCCGAGCGCGCCCCGCGGCGGCACGGAGACACCGGCACCACCGTCGCCATCGACTTCGGCACGCACGAGACCAGCGTGGTCACCCAGCGCGAGGGCCAGCGCGACGTCACCCTCCAGGGCCCGCTCGCGCCCTGGTATTTTCACGTCGTCGACGTGACCCTGCACGGGCCGACCTGGCACGCGTCGTTCGTGCCTCCGCCCAAGTCGTTCGAGGAGCGAACGACCGTCGGCAACCCCCTCATGCCCGGCGCCCTCATCGAGCGCTGGAGCGTGCTCGCGCGACGGCCCATCCCCGGTCGGCGCGAGGGCGACGCGGGCATCCCCAGCGTGCTGATCCCGCAGGCGGCGCAGCCCGAGGGGCTGCTCGGGCACCCCTTCGAGACCCTCGGCGACCAGATCATCGGCGCCCGCGCGCTGGGCCTGGTCGACCTCGCGATGCACGCGCACCGCGAGGAGGAGCTGCGCGGCGACGCGCTCTCGGGAGAGCTCGACCCGATCCACCAGGTCGAGGTCGACGACCTCGAGCCCGCGCCCAAGCTCCAGCTCGGGCGCACGCCGCAGCACGCGCAGGACTTTCTCGACGGCGTCTTCGACGAGCTCGCCGCGACCGAGATCGTGCGCGGCGCCGACGGCGGCATCGACGCGGTGGGCCCGATCCTGCTCTCGTACCCCGTGGCGTTCCTCGCGCAAGACCGCGAAACCCTCGAGCGCATCGCGCGGCAGGCGCTGCTGCATGGCGGGCTGCGCGGGCTCTGCGACGACCCCCCCGAGGCGCCCCTCACGTTCCTCGACGAGGCCACCGCGGCGGCGCTGGGCGTGCTCTACCACCGCTTCGGCTCGCTGCGCCTCGACCGCGTGCTCGACGCCTTCGCGCCGGTCGGCGCCGGGGTCGACCACCCGCGCTCGCTGCGCATCCTGACCTTCGACTGCGGCGGCGGCACAACCGACCTGGTGCTCCTGCGCATCCACGAAGACGGCGACCGCATCGTCTCGACCATCGAAGACTTCTACGGCCTGCCCTTCGCGGGCCTCGAGATCACCCGCCGCATCGCGCGCGAGGTGAAGCGCAAGCTCCGCGTCGGCGTGCCGAAGGACCAGCAGGAGAAGCTCCGCACCCGCTTCTCGCAGGCCGACGACGCGAGGCACGGCGCGCGCACCCGCGAGGAGCGACTGCGTCAGCGCCGCACGCTGGGCTTCTACCACCTCGCCGAGAGCGTGAAGATCGCGCTGTCTTCGCCCACCACCCTCGACGACGCGGGCGTGCGGCGCATCCTCGCGCAGCGCGCGCAGCAGTACCTCCCCGAGTTCGAGGTGTCGCGGGTGCTCGACGCGCTCCCCGACCGCGCGTGGCTCGAGGCCTGCGCGGCCACGGTGCTCGCGCCCGCCCTCGAGACCGCCGAGCGCTGGCTGGGGATCCCCGAGTCGCCCGTGCAGCTCATGCTGGCGAGCGGGCGCTCGGCGCAGCTGCCGGGCGTGGGCGACAGGCTGCGCGCGGCCTGCGCGAGGTCGCCGCGCCCCGTGCAGGCGCAGCACTGCCTCTCACCCCGAGAGCTCGCGGGGTCGGAGCACGGCTTCGGCACCCTCGACCTGCACGCCGCGCAGCGGGGCACGGTGCGGCCCGACCTCTCGAAGTTCGGCGTCGCCATCGGGCTCGCGCACGGCTACGTGCTCACCACGAAGACCGGCGAGGGGCGACGGCTGGTGGTCGAGCCTATCGACGAGCACAAGCGCACGCGCTACCTCGGGGTGCTCCGCCAGGAGGGCCGCGGGGTGCAGTTCGTGATGCCCGATGACCGGCTGATCGTGCGCGCCGACGGTCGCCCGGTCGACGCCGCCGAGGTGCTCTGGGTCGACGAGCAGCCCTTCGCGGTGCGCGCGGTGCTCGGGCAGAACTTTCGCGGACCGCCCCGCGCGGGCGCCGCGGGGAGCGTCGACCCGCCCATCCCCTTCGCGCAGGTGCGCTTCACCCCCACGAGCCTGCCCGAGCGCGAGCGCTTGGGGATCAAGCGCGTGCAGGTGGGCTTCACCCAGCGCACGGCCAGCGACCTCACCCTCGCCGCGCTGCGGGTCGAGCGCAACGGCGCGTGGGAAGAAGCCCGGGCCGACCTCGACGGCGCGAGCTCGCTCACCGCCGGGGGGCTCACCGCGCACTTCGAGGCCTGGCGCCTGGAGTTCGATTTTCGCCGCAACGGGGTCATCGACCCCGAGGACATCGACCGTGAGTGACTTCGCATGCGCACGACCCTCTGGTGGCGGCGAGTGCTCCGCTGGCTTCGAGGCGCCCTCCGGGGCGTCGGCGCGTCGCCCCGCGCGCCGCTCGAGCCGGGGCGCACCGAGTTTCAATCTGCCCTCGGAGGCGGCGACGTGAACGACCTGCGCAACGAGGCGTGGATCGCGCACCTGCGCGCCGAGCTGCCCTTCCCCCAGCCGCAGTTCGGGGCCGCGGAGCCCCCCGCGAGCGCCAAGGAGCTCATGGACCTGCTCGCGGCGGCCGACGTCGAGGTGGGCGAGCTCATCGCGCGACCGGTCGAGGACGAGGGCGAGGAGCCGGGGTGGTTCGTGGCCCTGGCGGAGAGGCACCTGCCCGTCGCGGCGTGGTACGCGGGCGTCGGGCTGACCGGCCCCGCCCCCGAGGCGCCCGACCGCTTCTGGGAGCTCATCGACCGGGTTCGCCGCCTCGCGCGCCTGGGTGACAACATCGGGCAGGGCGTCGAGCGGATTCGCGAGCGCATCGAGCTGCTGACCACGGCGAACGCGCGGCTCTCGTCGCAGAACGCGAGCATCGTGAGCTCGTATTTCGCGCTGTTGAAGCTGCACTACGAGTCGATCCTCCGACCGCTGAGCGACGCGGCCGACGGCGTGCTGGTGGAATTCGAGTTCCCCGCGCCGGGCAGCCGGGCGGCCGAGCTCAGCCCCCTGCCCGCGCCAGGCTCGCCCACGGCGGGGACCGTCGGTCGCGCGTCGCCTCGCGGTGATCGTTCGAGTTCGAACGACCTCCGGCGAGCGCGTGTACGCCCGCGGCGCGCACTTCGCGCGGCCCGTTAGGCCTCGTCGCGGACGGGGAGGCCGCCGTACCAGCGCATGCGGCAGTGCACGCGCCAGAGCAGCGAGAGCTGCTGCGCCGCGGTGAGCAGGGCCACGGCCCAGAGGGCCCGGTGCCGGTCGAGGGCGGCGCCGACCGCGAAGGCGACCAGCGTGCCCAGGCCGGCCATCAGGGCCCAGCCCAGGGCCCGGCCGAGGGTCTGCAGCGGCTCGCGCCCCAGGCGCCCGAGCGACGACGCGGCGGCGGAGAGCGCGCGGTAGCGCCTCCCCATGGCCTGAAAGCGCGCGAGGGCGTGCCACAGGCTCACCAGCGCCGCGAGGAGCAGCACCGCGGCGATCACCGCGGCGTGCCGCAGGTCGATCATGCGCGCGTTGGCGACGTGCAGCGACGAGCGGTCGATGTAGCGCCAGGCGAACCAGCCGAGCAGGCCCACGAGCCCGTAGCCCACCGCGGAGAGGAGCGCGAGGGCGAGGAGCGTCGGCGCCCGGCGCAGGCTCTCGCCGAAGGCCGCGGGCGCCGTGGGGATCGACATACGAGACGCGCCCACGAGCGGCACCACGCCTCCGAGGGGCACGCCGACCCCCGCCCAGAGCGCGACCGCGACGCCCAGCGCGGCGCCCGCGGTGGTGAGCGCGCCCGCGTTGACGCGGAGAAAGTCCATGAGCAGCCGACCGTCTTCGCCGTAGAGCGCGAAGACGCCCGAGGGGTGGCGCAGCAGCGGCGCGGCAACAGCGCTGCCCAGCGCCGCGGCGAGGGCCCAGGCGAGCGCCGACTCCATCAGCCACACGAGCAGCACGATCGCGCCGCGTCCCTCGGTGCGGAGCATCCAGCGAAGGGTCTTCATGGTCCCACCACGTCGAGGACGAGGGCGAGCCAGTAGGCGACGCGGGCGATGAGGGGCGCCGCCGAGGCCTCGTGGTCGGCCGAGACCCTCGCGTTGTCGAGGCGGTTCTCGTCGAGGGGAAAGCGCCCGGCGGGGTCGACCCGCGCCGCCCGCAGCGCCGTCGCGCCCGAGTAGGGGATCACCGTGGTCAGCGCAGACGCCGCCACGCGGTGAACGCTCCGCGCGCCTCCGACCGACTCGAGCACGACCTCGACCGGGAGCGCGGGGCCGCCCGTTCGATCGACCACGACCCGACCGCGGTGCACGCCGTCGGCGCCCCGCGCGCTCTCGACCACCGAGACCCGGTAGTTCACCCCCACCGGCGCCTCCAGCGCGGGGCGCAGGTATCCCTCCACGGCGTCGTCGCCCAGGCCCTGGGCCAGCGCGGACAGGAGCGTGTCGGGGGTGGGGTGGCGAAAGCGCGCGTCTTCGGCGTAGGCGCGCATCGCGGCGGCGAAGCGCGCGGAGCCGTAGGTGAGCTCGGCGCCGCGGAGGAGGGTCGCCGTGCGGGCGTAGACATGGCCGCCGTAGCGACCGTAGGTCGCGAAGTCGGGGGCGGCCGTGGTGACGGGCACGGGCGCGGCGATCGACGCCGAGCCGGCCGCGGAGAGCGCCCACGGCCCGAGGCGCGGCGCGAGCCAGGGGATGTCGAAGAGGTCGCCGTCGGGGCCGTAGAGGTCCTGCATCACGCGGGCGGTGGCGTACTCGCAGAGCCCCTCGTCGAGGAAGGGCCAGCGGTTCTCGTTGCTCGCGAAGAGGCCGTAGAAATACTGGTGCCCGAACTCGTGCACCGTCACGTACTCGAGGAGCCTCGCGCGCCGCGGCGCCCACCACGCCGACACCGTGGTGATCAGCGTCGGGTACTCCATCCCGCCCGCCTCCTCGGCGCCCCGCGGCGGGATCACCACGGTGAGGTTCGGGTACGGGTAGGGCCCATAGCGCCGCGCGAAGGCGGGGATCATCCCCTCGGCGAGCTCCACCACGCGCTGCGCGTCGCCCTCGGCCCCGGGGGGGTGCAGCACGCGCACGGCGACCCCACCCGCGCGAGACTCACGGGTGACGTACTGATCCCACGCGGTGAAGGCGAAGTCGTGCACGCGGTCGGCGACGTAGCGGTGGGTGTCGCGACCGCCCTGCGTGCGAACGGCGCCCACGCGCTGGCCGGTGGCGCCCACGGTCCACCCGCGGGGCACGTCGAGGGTGACGTCGTAGCGGCCGAAGTCGGCGTAGAACTCGCTGTAGGCGTGGAAGGGAAAGCTCACCCAGCGCCCATCGGCCTCGAGCACCGCGAGCTTGGGGAACCACTGCCCGACCATGTGAAAGCGCCCGTGAAAGCCCGTGCGCGCGATGACCTCGGGGAGCGTCGAGCGCCACGCCACGCGCAGCGTGAGGGTCTCCCCAGGCGCCACCGGGCGGGGCAGCGACACCCGGAGCTGCGTCTCGTCCCCCGCGGGCTCGGAGGGGTGCGTCGCGCCGGGGAGCAGGTCGGTGCCGTCTTCGAGCCCGAGCGAAGAGACCTCGATGCCGCCCCACTGCGAGGGCGCGCGCTCACGCTCGCCCCACGCGCGCATGAAGTAGGTGTCCGAGGAGCGAAACGCGTTGAGGTAGAGATGCAGCCAGAGCTCGCGGGTCGGCGCCTGCGAGGGGTTCGTCCAGCGCACCGTGCCCTCCCCCGTCACCACGTGCGCCGTCTCGTTCAGCGTCGCGCGGAGGGTGTAATCGACCACGCGCACCGGGAGCTGAGCCGCGGTCGTCGTGGTCACCGTCACCACGGGATCCGCCTGCGCGGGCGCCGGAGGCGGCGCCGGGACCGCCTCGTCCCTCGGCGCATCCGCCGACGCGTCCGCCGAGCCATCCGCCGACGCGTCCACCGCCCCCGCTACGTCGAGCGCCGCGTCCAGCGCGTCGGAGCGCGCGTCCGCCCCCGCGTCCATCGGGTCGGCCCAGGCGCTGCGGACCACACACGCCAGCGCGGCGAGAGGCAGGAGGAATTTCGAAGAGCGCGACGCCATCAGCCGACCGCGGCCATACACCCCTTCGCCGCGCCCGCACCAATTCTCCCCGACCCCGAGGGCCCCTCTCCCTGAAATCGCATCGCAGGTTGAACTGCAAGAGAGAGGTAGTTGCAATCGTGATGCAAAAAGACTAGAGGGTGGCCTGTGAAGTCGACGTGGTCGCTGCTGGGTCTCTCGCTCGCGATGGCAGGGCCTCGCGCCGCGTGGGCGCAGGAGCGCGCCCCGGAGCGGTCCGATCCCCCTGCGGCGCAAGCGGTTGAGCCCGCGGCAGCCCCCGAGCAGGTGATCGGCGAGGGGGTGGTGAGCGCCCGACGCCCGCCCTCTCGCGCCGCGGGCGAGGTCGACGTCACGGTGGGTGCGCTGGCGAACGTGCCCCGGGGCAACGCCTCAGACGTGCTCCGCCTCGCGCCGGGGATCTTTCTCTCCAACGGCCTGGGCGAGGGCCACGCCGAGCAGGTCTTTCTCCGCGGCTTCGACGCCCGCCTGGGGCAGGACCTCGAGTTCACCGTCAACGGCGTCCCGATCAACGAGCCCGCGCACCCTCACGGGCAGGGCCACGCCGACACGCACTTCATCATCCCCGAGCTCATCGACTCGGTGCGCGTGCTCGAGGGTCCCTTCGACCCTCACCAGGGCGACTTCGCCGTGGCGGGCAGCGCGCAGTTCACGCTCCGGGTGCCCACCCGCGGCGCGGTGTTGCAGTACCGCTACGGGAGCTTCGACACGCACCGCGCGCTGGCGATCTGGGCCCCCGAGGGCGAGTCGCCGGGCACCTTCGGCGGCGCCGAGGTCGGCACCTCCGCGGGCTACGGGCAGAACCGCGGGTACGACCGCGCGACGGCCAACGGCCAGTACGAGCACCGCAGCGGCCCGATCACCTGGCGCCTCTTCGGCGCGAGCTACCTCACGCGCTACCGCAGCGCGGGCGTGCTCCGCGACGACGACGTGGCGGCGGGGCGCGTGGGCTTCTACGACACCTACGACGCGACGCAGGGGGGCGAGGTCTCGCGGCACCTGCTCAGCGTCGAGGTCGAGTCAACCCGTCCAAGCTCGACGCTCAAGGCGCAAGCCTGGGGCTCGGTGCGCAGCTTTCGCCTGCGCGAGAACTTCACGGGCTTTCTGCTCGACGTGCAGCAGCCCTGGCAGAGCCCGCACCCCCAGCGCGGCGACCTCATCGACCAGAACGGTCAGAGCGTCGAGGCGGGGGCGCGCGCGTCGGGGCGCTTCAGCACCACCCTCGGCGGCTACCGGCAGTCGCTGGAGGTCGGGCTGTACGGGCGGTTCGTGCGCGTCGACAGCACCCAGCGGCGGCTCCGCTCGGGCACCGACATCGCGTACCGCAGCGATTTCGACCTCGACAACGAGGTGGGCAACGTCGCGCTCTACGTCGACAGCGAGCTGCGGCTCACGCGCTGGCTGGTGCTCCGCGGGGGGCTCCGCGCCGACCTGTTTCAGTACAACGCCCTCGACCGCTGCGCGGTGCACGACGTCTCGCTCCGCGGCGCGGACCTCGACGTGGCCTGCTACTCCGCCGACCGCGTGGGCCCCCGCGACCCGACCACCCGGCGCAGCAGCGGGGGCTTCGCGCTCCAGCCCCGCGGGAGCGTGTTTCTGGGCCCCTTCAAGGGGGTGACCGTGGCCCTCGCCGCGGGCCTCGGCGCGCGCTCGGCCGACCCGGTGTACCTGGGCAACGACCAGACGCTGCCCTACTCGCCGGCCCTCGCCCTCGAGGGCGGGGTCGTCTACGACCGACACCTGGGAAGGGTGCGCCTCTCGGCCCGCGCGCTGTATTTCTACACGCACGTCGGGCAGGACCTGATCTTCGACGAGACCCAGGGGCGCAACAGCCTCGCGGGGGGCACCACGCGCATGGGGGCGCTGGGCGCGGTGCGGGCGACGCATCCCCGCTTCGATGTCTCCGCGCACGTCACCTGGGCGCGCGCGACCTTCGACGACGGGTTCCTCGTCCCCTACGTGCCGCAGGTGGTGGCGCGCCTCGACGCGAGCGCCAACGCGCCGCTCCCGTGGAACCTCCGGGGGCGCCGGGTGGTTCTCACGGGTGGACTCGGGGTGACCTACGTGGCCCCGCGCCCGCTGCCCCTCGCCGAGACGGGCGACGCGGTGTTCACCGTCGACGCCCAGCTCGCGGCGAGGTGGTCGCACGTCGAGCTGGGCTTCATCGCGCAGAACCTCCTCGACGCCCAGTACCGCTGGGGTCAGTACAACTTCGTCTCAGACTTTCGCTCGCGCCCCTTCCCCACGCTGGTGGCGGCGCAGCACTTCGCGGCCGGCCCGCCGCGCTCGCTCTTCGTCGTCTTCACGGTGCACCTCGGATCCGCCGCCGCGCGGCACGGTGCGCCCACGAGGTCCTCATGACACGCCGATCGTCCCTCCTCGCGATGAGCCTCCTCGCCCTCGTCGGCTGCGGCGACGCCACCTCCGGGGGCCGCGCCTCCTTCGAGGTGCGCGTCGGCGGCGTCGAGCGCGACGCGCGCGCGCCCCTGACCTTCGACAACGACCAGGGCTGGCGCGTGACCCTCACCGACGCGCGCATGGCCGTCGGCCCGATCTACCTCAACACCCTCACCCCGGTGGTCGCGCGCCGCACCCTCGGCGACCGCGTGAGCGACCTCTTCGTGCGCTCGGCCTGGGCCGACGGCGCGCTCCACCTCGGCGCGGGGCGCATCGTGGGACAGGTCACCACCCAGGTCGTCGTCGACCTCCTCGACCCCGCGCTGCAGACCGTCCCCGGCGGCGGCGACGGCGTGCTCGAGCGCGTGAACACCCTGGAGTTCTGGTACTTCAACGACCCCGCGATGCAGGGCGCCGCCGTGCGCGTCGCGGGCGTGGCCGAGCGGGGCGAGCAGCGCGTGACCTTCGACGGCGCGCTCGAGGTCAACGAGTCGCTGGCGACGCCTCAGCGCCCCCTCGAGGTCGCGCGCCGCGTGCGCGGGGTGCCGGGCGCGTTCGAGCTCACCGACGGCGGCTCGCTCACGGTGCGCGTCGACCCGCGCGGGTGGTTCCGCGGCGCAGATTTCTCCGAGCTCCTCGCGAAGCCCGCGTCCCCCGAGGGCGTTCGCACCTTCGACCCGAGCGACAACGTAGGCCGCGCGTTCATCGAGAACGCGCGGGGCGTGCAGGGGGTCTTTCTACCGAGCTTCAGCGCCGCGCCGTCCTCGCCGCGCTGATCCGTTCGAACCGACGAGCCGCAGGTGACGGGAGACGTCCGCCCTGCGCCCAACGACGCGAGAAGACATGAATACACGTTTTATTTCAGCAGCTTGCACTGCATCTCTCCTCCTCGCGGGCTGCGGCTCGACGCCCGCCGGCGACGCCGGGGTCGGGGCCGACGCGGCCTCAGACGCGCCGGTGATCTCCGCCGACGCGAGCCTGCCCGAGTCGTTTCGCACCCCGGTCGCGCCCGCGTTCACGTCGACCACGAGCGACCCTCGCACGATTCAGGTGTCGATCTCGGGCGAGGCCGACGCGGTCAACGGCTTTGACTACAACGCCAACCCGGGAGACGGCGAGCGGGTCGTGGTCGACGGGTGGCAGCTGCGCTTCAGCCGCGTGATCACCACCATCGCCCGCGTTCGGCTCAACCGCCCGAGCACCACCCCCACCGACCCCGCGGCGGTGGGCGCCGACGTGTTCACCAGCCCCGCGATCTTCGCGGTCAACGTCGCCAAGGCGGGACCGCTGGTCGTCGGCGGTGACACGGCGATCCCGCTCACCGTGATCTCCGCGCCCGCCGGCGGGGGGAGCCTCGACCCGATGGTGCGCTACGCGTTCTCGTTCGACACCGCGCCGGCCTCGCCCGCGGCGACGAACGTCAACCTCGACGCCGCGGATGTCACCGCCTACGAGGAGATGCTCCGCAAGGGGTGGACCTGGCTCATCGAGGGCACGGCGAACTACCGCGGCGCGGCGCCGGGCGCGGGCACGAGCTTCGAGAGCTACCCCACGACGGTGCGGTTTCGCTTCGGCTTCGGCGCCGACGCTCGCTACCTCAACTGCAACAACCCCGACAACGGCGACGAGAGCCCGGGCGTCGCGCCCAACCCGAGCCGCGCGGTCACCGCGCAGATCACCCTCCACGTCGACCACTTCTTGTGGGGCGCCCTCGGCGTCGAGGACCCTCCCCTGCGCTTCGACCAGTTCGCCTCGCGCGCGAGGGCCATGGGCGACGCGGCGGAGGTCACCCTCGACGACCTCGTCGGCGTCGCGCCCACCAACCTCCGCGACCGCATGAACCGGACCGTGCCTGATCGCGGCGGGCAGACCGCGGGCTACACGCCTCGCAACCCCGACGCGCTCAGCTTCGACCTCGGCGGCAACACGGGCGTCGCCGACCTGCGAGACTTCGTGGCCTTCTCACACCGGGCTTCGGGTCACCTCAACAGCGAGGGACTGTGCGCGGTGCGCCCGAGCGGCGCGTTCAGGTACTGACCCCCTCATCGCGCGAGGCCCCGCTCAGCGTCGCTGGGCGGTGGCCACACGGTCTCGCCCCGCCTGCTTGGCGAGGTACGCGCCGCGGTCGGCCGCGCGAATGAGGTCCTCGACGACGAGCATCTCGTCGGTGCGCGAGGCGACCCCGACGCTCACACTCCCCCTCCAGGCGCCGTCGCCCGCGGGCACCCGCAGCGCGGCCACCTCGCCGCGGAGCGACTCGGCGACCTGGAGCGCGCCCTCAAGCGGCGTGCGCGGACAGAGCACCAGAAACTCATCTCCGCCGAGGCGGCACACCACGTCGTCGGTGCGCACGGCGTGAACGAGCGCCCGCGCGAGCGCGCGGAGCACCCCGTCGCCCGCGTCGTGCCCGTACGCGTCGTTGATGCGCTTGAAGCCGTCGGCGTCGATCATGAGGCACGAGAGCGGCGAGGCGCGCCGATCCGCCTCCAGCCACTCGCGCTCGAGGCGCCAGATGGCGTGCCGACGATTGGGCAGCCCCGTGAGCACGTCGGTCATCGCGAGGTCCTCGAGGCGCTGGTTGGCCTCGGCGATGGCGCGGGTCCGCTCAGCGACGCGCGCCTCCAGGGTGCGGTTGAGCTGCGACAGCGCGCGGTTGCGCTCTGAGACCTGGTGGAAGAGACCGTCGAGCGCGTGCAGCAGCGCGCCGGTCGCGGGGTCGCCGGGCCGCTCGACCGAGTGGTAGGCCTGCTCGGGGCTCTGCCCGGCCTCGATGGCCGAGCGCTGCGCCGCGATCCGCTGGTCCTGCCCGAGGATGTGCCACGCCAGCCAGTGCGAGAGAAACCGCAGCAGGCCCTCCGCGGCGAGGGGACCGTCGCTCGCGAGCGACCCGTGCATCGCGGTGATCTCTTCGATGAACCTCGCGTGCGCGCGGCGGTGCGCGTCGACGAAGCGAGGGTCGAGGCCGTGCGCGTGCATCAGCCCCTCCTCATCGTGGAAGTGCTGCGCGGCGTACTGCGCGAGCTCGCCGAAGACCCGCTCGATGTCGTCGGGCGACGAAGCGCGATCGCCGGTGACGACGTCTCCGAGGCGGTTGATCAGGTCGACCAACGTGTGGTGCTGCGCGTCGATCTCCGCGATGCCCGTGACGAAGCACGCGTCCCAGCGAAAAGCTTCCATGCTCCCATGATCCTTGCGCCGCGGAGCCGTACCGACCCGAACGACACGGGCGCGCTCGCGGCGTGAAGCGAGGGCGCGTCGCCCCCGAGCGACACCAGCGAAACGCGACTCCGCCCCGCGACGCAAGCGACTTCTCTCTCCTCAACCCGCGCGCGCGACGAAGGCCATGTCCGAAGTCACGTGGCGCGCGAAGACCGTGCGCGACGCGCACGCCTTGCGGCGGCGACCTCGCCCTCGGCTCGTCTCGGCGAGGGCTCTCTGGGCCCAGCGCCGCGGGGTTGCGCGGTGCGCGGGCCGTTCGCAACTTGCCCTTGAAACCAGGAAGAAGAGCGCCCTCAGGGGCGCCTGCCCGGTCCTCCTTCATCGATCACGTCGCGCTCGTGCGGGCTCGGTCGCAGCCTCGCTCGCGTCGCCACGGCGCGCGCAGCTGCGGGGTCCTTCTACGCGGGAGTCTCCCATGCGCCTCGATGTCACGACCGGCTACCTCTTTCTGTGCCTCACCGACGGGCTGATGGCGCTGAGCCTGCTGTACGCGGTGCACAAACGGCTGCGTCAGGGCGAGGGCCTCTGGATCGCCTCGCTGCTGGCGCAGGGCGTCGGGCACCTGCTGCTCCTGCTGCGCGGGGCGATCCCGTGGTCGCCGGCGGGGGCGCTCGGCGACGTCGCGCTGTCGGTCGCGCTCTCCCTCGCGCTCGCGGCGCTCAGCCGCATGATGAGCCGCCCGCTGCCCCGCGCGGCGTTCATCGCGCCCTCGCTGGCCGTGGCCGCTGGCGCGTCGCGGCTGCTCGGCGCCTCGACGCCGGGCGCGCTCGTGGGCGGCGCCGTCAACGCCGCGCAGGCCGCGGCGATCGTGTGGCTGCTGTCGCGCCCGCAGAGCCTCGAGGCCGGGGGGCGTCCCGTGCGGCTGGTACGCGTGGGCTACGGACTCGCCGTCGCGCTGTTCGCGCTCCGCGTCGCCGGCGCGCGGCATCCCTCGGAGAGCACGCTCGACGAGGCGTGGGTGCTGGGCAGCTTCGCCCTCATCGTGTGCACCGGCCTCGGGGTGGTGCTCATGCACCGCGAGGCGATGTGGCGCGAGGCCGAGCGGCTCGCCGCGCTCGACGGGCTCACGGGGATCTTCAACCGCCGGATGCTGATGGACCTCGGGAGCCGCGCCCTCGCCCGCGCGAGCCGCCACCGCAGGCCCCTGTCGCTGCTCATGCTCGACCTCGATCACTTCAAGCGGGTCAACGACGCGCACGGGCACCAGGCCGGCGACGCGGTGCTGCTGGGCATCGTCGCGACCATCCGCGCGCAGCTCCGCCACGGAGACCTGCTCGCGCGGTACGGCGGGGAGGAGTTCTGCGTGCTGCTCCCTGAGACCGACGCCGACGGCGCGCGGGAGCTGGCGGAGCGGATTCGCCTCCGCGTCGAGGCGCAGGAGATCAAGATCGGGGACGGGTACGAGCGCGTCACCGTGAGCATCGGCGTCGCGGCGGCCTCAGTCGGCCCCGCTCCCTCGGTGAACGACCTGATCGCCCTCTCAGACCGGGCGCTGTACTCCGCCAAATGCGAAGGCCGAAACCAGGTGGTGGTGCTGCATGCGCCGCCGTCCGAGGCCCCTCCTCCGCTCCAGGAGGGGTGAGCCCGCGCCGAGGACCGCGGATCAGGCCTCGGTGTCAGGCTCGACGAACTGCCACTTCACGTCGGGCACTCGCCCCCGCACCCGGCGCTCGAACTCGTTGATCACGGTGATCACCTCGCTCGAGGTGAGCGCCTCGTCGAGGCGGAGCTTGACCGCGAGCATCACCTCGCCGGGCCCCTGCTGCACCGAGATCATGCGCAGCACCGACTGGATGCGCGGGTCGTCCGCGGCGGCGGCCTGGACGGCGGCGTCGACCTCGGGGTCGGCGCGCTCACCCAGAAGGAGCGATCGCATCTTGCGGGCGAGGAACCACGCGACCCACACCAGCACCAGCCCGACCAGCACGCTGCCCGCGCCGTCGAACCTGGGGTCGACGTACATCGCCAGCGCCATGGAGAGGAACGCGATGGCGAGCCCCACCACCGCCGCGAAATTCTCCCCGGTGCACACCACGAGCTCGGCGTCCTTGGTCACGTGGAGGTAGTCCATGAAGCCCATCTCGCCGCGCTTGCGGTTGACCTCGGAGACGCACTGTCGCAGCGACAGGGCCTCGAGCACGAAGCTCACCCCGAGCACGATGAGCCCGACGCTCACGTGGTGCAGCGCCTCGGGGTGGAGCACCTTCTCGACGCCCTCGCCGATCGAGAACGCACCGCCGCCAGTGAACAGCATCAGCGCCACCACGAAGGACCAGAAGTAGCTCGCCCTCCCCGTGCCGAGCGGATATCTCTCCGAGGGCCCCGCGCTCGACTGGCGAATCCCCACGAGGAGCAGCACCTGGTTCACGCAGTCGGCGGCGGTGTGAATCGCCTCGGCGAGCATCGAGCCCGAGTGCGTGAACACCGCGGCCACGGTCTTGGTGACCGCGATGGCCGCGTTGGCGGCGAGTGATGTGAGAACGACCTTCGTGGAGTGCCCTTCGGACATGGGGCGGTACCATAGCGAAGCCCGGTCGCAGTGAGCAGGGGGACTCGGCGATGCGTGCGGTGGGGCCGTCGACGTGCGAGGCTGAGGCCGACGCGACGATGAGCCAGGTCGAATTCCATTGCATGCAGCCGCTTTCGGTCGAAGGCGCGAGCGCGGGCGAGCGGCGCACCTGGTGGACCATCGGGCTCACCCTGTCGATGATGGTCGCCGAGATCGCCGTGGGCACCTGGTCCCACTCCCTGGCGTTGACGGCGGACGGCTGGCACATGGCGACTCACGCGGGCGCCCTGGCCATCTCGGCCCTCGCGTGGTGGTACGCCCGCACGCGGTCGGGGCGCGGCGAGTACTCCTTCGGCACGGCGAAGGTCCACGCCCTCGCGGGGTACACCAACGCCCTCGCCCTCCTCGCCGTCGCCGCGCAGATGGTCGTCGAGTCGGTGCACAGGCTCTTGCACCCCAGCGCGATCCATTACGGCGAGGCCCTCGCCGTCGCCGTCGTCGGGCTCGTCGTGAACCTCGTCAGCGCGCGGCTGCTCATGCCCGCCGGGCACGACCACGGGCACGACCGCGGGCACGACCACGGGCACGACCACGGGCACGACCACGGAGACCCCAACCTCCGCGGCGCGTACCTCCACGTCATCGCCGACGCGGTGACCAGCGTCTTCGCCATCGCGGCGCTGGTGCTGGGGATGCGCTTCGGATGGCGCTTTCTCGATCCGCTCTCGGCGCTCGTGGGCAGCGCGCTCATCGCGAAGTGGGGCGTCGGGCTCATTCGCGACACCGCGCGCCCGCTCCTCGATCGCGTGCCCTCCGAGCTCGCGGTGCGCGAGGTGCGCGCGGTGCTCGAGTCTTCGGGCGCGACGGTGCTCGATCTGCACCTCTGGGAGCCCACCGCGGGCCAGTGGTACTGCGCGGCCACCCTCCACAGCGCGGGGCCGGTCGCGCAGCGCGAGGTCCGCGAGCGCCTCAAGGCCGTCGGCCCCATCTCGCACCTCACCCTCGAGGTGCGCGAGGCGTAGCGGCGAGGGTTGAGCGCCGCTGCGACCGCCTGCATGGAGCCAGGCCCGCCCAGGCCCGCCCGGGCCCGTCACTTCTCGATGCACTTCGTGAAGCGCGCCGCGTCGGCGACCCATGCGTCCCTCGGCTCGGGGGTGAAGGTCGGGCGTGGCGTTGCTGCGAGCGCCTGTCGGGTCGTCCGGGCGCCTCCGCCTCAGCCCCCGCAATTGCGTTGCAATTGCACCGCGAAACCCGTTGCGCGAGGGCCATTGACGGCCATTGATTCATCACCTACACACTTCATCAGTCGGTCAACTGACGCACTGAATGAAGACCTCTCCTTCGCACGACCTGACCTGCACGCCGGGCGACCCTGAGCACCCCGCGGCCTCGCTCCCGCGGGCGCCGAGCGCGGCGGCGTTTGAGCGAGCGGCGTCGATCTTTCGCGCGATGGGCGACCTCTCGCGGCTTCGTCTGCTCGCGCTGCTCGCGGCGGGTGAGCGATGCGTGAGCGACCTCGCTGAGGGAGAGGGCCTCTCAACGGTCTCGCAGCGGCTCCGGCTGCTGCGCGCCGAGGGCCTGGTCCGACGACGACGACAGGGAAAGCACATCTTCTATGCGCTCAGCGACGCCCACGTGGCGGAGCTGATCGCCAACGCGCTGGAGCACGCCGACGAGGCGCCCCACGCCCACGACCCCGAGGAGGACGAACCATGAGCTGCAGCGAACACAAGGACCACACCCACACCCACGGCCCCGACTGCGGCCACGCCTCGGTGCGCCATGCCGACCACGTGGACTACCTCCACGACGGCCACCTGCACCATCCCCACGGCGGCCACGTCGACGAGCACCGCCTCGACGTGAGCGCGGCCAACCCCGCCGACTGCACCCCCGACCACGCGTGCAGCGCCCACGACGCGGCGCACGCGCACGGTCCGGGCTGCGGGCACGAGGCCGTCCCCCACGGCGACCACACCGACTACCTCGTGTCGGGGCACCTGCACCATCCCCACGGCGCGCACTGCGACGACCACGGCAGCGTCGCCAGCGCCTGAGCGCTTCACGCCCCGCGGCGCGCGAAGCTCGCGCAACGCCGTGGACCCCGAGCTCCCCCGCCTCGACGCCTCCGCCGCGGGCCCGCACCGCGCTACCTCGCGCCCTTGGGAGAAGGGGGCGCGGCAGCGCGGAGCGTGGTCCCGGCCCTCGCGCGGAACCCTTCCAAGCCCCTGTCGAGAGGTACTGGCAACGCCTCGAGGTCGTGCGCCGTCGACCGCGCGGAGCGCGGCTCAGTGCGTGTGCTCCGCCCGCACCGGCTGCAACGATTTGAACCACTGCCGAGGACCGCTGCGCAGCACGCTCCCGACCAGCAACGCGCCCAGCGCCACCGCCGAGGCCACCTCGACGACCCCGTGGTCGTGCGCCGCGAGCGCGTGCACCTCGGGGATCGCGTCGGCCGCCACCAGCCGCTCCAGCGCCGCGCCCACGAGCACCGAGGTCGCCAGCATCGCGGCGCCGAAGCGCGCGGCCGCGGCTCGCCCTCGCGCCTCGGCGATGAGCCGCAGGACCCACGAGTTGGCCCCCGACGCGCCCATGAGCAGCGCCACCGCCGGACCGAGACCCAGCCCCTTGTGAACCAGCACCGCGGCCACGGGGATCGACGCGTGCGGCGCGAGGTACATCGGCAGCGCCCCGAGGAGCGCGAAGGCGTAGCGCAGCGCCTTCGGCGCCGAGGCGAGAGCGCCCGGGGCCACCGCCGCCTCGAGGGTCGCCGCGGCGACGATGCCCAGCACGAACCACGCGGCGATCTGGTCGGTCGCGCGCGCGGTGCCGTGCAGCACGCCGCGGTCAGGCTCGACCGGAGCGGCGGGCAGCGGCCGCGGCGTCTCGGCGCCTCCCAGCGCGGCGCCGACGAGCAGGGCCGTGAGGGCCCCCGCCGCGACGCGCAGGAGGGTGACCTCGTGACCCAGGAGACCCTGCGACAGCGCGATCGCGCCGAGGTCGAGCTCGGGCGCGGCGATCAAGAAGGCCAGCACCGCCCCCAGCGGCGCGCCCTGCCCCAGCAGCTCCCGCGCCGAGGGGACCGCGCCGCACGAGCACATGGGCATCGGCAGTCCGAAGATCACCCCCTGCGCGGCCTGACGCCAGCGCCCCTCGACGGCCAGGCGAGAGCCAGGGAAGGGCAGGCGCACGCGCCGAACCGCCGCGGCCACCACGATGCCCAGCAGCACCGCCGGCGCCGACTCGACGAAGAGCGCCACCGCCGCGCGGGCGAAGGAGAGCTCCAGCGGGTGCGCCGCGTCGAGGATCGAGTGGGGGTCGGGGATGACCAACAGCGCCGCGACGCCCAGGAGAAACGCCGCCCCCGACGCCGCGCGGGCGCTCGCGCCGTCGGGCCCCGCGTCGTGCGCGTGCACCGCGAGGCGGAGCATGGCGCCGAGCCCAAAGGCCATCACCCCGTCGAAGAGCGCGTCGGGCACGCTGCGCAGGAGCGACTCGCCCAGCGCGGCCCCGAGCACCGTCGCCAGCCCCATCGCCATGAGCCGGTGGATCGTGCGCCGCCAACCCAGCGCCGGCACCAGGGCCGTGGCGAGGAACATCCCCTCGGGCAGCCGGTGGAGCACCAGCGCGCCCGCGAGCTCGGGGCCCATGTGCGCGCGCCCCCCCGACGCGCCCGCCATCGCCAGCGCCGCGCCGTCGGTGAACGCGTGCGCGATGAGCGCGGGGAGCACGATGGCGACGCCCACGGCGGTCGCCCCCGAGGCGTGATCCGCGCGCGCGTGGTCGTGTCGGTCGGCCAGGCGCAGCGCGAGGTAGCCCGCGGCGGCGAGGCCGAAGGCCAGCGCCCCGAGCTCCTCCAGCACGTGCGGGAACAGCCGCAGCGCGATCAGCCCCGGGACCACCGCGAGGGAGAAGCCCTCGACCCCCGCGCGCCAACGCCCCCGGGAGCGCCCCAGCGCCACGAGGCAAGGGCCCACCGAGAGCCCGGCGAGGGAGAGTCCGAGCGTCGTTGCGAGGGAGGCGTTCAAGGGTCAGGCGCAGTTATCACATCGCCCCTTGACCTGAATCTCCACCTCGAGCCCGCGCAGCGACTTCGGCGCGCCGCGACCGACCTGGATCTCGATCGCGTCGTCTTCGAGGCAGGTCACGTCGCCGCAGGCGTTGCACACGAAATGCGGGTGCAGCCCGCTCTCGTGGCCCTTCGCGTCGCCCCGCGCCAGCTCGAAGCGCCACACGTGGTCGCCCATGTCGGTGCGCCGCAGCAGCCCCGCCTCGGTGAGGTCGGTCAGGTTGCGGTAGATCGTCGCCCGGTCCCAGCCCTGAGGCGAGAGCGCGTCGGCGATGTCAGCGTGGGTCACGGGCCCCTGCGTCTGCTCCATGCGAAGCAGCACCGCCACCCGCGGCGACGTCACCCGCAGCCCCGCGTCGCGAATCAACCGTCGAACCTCCTCGGGCGTTGAACTCACCTTGCTCGCCATCGTCGCCCTCCAACGTGTCATCGCGACCGAAACCGACGCACAGCCCAGAAGCAGAGCGCAGGGGGCTCTCTATTGCAAATGTGTCGCAAATGCAATCACCGAGGCCCGGCTTCGACGGCGTCGTCGGGCGATCGTCCACCCCGCGGCGAGGAGCGCGAGGGCCAGCGGACGGCGTCGGGCTGGGGCGACCGCGGAGCACGCGCAGCCCCCTGACGGCGGGGGCGGTCGGAGCTCGCCGAGGGCCCCGGCGTCGGCGCTCGGGGCGTCGCGGGCGGCGTCGCGGGCGGCGGCGTCTTGCGCGCCCGCGTCGCGCCTGGGGGGCGTGAGCAGGTCGTCGCGGAGCGTGGGCCAGCGGGGCTCGCAGCTCGCGGCCCCCTCCCCCGCGCAGGTCACCGGGCCCGCGACGTCTTCGAAGCGCAGCACCGGGGTGAAGCTTCGCCCGCCGTCGACGGACCGCCCCAGCGCGAAGGGACCGCGCAGCCAGTCTCCGCAGGCCCAGAGCTCGCCCTCCCTCACGGCGAGGCAGTAGATCGCGAGCTCGCTCACGCGCTCGAAGAGGTCTCCCCCGTCGGTCGATCGAAACAGCCCCCCCGCCACGGAGCCGTACCAGACGGTGCGCCCGTCGCCCGAGCGGGCGAAGCCCAGCATCGCGTCACTGCTCCTCGCCACGACCTCCGCCTGCACGCCGCGCACGCGCACCAGGGTCGAGCCGAGGCCGCTGTTGGTACGCAACCAGAAATTGTCCGCGGTGACCGGGTCGACGCCTGCGACGAAGGCCTCGTCGCCGAGGAGCGACGGCGCGAGGTTCACCGGGAGCAGCGTCTCGCCCGCGTCGTCGCTGCGCAGCACGACGGGGGCGCGCGTGCCCTCGTCGAGCCCGCCGACGTAGAGTCGCCGCGGGTCCGAGGGCGCGACGTCGAGGGTCGAGAGGCGCACGCCGGCGACGCCCGCGCCCTGGCGGGTGAACGCGAGGTCGTCGGCGCTCGCGCGGAGCACCCACTGCCGCGTCCCTGGGGTGGTCTCGACGCCGTAGATCGTGCGGAGGTCGGGGGTGATGGCGAGGTCGATCACCTCGCGCTCGGCGAGGTCAGGGAGCACGCGCACCCCGCACGCGTCGGGGCTCCACGCGCGCACGCCGCTGCCGTACCCGAAGAGGGTTCGCCCCTGCGCGTCGATCTCCACCGCGGGGTCGACGGCGGGGCCGGGCGTGGCGGGCGAGAACATCGCCTCTTCGCAGAGCCACCGAAAGCTCCGCGCGTCGTCGTTCGAGACCAGGAGCCCGAAGGTCACCCTGAAGGTCACCCGCCCGGCGTGCTCGCCCGCGCCGAAGACCACCTGCTGCGCCGTCGGAAAGCGCCCGTTGCCGCGCGCCGCCCCGCCCGCGAGGAGCGCGACCGAGAGCGCGAGGGTTCGTGTCGAGCGACGCATGACCGCAGCCTCGGGTAGCATGCGCGCGATGAGCGCGTCGCGTCCTCCGGTGATGTTTCTTCACTCGTTTCCGCTCGACGCGCGCATGTGGTCCGCGCAGGTCGAGGCGCTCTCCCTCGACGGGTGGACCTGCCTCGCGCCGGACCTCCCCGGCTTCGGCGCCGCGCCGCTCCCGGGCCCCGACGTGACCCCGAGTCTCGACGTGTACGCGAGCGCGGTCGCGCGCGCCCTCGAGGGTCGCCCCCCCGCCGTGGTCGTCGGGCTCAGCCTCGGCGGCTACGTCGCGCTGCGGCTCCTCGCGCGGCACCCGCGCCTGCTCCGCGCGCTGGTGCTCGCCGACACCCGCGCCGCGGGCGACCCCCCCGCGGTGAAGGCCGGGCGGATCCTCAACAGCAGCCTCGTGAGCCGCCACGGCGCGGCGGCGCTGGTGGAGAAGATGCTCCCCGCCCTCCTCGCGCCGAGCGCCCCCGCGTCCGCGCGGGACCGGGTGCGCGAGCTCGGCGCGGCGCAGCGCCCCGAGGCGATCGCCTTCGCCCTGCGCGCGATGCGCGACCGCCCCGACGCCACGGAGCTCCTGCCGGGCGTGAAGGTCCCGACGCTCTTCGTCGTCGGCGAGCACGACGCGGTCACGCCCCCGGCCGAGCACGCGGCGATGGCCGCGCGGGTCCCCGGCGCGGCGGTGGTCGAGATCGCCGGGGCGGGCCACATGACCAACCTCGAGGCCCCCGAGGCGTTCAACCGCGCGCTGCGGGGCTTTCTCGCGTCGCTTCTCTGAGCTGCCGCTCGGCCTTCGCCACCAGCACGTCGAGGAGCGGGAGCTGCGCGGGGTTGGTGTACCGCTCCACCGCCCGCCCCGCGCCGAACATGCTGGCGACGCCCGCGAGGTAGCCCACCTGGTAGGGTACCGAGAAGGCCAGGTGCGCGCCGTAGCCCGCGGCGTAGCCCGCGGCGAAGCTGAGCGCGGCCATCGGCATCAGCGCGCCGGCGCGGTGGTTCTCCCACCACGAGACGCGCGCGAAGACCTTGTCACGCCGAAGCTTGAGTTCGCTCAACCGACGCGAGAGCTCGTCTGAAGACACGGCGCGATGGTATCACCGCGCCGTGCGGATGCACCTGCGGCTCGAGCCGCCGCTCGCGTCAGAGAGGCCCCCCGCGGGCCAGGCGAGCACGAAGTTGAAGCACATCTCGTCTTCGGTGCGCTCGCCGAAGTAGGTCGTGGCGTTGGTGGGGTTCTGAAAGGTGCAGGTCGTGCGCAGGCGGTCGCCCGGCATGATCACCAGGTCGAGGGGGGTGCTCACCTGGTTGTCGAAGCTGTAGCTCGGCACGTCGAGCATCATGTCGGTGCCGCCGCCTGAGCGCAGGATCTCGGTGCGCAGCGAGCGGCCGAGGCGGTGCATGTGCGCGGTCGCGCCGAGGACGTGCACGGGCCCGGTCGCCACGGGCACGCAGTCGCCGCGGACCTCGGTCGCCTGCGAGCGCGGCGGGATCGCGATGTCGAGGCTCCCCAGCATGTGCACCGCCGCGACGTGGGGGCGCGGCGTGTCGGTGGTGCAGAGGCGAATGCCGCTCGTGTCGTCGGCGGCCTCGGGGGTGGTGCTCCAGTAGTGCACCTGGAGGATGAACCAGCCGGTCGAGCCCGGCAGCTCGACGCCGACGTCGTCGGGCATCACCGAGCCCTGGTTGCCCGGCGCCCAGCCCGCGAGAAAGCGAGCGTCGCGGGGCATGTTGCCGTCGCAGTCGAAGACCTCGCCGTCGCGCTGCGGCGTGTCGGTGCCGAAGAGGATCAGGTGGTGCAGCACCCGCGCGTTGTCGACCCGCGCCGCGAAGGCCGTCGCCTGCGTGGCGCCGTTGAAGGGCGAGCGGAACGCGAAGCACTTGTTCAGGTTCCCCGACGAGCCGGGCACGCGATAGGCGCCGGCGCCCCCGGCGGCGTGCGCGGTGAACTGGTGCGACGGCGTGCACGGCAGCGGCGGCGAGGAGGGGGCCGGCGCGGCGCTCACGCTCCCGCAGCTCGACCCCGCGCACCCCGGCGCGCCCGCGGCGACCCAGCGGTCGATCACCCCGAGGTCTTCAGCGTTCAGCCGGCTCGGGGGCATGGGCCGAGCGTCGTCGTGCACCCGCTCGCCCATGAGCTGCCAGACCGGCCGCGCGGGGTTGCTCAGCGACGCGCGCTGGGTGTCGGCGTAGCTCGTCAGCGGCATCGGCGCGCCATAGCGCGGCGGCGAGGTGTGACACGGCGCGCACTGCGACTGGATCACCCGCGCGACGTCGGGCGGCAGCGACGTGGCCTCGGTGGCGGGCTCCGACGAGCAGCCCAAGAACGAGACGGCGGCGAAGGCGAGACGTCGATCGAGGTTCATCGTGGGTCCTCCTGAGAACTACTGCGCGCGCTGAAGACGAAAGACGAGGTTGAGCCGGCCCGCCATGCCGGACACCTCGATGAACAGACGGCCGCGGTCGGGCGCGTCGCGGGAGAAGCGAAAGGCGCCCAGAGACCCCGCCGCCGCAGGCGACGTCGTGCACTCGGGCGTGAGCGCGAGCTCGGTGCCCCGCACCTCGTATCGACCGCGCCCGCCGAGGACCACCCCGCGGGTGAGCCCTCCCACCACCGACTCGACGCGAAACCCGAGGTCGGTCGAGAGCTGATACGCGCCGCCCTCGAGCGTCGCCCAGCCCGTACCGCGCACCCATGACATCGACGGGTCGACCTGCCCCTGCGCCGCGGCCGGGAGGTACAGCGTCGCGTCGTCGATGAGCCAACGCCCCGTAGGATCACCCCCCGACGGCGTCGGCAGCGCGCCCGCGTCGCCGCCCTCGATGATCACCCCGCCGTCGACCATCGGCAGCGTCGCCGACGGCGGCGTCAGCACGCACGCCCCCGCGTCGACCTCGCCCACGTCGCTCGACGCGTCGAGGGTCGTCGCGTCGGTCGTCACCGCGGCGTCGTCGCTCGACGACGACCCGCAGCCCGCGAGGACCAGAACCAGCGCATGAGAGAACCGAGGTCGCAGCATCCTGGTAGAGCTACCAAGAAAGCCGTGCGCTGTCACGCGAACCGCGTGCGCGCGGGGTGCGGCGGTGAAGTCGCGGTCCCTTGGGGTGATAGAGTGCCGGGCGATGAGCCGTGACCCCGAAGGCGTTCGAGAGCGGATTCTGGATGCCGGGGTGCGCCTGCTGCGCGAGGGCGGCATCAAGGCGCTGAGCGGGGTGCGGGTGGCCCGGGGCGCGGGGGTGCTCCAGAGCCACCTGACCTATTACTTCCCGCGCCGCACCGACCTGCTGGTGGCGGTGGGGCGGCACTCGCTCGCGGTGGTCCTGGAGCAGCTTCGGGGGCTCTATGGGGATTCGCTCGGCGTGGTGCGCGACCAGTCGACGCGGAGCCGGGTGCTCGCGATGCTGCGCCCGCTGCTCGAAGATCGCGCGCGCACGCGCATGCTCCTCGGGTTGCTCGTCGAGGCCGAGGACGACCCCGAGCTCCAGAAGGTCCTCCGTGAGAACAGCGGGTTCTTGCGGGGCACCGTGGCCGTCTCGATGGGACGCTCCCTCGACGACGTCGACGTCGACATCGTGCTCGCGTTGCTGTGGGGCCTCGGCCTCCACCAGCTCATCTTCGGAGGCCAGCCCGGCGGCGCGAGGACCGAGGAGATCCTGCTGCGGCTCGCCGCGTGGCTCGACGCCCTGCCCCCGCGCGCCGCCGCCCCGCCCCCCTGAACCCTCCCGCGCTCAGCCCGGCGAGCGCACGCGCAGCTCCAGGCTCGGGATCGCCTGCGCGCCCTTCGCCGAGACCACCACCTCGTAGCTCGCCTCGCCCGCGCCGCAGACCGACACCGCCTCGATGGCCCCGCGGGCGGCGTCTTGCCGCATGCGCATCGTGCGAGGCCCCCGCACCTCGAAGGCGAGGTCGCGCACCGAGCCGTCGCCCACCGCCACCAGCCGCGAGCACCCCGCGGGGAGGGTCACGCGGTAGTGGTGATCGCTCTGACGCTCGGCGCTCGCGGGCTCCTTCTGCGTGACGCGCTCGGCGGTGAGCACCCGCTCGACAGAGGCCGCGCGCGGCGCGGGGAGGCGAAGGCGCGTGACCGTCGCCCGGCGGAGGGATTCGGGCGTCGGGTCTGCCGCACCGACGTGCGCGCCCGCCGACACCGCGAGGAGCAGAGCGCTGAGGGCCATGAGCGTCGATGACTTCATCTCGAACCTCCGACGCTGAGCTTGCGGCGGCCGTAGACCCGCCACAACGCCTCTGTTCTAGGGACTTCTCGCAATTGTTCGTGCGCCGATGTGGCCAGCGAGCGCCCATGGGCGGCGATGGGAGGGGGTGTGGTCAGGCCCGCGCCGACGCGTCGGTCTTCGCCCCGGCGAGCGCGGCGATCGCGGCGACCGAGGCGAGCGCGCAGAGCCCGAGCAAAGGTCCCACGTACAGCGCCACGAAGCCGGGCAGCGGGCGCGCGCCGCGGAGCGCGAGGGTCGCGGTGGCCGCCGCGCTCACGACCGACGCCGCGAGCACCCAGCGCGCCGCGCGGGGGTTGCGCGCCGCGAGCAGCGCCGCCGCCACGGCCAGCGCCGCGGCGCCCCCCTCGATGGCCGCGAAGGCGCGCGCCGCGCCCACGGGGAGCCACCCCGCGTGCGAGGCCGCGAGGGCGTCGAGGCCCGCGAGGCGCAGCACGCCGACCGCCGCGAGGGCCGCCGGAGGGAGCCGCGAGACCCAGCTCCGCACGCCCGGCGCGAGGAGCGCGCAAGAGAGCGCCGCCGCGAGGGCGAGGCCGTCGAGGGCGGTGGCCGCGCGGGCGCCCATGCGCACCACGCTCAGCGTGACCCCGAGCGCGCCCGACACGAAGACCAGGGCGGCGGCGAGGGCCCGGCGGCGGCCGTCCGCGGCGAGGGCGATGGCGGTGAGCAGGAGCGCGGCGGTGGCGCTGAGCCCCAGGTGCGCGGCGGTGAGGATGCGGGCGATGTCGATCACGGCGTTGAGCGGCAGGAACCACGAGGCGCGCCGCGTCGCAAGAGGCGCCCTTGTGGCGTTCGCCGCGGGCCCTTCGGGTGGTAGCGTCGCGGGCCATGCAGGAGACGCGGTTCAGCATCCCATCGGACGACGGCATCGAGCTCCAGGTGTACCGATGGTCGCCGCCCGAGGGCGTGGAGGCTCGGGGCGTGTTGCAGGTCTCGCACGGCCTCGCCGAGCACGCCGCGCGCTACCGGCGCTTCGCCGAGGCGGCGACGGCCCGGGGACTCGTGGTGTACGCCGACGACCACCGGGGCCACGGGAAGACCGCGCGCACCGACGCCGAGGTGGGCGTCTTCGCTCCGCGCGACGGCTGGAGAAAGCTGATCGACGACCTCGGTCGCGTCACCGAGCGCGCGGCCTCGGAGCACCCCGGGCTCCCGGTGGTGTTCTTCGGTCACAGCATGGGCTCGTTCACCGCGCAGCAGGTGGCCTTCGAGCGGGGCGGAGATTTCGCGGGGGTGATCCTGAGCGCGTCGATCTCGGGGCGGAGCAACCCCCTCGCCCCCATCGGTCGCGTGGTCGCGCGGCTGGAGCGACTGCGCATCGGCGCGGGCACGCCGTCGACGCTCCTCGACGCCATGAGCTTCGGGAACTTCAACCGCGCCTTCAAGCCCGCGCGCACGCCCTTCGACTGGCTGTCCCGCGACCCGGCCGAGGTCGACGCGTACATCGCCGACCCGCGCTGCGGCTTCAAGCTCAGCGCGCAGGGGTGGATCGACCTCCTCGACGCGCTCTGGAAGCTCGCCGACCCCGCGAACCAGGCGCGCGTGCCCAAGGACCTCCCGATCTACCTGATCGCCGGGGAGGCCGACCCGGTGGTGGGCGGGCTGAAATTCTTCGAGCGCCTGGTGGCGGAGTACAACCGCGCGGGGCTTCGACGCTTCACGTGGAAGGTCTACCCGGGCGCCCGGCACGAGCTGCTCAACGAGACCAACCGCGACGAGGTGACCCGCGACCTCCTCGACTGGATCGACCGGGTCGCGCTGTCGAGCGCGGTCGCGGGTCCGTGACCGCCGAGCGTCGATTCTCCGAGGAGGAGGTCGAGGCGATCCTCCGCCGCGCCCTGGAGCGTCAGCGCGGCGCGGGCGGGCTCACGCGCGCCGAGCTGCTCGAGGCGGCGCGGGGCGTCGGTCTCGCCGAGGCCGACATCGACGCCGCGATTCGCGAGGCCGACCGCGGAGACGACCTCGAGGGCCTCACCCTCCGCTGGCGCGCGCACCGTCGGCGGGCCGTGACCAACCACGCCATCGCCTTCGTGGTGGTGAACGCGCTGCTCTTCGTGATCGACCGCGCCACGCCGCCCGACGACCCCTGGTTCCACTTTCCCCTCATCGCCTGGGGGATCGCCCTCGCGCTCGACGCGCTCAGCGCGCTCCGAGGTCCGCCCCCGGCGCTCGTCGACGAGTGGCGACAGCGCATCGCCGAGGCGACGCGCGCGGACGGACTCCGGGTCGAGCCCGCGCCCGAGGCGGCCGACGCCGCGGAGCACGAGCCGACAGAACCGTCAGAGATCAGCGCGAGGAGGTGAGCCGAGGCGGTCCCGCTCGCCTACGGGATTGACCTGGAGCGCCGATGGTGAGGATGATCCGCGCCCCCGGAGTGCGAAATCCATCGCGCGGGGAGAGGATGATTCGACTATGAGCAGCGTTCTGAAGAAGGGTTCTCGTGGGGAAGACGTGAAGGCCCTCCAGGTCGATCTCAATCGATTCGGCTACGGGCTCGACACCGACGGCGTGTTCGGTGACGGCACCGAGGGCGCCGTGCGCCACCTGCAGAAGTCCTTCGGCTACACCGTCGACGGGATGGTCGGTGACGGCACCCGCGCGCTGATCGCTCAGCAGCACGGGTACAACTGGCACAAGGACAATCCCACCTGAATCGCCCGGGGCGTCAGCGCCCCATGCGCTCACGGTACGCGGGGTCTTCGTACCCGAGATCCCGCGCCGTCTTCTCTGGATCCAGGATCGTGCCCGGCTTCGGCGTCGAGAACTTCCCCTGCCGGAGGCGATCGAACTTCTCCAGGTTCTTCAGAACCCAATAATCCACAGGCTTGATGTCGGGCTTGCTCGTGTCGGCCATGTCGGTGCTTCCCTCTTGCGTCGCGGAGACTCTCGCCCCCCGACGGCGCGCGTCAAGTGCGCGCGGTGGTATGAATCCGCCCATGAACCGATACACCCTCAAGATCGACGGGATGACCTGCGGCGGCTGCGTCAACGCGGTGCGCAACGCCCTCGGGAGCCTCCGCGGCGCGGAGGTCGACGAGGTCACCCTGGGCGCCGCCACCGTGCGCGGCGACGCGAGCGTCACCGAGGCGAGCCTCCGCGAGGTCGTCGAGGGAGCGGGCTTCGAGCTCCAGGCGGTTCACCGCGACGCCGAGACCCCGACCGGCGCATGAGCGCACGAGGGACGAACCGTCTCGGCGCCGAGCGCTCGCCCTACCTCCTGCAGCACGCGCGCAACCCCGTCGACTGGTGGCCCTGGTGCGACGAGGCCTTCGCGCGCGCCGCCGCCGAAGACAAGCCGGTGTTCCTGTCGGTGGGGTACAGCGCGTGCCACTGGTGCCACGTGATGGAGCGCGAGAGCTTCGACGACCCCGAGGTGGCCGAGGCGCTCTCCGCGGGGTTCATCGCGGTGAAGGTCGACCGAGAGGAGCGCCCCGACGTCGACCACGCCTACCAGCTCGCGTACCAGATCTTGATGCAGCGGGCGGGGGGATGGCCGCTGTCGATGTTCCTCACCCCGACGCGCGAGCCCTTCCTGGGCGGCACGTATTTTCCCGACCGACCGCGCCACGGGCTGCCGTCGTTCAAGGAGGTGCTCGCCCGCGTCACCGAGGTGTGGCGCGACCGCCGCGACGACGTGCGCGCCCAGGGCGTCGAGCTCTCCCGCGCCCTCGCCGACGCCGCACGCGTCGACGCCGACCCCGAGGCCCCGTCGACCGCGTGGCTCGACGGGGCCGCCGAGGCGCTCCTCGCGCGCGTCGACCCCGAGCACGGCGGCTTCGGCGGACGTCCGAAGTTCCCCAACACCCTCGCCCACGAGCTGCTCCTCGCCGCCTCGGCCCTCGGCCTCCCCGCCGGCGCGCGCGCGGGCGCCGCCGCGGACCACGCGCTCGACGCGATGTCTCGCGGGGGAATTCGCGACCACCTGGGCGGCGGCTTCGCCCGCTACAGCACCGACGCCGCGTGGCGCGTGCCCCACTTCGAGAAGATGCTGTACGACAACGCCCTGCTCCTGCGGCTCTTCGTGAGGGCCTGGCGCGCGGCGCAGGGCGGCTCCGCGCGCTTCTCCCCCGCGCGCTGCGAGGCCGAGGTCGACGCCCTGGCGGCGTGGCTCGAGCGGGAGATGCGCTCGCCCGAGGGGCTGTTCTTCAGCGCGCAAGACGCCGACAGCGAGGGCGAGGAGGGGCGCTTCTTCGTGTGGACCCCCGCGCAGATCGCCGAGGCCGCGGGCGCCGACGACGCGCGCGCCCTCTGCGCGTGGTTCGACGTGAAGCCCGAGGGGAGCTTCGACGCCACGCGCAGCGTGCTCCGAACGCCGCGGGGAGAGGTCGAGGTCGCCGCCGAGCTGGGCCTCTCGCCCGAGGCGCTCCGCGAGGCCGTCGCCCGAGGCGCGCCCCGGCTCTTCGAGCACCGCAGCGCGCGCGCCGCCCCCGCCACCGACGACAAGTGCCTCGCGTCGTGGAACGCCCTCACCCTCGGCGCGCTCGCCGACGCGGGCGCCACCCTGGGTCGCCCCCGCCTCGTCGACCTCGCGACGACGGCCCTCGACGCGTGGATGCGCCTCGCGTGGCGCGACGGCCGCCTCGCCCACGCGGTGCGCGGCGGAGCGGCCTACGGAGAGGGCTTTCTCGACGACTACGCGGGCCTCGCGGGCGCCGCCCTCGACGTGTTCGAGGCGACCTTCGAGCCGCGCTTCCTGCGCTTCGCGCGCGACCTCTGCGACGCCATCCTCGCGCGCTTCTTCGAGGCGGAGTCTGGCGCGCTCTACCTCACCGCCGTCGACGCCGAGGTGGTGCTCCACCGCGTCGAGCCCACCCTCGACGGCGCCCTCCCCAGCGGCGTGGGGCTGTGCCTCGACGCGCTGCTCCGGCTCGGGGTGATCACCGGGGACGAGCGCGTGCAACGCGCTGCGCAGCAAGGGGTTCGTCGTTACGGCGGCGCGGCGCGGCGGCAGCCCATGGCGAGGTCTTCGACGCTCCTCGCGGCCGACCGGGCCGCCCGCGGGTGCGTCGAGGTGATCGTGGTCGGCGACGACCCCGCGGCGATGATGCGCGTCGCCCGCGCGCTCCCGATGCCGCACCGGCTCCTCGTGTGGGCGAGGGACGAGGCGGCGGGCGTCGCGGCGGGCGTCGACCCGGCGCTGCTGGCGTACCGCACCGCGGGCGCGCAGGGCGCCGCCGTGGCCTACGTGTGCCGCGGCGACGCGTGCGAAATGCCCGCGCGCAGCCCCGAGGCGCTCGGAGAGACCCTGCGCGCGGTGCTCGCTCCGGCCGTCACGAGCGCTTGACGCCGCGGAGCCTCTCGCGTTGAGTCGTCGGTTGAAGAAGGAGATCGCGATGTCCACTGCCTCCCTGAGCCCCTGCCCCGCGTGTCAGCGTCACGTGCGCGTCGACGCGCCGAGCTGCCCGTTCTGCGCGAGCGACCTCGCGGGCGCTGCGCTGCCGGTGATCCCCGACGCGGGGGGCGCGCGGCTGACCCGCGCGGCGCTCTTCGCCTTCGCGACGACCGTCGCGGCGTGCTCGACCTCGCAGACCCCCGCGCAGACGCCGCCGCCGCCGCAACAGCCCGCACCGACGCCCGCGGAGCCCGTCGCGGCGCCTCAGGGCCCCGGCACCGTCGCGGCCATCTACGGCGCGCCGGCTCCCCCCGCGCCCGACGCGGGCGCCGTGGCCGACGCGGGCGCCGCGTCGCCGCAGGACGCGGGCAACCCCACCCGCCCGACGCGCCCCGGGAGCGGCTCGCTGATGATGCGCTACGGCGCGCCGCCGGTCCCCGACGCGTTCGTCTGAGCGTCACCCCCACCGCGTACCGCGCATGCTCTTCACCAGCCTCGTGTTCATGTATTTCCACCTCGCGGTGGTGGCGCTGCGGTGGACGCTCCCGCGCGCGCTCGTGGGCCCGCTCCTGCTGGTGAGCAGCTACGTCTTCTACTGGAGCGCGGGCCCCTGGTACGTGCTGCTCATCGCGGGGGCGACGGCGGGCGCCTGGGCCCTCGGGCTCGCCCTCGAGGCGAGGCCGCGGCGCGCGCTGCTGGCCGCGGGGGTGACGGCGCTGCTGCTGCTCCTCGGGTACTACAAATACGCCAGCTTTCTCGCCTCGCTGGCGCAGTCGGGGGCGCACCTGCTGGGCCTCTCGCTGAAGGCGCCGAGGTTTCGCGTCGAGCTCCCGCTGGCGATCTCGTTCTTCACCTTCGAGCTGATCTCGTACCTCGTCGACGTGTACCGAGGCGACAAGGCCGAGCGCTCGCCGTGGCGCTTCGCGCTCTACGTCGCGTACTACCCGCACCTCATCGCCGGGCCCATCGTGCGCGCGTCGGAGCTGCTCCCCTCGCTCCACGCGCTGCCGCGCTTCGACGGGAGGCAGTTCTCCGAGGGCATGAACATCATGCTCCTGGGCTTCTTCAAGAAGACCGTGCTCGCCGACAACCTCGCGCCCGCGGCGGACGCGGTGTTCTTGAACCCGGGGCAGCACCCCACGCACGCGGTGTGGATCGGCGTGCTCGCGTACTCGGGGCAGATCTTCTGTGATTTCTCGGGCTACACCGACATCGCGCGCGGCGCGTCGATGACCCTGGGTCTGCCGCTGCCCGACAACTTCGACTGGCCGTACCTCTCGACCTCGATCACCGAGTTCTGGCGGCGATGGCACATGACCCTGTCGCGCTGGCTCAAGGACTACCTCTACATCTCCCTCGGCGGAAACCGCCACGGCACGCTCTCGCAGTACCGCAACCTCTTTCTCACGATGCTGCTCGGCGGCCTCTGGCACGGCGCCAATTGGACCTTCGTCGTCTGGGGCGCGCTGCACGGCGGGCTGCTGGCGCTGCACAAGCTCTGGATGACCGTCGCGCGCGACCGCCCCGCGCTCATGCGCCTGCGCGAGCGGCTGGTGTGGCGCGCGCTCGCGGGGGTGGGCACCTTCGCCGTCGTGACCCTCGCGTGGGTCCCGTTTCGCGCGCCGAACTTCACGAGCGCGGCGAGGGTGCTGCGCGCGTGCGCGGCGTGGCCCGCGGCGTTCACGCCGCTGAGCGCGCCGCCCTTCACCGCGGCGGTGACCTGCCTCGCGGTGCTCGCCGTCGCGCACCTGCTCGCCGCGCACCGCGTCGGCGAGGCGCTCCACCGCGCGATGCCCCCGATCGCCCGGGGCCTCTACTGGGCGGCCATCATGCTCGTGTGCTTCTTGTTCGCGGAGAGCCGTGGATCGTTCATCTATTTCCAGTTCTGATCGCGACGCGCGGCGGGGCGCGGCGGCGTCGCTGCTCACCTGCGCGGCCGCCCTGGGGCTCCTGGCCTGGACGCAGTCGTACGGGCTGCCCACCCGCGCGCTGCAAGACGAGAGCTGGTACATCACCCGCCCGCGGATCTACTCCGAAGACCCGCGCGGGGCCGACATCCTCGGCCTCGGCGACTCGCGCATGGGCTGCGCGTTCAACCCCTCGGTCGTCGAGCGGGTGGCGCTCGACGAGGCCGGGGTTCGCGTGAGGGTCTGGAACGGCGCGCTCCCCGGCGCGGGTCCCGTCACCCACCTCGCGTGGGTGCTCCGCGCCCTCGCGCACCGCCACCCGCCGCGCATGGTGCTGCTCTCGATCTCGCCCTACATGTTCTCGTCGCGGGTCATGCGCGCGCCGCAGAAGGAGTCGCTGCCGACCATCTACCGGGTGTCAGACGTGCCCTCGCTGCTCCGCGCCGGCGCGACCGCGGAGGACACCCTCACCGCGTTCACCGGCGCGTGGCTGCCGCCGTTTCGCGTGCGCCCGCGCCTCGTCGAGCTGTTCACGAAGTTCAACGGCGTGCAGGCCCCCGCGTCGCGCGGCGAGCAGGGCTTCGAGGACCACCCCAGCGTGCCCCTCGCGATGCAGCGCACCCGCGCGGCGGGGCGGGTCACGGGCTACCGCCCAGAGCTCCTGCGGCGCACCGCGGGCTTCGGGAACGACACCCAGGGGTACTTCATCGAGTGCCTGCGGCTGCTGCGAGAGGCCAGGGTGACCACGGTGGTCCTCGACTCGCTGTCGGCGAGCCAGATGGACGAGGTGATGGGCCCAGACAGCATCTACCCCGAGCACATCCGCTGGGTGCGCGCGCAGGCGGAGCGCTTCGGCGCGACCTTCGTCGACGCGCACCGCCCGCCCTCGACCAGCGACGAAGACTTCACCGACGTCGACCACGTCGGCACGCCCGGCAGCGTGCGCTTCACCAACTGGCTGGCGCACACGGCGATCGTGCCGCTGCTCGGCGGCCCCCGCGTCGACCGCCCCGCGACCTGCACGACCGTCTTCGACTTCGAGGGCCGTGACCTCGCCGGGTGGGCGGTCGAGGGCCTCGCGCTCGCCGCCCCCGTGGTCGCCGGACCTACCCGCTCGCAGCTCGCGATCACGGGCTACCGCGGCGAGTGGTTCGTGAACACCTACCACCCGCAGTTCTCCGACGCGGTGACGGGCTCGGCGACCTCCCCCGCGTTCACCCTCAGCGCCGACACGCTGCGGCTCCGCGTGGGCGGCGGGCGCGGCCCCGACACCGGCGTGGAGCTGCTCGTCGACGGCGCCCGCGTCGCCGAGGCGACCGGCGAGAACTCCGAGGCGCTCCGCGAGGTCGTGCTCGACGTGCGCGCCTGGCGCGGGCGCTCGGCGCGGCTGAAGGTCCGCGACGCGAGCGGAGGATCGTGGGGCCACGTGCTCGTCGACGACGTCGCGCTCTGCCCAGGGAGGTAGCCCTACGGCGTCGGCGTGGTCGAACCCCGGGTCGCCCGCGTCGCGAAGGCCAGCACGTCACCCGGCACCGGGTTCGCGGGGTTGTCTCCGTCTCCGGTGATCGGGTCGAGGTGCGTCATCCCGGGCACGAAGCTCGCGCGAAACGCCTCGGGCTGCGCGCGGGCGGCGCCCGCGTTGGGGAGGTCCATGCCCAGGGTCGGGGCGACCCGGTCGCGCACGCGGTCGAAGGCGTCTGCGCGGCCCACCAGGGCGGTCGCGATGCCCAGCACGGGCACGTCGATCTCGCCCCCGTGCATCGCGCGAATGCCGTTCTGCACCTGCCACGAGTCAGGCGCGAGGCGCATGTCACCCAGCGCCGCGACGTCGGTGGGCAGGCGGCTCGGAAAGAACCACTCCGAGAAGTTCGAGGGCGTCGCCGACCAGGCGCGCGCGTTGGCGCGAATCGACGTGAACTCGCGTGGCTGCGTGGCGGGCGCGTCGGTCCATCGGTAGGTCGCCGACGAGTCGCTGGGCACCGTGACGGTCTCGCCGGGCGCGAAGGCGTTGGCGCGCGTCTCGACGGCGCCTCCCACGGGGGCGCCGCAGCTCATCCGCGCGAAGGCGAGGGGGCAGGAGCGGTCGTCGAAGGCCAGGCCGAGCGCCGCGGCGTTGCTGATGTCGGGCAGCGGCGAGACCCCGAGGAGCAGCCGGAGCACGCTGTCTCGCGCGCGGTCTTCGACCACGGCGTCGGGCTGCGCGAGGGCCCTGCGCGCGACGATCTCGGAGATCACCAGCGCGCGCACGCCCAGCAGGGGGAGCGCGAAGTACCGCGGGCCGCTCGCGCGCAGCGCGTCGACGCCGACGCTGCCCACGCCGGGGATCCCCGTGGAGGCCCCAGTGCGCCAGGCGTCCTCGCGGGCCGGGGCCCCGCCGGCGACGCCGTCGACCAGGGCGATCCCCGCGATGGATCGGTAGCCCGCGACGCCGTCGAAGTCCCAGGCCGCGTAGGCCTCGACGATGCTCGCGCCGAGGGAGTGCCCCAGGAGGATCACGTGCTGCCGCGAATCGGGCACCCGCGCGACCACCGCGCGCAGGTCGTTGACGGTGGTCGCGAGGCCCCACTCGCTCATGAACGCGAGCGCCGGGTCGTTCGCGGCGGGGAAGTCGGAGAAGCCCTGCCCCCCGACGGTGGCCTCGCGGTCGTTGTAGTACGCCGCGGCGATCTCGTTGTCTCCCAGGCGCTCTGCGGTGTGCATCCCCCTGAGGTCCTCAAGGAGGTTGGAGCGTCGATCGATGGCCCACACCTCGACGGGCCCCTCGCCCGTGGCGCTGCGCGAGACGACGGCGCGCGCGAGGGCGTCGAAGCTCCCCGCCCCGCCCAGAAAGCCGGGCATCGCGACGATGACCGCCCGCGCCGCCCTCGCGGGCGTGGCGTCGACGCGGTAGCGCAGCACCTGCACGCGGTTGTACTGCGCGGGCGTGGGCGTGTTCGTGGTCGGGTTCGGCGGCGGCGGCGGCGCGTCGACCAGGAAGGCGTCTCGCCGCACCCCCGGCTCGACCACCACGGTGCTCGGGGGCTCGACCCACGCGTAGTCTCGCGGGCCGCCCGCGTCGGCGGCGGGGAGGTCGGGCAGGGGCGCATCGACCGCGACGTCGGCGGAGACGTCGGCGCCCGCGTCGGCGGCTGGGGGGGTGCTGCTGCCGCAGCCGAGGGCGAGGAGCGAGAGCGCGAGGCGACGGGTGGACATCGCGGGTACGATGGCCCCGGCGCCCCGCGCGATTCAAGCGATCGCTACGACGAGACGGCCTGCTGGAGCAGCGCCGTGAGCCGGCGCGCGAACTGCTGCGGGTTCTCGATGGGCGCGCCCTCGGTGAGCAGCGCCTGGTCGTAGAGGACCTCGATCCACTCACCCAGCTGCGCGTCGTCGCCGCTCTTCTCGACCCGCGCCTGCAGCGCCTGGATGAGCGGGTGCGTGGGGTTGACCTCGAGGATGCGCTTCACCTCGGGCACCTCGCGCCCGTGCGCGCGGAGCACGCGCTCGACCGCGGGGTTGAGCCCCCCGGGGGGCGTCACGAGGCACGCGGGGGAGTCTGTGAGCCGGTCCGACGCGCGGACCTCCTTCACGCGCCCCGTGAGCACCGACGCGGCGCGGGCGAAGAGGGGCTTGAGGGCCTCGGCGACGCCCTGGCGCTCCTGCTTCTCCTCCTCGGTCGCGCCGAGGGAGAGCTCGGCGTCCATGGCCGAGAGCAGCTTCTTTCCCTTGTACTCGCGCAGCGCGTCGACCACGAACTGGTCGACGAAATCGGTGAGGAAGAGCACCTCGAAGCCCTTGGCGCGCAGCGCCTCGAGGTGGGGCGAGTCGGCGACGGCGCGGCGCGACTCGCCGAGGAGGTAGTAGATCCCGGCCTGCCCCTCCTTCATGCGCGACGCGTAGTCGGCGAGGGAGGTCAGCCCGTCGCCGTGCGACGACTCGAAGCGCATCAGCTCGGCGAGGCGCTCGCGGTGCTCCCACTCCATGTGGGCGCCCTCCTTGAGGACCCGGCCGAAGTTCTGCCAGACGCCGCGGTAGGCCTCGGCGTCGTCCTTCGCGAGGTCGGAGAGCAGGTCGAGGGCCTTGCGGGTCACCTGCTTCTTGATCCCGCGCACCACCGCGCTGTCTTGCAGGATCTCTCGCGACACGTTGAGCGGCAGGTCGTCGCTGTCGATCACGCCGCGGAGAAAGCGCAGCCAGGTCGGGAGCAGCGCGTCGCAGTCGTCCATGATGAACACGCGCTTCACGAAGAGCCGCAGCCCGCGGCGCTTCTCGCCCGGCACGTCGATGTCGTAGGGGGCGGTCTTGGGGAGGTAGAGCAGCCCGACGAACTCCTGGTTGCCCTCGACCTTGAAGTGCGTCCACGACTCGGGCTCGTCGCCGTGCGTGAGGTGCTTGTAGAACTCGACGTACTGCTCGCGGGTGATCTCGGACTTCGAGCGTCGCCAGAGCGCGCTGGCCTGGTTCACGGCCTCGAACTCGGCGGGCGCCGGCGCCTCGCCCTCCTTGGGGTCTTCGGCCTCCTTCTGGAGCTCGATGGGGTAGCCCACGAAGTCGGAGTACTTGCGCACCAGCTCCCGGAGGCGCCAGGTGTCGAGGTAGTCCTTCTGGTCTTCGCGGAGGTGCAGGGTGATCGAGGTGCCGCGCTCGGCGCGCTCGGCGGGCTCGACGGTGAAGCCCTCCTTCGCGTCAGACGACCACCGAAAGGCCTCTTCTTGCCCCGCGGCGCGGGTGAGCACCTCGACGCGGTCGGCGACGAGGTAGGCCGAGTAGAAGCCCACGCCGAACTGCCCGATGAGGCTCACGTCGGAGCCCTCGCCCCGGGCCTTGACCGCCTCGAGGAACTTGCGGGAGCCCGAGTGGGCGATCGTGCCGAGGTTCTCGACGACCTCGGCGTGGGTCATCCCGATGCCGTTGTCTTCGATGGTGAGGGTGCCCGCGTCGCGGTCGAAGGAGATTCGCACCCGCAGCGTGGGGTCGTCGCCGAGGAGGCTCGGCGCCTGGAGCGCTTGGAATCGGAGCTTGTCCAACGCGTCGGACGCGTTCGACACGAGCTCCCGAAGGAACACCTCGCGGTTGCTGTAGAGGGAGTTGATCACGAGGTGCAGCACCTGGCTGACCTCGGCCTGGAACCGATGGCTCTCCTGCGTCATGGCGTGGCGCGGGGTAACCATCCTCGGCGCCGACGTAAAGACCGCCGGCGAAGAGACCCGTCAATTAGCAGGGCGCGGAGGAGTGCAGGGCGCGGCGGAGCAGGTCGTCCCTCGCGTCCCAGAGCGCCGCGGCGACCGCGTCAGGGAGGTCGTCGGCGATGCGGCTGATCGCGTCGTCGAGGTCGTCGCCCTCGGGCGCCGCGGCGCCGCGGGCGTGGGCGGTGGTCCGAGCGCCCTGCACCACGACCCGCGCGGTCAGCCGCCCCACGAGGCTGGTGAGCCGGCGGATCTCACCGCTCAGGGCGTCGGCGTCGGCCTGCGCGCGCTCGGTGGTGACGCGGAGCCGCTCGACCGCGTCGGCCAGCCGCCGGGTCATTCGCTCGCGAAAGGACCGCGCCTCGCCCTCGATCCGGTCCGCCGCGTCGAGGCGCTCGGCGCACTCCGCCGCGTAGGTGCCCAGCGCCTCGCGGGTGCGCTGGAGGTCCTCGTGGAGCCCGTCGGCGCGGGCCTTCTCGTCGGCGAGGCTGCGCTCGATCGCCGCGAGGGCCTCGGCGTGCGCCTCGCGCAGCGCGGCGGTCTCGGCCTCGAGGTCGTCGCGCAGGGTCGCGTCTCGGGCGCGCATCGCCTCCAGCGCCTCGCGCGCCGACTGCTCCGCGGCCACGCAGAGGGCCTCGAGCTGCGCGGCCCTGTCGCGCTGCGCGTCGAGCTCGGCGCTCAGGGCGTCGCGCTCCTCGATCACCGCGCGGAGCGACTCCAGCTCGAGCAGCAGCTCGGAGCGCGCGTCGCTCCCAGCGTCGTCCCGCGCGGCCTGCACCGCGCGCTCCTGGGCAGACTGCATCTCCTCGAGGTCCCTCGCGTGCGCGGCCTGGAGGGCGGCGATCTCGCGCGCGTAGCCCTCGTGAACGCGGTCGAGGTCCGCGGTCTTGCGGTCGACCTCGTCGAGCTTGCGCGCGGCCTCGTCCCGCCGGGCGACCTCGGCGGCGGCGGCCTCCTCGGCGCGGATGCGCCCCGCGCGCTCGGCGGCCAGCTCCTGCGCGTGCGCGTCCTCGAGCTCGCGCAGCGCGACCGACTGCGACGCACGCATCGTTTCGACGCGGGCGGCGCCCTCGGCCAGGAGGCGCTCGTAGCCCTCTCTCACCTGCTCCAGCGCCGCGGCGTGCTGCGCCCGGAGGGCCGTGACCTGCTCGGCGTGGGCCTCGGCCGCGCGCTGCCGCTCGGCCTGGGCAGACTCCCACGCGGCCCGGAGCTCCTGCCCGACGCGGTTCATCTCCGCGACCTGCCGGCGCGCGTCGTCGAGCTCGCGGGTGACCCGCTCGAGGGCGGCGCGCCACTCGGCCACGACCCCGTCGGCGTGGACCAGCGCCGCCGCGGTCTGCTCGGCGTCTCGCCGCGCGGTCTCGAGGGCCCGCGCCAGCTGCGCGCGCTCGGCCTCGACGGCCGCGCTGAGCCGGAGCCGCTCCTCGAGCTCGGCGCGCTCGCGACGGGCGCGGTCGCCCTGGTCGCGCCACTCGAGGGCCGCGCGGTCTCGCGCCGCGAGCTGCCCCTTCAGCGCGAGGATCTCCTGGTCCTTGCGCGTGAGGGCGTCGCGGAGGAGGGCCTGCCTGCGAGACGCGCCGTCGGCGCCCCCGCTCTCCTCGAGGGCGCGCCGCTGCCGCGAGGCGCCTTCGAGCTCGCGCCGGAGCCTGACGTTCTCCGCGGAGAGCTCCTCGCGCCTCCGCGGGTTCTGGAGCTCCGCCAGGTCGCCTGGACCTGCTCGGTCGTCGGCGGTGTCGGTCGAAGAAGAGTACTGCACGGTCACGCGGCGCCTCCTGGGAAGTGTCCCCTGCCTTGGCCGATCCCTCCGAGGGGGTCCACTTTTCGACACGACCCGCGCGGCCCCGTGGCCGTGGCACCATCGCCGCGATGTCTGCCGGTGGATCACCTCGCCCTGCCCCCCCCGACGCCCTGAGGCTCTCCCGCGAGCTGGTCGACGAGGTCCGCCTCCTGCCCGACGACGAGCGCGCGGCGGTGCTCCAGGGCGCGCGCCTGCGCCGTGACGCCCTCAGGCTGGCGCAGGCTCAGGGCGTCGTCGTCGCAGAAGACTCGGTGAAGAGCGCGGCGGCGGGCTTTCGACGCGCGCGGGGGCTGCTCCGCGGCGACGCCCTCGACCCGTGGCTGGCGTCACGCGGGAGCTCGCCCGGAGACTTCGCGCGCTGGATCCGCGACGAGGCCACGGTGCAGTCGGTGCGGCTCTCCTCCTCGGCCCTCGCGCCGCGGGACATCGCCGATTTCGCGCGGGTGGCCGAGGGCGTCGACGCGCTCTGGCGACGCGCGCTGCGGGCCTGCGAAGCCGAGGTCTCCGAGGGCGATGAGGACGCCGCCCTGGCGCGCTATTTCGACTCCCTCGGCCAGGACGTGCCCGAGGACTTCGAGGGCTGGGCCACCGAGCGCGGCTTCGACGACGCGGCCGCGGCGCGGCGCGCGATCGCTCGACGCGTCGACCGCGTCGCCCCCCCGGTGTTGTCGGAGGGCCCTCGCGTGGGAGACCCCGCGCCCGAGCACGCGCTGCGGCACGCCGGCACGGGGCGGCTCCGCCTGCGCGACCTCGCGGGCACCGCCGTCGCGCTCTCGCTGGCGCCGAGCGCGGCGCGGGGCGAGGTCCTTCGCGCGCGGTGGGACCGCGAGGGGGTCACGGCGATGGTCGTCTGCGTAGAGGCCGGCGACGACGGCGAGCGCGTGCCGTGGATGCGAGACCCTGAGGGCGCGCTCTGGGGCGCGCTGGGGCTCGCGCGTGAGGGCGACTGGCACGTCGTGCTCGACCGCGGCAACCGCGTCGCGTGGATCGGGCGGGACCTCGAGGGCGCCTTGGACGCCGCGCGCGCGGCGAGCGCGGAGCCCGCGCGGGCGGGGGTGCTGGCGCCGGTGCTGGTGGTGCCCTCGGTCTTCGACGCCGCCGAGTGCGCGTCGCTCATCGAGCGCTGGACGCGCGGAGGCCACGCCGCCGGCGCCGTCACCACCCACGCCGCCGTCGGCGAGACCTACGCCGACGCCGCCATCAAGCGCCGACGGGACCACCTCGTCACCGACCCCTCCCTCGACGCCTGGATCCTCCAGCGCCTTCGTCGCCGCGTCGACCCAGAGCTCCTGCGCGCGTTTCACAGCACGCTCGGCGCCCACGAGGCCTTTCGCGTCGGGTGCTACGACGCCCGCGAGGGGGGCATGTTTCGACCGCACCGAGACGACGGGAACCCCTCCGTCGCGTCTCGGCGCTTCGCGCTCTCGATGAACCTCAACCCCGACGACTACGAGGGCGGCCGCCTCCAGCTCCCCGAGTACGGCGCGGAGCTGCACACGCCCCTGGGCGCCGCGGCGGTGTACTCCGCGTCGCTGCTGCATGGCGTGACCGAGGTGACCCGCGGCCGGCGCTTCGCGCTGGTGGGCTTCTTTCGCGGCGCGCCTCGCGACGGGTGATACGCTCGGGGTCGAACGGAGGCTCCTCCCATGAAGGCTCACCTGCTCCTGCTCGCGCTCGCGGCCCTGGGCTGCGGCGACATCGCCTCGGCCATCGGCGGCAGCTGCTACGGGCAGCAGACCCTCGCGGGCACCACGGTCAACGTGTGCAGCGAGAGCCCCACGCTGACCATCGACCAGCAGGCCACCCTCAACACCGCGTGCCGCAGCGGCCAGCTCGGCTCGGTGGCGAGCAACTGGCAGCAGAGCGCGTCGTGCCAGACCGCGGGGCGCGTCGGCGGGTGCCGCAGGAGCTTTCAGGGCATCGACCTGGTCTCGTGGGTGTACTCAGGCCCGAACGTCAACGCGACGGTCGTGCGCGCCTTCTGCGCCCAGATCGGCGCGACCTACCAGGCGCCCTGAGCGGCCGAGCCGGAGCGTCGCCGTCAGGAGGCCCATCGCGAAGAGCGCGGGGGCCAGCATCCACATCGGGTCCATCATGAGGGGCCCTACAGCAGCCCGCGTGCCGCGCCGGGTCTGCTGGGGCTGCGGGTTCTGAGCGCGGCTCACCGGCCACGAGCGCGTGTCGCGGGGGCCACGGCGCGCTCAGCGACGAACGCGCCAGAGCTCGTGCAGCCCGTCGGCGGTGCGGTGCGCGAGGGTGAACCGCTGGGGGTGGGAGAGCACCCACTCGCGCTCCATCGGGTAGGGGTGGAGCAACACCAGGAACTCGAATTCGCCCTGCTCGATGCGCCGCAGCCACGCGGCCCCGTCGGCGCGCGCGCGGAGCTCGTCGGCGCGGCGGTGATCGACGACGGATCCGTCGGCGGTGACAGGCACGTAGGACAGGGTGTTCTGCAGCGCGCTGCCGAGCAGGGGGTATCGGTAGCCGTTGTGCCCGATCCCCTCCCAGCCGAGGGAGACCGCGACGCGGTGGGGCGCGCCGTCGTCGAGGAGGCGCCAGATCGAGCTCGCGCTCGCGAACTGGGGGATCAGCGGGTGCAGCTCGAAGGCCCCCGACGTGCCCGGGATCGCCGCGGCTCGGTAGATCGCGTGGCGGTGCCGCGCCCGAGCCGCGTCGAGCGGTCCCGAGAAGAGCGCGGCGCACGCCAGGAGCCCGATCGTAAGCGGGAACGCGCTGCGCTGACGCGCGGCGAGCATGACCGCGGCGAGCGACGCGGCGAGCGCGCCGACCACGACCGGGAGCGTGTCGACCATCGCCGCGCGCACCGGCTCGACGAGCTCGAGGGGCCAGGCCGCCGAGAGCTCGACGAGCAGCGCGAACCAGAGCGCGGCGCGGGCGGCGCGCCCAGGCAGCGTCGCGGCGATCACGGCCAGCGTCGCCGGGAGCGGGAGCACGAGCCGTCCGAGCACCGTGATCCAGATCGTTCGGAGGGTCACGAAGGAGGGCGCGAACAGCGCCGCGAAGGGGAGGCCCGCGAGCGCGAGCGACGCCGCGACCCCGAAGCGCGGCGCGCGGAGCCGCCAGAGGCGCCCGAGGGCGACCGCGGCCATGGGCAGCACCAGCAGCACCGCGGGCCCCCAGTCGAGGAGCTCGTGGGGGAACTCGGGCTTGGGGTCGATGAGCGCGTGCAGAACCCGCGCGAGGCTCCCCTCGCCCGGCGTGCGCGGGTGCAGCGCGCCGGCGTAGAGCAGGGTGAGCTCCTCGTTGCCGCGGGAGATCGTGCGCCCGAGGAGGGTGAGCGGGAGGGGCCAGGTGAGCGAACCCGTGGCGCGCCACGTGCGGAGGTACCCGGGCGCGAGGATCGCCGCGCTCCCCAGGAGGGCGGCCGCGAGCGCAGGCAGGCGCGGGCGAGCGCGCGCCGCGGCGAAGCGAGCGGCCACGACCAGCACCCCGAGGACGAAGCTCGGCAGCCCGGAGAGCTTCGCCGACGCGCCGAGGGCGAGCGCCGCGAGGGCGAGCGTCGCGTCGCGCGCGTCGGCCCGCGCGCCCAGGCGCACGAGGAAGGTCGCCGCGAGGAGCGCGGTGCACAGCACGAAGACGTCGGCGTAGCCCGAGGTCGAGAGGTTCGCCGCGGCGGGGATCATCGCGACCAGCGCCGCCGCCAGGCCGCTCCGCCGCGCGTCGGCGCCGAGCGCCCGCGCGAGGCACGCCGCGCTCGCCGCCGCCGCCGTGAGGACCGCGGCGCCGGTGGGCGCGAGGAGCGCGTCTCCCCGCCACCAGAGCAGCATCCACGCCCACGGCGCGTCGCCGCCGCGGGGAAAGAACTCGAGGTAGCCCCACTGGTCGGGCAGCGCTTCGACGACGTCGCGACCGCGCTGCACGAGGCGCGCGGGGCGCGCGAGGTGGTAGGTGAGGCTGTCCCACGCGAGGGGGGGCGTCGCGAGACCGCGGGCGACGCGCCAGGCGACGAGGCCGACGGCTGAGAGGCGCAGCGCGGCGTCGACGGGGTGCGCGAGCTGCGCGCGGGTCCAGCGGGAGAGCGTCGCGAGGTCGTCGCCCCCTCGACGCGCGGGGAGCGCTCGGGATCCAAGGGCAACCGCGCCCCACCACGCGGCGCCCCCGACGAGGTTGAACGCGCCGAGGGCGTCGAGGACGTTGAGTCCGATCACCGCGCTGGCGAGGGCGAGGGTGACCGCGGCGGCGACCCGCGCGTGCAGCGCCTCGTCGGGGTACACCGCCCGGGCCGCGCGCCACGCGAAGGAGGCGCACGCGGCCAGCGCGGCTGCGCCGAGGATGGGTCCGAGCCTCACGGCCTCAGCCGTCGACGTGAACGCGCCCGGCCAGCGTCGTCGCGCCCTCGCGCTGCCACCAGTCGCGGTATCGCTGCTGCGCGCGCTCGCGCTCCTTGCGAGGCAGGTTGAAGTAGTACCCGAACACCTGGCCGCTCAGCGCCTTGAGCTCCTCCGCGGCCTCGTGTCGAATCGTCGCGTCGGCGTGCGTGAGCGCGTCGATGAGCCACTCGGCGCGGTGCCGCGACGACGCCTCGGACCACCACGCGAGCCAGCGCGGCGCGTCGACGCCGAAGTCCTGCCGCGAGAGCTCGACCAGCGCCCGGCGCGTGGCGGCGACCAGGGCCGCGTCCCGCTCCGACAGCGTCGCGATGAGCACCGAGACCGCGCCGCTGTCGCGCAGCTCGCCCGCCGCGTGCGCCGCCGCGCGGCGCGCCTCGACGGTGGCCCGCGCGTCGCGAATCGTCGCCCGGAGCACCGGCCACACCGCCGCGATCTCGGGCATCTCGCGGTAGCGCCGGAGCACCTCGATGGCGGCCATGCGCGTGGGGTAATCGACGTCGGTCAGCAGCGACGCGATGTGTGGGATCGCGCTCGGATGTCGCACCTCGGCGAGGCACAGCAGCGCGCAGTAGCGTCGGGTGGGGTCGGGGTCGGCGAGGATCGGCAGCAGCCCCGGCAGGGCCGCCGGGCCGTGGGCCACCACGGCGGCCAGCACCGGCCCCTGCTCCGACGCGACCGGGAGCCGCGCCCCGGAGGCCGAGCGCGTGACGCGATGCTGCCCGGGAAAGCTCGCGAGCAGCGCGTGGAGGTCCGCGGCGGCGGCGGGCGGCTTCGGGGGGTCGGGCTGCGTCGGCCGCGCCTCGGGGGCGCGGGTCGCGGGGGGCTGGCTTCGCCGGGGCGGGGACGCCGAGCGTCGCTCACCGACGAGCAGCGCGCTCCGGAGCGCCGCCGCGCGGGCCTCCACCGAGGGGATCGTCGCGCGGCGCGGCGCGAGGGTCGGAAAGGGCCCCAGGCTCGACGGCGTCTCGACCCCGGGCGCCGGCCTCGACGCGCGCTTCTTCGCCAGGATCAGCCGCGTGAACGCCGCCGCGCACTCGCCGAGGAACGACTCCAGCGCCGTGACCGCCACCTCGGACGGGATGCGCTCTCCGTCGTCGGCCCAGAGCAGCAGCGCGATCTTCGACCGGAGGCGCAGCGGGAACACCCTCGGGTGCGACACCTTCGGTCGTCGCAGGGTCTCGGCCGCCGCGAGGTCGGCGCCGTTCGGGTCGGCCCGGCACACCCTCGCCTCGCGCGCCGCGCGGGCGAAGGCGCCATCACCCCGCAGGCTGAACCCCAGGCCGCGCAGCGGCGCGCCCGCGAGCCCGGGGCCCCTGGCGGCGACGCCCGAGGCCTCGTCGCCGTGCACCGCGAAGAGCGCGACGTAGCCGAAGTGCTGCGCGGCGTGGTCGAGCAGGGCGTCGACGAGGCTCTCCCGGTCGGTCGCCTCCGCGAGGATCGCTCGAGCCTCGTCGAGGTCGAGGGACCGCTCCCCCATCAGGTCGCGGGCGTCGGGCACCCTCGCCGCGCGGAGCGAGATCAGGTCCCCCTCCCTTCGCTGCGGGGGTAGGGGCCGCGTCGAGGAGGTCGGTCGGCGCGCCCCGCGCCGGCTCGCCCACGCGAATGGTCCGCAGCGGGGAACCTGACGCGCTGGGCGGCTGGTGGGCGCCAGGTGCGCGTCGACGGCGGGCGCCGGGGCATCGGCGGCGCGGGCATCGACGAGGCCCGCGCGTCATCGTCCTCGCGCAGGGCGGCGTCGAGGGTCGCGAGGCCGACGCGGCGCCCTGCCGGGCGCGGACCCGCGCGCTGCGCCACCGCGGCGCGACGCGCAGGGAGCTCCCCGGGGTCGCGCGACGCCAGGCGCTCGACGAGCCGGCGCGTGCGCGAGGGGAGCGGCGTGTCGAAGTGGTGGTTGTGCGCCCAGGCGACCCGCGCCGGGCTCACATAGCGCCCCTCGACGGGCATGCCGAAGGCGCGGGCGAGGTCTCGTGACTGTGCGTCGGTGAGAGGGTCAGACACCGCCAGGAGCACCACGCCGCCCTCCACCCGGAGCGGGAACGCGCCCGCGGTCTCGAGCAGCGCCCGAGGCGCGCGGGCGATCAGCTCGAGCGACGCCTCGACCACCTCGGCGCGGCGGGCGGGGAGCATGTCGCGCACGATCGCGGCGTACCCCGCGAGGCAATCCTCGGCGACGGCGTTCACCTCAAGGAGGTTCGTCTCGAAGTCTCCGCCGGAGATGACCTGACGTTGGATGGCCTCGTCGATCTTCCGCGGCGTGACGACTTTGTCCTGTGTAAGGAGCGCGGAGAGCAACGACATCGTCTGACGCGGGACCGAAGATCGCAAACTCATCGCGGCGCTGTCAACGCGGCATCGCCGTCCCGCGAGAATCATCCCGGCGCGGGACTCAGCCCTGGCCCGCCCCGCCGCGGAGGTCACCCCAGCGCGCAGAGAGCACCGCGAGCAGGGCCGGCGCGACCGTCTCCGCCCGAAGAATCCTCGGCCCCAGCGACACGCACACCCAGCCCAGCGCCTCGGCCTGCCGCGCCTCCTCGTCGGAGATCCCGCCCTCGGGCCCAGCGAGCACCGCGACGCCGCCGCCCGCGGGGTCTGGGAGCGCCTCCAGGGGGCGCGACGCCCGCTCCCACGCCACGAGCCGCAGGGCGCAGCGCGAGGCCGCCGCGAGGGCCGTGGCGAGGTCGCAGGGGGGATCGACGGCGGGGATGTCGGCGCGCCCGCACTGCCGCGCGGCCTCTTCGACGACGCGGCGCAGGCGCTCGTGGCGCGCGCCCACGCGGTCGGAGCGCTCGACGGGCACCGACCGGCGGGTCCACACGGGCACGATCCGTTCGACGCCGAGCTCGGTGGCCTGCCGGGCGATGGCGTCGAGCTTGTCGCCCTTCGGCACGCCCTGGAGCCACGTCACCCGCGCGGCGTCGCGGCGCACGCCGTCGCGAGGCTCGGAGCTCGCCACGAGCACCACGCCCCTGGCGTCGGCCCGCAGCACCTCGGCGTCTCGCTCTCGCCCCTCGCCGACGAAGAGCACCACCCGCTCGCCGTCTCGCACCCGCGACACCCGTCGGAGGTGGTGCGCGCGGTCGCCCTCCACGCGCACGCGGTCTTCGCGCAGCTCGGCCGGGTCGACGAGGACGCGGGAGGTCACGGCCGCAGGAATTCCGGCGCGGTCCAGTCGCCCTCCACCTCCGCGCGGTCGAAGGTGAAGCCCAGCGACTCGTACCGCCGCACCACCTCGTCGCGCTGCGTGCAGAGGATCCCCGACAGGATCAGCCTCCCGCCTGGCAGCACCTTCTCGGCCACGGCGGGGGCCTCGGGCACGAGCACGACGGCCTCGATGTTCGCGACCACCAACGCCGCGCGCTCGGGCACGACCTCGAACCCGCCGACCCGCGCGTCGAGCCGCGGGAGCAGCCCGAGCGGTCCCGCGTTCTCGACCACCGAGACGACCGACTCGTCGTCGATGTCGCAGGCGATGGCGCGGGGCACGCCGTGGAGCAGCGCGACGAACGAGAGGATCCCCGAGCCGCAGCCCAGGTCGATGAGCAGCGGCTCGCTCCTCGCCGCGAGGTGGCGCTCGAGGGCCCTCGCGGCGAGGCGGGTGCTCGCGTGCTGCCCGGTCCCAAAGGCCCGCCCCGGGTCCATCGAGAGCGCGATCTCGCCGGGCGCGAGCGCGTAGGTCGTCCAGCTCGGGATCACCACCACCCGGTCGGTGAGGTGCGCGGGCTGCCAGTGCTCCTTCCACGCGTCGCGCCAGGCGTCGCCCTCGACGACGGCCACGACCGCCTCGACCCCGCCGTCGAGCGCGCGGAGCGCCTCCTGGGCCTCGGCCTCGGTGCCGAAGCACGCGATCAGCGTCGCGCCGAGGGCGCCGCCCTTGGTGAGGGTCGTGGGGTCTCGCTGCTCGATCCCCTCGGCGCCGAGGAGGGTGAGCCGGCCCAGGAGCACGTCGACCTGCTCGGGGGAGCAATCGACCGTGAGCGTCGCGTAGCGCGTAGGTTCGTCTGACACGGCGCGGACTCTACGGACGCCGCCGACGGCGCGTCAACGCGCTACCCTCGCGGTCATGAGCCTGCATCACATCGCGCTGCGCAGCATTGACCTGCGCGCGGCCGAGGCCTTCTGGACGTCGCTCTTCGACCTGCGCGCGGTGCGCCGCGACGGCGCGCGCGCGGTGTGGCTCGACCTCGGCGGCGCGGTGCTCATGCTGGAGCGCGCCGAGGAGGGAGAGCCCGCGCCCCCCGCCGGCGGGATGGACTTCTTCGCGCTGCGCGTCGACGCCGCGGGGCGCGAAGGGTTTCGCGCGCGGTGCGCCGCGCTCGGCGTGCCCATCGAGCGCGAGACGGACTACACCACCTACGTGCGCGACCCCGAGGGTCGGAGGGTGGGCGTGTCGGCCTTTGACCTCGACGCGGCGGTCAGCGCGCGCTGACGGGGAAGCGAATCTCGCGCAGGAGCAGGTCGCGGAGCCAGCCCTGGAGCTGCGGCACCTCGTCCTCGCGCGACGACATGCGCGCGAGGAAGTGCCTGCCGCCCGCGGGGAGCACGAAGGTCGCCGCGCGCACCTGCTCGTCGCCCTCGCGGCCGTGCTGCTCGATCCAGTAGCCGGCCATGTTGCCGACGCGGTCATCGCCGAGGGGGCGCGGCGCGGCGGTGACCGTGCCCAGGGGGGGCAGCGCGCGGGAGAGGTTCTGCAGCCCGCCGAAGGCCGCGCTGGTCGGCGCGGGCGCGGCGCGGGCGACCTCGAAGAGCTCGAGGCGCTCGGTGTGCACCGGGTGGCGAAAGCGCTCGTTGTTCACGCCCTGCACGAGGGTGTGCTCGTCGAGCTCCCACCCCCCGTTCTGCGGGTCGAAGGAGTAGCTCGGGCGAGGCACCCTCGCGCAGCCGAGCAGGGCGGCGAGGAGCGCAGCGGAGAGGAGGCGAGCGGTCGGTCCCATGTCGGCTGCTCCTGCGATACCGCATGCTGCGACGAGCGTCCACGTCGCGGCCGGTCCGTGCGATGCTCCGGGGCGCAGTCGCGCATGGAGTCACTCGAAGGCCGGATCATCCTTGAGGATCTCGTCGGCTCTGGCGGCTCCGCGGAGGTCTTCCGCGGGGTCGACCTCGCCACGGGCCGCGCGGTCGCGGTGAAGCGCCTGCGCGCTGATTTCGGCGACCCCGTGGCGCGGGCACGCTTCGAGCGCGAGGCGAGGCTCCTCGCAGACATCCAGAGCCCGCACCTCGTCTCGTACGTGACCCACGGCGCCGACAGCGAGGGGCGCTTCTGCCTGGTCACGGAGTGGCTCCGAGGCGAGACCGTCGACGAGCGAATCTCGCGAGGGAGGATCTCGGATTTCGAGGTGCTGCGAGTGATCCGTGAGGCCGCCCTCGGCCTGGCCGCGCTGCACGAGGCGGGGATCCTCCACCGCGACGTGAAGCCGTCGAACATGTTCCTCGCCGAGGGGGAGGACGGGCGCTCGGTGAAGCTCCTGGACCTCGGCATCGCCCTCGCGAGCGGGGACCTCGCGCTCACGGGGCAAGACCTCGTCATCGGCAGCCCGGTGTACATCTCCCCCGAGCAGGTGCGCGGCGAGGAGCCCACCGCCGCCTCGGACCTCTACGCCCTCTCGGTGGTCTTCTACGAGCTCCTCACCGGGCAGCGACCCTTTCAGGGGACCGACACCGTCACCGTGCTCCGCCAGGTGCTCAGCGAGGCGCCACCCAGGCTCCGCGCGTCGCGCCCCGACCTGCCGGGCGCCCTCGACGCGCTCCTCGACCGCTGCTTCGCCAAGGACCCTTCGCGACGCCCCGCGCACGTGCTCGACCTCGTCGAAGAGGCCACCGCGCTCCTCGACCCGCTCGCCACGCGCCCCGACGGGCTGCGCATCGGTCCGCGCATCGCCGAGGACGAGCGCCGGGTGCGCGTGCTCCTCCGCGCGCAGGTGCTCCAGGGCGACGCCGGCGCGGCGCTCAACGCCCTGGCCGAGGCCATCGAGTCGCGGGGCGGGCGCGTCGAACGGCGCAGCGGGCTCTCCCTCGACGGCGTCTTCGGCGACCAGCGAACCCGCGGGGACGAGATCGTGCGCGCCGCCCAGGCCGCGCAGGCGGCGCGCCGGCCCGGCGTGCGCATGGCCCTCGTGGCGGGGATGACCTGGCGCGCGGGCGCGGCGCTCGAGGGCGACCCCCTGCGGCGGGTGGCGACGCTGCTCACCACCGCGCGCGAGGGCGAGGTGCGCCTCGACGAGCCCACCGCGGTGGTGCTCTCGTCGCGCTTCGCCGTGTCGAGCCGCCGCAAGGGGATGGTCCTCGGCGACGACGCCACGCCGCCGCCCTGGGTGCCCGCGAGCGGGCTGCCCGCGGCGCTCCTCGCGCCCCCAGGGCGGAGCCACGAGCTCGAGCTCATCACGGGCATCTTGCACGACGCCTGGGTGCAGCGCGCGCCGCGCCTTGTCGCGGTCTGGGGAGAGACCGGCACGGGCAAGACCCGCCTCGCGCAGGCCGTCTGCGCGAGCCTCGCCGAGCGCGTCCCCGCGGGCGCTCGCGGCCCCGGCGTGCTGGTCGTTCGCGGAGACACGATGCTCGCGTCGACGCCCCTCGGCGTGCTCGGGCGCGCGCTCCGCGAGCAGGCCGGCATCGACGACACCGCCCCCCTCGAGGAGCGGCGCAGGCGCCTCCACGCCTTCGTCGACCGGCTGCGCGCCGACGTGGCGCCGGAGTTCGTCGGCGAGCTCGCCCGCGTCTCCTGGAGCGAGCAGCCCACCCCCGCCCTGCGCTCCGCCCGCCGCGACCCCCAGCGCATGCACGAGCGCCTGCGCGCCACGGCGATTGAGCTGATGCGGAGCGTGAGCGAGCGGGCGCCGCAGCTCCTGGTGGTCGAGGACATCCAGTGGTTCGACGAGCCCAGCCTGGAGCTCCTGGCGATCTTGCTGAAGGTGCTCGAGGGCAAGGCCTTCGCCGCCGTCGCGCTCGGCCGCCCTGACAGCGCCGTGGCGGAGCGCACCGAGCGCGCGTGGCGCGGCGTGTCGCGCACGGACCTGCGCCTCGGCCCGATCCCCCTCGCGGCGGCGATGGAGACCGCCCGGCGCGTGCTCGGCCCGGAGGCCGACAGCGGCCGGGTCCACGCGCTGGTGGCGCGCGCCGAGGGCAACCCGCTCTTCCTCGAAGAGCTCTTGCACGCCGAGGCCGACCGCGAGGACGAGGGCCCCACGCCGCTGCCGGTGACCGCGCTCGCGGCGGTGCAGCGACGCTTCGACAACCTCGACCTCGACGCCCGCCGGGTGCTCCGCGCGGCGAGCGTGTTCGGCCGCACCTTCACCCGCGGCGGCGTCGAGCGGCTGCTCGAGCCCGTGTCGGCGGCGACGATGACCCGCTCGCTGGCGCTCCTCCGCGCCGAGGGCTTCGTGGTGCCGCAGTCGGGCGCGCGCGCCAGGGCCGCGGAGGAGTACGGCTTTCGGCACACCGTCGCCCGCGACGCGGCGTACGCGTCCATCGCCGAGGCCGACCTCAGGGTCCTGCACGAGCGCGCGGCGAGCTACATCGACGAGGCGCAGACGCAGCGCGTCGGCGCGGCGGCCGTGGCGGAGCACTACGAGCGCGCGCAGCGCGACGACGCCGCGGCGATCTGGTGGGCCCGCGCCGCCGAAGAGAGCGCCCACGCGCAGCACTGGGACGCCGTGCGCGCGCAGGTCGCCCGGGCGCTGGGTCGACAGCCGCCGGACCTCCTGCGACGCGTGCTGCTCTGCCTCCGCGCCGAGGCGAGCTTCGCGCTGGGCGACGGCGTGGCGGCCATCGACGACGCGCGCGCGGCGGAGTCGCTGCCCGGCGCGACGGCCGACGAGCGCCTGCGCGTCGCGCTCTGCGTCGCCGAGGGGCAGTACCTCGACGGGCGGGTCGACGCGGCGATCTCGACGCTGCACGCCGCGCGGGCGATCGTGCGCGCGTCGCGCCGTGGCGTCGGCTCGGTGCCCTACGGCGCGCGGTGGTACCGCGCGGCGATTCGGCAGGCCGACTGGCTGGTCTCACGGGGCGACGCGGAGCACGCGCTGGCGCTGCTCGACGAGGCGGCGGCCGACCCGCGGCTCAGCGGCGACGACCTCGACGCGCTCGGCGCGGAGACCGACGCGGTGCGAGGCGCCGCGGCCCTCGTGCGGGGACACCTCGAGGCCGCGCTGGCCACCGCGCAGACCGCGCGCGCCCGCGCGGCGCAGGACCGCAACGGCGACGGCTTCGTGCGCGCCACCCTGGCCGAGTCGGTCGCGTGGCGCCGACAGGCGAGGTGGCCCGAGGCCCTCGCCCGCGCCACCGAGGCGAGGGACCGCGCGCGCCGCGACGGCCTCGCCGCGCTCGAGGCCCTGGCGCAGCGGCACGTCGCCTTCACCCTCGCGCGGAGCGAGCGGCACGACGAGTCGCGCTCGGCCTTCGCCGCGGCGTCGCTGCTCGCCGAGAGGGCGCGGCTCCCCTCCGTGGCCCTCGCCGCGCGGGTCTACGCGAGCTGGGCGCGCGCCCTCGACCCGCGCGTCGACGCCTCCCTCGACCTCGCCATCGCCTGGATCGAGGTCACCGACGCGTCGAACGCCGCGCCCGCGCTGAGCTGCCTCGCGCGCGCGGTGCGGGCCCACCTGCTCCTGAGGCTGCGGGGCCCCGTCGCGGCCATCGCCCCCGCCACCGAGGCCGCCGTCGCCCTCGACGCGGGCGTGGCCCTGGAGGACGGGGCGTCGTACGTGCGCTGGGTGCGCGCCGCGACCCTCGCGGAGCTCGGCGACCCCGACGGATGCACCCTCGCCGAAGAGGCCTGGATCGAGCTCGAGGGCTGGGGCGCGTCGATTCGTGACCCGGCGGCGCGCGCGGCGTACCTCGAGCTCCCGCTCGAGCACCGGGCGCTGCGGGCGCTCAGGCCGGGCGCAGGCGGGTGACGTCGATCTGCACGCCCTCGTCTCCGCTCCAGGGGTCGGGGCGCAGGCGACCCACCACCTCGACGCGCTGGCCCACGGCGGGCAGCTCCCCCCTCGCCCGCGTGGCCACGCCGTCGCGCAGAAAGGCCGAGAGGCTCCTTCGACCGAGGGAGAAGGTCGCCCGCAGGTGCGTCTCGGCGACGACGCGCAGCTCGGCGAGGGTCGCGTCGACCAGCTCGGCGACCAGCTCGGCGTTCCCCTCGCCGGTCGGCTCGATCTGCTCGAGCGAGGGCGCGAGCCCGTGGCTGAGGTCTGCTTCGAAGACGCGCGCGTCGATCGGCGGGTCGCGCACCTCGACCCTGCCGGCGCGCTCGACCGCCTCGCCGAAGCGCGCGCGGAGCGCGTCGATGCGGGCCCTGGGCACCGTGAGCCCCGCGGCGGCGTCGTGGCCGCCGAACACCGTGAGCTCCTCTCGACACGCCGCGACGGCGTCGTAGAGCCGGGTGCCGCGCGGACCGCGCACGCTCCCGACGCCCACCTCGCCGTCGAGGGCGACGACCGCGACCGCGACGCCGAGGCGGTCGACGAGGCGTCCCGCGACGATGCCTCCCATGCCGTGGTGCCACCCCTCGCCCGCGAGCACGATGCCCGCGGGGAGTTCGTGACCGTAGACCTCGGTGACCTGCCGCGTGGCCTGCTCGATGAGGTCGGCGGAGATCTCCTTGCGCCGGCTGTTCGCGTCGATCAGCGCCTGCGCGCGGGGAGCGGCCTCGGCCTCGCTCTCGGAGAGCAGCAGGTCGAGCGTGGGCGTGGCCGCGCCGAGCCTCCCCGGGGCGTTGAGCGCCGGCGCGACGTTGAAGGCCACGTCCCTCGCCGAGAGCCGCTGTCGCAGCCTCGCGCGCTGCAGCAGCGCCCGCACGCCGGGCGACGACTCGCCCGCGTTGATCCGGGCGAGGCCGGCGCGCACGAGGACGCGGTTGTCGCCCTCGAGGGGCGCGACGTCGGCGATGGTCCCGAGGGCGACGAGGTCGAGGTAGGGCCGCAGGTCGAGGGTCGCGTCGACGCGCGCGCGCACCGCCGCGGCGATGGAGAACGCGAGGCCCACGCTGGCGAGGTGCTTGAACGGAAAGCCGCACTCAGGGCGGTGCGGGTTCAAGAACGCCAACGCGGGGAGCGGCTCGTCGGGCACCTTGTGGTGGTCCACCACGATCACGTCGACGCCGCGGGCGCGGGCCGACTCGATGCGGGGGTGGTCGCTGGTGCCGCAGTCGCAGGTCACGATCACCCGGGGCGACGAGGCCATGACCCGCTCCAGCGCGGGGCCCGAGAACCCGTATCCGCCGTCGAAGCGCGAGGCCACGAAGGGCGCGACCTCGGCGCCCATGGCGCGGAGCGCGCGGGTGAGCAGGGCGGCGCTGGTGATGCCGTCGACGTCGTAGTCGCCGAAGACCGCCACGCGCTCGCGGCGGTGTATCGCCCGCGCGAGGCGCTCGGCGGCGACCTCGCGGTCGACCATGGCGTCGGGGCGCGTGAGGTCCGCGAGGCGCGGGTGCAGGTAGCGCTTCAGCTGCGCGGGGTTCACGCCGCCGCGACGCACGAGGGCGCGGGCGACGAGGGGGTGGAGTCGGAGGTCCCGAGCGAGCTCCGCGGCCTGGCGCTGCTGGGGTTCGGAGAGGGTTGCGTCGTTCATCGTCGGCGGCGTCGCGGGGTCGCGGCGCGCCGGACCATACGCTAGGCGCCCTCGGAGGTCGCGTTCTCGTCGGCGGGCTCGACGGTGATGTCGCCGGGGGGGCCGTCGACGGGCGCGGTGTGAAAGAACTTCGAGTCGATCCACTCGGTGAAGGGCGCCGCGACGTAGATCGACGAGTAGGTCCCTGCGACGACGCCCACGATCATCGCCCAGGCGAAGTCGCGGATCACGCCGGTGCCGATGAAGGCGAAGGCCGACACCGAGAGCACCACCGTCGTCGACGAGAGCAGGGTGCGGCTGAGCATCTCGCTCACCGACACGTTGATCACCTCGAGCATCTTCGTGTTTCGCCGCTTCGCGAGGTTCTCTCGAATGCGGTCGTAGACGATGATGGTGTCGTTCATCGAGTAGCCCACGACGGTCAGGATCGCGGCGACGGTCGAGATCGTGACCTCCTTGCGGGTGACCACGAAGAACGCCAGGGTCACCAGCGAGTCGTGGGTCAGCGCGAGGATCCCGCCCGGCGCGACGCGCAGGTCGAAGCGGAAGGCCACGAAGATCATGATGAAGACGATCGAGTAGAGCACCGCGCGCACCGCGGCGTCGCGGAGCTCGCGACCAGCCTTGGGCGACACCCAGACCGAGGCGTTCAGGTGGCCCTCGACGCCGACGCCGCCGTCAGAGACGGGGCGGCGGAGCTGGTCGAAGATCTGGTCGCCGACGCCCACCAGGGGCACCTGCCAGCGGTGGTCGGTGACGGCGCCGGCCTGCAGCGCCTCTTCGCCGCGCACGTTGGCGCCGGCCTCGCGCACCAGGGAAGCGACGGCGCGGCCGTCGATGGTGCTGCTCGCGAGCTGAACGACGATGTGATCGCCGCCGGGGGACACGCGAAAGAAGCCCAGGGTGCCGTTCGCGGCGTCGCGGGCGAGGAGCTCGCCGAGGCGCGACTGGATGCGGTTCGCCAGCGCGGGCGAGAGCGACGACGCGCGCTCGACCCGGATGATGAACTCGTTCGGCCGCGACGTGGTGGGGACCACCTCGGGGCGCTCGTGGCCCATGCGCTCCAGCGACTCGCGGATGCGCGAGGTCTCCACCGGGCCGTCGAACTGCACGGTGAGCTCGGTGCCTCCGAGGAAGTCGATGCCGTAGCGGGGGCCGGGCTTCCAGATCAGGATCGCCGAGACCACCGAGAGGATCAGGGAGAAGGCGATCCAGTACTTTCGGATCGCCATGAAGTCATAGATCTTGCGGTCTTTGTTCAGTTCCATGACGTCACTTCCCGAGGAGGTGCTTGACCTTCAGGCCGCGCACGAGGAAATCGAACACGACCCGCGTCGCGAAGACCCCGGTGAAGAGGTTCGCGATGATCCCGATGAGCAGCGCGACGGCGAAGCCCTTCACGGGCCCCGTGCCGTACTCCAGGAGCACCACGCCCGAGATGAAGGTCGTGACGTGCCCGTCGAAGATCGCGGTGAACGCGTGGTTGTACCCCGCGTCGACCGAGGCCCTGAAGGTCTTGCCCAGCCGCATCTCCTCTCGGATGCGCTCGTTGATCAGCACGTTGTTGTCGACGCTCATCCCCACGGTGAGCGCCAGCGCCGCGAGCCCCGGCAGGGTGATCGTGGCCGAGAACAGCGCCAGCGCCGCGAGCTGCAGCAGCAGGTTCACGAGCACCGCGCCGTTCGCGATCCACCCCGCGTACCCGTAGTACACGGCCATGAAGAGCAGCACGAGCGAGATGCCCACGAGCATCGCGTTGCGCGCGTGGCGGATGGTGTCAGAGCCCAGGGTCGGGCCGATGAAGTCCTGCTTGCCCTCGCTGAGCGGGGCGGGCAGCGCGCCCGCGCGGAGCACGACCATCAGGTCGTTCGCCTCGCGCATGGTCTGCTGAAAATCGCTGTCGCCCCCGAGGGTGATGCGGGCCTGGCCCCCCGAGATTCGGGTCTGGATCACCGGCGCCGAGTTCACCCGATCGTCGAGCACGATCGCGAAGCGCTTCTTCACGTTGTCTTCGGTGACCCGGGCGAAGACCTCAGACCCGTGCGGGTTGAAGGTCAGCGACACGAAGGGGCGGTTCTCCTGCGGATCGACCGACACCTGCGCGTCGGAGATCATCGAGCCGTCGACCTGGGCGGTGGCGTACACCACGTAGGTGCGCCAGCGCTCCTGCGCGCCGGGGGCGCTGCCCTCGCGGCGGTCGGCCTTGCCCACGAGGATCTGCCGGCCCTCGGGGATCTGCGCCCGCACCGAGTCGATCCACGTCAGGATCTTCTGTCGTCCCTCGGCGCCGTTGGCGAGGAGAAAGGCCACCGTGGCGTTGGGGCGCCCCGGGCCCACCGGGCTGCTCTCGTACTCCACCGTCACGCCCTCGGGGGCGGGGTGCGGGGTGTTCGCGGGGGTGTTCGCGCCCTGCGCCGCGGGGGCCGCGCCGGTGATCGCCTGCCCCTGCACCAGCTCGTCGATGAGCGAGGAGTCGTCGGCGAGGATCTTGAACTCCAGCCGCGCCGTGCGGCGAATGATCTCGCGGATCTGGTCGAAGTACGCGCGGTCTTGTCCCGGGACCTCGACGACGATGGTCTCGCCGCGCGCCGTGATCGAGGTCTCGCGCACCGCGAGCTCGTCGACGCGGTTGGTGATCGTCTGGATCGCCTGACGCACCGCGGTCTCTTCGAGCTGGGTGACCTCGTCCTGCTTGAGCGCGAGGACGACCTCGTTGCCGCTGCTCGACGCCCGGCGGATGCCCAGGCGGGTGAGGGTCGCGTCGCTCAGCCGGCTCGCGTCGGCCGCCTGCGTGAAGCGCACGCGCATCTCGCGGTTGGAGCCGCCGGCGCGCACCGACACCCGCTGCGCGAGGCGGTTGCCCTCCTCGGGGGTCAGGCGACCCGTGCCGCGGTGGATCCCGAGGTCGCGGGCGAGCTGATCGCGGACGTCGTCCATGCGCGCGTTGCGGCGCTCGGCGATGGCCTGCTCGATCTGCACGTCATACGAGAGGCGAGCGCCCCCGCGAATGTCGAGCCCTTCGTTGAGGCGAAAGGGGATGTGGCTCCGCACCCAGGGCGTCGAGACGCTCGGGATGCTGGGCCAAAGGACGACGAACGCCGCGACGATCGCCGCGAGGACGGTGCCGAGCCGCCAGTACCAGCCACGGTTCATTCCAGGGACCTCACGACTTCGCCTGCGCCGCGCGTGCCTCCGCGGCGGGGTCGTACTTCTTGTTGACGGTGCTGCGCAGCACGCGGATGCGCGTGCGCTCCGTGGTCTCCAGCACCACTTCGCGCTCCTCTAGCTCATGAATCGTCCCGATGATCCCCGACGAGGTCACCACCCGGTCGCCCTTGCGAATGGACTTCTGGGTCTCCTCTTCTTCTTTACGCTGCTTGCTCATGGGTCGCAGCATGAAGAAATAGATGAAACCGACGACGATCAGCGGCAAAAAGCTGTTGACCATCTGTCCCATGCCGCCGGGCGAGGCGGGCGATGCGCCCCCCGCCGCCGCGCCGCCCCCGCCCCCGCCGCTCGGGCGCGCCGCGGGCTGCCAGGCCATGAAGGTGAGAGCGGCGTGGTTGGCCAGGTGTTCGAGCTGGATCAAAGGGGTCATAGGTGTTCTTCGGTGGGGCAGCGGTTCGCGGCGCGGTGGAGAGGGACAGGGGCAGCAGATGGAGGGCGGAGGCGTGTGGGCGCCGCGGAGCGCCCTCGCGGCTTCGATGCCCTCCAAGGACACTTCCGCGCGGCCCGCGCTGCTAGCACGCACGCGCCGCCACGGTCAACAGCCACCCCCCGCCCGGTCATTCCCCTTCGGGGCTGAATCCCTCGGGCCGCGGTGCTAGTTTGCGCGGCGGTGACAGCGCACGGCGTGAGATTCAAGGCGGCTGCCCTCTGCGCGCTCCTGGGCGCCTGCGGCGGCGGCGGCACCGTCGCGGACGCGGGGGTCGACCGGGTGGTGATCCCGAGCGCCGACATCGGGGCGGAGCTCCTCGAGCTCGGCACGGGGCAGCTCGCCTGGGAGCCCCTCAGCCCCACCGGCAACCGCCTCGAGCTCATTCACGGCCCGCAGGGCGGCTACCACGTCTTTGGTCGGGTGCGGTACCGCGCGCTGGGGCCCGACATCTACCTCTCGTTCCGCGTCGCGCCGGTCGGCGGCGGCCCGGCGCTCAACGACCCGGCGGCTCGGGTACGCCTGCGCGAGGGACGAGGCCTCGTGCGCGTCGGCGCCGACCAGTGGGAGACCTCGGGGGCGCAGCTGGTGATCCTCGAGGCGATCCGAGGGCCCGAAGACGTGGTGGGCCGCACGTTTCGCCTCGAGATGACCGTGCAGCGCTTCGAGTCGGCCGAGACCGCGACGGCGGCCTCGGAGATCACGATCATCGACGAGACCTGAGGGCTCGAGGCCCGGCTCAGCCCACCGGGCCCGGGCGCCCTCGCCGCGACGCGCTCAGCCTGCGCTCCACCTGCGCCGCGCGACCGTTCTGCGTGACGGTCCACGCGAGGGTGAAGGCGTCGCGCTCCCAACGGAGCGGCTGCATCGCCGTGACGGGCTCGCCCTCGCTGACCATGGTGCCGTCGTCGACCCTCGCGCCCGAGGCGTCGAGCTGCGCGAAATACACCCCCTCAAAGAGCGCCGCGGCCAGGCCGAAGCCGTCGCCGGAGGGCGCGAGCGACACCGAGCGCGGCGACGAGAGCCCCTCGTGCACGATCACCGCCCTCCCGACGGGCCTGCGCTGCGCGTTGAGCCGACGGAACATCACCCGTCCGTTCTCCCCATCGACCCACGCGACCGCGAAGCCCTGGGCGGTGGCGACCACCGAAGGCGCCTCGGCGCGCTCTTCGCCCTCGGCGGCGGCGTAGATCCGCTGCGCGGCTCCCTGCCCCACGCCGTGGAGATCGGTGGTGCCGAACCAGAGGCCGTCGTGGTCGAGGTTGGTCCACGCCAGGGCCATCTGCTCGCCCACGCGCACGCTGGCGATGGACTGGTGCGCGTCGTCGGCCTCGAAGCGCAGGCCGCGGTCGCCCTCCGTGGCCCGCGGGAGCGAGCTCGGGTCGGGACGCGCGGGCGGCGAGACCGCGACCCTCGCCGCCAGGGCCCCCGCGGCGCCCACGCGCAGCGCCCGCTGCACCCGCGCGCCCTCGGGCGACGGCGACTGGCAGCTCGTGGGCGCGGCGACGAGCAGAAGGGCGAGCGCGGGACGGACCATTCGCATTCTTCGTCTCTCTTCTGCGCGGGCATCGAGGGGAGCGCCGACGAACGAGGCCGCAGGGTAGCCCCATTCCCGTCGAGGGACAATCGGCTCGATCGCGACACGAATGTCATGCGTCGCTTCGGCGCGCCGCTACGGGCGCGGTCTGGTAGCGTCCCGCGCCGAACCAGATGGATTCTGCGCCGTTGCCTCGTGCTCGCGCCCTCGCGCTGCTCGCCCTGGTCGCCGCCTCGGTCGTGACGGTGGAGGTCCTCTTCACCCGCGTCCTCTCGGTGACGACCTGGTACGGCCTCGCGTTCGTCGTGCTCTCCCTCGCGATGTTGGGGCTCACCGCCGGCTCCCTCGACGCCTCCCGCGCCCGGGAGCGCGGCGACGCCCTGGGCCCGTGGCTCTCGCGCAAGCTCCTGTCGATGTCGCGGGCGCTCCTCGCGGCGACGGCGGTGGTGGTCGCGATGCCCATCTCCTTCGCGGGGGACCTCTCGTCCTTCGCGGGCGTGCTCGTCGTGGCCTTCGCCACCGCCGCCCCGCTGGTGTACGGAGGCGCTGTCGTCGCGCGGCTCATGGCCGAGTCCGAGGTCCCCCTCCCGACGCTGTACGCCGTCGACCTCTGCGCGGCGGCGGTGGGCGCGCTGCTCCCCCTCGCGATGCTCGGCCCCCTCTCGGGACCGGGCGCCCTCGTCGCCATCGCGGCGCTCACGGCCCTCGGCGCCGCGGCCACGTCGGAACGGGCGAAGCGCAGCGGCGCGGGGTGGACCGCGGCGGTCGCGATGCTCGCCCTCGCGGTGGACGCGGGCACGAGCGCGGGCTTCGTGATCCGTTATCCCAAGGGGGTGCCCCGCGGCGATGACGAGGTCACCCTCTTCGAGCGCTGGAACCCCATCTCCCACGTTCGCCTGCGCGATTTCAGCGAGTCGCCGGTGCCGTTTCTCTGGTCGCCCTCGCCCGTCACCCCCCTGGGCCGCTACCGGGTCGCGGGCGCGCTCATCGACGGCGAGGCGGGCACGCCGGTGTATCAGTTCGAGCGCGTGCAGCAGATGAACGTGCTGCGCTTCGACGCCACGGCCACTGCCCACGCGCTGCGCCCCGACGGCACCGCGTGCGTCATCGGCGTCGGCGGCGGGCGCGACCTGCTCACGGCGTTGGTGGCGGGTCACGACCGGGTGCTCGGCGCCGAGGTGAACCCGGCGATGATCGAGATGCTCCAGCGCGTGGCCGCCCGCTCGCCGGTGCTGCGCGACCCGCGGGTGCTCTGGCGGGTGGGCGACGGCCGGGCGCTCTTCGCGCGGAGCGACGCCCGGTGCAGGGTGCTCCAGGCGTCGCTGGTCGACACCTGGGCCGCCACCACCGCGGGCGCCTTCGCGCACACCGAGTCGACGCTCTACACGCGCGAGGCGTGGGCGATCTTCTTGCGGCGCACGAGCCCAGACGGGATCCTCACCTTCTCGCGGTGGTACGACCCGCAGCGCGTGAGCGAGACCGCGAGGCTGGTCTCGCTGGCCGTCGCCGCGCTCCTCGACCGCGGCGCCTCCACCCCCAGGGACCACATCGCCCTGGTCGCCGCGGGCAACGTCGCGACGATCCTCGTGAGCCCCGCGCCGCTGGGCGCGCGCGACCTCACGACGCTCCACGAGGTCGTCGACCGCCTGCGCTTCACGCTCCTCGCGGCGCCCGACGTGGCGCCCCGCGACCCGCTGCTGCGCACGCTCTTGCAGGCGCGCTCGGTCGACGCGCTGGCGGCCGCGGGGGTGCCCCACGGCCTCGACACCTCGGCGCCCACCGACGACCGCCCGTTCTTCTTTCAGCTGCTCTCGCCGCGCACCTGGCTCCACCCCCTCGACGCGCTCCGCGCCTCGCGCAGCAACCGCGGCGCCCTCGCGGGCAACGTGCGCGCGATGTCGGAGCTGCTCTTCACCTTCCTCGCGGTGGCGCTGGTCGGACTGACCCTGCTGGGCCCGACCCTGCGCGAGGCGCTCTCGTCGTCGCGGCCCCCGCTGCCCTCGTGGCGCGCCGGGGTCTACTTCGGCGCGCTGGGGGCGGGCTTCATGGCCGCCGAGGTGGCCCTCGTGCAGCGCATGCACGTGGTGCTCGGGCACCCCAGCTACGCGCTCATCGTGGTGCTCGCGGGGCTGCTGGTGGCCACCGGCGTCGGCAGCGCGCTCTCGACGCGGCTCGTGCGCTCGCGCCGCGCCGTGACCTTCGCCTGCGCGGCCGCGGCGGCGGTGCTCGCGACGCTCCCCTACGTGCTCATCGGTCCCCTCGCGCGGGCGACCCTCGACGCGCCCTTCGCGGTGCGCGCGGCGTGGACCGGGGGCTGCGCGGCGCTCGTGGGCGTGGCGCTGGGCACGCTCTTTCCTTCGGGGATTCGCTACGTCGACCGCGCCCGCGGCGCGCCCGTGGCGCTCGCCCTCAACGGCGCGACCAGCGTGCTGGGATCGGTCTCGGCGATCATCGTCTCGGTGTGGTTCGGCATCCCCACCACCTTCGCCCTCGCCGGCGCGATTTACCTCCTCGCCGCGTGGGCCTCACCTCGGAGCTGGCCGGACCCCTGACCGCGGTCGTCGCGGGAGCGGGAGCCCCCTGGGGAGCTCCCTGCGGCCCATCGGCCGCCAGAAGTGCTCGAGCCCGACGATGCGGTAGGGCGCCTGGCCCTGCGCCACGAGCCTCGCGTTGCGCTGGTCGATCTCGTTCAAGATCAGGGGGAAGGCCGCCACCGACCACGGCCGCGTGTCGTGCATCAGCACCACCCCGCCTCGCGGGCTCTCGTCGAGCACGCGGCGAAAGTTCAGCAGCACCGCGCGGGCGGAGTTCACGCTCCAGTCCTCGGTGTCGAGCTGCCAGTAGACCGGGGTGTAGCGGCGCGAGAACACGGCCTTGAGCGCTCGATCCGAGGCCAGGGCGCCGAAGGGCGCGCGCAGGAGCCACGGCCGCCTCCCCGTCTCGCGGGTGATGATCTCGGCGGTGTCGTCGATCTCCCGCGCGATGCGCTCGGGCCGGAGCCCGTCGAGCACGACGTGGCGAAAGGTGTGGTTGCCGATGCGGTGACCGCGCCGCGCGATGTCGCGCAGCACGCCGCGGTTGAGCCGGTGGTGGTTCTCGGGCCCGGAGATCCGGTGACCGACGACGAAGAAGGTCGCCCGGATGTGCCGCGCGTCGAGCATGTCGAGCAGCCGCGGCGTGGTCGACCACTCTGGCCCGTCGTCGAAGGTGAACGAGAGGCAGCGCGGGTAGCGCGCGGGGCACGAGCCCTCGATGAGCTGACCGTCCCGCAGCGTGCGCAGCCGCACGCGCCGGGGCTCCTGCTCGCCCAGCGTGCGGGTGACCGTGCCCATCGCGGGGGTGATCACCGCGAGCGCGCCGACGGTCGCCGCGAGGAGGCTGGGGAGGGAGAGCGACCAACGCATCGTGATGCCATCGGTAGCACCCCCCTCGGGGCTCTCAGGAATTCATGGGAGGCAGAACGGAGCCCCAGGCTGGAGCTCCGGGGGCGGGATCACATGGCCGGGGTGACGGTCAGGCGGAGGTAGTACGACGCGATGGCCGGGCTGTTGGGGTACGACTCGACGCACACCGCGTAGGTGCCTGCCGCGAGGTTGCGCGCCGCCGCCGTGGTGGCGCCGTCGATGAGGGAGCAGAGGGTGCCGCCGGAGTCGTCGTTGGTCGCGATCTCTGCGCCCATGGCGTCGTGGAGGGTCATGACGGTGTCGCCGCCCATACCCAGGTTGCAGCCGCCGGTGGCGTCAGAGGTCTGCGCCCGAATCGACGCGCCCATGGGCACGGTGACGCGGAAGCAGTCGATGTCGCCCTCGGGGAGCGCCGCGCGGAACACCGTCGACGTGGTCACCGGGCCGTTGCCGGTCATCGGCGTGTTGTTCATCTCCATCTCGGCGGTCGGCGCGGTGCAGACGCCCTGCCCCGCGGTCATCCCAGCCTGACAGGCCGACTCCATCGCGCAGGTGGTGGTGTTGAAGCTGAGGTCGCAGGGCATGCCCACGGCGACCTCGCGGCGGCAGACGCCGGCGCCGGTCATGGTCGAGCAGGTGAGGCCCATGTCGCAGCGCGCGCCCGCGTCGACATCGCGGCACGGCGCGCCCGCGGCGGTGCCCGGCGCGGTGCAGACGCCGCCGGTGAGCATCGCGTTGGGGGCGCACGACTGGCCGCTGGGGCAGAAATCGCGGCGACCCGTGAGGTCACACGCCGCGTCCGCCATGGCCGGCGCGCGGCAGGCGTTCGACGAGGAGCACTGGAGCATCCCGTCGCAGCGGGGGTCGGCGGTGCGGCAGTTGCCGCCCTGGGCGCCCGTGGCGAGGCACTCGCGGCGGGTGAGGTTGGTGGCCGTCGGCGCCGGCTGGCAGCTGGCGTCGGCGCCGCAGGTCGTGCCGGGGGCCCCGCACTCCGCGCCCACCATCAGGAGCTGCTGGCACACGCCGCGGGTGGTGGCCGTCGGCATCGCGACGCTGCAGGCCAGGCCCATGTCACACGGCGTCACGACGCCGGCGTCGCCCGTCGCCGGCAGGCGGCAGCGCGCGGCCTGCGCGCCGTCGGCGATGCAGGTGCCCATGGTCGTGCTGCCCGGGTTCGGGATGCACGCCGAGCCCGTGGCGCAGATGCTCGACGCGGTGCAGGGCATCCCGATCGGCACGGGCGCGACCTCGCGGATCTGGAGCTCGTAGTCGCCCTGCACGTCCGAGTTGTTGAACGCGGGGTTGTAGGTGCCGACGATGATGAAGACCTCGGTGCCCATGGGGATCGGCGCCGCGGTGCGCGCCGTCGACTGCAGCAGCATCTGCGACACGTCGTCGTTGCACGCGAGGCTCATGCCGGTGGCGCCGCAGGCGGTCGTGACGGCGATGGCGGTGTCGAGGGTCTCGAGGGTGTTCTCGTTGGCCGTCGAGGCCTCGAGGACGGCGGTGGTGCGCATGCGGTAGCGGTGCGCCACCTGGTAGCCCAGGAAGGCGCCCGTGCCCGCGATGCACCCCATGGGGGGCGTGACGCCGCCCTCTTCGGGCGCGCGGTTGTTGTTCCCCTGGTACACCACGACGCCCATCGAGTTCGGCATCCGGCTGGTCAGGTCGACCTGCGCGTCGGTGGCGCAGGGGTTGGTGATCACCGGGCCCGTGTCGCGGGGCGGGGGGCGGTCGGTGGCGCCGGTGTCGGCGCGGGCGTCGGTGCCCGTGCCGCCGTCGCCGCCCTTCATGCCACCGTCGGTCGTGCCGCCGTCCATCGACGACACGACGTCCTGACCACCACCCGCGTCGGTGCCACCGCCGCCGCCGCCGCCCGCTGCGGGGCTGCTACAATTCGCCAGCACGCCAGCGGCCAGCGACATCGCCAACCAGTTCCGAGTACGCATCAGAAAAGCCTCCAGAGCATTCGTTCGAACGACGAGACGCCGCGAAGCGCGCAACGCCCGCAATGGTGCACCCTTGGCACGCCCGATGTGCGTGCGTCAACGCCGACCTCGACGTTCAGCGCGCCAGCGAGACATCGACCCGGCAGCCGCTGGAGCCCCCATGCCCGTCGCGGAGCAGGATCCAGAGCGAGTGCCCCGAGCGCGAGCCGACCCGGCCGGGGAGCGTCCACTGGTTGTCGCGGAGCGGAGAGCGCGTGAGCCCGTTCAGCGAGCCCCCGGTGGCGTACCAGGAGTAGTAGGCCTGCTCGTCGCGCACCGCGAAGCGACCGTCTGCGGTGAGCACCGTGTACCGCTCCGCCCAGCGCTCGTCGGGGTCTGGCGTGAGCGTCACGGTCTCGCCCGGCCCGAAGCTCAGCGCCGCGCCGTCTTCGGCCACGCAGAGCCCCGGGCGCGTGGGGTCGGCGGAGACCCATCGCGCGCCGAAGCGCACCCGCGGCGGCGGCGGGTTGCGGTTGGGCGCGGGGTTGAGCGAGACCACCACGCGCTTGAGCGCGCGGAGCGTGCGCCCGTCGACCTGCACCTCGAGCACCACCGAGAGCGCGATCCCCACGTCGCGCAGGTAGGTCTCGAGCGCGCCCGGCGGCAGCGCCCCCTCGAATCGACGCGCGGCCTCGGTGGCCTGCGCGATGACCGACTCGGGCACCAGCAGCGTCGCCTCGGCGTCGCTCGAGAGCGGCAGCAGCGCGGCGCCGTCGGTGAAGCAGTCCCCCGTCGAGGCGCTCGCCCCCGACCCCAGCGCGCCGAGGTCGGTGACCGGGCAGAGCGACCAGCGGTAGGTCGCCTCGCCCTCGGCGCCCGCGAGGACCGCCGAGAGCCTCGACGGCTCTCCCGGGCGCACCTCGGGGGGCTCGGCGATCACGTCGACGACCCGAGCGGCGGTGATGATCTGCTTCGGGTCGAGGTCGTCGATGCACCCCGCGCAGAGCGCCGCCGCCGCGAAGAACAGGGCCCTCATCGCAGCGTCCCCGTGAGCCCCAGGGTGGGCAGGATCGGGATGCCCGGGAAGGCCACCCGCCTCGCGAAGTCGTACTGGTAGAGCCAGTTCTCCACGTTCTGCGCGTTGTAGACGTTGATGATGTCGAGGTAGGCCGACATGTCGAAGGGGCCCCAGCGAAAGCGGTAGTCGACCCGCACGTCGAGCTGGTGGTAGGTGGGCAGGCGCTCGGTGTTCCCCGCCACGCCGCGCCCCGCGAACACCGCCGCGAAGCGGTCGCGGTCGGCGTCGTAGTACGCCGTGTCGATGACCCTCCGGGGCGAGCCCGTGGCGAGCTGAAAGCGCGCGCCCACGCGCCAGCGCGCGTTGATCTCCCACGAGAGCGCCACGTTCAGCACGTGCGTCTGGTCGAAGGCGAAGGGCTCGACGGGGCGGTCCTGGTAGGTGCGCTCGCTGCGCGAGAGGGTGTACGAGACCCAGCCGTACAAGCCCCGCTCGAGCTTGCGGCGAATGAGCACCTCGAGCCCGTACGCCCTCCCTCGCCCGTCGTCCGCGAGGGGGTTGCGCTGCGGCCCGTTCGGGCCCGCGACCACGTCGTTGCTCGTGCGAATGAGGTTGTACATCTCGCTGTAGTAGCCGGTGAGGCGCGCCTCGACCTTCGCGGGGAGCGTGAGCTCGAAGCCCGCGGAGCTCTGCCACGAGCGCTGCGGCACGAGGTTGGGGTTGCGCACGCCCGGCACGAGCTGAAAGAACGGCGGCTGCTGGTGAAAGAAGCCCGAGGCCAGCACCACGCTGAGCCACCGCGCCGCCCGAACCCGCAGCGTCGCCCGCGGATCGGCCACCACCGTCTGCACGTTGCCGTAGATCAGCCGGTCGAGGCGAAAGCCCGCGGTGAGCTCGACGGGACCCGCCCGCAGCGACTCTTCGACGTACGCGGCCAGCGAGAGCTGCGTGATGCGCGGGCGGAGGCTCAAGATGTCAGGCGAGGTCACCGGCGCGGGCACCCCGCCGATCGACGCGGGCAGCGGCACGCGGATGTCGGCGTCGAGGCTCACGGTGAGCACGTCGAGACCCAGCGTGGTCGTGAGCAGACGCCCCGTCGGGACCCGCACCGAGAGCCGCTCGCCGAGCACGTACCCCCGCGCGGCGAAGCGCTGGTCGGGCGAGCCGGGGTTCAGCGAGCTGAAGCCCGTGTCGTCGACGCCGACGTTCGCCGCGAAGGAGAGCTGCGCGCCGCCGGGCAGGCCGTAGTCCCAGCGGCCGATGATGCGGTGAAAGCCGTACTCGAGCTCGGTGTTCTGCTCGGCGGTGGTGGTGCCGGAGCCGACGGCGGCGCTGCGGTCGAAGCGGTCGTAGCTGCCGAACGCGAAGAGCGACACCCGCGAGCGCGCCGAGAAGCGGTAGTCGGCGCGCACCTGATAGTCGCCGTACTCGAGGCCGACGCCGTCGACGAGGAGCGGGAGGAGCAGGTCGTAGTAGCTCCGGCGCACGGCCACCGCGAGGCTGCCGCGGCCGTGGTCGAAGGGCGCCACCGCCATCGCGCTGGCCCTCAGCGTGTCGACCTGAAACTCCAGGAACGGTCGGTCGGTGGGCGGAGGGCGGGTCTCGAGCGAGATCACCCCCGCGCTGAACCGCCCGAACTGCACGGGATAGCCGCCGGGGTAGAAATCGAGCTGACCCACGAGCCGCGACGAGATCACCGCGGGCCCCGCGCCGAAGTGATAGAGCACCGGAACCGGGAAGCCGTCGATGAAGAAGCCGGTGTTCTCGAAGCTCGCGCCGCGCACGACGAAGAAGCCCAGGCCGAAGGGCGTGCGGGCCACGCCGGGCAGCGTCGCGACCACGCGCGTGGGCTCCCCGAAGGTCCCCGGCACGGTGGTCAGCTCCTCGGCGCGCAGGGTCATGGTCGTCGCGGCGCCCGCGAGGCGACGCGTGCGCACGGTGGCCTCGCCCGCGGCCTCGTCTGGGGTAGGAGGAGGCGGCGGCGGCTGCCCTCGCCCCGCGGCGAGCAAGGCGTCGGCCTGACCCGCGAAGGGGTTCTCGGGCATCGCGAAGGGGATCAGGGGGTCGCCGGGCTGCAGGCGGTAGCGAAAGCGGATCACCGACGGCACCGCTCGGCCCTGGCGCTCGGCGGGCGCGAAGCGCATCGACCGCGTGGCCTGGAGCACGCGCTCGTCGGTCTCGACATCGAGCGACTGGATGACCCTCGCGTCGAGGACGCGCCCCTCGGCGTCGAGGCGGAGCTCGAGGCGCACCGAGGCGTCGGCGGCGAAGCGGGCTTCGCCGGGGGGAGCGTGATCGTCGGCGCCTCGAGGAGCCGGGGCGGCGTGTCGGCGCGCGCGACGCCGGGGAGCGCGACGGCGAGCGAGGCGGCGAGGCTGAGGGAGGCGATTCTCACGAGCGTGGGCACGATCCGACGTCAGCGCGCGCTTGTCACCCCGGCGCTCAATGGATCGAGTGGTCGGGGGTCTGGCTCACGGGGGTCTTGAGGGGCGCCATGCACCCGAGGCGCGCGCGATCGATGATCGTGCCCTCCTCGGGGACCTCGAGCACGCCGTCGACGACCCGGAGCACGAACACCAGCGGCGTCGCCTCGGCGGTGTATCCGACCTGCAGGAGCTGGTCGACCTCGAAGGTCGCGCACTGCTTCTCGCAGCAGTGAAAGGCGCGGGTCACGCGGTAGAATCCCTCGGCGGGCAGCGGGTCGAGGGTGGCCGCCCACCAGTCGCCGGGGATGAGGATCCCGCGGTCTTCGAAGCGCGCGCGGTTCTGCCGCCAGGACGAGGGGAGGTAGATCCCCGCGCCGGGGTCTCCGTGGTTGTGAAAGTACACCAGCCGCCCCGAGGGGACCTCCGCGAGGCGGGTCGTGGTGCGGTACAGGCCGCAGGGCGGCAGCGGGCGCGAGGCGTCGTCGCTCATGCGTCGACCGCCGCGTCCTCCTCGGCGAAGAGGAGCTCGACGTCGCTGCGGGTGAGCCCCTTCGGGATCGTGGCCTCTTCGGCGCCGAGCACGTTCGAGACGAGCTCACGCTTCTTCGCCGAGAGCGTCATGATCTTCTCCTCGATGGTCCCGCGGGCGATGAGGCGGTACGCGGTGACCACGCGGGTCTGACCGATGCGGTGCGCGCGGTCGGTGGCCTGGTCCTCCACCGCGGGGTTCCACCACGGGTCGAAGTGCACGACGGTGTCGGCCCCGGTGAGGTTCAGGCCCGCGCCCCCGGCCTTGAGGGAGATCAAGAACACCGGGACGGTCTCGTCCTTGTTGAAGCGGTCGACGCGCTCCATGCGGTCCTTCGTCGAGCCGTCGAGGTACTCGTACTTCATCCCCTCGCGCTCGAGCGCCGCGCGGATGATCGTCAGCATCTCGACGAACTGCGAGAAGACCAGCGTGCGGTGCCCCGACTGCACGGCCTCGGAGAGGATCTCCATCAGCGCGTCGAGCTTGCCCGAGTCTTCGTCGCCGAACTTCTGCCCCGGGAGCTTCAGGAGCCGCGGGTCGCAGGCCGCCTGACGGAGCCGCGTGAGCCCGGCGAGGATCTGGATCTGGCTCTTCGAGACCCCGACGCGCTCGATCTCGCCGAACACGCTCGCGCGCACCTGCTGCAGCACCTGCGCGTAGAGCCCGCGCTGCGTCGTCACGAGCTCGCACTCTCGCTCGACCACGATGCGCTCGGGGAGGTCCTTGGCCACCTCGGTCTTGGTGCGGCGGAGCACCAGCGGGTGGATCGTTCCCCGAAGCTTGCGGATCGCCGCGTGGTCGCCCCGGTCGATGGGGCGCGCGTAGCGCTCCTCGAAGGTCGCCAGGTCGCCGAGGATCCCGGGCGACAAGAAATCGAAGATCGACCAGATCTCCGAGAGGCGGTTCTCGATCGGCGTGCCCGTGAGCGCGAGCCGCCGCTCCGAGCGGAGCCGCTTCGCCGCCCGCGCGGTGGCCGACATCGGGTTCTTGATGTTCTGCGCCTCGTCGAGGATCACGTACGAGAACTCGTACCGCTGCAAGAACTCCTCGTCGCGGCGGAGCAGCGCGTAGCTGGTGATCACGAGGTCGGCGCCGTCGAGCTCGTGGGTGCGCTTCTCGCGGTCAGCCCCGGTCCACGCCACCGCGCGGAGCGTCGGCGCGAAGCGCTCGATCTCGCGCATCCAGTTGTGCACCACCGAGGTGGGCGCGACCACCAGCGCGAGCCCGCGCCTGCCCGCGCTCGGCTCGACGGCGGCGGGCGCCTCGGCCGGGGCCTTCGCCGCGCCCTTGCGAGCCTTCTTCGCCGCGGGCGCGGGCTCGGCGGGCGCCTCTTCGGCCTTCTTCTTTCGCCCCTTCGCGGTCTTCGGGGCCGCGTCGGGCGCCGCGCCGAGCTCTCGGCCACCCTCCTTGGCCCAGAGCAGCAGCGCGATGGTCTGCAGCGTCTTGCCGAGGCCCATGTCGTCGGCGAGCACGCCGCCGTTCTTGGTCTTGTGCATGAACGCCAGCCACGAGAAGCCCTCGTGCTGGTAGGGCCTCAGCGTCGCCTTCAGCGCCTCGGGGCACGGCACCTGGAGCACCGACCGGTGCGCGTTGAGCGAGCTCAGCAGCTCCCGCGCCTCGGGCTCGACCTTCGCGCCGGGGACCAGGCTCAGCAGCTCCTGGATGCGCCCCGCCTGCGAGAGCGGCAGCTGCTTGCGCCCCTGCGCGAAGAGCTCGGCCATGTGCAGCAGCACCTCGCTCACCTGCTCGGGCGAGATGGGCGCGAAGGTGCCGTCCTCGAGGCGCACGAGGCGTCGGCCCTCGGTGAGCGCGCGGCGCAGGTCGGCCTCGTTGACCTTCGATCCCTCGCTGTCGAACTCGACGTCGAGGCTGAGCCAGTCGACGCCCGACGAGACCCTCGCCCGCGGGGTCACCGCCGTGCTGCGGAGGGTGACGTCGACGAGGTCGTCGGGGATGTAGCGGTCCCAGGTCTCGGGCAGCGAGCCCACGCCCTCGGACCAGAACGCGATGGCGCGGTCGCCGCTGGCCTCGAACCACTCGTCGTGGCGGTCGTCGGCGGGCAGGCCCAGGCCCAGGCCGAAGAGCGTGTCGGCGGCCTCGCGCTCGGCGCCGATGTCGCGACGAATCACCGTGGGGCGCGCGCCGGGGGGCGCGTCGGCGGGCATCGGGAGGATCGCCAGCGGCGAGGGCAGCGAGGCCGGCGGCACGTCGAGCTCGGTGTCGCTGTACGAGACCTTCAGCCAGGCGCGCACGCGGGTGATGTCGCCCTGCGCCCGGAGCACGAACTGCGGCGCCGCGTCGATCACGTCGAGGATCGACGAGAGCTCTGGGAGCTCGGCGCCCAGGCCCAGCGCCGTGCGGGGCAGGACCTCGGAGAGGAGCCGCCCGAGGTCGTCGACGGGGTGCGAGATGGTCGGCGCGCGCGACAGGCGCTCGAGCCACGTCGGCGTCACGCTCTCCGCGATCGTGCGCGCGATGCCCTGCACCGTGTCGATGTGCCACCCCGGCTGACCCTCGAACCACAGCCCCTGCGCGCCGGAGTACCTCCGCCCGTCAGACTTGCGCTCGAAGGCCACCTTCACGCGCACCGTCGGGCCGTGGAGCTCGAGGTCGATGCGCGGCGTCAGGGGGTCGTCGACGAAGCGCATCTCCATCAGCGTGGGCTCGATGAGCACCCTGCGTTCGCGGAGCATCGAGAGCGCCTCGGCGGCGTCCTCGCCGCGGAGCTCCACCGCGGCGGCGCGCCCGCCTCGCACCGCGCGGCTCAGCGCCCGGAGGATCGGTCGGTGCGCGCTCGCGTGCGCGCCGAGCGCCTCGAGGGCGGCGTCGGGGGCGACCGGCGAGCGGGTCTCGGCGTTGTACGCGGTCACCGCGATGGCCATGGAGCGGAGCTGCACGCGGTACTCGAAATCGGGCGCGCGCCGGGGCTCGTTCGCGGGGAGCCAGACTTGCCAGCCCGCGCGGAGCTCGAGGGGCGCGACGCTGGTCGACGTGGTCCCTTGCGCGGTGGTCAGCGTCGAGGCGCCGGCGCTGACCACGCGCGGCCCCGAGCGGTCGACCACGACCACCTCCCGCGGCGTCGAGGGCTCGTCGCGGTGGCCGCGGGCGCGGCCGCGGGGCTTCTTGACGACGCTGCGCTCCTCCTCGCGGCTCTGCTGCGCCGCGTGGAGGGCGGCCTCGCGCAGGGGTCGCATCCGGTCGCGGAGAGAGACCAGCAGCGCGGCGACGTGCTTGCAGTGCCGCTCAGGGCCTCGCCACGCGGGGCAGGTGCACGAGGACGTGAACCCGCCCGCGTCGTTCACCTCGAGGCGAACGTCGTAGGGCTCCGCGGCGCGGCCGTGCACGCGGCCCGCGGCCGCCCAGGCGTCGATGGTCGAGTCGACCACGTTGCCTCGGCGCGCGTAGCCTCGGCCCTTCTGGTAGGCGTTCATCCCGACGGTGCGAGAGATCGAGCGCTCGCTCATCCTCGCGATGGCCAGGGTCGCCGGCGTCTGCGGCAGCGGCGGGAGCTCCTTGGGCGCGTCGACCGCGCTCGGGATCTCAGGGAGCGCGTCGTCGTCGCCGCCCTCCTCGTCGACGCGGAGCGCGTCTTCGTCCTCTCCGTCGCGGAGCCCGCTCAGGTCGTCGTCTTCGTCGTGGGTGCCGCGCTTGTTCGGGCCTGAGATCGTCACGTCGTCGCTCCGCTCGCTGCCTGCATCACTCGCCCCCTTCGGCCGCCCGGGCGTGGGCATCGGTGTCGTGTCGTGCGGCGCCTCAGGCGCCGACATCGTGGGCTCCCGCCCCGCGTTCAACCGTCGCGCGTCTCCACCTCCCAGCGATCGTCCATCTGGACACTGCGCTGTGGAAGGGGCGCGCCTTGCGCTGCCCTCTGTTAGCACGAGTCGCGATCCGCGTGCAGAGCCCCCCGCGCTTCTCGACCCGCAGCGGATCAGGAGCGCGGCGAGGCGCCGAAGATCTGCAACCCGCCAGGCGTCGCGACCAGGAGCGAGCGGGAGCCGTCAAACACAAAATTCTCGAGGTATTGAATTCGAATCTGCGAAATAGACACAGGGGCGCCATCATACGAAACAGGGATCGCGCCCTGCCGGTGCCCGTCGTTGGCGGAGTACACCACGACCACCGAGGCGTTCCCCTCCGAGGTGGGCGCGACGAGGTCGGGGAATCCATCGCGCGCGAGGTCGGGGGTCATCAGCATCCCCTGCCCCAGCGAGAGCGTCGCGGCCTCCGTCGCCGGGGGCGCCGACACCATCTCCGCGCCGTCGGCGCCAGACAGCACCGTCAACCGGTGGCCGAAGGCGCTGCCCAGGGCGATCTCTCCGCGGTGGTCGTCGTCGAGGTCGGGCCCCGCGGAGAGGTACTGCGCGCCGACCTCCCGCGTGCACCGCGGCTGGCGCCAGACCGGCACCCCGGTGGCTCCCGAGAGCACCGTCACGCAGTGCCTCCCCTCTCGCAGCAGTCCGACGACCACGTCGGGCGCGCCGTCTCGATCGAGGTCGCCCGCCACGCTGAGGCCGTAGTCGCCGGGCGCGCCCACGTGCAGCGCGGGGTCGGCCCGCCAGAAGACCCTGCCGCTGCGGAGCCCCACCGCGACGAGCGTCGGGAGCACGCCATCGCCCGCGGTGTACACCACCGCCGCGGGCTCGCGTCGGCGCCCGACCTCGAAGCTCAGCCCCGCGGTGATCGCCCAGGCGTCGGGCAGGGCGAGGCTCCGCTCGACCCTCATCCTGCGCGACCCCACGACGAGCACGGCGCCCCGGCGGGCGTCGATGGCGATCACGTCGCCGCGGCCGTCTCCGTCGAGGTCTTCGGTGAGGGCGAGGTCTACGCCCTCGCAGCGCGCGCCCGCGGCGCCCTCCCGGAGCGCGCCGTTCACGCCGCCAGGGTGCAGAAACACCCGCCCGTCGACGCAGCTCGCGAAGCCCCCCACCGTCGCCGCGAGGTTGGGCGGAGCCGAGGTCACGTGCGTCACGAACTGGTGCCGCTGGAGCGAGCTCAGCCCCGGCGGCAGGGGCACCCGGAGCTGCTCGCCGAACTCCGCCGGGGACTGCGTCTCGACCCGAGGCTGAAAGGGCCCCGACGGGGTCTCGGGCTCGGCGTCAGCCGCGGCGACGTCTTGGACGGCGACGGCGGCGTCGACCGCTCCGTCGACGCGCGTCGACGGCTCGGAGGGCACCTCGAGGTCGCCCAGCCCCGTGGGGCTGGGGGAGAAGGTGCGGCGGAGGAAGTCGCGGCTGAGGTAGCCCGCGCCCGCCGTCACGGCGATCACCACGAGCAGCGCGGAGCCGGCGCTGATGGTCCCGCCCTTGGGCTTGGGGGGAGGCTCGAAGGTGCGAGAGGGACGCGGCTTGCTCACCGCGACCGAGCTCTCCCGCGCGCTGAACGCGGGCGCGGGCGACGAGGGCGCCACAGGAATGTTCGGGACCGGCGCCGGGCGCGGAATCTCGACCTGCGCCCCCGTGGGAGGCGGCTGCACCGAGTCGAGGTCGAAGCTCGCCGGCGCGGGACCGCTCGCGGCCACGGGGTCCCTCGAGGGCGCCTGGGGGCTCAGGCTCCTCGGAGGACCGAGGGAGAGCGGCGGGCGAGAGAGCCCGGCGGCGCTCGGGGGCGCCATCGACGGACGCTTCGACGGCACCTTCGCGAGCTCGATCAGCGCGTCGAGGTCGCCCGCGTCGTCTTCGGGGTCGTCGACGGTCGCCGGGCGCTGCGAGGGGGCGGCGCCGGGGTGCTCGCGCAGCCCGGCCTCGACCAGGGCCTTCAGCAGGTCGTCGCGCATCGCCCGCGCGTCGGGGTACCGCGCGGGGGCGCGCTTCGAGAGCGCCCTGGCGATCACCCGCGCGAAGCCGTCGGGGAGCCGCGAAGGGAGCGGCGTGAAGTCTTGCGTCGCCGCCGCCAGCACGACCTCTTCGGTCGTCGTGCCCGGGAAGGGCAGCGACGCCGTGAGCATTCGGTAGAGCGTCACGCCCACGGCCCACACGTCGGCCTCGGGCCCTCCCAGCTCGCCGCGGTGCTGCTCGGGCGCCGCGCAGGCCGCCCGGACCACGCTCTCTCCCGCCCTCGCGCCGCACGCGAGCGCGCGCAGCAGGCCCCCGGCGAGGACGTGGCCGTGCAGCGCCCCGTCTTCGCCCATGACCAGCAGCACGTCTTCGGGGGAGAGGCCCCGGTGGGCCATGTCGCGCGCGTGGAGCGCGCCGAGCGCGCCGAGGACGTCGACCGCGACCTCGGCCGCCACCGACGCGTTGATCGCGCCCGCGCGGAGCACGCGCTGCTCGACGGTCTCGCGGCTCCAGTACGAGGTCGCGAGGAAGGGCGAGCCGTCGGCGTCGACCCCCTCGTCGAGGACCATCATCCACAGCCCCTCGGCGAAGCCGCGCAGGGGGCGCGCGAGCTCGGTGAAGCGCTGCACCCCTCCGTCGCGGACCACCGAGGGCGGCGCGGTGAAGAGCAGCACGTCGACCCCGTCGACGACGCGAACGGCGCGCGCCGCGAAGGGCGCCGAACCCTGCGCACATGCCTCCTCGACGCGGTATCGACCCGCGATGACTCGGCCGACCCGCGGCGCGTCAGCGATCATTCAGGCCTCATAGGTACCGCAGCGTCACCGCTGAAAACAAGCGCGGATCACGCGGCGGGACCAGGCTCGGCGCGTCAGGAGAACAACGACATCTGACCGACCCCGAGGAGGGCCGAGAGGGAGCGCTCGTCGAGGATCTCCAGGGCGCTCCCCGCCCCGACCCTGCGTCTGGCCTCGGTGAGCTTCTCACCCGCCCGCCCCTTGTCACCGACCACCAGGTGTGTCGTCGCGTCGTCGAGCGACTCCGAGACGACGCCCCCGAGGGCGGCGATCCTCCGGGTCGCCTCCGCGAGGGTGAGCGTCGAGAGCAGCCCGGTGAACACGAAGCGCTTGCCCTGCAGGCGCATCGGCGTGACCTCAGGCGAGGACACCGCCGGCCCGACCGGGGGAACGACGGGCCCCAGCACCGCCGCAGGGGCCGGCGCAGGCGCGACGGGCTCGGGCTCGGGCTCGGGCTCGGGTTCGGGCGCGGGTTCGGGCGCGGGTTCGGGCGCGGGTTCGGGCGCGGACGCGGCGTCTGGGACGGGCGTGGGCGCGCGCTTCGCGGCCTCGACCATCGCGAGGAAGTCGGTCTCGGAGATCACCTTGAGCGCGGCGCCGGCGGCGATGTGCTTGTCGGCGGCCTTCTCCTTGGACGACTTCTCGCCGGGCTTCTTGAGGTCGCCCACGACGAGGTAGGAGAGCGCCTTGCTCACCGCGTCGAGGGAGCTCCCCCCGAGCTTCGCGACCAGGTCTTCGGCGGGCTTGCGCTCGAGGGTGGCCATCTTGCCGGTGAACACGAAGGTCATCCCCGCGAAGGGGCCGCCGCCCGCGGAGGCGCCCGCCGAGGCGGCCTTCGGCGCGGGCGCGGCGAGGCTCACCTGCTGGAGCAGGTCGTCGATGAGCGGGCGCTCGTCGCGCAGGCCCGTCACCACCGAGCGCGCGATGGCCTCGCCGATGCCGTGGTGCTGCGCGAGCTCCGCCTCGGTGACGGCGAGGATCGCCTCGAGGCTGCCATACTTCTCCGCGAGCACCTTGGAGACGCTCTTGCCCAGGTCGGGGATCCCGAGCGCGCGGAGGAAGGTCGGGAGGTCGAGGGTGCGGCGCTTGTCGACCTCGGCGACGAGCTTCTTCGCGGTCTTGTCGCCGAGGCGGTCGAGGGTGGCCAGCGAGGCCGCCGTGAGCCGGTAGAAATCCGCCGGGGTCTTGAGCAGCCCGCGGTCGTAGGCCCCCTCTAAGATGACGTCGCCGAAGCCCAGCATGTCGACCGCGCTCGCGAAGTGCGAGAGCAGCCCCACCACCACCGAGCGGCAGGCGCGCGGGGCGGCGCAGTACAAGAAGTCCCCGTCCCACCGCACCGCGCCGCCGCAGGAGGGGCACTCCGCGGGCATCGGCACGGGCGTGTGCCCCGGCTTCGAGACGAACTCCACGTTGGGGATCACCCCCCCGCGGCGCATCATCACCACCTCGGCGCCCAGGCTCAGCCCCAGCTTCGTGATGAAGCCCGGGTGGTGCAGCGACGCGCGGGTCACGGTCACGCCCGAGAGGGCCACCGGGTCGACCACCGCCACCGGGGTGATCGCGCCGGTGCGCGCGACCGACCACTCGACCGCGCGGAGCACGCTGTTCCCGCTGTCGCCCTGAAACTTGTACGCGAGGGCGAAGCGGGGGTGGTGCGCGGTCTCGCCGAGGCGCTCCTGCTCCGAGACCAGGTCGGCCTTGAAGACCACGCCGTCGATCTCGTAGTCGAGCCTGGGCCGCAGCTGCGCCATGCGCTGATACCCCGCGGCGAACTGCGCCTTCGGGAGCACCTCGTGGTCGATGGGGTCGAAGCCCGACGCGACCAGCCAGCGCAGCTTCTCCTGCTGCGACGCGACCCCCGCGCCCAGCAGGTCGTAGGCCGCGAAGGAGAGGGTGTACGCGGCGCTCTTGCGCGGGTCCTTCTGCTTGATCGCGCCCGCGGCGGCGTTGCGCGGGTTGGCCATCCCCTCGGCCTTGTACTTCTGGAACACCGAGAGCCGCATGAAGATCTCGCCGCGCACCTCGACCGGGTGATCGGTCTTGATCTGCAGGGGGACGTCCTTGATCTCCCGCACGTTCACGGTGATGTCGTCGCCGGTGACCCCGTCGCCGCGGGTCGCGGCGAGGCTCAGGTACCCCTGCGCGTCGTAGTGCAGCGAGCAGGCGATGCCGTCGTACTTCGGCATCATCACCGCGTCGCCGACGAAGCTGGCCGCCCACTTCTCAAGGTCCTCGTCGGAGTAGCACTTGTCCAGCGAGAGCATCGCGGCCTTGTGCTTCACCTCCCCCGAGGTCTTCGCGCCCATCGAGAGGAGCACGGGGTGGCTCGGCTCGTCGGCGCGCAGGCGGTTCACCAGCACGTCGAAGTCGTAGTCGGAGATCTCGGGGTCGTTGAGGTCCCAGTAGCGGTGGTTGTGGTAGGCGACGAGCTTCGCGAGCTCGGCGACGCTCAGGGAATCAAGGTCTGGCAGCGATTGCATCGTTCACCTCTCCCGCGTCAGTCGCGGCGCCCGCGGAGGTCGCTCCGCTTGAAGTTCACCTCGGTGGGCTCGCCCTCCGCGAAATCCTCGGGGCGTACGCCGAAGCGCTCCGCGCCGAAGAAGTCCAGCTCGGGCGCGAGCACGACGCTCCGCCGGTCCCGCGAGGACTCGTAGAGCGCCGTCGCCAGCGCGTCGAGGGCGGCGGCCTTCTCGACCTGGCCTCGCCACACGGGCGGGATCGCGTCGACGCCGCCGATCGCGCCCGCGATCGCGCCCGCGATGCAGCCGATGGAGTCGGAGTCTCCGGAGCTGTTCGCCGCGCGGAGCACCGCCGACGAGAAGTCACCGCCCGACTTCAGCACGCACCAGAGCGCGGCGCCGACCGCCTCCTCGCCGACCCAGGCGCCGCCGAGGAGCGCGCAGACGTCGTCGGCGTCTTGCTCCTGCGCGGCCTCGGCGCGGTCGAGGGCCTCGGACATCTCCCGCACCCCGAGGGCGCTCACCATGCCCTCGTCGCAGCCGACGTCGAGGAGCATCGCGGGCGTCAGCCGCGCGAGGCAGGCGCGGGTGAACTCGAACACCCCGACCACCGCCCCGTCGCGGAGCGCGTGCGCGATGGCCGCCGCCGCCGCGACGCCGCTCGCGACCCCCGTCGGGTGGGCGTGCGTCAGCGCGCTCTGCGCCGCGCTCACCCGCACCAGCGCGTCGAGGTCGCCCGCGTGGTAGAGCCCGACCGGCGCCGCCCGCATCGCCGCCCCCGAGCCCTTCGATCCCCGCACCCCAGCCTCGCGCCAGGGAGCGCCGCGGGCGAGGTTTCGGCAGCCCGCGAGGCAGGTGCCGCCGGGCGCGCGGTTGTTCTCGGGCGAGCTCGCCCAGGCGACGAACTCGGCGCCCATCACCCGCATCAGGGTGTCGAGGTCGCGCTGCCCCACGCGGCACAGGGCCCGCGCCACCGCGATCGCCATCTGTGTGTCGTCGGTGAACGTACCCGGAGCATGACGTCCCGCCGCCTCGAAGCCCGTGACCCCGTACGGCGGCCAGCGGGCGCGGATCGACCCGAGGTTTGAGATGAATTCTGTCGGGTGTCCCAGCGCGTCGCCGACCGCGAGCCCCAGGATCGCGCCGCGAAAGCGGCCGAGCGCGTCCATGGCGGCGGATCGTAGGCCGCGAACCCGCTCGCGCTCAAGAAGCGCGCCGTCTGCGCGCGCGTGGGCGTACATTCTCACCGCGACATGACGCGTCCACCTCGAGCCACGCACGCGTGGGCGTTCACCGTCCTCGCGCTCTACGCGCGAGCGACGCGCGCCGACGACTGGCGGGTCTCGCGGCACGACCCGCAGCGCACCGGCCTCAGCGCCGGGCGCGTGAACCTCCCGTCCGCGACGGTGCGCTGGCGGCACTACCTCGGCGGCGCCCTCGGCGCGCAGCAATACGCGCTCACCGACATCGACCGCGACGGCGTGACCGACGTGGTCTTCGTCTCCGCCGGGCGCGTCGTCGCCAAGCACGCCGACGACACCCTGGTGTGGAGTCGCCCCTCGTCGACGCCCGGACGCTCTCGGCGATCACCGACCTCGACGGAGACGGCGCCCGCGAGGTGGTGGTCACGGCCGACCGGGGCAACGTGCTGGTGCTCAGCGGCGGCGACGGGCGCGTGCGCTGGGAGGTGCCCGCGGCGCTCCGCGGGCTCGGCGGACAGCTCCGCGTCGGCGACCTCGACGGCGACGGGCGGGACGAGCTCTACGTCGGCCAGTGCGTGCGAAACCCCGTGGCCGCGCTGGCGTTCTCCTTCGGTCCCGGGCTCGCCAGCCCGCGAGAGCTCTGGCGCATCGCCCCCCTGCCAGACGCCTGCGGCACCGTCGGCGATGTCATCGGCGACCTCGACGGCGACGGCGCGCCCGAGGTGGTGATGGCCCTCGGCCACGACCACATGCGCGTGTTCGACGGGCGCACCGGGAGCCTCGCGATCGACCTCCGCGCGCCGGCCTCGGGGCTCTTCGGCACCTTCTCGACGCCCCTGCTCCGCGACGTCGACGGAGACCCTGGCCTCGAGCTCGTCGTGGTGACCAACGGGTACTCCGCGGGGCAGACCCCCTTCGGCGCGCGGCGCGTCGCGGTCTTCGACCACGTCGTCGAGGCCGGGCGGCGCTCGCTCAGGCTCTTGTGGGAGGCCAACGGGCCCGACCGCGCGACGGGCTCGGTGAGCTTCGAAGACCTGAGCGTGAGCGACCTCGACGGAGACGGCGCGGCCGAGGTCACGTTCTCATTCTACGACGGCGTCGCGCGGCGCTGGGGGCTGGAGACCCGCGACGCGCGCACCGGCGCCCTCCGCGCGCGTCGCTCCGACGCCGAGCTGGTGGGGATTCGAGACGTCGACGGCGACGGTCGCCCCGAGGCCATCACCGTCGAGGGCGACCGGGCGACGGTGATCCTCCGGTGGGAGTCGGGCGCCTGGGCGCCGCGGTGGTCGGTGGAGGGCCGGCGCCCTGCACGCGCGCTCGACCTCGACCGCGCGGCGCGTGAGCGCGTCGCGGTGGGCCCGCTCCTCGTGGCGCTGGACGACGACCCGGGCGCCGAGCTGATCCTCGCGCCCTTCGACCCCGACCTGCCCCCCGAGCAGCGCGTGGTCACCAGCCTGGAGGCCTGGGACGTCGGCGCCGACGGGCTCCGCCGCCTCGGGCGACTCGACGCGCCCGCGGGCACCACCGTGCTCACGACCTCGTGGGGAGCCTCTCTCTCGCGCCCCTACGCGCAGCCGGTCGCCGTCACCTCGGACGGCTACCTCCTCGCCCTCGACCGCGAGATGACCTCGACGAACCGCATCGTCACCGCCGAGTTCACGGTGCCCGGCATGCGCGTCGGCGGGTACTTCTCAGGCAGCGCCGTGCTCGGTCACACCCCCGTGATCGCCGCCCTCGACGCCGCGCGCGAGCCCGCGATCCTGGTGCGCGACGCGCGCCCCGCGCTGGTGCGACTCGACGCCCGCGCCGCGTCGCTCTCGGCGCCGCCGCGCGCGCGCTGGAGCCGCCCCCGCGCGGCGTACCCCGCCCTGCTCGACCTCGACGGAGACGGCGACCTCGACGCCGCGGCGCTCGAAGGGCGCGACGTGCTCGGCCTCGACCTCCGCGACGGCTCGGCCCTGTGGACGGCGCGCGACGTCGCGCCCCGCGGCTCGTCGATCGTGGGCGACGCGCTGCCGCTGCGACTCGCGGACGGGAGCCAGCAGCTCGCGCTGCTCCGGGGCGATCCCAACGTGCAGGTGCGTCCCGTGGTGCTCCGCGCCCGCGACGGCGCGCTGCGGTGGAACGACCTCACCCGCGGCACGAACAGCGCCTTCGGGCAGCTCTCGGTGGGCGACCTCAACGGCGACGGCGGCGAGGACCTGGTCTTCGCCGCGACCGTGATGCACCTCGTCGACGGCGGCGACGGGCGGGTGCTCTCTACGGGCCCCAACGCCCCGTACAGCGTGCAGATCCTCGCGCCCTTTCGCGGACAGGGCCTGGAGGTCTTCACCTCGGCGGCCTCGCGCCCCGACCGCCTCCTCCGCGCCGACCTGTCCCTCGTCGGCGAGGCTGACCTCGCGAGCTTCACGAGCCCCTACGGCGCGCTGGTGCGCTGCGGAGAGGCGAGGCGCGTGGCGGCGTCTCCCATCGGCACGTCGGAGCTTCGGCTGATCGAGCCGGCGCGGCTCCCGAGCGGCGGGGGCGCCGCGAGCGAGGCCGTCGTGGCGAGCGTGGTGCTCGCCGGCGGCAGGGCCTTCGCGGCCGGCGCCCCGCTCCCCGAGGGCACGCGAGGGGGCGCCTTCGCCAACGTCACCGCCGTCGCGGACCTCGACGGATCGGGGGCGCCCGGGCTGCTGGTGGGCAGCACCGACGGTCACCTCTACGCCCTCGACGCCTGCGCCCTCACCCTCCGGTGGGCGTTGGACTTTCGCTACCCTGTTGGCGAGCCCGTGGTGGGCGACACCGACGGCGACGGCGTCGACGAGGTGCTCGTGAGCGTCGGTGACGGGTACCTGTACGCCCTCGGTCCGCGCACGCTCCCCGCGGTGCGCGAGGTGCTCGACCTCGACCGCGAGGGCGGCGCCGACGACGTCGACGAGGTCGAGTCGTCGAGCGTGGTGTTCGCGCGGTGGAGCGAGGTCCCAGGGGCGGCGCGCTACCACGTGCGGGTGCTCACGGCGTCGGGCACGGCGGTGCGCTTCCCCGACTACGTCGAGGTGTCGGGCACCTCGGCGCGCGTCGACGGCCTCCCCCTGCGCGCGGGCGGGCGGTACCGCGTCGGCGTCGTTCCGGTCTCAGACCAGGGCAGCGGTCCCGAGACCCTGTCAGACGGGTTCACCGTGGTCGACACGTCGCCGCCGACGGTGCGCATCGACGTGCTGACCCCGAGCTTCTCGCCTCGCGCGGGGGAGCGCGCCGAGGTCGAGATCCGCTTCGAGGACCTCACCGGTCTCGCTCGCGCGCACGCCGAGGTGCAAGGCGCGGACGGCGCGACCCTCGCGGTGCTCGACGACGAGACCCTGCGCACCCCGCTGCCCACGCGCACCACCCGCGCGTCGTGGACTGGCGCCGCCGACGACACCCGTCTCCTCGTCCCCCCGGGCGTCTACACGGTCGTCGCCGAGGCCGAAGACGGGGCCGGCCACGTGGGCCGCGCGACCGCGACGCTCACGCTCACCGACGCGCCGCCGCGAGACGCTGACGCGGGCGCCTCGCAGCGCACGACCGTGGCGCGCGACTGCGGATGCCACGCGACGGGGGGCCCGCGCGCGCTCGGCGCGGGGTGGTTGCTCGCGCTCGCCCTACTTCGACGGCGGCGAGAGGTCGGGTAGCCCGTCGCGGGCGCGGAGCTCGCGCTCGACCCCGGAGAGCCGCACGAGCTCGTCGCGCATCGCGACCGAGAGGGCCTTGTAGGTGCGGAGCTTGCCGGGCATGTCGAGGTAGCTCTGCACATCGAGGGGCGCGCCGAAGACCATGGTGATGGGCGCGCCGGTGCCGTCGAAGTTGCCGATCACCTGCCGGGGCAGGTCGTTGATGAGCCCGAGCGTGAAGACCGGGAGCACCACGGGCCGCGCGCGGTGCACGATGGCGCCCGCGCCGATGTTGGCCGGGAGCAGCTCGTAGGGGTCGGGGCCGCGGCCGCGGGTGCCCTCGGGGTGAAAGCCCACGAAGGTGCCCGGCTTCGCCAGGGCGTCTTCGATGAAGGCCACGGAGTACTCGTTGAAGGCGCGCTTCGGGCCGTCGCGCATGACGGGGGGATACATCGCCCAGGCCGACATCAGCCCGTTCACGGCGCTGCCCAGGGCCGACTCGTAGAAGAAGTTCGCGCGGACCGGGAAGTACATCCGCTCGATGGAGGGCACCTCTCGGAGCAGCACCGACGAGATCGCGTAGAAGTCGAAGAAGCTCCGGTGGTTGGAGATGACGAAGACCCCGCGGTCGGCGCGGAGGGCGCGCAGGTGCTCCAGGCCGTAGAAGTGGGCGAGGTTGCCGATCGACTTCGAGACCCAGTTCTTCGCCACGACCTTGAGGAACGTGTTGGCCGGCGCCTTCAGTCGAGGGTCACGGTTGATCGCGTCGGCGAAGCGGAACCAGCGGCGCTCCGCGGGCGAGAGCAGGGCGAGTTGTTCGGGGGTCGGGCGCTGCATCGGTGCGTGACGGGGGCTCATTGCACCGAGGGAGCGGCGCCGTAAAGGGTCGCGTCACACTATTTCACCCGAGGAGCTCTGTGAGGACGCCGCGTAGCGCCTCGCGCTGCGCACGACGAAGGGCCTCGTCGCGCTCGGCGCGCAGCGGGAGCGCCCCGACGCCGCCCCGCGCGTCTCGCCCTTCAATCCGATCCTCCGCCGCGCCAGGGAAGAGCGCGTAGGCCCCGACGCTCCCTGGGATCGCGTCGCGGTACGCGTGCATCTTGATCAGCTCGTCGCGCACGAACCCTCCGTCGCGGGTCGACGGGTCGAGGCGATACTTCGCGTCGAGGTGCACCGCGCGGTCGCCCACGCGGAGGGTGAAGTCGGGCCGCAGCGCGAGGGGCATGGGGCTCGTCGCGGTGCGCTGGGCGTCGAGGATCAGCGCGCCCCCCGGCCACGGCGCGCGCACCGCAGCGCCCGCCATCAGCCGCGCGCCGTGCTCGTCGCTCAGGCCCAGGGCGCGGCAGATTTCGAGCGCGCACCACCGCTCGTAGAGGGCGGCGGTGCTCCAGGGAGAGACCCGCGAGTCGCCGTCGGAGAGCGCGGGCGCGGCCCGCTCGAGGCGCTCGGCGCAGCGCGCGATCACCTGGTCCCGCGGCCTTCGCGGGGGGGGGCGAGGGCTCGTCGCGGGGAGGGACGAGCTCGATCCACGGGAGCTCGTCGCGCCACGACTGAAAGACGCCGCGCAGGGCGTCGTCGCCGTCGAGGCGCGCGGCGCGGCGCTGCAACGCGTCGAGGAACGCTCGGAGCGTACGGTTCTCGGGCGTGCTCCAGCTCAGCGACGCGGTCCGCGCGCGAGCGCCCCGCTCGGGGTGCGCCGCGAGGGACGGGCTCACCCCTCGCGCGGCGAGGTAATCGCCCGCGCGGGGGTCGTCGAGCCGCACCGCCCGCACCTCCGCCGTGAGCGCGGGCGCGGGGGCCCGGCGCACCTCGTCGATCGCCCGCCGCAACGGCTCGAAGCGCGCGAGGGACCAGAGCACGAAGCGCTCCTCGGCGGCCTCGCGGCGCGCGCCCTCGCGCAGCGACGCCGGCGCCGTGAGGGGCAGCGCCTCGTCGCGAACCGCGGCCGACCACCGCGCGCGGCTGACCTCGTCGGCCATCGCGGCGAGCGCGTCGGGAGACTCGTCCCATCGCGCTCGCACGCGCAGCGAGACCGACCGCGCCGCGTCGGCGACGCGCACCCGCAAAGCGCCCTCGCCGGCCTGGCCCTCCAGGTGCAGCAGCACGCTGCGGCCCCCAGGGTCGAGCGCCGTGACCCGCCCCGGCGCCGCGACGAGCTCGACCGCCGCGCCGAGGCTCAGGTGCAGCCGCGCCCGCTCGTGCACCGAGAGCGGAGGGAGCAGAAGGTCCGCGGCCTCAGCGTCCCAGCGCAGCGACGCGCGCGGAGAGTCGCTGCCTCGCCCCGTGAGGCCCTCGGAGAGCACCGTCGGCGCGCCGAGCGCCCCGCGCGCGTCGAGGCAGCGAATCACGCAGAGGCCCGCGCCCGCGCCGACCGAGAGCTCGCCCAGGCGCATCGGGCGCCGGAGCTCGGGCGAAGGGTCGGGGATCTTCTCGAAGCGCTTCATGAAGTCGGTCGGGGCCTCGCTGGATCGGGATCGGCGCCAGGCGCGGGCCGTACGGCGGAGAATAGACAACGGCTCGTCGCAACGTGTTAGCGTCCGCGCGCCCGGATGGACCCTGCTGTCTACGCGTACTACGAGCGTCTCAGCCGCAACCCCGACGATGCGGAGGCGCTCTTTCTTCTGTGGGAACACCACGGCGCCCGCGGTGAATTCCAGCAGCTCGCGCAGCTCGTGGAGCAGACCGCGGCCCGCCGCGCCGTCCCCGCCTCCGCGGCGGACCTGTACTTTCGCGCGGGGGAGCTCTGGTCGAAGAACGTGGGCCGGGCCGACAAGGCCGTGGCCTGCTACAAGCGGTCGTTCGAGCTCGACACGGGGCAGCTCCAGGCCGCAGAGGCCGCGCGGCAGATCTTCATTCAGCTCGGCAATTTTCGACCCGCGGCGCAGCTGCTCTCCGAGCAGCTCGCGACGACCGCCGACCCGATGGTGCGCAACCTGCTGCTCCGCGAGGGCGTTCAGATCTATGGGCAGATCCCCGACTGGGACCTGCAGATCGCCTACATCGACGAGATCCTGACCGGCTCCCCCGACGACTGGGAGATGCTCCGCGAGCTCGCCGGCGCCTACCTCGCGCGCTCGCAGAGCCCGCAGGCCCGCCCCGAAGACGCGATGTACGCGGCGCAGGTGCTCGGCTCCCTCGCGCAGAACGTGGGCGGCGAGCACGGCCTGGCCTTCGCGGAGGCGGCGCTCGACGCCTTCGCCGGCGACGAGAGCGCCTACGCCATCGTGCACGAGGCCTACTACCGAGACGGGCGCACGCAAGACCTCGCGCTGCGGCAGATCGCCTTCCTCGGCGCCAACCCGACCAGCGCCTACGCGCCGACCATCCGCCGCGGCCTCGCGGAGATGTACGCCTCGGTCGGGCAGCTCGACGACGCCATCGCGTGCCTCGAGCCCCTCGCGGCCGACGACCTCGACGTCGCCCGCGAGCTGGGGGGGCTCTACCGCGCCGCGGGCCGCGCCGACGACCTCGCGCAGCTCCTCGCGCAATTCGCGCCCACGGCAGACCCCGCCGAGCGCGTGCGCGACCTCAAGGAGCTCGCGGAGCTGTACGGCAACCAGGGCAACCGCGCCGGGATGCTCGCGTCCATGCGCGAGGTCCTCCAGCTCGACCCCGCCGACGCCGAGGCCCTGGCGCTGGTCGAAGACGACCTGCGCGCGCGCGGCGAGTACGGCGAGCTCCGCGAGGTGATGGCCGAGGCCGTGCGCTGCGAGCACTGCCCGCCCGAGACGCGCTCCGCGAAGCTCCGCGAGATCGCGGCGCTCTCCCTCGACCACCTCGACGACCCCGAGTCGGCGATGCACGCGTACCGCGAGCTGCTCGACGTGTCGTCCACCGACCTCGACGCGCTGCGAGGCCTCGACGCGATCTTCACCCGCGCGGGTTCCTGGGCCGAGCTCGCTCAGGTGATCGAGCAGCAGGTCGCGCTGCTGCCGGAGGGCGAGCGCAAGGCGCTGTTGCTCCGCCGCGCCGACATCGCGCGCGACCAGCTCGACGAGCTCGACCAGGAGCTCGAGTGCGTCGCGCAGGCGTGGCGCGAAGACCCGAGCGACGAGGCGGTGAGCGACCGGTTGATCGCGCTCTACCGGGGCCGCGACGCGCTGTCCGAGGTCGCCGACGTGCTCCAGGTGCGCGCCGAGCAGAGCCCCCCGAACGTCGCGGTCGAGCGGTGGCGCGAGCTCGCCGACGCGCGGGCGGCGGCGGGGCAGCACCCGGCGGCGGTCGAGGCCCTGCGAGAGGCGCTCCGGCTCGACCCCGAGAGCGACGAGTGCTTCGACGCCCTCGACCGCGCGCTCGACGCCGCGGGCGAGCACCAGGCCCGCTTCGACGGCCTCCGCCAGCGCGCGAGCTCGATGCCCCGCGGCCCGGCCCGCGCGGCGCTCCACGCCCGGGCCTCCGCGGCGGCGCGGCTCCTCGGCGACTCGGCCACCGCCCTCGACGAGGCCGAGGCCGCGGTGGCGATGGACCCGACCAACGAGTCCCTCGCCCTGACGATCATCGACGCCCTCGACGCCCTCGGGCAGCACCAGCGGCTCGTGGCCTTCTTGCACGACCGACTGCAGCAGGTCTTCGCGCTCGAGCAGCGCTCGAACCTCCTGCGCCGCGCCGCGCAGGTCATGGGCGCGAGCGACCCCGCCGCGGCGGTGCAGTACTGGCAAGAGCTGCGCGCACTGCGGGCCCAACACGGCCTCCGCGACGACGTCGAGGCGATCGAGGCGCTGGCGAGCTTCGCCGAGCGGGACGGCGACCTGGCGCGCGCGGCGCAGCTCCTCGAGGAGGCCTCGACGGCGGCGGACACGGCCAACGCGCGGAGGGCGCTGCTCACCCGGCGCGCGAGGGTGATGATCGACGGTCTCGGCATGTCGCACGAGGGCCTCGAGGCGCTCGCGCACGTGGCGCGCGAGGTGGCGCCCGACGCGATCGAGTCGTGGTCGGTGCTCGAGATCACCGCGAACTCACTGGCGCGCAGAGACCTGGTGCTCGAGGCGCTCGCGCGGCAGGTGCGGCTCACAGACGAGGACGACGACGCGCGCGGCGAGATTGCGGCCCGCGCGCTGGCCCTCGCCGAGGCCTCCCTCGACGACCCCACGCTGTCGTTCTCGCTGCTGCGGCTGGGCCACGACGCCGACCCTGGAGACCTCGTGCTCACCCAGCGCGTCGCCGACGCCGCCGAGGCGATGGGCCGCTGGGACGAGGCGGTCGCGCTGCTCAGGAGCTCATCGAGGTCGAGGGCGACGAGGAGGAAGAGGCGGTGCTCGATGCGCGTCGCCGCGATCCTCGACGCGCACCTCGACGCGCCCGGCGAGGCGTGGGGCCTGCTGGAGCCCCTCGCGCGCAACGGCGACCTGGGCTGCGTGCAGATGCTGCAAGACCTCGCGACGCGGCGAGGGTACGACGCGCAGCTCGTCCCGCTGCTCACCGACCTCGCCGAGCGGGTGCAGGACGACGCGGCGCGCGCGGAGCTCTTCGTCGACGTCGCGCGGCGCACGGGCTCCACGCTCGGCGACGTCGACGCCGCGCTGTCGCTGACGGTGCGCGCCGCCTGCGCGGCGCCCGAGCGGGACGACGCCGTGGCGCTCCTCGCGGAGCTCACCGCGCGCGCGTCCCATCCCGAGGCCGCCGCCGAGGGGTGGCAGGCCGCCGTCGCGGGCGCGCCCGACCCCACGTCCTCGCACGACCGGGCGCTGCAGGGCGTCGGCGCGCTCTCCGCCGCCGGGGCGATCGGCGCGGCGCTGGACCTCTGCCTCGGCGCTCTGGCGGGCGCGCCGGCCGACGACGAGCTCCTCGACGCGGCGGTCCGCCTGATCCCCGGCAGCGGCCGGGAGCAGGACCTCTACATCGCCCTCGATCGCCGAAAGAAGACGGCGCAGAACGACGACGAGCTCACCGCGATCACCCTGCGCGCCATGGAGGCCGCCGCCGTCGCCGCGGCGGACGCGACCACCGCGCAGCAGTACCTCTCCCAGGCCGTCGCGCTGGCGTTCTCTCGGCGGGGAGCCGACGAGAACAGGCTGGGACAGGTCATCGACGCGATTCGTACGGCGGACGCGGCCGCCCCCGACGCGGGGCTGCTCACCGCGCTGGTCGAGCGTCTGGCGCAGCGCGCCGACGACTGCGTCGACGAGGATCCGCGCCTCGCGGCGCTGCTGCTCCGACGCTCCGGAGACCTCTGCGCGGACGACCTGGGCCTCGACGAGCACGCCTGGACGCTCTACCTCCGCGCGGTCTCGGCCTGGCCCTCCGACGCGCTCGGCGCCGACGCCCTCGAGGCGTGCGGGCTGCGACTGGGTCGCCTCGATCAGGTGGCCGCGCGCTATGAGAAGGTCATCGACGCGGCGTACGAGGCGTCCGTGGCGCGGGCGTACACCCAGCGTCGCGCGACGATCCTCGCGGAGCACCTCGACCGCGTCGACGACGCCGTCGCGGCGCTGCAGCGGGTCGTCGAGATCGCGCCGAAGGACCTCGACGCGATCCGTCGCTGGCAGGAGCTGCTCCAGCGCGCCTCCCGGTGGCAGGACCTGCTCATCGCCATCGAGCGTGAGCTCGAGGCGGGCGGTGACCGCACCGAGTGCCTCCGCCGAATGGCCCGCGTGTGGGAGCAGCGCCTGCGCAACTCGCACGAGGCCAAACAGCTGTGGCGCCGGGTGCTCCGCGGCGCCCCCGACGACGCCGAGGCCCGCGAGGCCCTCGAGCGCCTCGACCGCCCCGTCGAAGACCTCGACGACGAACTGCTGGAGCCCGAAGCCCCTCCCCCGGCCGCCGTCCCCGCGCCTCAGCCCGAGCCCCAGGCCGCGCCGGCCTGGGAGCCCGAGGCCGCGCCGGCCTGGGAGCCCGAGGCCGTCCCGCCGCCAGAGCCCGTCGCGGCGGCGCCGTCCGACCCCCGGGTCGCGTTCTTCGAGCCTTCGCCCGAGCCCGAGCCCGAGCCCGAGCCCCACGCCGATCCGAGGCTGGCGTTCTTCGAGCCCGCGGAGGAGCCCGTGGAGGAGACGCCCGAGCTCGAAGTCGACGAAGAAGAGGAGCTCCTTGAGGTCGACGACGACCTCGAGGTCGAGCCCGCCGACGACCTCGAGATGCTCGACGACGACCTCGCCCTCGACGACATCGAAGACCTCCCCGCGCCGGAGCCCGCGGTGGAGGAGGGTTCGCTCGAAGACCTCGCGCGCATGATCGCCTCGCCGCAGGCGCGGCAGAGCGAGAGCGTGCCCCCGTCGCCGCCCCGCGCCCCCCCGCCGCTGCCCCCGCTGCGCTCTCGCGAAGAGTGACCGCCGGGCCGCGGATGTATACCCTCTGCCCTCGTGCGACGACTCCACACATCCCTGCTCGCTGCCTCGCTGCTCTGCGCCGCTCCCCTCGCGGCGCAGCCACGCGCCCGCGCCGTGGTCCCTGGCGCCTCGCAGGACGGCGACGCCATCCCCGAGGGCTGGGCGATTCATGACCGCGAGGCGCTCCTCGCGAGGATCAACACCGCCGCCCGCGCGCAAGGCGCTCGCGCCGCGGGGGAGATCTCCCAGGTGCTGCTCCTCGGGGTCGAGCCCGCGGTCGCGCAGGCCGGGCTCGAAGCCCTCGCGTCGCTGGGCCGCCCCGAGGGCGCGCCCGCGGTGCGGCGCTTTCTCGCGCATCGTCGCGCGCTGCTGCGGCGGCACGCGGTGATCGCGGCGCGCGGCATCGGCGGCGCCACCCTCGTGCGGGCGGTGGAGGCCAGGCTGAGCGACCCTGAGGCCTCGGTGCGCCTCGAGGCCGTGCGCGCACTCGGCGTGATCGGCGACGGCGACGCGATGACCACGCTCTGGCGGGCGACCGAGCGCGACCTGGCGCTGGGGATGCCCCGAGGCGCGGAGTCGCTCACCGCGGGGTCGCTGGCCGTCCTCGGCGCGCGGGCGCCGGCGGCCCTGGTCGAGCGGGTGCTCGGGCTCCTGGAGCGGGTGCCGGTGCCGATTCTCGAGGCGGGCCTGCGCGCGGCGCTCCTGCGCGCCGACCTGCCCCCGCGCTGAAGCTCAGGATCGTTCGCGACGTCGCGAGGCTCTCGACGCAGGACGCCCGCGCGCTCCTCGAGGGCGCCGCCGACCGCGCGACCGGCCCGGCGCAGCCCTGGGTCGACGCCGCCCGGCGCGCCGCCGAGAGGATCCGGTGACGACGATGAACCGCTGCCTGCCGCTGCTCTTCGTGCTCGCTTCGTCGTGCGCGATCAACGCCGTGTCGCGCGGAGACTTCTCGCTCCAGCGCCCCGCCTCGAACGCCTCGGAGGTCGACGCCGTGGCCGCGCGCGTGGGCGCCGCGCACGCGCCTCCGCCCCGATCGCTCGCGGTGCTCGTCGCCGCCGACCCGGCCGACGGCTTCGCGATCCACTCGCTCCCCGACGGCGCGCGCCTCGGACTGGTCTCGGCGCGCATCCAGGGTCGCCCGCTCATCGCCGGCGAGGTCGTGCTGGCGCGAGTCGGCGACGAGGTCGTCGGGTACGGCGCCGACGGCGCGGCGCGGTGGCGCGTGCCCTCGCGCGGCGTCGACCTCGTGGGAGCCTCCGCCGACCACGGCCTGGTCGCCTTCACCCTCGGCGGCGGCGGCGTGTCGCGACGCAACAGCGTCTTGTACGTCGTCGACGAGGCCAGCGGGTCGGTGCGCGTGCGCCGCGACGACCGCCACGCGTTCGGCGTGCCCGCGCTGATCGGCGACGACCTCGCCCTCCCCTGGGATGGGCAGAACCTCTCGATCTTCTCCGTCGCGACCGACACCGAGGTCGCCCGCGTGCGCAGCCGGGACGACGTCATCGGCTTCGCCCTCCGCGCGGGCCCCTCGCTCTGGTACGGCGCCCGGGCGCTCTACCGCTTCGACCGCGCCTCGGCGACCGGTCAGCGGGAGGGCTCGACCCGGTTCTCCTTCGAGCGCACCGACCTCCCGGGCGGCGCGCCCTTCGCGCTCGACGGGTACACCTCCCTGCGCGCGGGGGGCGACGCCCGAGAGCGCGTGCGGCTCCTCTGGCGCCCCGACCCCGCCGCGGTGACCGCGCGGGTCGCCGCCGACACGGTGTACGCGCTCTTTCACCAGGTCGTGTTCGGCCTCGACGCGCAGACCCGCGCGGTGCGCTGGGCGCACCTGCACAACGCCAACATCGTCGGCGCCGAGGCGACCACGCACGGCGCGCTGATCGTCGACGAGGTGGGCAACCTCGCGGCGCTCGACGCGTACGACGGCCACGTCACCTCCCGCGCCGCGCTGGGTGGGCGCACGTCGCAGGCGGTGTTCCAGATCGGCGCCGATTTCACCCTGCCCAGCGCGGGCGAGGCGCCGTCCCGGTCGGCCATCGAGACGCTCTCGGCGGTGGCGCTGAGCACCGAGACGCGGCTGCTCCCCGCGCGCACCTTCGCGGTCAACGCCCTCGCGGCGTCGAGGGAGCCCGGCGCGACCGCCGCGCTCGTTCGGGTGCTCACCGACACCTCCGTGCCCCCAGAGCTCCGAGCCACGGCGGGCGAGGCGGTGGGGCGGGTGACCGTGGCCAACGACGCGATCCTTCGCGCCCTCGAGGCTCACTACGACTTCATCACCGGATCCATCGCCCCGCCGGTGGGCCCCCTCGCGCGCGGCGCCGCGGCGTCGGCCGATCGCCGCGCGACCTCGCAAATCGCCGCGCACCTCCTCGACCCGGCGACGCCCACCACGGCGCTCCCAGAGCTGGCCTCCGCGCTCCGCGCGCTGGGCGACGCCACGGCGGTGCCGAGCCTCGAGGAGTTCGTGCGCCGATACCACGCCGACGTCGGTCGGGTGGTCCCGCCTGGGGGCACCGACGCCATCGAGGAGCGCGAGCTCGGCGAGCAGGAGCACATCGACGCGGCGCTCGAGCAGGCCATCGAAGCCCTCGCGCGCCTCGGCGGAGCGCGGGAGGAGCGGCTCTTCGCGAGGGTCGAGGCGCACCCCAACACCCCCGACCCGGTGCGCGCGGCGGCCTCGCGAGGGCTGCGCCTGGTGCGCCCCGCGAGCGCCCCGACCCCCGAGGCGCCCGAGGCCCCCGAAGCCAGCGCCCCCGAGGCCAGCGCGCCGGCCCCCGCGGTGCAGACCGGCGCCACCGCCGCGATGGGAGACCGCGGCGTCGACCTCACCCTCTCGATGCCCGCGGCGAGGCACTCGCAGCCGGTCATCGACGCGGCGTTCAACGAGGTGCGCGCTCGGCTCCTGGCCTGCCTGCGCGGCGCGCCCAGCCGGCCTGCGCAGGTGCGGATTCAGTTCAGGTACGACGGAGACGGGAGGGTCAGCCAGGCCGTGGTGCTCCCGACCAGCTTCGCGAGGTGCATGGCGCCGGTGGCGCAGTCGGTGACGCTGCCGCCGTCCGCCGCGTCGCGCGAGCTG
>JAWKRB010000005.1:0-518698 GCA_041389885.1 Polyangiales bacterium | reverse complement strand
CCCCCTCCCGTGCTCGACATCGTCGCGAGGGGGAGACTCTCAGACCACGCGCCACCTCGGCGCCTACACGGAGGTTCCCCATGGATCGCTACATCGGGATGGACGTGCATGCCGCGAGCACCACCCTCGCGGTCATCGACGCCCGTGGCAAGAAGCTGCACAGCAAGGTCGTCGAGACCAACGGCAAGGCGCTGCTCGAGTGCCTCCAGACCGAACCTGGATCGCTGCACCTCTGCCTCGAAGAGGGGACGCAGTCGACCTGGTTGGCGGAGATCCTCACGCCTCATGTGACGCGGGTCGTGGTGGTTCACGTGAGCGAGAGCCGCGGGCACAAGAACGACGAACGCGATGCCTTCGCACTCGCCGAGATGCTCCGCACCAACGCCGTCAAAACCACGGTCTACAAGCAGACCGGACCGTTCGCCTCGCTGCGGCTGCTCGTCAAGGCGCACACCGCGACGGTGCGCGACACGGTGCGCGCACAGAACCGACTCAAGGCGCTGTTCCGGTCGCATGGTGTCGAGATGACGGGGAGCAATCCCTACGGCATGAAGCAGCGCGAGACGAGGATCGAGTCGCTGCCCGAGAGCGCTCGTCCAAGCGCGAAGGTGATGTTCGCCCACTACGACGCGCTGCAGGCGACGCGCGTGCAGGCCGAGGCCGCGATGGTCGAGGAGTCGCATCGGCACTCGATCAGCCAGGTGCTGGAGACGTGCCCCGGACTCGGACCGATCCGCGTGGCGCAGCTCGTGTCGGTGGTGATCACCCCGGAGCGCTTTCGGACTCGAGCGCAGTTCTGGGCGTACTGCGGACTCGGCGTGGTGATTCGCTCGTCGTCGGACTGGGTGCGCGAAGGCGACCGCTGGCAGAAGCGCCCGGTGCAGCGCACTCGCGGGCTGAACCTCAATCACAATCACCTGCTCAAGGCAGTGTTCAAGGGCGCTGCGACGACGGTGATCGTGCAGCACAAGGAGCACCCGCTGCGCGCGGGGTATCAACGTCAGATCGACGGCGGGACCAAGCCACCGCTGGCCAAGGTGACGCTGGCGCGTCGCCTCGCGGCCACGGCGCTGTCGATGTGGAAGACGCAGGAGGTGTTCGATGCGGCGAAGGTGAAGATCGCGTCGTAAGGTCTTGTCTCGGCGGATGGAGCATTCGTGTCTCCAAGAAGTTCCCAAGGAGGTCACGCGCATCTCAAGAGACAGGTCGGGTTCGGAGGAGAGCATCCATTGGATTTCTGGGCACGCACCGCGTTGAGATCGCTCCGGCGCGCACGAAAGCCCCCACGGATAGGCTATGCCCCTCCGGAGAGCCGAACGAAGCCATGGCACCTCGATGCCCTGATAGAAGGATGGTTCCCGCATTTGCGAGAGAACGCACAGGCTTGATCGTCTCAAGAGTTGTGACCGACAGCGAACGATGCATGAACACGAATGAAGTCCTGGCCAAGGAGCGCCCGGTACGCGGCCAGGTCCCTCGCGCGATCAGCCCGCGGGGACGTCCGGCGAAACGACAGGGAGCCGCCCGATGTCAAAATCAACTGACATCAGAATTCGCATCGGTGTGTCTTGACATCTCCTTCCATAGAAGGCACTCCAACGGGTTGCGCCCGGCGAGCACCTCCGCGGCCACGCCGCTGGAGCCCCTGGAGGCGACGAAATTCCCCTTGTGCGAAGCGAGCTCGCCCTCCCCGTACGCACACTCGCGAATCATCCGCACCACGTCGAGACGCTACCACTGCCTTTCTGACCGAATCCATCCCTCCTGCGCGCGCTGCGGGCAGACGTCACCCTCCCGCACGCCCCGCACGCCGCGCGCTCACCCCGCCCTCACTCCCACGCGTCGCAGGGGTCGCGGGCCTTCGCGAACCTGGGCTCCTCCGCGTCCTCGCCGAGGTGCTTCAAGATGCGCTCGACCACCGCACGCTCCTTGATCACCGCGATGAACTTCATCCGTCCGCCGCACCCGTCGCACTTCAGCGCGTCGACACCCCACACCCGCTGCAGCAGCGTCGCCCAGTCCCACGTCGTCAGCCCTACCCGCCGCACCGCCGCGATTCCCTCGAACCACGCGCTCGCCTGCCCCTCAGCCCCCTCAGCCCCCTCCGCGTCGGCGCCGCTGTGAGCGCATCCAACGGCGCGGGCGCCGTCGCGAGGATGCGGCCTGCGCGGCCCTGGCACGATGACCGCGCGCCACGGTGAATTTGGCGCGAACACCCCGTGGTACCTCACCAACGGCGACCTCGGCGGCGGGATCAGCGCCACCAGTCTCGCCATGAACTCCTGCCCGCTCATCACCCGATGCGTCGCGCCATCTCTTCGCGTGTACTTCAGCCGGTACGCGACGCCGCCGCCCTCCAGCCGCGCGACGCGCTCGCCGCACACCGCGGGGCGCGCGACGTAGCGGCAGAGCCGCTCCAACCCGACTCGGTCGTCGGCCTCGACGCGCACCCCCGCGTGCACGTCGTAGCCCGCGTGCTCCACCCCCGCGTGCCGCGCCTCGAAGCGCGCGTCCTCTCGCGCGATCGGCTCGCCCAGCGGAAGCCGCGCCGTGGCCCCCCTCGACATCGCGGCGGCGCGCAACCCGTCGAGCCCGTCGTCGTTGCGCACCGCTCGAATGCGCGACACCCGCTCGGCCACCTGCCGCGACACCGACGCCAGCTCCACGCGGGTCGGCCGAAGCGTTGGCACGAAGCGGGGTGTGCTCCCATCGTCCGGACAGAGGAACACGCCGTCGGTCACCAACACGTGCAGGTGCGGATTCAGGTTGAGCGATCCGCCGAAGCGCTGCACGAAGGTGATCGCGCCGACCTCCACCCGCTCCCCGAGGCCATGCCCGCCGACCTTCGCGCGCAGCTGCTCGCGGATCGCCTCGAAGAAGATCCGCGCGACCTTGGTGAGCAGCGCGCTGTCTCGCGCGACAGGCAGCCGCAGCGCCCAGGGGAGCGACAGAACCCACTGCCGCACAGGCACTTCGGGGATCGTCCGGGTCACCAGCTCCGCCGCCGTCTCGCTCATGCGCCGCCCGCCGCATGACGAACACACGCCGCGCCTCTTGCACGAGAACGCGACGAGCTTGTCCCTCCCACAACCCGCGCATCGCGCCCGCGCGAAGCCGCACGCGAGCACCCCGCAGCGCAGGTACGCGTGGAGCTCGTCTTCCACGTAGCGCGGCAGCGGAGCGCCCCTCCCCCGCGCTGTCTCGATGAACGCCGCGCCCTCCTCGCGCACCACCGACCACAGCGCCGCATCCCGCGGATCGTGGCGGCGGTGCGACGCCTCCGTGATCGATGCTGCGCCCTCGGCCATGTTCGCGCGCAGTGCGAGCGACGTGCCTCCGCGATGTTCACGAGAATCCCCGCGTGGCACGCAATTTGGGGATGGCGGGCCCGCCACCCCCTCGCCACCCCCCGCCACCCCACTTCCGCCACCCAGCGCCGTAATTCCGATGTGATTTCAGGCCCCCTCCGCTGGCACGGCGCGCGCTCCATGCGATCGCATGAGCACGACGCGAACGGCGTGGCACCCCGCGTTCACGATCTACCTGCGCGAGCGCGCGCCGCCCTGGGTCGAGGTTCGCGCGGAGGTCCCGCTCTCGGCCGAGCCGCTGCGCGTGGACGACCTGCTGACGCTGCGCCCCCAGCACGTCCGCGAGCCCCTCGCCGAGGGGCAAAGCCTCCGCGGGATGTGGCGTCACCTCCTCGACGTGTTGCTGGTGGAGTTCAAGAGCCGCGCGCGGGAGTTTCGCCGCGGGGACCTCCACCGCCTCTTCGCCTACGGCGCGCTCTGGTGCGCCGAGCACGAGGTCGACCCCGCGGGCGTCACCCTCATGCTCGTGGTGCCACGCATCCACGAGGCGCTGCGCCGAGAGCTCGATGAGATGGGGCTCACGATCGCCCTCCACGACGACGGCTATCACACCGTGCGCGGACACTACCTCCGCGTCGTGATTGCTGAGCTGCGCGTCATCGCGGAGCACGAGGGCGACGACGTGCTCCGATGGTTCGCGACGAAGAACGCCCTCTCGCTGGCCGCGATCAGGTGGATCCGGCAACATGTACACACTCGGAGCGACGACATGAGCATGGAGATCGACGAGGACCTCGAAGGCTTCAACCAGTACGCAAGGGAGCTCATGAAGAAGCTCCCGCTCGAAGACAGGCTCGCAGACCTCGCGCCCGAAGAGCGCCTCGCGGGGCTCGCGCCCGAAGAGCGACTCGCGGGGCTCGCGCCCCAAGAGCGCCTCGCGGGGCTCGCGCCCGAAGAGGCCCTCCTCGCGCTCCCGGACGTCACGCTGCGGAGCCTCCCGGAGAGCTACGTCGACGGCCTCGCGCCCGCCGTGCGCGACGCCATTCGTCGCCGCCTCGCGCGCTGAGCGCGGCCGCCACCCCTGCCCTCCCCCGCGCGCCCCGCGACGCAGAAGCGGACACTCCCCTCGCGGTGCGGTACGCTCCCCGCGCGCGGTTCTCGCCGCGGCGTGAGGTGATCGATGCCCTGTCTGCGATGGATCGGCCCCAGCGGTCGAGGCCGACTGTTCCCGATCTACAAGGCCATCACGACGCTCGGCGGGGCGGGCGGCAACGACGTCGCCGTCGAGGGGCGCGGCGTGGCCGCCTGGCACGCGCAGGTCGTCTTCGACGGCCGCGACTTCTCCCTCGACGAGGTCGACCCCGTCGCGGAGATTCAGGTCAACGGCAAGCGCAAGCGCCGCGCGCGGCTCGCGCACAACGACCACGTGCACCTCGGCGACGTCGAGCTGGTCTTCTCGCTCCTCGAAGAGGCCGAGACCCCCGGCGCCGCGTCCGCCGCCCCCGCCGACGGCTCCCAGGCCGAGCTCACCGGGCTCCGCAAGCTCTACCAGTTCTCCGAGCGCCTGCTGGTCACCCGCGACGTGCAGCAGCTCCTCGAGGCGCTCCTCGACGGGGCCATCGAGGCCACGGGGGCCGACAAGGGGTTTGTGATCCTCTTGCGCGATAAGGCCACCGAGGTGCGGGCGGCGAGAAACCTCCGGCAGGAGTCGATCCCCGACGGCGTGCGGCAGCTCTCCGACTCGATCATCGCGAAGGTCATCGAGTCGCGGCGCCCGCTCATCGTGCACAACGCCCTCGACGACGCCGCCTTCAAGGGCGCGCTCTCGGTGATGAACCTCCGGCTCTGCTCCGTGATGTGCGCGCCGCTCATCGCCGGGGGCGAGCTGCAGGGCTTGATCTACCTCGGCAACGACCAGGTCGCGCACCTCTTCGACCCGCGCTCCCTCGACGTGCTGTCGATCTTCGCCTCGCAGGCCTCGCTCATTCTCCAGAGCGCGCTGCTGCTCGAGACCCTGCGCACCGACAACGCCGAGCTCGAGAAGAAGCTCAAGAGCCAGCGCTTCGGCGAGATCATCGGGAGCTGCGCCTCGATGCTCGAGGTGTTTCGCAAGGTGCAGAAGGTCGCGCCGACCGACATCTCCGTGCTCATCACCGGCGAGACCGGCACGGGCAAGGAGCTCATCGCGCGGGAGATTCACAACCGCTCGCCGCGGGCCAACGGTCCGTTCGTGGTGATCAACTGCGGCGCGATCCCCGAGAACCTCATGGAGAGCGAGCTCTTCGGGCACGTGCGGGGCTCGTTCACCGGCGCCGTCGCCACCCGCGACGGGAAGTTTCAGGCCGCGAACAAGGGCACGCTCTTTCTCGACGAGATCGGCGAGCTCCCCGTGGCGCTTCAGGTGAAGCTGCTGCGCGCGCTGCAAGAGCGCACCGTGACCAAGGTGGGAGACTCCCGCGCCGAGCGCGTCGACATCCGCGTGCTCGCCGCGACCAACCGCGAGCTCGAAGAAGAGATCCGCACGGGGCGATTTCGCGAGGACCTCTACTACCGCCTCAACGTGGTGAACGTCTTTCTACCGCCGCTGCGCGAGCGCGGCGACGACGTGGTGGTCATCGCGAAGCTGCTGCTGCAGAAGTACTCGCAAGAGATGAACACCGCGGTGAAGGGCTTCACCCCCAACGCGCTCATCGCCATTCGCAAGTACGAGTGGCCGGGCAACGTGCGGCAGCTCGAGAACCGCATCAAGAAGGCCCTGGTGCTCTGCGACAAGAGCCTCGTGGGCCCTGAAGACCTCGACCTGCGCGAGGAGAACCTCCAGGCCACCCTCCCCCTCGACAAGGCCAAGGAGGAGTTTCAGCGCAAGTACATCCTCGAGGTCCTCGAGCGGAACAACGGCAATCGCACGAAGACCGCGCGGGACCTCGGCGTCGACCCCCGCACCATCTTTCGCTACCTCGAGAAAGAGGGCGGCCCGCCCCCCGGCGGACAAGACTGACGGATCCCCTCAGGGCGCGCCGTTGCGGAGGTAGTTTCCGCGCCCGGTGGGCCACGGGAGGCAGAGCGCCCCAGAGCCCGGCACGTTGAACACCAGCACCTCGGCGCCGTCGCTCGCGGCGTCTTTGAGCGAGACCAGGATCTCGAGCGTTCCGTCTCCGTCGAGGTCGGCGACCGTGGGCACGGCCATCGCGCCTCGCCCTGGGAGCGCGACGCGGTGCAGCAGCGCCCCCGACGCGCTCAGCACATAGAGCGCGCTCGCGTTCTGCTGGGTGCTGTAGGTGGCGAAGATCACCTCGGGCGATCCGTCGTCGGAGAGGTCGGCGAGGGCCGCCCCCGCGGTGAGCACGTTCGCCGCCGTGGTGAACGCGTAGCGCCAGCGCAGGCTTCGATCTGCGCCCACGCAGTGCACCGCGCCGTCGAAGCCCGCGAAGACCATCTCAGGGCCCGCCGCGCGGGCGTCGAGGTCGGCGACGGCGACCTGGTTCGTGGCCGCGACGATGTTGCCGCCGAGGTCGCTGAGACCCGCGAGGTAGGCGCTCACGCGGTAGGGGGTGGTCCAGGTGGGGGGGCGGGTGCCGTCGGGGCGAATCACCCAGAGCGCGACGCCGCGGCGACGGTCGCTCTGCGAGACGTTCTGCACCGACGAGAGCATCACCAGCTCGCGGGCGCCGTCGCCGTCGAGGTCGACGAGGGCCGGGGCGCTGTTGGTGAAGTGCGCCTGCTCCGCGGTGGACTCGTTCATCGCGTAGCCCTGCTGCGCCTCGGCGTAGCTCACGATGAAGCGCACGCCGGGGGAGCGGGTCACGCCGCGAAAGATGGAAGAGACCGGAAAGGCCTCGCCGCTGCCGCGGTGCCACGAGGCGTAGGCGTTGTCGGTGGGGGCGAGGATGTCGGCGCGGGCGTCGCCGTCGATGGGTCCGATGGCGAGGTTCTGGTCGAAGGCGCCGGCGATGTCGCAGGCGCTGTCGCAGCGGCTGGTGCCCGTGCCGTTGGGCGGAAAGCCCGGGACCGTCGCGCCCGCGCCAGTGAAGGCCGTGATCACGTCCTCGCGGGCGCCGGAGCCCTGGGTGACGGTGGTGCCGACGACGATCTCGGGGCGGCTGTCGGCGTTGAGGTCTCCCGCGGCGAGGGCGCGAACCTCGTCGCGCCAATTCGTGGGAAAGCCCGCGCCGAGCGTGCCCTGCGCGTTGTACAGCGCGACGCGGCCGGCGGACGCGGCGACGACCTCGAGGTTGGCGTCGCCGACGAAGTCTCCCACCAGCGCCCCGGCCCACACCCTCGCCGACGCCGGCGCGCGGGACCATCGGAGGGTTCCGCTTCGGCTCCACACCGCGACCCGCGAGCCCCGCGTCGCGATGACCTCGCGCTGGCCGTCCCGGTCGAGGTCGGCGACGGCCACAGAGCCCAGCCATCCTTCTAGACCCATGTCTCGCAACGAGATCGTGCGCCTCGGGGCCGACACCGCCGCGCTCCCGCGACCGGCCGGGCAGGCGGTCGGGGGAGGTCCTGCGTCGCGGGGCACGTCGGACGCCGTCACCCCATCCCGGGGCGCCACCACGTCGCGAGGGCTCACCACGTCCATCGCCGCCACCACGTCGCGAGGGCTCACCACGTCGCGCGGGGTCACCGCGTCGGGGGGCGTCACCACGTCGCGCGGGGTCACCACGTCGCGAGGGCTCACCACGTCGGGGGGCGTCACCGCGTCGCGCGGGGTCACCGCGTCGGGGGGCGTCACCACGTCGTCTTCGCGCGCGAGGTCGGGCGGGGTCGTCTGGTCTTCGAGGGAGGGGAGGTCGAGGGGCGCCTCCGCGTCGTCGGGAGCGCCCAGGTCGGTGACGGCGACGTCCTCCGCGGGGAGCGAGGCGTCAGGGGCTTCGGCGGGCGCGCCGATCACGCCCACGCACCCGAGGTGCAGGCAGAGGCCGATCGTGACGACGCCGCGCGGGGGCATGATCGCGCATCGTAGCGCGCGTCACGCCTGCCCGCGCGAGCTCGCCTCAAGCACCTCGCGGACCTCGGCGAACATCGCCCCCACGCTCGCCGCGGGGGTGGTCGATCCGACGCTCACCCAGCGCGCGTCGGTGACCTTCAGCGAGCCAGCGATCTTGGCCGCGAGGTCGAGGTGACGCTCGTGCGCGAGCACCGCCGCCGACTTGCGCTCCAGGGCCTCGGCGCGGAGCAGCTCCGCGTCGCGCTCGGCCTCGGCGCGGCTGCGCAGCAGGGCGTGGGCGCTCTCGGCCTCGGCGAGCTCGAGGGCGCGACGCTCCTGCGAGGCCTCGCGGGCTCGCGCCGCCGTGAGGGCGGCCTCGCGCTGCGCGAGCTCGTGCCGCGAGGCGATGCGGGCGAGCTCGGTCTCGCGCTCGGCGGCGATCTCCTGGGCGCGCACGTCGCGCTCGGCGTCGAGGAGCCGCGCCCGCTCGGACGCGAGCGCCAGGGCGCTGCGAGACTCGTCGGCGGCGATGCGCGACGCGACCTCCCGGCGCACGCGCTCTGACTCCTCGCGGATGCGCTCTCGCTCGGGCGCGCCGAGCTGCTCGCGCACGGCCTCGTCGGAGGGGCGCGCCGAGAGGATCTCGACCTGGTCGACCTGCGCGCCGAGCTCCTCGGTGAACTCGCGCAGGCGCACGAGGAGCCCGGCGACCAGGGCGTCTTGCCGCTGCACGATGAGCTCGAGGGGGAGCGTCGAGGCGTGGCGCTGCACCACCGCCGTGAGGATCTGCTGAAACGCCTTGTGCTGCGGCGAGGTGAGCAGGTGCCGGGGGTGGCGCAGCGCCGGGGGTGGCGCGTTGAGGTCGGCGATGCCCAGGCGGCTGAAGGCGCGAAAGGGCGCGTCGCCCTCGGGGGACACCGACCAGAAGATGAACCCCTCGACGCGCACGGGCACGCGCTCGACGCTGAGCGCCTCGCAGGCGAAGGCCACGCGCTGCAAGGTGCTGCTGAAGCGCACGATGACGTCGCCAGGGCGGCGCACGCGGGAGATGCCCACGCCCGCGGCGACGAGACGTCCGTCGCGCACGCAGAGCAGCCACTCGTCGGGCTGCGCGCGGCGCCACACCGAGCGCGCCGCGCAGCCCGACGGAGACCGCCGTTGAAGGAGAGAAAGGCCGACCAGGATCGATGTGTCGATGCCGCTCATTCGAACCTCCCAGGGGCCTGCGCCGCGGGCGTCGCCCAGCAGCGCGCCGGCGAGCGCGTGCACCGCCGGCGCCGCGCTGCCCTGCGGGATCATCCCCGGGGCGGCCCCGTGCAGCGCGTAATATCCTTGAATCGCAGAGAAAATGGCCATAGCCGCGGCCCTCGCCCCGGCGCCCTCGCCGCGCCTGGCGCGCAGGGCCTCGCGCACCTCGACCTCGAGTCGCGCGGCGAAGGCGCGGGCGGCGCGCTCGTAGGCGGCGCGGGTCTCGTCGTCGCGGAGGGCCTCGGCGGTGAGGGCGATCCAGCACGCGAGGGCGTCAGGGTCTTCTTCGGCGCCGCGGGCGAGGTGGCAGTCGATGTATCGCGCCACGCGCTCGGTCGCGTCGGCGCCGCGGGCGAGCCAGCGGTCGATGCGCGCGAGGTGCCGCGCCGCGAGGTGCTCGAGCATCGCCAGGAGCACCTCGCGCTTGCTCTTGAAGTGGTAGTGCACGAGCCCCGGCGCGAGCCCCGCCGCGCGGGCCACCTCCTGCACCGTGGCGCGCTCGTACCCCACGGCGGCCACCACCCGCACCATCGCCTCGGCGATCTGCGCGCGGCGCGCCTCGGTGTTGCTCCGACGACCCATCGCACCCGCTCCCTGTTGTTTGGTTGACTGACCAACCAATCTTTAGGGGTGTACGCCGTGGGGGTCAAGGCCGCGCGGCTGAGATAGAGTGCCGCCGCGATGGAACCGCTCCCGCAGCTCACCCCGGGGATGATCTTCGCGCGGGATTTCCGCGTCGTGCGGCTGCTGAGCGCGGGGGGCATGGGGGCGGTGTACGTGGTCGAGCAGATCAGCACGCAGCGCCCTCGCGCGCTGAAGATCATGCTCCCCGACCTGGTGCGCGACCCCACGAGCCGGGCGCGCTTCACGCAAGAGGCCACGGTCGCGGGTCGCATCAAGAGCGACCACATCGTCGAGGTGGTCTCTGCGGGCATCGACGAGGCGACGAACACCCCGTGGATCGCGATGGAGCTCCTCGAGGGCGAGGAGCTCGCGCAGGCGATGACCCGGCGCGGCGCCCTCCCCCCGGCCGAGGTGATGGAGGTGATGCGCCAGCTCTGCCACGGGCTGGGCGCGGCGCACCGCGCGGGGCTGGTGCACCGCGACCTCAAGCCCGAGAACGTCTTTCTCTGCACGGCGCGGCGCGAGGGCGTCCCCTTCATGGTGAAGGTGCTCGATTTCGGCATCGCGAAGGTGGTGGGCGAGTCGCGCACCTCGGCGCAGTCGACCTCGTCGATCGGCTCGCCCATGTGGATGGCGCCCGAGCAGGCCGAGCAGGGGCAGATTCGCCCCGCGACCGACGTGTGGGCCCTGGGGCTCATCGCCTTTCACCTCCTCACCGGGCGCTTCTACTGGCGCTCGGTGAACCTCGCCGACGTCGCCCTCGCGGCGCTCATGAAGGAGATCTTCGTCGACCCCATCGAGCCCGCGTCGCAGCGCGCGGCGCAGCTCGGGGTGGGGCAGCTGATCCCGCCGGGCTTCGACGGGTGGTTTCACCGGGCGGTGTCGCGCGACGCCACGCACCGCTTCGTCGACGCCGCGGAGGCCCTCGCGCACCTGCTCCCGGTGCTGGGCGGCGCGGCGGGGGTGACCCCCAACGCGGTGACCTACCCCGGCCTCCCCCCCTCCGTGGCGCCCCCTGCGGCGCCGATGATCCAGCCGACGCAGATGCACACCCCGGCGGGCTTTCCGACGCCGCCGCCGGCGCCGGGGGGCTTCGTGGGCGGCACGCAGGCCTGGTCTCCGCAAGGTCCTCCGAGCCACCCTGGAGGCTGGCCGCAGCCCTACGCGCCGCCGCCGTCGGGGTCTTCGGGCAAGGGCCCGCTCCTCGCCGTGGCGGGCCTCGCCGTCCTGGCGATCGCGGGCGCGGGGGTGGCGGCGCTCTCGCTGAGCGGCTCGGGCGACGACCCGCCGGGCGCCGACGGCGGCGCCTCGCCCTCGCTGCTCCCGATGCTCCGCAGGCCATCGCCCCCGGCGTTTCGCGGTCCGCAGTGCCGCGGCACCGGGATGGACACCGACATCCCGGGTCTCACGGGCGTGGTGAGCGTCTCTGCGGGGCGGTTTCACTCCTGCGCCGTCACCCGCGACGGCATCACCCACTGCTGGGGCTGGAACGCCAACAAGCAGCTCGGCGACGGCAGCACCGAGGACCAGTACTCCCCCATGGCCGTGCCGGGCCTCACGGGGGTCGTGCGCGTCGCCGCGGGGCAGAGCTTCACCTGCGCCCTGCAATCGACGGGCAACGTCGCGTGCTGGGGCCTCGGCGCGCGGGGAGAGATGCCGCGGCCCACGCTCGTCGAGGGCGTCTCCCTCGCGACGCAGATCTCCCTGGGCGAGCTCCACGGCTGCGCGCGCCGCAGCGACGGCACGGTGATGTGCTGGGGGCACAACAGCAGCGGCGAGCTGGGCGACGGCAGCCGCGAGTCGCGCGCGGGCGCCGTGCCCGTGCGGGGACTCACGGGCGTCACCCAGGTCAGCGTCGGGGGCTTTCACTCCTGCGCCCTGCGAGGCGACGGCACCGTGTGGTGCTGGGGGCAGCAGGAGCACGGCGAGCTCGGCAACGGCCGGCGCGGGCGCGAGCCCGTGAGCACCCCGACGCAGGCGCTGGGCGTCGCCGGGGCGATTCAGGTGGCCGCGGGCGAGTACCACACCTGCGCGCTGATTCGCGGCGGCTCGGTGATGTGCTGGGGCTCCAACGACCAGGGCGCCCTCGGGGGCCCGCGGCAGGGGAACATCGTCACGCCCCAGCTCGTGCAGGGCCTTCAGGGCGTGGCGCGCATCGCCGCGGGATACACGCACAACTGCGCGATGCACAGCGACCGCACGGTCACCTGTTGGGGCTCGAACAACACCTGCCAGCTCGGCCGCGGGGGGCTGCTCGCCGGGCGCGACCCGATCGACCTCGAGGCCCTCGGCGCGGTGAGCGACATCAGCCCCGGGGGGATGCACACCTGCGCGATTCGCCCGAACGGCGCGGTGCGCTGCTGGGGCTACAACAACTACGGGCAGACCGGCAGCGGCTCGAACAGCACGCAGCCCGACATCTCCTACTGACCGAGATCGTTCAGACTCGAACGATCACCTCGTCGAGGGCCTCGAGGAGCGCGCGCCCGGTGGGGATGCGCTTCTCGAGGTCGCGCTCGATGCACCGGCGGATCACCCCCCAGGCCGGGGGCGCCATGATCCCGCGCTCGGCGAGGGAGGGCGGCTCCTTGGTGGCGATCTCGGTCATCATCCCGAGGAGCGTCGTGGCCGTCTGCCCGAAGGGCGCCTTGCCCGACACCATCTCGTAGAAGATCACGCCGAGGGCCCAGACGTCCGCCGGGGGGCCGACGCGGCGCGCGTCCATGAAGCACTCCGGGGCCATGTAGGTCGGCGTGCCCATGATGTCGGTGGCGGCGGTGAGCCGCGCGTCGGAGAGCTGCGCGATGCCGAAATCGAGCACCTTCGGCACCATCTCCTCGCCCTGGATCTCGAGGAAGATGTTCTCGGGCTTGAGGTCGCGGTGCACCACCCCCGCCTCGTGCGCGACGGAGATCGCGTCGATCACCGGGAGCAGGATCGACGCCGCGTCGGGCACCGACAGCGGCTCGGGCTGGGCGCGCAGGTGCTCCAGCAGGGTGACCCCGTGGAGGAACTCCTGCACCGTGAAGATGCGCCCGCTCTCCCCGTCGCGGCCGACGTCGAGGGAGTCGACCACGTTGGGGTGCACCCGGCCGTCGCGCCGCACGCGGTTGGCGACCTGCGCCTCGCGAATGAAGCGCTGCAGCGCCGTCTCTCGATTCTCTCCCTCGTAGTGAAAGACCTTCACCGCGACCTCGCGGCCCGCCCAGACGTTCGTCGCCCGGTAGACCGCGCCGCTCGTGCCCGCGCCCAGGAACTGGTCGAGACGGTACTTGTTGTCGATGGTCGTGCCGACGCGCTGTGCGCAGGTCTTGAGGATCCACTCACGATCGGTTGAGCTCATCGTCGCCGGGAGTCTAGACGAACTGCCCGGGCGAAGGCGACGCCCGCCGCGTGATTGTATGGATTCTCCGTCGCCGCCCGCGGTCACGCGCCGTGGCCGCGCAGGTGCTCTCGGAGCAGGGCCACGTAGCGAGGGTGGTCGGCCGTGGCGGCGCACTCGCGGGCCGAGTGCATCGACCACATCGGGTCGCCCAGGTCGACCACGGGCATGCCCAGCCGCGAGGCCGTGATGGGACCGATGGTCGAGCCGCAGCCCAGGTCGGTGCGGGTCACGAAGTCTTGCAGCGGGACCTCGGCCCGGCGCGCGAGGAGCCTCAGCCGCGCCGCGGTCTCGGCGCTCGTGCCGTAGCGCTGGTTGTGGTTCGACTTGAGCACCGGGCCGCCGCCGAAGACGGGCTTGTGCCGCGGGTCGTGGCGGTCGGCGTAGTTCGGGTGAACCCCGTGGGCCATGTCGGCCGAGAGCATCAGCGACGCCGCCGTCGCGGCGTGGAGGGACGCGCGGGTGCCGCCCCGCTCGACCACCACCCGCTCGAGCACCGTCGCCAGGAGCTCGCCGTCGGCGCCCGCGACGCTCGCCGAGCCCACCTCCTCGTGGTCGAAGCACGCGAGCACCGGCACCGTGTCGTCGACGCCCTCGGCGCTGTCGAGGAGCGCCAGGAGCCCGGCGTGGCACGACGCGAGGTTGTCGAGGCGCGGCGCGAAGATCAGCTCGCCGTCGACGCCGCCGAGCGCCGAGGGCGTGAGGTCGTAGAGGCTCAGGTCGTGCGAGAGCACGTCTTCGGGCGCGAGGGAGGCCGCGTCGGCGAGGAGCCGCTGAAACCGCTCGACGGGGTCGACGCCGGGCGCGCTCAGCCCCCACACGGGCGGCAGGTGCGTCTGCGGGTTGAGCTTCACCCCGTCTTCGTTGGCCTTGCGGTCGAGGTGAATCGCGAGCTGCGGGACCCGCGCGAGGGGCCGGTGCACCCGCACCAGGCGCTCGCTGCCGTCGGCGGCGTAGACCACGCCCGCGAGGCCCAGGTCGCGGTCGAGCCAGGAGTTCCAGAGGGCGCCGCCGTAGACCTCGACGCCGAGCTGCAGCGAGCCCTCGCTGGCGTAGGGGCTCCGGGGCTTGAGCCGCAGGTGCGGCGAGTCGGTGTGCGCCCCCACCGCGGCGAAGCGCCGCGCCCTCGGGCCGCGCAGCCGAAACGCGATCACCGAGGCGCCGCGCTGCACGAAGAACGCGCCCTCGCGGAGGTCCCAGGCGTCGTCGGTGAGGGAGAGGCGCTGAAAGCCCGCGGCGGCGAGGCGCTGCGCCAGGGTCTCGGCGGCGAGGCGGGGCGCGGGGCTGTCGTCGACGAAGCGCAAGAGGTCGTGGCTGGCGTGCATGGCGCCCGTTCGTAGCACGAGCGCCGCGCGAGAGACCTTCGCGCGGGCGCGGGAGTGCGGTAACACCCGCCGTCGTGATCCACCTGCGCCGACGCGACGCCCTGGGCGTCTTCGCGCTGAGCCCCCTGCTCGCCGCGCAGGGCTGCCGGCTCCGCCGGGCGAGCGAGCTCTGCCTCGGCGCCCTCGCCGCGAGCACCGGCGAGCGCGCCCCCTGGGGCGAAGACCTGCGCCGCGGCCTCGAGCTCGCCGTCGACCAGCAGAACGCCCGCGGCGGGATCCACGGCCGCCGCCTGCGCCTCGCCTCGGTCGACACCGAGAGCAACGACGAGCGCGGCGGCGCGCTGGTCACCCGGCTCGTGGACCGCGAGTCCCCCGTCGCCATCTTCGGGGAGCTCTCGACGCGGCTGTGCGAGCGCGCCGCGGGCGTGGCGCAGCGGCGGGGCGTGGTCTTCGTGTCGCCGGCCTCCACCGCGCGCGACGTGAGCCGCGTGGGTGACATGGTCTTTCGCACCTCGCCCACCGACGCCGAGCAGGTCGGCGCCCTCGCCCGCTACGCGCGGCAGGGGCTCCAGAAGCGCCGCGTGGCGGTGGTCTACCGCCGCAGCTCGCTGCTCCACGTGGGCATGGCCGACGCGTTCTCGCAGGCCTTTCGCGCGGGCGGGGGCGAGATCGCGCTGCGCGACTCGTACACCGACGACACCGAGCTCGTGCGCCTCGTGGCGCGGGTGCGCGCGTCGAGCGCCGACCTCATCTTCGCGCCCAGCGAGACCGCCGACGCGGGCCGCATCGCGGTCGCGCTCCGGCAGGGGCGGGTGAGCGCGCAGGTCATGGGCGGAGACGGGTGGTCCTCGGCGGAGGTGCGTCGCTTCGCCCCCGACGCGGTGAACGGCGCGCTGTTCACCGACCTCTTCGCGCCCTCGTCGCCGCGCCCCGAGGTCGAGCCCTTCGTCGCCGTCTTTCAGCAGCGCTACCGCGCCGTGCCCGGCACCTTCGCGGCCCTGGGCTACGACGCCGCGCGCTGGGTCATTCGCGCGGCGCTGCGGGCGCAGCAGGTGACCCCCACCTCCCTCCGCGACGCGCTCCTCGTGCAGCGCCTCGACGACGCCGTGTGCTCGCCGCTCAGCGTGGGTCCGCGGCGGGAGCTCCACCGCGGCGTGCACGTGCTCCGCCACGAGCGCGAGGGCGCGGTGCTCGCCGCCACCGAGGTGTCGTGATCGATCGTCGCACGATCCGGGTGGCCGCCCCCCGCGGGTGAGCCCCACGCTCGACCCCACCGATGCCCTCGCACTACGCCACCGTCGCCCGCGCCATCGAGCGCCTCTCCGCCCCCCACGGCGCCGACGACCTCGACGCCCTCGCCGCCGACGCCGGGATGTCCCCGGGTCACTTTCAGCGGGTCTTCACCGAGTGGGCCGGGGTCTCTCCCAAGCGCTTCGCGCAGCAGCTCTCCCTCGCCCGCGCCCGCGCCGCGCTCGCCGAGGGCGCGAGCGTGCTCGAGGCCACGATGCGCGCGGGGCTCTCGAGCCCGGGTCGGCTGCACGACCTCGCGGTGACCTACGACGCGCTCACCCCCGGCGAGCTCCGCCGCGGCGCCGAGGGGGTCGACCTGCGCTACGGCTGGGCGGCCTCCCCCTTCGGCGACGCCCTGGCCCTGGTGAGCCCGAGGGGCTTGTGCGGCTTGAGCTTCTGCGACGGCGACCGCGACGCGACCCTCGCCGACGCGACCGCGCGCTGGCCCCGCGCGGGCCTCACCCGCGACGACGCGTCCGTCGCCGCGCTGTGCGGCGAGGCAGTTCTCGATGTCCGAGTCGCGGGGCGCTGCGGCTGCACCTCCGGGGCAGCAGCCCGTGGCTGAAGGTGTGGGGAGGCCCTGATGGTGCCTGCGGGCGCGCTGGTCTCGTACGTGGAGGCGATCGCGTCGGTAGGCGCGCCGCGGGCGGCGAGGCGTGGGGCGCGCGGTGGCAGAACCCTCGTCGCCTTCGCGATCCCGTAAAGGCCACCGGGTAGATCCGCGCGACGGGGGGACTTTAGCGGCTACCGCTGGGCGTCGGGCGAAAGCGCGATCGTGGGTGGGAGGGGAGCCGCGCGGCACTTGACGCTGGTGTCGCTTCGCAGCCTCATCGCGCGCATGAGCTGCACGAGGCTGCGCGCGACGGACTTCGACGAGGCGACCGCCCTGCTGGACGGCGCCTCCTTCGACGACGCCGACGCTGACGTGGCGCGACGGCGCTCCACCACGCGGCGGCGGGGGCACCTCGCGGCGGCCGCTGCTCATCGACCGCGGCGCGAAGGTCACCCGCAGGGACAACGCGCGGCAGTCTCCCCTCGACTGGGCGATCTTCGACGGCCACGAGGCCGTCGCGCTGCTGCTCATGGACCGCGGCGCCGACTTCGGCGCTGACCGCAACGGGCACCACACGGCGATGCACTGGCCAGCGAGGGCCGCGCCTCGCTCCTCGCCGCCCTCGCCGACCGCGGCGCGAACCTCGAGGCGCGCGAGCACGACGCGGCGCGACGCCGCTGCACATCGCCGAGTACGGCCAATGAGTCTCTGCGTCGAGCTGCTGATCGCCGGGCGCGCGGGTCGACGCGCGCAAACAACAACGACGCCACGCCGCATGGCCGCGGAGTACGGTCAAATCCGAGGCGCGCCGGCTCCCGCCGCGGGCGCCTGCGCGAGGCGCGCACGCGCAACGCGAGCTTCACCCTTGCCTCGCCCTCGCGTTGTTCTCGAGCACGCGGAGGTCTTCGCGCTGCCTGAGCCCGAGGCCCCGAGCGAGCCCGAGGCCCTGTAGGCTCAGGCGCGGCCTCGTCGAGGCGGCGCATGCCCTCGAGGAGCAGCGCCCTCGACGGGGGTGGTGATCACCCGCGCGCTGGCCTTGAACGAGGGGTCGAAGGTGAAGTCTCCCTCGACGAGGCCCAGCATCTCGTAGAGGGCCTCTTCGGCGCGGTGCGAGGCGAAGAGCGCGTTCACCACGGCGCCGTCGTGAAAGTGCACCTCGCCCGACTCGCCCCCCGAGCGGATGCGGAGCTGCCCCGACTTGCGTCCCTGGCACAGCACCTGGATCACGTCGGGGAGCGCCATCTCGCTCAGCGAGCCCGCCACGCCCCTCGGCGCCCTGGCGGATTTCTGCGCGAGCAGCTGCCGCACCTTGGCGATGAGCACCTCGGGCGGCGCGGGCTTGATGACGTAGTCGCTGGCGCCGGCCTCGTAGCCCGCGGCGACCGTGTCTCGGCGCGCGTCGCGGGTCACGAAGACCCACGCGACCTTGGCCCAGGGCTGCCCGCTCTCGCGCACGCTGCGCAGGAGCTCGACGCCGCTCACCTCGCCCAGGTCGGTCTCGGAGATCACGGTCTCGAAGCTGAGGCGAGAGAACATCCCCAGGGCCTCTTCGGCGCCGCGGGCGGCGTGCACGTCGAAGCCCTCCTCGAGGAGCCTGAGCTCGAGCACGGTGCTCTCTTCGGGGTCGGGGTCGAGCACGAGCACCCCCGAGCGCTCGGCGAGGAGCTTGGCGCGCAGGTCGTCGCCGGTGACGGTCTGCCGCAGCAGGTCGATGAGGTTGCGGTCGAAGATCACGTTGCGGTGCCGGTCGAGGACCTCGCAGGCCTCGGCGGGGCTGAGGGCGCGGCGGTAGGGGTTGCGCGGGTTCTGCGTGAGGTCGCAGTAGGTGTCGACCATCGAGAGCAGCCGCGCGCCGAGGGGGATCTCCTTGCCCGCGAGCCCGTCGGGGAAGCCCTGGCCGTCGAAGCGCTCGTACATCGACTGGATCGCCGCGGCGCTGGTGGCGTCGAGGGGCACCGACTCGAAGAGCCTCGAGGGCGTGTCGTGGGACTTCTGCGCCACCGCCCGGTGGCTCTCGAAGACGGCGACGTTGAGGGGCGTGAGGTGGTAGGTCGACGACTTGCCCACGTCGTGGAGCAGCGCGGCGAGGTACGCCGAGTGGATCTCTTCGGGCGCGAGGCGGATCCGCTCGCCGAGCTTTCGCACCATGCGGGCGACGTGCACCGAGTGGCCGCGCAGCTCGCCCCGTCCGTTCTCGAGGAGCGAGACGAGCACCGTGGCGACCTCGGCGAGGCTCGCGCGGCTCGACGTGCTGCGGGCGGGGGCGGCCGGGCGCGCCAGCTCCTTCTCGGAGAGGGTGCGCTCGCGGGGGGGCTCGGGCATCGGGCCGACCTGCGAGCCGAAGGCGCTGGCGTTGCGCTCGTAGAGGTCGAGGAGGGTCATGTACTGCTGACGCCCCGACTGATCGAGCTGCGCGAAGGCGTAGAGCTCGCCGTTGTAGTGCTTGAGGATCGCCGCGCGCACGCCCGCGGGGCGGGCGACGTAGACCTTGACGTCGTTGGCCCCGGTGCACTCTCGGAGCCCGGCCACGAGCTCGGGGTCGCCGGGGTTCGCGGCCACCACCGAGAGCACCGCCCCGGTGGACTCATAGAGGATCGGGAACACCTGCAGCGCCTCGGCCACGCCGCGGGGCACGAGCTCGAGGAGGCCCCGGTCGATGTCGACCCGCGCGAGCTTCTGCGTCACCACGAAGCGCGTTCGATGCACCTTCGCGAGGAACTTCAGGAGGTCCTGCTCGGCCACGGCCCCGCGATCGATGAGGACGTCCTCCAGGCGCCCGCCATGCTGCGCGAGGTGATGGATCGTCGCCTCCATCTGGTCATTGCTGACGAGTCCCTCAGAGAGGAGCTGCTCGACGAGGTCGCTCTGCGGGGAGCCGGTCATCTGATTGACTTTTCATGGTATTCGCCGCGCTCCCGGCGCGTCAATTTTAGAGCGAGCCGGCATTGGGTTTCGCGCTCCTGAGGGTAGAGTCCCCCGCCGTGTCGTCACGCCCTGGATCACTCCGGCGCTCCCCGCGCTCCTCGCCCTCTCCTGCGCCTCCGGCGGTGTTCGCGTCGACGGCCGCAGCGTGCAGACCGATCGCGTCGACTACGAGATCGGCCCGGTGCCCCCGTCCTGGCGCCGGGTGAGCATCGACGACAACGACCTCGCCTGGCACGACCGCGACACCGGGGGTGATTCACGTCGACCACACCTGCGAGCGCTCGCAAGACACCCCTCACGGCGCTGGTGCAGCACCTGCTCATCGGCTTCACCCGCCGCGAGGTGAGCCTCGAAGAGACCGTCCCCTTCGACCAGCGCGAGGCGCGCCACGTCGTGCTCACCGCGCGCCTCGACGGCGTGCCCCGCGGCATCGAGCTCTACGTGATGAAGAAGGACGGCTGCGTCTACGACCTCGGCCTCATCGCCCCGCCCGAGCGCTTCGACGCCGCGCGCGCATCCTTCGCGTCCTTCGCCCGGGGGTTTCGCACCACCCGCACGAGCCTGAGCGCGCCGTGAGCGAGGCCTCCGCGACGCAGCCGCCCGCGCGGCCCAGCCTGCTGCCCCCGCGCCCGCCGGAGCCCTCGGTGCTCGAGGTCGCCTGGAGGGGCCTCGAGGCCTTTCTCGAAGAGCTCGGCGGCATGACCCTGCTCTTCGGCGAGGCCCTGCGCGCCCTGCCCTCACGGCCCTTCGAGGCCCGCGAGGTGGTGTACCAGCTCTACCAGATGGGCGTGCGCTCGGTGAGCATCGCGAACATCACGGCGCTCTTCGTGGGCATGGTGATGACCGTGCAGTTCGCCTTCGGCCTCGAGCGCTTCGGCGCCACCGACTACGTCGGACGGGTGGTGGGCCTGTCGATCACCCGCGAGCTCGCGCCCTCGCTCACGGCCCTCGTGGTGGGCGCGCGCATCGGCTCGGGCATGGCCGCCGAGCTCGGGTCCATGGCCGTCACCGAGCAGATCGACGCGATCCGCGCGCTGGGCGCCGACCCGATCAAGAAGCTGGTGGTGCCCCGGCTGGTGGCCTGCGTGATCCTCATCCCGGTGCTGGCGCTCTTCGCCGACGTGGTGGGCTTCGTCGGCGCGATGCTCGTGGCGCGGCTCCAGTTCGGCACGCCGATGGAGTTCTTCTTTCGCACGGCCCTCGAGTCGGTGCGGATGCAAGACTTTCTCTCGGGAGTGGGCAAGGCGCCGTTCTTCGGCGTCGCCATCGCCATGATCGGTTGTTACAACGGGATGACCACGCGGGGCGGCACCGAGGGCGTGGGGCAGTCCACCACCCGCACCGTGGTGGCCGCGGCGATCGCCGTGCTGGTCACCGACTTCATCCTCACGAAGCTCTTTCTCTCGCTGTAGTCCGCGGGCCCGCGACGTCGGCGCCCCTCCGGGGCCGTCGCGAGGTCGTCGGCGCTTCTTCTCGATTCTGTTGCGCGCTGGGAATACAGTGCGCCCACGATGCGCCGCGTCGAGTACGACCGCTTCGGAGACGCCTCGGTGCTCGTCGTGCGCGAGGTCGACGAGGCGACGCCCCGCGCCGGCGAGGTGCGCGTTCGCGTGCGCGCGGCGGCGCTGAACCCCAAGGACGTGCTGCTGCGCAAGGGCCGCATGCGCTGGCTCGCGGGCGCGCGCTTTCCCCGCGCGGTGGGCTATGACTTCGCGGGCGAGGTCGACGCGGTGGGCGCGGGCGTCTCGGACGTCTCCGTCGGCGACCGGGTCTTCGGGATGCTCTCGCGGCACGGCGGCGGCGCCCTCGCCGAGTCGCTGGTGTGCAGCACGCACGAGCTCGCGCTGATGCCCGAGGGGCTAGACTTTCAGGGGGCCGCGGCGATCCCCCTCGCGGCGCTCACGGCGCTGCAGTCGCTGCGGGACCTCGGGCGGGTGAAGCACGACGACCGCGTGCTGATCAACGGCGCGTCGGGGGGCGTCGGGGTCTTCGCGATCCAGATCGCGCGCACCCTCGGCGCGCGGGTCTCGACGCTCTCGAGCGCGGCGAACATGGAGCTGTGCCTCAGCCTCGGGGCCATCGAGGCCCTCGACTACGCGGTCGCCTCGCCCTACGACGAGCCCCGCTGGGACTGCGTGTTCGACGCCTTCGGCAACCGATCGTTCGGGGCCGTACGACCCTCGCTCACGGCCCTGGGCACCTACGTCACCACGGTGCCCTCCGCGCGCAACGTGATCGACCACGCCCGCACGGCGCTGGGCTTTCCGCGGGCGCGGCTGGTGGTGGTCGAGAGCCGCAGGAGCGACCTCGAGCACCTCGCGCAGTGGGTCACCGCGGGCTTCTTGAAGCCCGTGATCGACAGCGTGTTCGACCTCGATCACGCCGCCGACGCGCAGCGGCGGATCGAGACCCGCCGCGCGCGGGGCAAGGTCGTGGTGCGCGTAGGCTAGCGGTTCACGCAGAGGGCGAAGCGGTTCGACTGACCGATGCCCGAGGTGCACCAGCCGTTGCTCTCGGCGCCGCAGCCGCCGCCGCCGCTCCAGACCCCGGCCATCCACTGGTAGGTGCCGAGGAGGGGGCCGCACGAGGAGGGGTTGGCGCCGTTGCAGAGCGCGCGGGAGAGGAACTGCATCGGGTTGCCGCAGGACTGCTCCAGCGTGGTGCTCCGGCAGCCCGTGGTGGTGCTCCAGGGGCACCCCGGGGCGTTGCAGGGCACGATGAGCCCCGCCGCCGCGCAGGCCGCGGCGATGTTCGTGTCGCTCATGACGCCCGACACCGGCACGCGGTACCACGTCACGCCGGCGAAGCTGCCCAGGTTCGTCACCACGGCGCAGGTCCCGGCGATGCAGGCGCGCCCGCTGGGGCAGGCGTTGCCGCACGCGCCGCAGTGCGCGTTGTCGGTCTGCAGGTCGCGGCAGGCGCCGGCGCAGAGCGTCTGGCCGGTGCCGCACACGAGCTGGCAGCTCCCCGCGACGCAGGCCCGCCCGCTGGGGCAGGCGTTGTTGCACGCGCCGCAGTGCGCGTTGTCGGTGCTCGGGTTGCGGCACGCGCCGCCGCACAGCAGCAGCCCGCCGCCGCACACCGACGCGCAGCTCCCGCCTGAGCACAGGAGCCCTGCGGCGCAAGCGTTTCCGCACGCGCCGCAGTGCGCGTTGTCGGTCAAGAGCGAGCGGCACACGCCGCCGCAGTTCACCGAGCCCGCGGGGCACGAGACCACGCAGGCCCCGGCCACGCAGCGGTTGCCCGCGGCGCAGGCGTTGCCGCAGGCGCCGCAGTGCGCGTTGTCGGAGGTGATGTCGCGGCACGCGCCCGCGCACGCCGTCTGCCCGCTCGCGCAGACGACCTCGCAGGCGCCGTTGACGCACGATTGACCGGCGATGCACACGTTGCCGCAGGCGCCGCAGTGGGCGTTGTCGGAGCTGAGGTTACGGCACACGCCGGCGCACTCGGTGGTGCCGCCCGCGCAGCTCACCTGGCAGGTCCCGCCGGTGCACACCTGCCCCGCGGCGCAGGCGTTGCCGCAGGCGCCGCAGTGCGCCCGGTCGGTCTGCAGGTCGCGGCACGAGCCGGCGCAGTCGCTGAGCCCCGCGCCGCACGACACCCGGCACTGCGCCTCGGAGCACACCTGGCCGTCGGGGCAGACGCGCCCGCAGCTCCCGCAGTTGCGGCGGTCTGAGTCGAGGTCGCGGCAGGTGCCGTCGCAGTTGCTGAGGTCGCTCCCGCACGAGACCGTGCACGCGCCGCTGGTGCAGACCTGCCCGGCGGGGCAGGCGTTGCCGCAGGCGCCGCAGTTCTGCCGGTCGGTCTGCAGGTCGCGGCAGGTGCCGCCGCAGTTGTCGAGGCCCGCGCTGCACGACACCGCGCACACCCCGCCGGAGCACAGGCGCCCCGCGCCGCACGCGGTCCCGCAGGCGCCGCAGTGGTTCGGGTCGGTGCTGAGGTCGCGGCAGGTGCCGCCGCACACGGTGGTGCCGTCGACGCAGGAGACCGCGCAGACGCCCGAGTCGCACACCTGCCCCGCGGGGCAGGCCGAGCCGCAGGCGCCGCAGTTCGAGCGGTCGTTCTGGAGGTCGCGGCAGACCCCCATGCAGTCGGTCAAGCCCGTCACGCAGGCCACCTCGCAGCGCCCCGCGGCGCACTGCTGCCCGGTGGGGCACGCGTTGCCGCAGGCGCCGCAGTGCTCGCGGTCGGTCTGCAGGTCGCGGCACGCCGCGCCGCATACCGTCTGCCCGACGACGCACGACACCACGCAGGCCCCGCCCTCGCACACCGAACCCGGCGCGCACGCGTTGCCGCAGGCGCCGCAGTGCGCGCGGTCGGTGCGGGTGTCGGCGCAGAAGCGCTCACCGCCGCCGTCGGCGCCGCCGCCGCCGCGGGCGCAGACCTGGAGCGAGGGCGCGCAGGTGAGCGCGCAGGCGCCCATCGAGCAGACCTGCCCAGCGGGGCACGCGTTGCCGCAGGCGCCGCAGTTCGACACGTCGGTGCCGAGGGTCACGCAGGCGCCGCCGCAGAGCGCCTGCGAGGCCGGGCAGCTCTGCATGCACACGGCGTTGACGCACACGTTGCCCGCCGGGCACGCGTTGCCGCAGGCGCCGCAGTGCTGCGCGCTCTCGGAGGTGTTGACGCAGACGCCCCCGCAGGCCACCTCGCCGGCCGCGCACGAGACGTCGACGGCGGCGTCCATGCCGGCGTCGACGGGCGCGCTCACCACCGGGCTGCTCGAGCACCCCCAGAGCGTGGCGGCGAGGGCGACGGAGCGCGCGAGTACACTGTAAGCCTTTGTTTTCAAAAGAGAACCTCCCTGGAACGACGGCGCGGGGCGCCCGTCGAGGACCGCGGGAGCCTAGCCCGAAGCTCTCGGATGTTCACGGATTCGACCCGCGGCGAAGCGCCCCACGGCGCCGGCGCGTCAGCGCGGGAGCAACCCCGGGAGGTACGCCTCGGTGTGCGCCTTGAGCCGCGCCGCGCGGGCCGCGGGCTCTTCGGCCTCGACGCGCTCGTCGGGTCGCACGCGAAACAACGGCTGCCCGCGGCGCACCACGGTGCCCTCGGCGGAGTCGACGAGGATCTCCTCGACCACTCCCGAGAAGGTCGCGTGCACCGTGTTGAACATCTTCATGACCTCGATCATGTAGAGCGGATCGCCGACCTTGAAGCGGCTCCCCACGGTCACGAAGGGCGGTCGATCTGGCGCCTCCTGGCCGTAGAACATCCCGCCCGACACCGCGAGGACCTCGTCGCGCGAGGCCTGCGGCGGGGGGGCGAGCACCTTGCGCATGCGGTCCTGGAGCGTCGGGTCGGTGAGGGCCTCGGGGATCTCGACGGTGAGGTCGTCGCGGAGCCTGAGCGACGCGAAGCGCACCCGCTCGCCCAGGAGGCACAGCAGCCCCAGCGCCTCGACCCCGAGCTGAAAGCCCTCGTGCGAGGCGCGCACGCGGGCCCACAGGGCGTCATCAACGCCCTGCGGCGCAGAGGGATCGGCGAGCTGCTGGAGCCGTGTGGGCCAGTCGACGTCTCCGAGACGCAGGCCGAGGTGGTTGTAGAAGCCCAGGGCGCGGGTGAGCAGCGCCTGGTCGTGGTCCCAGATGACGTAGGCCGCGGGGGCGCGGGCGCGGTAGTCCATGTCGAGGAGCCAGTAGGTGTCTCGGAGCACCTCGAGGGGGTTCACCCTCCAGCGCACGGCGCCGTCTTCGACGGTGTACTTCTCGGCGTTGTAGCTCAGCCACGCCGACAGCATGTGCGGCTCGGCGAGGAGCGCGCGCAGGGGGCGCAGCAGCAGCGTCTCCTTGAGCTGCAGGGCCTTGCGCGTCGCCGCGGGGTCTCCCCCGTCGCGGGCGGCGCGCTGCCAGTGGGCGCAGAGACCCGCCCAGGCGACGTCGAGGTCGAGGCGCTGCACCTCCTCGAAGAGCGAGCCCACGAGCGCGAGGTACGGCAGCACGAAGCGCGTCGAGGGCCTCGCGTACACGTCCCTCGCGAGGAACCAGTGCACCAGGCCGTAGTGAAACTCCCGGTTGGTGCGCAGGTCGTGGCCCCGCAGCCGCGTGCGCCGGAGGATCTCGGCCATGCGCAGGTAGCTCTGGCGCCGCCCGTCGGCCGCCGTGACCAGCAGCGCGACGTTGCTGTCGTAGGCCCCCGCGAGGCGGTAGTGCATGAACTGCCCGGTGTCGGGGTTGGCGAAGCAGATCCCCTGGTCGTCGCGGATCTCCCAGGGCACCGGCGGCGACCACGCCACGATCACGCCCCCCGCGTGCGGCGCGAGGGCGCGGTCGGTGGCGTTGAGCCTCGCCTCGAGGGCGGCGGCCTCGCGGCGCACTCGCCCGTACGCGGCAGCCGCGCGCCGTGCACCGCCACCAGCGCCATGGCCTCGACGAGGAGTGCACCTCGAAGACATCGTCGGGGTCCTCGGGGTCGCGAAGCGCAGCGCGTAGCAGAGCCTGAGACCCGGTGCTCCACCTGATGCGGGTGTTGACCTCCATGAAGTAGTGCCGCGGCCCGTCGACGATGCACTCGAAGGTCGACGCGCTGTCGAGGCCCACGGCCAGGCCGAAGCGCTCGGCCTCGGCCTCCATGCGCCGCAGCGTCTCGAGGTCGGCGGCGAGGGCCCGGGCCTTCTCGTCGCGCCCGAGGGCCTGGGCCGAGGCCACCGCCGACGCGAGCTCCTCCTGCGTGAGCGACACCTCGAGGAGCTTCTGCTCGTGCATCTGCAGCGAGCAGTCGCGCCCGCCGAGGGAGACGCACCAGCGCCCGTTGCCCAGGAGCTGGATCTCGTTGTGCCGCGTCTCCTCGACGTTGAGCTCCAGGAGGATGTTCTTGTTGTCGCCCACCCCCGCGGCCTTCACCTCGCCGAGGATCTCGCGACGGCCTTGGGCGCCTGCGCCGCGGCCTCGTCGGCGGAGCCCGAGAGGATGCGCTGGCCTTGCCCCCGCCCCCGCCGATGGCCTTGAGCCGCAGCCGCCGACCGGGTTCGCGGTGAAGAAGTCGGCGGCGCAGCGCGCGACCTCGTCGCCGAGCTCGTCGACGGTGATCACGTCGACCCGCGCGGCGTAGCTCGCGTGGAGCACGCGCTCGGCGCCCGCTCCCAGCGGCAGCTCCGTCGGGCAGCTCGACCGCGAGCCCGTGGGCGTCGGCGCAAGCCCGCAGCGCCGGGAGCGTTCCGTGCTTGCGAGCAGCGTGCGGGTGGTGACGTCGTCGATGCCCGGCGTGACCGAGACGCGCTCGCGCAGGGCGGTGCGCTTGGCCTCGTCCTTCTTGCCCGCGGCGGCCTGCACGCTCGCGCGGGGGCCCATGAAGGTGGAGCCCGGCGTCTTCGAGGGCGCGCACGAAGTCTTCGTCCTCGGCCATGAAGCCGTAGCCCGCGAAGACGTAGCGGTAGCCGTGCGCGCGGGCAGACCTCGACGATCTCTCCGGTGCGCTGCACGCGCTCGGCCTTGGTCGCGCCGGTGTAGTCCTGCACCCGGTGCACGCGGGCGGTGTCGATGCCGCGCAGCCTGGGCGCGAGGGGCCTGGGGGACACGATGGAGTCCTTCGCTGAGCAGGATCCCCACGGCGTCGGCGCCCATCTCGCGAAAGACGTCGAGGGCCTCTTTGCGAATAGGCCCTCGGCACACCACCAGCACCCGCATCGACTCGCAGGCGAAGCTCCGCACCCAGGGCGAGGCCGCGCGGCCGAGGCGACGGTCGCGGTGGATCAGCGGGTTCGCGGCGTACCAGTCGGTCTTGGCGGACATCAGTGAAACTCCCGCTGCACGCCGGTCATGGCCGACGGGGTGTAGTGCCGCATCAAGAAGGTGAGGGTCTCGCCGAGCTCTCGCCGCAGCTCGTCGGGCATGACCAGGCGCGAGATGCTCCCGAGGGAGAGGGCCTCGCGGGGGTTCATCAGCTCGGCCTCGTAGCGCTGCACGAACGCGGCGTCGGCGGCGCGCGCGAAGGCCGCCGCGGCCTCTCGCCCCTCGCTCGCCTCGATCTTCGCGGCCTTGGCGCGCATCGCGCGGATCTCGTCCTTGTAGACGAACTCCTTGCCCGCGGGGCCCATCACCGCGAGGCGGGTGGAGGGCAGCGCGAGCACCGCGTCGGCGCCCGTGGGGTAGTTGTTGAAGCTCGCGTAGGCGCCGCCGAAGGCGTTGCGCACGATGAGCAGGATGCGCGGCGTGCGCACGTCGATGATCGCGTCGAGCATCGCGCGGCCCGCGTGCACGATGCCCATGGCCTCCTGCTCGCGCCCGGGGAGAAAGCCCGTGGTGTCTTCCATGAAGACCAGCGGGATGTTGTAGACGTTGCAGAAGCGCACGAACCTCGCGATCTTGAACGAGGCCGCGACGTCGATCTGCCCCGAGGCCACGGCGCTGTTGTTCGCGACGAAGCCCACGACGTGGCCGCCGATGCGCCCGAAGGCGGTGATGGCGTTGCGCGCGCGGCCGGGCTGCAGCTCGAAGTAGTCGCCGCGGTCGCAGAGCTGCTGGATGATCAGGGTGACGTCGAGGGGGGTGTTGAAGCCCGTGGGCGCGTCGAAGGTCTTGCGCAGCAGCGTGTCGACCTCGGAGGTCGGTCGGTCGAGGGGGTCGCTGGTGGCCTGAAAGGGCGCGGCCACGGCGTTGTGGCTCGGGAGGAACGACAGCAGCCGCACGGCCGTGCGCAGCGCGCCCACCTCGTCGGGGACGGTGAGGTCGGCGACGCCCGAGGCGCCGTGCACCTTCGGCCCTCCGAGGTCGTCGGGGGTGACCTCTTCGCCGAGCACCGACTTGATCACGCCGGGGCCCGTGAGCCCGAAGAACGACGCCTCGGGCTGGATCAAGAAGCTGCCCTGCCGCGGGAGGTACGAGCCGCCGCCGGCGTTGAAGCCGAACATGCACATGATGCTCGGCACCACGCCGGAGATCTTGCGCAGCGCGGTGAAGGCCTCGGCGTAGCCGTCGAGGCCGCCGACGCCCGCGGGCACGTAGGCGCCCGCGCTGTCGTTCATGCCGATCACGGGCAGGCCCTTGGCGCCGGCGAGCTCGAAGAGCTTCGCGAGCTTGCGACCGTTGGTCGCGTCCATGGAGCCCGCGCGCACGGTGAAGTCATGGCCGTAGCAGGCCACCTCGCGGCCCTGGATGTTGAGCACGCAGGTGACCAGGGACGCGCCGTCGAGGTTCGGCCCCCAGTTGGAGAAGAGCACCATGGGGCGCTCGTGGGTGAGCACGCGGATGCGCTCCCAGACGGTCATCCGGTCCTTCGCGTGCTGGCGCGCGATGGCCTCGACGCCGCCCGCGACGAGGGGGCGGAGCTGCAGCGCGCGGGCCTCGGCGAGGGTGCGCGCGTGCGTCGTCAGCGGGGCGGCGGGCGCCGCCTCGTCGACGGCGAGGGGGTCTTCGAGGGAGGGCGAGGGTCGAGGGTCGGGCGTGCTCATGGTGCGGGGCGCGCACTGTAGTTCACCCGTCGGGGCGGCGTCATCGGGGTCGCGGCGCTCACCCGAAGGCGAAGTGCCGGATCGCGCTCACCTGTCGCCGCAGCTCGGCGCGAAAGTCGGGGTGCGCGATGGAGATCATCGCGTCGGCGCGCTCGCGCAGGGTGAGCCCGTGGAGGTTCACCGCCCCGTGCTCGGTGACCACCCAGTGCACGTGGCCGCGGGGTGGTGACCACGCCCGCGCCGGGCTTGAGCTCGGCGGCGATGCGGAACCTTTCCCCGCCGCGGTGGAGGGCAGGGCGATGATGGGCCGGCCGCCCTCGCTCAGCGCGGCGGCGCGAATGAAGTCCATCTGGCCGCCGATGCCCGAGAAGATCTTGTGGCCCATGGAGTCGGCGCAGACCTGACCCGAGAGGTCGACCTCGATGGCTGAGTTGATCGCGACGACCTTCTGGTTCTTGCGAATGAGCGCCGTGTCGTTGGTGCGGTCGCAGGGTGAAATTCCACGAGGGCGTTGTCGTTCACGTAGTCGAAGAGCCTCCGGCTGCCCGAGACGAAGCTGGTCACCGTGCGTCCAGGGTGGACCTTCTTGTGACGGTTGGTGATCACCCCGGCCTCGAGCAGCGGCAGCAGCCCGTCGGAGAACATCTCCGGTGCACGCCGAGCTCGAGCTTGTTGCCGAGCCGCGCGAGCACCGCGTCGGGGATGGCGCCGTGCCCATCTCGCAGCGTCGCCCCGTCTTCGACGAGGCCCGCGACGATCTCGCCGATGCGCGCCTCGACGGGCCCTGCTTCGCCGCGGGCGCCTCGTGCAGCGGCCGGTCGGTGATCGTGAACGCGTCGACCCGCGAGAGCGGGACCACCGTGCGACCGTGCGTGCGGGGCATCTGCGCGTTGATCTCGGCGATCACCACCGCGGCGCTGTCGACGGCGGCGCGCGCGGCGTCGACGCTGGGGCCGAGGGTGCAGTGCCCGTGCGCGTCGGGCATCGAGAGCTGCACCACCGCGACGTCGAGGGGGATCACCCGCTTGCGAAACAGGTCCGGGATGTCGGAGAGAAAGACCGGCACGTAGTCTGCCCGCCCCTCGTCGACGGCCGCGCGGGCGTTCGGCCCGGTGAAGAGCGAGACCGAGCGCAGGCGCCCCTGCTGCTCGGGCTCGGCGACGCCGCAGCGCCCGGCGAGGTGCAGGTGGTAGAGCCGCACGCCCTCGAGGTCCTGCCGCGCGCAGAGGGCGTCGAGGAGGGTCGTGGGGGTGGCCGCGGCGCCGTGCACGAAGACCCGATCCGATGACTTGATGCGCGCCACGACGGACTCGGCCGACTCCGCGCGCGACTTCCACTCTTCTGAGCTGTTCACGTTCTTTCGTTCTCCCTTCGGAGCGCCCAAGCAACCCGTGGGCCGTGGCGACGTCGCCGCCCGAACCCTCCGCCCCGCTGCGCCCCGCGACACCACACCACACACGCACCCGTTGCGCCATCACGCACAGCGCGCCGCGGATCGGGCGGACCTCGCGGACCTGGCCCTCACCCCGCGGTCGTCGGGCGGGGCTACTGCTCCGCGGGGGGTCTCGACGCAGAGCTCGGTGCGCGCGGGGCTGAGCCCCTCGACGCCGGGCACCGACAGGCGAATCGAGTGACAGCGCAGCGCGCCGACGCTCCGCCGCGGACCGGCCACTTCGACGTCGGCCACGGTCCTCCCGGCGAGGCGCCCGTCGCTCCAGCGCAGCCGGGTCCCAGCGGGGATCGTGACCGCGTCTTCTGGCGCGCGCCTCGGCTCCTCGCGCGCCTCGACGTCGACGCTCACCACCGGGACCACCTGCGTCGACTGCACCCGCACGGAGAGCCCCGCGCACCGCGTGCGCACCTGCGCGATCTGTCCGCCGGGCACCCTGCCTCGCTCGACGACGTACACGGGCGGCGCGCCTCGGGTGGTCATGAACTGTCCTGATCCGAGAAAGGGGAGGTTGAGGTTGCCGACGAGTCGCTCCCCGGCTTCGACCTCGGGGAGCGGGCGGGGCTCCGCGAAGGCCACGCCCACCTCGGCCTCCTGGAGCCCGAGGGCGACCTGCGTCCCTGGCGCGAGGGCGATGCGCGAGAGGTCACCGTCGCGGACCACGCGCAGCCCGGGGTTCGCGGCGAGCGCGCTCCCGTCGGGCGCCGAGCGCGAGACCCTGCGCACCAGCGCCGGGGCGAGCTCGTCTTCGCGCACCCAGAAGCGCAGGCGGATCCCAGGCGGCATCTCGAGCGTGGGGTGGCACTGACGCTCGGCGCGCACCGCGGTGTCGACGAGCACCCACGCGTTGCGCCGGCGCACGCGGCGCAGGGCCACGACCTCGAGGGAGGTCCCCTGCGCGCGGAACTGCACGCCGGCGGAGTCTCGTCGCGGGCGCTGCCGCAGCATGGTGGAGAGCGGCACGAGCACGAAGCGGCTGCCCCGCGCGGGCGGCGGAGCCACCGGCGTCGTGGCGCACGACGTCGCCGCCGAGAGGAGGGTCAAGCAGGAGAAGACAAGCGAGCGCGTCACAGCGCGCGATCCGACCGCGGAGGCGGCGTGCAGGTCAAGCGGTGTTCGCGTCAGGGCCGCGGTCGGAGGGCACGAGGGGGCGCCGGCGCGCTCGTGCCTCACGCCGCTCACCTCTCTTGCCTTGCGACCGCGCCATGCCCTTCACGGACAGACCGGCACCCACTGAACGCTCTCAACCGCGACCTGGGCGCCTTCGTGAACGTCGTCTGCGCCGGGGAGGGCGACGCGCGCCTGCGAGTCGCCCTCTCGCAGCTCGCCGCGCGTGCAGAACGCGACCTCTCCCGTGCGCGCGATCACCTCGCCGCGGTCGTCGAGCAGGGGGGTGCCGGGGCGCAGCGCGACGAATCCATCGCGGGCGCCGCGCCTGACCGCCCGACCGCGCGAGACCCTGCCGCCGCCCGTGGCAACGCGACCGGGAGGGACCTCCTGCGACCAGCGCACCTCCCTCGCGCGCACCCAGCCGCGCAGGGCGAAGGTGCCGATCCCGAGGCCCTGCGAGGTCACGCGGAGCCAGGGACCGCGCTGGTCCTCGTCGATGAAGGCGACGTCGCGGGTCACCTCGACCTCGACCGACTCGCTTCGAGCGTTCGGCTCCGAGAAGACGCGGAGGCTCCCGCGCGGGGGGTGATAGCCGCACCACGACGCGTCTCCCAGGGGCCGACATCGCGACGTGGGCGATACGCGCTCGGCGCAGTCCCGCCCGCCGCCTCGTGGCGTGCAGTGCATCTCGCGGCGAACGACCGAACGCGAGGCCCAGCGTGCCCTCGCGGGCTGGGAGGGCGCGCTCACCCGCTGGAGCCTGCTCTGCGTCGTCGAGAGCGCCGCGCACGGCAGCCGCAGTCCGCGCACCGACAGCGCGTCGTCTTGCACCAGGGTCGCGGTGACCTCCGCGCCGTGGGCCTCGCGCGCCTCGACCCGCAGTCCCGGCGACGCGGCCATGACGCGGTTCGCGAGCCCTTCGGGGCCGAGGTACAGGCGCACGCTCGAGAGCGGGAGCGCGGCGCGAAACACCAGCGGCGCGAGTCCCTCGACGCGCGCGACGGCGCCCGCGAGGGTGACGCGCATGCGCTGCTCGAGGGGCATGGGGCTCCCCTCGACGCGCAGCGAGTCGACGCGGGTCACGCCCTCGAGCACGCACTGCGCAGACGCCAGGACCGGCGCGAGGGAGAGCGACAGCGCGCACGCGAGGGCGGGGTGGTTTGAGGGGCGCATGAAGAGAGCGACAGCGAGCGCAGGGGGAGGTTCCTCGCGCGCCAAGCGTCTGTACTAAACTCGCGCGACGTGCGCGCCCCCTTCGACGTTCGCTCCCTCGCCCGAGCCCTGCCCCTGGCGCTGCCGGCGCTTCTCTTTCGCGGCGGATGCTGCCCGAGCGACTCGGGGAGCAGCTTTCAGTCCATTCCCGTCGAGGCGCTGCTGCGGCAGACCGACGGCGCGGTGGTGATCCCGATGGGCGACGCCGCGCTCACGCCGGAGCAGTGCGCCGAGCTCTGCGCGAGCCTCGCCCTCGCCGTGCGCAGCGGATGTCGCCTGCTCCGCGACGTCGACGGCGGGGTCTCCGCCGTGCAGTGCCAGGTGCCCATCGCCTGCTACGCGGGCCGCGCGCCGGCGGGCCTCGCGCCGGTCACCAGCGCGTCGGACGACGCCCTCACGCGATACTTCGCCGACGCGCAGCGCATGGAAGCCGCTGCGGTGCAAGCATTTGAGATCCTCGCGGGGGAGCTCGCGGCGCACGGCGCGCCGCCCTCGCTCGTCGCGCGCAGCCTCCGCGCGGCCGACGACGAGCGACGTCACGCCGCCCTCACCGCGGCGATCGTCCGCGCTCAGGGAGGATCAATCCTCCCCCTCGCCCTCGCCCCGGTCACACCGCGCGGCTTCGCGCCGATGGTGATCGAGAACGCGGTGGAGGGCTGCGCGAGAGAGACCGTCGCGGCCATGGTGGCGCTGCACCAGGCGCGTCACGCCGAAGACCCGACCGCGCGCGCGGCCTTCGCGCAGATCGCCGACGACGAGCTCACGCACGCCGCGCTCTCCTGGGACCTCGCGCGTTGGACCGCGCGTCACAGCGCCCCCTCGACGCGTCGCGAGGCGCGGGAGGGCTGGCGCGACGCCGTGGAGTCTCTGCGACCCACGCGCGACGTGGACGACGGCTTCGCGCGCGCGCTCGGGCTCCCGGATGGGCGCACGCAGCGCGCGCTCCTCGACGCGCTCGGGCGCTTCGACCCGGCGCGCGTGTCGTAGGCTTGCGGCGCTCGACGCGAGCGTTCACGTCTCCCGTGGAGAGGGACGAGAGACGGCGCCGCGAAGAGCGTGCCGGTCGCCGCGAAGGTGTCGCAGGCGTTGACCTCGAGGGAGGCGATCGGCTCGCCGAGCTCGGCGCCGTACTCGCTCACGTAGACCTCGGTCCCGATGACGACCCAGAGCCGCGCGCCGCAGGGGTGCACGCTGTGGACGTGCCGGTCGGTGAGCCAGCGGTCTCTCTCGACGAGGGTCGCGGGGGCGAGACGGCGCACCCCCCAGCCCGCGACGACCAGGAGCGCGCCAGCGGCGTCGAAGGCGAGGTGGTGGATCTTGCCGTGAAAGAGCCCGCCCACGACGGTCAGTCGCTCGACCTCGGTCGCGCGCATGGGCCCGCAGCTCGCCTCGCGCCGGACATGCGTCGCGCGGGATGCAGACAGGAGAAAGTCTGTCATCGAAGCTCCCGGCGCAGCGACTCACATCCGCGAGGCGCTACGGGATCACCGGCCCCGCGTCGCGAGGCTCGGGGGGCTGCAGCGGCGCGATGCGCTCGATGGGCAGGGCCGTGAGGGTGAAGTCCTGCGTGGCGACGCCGTTGGCGGTGATGGTCACCGTCGCGGTCACCTCGGTGGTGCCGGGGTACCACGCGTGCATCGTGTAGGTCCCCGGCGGGAGGTGCGCGACGCGGTAGCGCCCCTCGCGGTTGGTCTGGTCGTAGAACCAGTTGGGCGTCACGAGCATCGGCGTCTGCAGCCAGTGCGGATGAATCACCGAGTGGATGATGTACCGCCCAGGACGTCGCAGACCGACGGGCTCCTGGTCCTCTCCCCGAAAGAGCATGCGCGCGATGGTGGCGCCGAGGCCGTCGACCTTGGGGATCGGGTGCTCGTCGGTCTCCGCGTGCAGCACGATCTGGTCGTTGAGGCTCATCACCAGCACGCGCGGGCTGATGGAGCAGTCGAAGAAGGTCACCACCCGCCGACGCGACGGAGGCCGCACCGCCGAGCGCGCGTCGACGGTCACCAGCGCCTCGGGCATGAGCCCCGGCGCCTCGATGGGAAAGGGGTTCGTGTAGATCCGCTCGGCCGCGTCACGGCACCCCGCGCGCGACGCCGTGCCCGAGTCGAGGGCCACCGCGGGGAACCTCCCGAGGCGCCCGTTGAGCCGCACCGTGCCCTCGACGGCGCCCGTGGGCCCCTCGACCGCGGGGGCGTCGGCCGCGGCCGCGTCGCGAGGCGCAGAGGGCGTGACCGGCGTCGCCGCCGCGTCTCGCGCGACAGGGGGCGGAGGCCGCGACGGCGCCCCCCGGTTGCACCCGAGGGCCAACCAGGTTGACATCGCCGCCACGGAGAGGGTCGAGATTCTCATCGATCGGGCTCGCATGGGCGCTCACGCACCACGCGGCGTGCCATCAGGGCTTCGGCGCGGTGGGCGGGGCGGGAACGGCGGCAGAGGGAGCCTCGGCCGCGGAGGGGGCTGCGGCCGCCGAGGGGTCGGCGACGGCGGCGGCGGGGGTCGAGGCCTCGATGGCGAGGCCCAGCCAGCGCTGCGGGAGCAGGCCGAGGTTGAGCACCATGAAGCCCGCCGCCAGGATCGTCGCGACCAGATAGAAGCTGTTCATCGGCGCGGCCTTGGGGGCGCCCGGCGCCGGGTCGCGCATGTACATCTTCACCATCACGCCGAGGTAGTAGTAGGCGCTGATCGCGCTGTTGATCACGGCGATGATCGCGAGGCCGGTGTAGCCCGCGTCGAGGGTCGCGCGGATGATGTAGAACTTTCCGAAGAACCCCGCGGTGGACGGCACGCCGATCAGGGAGAGCAGAAAGAAGGTCATCGCGAAGCCCGCGGCGGGGTGGCGCCGCGCGTAGCCCGCGAGGTCGTCGTAGCTCACGGCCTCGGCGCCGCGGCGACCGGCGAGCATCAGCGCGGCGAAGGCCCCGACGTTCGTGACGGTGTACGCGAGCAGGTAGAACAGCACCGCGGCCTGGGCGGCGGGGCCGGTGCCCGCCTTGGGCGCGGCGATCACGCCGAGGAGGATGTACCCCGCGTGGGCGATGGAGCTGTACGCCAGCATGCGCTTCACGCTGGTCTGCGTGAGGGCCACGAGGTTGCCCACGGTCATCGTGAGCACCGCGACCCACGCGAGGAGCGCCGGCCAGCCCGCGGTGCCGCTGGCGCTGGCGGGGTCGCCCCATACCGCGAGCAGCATGCGCATGAACACGCCGAAGGCCGCCGCCTTCACCACCACGCTCATGTACGCGGTGGTGGAGGTGGGGGCGCCCTCGTACACGTCGGGGGTCCACAGGTGAAAGGGCGCGGCGCTGACCTTGAAGGCCATCGACACCACGATGAGCAGCATCGCGAGGATGCCGATCTGCGTGCGCACGCCCGAGAGCGAACCCTCGCTGGCGGCGCGCAGCCCCTGGGCGATGCCCGCGAAGTCGGTGTGCCCCGAGACGACGTAGAGCAGCGCGGCGCCGAAGAGCATGAGCGCGGCGGCGAAGGACCCCAGGAGGAAGTACTTCAGCGCGGCCTCGGCCGAGCGGGCCGAGGTGCGGCGAAAGCCCGTCATCGAGTACACCGCGAGGGACATGGTCTCGAGGGCGATGAAGAGCATGAGCATGTCGTTGGACGCGGCGAGGAGCATCGCGCCCGACGAGCCCAGGGCCATCAGGGGGTAGTACTCCCCTCGGTCGAGCTTGTGCTCGGCGAGGTACCCGCCCGCGGCGAGGGACGCGAGGGCGCCGCCGATGGCGATGGTGGCCTCGAGGAAGAGGACGGTCTTGTCGACGATCACCCAGCCGTGCAGGGCCGACTGATCGGCGGGGATGCCGCGCCGCCAGATCGCTGCGCCGCGGCGGCTTCGCGACGAAGTGCAGCAGCGCGGTGGGCATCGCGAGGCCGCCCTCCTGCTCCTGAAAGGCGTCGACCATCATCAGGACGACCGCGCCCAGGGCGAGGATCAGCATCGGCGAGAGGAGGAGAAGCATGGCGCTCATGGCTCAGCCCCCGTTCCCGGGCGCGCCGTCGGCGGCGGGCTGAGGGGGTGGCTGCGCTCGGGGATTCGGGCCTCGTCCAGGAGCCAAGGGGCTCGGCGCTGGTCCCCTCGCTCACGGAGGGCGTCGCGGCCGGCGTTGTAGACCGCGAGGAAGCTTCGCACCGAGGGGTCGATGCGCTCGCGGGAAGTACGTGGGAAACAGCCCGATCGCGAAGATCGCGACGAGCAGCGGGATGATCGCCTGCCACTCCCGCGGCGCGAGGTCGGGGAGGCCCTCGTTCTTCGGGTTCTTCGACGGCCCGAAGAACACCTTCTGGGTCACGTCGAGCATGTACACCGCGCCGAGGATCACGCCGCTCACGCTGAGCAGGGTGAACAGCGGCCCCATGCCCGCGCTCTCGCACCCCGCCTCGCGGCAGCGGTACGACCAGCGCAGCAGCTCCGACGAGAAGGTCCCCACCATGATGAGGAACTCGCCGACGAAGCCGTTGGTGCCGGGGAGCCCGATGGAGCTCATCGTCACGATGACCCACACGGTGGCGTACCAGGGCATGACCTTGGCGAGGCCGCCGAACTCCGCGAGGTCGCGGGTGTGACGACGGTCGTAGATCACCCCGACGAGGAGGAAGAGCGCGCCGGTGGAGATCCCGTGGTTGACCATCTGAATGATGGCCCCCGAGACGCTGGCCTCGGTGCGGGCGATGAGCCCGAGCATCACGAAGCCCATGTGGCTCACCGACGAGTACGCGATGAGCCGCTTGAAATCGTGCTGCTTCCACGCCGCGAGGGCGCCGTAGATGATCCCCACGCAGGCGATGAGGGCGATGGTCGGCCCGATCCAGTGCGCGGCGAAGGGAAAGAAGCCCATCGCGAAGCGCAGGATGCCGTAGGTGCCGAGCTTCAGCATGACCGCCGCGAGGATCATCGATCCCCCGGTGGGCGCCTCGGTGTGCGCGTCGGGCAGCCAGGTGTGCACCGGCCAGAGCGGCACCTTGATGGCGAAGGCCACGAAGAACGCGAGGAAGAGCCACTTCTCGGTGGAGAAGGGGAAGCCCATGCGCATCAGGTCGACGTAGTCGAAGCTGTAGTGCCCGGTGAGCCCCTTGTACTTCAGCACCATGTACAGGATCGCGATCAGCATGAAGACCGATCCTGCGAAGGTGTAGAGGAAGAACTTCACCGCGGCGTACACGCTGTTGCGCCCGCCGAAGACCCCGATGATCAAGAACATCGGGACGAGGGTGAGCTCCCAGAACAGGTAGAACAGGAACATGTCCAGGGAGAGGAAGCAGCCGATCATCGCGCTCTCGAGCAGGAGCATCGCGGCGATGAACTCCTTCTGTCGGTTGCGGATCGCGCCGAAGCTCACCAGCAGCGTCACCGGCGTCAGGAACGCCGCCATGATCACCAGCCAGATGGCGATGCCGTCCACCCCGAGGTGGTAGCGAATGCCCAGCGAGGGGATCCACTCGACGTTCTCGACGTAGCGGAAGGTGCGGCCCTCGACCGAGTGCGTCGCGCCCACGAGGAGCTGCAGCGACTGGCCGAGGATGAAGAGCGAGGCGCCGATGCCGTAGGCCCGGAGCAGCTTCGGAGCCTGGCGCGGCAGGAACAGCGCGATGAGCGCCGCGGCTGCGGGGAGCCAGATCAGGGTGGAGAGCAGGTGGCGTGCGGTGTTCACGTGCGTTCTCTCTTCACCGCGCCGCGGTGTTCGCGCCGGGCGGCAGGATGACGGTGATCGCCTGCGTCACGCGACCGAAGGGGTTGGTGGCCTCCACCGCGACGCAGCGCGCCTCGGTGACGGTCTCGGTGCGCTGGGTCTCGCGGGTCGGCTGGGCGGTGCCCAGGTTGGTGGCGATGGCGGCGTTGGTGCACACGTCGCTCACGCGGCTGCCTCGGCCGAGCTCCGGCGCGAAGACCGCCCAGCGGTAGACGTAGCCCGGGCCGCCGCTGACCTCCATGATCGTCTGCCCGCCGTCGCCCGCGCGGTGCGCGATGGACGCCTGGGGGAAGAGCACGGCCCAGGCCACGACGCCCATCGCGCCGAGGCCGATGGCCGCGCCGGAGAGCTGGATCGAGCCGTTGTGAATCGGCTTCACCACGCGCCCGAGGATCATCGTGAGGGAGCCGGTGAGGTTCACCAGCCCGTCGATGACCCAGCGGTCGAAGCTCGCCGAGAAGGTCGAGAGCGACTTCGCGCCGCGCACGACGGTGGCGTCGTAGAGCTCGTCGACCTTCCACTTCGCGAGCACGAGCTCGTAGAGCCCCTTCATGCTCTTCGCCGCCGCCTCGGCCGGCTCGCCGCGCTGGGCGATGTACACCCAGTACGCGCCGCCGGCGCCGAGGATGAAGGCCGAGACGCCGCCGATCATGGCGACGATCTCCTTGCCGAACATCACCTCGCGCACCTCAGGGCGGTACGCCTCCATCGCGTCGGCGACGGTGCCGTGGAGGAAGGTGGCGACGGTGCCGTGCTGGTGGATCATCCAGTGCGGGAGGTTGAGCAGACCCGCGCCCGCCGCCATCGCCGCGAGGGCGATGAGGGGGTAGGTCATGAGCTTCATGTCGAGGCCCGCCTCGGAGGGCTCGCCGTGGCCGTGGTCGTCGTGACCGTGGCCGTGGTCGTGTCCGTCGTCGTGGCCCGTGTGGGCGTGGTCGTCGGCGTTGTGCCCCTCGCTGTGCTCGCCCTGCTCCGTGAGGTACTTCGGCCCGTCGCCGAAGAAGGTCAGGAACATCATGCGGCACATGTAGAAGGCCGTGAGCAGCGCCGCGAGCACGCCCATCGCGTAGAGCGAGTAGCCCAGGCGGTGGTTCGGGTGCGCGAAGGCGCGCCAGAGGATCTCGTCCTTCGAGAAGAAGCCCGAGCTCAGCGGGAAGCCGATGATCGCCGCCGTCGAGACGGCCATGGTCCAGAAGGTCAGCGGGATGCGGGTGCGCAGGCCGCCGAGCTTGGTCATGTCCTGCCGGTCGCCGCAGGCGTGCATCACGGCGCCGGCGCCGAGGAAGAGGCAGGCCTTGAAGAACGCGTGGGTGAACACGTGAAAGAAGCCCGCGCCGAAGGCCCCGAGCCCGCAGGCCAGGAACATGTACCCCAGCTGCGACACCGTGGAGTACGCGAGGACCTTCTTCAGCTCGGTCTGCGTGACCGCGATGGTCGCCGCGAAGAGCGCCGTGGCCGCGCCGATGACCCCGATGATCGAGAGCACCGACGTGTAGTACACGTAGAGGAACGACAGGCGGTTGAGCAGGTAGATGCCCGCCGTGACCATCGTCGCCGCGTGGATGAGCGCCGACACCGGGGTGGGGCCCGCCATGGCGTCGGGGAGCCAGACGTAGAGCGGGATCTGCGCGCTCTTGCCGCAGGCGCCGATGAAGAGCAGCAGGCAGGCGAGGCCGCCCCAGGTGAAGTCGAGCTTCGAGAAGAAATCGACCAGGGCGGCGTTGCCGTTCACCACCGGGAGCGCGTCGGCCAGGAAGGGCCCGAGGCCCGTGCGGGTGTGCAGCGCCTGGAGGAACGAGCCGCCCGCGGAGACGTGCTCGTGCAGGGTCTCGAAGCGGTAGGAGCCGCCCTTCCACGCGAGGATCGCGATGCCGAGGATGAGCCCGGCGTCGCCGATGCGGTTCACGATGAAGGCCTTGCGGCCCGCGAAGGCGTAGTCGGGGTTGGTGAACCAGAACCCGATGAGCAGGTACGACGCGAGGCCCACGCCCTCCCACCCCAGGAACATCAGCGCGAGGCTGTCGCCCAGGATGAGGTTCAGCATCGCGAACACGAAGAGGTTCAGGTACGCGAAGAACCGGTGGTAGCTCCCGTCATGGGACATGTACCCGGTGCTGTAGATGTGGATCAGCGTGCCGATGCCCGTGACCACCAGGAGCATGATCCCCGAGAGGGGGTCGACCACGTAGCGCACGCGGATCATCTCCGCGGTGGTCGCGCCGGTGGGGGCGAGGATCCAGTCCCAGGGCTTGCCGCCGACCTGGGCGACGTACGACACCGCCCGCCGCGCGTGCTCGGCGCCCTCGGCCGCGCCCTCGGCCACGCCCTCGTGGTGCCCGGTCTTGAGCAGCGCGACGAACGCCAGGATCGAGAGCAGGAAGGAGCTCGCGACCGCCCCGACGCCGGCGATGTACACGCCCTGCCGTCCGAGCTTCTTGCCCCACACGCCGTTGATGATCGCGCCCAGCAGGGGCAGCAGCACGATCCATCCGAGGACCGAGTACTGGTCCGTCGGCGCGCTGACGAACTGGTCGAAGTGAGTGTTTGCGACGATGCGCTCGATGATGTTCATGGGCGATTGCCTGATCAGCCTCGGAGCATGTCCGCCGCGTCGGAGCGAACGGTCTTCCGCAGTCGGTAGAAGGACAGGACGATCGCGAGGCCCACGGCGGCTTCCGCCGCGGCGACCGCGATCACGAAGAAGGCGAAGCCGTGCCCCAGCGGCGCGATGGACCCCGCGGCCTGGGTCACGTTCCCCGCGGCGTCGGTGACCGACCCCCCAGGGGTGAGCGGCTGAAAGCGGTTCGCCGCGATGAGCGTGAGGTTCACCGCGTTGAGCATGAGCTCGATGCTCATCAGCGCGACGAGCACGTTGCGGCGCGCGAGAAAGCCCGCGGCCCCGATGGTGAAGATCAGCGCCGAGAGCGCGAGGTAGTGCCCGAGGTGGATCATCCCTCCTGCCCTCCCGTCGGCTTCGCGGTCGCCGTCGCGACGTCGCCGGTCACAGACACCTTCTTGTGGTTCGCGCGGGCCACGGCGAAGGCGCCGAGCATGCCCGCGGTGAGGAGCGCCGACGCGGCCTCGAAGGGGATCACGGCCTCGCCGAAGATCCACTCGCCGACCTGCTTCAGCGTGCCGAAGGTCTGGGGCCGGGAGGCGGCCTGCACGTCGAGCCGCACCACGGTCAGCGCGAGGAAGACCCCGAGGAGGCCCATGCCGCCCGCGCCGAGGGCGCGCGTGGCCACGCCCCGGTCGTCGCTGATCCCCTCGGCGTCGGGGCCGAGGAGCATGATCACGAAGACGAAGAGCACCACCACCGCGCCCACGTACACGATGAGCTGCACCGCCGTGAGGAAGTGCGCCGACAGCGTGATGTACAGACCCGCGAGGGCGAGGATGTGCACGAAGAGCCCGACGGCGCTTCGGATGGGGTTGCGAAAGCTCACCGTGGCGACGGCGCTCGCCAGCGCCAGCAGCGCCAGGAACGCGAAGGCCACGAGGGTCACAGGGGAGTTCGTCACGCCGCCCTCTCGCCGATGTGGGGGGGCTTCTTGCCGATGGCGGCCTCGAACTCGTGGCGGAACAGCTTGAGGATGCCGAGCATCGGCATCGCCGCCCCGTCTCCGAGCGCGCAGATGGTGTTGCCCATGATGTTGTTCGCCACGTCTCCGAGGGTGTCGAGGTCCTCCGCGGTGGCGGTGCCCGCCGCGAACTTGCGGCAGAGCCTGGCCATCCACGCGCAGCCCTCGCGACAGGGCGTGCACTGCCCGCAGCTCTCGTGGGCGTAGAACAGCATCAGGTTCTCGGCCACCCGCACCATCGAGGTCTGGTCGTCGACCACGATCGCGCAGCAGGTGCCCAGCATGGTGCCGAGGCCGCGCATCGTGTCGACGCCCATGGGCACGTCGAGGTGGTCCTTGCCGTGCCACGCGTGGAGCGGGTCTTTCGGGTCGGGCGCGTGGACCTTGTCGCCGGGGCGGAGCACCGGGGTCGAGCTGCCGCCGGGCACCACGGCCTTGATCTTCAGCCCGTCGCGCATGCCCCCGCCGAGGTCATGGATCAGCTCGTTGAGGGTGATCCCCACGGGCGCCTCGTACACCCCCGGGGTCTTCACGGGACCGCTCACGCCGTAGAGCCGCACGCCGCCGTCCTTCATGTGGTGCAGCCGCGAGAGCTTGGAGAAGTTCTCGCCGCCCATCTCCACGATGGTCGGGATCGTCGCGAGGGTCTCGAGGTTGTTCACGATCGTGGGCGCGCCGAAGGCGCCGACGATCGCGGGGAACGGCGGCTTGAGCCGGGGCTCGCCGCGCAGCCCCTCGAGGGAGTTGAGCAGGGAGGTCTCTTCGCCGCAGATGTACGCGCCGGCCCCCGCGTGGATGATGATGTCCAGGGGGTGGTCGCGCCCGAGGACCTTCTCGCCGAGGTAGCCCTTCGCCCGCGCCTCGCGCACGGCCTGCTCGAGCCGCCGGATCGAGAGCACCAGCTCTCCGCGGACGTAGCAGTAGACGTGGTGCACGTTGAGCGCGAGGGCCGAGATGATGAAGCCCTCGATGCACCGGTGGGGATCGAGCTCCATGAGCGTGCGATCCTTGAAGGTGCCGGGCTCGCCCTCGTCGGCGTTCACGGCGATGTAGTTCGGCTTCTCGGGGTTGGGCTTGAGGAACGACCACTTCAGCCCGGCGGGGAAGCCCGCGCCGCCGCGCCCGCGGAGGTTCGCGGCCTTCACCTCGTCCACGAGCTGCTGCGGGGTCATCTCCAGCGCCTTGCGCAGGGCCTGGTACCCGCCGCCCTTCTCGTAGGCCGCGAGGGTCCACGACTCGGGCGTCGCGTAATTCTTCGTCAGGATCCTGGGATTCTCGACCGGCATGGTCAGCCTCTCACTTGCTCGCCCGGCTGCGGATGCCGATGGGACCGTGCGTCGCCTTGCAGCGCGCGTCCTTCTTGAGCCTCGCCGCGGCGATGAGCTTGTCGACCCCCTCGGGGGTGAGGTTCTCGTGGTACTCGTCGTTGAGCTGGATCATGGGGCCCTGGCCGCACGCGGCGAGGCACTCCGCGGTGAGCAGGGTGAACTCGCCGTCCTCGGTGGTCTCGCCGGCGTGAATCCCCAGCGTCTCCTCCAGGTGGTGCTGGATCGACCGCGCGCCCATGAGCTCGCAGCTCAGCGTGCGGCACACCCACACGACGTTGCGCCCCGTCGGCTTCTGCTGGAACAGCGTGTAGAAGGTCACCACGCCCTGCACGTCGGCGGTGCTGAGACCCAGGCGCTTTGCGACGAAGGCCACGATCTCGGGGGTGATGTAGCCGTTCTGCTCCTGACAGATGTGAAGCAGCGGGATGGTCAGCGCCTGCGCGGTCGGGTACCGCGGCAGGAGCTCCTCGAAGAGGGCGAGGCGTTCTGGGCTGAGCTCGAAGGCCATGTGTCCGGTGCGTCCTTCTGGCGTTCTCGACCGCGCCGCGGGCGGGCGATGATGCGCCACGTTTTCCGCGGGTTTCGCAGGGGCGGTGAGCCCGCGGGCGGCGGCACGCTAGACGCGTTCCCCCAGGGGAGTCAATACCACCGCCGCGGCCCCCCTCCCCCGGCGGTGACCCCTGCCCCTCAATCTCCGGCCCCGGGTCGGAGCGCCGGCTCCCCTCCGCCGCCCGGCGATTTTCTCCGCGTCGCGCGGTCCCTTCGATTCTTCTCTCGCCACGCCGCCCTGGCCGGGGGATATTACCTCGAACGCTTCGGGCGCGTGACGCAACCCAACGATCACGGTCCCCGACTCGCTGTGTGTCCATGAAGCACCTCCTCCTCGTCGCCGCGCTCTCCCTCGCCTGCGCCTCCTCCGCCCCGCCCCCCGTCGCGACGGCCGACGCCGCGCCGCGCCGTCGCCGCCGCCGGCGCCGCCCCGCCCCTGCCCCCGCCGCGCCCGTCGACCCGAACCTCCCCTCGACCCCCCGCACCGACGCCCCGGCGCGCGCCGCCGCGGAGTTCGGCTCGCCCGTCGTCGCCCCGGTCGAGGGCCCGGCGCCGCTGCTGCCGCGGCTGCTCCCCGACGGGCGGGTGGTGTGCGAGGGCGACGCGCCCGCCCAGGTCGCGTCGACGCAGTCGCCCTACGAGCCCACCTCCGAGATGATCGCGCTCAGCGCGCGGTCCCAGGAGGCCGCGGTGCTCGCCTGCGCGCCGCAGGTGGGGGCAGACGGGCTGCTGACCGTGCGCGTGCGAATCTCGGGCAGCGGGCTCCCCCAGGAGCTGGCCTTCCCCGAGGGCACGCGCCGGCGCACCGCGCGCTGCCTGGGTCGGGCGCTCTGCGGCCTCCGCCTGTCGGCGTTTCGGGCCTCGTTCACCACGATCCCGTACACCTTCGCCGTGCCTCGGCCCGCGGCGGAGTGACGGGCGCTCAGGGGGTGAGCGACTCGCGGGTGCTCCCGCCCACGACGGTGCCGACGTCTTCGCCGCAGATGACCCGGGCGATGTTCCCGTGCTCGGCGAGCTTGAAGACGCGGATGGGGAGCTTGTTGTCTCGACAGAGGGTCACCGCGGTGGTGTCCATCACCCCGATGCGCTGCTGAATGAACTCGTCGAAGCTCAGCTTCGGGATCATCTTCGCGTCGGGGAACTTCTTCGGGTCTCGGTCATAGACCCCGTCGACCTTCGTCGCCTTGCACAGCGCGTCGGCGTGGATCTCCATCGCCCGCAGCGCCGCCGCGGTGTCGGTGGAGAAATACGGGCTCCCCGTGCCCGCGGCGAAGATCACCACCCGGCCCTTCTCGAGGTGACGAATCGCCCGGCGACGGATGTACGGCTCGGCGATCTGCCGCATCTCCAGCGCGGTCTGCACGCGGGTGGGCACGTCGCGCTTCTCGAGGGCGTCTTGCAGCGCGAGGGCGTTCATCACCGTCGCGAGCATGCCCATGTAGTCGGCGGTGGAGCGGTCCATCCCCGAGGCGCTGCCGCGGAGGCCGCGGAAGATGTTGCCGCCGCCCACGACGAGGGCGAGCTGCACCCCGAGCTCGCGGTACGCGCTGGCGAGCTCGTCGGCGAGGAGGCCCACGGCGGTGGGGTCGAGGCCGAAGCCGCCCTCCTGCGCGCACAGCGCCTCTCCGCTCATCTTGAGCAGGATGCGTCGGTAGCGCACGCCGGGGTTGGGCGCGGGGGGGCGGATCGTGAGGTCGGCGTCGGGTCTGGTCATCGCGGTGTTCCCCCGTAGCGCAATCCGCCGGTGCGATCCAAGGGGCTTCTCAGCCCAGCCGCGCGCGCTTCGGGATCACCACGATCCCGTCGTCGGTGACGGTGAAGCGCTTGCGGTCCTCGTCGAGGTCGAAGCCGATCTGCATGCCCTGCGGGATCTCGACCTCCTTGTCGATGATCACCTTGCGCAGCCGCGCGTAGCGCCCGACCTTGACCCCCTCGAGCAGGATGCACTGCTCGATGTGCGCGAAGGAATTCACCCGCACGCCCTGCGACAGCACCGAGAGGTGAATCTGCCCCCCCGAGATGATGCACCCGTCGCTCACCAGCGAGTCGGTGGAGATGCCGACGCGGGCGTTCCACTGGTCGCTGAAGACGAACTTCGCCGGGGGCTCGAAGCTCATCCCCGTGCGCAGCGGCCAGTCGCGGTTGTAGAGGTTGAACGCGGGGTTGATCGCCACGAGGTCCATGTGGGCCTCGAAGTAGGATTTCACCGTGCCGATGTCGCGCCAGTACGCCGCGCTGTCCTCGCCGGGGATCACGTTGGTCGCGAAGTCGAAGGCGTAGACCCGCCGCCCCGCCTCGACCATCTTGGGCAGGATGCTCTTGCCGAAGTCGTGGGCGCTGCCCTCGTCGTACTGGTCGGCGCGGAGCTCCTCCTCGAGCACCTTGCGGCCGAAGATGTAGTTGCCCATGGAGGCCAGCGACCAGCCGGGGCGACCGGGGATCTCCGGCGGATCGGCGGGCTTCTCGACGAAGGCGATGACCTTGCCGGCCTCGTCGACGTGGATCACCCCGAAGTCTCGCGCGTCGGCCTTCGGCACCGGGATCACCGCGACGGTGAGGTCGGCCTCGGTGTCGAAGTGACGGTCGAGCATCAGCCTCGCGTCCATCTTGTAGATGTGGTCGCCGCCGAAGATCAGCACGTAGTCGGGGTCGGCGTCTTCGATGGCGTTGAAGCACTGCCACACGGCGTCGGCGCTGCCGCGGAACCAGCTCAGACCCGTGCGCTGCTGCGCGGGGATCGTCTCGATGTAGTTGTCGAGGATGGGCGAGAGGCGCCACGCGCGGGCGATGTGCTCCTCGAGGGAGGCGGACTTGTACTGCGTCAGCACCTTGATCTTCGTGAGCCCTGAGTTCACGAGGTTCGAGAGCACGACGTCGATGATCCGGTAGCGCCCGCCGAAGGGCACCGCGGGCTTGGCGCGGTCGGAGGTGAGCGGCGCGAGTCGCTTGCCCTCGCCCCCCGCCAGGACCATCGAGAGGATTCGCTGGCCGTTCTCCCGCCCGACTCTTCGCTTCTCCATGGGCGCGATGGTCTACCGTCCCCGCGTCGCTTTCAATCACGGACTCGTGACACACGCGTCGAACTCGCCCTCGCCCAGGAGGTACACGTCGCCGTCGTCGCAGCCCACGGCGATCACCCCGTCTCGCAGGAGCACCGGCGGGCTGTCGACGTCGGCGCCGAGCTGCACGCTGTGCACCACGCGCCCGAGCGCGTCGAGGATGTACACGCGGTCGTCGGGCGCCCCCACCGCGTACCAGCCCTCGCGGTCGACCAGCGCGGCGCTCGCCACGCCCACGTCGCGCGTCGGCGCGGAGGGGATCGCGAGGGACCAGCGCTCGCGCCCGTCGTCCATGTCGAGGGCGACGACGCGCACCCGCGGGCCGAAGGTGCCCACCACCAGCGTCCGGTCGAGCCCCAGCGCGGCGCCCGCGCGCACGTACCCGCCGACGCTCCGCCGCCATCGCAGCGCGCCGTCGGGGGCGACCGAGTAGACGTGGCCGTCGTCGCTGCCGACGTAGACGTTCCCCGCGGCGTCGAGGGCGGGCGTCGCGTCGACGTCGCCGCCGGTGCGCACGCGCCAGCGGAGTGCCCCGTCGGCCCCGAGCGCGTACAGGTGGTCGTCCTGCGAGCCGAACACCGCCCCGCCCTCGGCGGTCACCGCGGGGCTGGAGAACACCTTGCTGCCCGCGTCGAAGCGCCAGCGCACGGTGAGGTCCCGCTCGGCGGCGTACACGGTGCGCCCCGAGGCGAAGCGGAGGGAGCCGTCGGGCGCCGCCGTCGCCGCGGTGTCGGCGTCGTCCTCGGTGGCGAGGGCGACCCGCACGCCGCCGCGGCGGTCGAGGGAGAGAAAGCGGTCGACGTCGCTGCCCACATACAGCCCTTCAGACACGCTCAGCGCCGTGCTGTACACCCTGTCTCCCGTGGCCACGCGCCAGCGCCGTCGGAGCGTCGCGGTCAGCCCGTACACCACGCCGTCGTGGGAGCCGACCACCAGCAGGTCGTCGTCGGCGGCGATGACCTGCGCGCTCACCCTCCCCCCGGTGTGCAGCCGGGCCAGCACCCGCGGCGTGCGCGGGAGCCGGTATCCGCTGCGTCCCGTGTGGGAGGGGTCGAGGCGAAACTGCGAGGGGCGCGCGGGCGCGGGGGGCGCCTCCCGGGGGCGCGGGGGGGGCGGCACCTCGCGCGGCGCGGCGGGGAGCTCCGCGGCGGCGGGCGCGTCCCTCGGGGCTGCTCCGCGGCGGCACGCGGAGGCCAGGAGCGCGACGCCGACGAGCGCGACGCGGGTCAACGGCAGCCCGGCGCGGAGAGGTTGCAGCTCGGCGCCGACGCGGGCTGGCAGGTCCCCCCGCAGCACACCGACGCAGACGCGCACTGAGTCCCGCAGGCCCCGCAGCGCTCGCGGTCGCAGGCGACGTTCACCTCGCAGCCGTTCTGCCAGTTGCCGTCGCAGTCGCGCCAGGTGCCCTCGCAGGCGAGCTGGCACGCGCTGTTCGCGCAGGAGCCCGTGTAGGTGGCGTGGTTGAGCCGGGTGCCCGACGCGGGGCAGACCTGTCCGCAGGCGCCGCAGTGTCTCACGTCGGTGCGCAGGTCGATTCCGCAGCCGTCCTGTCCGCTGATGACGCTGTCGGGGCAGGAGGTGGTCTCGGTCCCCGAGCAGCGGGTGCACACGCCGCCCCGACACGTCCGGTCGATGCAGACGCCGATGCAGCTCCCGCAGCGGTAGGACAGGCCGAGGAGGTTGGTCTCGCAGCCCGGCGCGGTCTGCAGGCAGTCTCCCCATCCGAAGTTGCACTCGATCCCGCAGGCGCCCTGTCGGCAGACGGGCAGGCTGTTGGGCCGCCGCGGGCAGCGGTTGAGGCACCCGCCGCAATTGCCCGGGTCGCTGGCAACGTTCACCTCGCAGCCGTTGGTCGCGTCTCCGTCGCAGTTCCTGAAGGTCCCCTGGCACGTGAGCTGGCAGGCTCCGCCCGAGCAGTACCCGACGGCGTTCGGCGCGTTCGCGCAGGCGACGCCGCAGCGGCCGCAGTTCGAGAGCGTGTCGAGGCGGGTCTCGCACCCGTTGCCGGGGTCGCCGTCGCAGTCGCCGAAGCCCGCGTTGCACGCGATGCCGCAGCGCCCCGCCGCGCAGGTCGCGACCGCGTTCGGCCGCCCCGGGCACGCCGCGCCGCAGCCCCCGCAGTGCGACGCGCTGCTCGACGTGTCGACGCACGCGCCCCCGCAGAGGACCGTGCCCGCCGCGCAGGTCGAGGTGCACTGCCCGCCGGTGCACATGGTGCCCATCGCGCAGGCCCTCCCGCAGCCGCCGCAGTTCGCGTTGGTGTTCAGGCTGGTCTCGCAGCCGTTGCCCGGGCGGTTGTCGCAGTCCGCGAAGCCGCTGTTGCACGCGCCCACGGCGCACGACCTCGCGACGCAGGCGCCCGTGCCGTTGGCGACGACGCAGCGCTGGTCGCAGCCCCCGCAGTGCTGGACGGAGGTGCGGAGGTCGACCTCGCACCCGTTGCTCGCGCTGCCGTCGCAGTTGGCGAAATCGTCGGCGCAGCGCTGGACGCGGCACGCGCCGCTCGAGCACTCGGGGGTGGCGTTGGGCAGCACGCAGGCGTTCTGGCAGGTGCCGCAGTTGGCGACGTCCTGGGAGGTTCGCACCTCGCAGCCGTTGCTGACGTTGCCGTCGCAATTCGAGTACCCCGGCGAGCAGGCGCCGACCGCGCACTGCCCCTCGACGCAGGCGGCGGTGCTGTTCGCGGTCGGGCAGCGCGACCCGCAGGCGCCGCAGTTCGTGACCGACGCGCGGAGGTCGACCTCGCACCCGTTGGCCGCGTCGCCGTCGCAGTCCGCGAATCCCTGCTCGCAGCTGGCGATGGCGCAGCCCCCTCGCGCGCACCGGGGCACGGCGTGAGGGAGGGCGCACGCGCGACCGCAGGCGCCGCAGTGCGAGGCGCTGTTGTTGAGGTCGACCTCGCAGCCGTTCGCGGCGGTCGAGTCGCAGTCGCCGTATCCCGGCATGCACCTGGCCACCGTGCAGCTCCCGCCCGAGCAGCCGTTCTCCGCGTTCGGCAGCGCGCACACGTTGCCGCAGCGGCCGCAGCTCAAGGGCGAGCGGAGGTCGGCCTCGCAGTCGGTCGGGTCGACCCCCCCGCACTCCGCGCGGTTCGCGGGGCACACGACGCTCGACGAGCCGCACTCGCCGTTGGTGCAGGTCGCCACGCCCGTCGCGCTGACGCAGACGAAGCCGCAGCTGCGGCAGTTGCGAGGGTCTCGGCGGAGGTCGGTCTCGCAGCCGTTGGCGGGGTTCGCGTCGCAGTCGCCGAAGCCCTCGCTGCACGCCCCCACCGAGCAGCGGCCTTCGACGCACGCCGCGGATCCCGCCGTGACCTCGCAGCGCTGGCCGCAGCGCCCGCAGCTCGTGAGGGAGCTCAGCGAGGTCTCGCAGCCGTTGGCGGGGTCGTTGTCGCAGTCGCCGAAGCCCGCGTCGCAGGCGGCGACGCCGCACGCGCCCGCCGCGCAGCGGGCGACGGCGTTGGGGAGGGCGCACGCGCGGCCGCAGCCGCCGCAGTGGCTCGCGTCGCTCTGGGTGTTCACGCAGCCCCCCGCGCACACGGTCTGCCCGGGGGAGCACGACACGATGCAGGCGCCGCCCTCGCACACCGCGCCGCCGACGCACGCCTCGTCGCAGCGGCCGCAGTGCGAGGCGTTGTGCGCCAGGTCGACGCAGCGGTCGCCGCAGGCGTTGAGCGAGGTCGGGCACACGAGGGTGCAGGTGCCGCCGACGCAGCTCTGCCCCTCGGCGCAGGCGCCGCCGCAGCGGCCGCAGTGGCGGAGGCTGGTCCGCAGGTCGACGCAGGCCGACGCGCAGGCCACGGTGTTCGCCGGGCAGGCGACGCACATGCCCTCGTTGCAGACCGTGTCGCCGACGCACGCCGACGCCGCGGCGGCGCAGCACGGCCGCCCCGCGACGCCGCACGCCGCACCGTCGGCCACGTCGCGCGCGTCGGCGGGGACGTCGGCCGCGGGGAGGTCGGCCTCGGGGGCGTCCCCGGCGGGCGCGTCGACGTCGCTCCGGTCGGCGGCGATGACGTCGGGCCCCGCGTCGCTCGCGCCCGCGTCGCGAGCCCTGAGGCTCGTGGTCTCGAACGAGGTCGTGCACCCGAGGAGCGCGAGGGCCAGCGCGAGGCGTAGGCGACGCATCGGACCAATGTACGACGACTCGCCGCCGCGCGAGCGCGAGCCGTGCGACGGGCGGGGGTTTCGTGCGACCCTGGCGGCGGTGATGAACCTGGTCCTGCTCGCGGTCTCGACGCTCGCGTGGTGCTGGGGCGCCTACGCCATCGCGCGCACCGCGCGGGAGGTGCCTCGTCTGGGCGACGACGAGTCGCCCGAGCCCGCCACGTGGCCGACGGTCTCGCTGATCATCGCCGCCCGAGACGAGGCCGACGACGTGGAGGCTGCCCTGCGCGCCCGCCTCAACGACGGCTACCCCGCCCTCGAGGTCGTCGCCGTGAACGACCGCTCGACCGACGCGACCGGCGCGATCCTCGACCGGATCGCCGCCGAAGACCCGCGGCTCAAGGTCATTCACCTCGACGAGCTCCCCGAGGGGTGGCTCGGCAAGCTCCACGCGATGCACCGCGGCGTCGAGGCGTCGACGGGCGAGTGGGTGCTGCTCAGCGACGCCGACGTGCACTTCGCGCCGGGCACCCTCCGCCGCGTGCTCGCCGCCTGCACCGCCCGGGGCCTCGACCACTTCGGCGCGCTGCCGACCTTTCGTCCGCAGCGCCCGATGCTCGACGCGGTGATCGACGTCTTCGGCCGCAACCTGATCCTCGCCGGCAGGCTGTGGGCCGTCTCAGACCCCCGCAGCGACGCCGCGGTGGGCGGCGGGCTGTTCAACCTCTTTCGCCGCGAGGCCTACCGCCGCACGGCGGGGCTGCCCTGGCTCAAGCTCGAGGTCGCCGACGACGTCGCCCTCGCGCAGATGCTCAAGGCGAGCGGCGCCCGCACGGCGGTGTACGACTGCATCGGCTGGATCTCCCTCGACTTCTACCCCTCGGTGCGCGCCTTCGTGCACGGCGTCGAGAAGAACAGCTTCGCGGTGCTCGGGCGCTACTCGATGGCGCGGCTGACCGCGACCTCGGCGCTGCTCCTCGCGATCGAGTTCGGGTGGCTCGCGGGCCTCGCGCTGCCGTGGCCCGCGGCGCGGCTGGTCGCGGCGGTCACCGGCGCCCTGATGGTCGGCGTGAGCGCCGCCGCGGTGTGGCGCATGGGGCGCAGGCTGAGCCGGGTCCCCCTGCTGCCCCTCGCGACGCTGGTGTTCGTCTACGCCGCGATGCGAGGGGGGATCCTGTCGCTCCTTCGCGGCGGGGTCGTGTGGCGCGGCACCCTCTACGAGACGCGGCTGCTCCGCGAGGGCTCTCGGCTGAGAATCCCCTGAGAACTCCGCGCGGCGGCGAGCGCGCGCTAGGATGCCGACACCGATGAAGGGTGATGCGCTGCGATCTACGCTCTGGCGGTGGGCGTTCCTGGGCCTGTCCGCGTGCTCCTCGGCGGCCCCGCCGAGCGCGCCGCCGGTCGACGCGGCCTCCGTCGCCGACGACGTCGCGCTCGTCGACGCGGGGCCGCGCTGCGGTCCGGGGCAGGTCGTGTGCGGCGAGGCCTGCGCCTCGGTCGACGTCGACCCCTCGAACTGCGGCGCCTGCGGGGCGAGGTGCGGAGACATCGAGCGCTGCGTCGCGGGGGCCTGCGTCGCGACCTGCCCCAGCGGGCTCGTGCCCTGCGAGGCAGACGGCGGCGCCCGCTGCGTCTCGCTCGCCACCGAGGCCGCGCACTGCGGCGCCTGCGGGGCGAGCTGCGCGCCGGGCGAGGTGTGCTCGGCGGGGCGTTGCGCGCTGAGCTGCGCCGCGCCGCTCTCGCTCTGCGCGGGGGGCGACGGCGGGGTCGCGGGGTGCGCCGAGCTCCAGCGCGACCCCCGGCACTGCGGCGCCTGCGGGCGCGCCTGCGCGGCGGGCCAGGACTGCGTCGACGGCGCCTGCGCCCTGCGGTGCGCCGCGGGCCTGACCGCCTGCGCGGGGGGAGACGGCGGCGTCGGCGCGTGCGTCGACACCGCGCGAGACGACGCGCACTGCGGCGCGTGCGGCGCGGCGTGCCCGGCGGGGCAGCGCTGCACCTCCGGGCGCTGCGACGTGCTCTGCCCCGCGGGGCAGACCCGGTGCCGGGAGGGGTGCCGCGACCTTCAGGTCGACGCCGTGCACTGCGGCGCCTGCGGCGCGAGCTGCCGCGAGGGCGAGCGGTGCGAGGCCGGCGTGTGCCGGCTCTCGTGCCCGCCGGGGCAGGCCGCGTGCGGCGGCGCGTGCCGCGACCTCGCGAGCGACGAGGCCCACTGCGGCGCGTGCGACGTCGCCTGCGGGCTCGACGAGCGCTGCGAGATGGGGCGCTGCGCGCTGGTGTGCGCGTCAGGCTACACGGCGTGCGGCGGGCGCTGCACCTCGCTCACCACCGACCCGGAGAACTGCGCGGCCTGCGGCCGCCGCTGCGAGGTCGCCCCGCACGCGGTGGCGGTGTGCGCGGCGGGCAGCTGCGGGTCGACCTGCGAGGCGGGCTTCGCCGACTGCGACCGTGACGCGGGCAACGGCTGCGAGACCCCCCTCGGCACCCCCGACGCCTGCGCCGCCTGCGGCGACCGCTGCGGCCCCTACCCCCACGGCGCCGCGGTCTGCGCGGCGGGCGCGTGCGAGTACCGCTGCGAGGCGGGCTTCGCCGACTGCGACGGGGAGCGGAGCAACGGCTGCGAGGTCGCCCTGGGCGCGTCGTGCACCGTGGGGCAGGGCGCCTGCGCGCGGCCCGGCGTGACGGGCTGCGTCGCGGGCGCCGGGGGATGCGTCGGCGAGGCGGGGGCGCCGGCCGAGGAGACCTGCAACAACGTCGACGACGACTGCGACGGCGCCGTCGACGAGGGGCTGACCCAGGCCTGCTACACCGGCCCCACGGGCACCTCGGGGGTGGGGCTCTGCCGCCCCGGCACGCAGACCTGCGTCGCCGGGAGCTGGAGCACGAGCTGCGCGGGGCAGGTCACGCCCTCTCCCGAGGTGTGCGGCAACACCGCCGACGAGGACTGCAGCGGCGCCGCCGACAACGGCTGCACCGGCAACGGGTCGTCGTGCCAGTCGGCGATCCTGGTCACGGGCACCGCGACCTTCTCGCGCACCACCTGCACCACCGCGGGCAGCTCGATCGTCGACACGAGCTGCAACTCCGGCGCGTCGCCCGAGCACATCTACGTCGTGCGCCTCACGCGCTCGGCCACGGTGACGGTGCGCGTCACGGGCTTCGCCATCGGCACCGACGAGGGCGACATCCTCTACCGCGGCACGAGCTGCCCCGGCGCGTCGGTCTCGTGCACGCAGCACAACACCGACCTGCGGCTCAACCTCGCGGCGGGCTCTCACTACTTCGCGATCGAAGACGACCACGGGCAGTGCCAGTCGTACACGGTGACCTTCACCGTGCTGTGACCGCGGCGCTACTCCGCGGCGGGGCGGGTGAGCTCGAAGCAGCCGAGGCCGTACTCCAGGCCCGCGGCGTCTCCCGGGCGCGAGGGGTCGTGAAAGCGCCCGGCGTCGTCGACGTGGGCGAAGCCACCGAGCACAAGCCCTTGCGCCGCAGCGAGATCGACCACATCGTGGGGCGCGGTGACGCGGTGGGCGTTGAAGGCCACGCGGGCGCGGCCCACGGGGAGCGAGAGGTAGAGGGTCCCTCCGGGCGCGACGACGCGGCAGAGCTCGCGCAGGGCGCGCTCGGTGCCCCGCGGGTCGAGGGGGTCGCCGTAGCGCCCGAGGCCCACGTGCTCGATGACGTGCATGCACGAGAGCGACTGAACGCTCTGGTCGTCGAGGGGCAGGTCGAGCACCGTGGCCTCGCGGAGCGTGAGGTTCGGCAGGGTGATGTCGGGCGCGCGAAACTCGAACATGGTCACCGGGAGCACCGACGCGAGCTGGGCCACGAAGGGGACCGACGACGACACGTCGACGTGCTCGGCGGGCGCGCGCTCGACGATGCGGCGCGTGGCCCAGGCGGACTGGTAGGTGTAGTGGCTGTCGAAGGGGCTGTTGATCGCGCGGTTGAAGAACACGGGCTCGAGGTCCAGCCGCGCGTCGACGCCGGCGGCGCGGGCCTCGCGCCGGTAGGCCCGGAGGTCGCGGGCGTACTCGGCGAGCTCGCGGGGCACGAGGGGCCAGCGCAGCGGGTTCATGAGCTGCGAGGCGATGCGGTAGACGTAACGAACAGCGGGCGATGCCATGCGGGTGCTCTCTCGGGTTCGCGCGGTCGCCGCGGGGCGCGCGGAGCCGCCGAGGGCCACGCGCCGCGACGCCGCAGGAGGCGATCAGGGGATCGTGGTCCTCACGTCGGCGCAGCCCCAGCTCTCGAGGGTGATGCGGAGGTCGGAGGCGCCGGAGAGGGAGAGGTTGCCGCGGCGGTTGCGGATCTCCCACGTGTGCCCGTTGGTCAGCGTGAGCAGCGCGTCGGCCGAGATCGTCTGCTGCACGTCGAGGATCTGCGTGTCGGTCATCGTGCCGATGGCGCTGCCGAGGATGGTCCCGATCACGGCCACGGTGCCGAAGACCCAGCCGTAGCCGTCGGCGTGCTCGGCCACCATGCCCGCGCGCCCGGCGATGTCGTCGAGCACCCGCTGCGCCGCCGCGCCGTTGCTCGCGAGGAAGCACGCGTACGAGATCGTGACGTTCGAGATGCTGCGGTACAGCCCGCCCTGCCCCCAGAGCAGGCCCTGGCTCGGCGTGAGGTTGATCCGCGTGGTGTTCTGGTTGCCCGCGGCCTCGCGGGGCGTGATCAGCAGCAGCTCGGAGTGCGCGCCGTCTTCGGCCGTGACGAAGCAGAACAGGTTGCGCGGCACGTCGAAGAACCCACGCCGGATCGAGATCTCACGCACGCGGATGCGGAGCTGCGGGTCGGCGCAGGTCGTGCTCCCCGGCGGCGCGCCGATGCCCACGCCGCACGCGAAGCTGCTGCGGTCGTTGTCGCCGACGCTGTTGTTGAAGCTCGGGAGCGACGACGACGAGGTGGGCACCGCGAGGGCCCCGGTGCAGCTCGGGGCCATGTCGCAGGTGGGGCAGCGGTCGCAGTCGAGGGGGCAGGTCACGCAGCTCTCGGTCGCCCGCTGACAGAGCCCGTCCCCGCAGCGCGCGACCACGTCGGGGGCCGCGACGACGTCCGCCGCGTCGGGCGCGTCGGGCGCGGCGGGCACGTCGTAGCTGAGCGTCGAGGCGTCGGCGGCGTCGAGCGGGCCCGCCCCGGCGTCGGCCTCGACCACGAAGGTCGCTGATTCGGTCGAGGCGCAAGCGCCCGCCGCGGTCGCGAGGGCCAGGTATCTAGCGAGGGCGCGCATCGCCCGAGAGGCTACCACCATGCGCCCGCGATAGGTTGACCGGCCCACGAACTGACTGCAATACAAGCCTCTGGGAGACTGAGAATGAAGCTACCCCTCTTGCTTACTGGGCTGCTCGGCGCGTCGTTCGCGGCCGGGTGTACCTTTTCGACCGAGGTATTCGTCATCGCCGCGCCCGACGTCGTCGCGCCGACCGACACCGCCGCCGCGGACGTCGCCGCGCCCGACGTCGCCGCGCCCGACGTCGCCGCGCCCGACGTCGTCGCCGAAGACGCGGCGACCCTCGACGCGCAGGTCGAAGACGCCCCCGCCGCCGACGCGCAGGTCGAAGACGCCCCCGCCGCCGACGCGCCGGTCGACGCGAAGACGCCCGGGGACTCGGCGCAGCCCGACGTGCCGCAGACCGTGTTCTGCGCGACCTCGCGGCCCTGCCCCTCGGGGTACGTGTGTGACGACGGCGTGTGCGAGTCCCAATGCCCCACGGGCCAGACCGCCTGCGCGGGCTTCTGCCGCGCCACCGCCACCGACTCGGCGCACTGCGGCGCCTGCGACCAGGCCTGCGTCCCCGGCCAGGACTGCCAGGCCGGCGCGTGCGTCACCGTCTGCGTCGCCCCGGCGGTGAATTGCAACGGCGTGTGCACCGACCTCTCGTCGAGCAACACGCACTGCGGCCGCTGCGGCGCGGCCTGCGCGGGCGGCACGTCGTGCGTCAGCGGCGCCTGCGCGTGCCCGTCGGGGCAGACGACCTGCGGGTCCGCCTGCACCAACGTCAGCTCCGACGTCGCCAACTGCGGCCGCTGCGGCAACGCCTGCGCCGCGGGCCAGCTCTGCGCCAACGGGGCCTGCGTGGTCTCCTGCACCGCGGGGCTGACGAATTGCAGCGGGGTCTGCCGCAACCTCCAGACCGACCCCGCGTCCTGCGGGCGCTGCGGCGGGGTCTGCACGGCGCCCACCGGCGGCAGCGCCGCGTGCGTCGCCGGCGCCTGCGTGCTGTCGTGCCCCACGGGCCGCACCAACTGCAACGGCGTCTGCGTCGACCTCGCGACGAGCAGCTCCAACTGCGGGCGCTGCGGCACCACCTGCGACAACCGCCTCACCTCCTGCAGCTCGGGCCTGTGCTGCCTCCGCTTCACGACGAACTGCGGCGGGAGCTGCGTCAACACGAGCACCGACAACAACCACTGCGGCGGCTGCGGGCGCGCCTGCGCGACGAACGCGACGTGCCGCTCCGGCGCGTGCGAGCTCAACTTTCGCGTCGCCTCGCTGACCGCGGCGTCGTACCGCGTGATCGACCACCTCAGCGTGACCGGCGACGACCGCGGCGGCATCGCGGCGAGCGCGAGCTACGTCTACTACTCGGGCGACGTCGCGACGGGCCGCGCCCTCTCCCTCGACCTCTCGGGCCTCGCCGCGGCCGCGACGCCGCCCCTCGACGGGCTGTTCTCGAACCTCCGCGACGGGCGCATCTACACGCTCTCCACCGACGGCACGACGCCGTTTCGCAGCACGGTCTTCAGCGCGCCCTTCCCGGCCTTCACGCACATCCTCGAGCTGAACGCGACGACGCTCGCCGTGGTCACCCGCACCGCGCTGTCGACCTCGATCCCGCGCACGACCGCGTACGGGTGGGGCGTGTTCGCGGGCTACGACCGCGTGGTGATCTACAACGGCGCGAGGGCGCTCAACATCACCCTGCCGACCGGCGCGGTCTCCGACCTCGGCGCGGTGCCCCTGACGATGCCGTACAACTGCGAGAACTGGGCGTTCTGGGGCGTCGCCGAGTTCTACAGCAACGCGATCTGGCTCATGTACCGCCAGGTGGCCGCGGCGGGCGCGACGAGCACGACCCTCGTGCGCACGCGGGTGCCCGACGGCCTGACCCAGACCGTCGCGACCTTCAGCAACCTCAGCGACCTCTGCTCGTTCACCGTCGTCCCCGGGCGCAGCCGCTGGTACTTCCATCACGAGTACGCCGGGCAGTTCCCCGGCCCCGTGAACGAGACCCTGGGCTACGCCGGCGCCACCTTCGCGTTCACCCGCTGACCCCCCCTGGGGGCCGCCCCGCGCCCCTTCACCTCCGCACCCTCACGCTGCCGACCCCCACGTTGCCCGCCTCGTCGCGGGCGCGCAGGGCGGCGTTGTGATCGCCCGAGGCGAGGGAGGTCGGCAGCGCGACGTCGATCGCCTCGACGCGCTCGTCGAAGACCCCGTCCGAGGCGCGCAGCGGGCGCCACTCGCCCCCGTCGACGCTGAGCTCCATCGCGACCACCGCGCTCGCGCCGTCGGTCGCCTCGCCCCGAATCCGCCCCGAAGCCACGCGCAGGGTCACCGCCGGCGGGGTCGTGTCGACCAGCACCGGGTCGCTCACGCGCCGGTCGCGCGCGACGAGCTCGTCGGGGTTCGCGGCCTCGTCCGAGGCCTCGACCTCGACGCGGTACCACCCCTCGGGCATGGCCTCGGTGCTCCACTCGAAGTGCGAGGTCGTGAGCCACTCCTGGTTCTGCAAGAGGCCGCGCCAGGTCTGGTCTGCGTCGCCGCGAAAGCGCAGGCGGTAGCGCAGCGCGTCGTTGTCGGGGTTGTCGACCTTCCACGCCACGCGGATCGTGCGCGGCTGCGGCGCGTCACCCTTGACCTCGGGGCGCCCCGCGGTGACCTCGGTGAGCACCGCGCGCTGGTTCTCGGGGAGGTAGTACACCGTCACCGAGCGGATCACCGTCGCCGGGTCCCGCGAGAAGCGCGCGCGCACCTGCACGTAGCGCCCGCCGGGGGAGCGGATCACGCCGTCGGCGTCGAGGGCCTCCCAGGCGGTCCAGGTGGCGTCGGGCTCGTCGTGGTTGCCGCTGCGCGACTCCCAGTCGAGGGCCCCAGCGCCGCGCCATCGCACTGCGCCCCAGCGAGATGGGAGCGTCGCGTCGAGGACCTTGCTGTGCCACGTCGCCGCGGTCGGCCGCGCCGCGAGGGCGCGGTAGAGCGCCCCGCTGTCGGAGGTGCCGAAGATCAGCGACGCGCCGGCGCGCCCGAAGGCCGTCACGCTGCGCTCGTCGACGTCGAAGGCCACGCGCTGCCCGCGGTCCTCTCCCACGGCGAGCACGTGGCCGTTGGCCGAGCTGCCCACGAGCGCCTCGCGCCGCGTCGCGTCCCACGCGAGGGCGGTGTAGTGCGCGCGCGCGTCCTCGGCGATGCGCTCGGCGAAGCCGCCCGCGTGCACCCTCCAGAGGTACCCGTGCCCCGGCCGCGGACGCGCCACCGTGGGCCCCCCCGGCGTCGGCTGCCGCGACTGCGCCACGGTGCGGCGCGGGGGGTCGGGCGGCGTCGGGATCGCGTTCGAGATCGCCACGAGCGCGTCGCCCGCCACCGCCACGCCCTTCACCTCGTCGCCGGTGAGCCGCGCGAGCACCCTCGCCTGCCCCGCGCCGCGCACGCCGTAGAGCACCGCCGCGCCGCCCCCCGAGCCGAGCACGATCTCGCCGTCGGGCCGCAGCGCCATCGCGTAGAGGTGCGGCTGCTCGGCGTCGAAGAGCACCGTGGCGTTGCTCCCAGAGGCCGCGGGGTCGACCGCGAAGAGCTTGCCCTCGGGGCCCGTGGCGCAGAGCAGCGCGCGGCGCGTCGGGTCCCAGGCGAGCGCCCACACGTGCTCGGCGCCCGGCAGCGCGGCGACGAGAGTCGGCGCCTGCGGCGTCGCGCCGCGAGGGGGGAGCACGCGAAACACCTTCCCCTCGGGGAGCGTGCCCGCGTACACGGCCCCGTCGGCGCCGCGCGCGAGGGAGGTCACCACCACCTCGCCGGTCTCGGCGTAGAGCGTCACGTCGCGGCCGCGCACGCGGTAGATCCGCCCGTCGACGCCGGTGCCCGCGAGCACGCCCTCGTCGCCCAGGTCGAGGAGCGCCCACACGCTCCCCACGGCGTCAGGCGCGCTCAACCGCTCGGTCTCGACGCCGAGGACCACGGAGCCGTCGGCGCTCACCGAGACGCGATCGAGCACGCCCGCGGAGAGCTCGGCGGCGGTGTCGAGGGAGAAGGTCCTGGTGTTCACGGCCAGGGCGGGGGTGACCGCGAGGGAGCCCAGGCCCAGGCCCAGCCCGCAGAGGGTCAGCGCCGCCAGGCGCCTACGGTGGATCGTCACAGACGCACCTCGCGAACGCGCACCCGGATGTGGTCGCGCCCGTTCACAACGCGCCCCACGGGGATCACCGTGCGGCGCCAATTCAAGATCGGCTCGCCGCTCTCGGTGCTCACCGCGGGGCGAAGCACGTCGAGGGCCGAGCCCGGGAGCGAGCGGACCACGCGCCCGCGGAGGGTCACGCCCTGCCCCGGCATGCGCACGGCGACCACGATCGCGTCGTTGGGGATGTCGGTGCTGAGGTTGCGCACGAGGTCGTCGGCCGACTCGGGCTCGGGCAGGTCGGGGACCGCGTCGGCGCCGCCCGTCACCTCGACCTCGACCTCGCGGCCCGCGAGCTCGCGGGGCAGGGTCACCCGCACCCGCCGCACCTCCTCGCCCTCGCCGTAGCGGCCGAGCGCGACGCGGAGCTCGAGCTCCCCGCCGGGGTCGACCTCGGCCCGCGTCGCCGACACGCTGCGGATGTACGCCACCTCGCGCGACCAGCGCATCGCCACGTCGAACTCCACCCGGTCGACGGGGATCACCGCGAAGGCGTTGTTCATCGCGCGGGTCACCAGCTCGCCCGCGAGGCCCGGCGTCACCGAGCGCGCCCCGTCGGCGCTCGACCCCACGTGCGTGAACGACAGCGGCGCGCGGCCCCGGAGGTGCACCGTCGAACGCAGGGTCCACGCCGCCTCGGCGAGGTCGCCCGCGGTGGTCTCGAGCGCCGTGTCGAGCACCGACATCGCGAGGCGCGCGCCGAAGGCCCGGTGCGCGGCGACGCGCACGTTCCACTCCCCCGCGGGGGCGCCGTCGACGCCCGTGATGCGCACGCGCACGGGCACCGTGGGCGCCGTCGCGCGCTCGTCGACCACCACGCACGACGGACGGTCCTGCACCAGCGCGCCCCGCGGGGCCACGGGCTCGGAGATCTTGAACGACCGCCGCTGGCTCGCGAGGATCCACAGGATGCGCGACGCCACCGCGGGCACCAGGGTCTCCCCCAGGCCCATCATCGGGTGACCGAAGGCCAGCACCCCGTCGCTCCCCGTCGCCGTGACGGTGCCCGTCACCACCCCCGAGATGTCCCCCGCCATCACCTGCACGCCCAGCGCGCCCCCCGGCTCCAGCCGGGCGGGGAGGTCCCCCGGGGGCGCTCCCCCGCCCGCGCCCCCCGCCTGCACGGGCACGATGCCGAAGGGCGCGAAGGCCGCGTCGAGGGCGCGCAGCGCGCGGGCGCCCACCCCCGAGACCGACAGCGGCGCCGACACCGGGCTCAGCGAGCCCGCGCGCGTGAGCACCGGATCCCTCTGCGCCGCAGCGAGATCGGAGAGCCTCGCGAGGGGCGAGCGGGCCTGCCGCGGCGCGACCTCGAGGGGCGAGCCCCACCCCGGGATGAGCCCCGGCGGCGTGCGCCGCGGGCGCCGGAGCTCGGCGCGCATCGTCGCGATGGGGGTCACGCCGGCCACCGGGTCGCGGCCGAATTCCCATCCGTAGGCGTACGCGCCAATCAGCCTGTCATGGATGTAGATCGGGCTGCCGCTCATGCCGCCGACGACGCCGGCGTGGTCGGTCTGCGGGTGCGAGGGGCGCACGAGCACGAGGTCCTGCCCCGGGCGAAACTGGTGGAGCACGTCGATGACCTCGACGTCGAAGCGCTCCGGGCGCACGCCGCGAAAGACCGTGAGGCCGTAGCCCCGCATGCCCGGGCGCAGCTCGTCGACGGACATGTCTCCGGTCGGCGCGCCGCGGGTCTGCGCGAGGAGCGCGCCCGACCCCGCGAGGGCGGCGGCGACGGCGACGGCGACGACAGAGACGGCGGGGACTCTCAACGGACGCGGGAGGATATCGGAATCGGCGACGCGGGTGTCAACCGAGCGCCTCAGCCCTTCGCCGGGCGCCCCCGGCGGCGCGGCGCGTTGGTGCGCTGCAGCGCCTCGTCGGGCAGCCCCAGGAACTCGTACACCTCCGGCCGAAAGCCGTAGGCCGCGTCGATCTGCGCGAGGAGCGCCCGCGCCTCCTCGGGGTCGATGGGCGGTCGGGGGTGCACCCGGATCACCTTGCGCAGCGAGGTCACCGTCTCGCCCAGCACCAGGAGGTCGTGGGCGCGCTGGAGCAGCTCGATGGGCTTGAGCCCGTCGCGCGGGCTGCGCGTGCCCTCCTCGAGCTCGCGCAGCAGCCTCGCGCGCCGCCGCGCGGTGCGCCCGTCGCCCGTCGCGAGCCCCTCGCTGCCCTCGGTGAGCAGGCGGTTGAGCTTGCGGGCGGCCGTGCGCTTCTCGACGGCCTCGGGGCTGCCGCGGCGGTTCTCGCCGCCCGACGCGGACTTCGCCATCTCAGCCCGGCGTGATGAGCTGGAGGTCGAGCCCGCCGGGGTACATGTACGAGGTGTACTCGGCGATGCCGTAGACCTTGATGCCGAAGGGCATGTTGCTCGCCGAGCGGATGCGGTGCGCGCCCGAGGGCACCGGGAGCGTGTAGATGTCGTAGCCCGACACCTGCTCGACGCTGCCGCGCACGGGCTGGTCGTCCATGGTGAGCTGCGTGCCCGTGGGGGTCATGATGTTGAGAAAGTTCTGCGGGTACGTGGTGGGCACGTAGAAGTCGTACTGCGTGCGGTACTGCTGCACCGGCACCTCGAACACCATCGCGGGGTCGCCCGCGCCCGGCGCGCCGGCGGTGGCGGGGCCCTGGCCGATCATGAACTGCGACGCGAGGAAGGCCTGCGTGCCGTTCACCCGGAAGTGCCGGTTGGTGGCGAACTCGAGCACCTGCCCCGCGCGGAGGGTCTGCGCGGGGTAGATCTCCGGGGGCTCGAAGGTGATCTGGTTACCGTCGGCCTGAGACACCACGCGCACCACCGAGGGGTTGGTCGCGCCGCGGTCGCGCAGGGCGCTCACGAAGTAGTCGCGCCCCCAGGTCTCGCTGGGAAAGAGCTGCTCCTCAAGGTGGTCGCAGGCCACGCGGGTCTCGGGGATGTTGGTGCAGTCGTGGCCGACGAACACCGCCACCGGCAGCGACGACTCGATGGTGGTGCCCGTGAGGTCGGGCCCGCGGCCCTGCGAGTCGACCCGGTCGTCGGCGCTCAGGAGCTGCAGCGCGTCGCCGGGCTGGAGCGAGAAGGTCTGCGTGCCCCCGGCAGGAATGGCCGGCACGCCAGGCCCCGCGCTCACCGCCGCGGTCGGGCGCACCGTCACCGTGGTGCTCTCGCCGGCGACGCCGACGATGGTGATGAAGCCCCCCGCCACCAGGGTCTGCGCGCCGTTGCGGATGACCCAATTGGGCCAGGTCGAGACGAGGTAGCGGTTGCGCATCACGCCCTGCGGGAGCAGCAGCGAGGCGTCGTTGGTGAACGAGTAGTACCCGCCCGGGCGGCTGAAGTTCAGGGGGTTGAACTGGTACGCGGCGACGGGGCCGTTGGTGTTCACGTGGTAGGCGCCGTTGCGCCGAAAGGTCGAGCGGGCGGGCATGCGCGAGGTGCGGCAATTGAGGTCGGAGCCGCCGCGGCAGCCTGGAAAGCTCGGGAGGAACGACACCAGCTCCTGCACCCACGGGAGCGACACGGTCTGGATCGCGCCGGGCGCGAGGGTCACCTGCCGCGGGCTGGTCAGCGCGCCGCCGGTGATGGTCGCGCGCACCTCGTAGGTCTGCGGGTTCGAGAGCACGATGGCGAACTCGAAGTTCGGGTCGAGCTGGCTGTTGGCCGTGACCGTGGGCCAGTAGTCGCATCCCAGGTACGAGCGCCCCGTCGCGCTCTCGGAGCAGCGGTCGACGCACACCCCCGACACGCACATCGAGCCGTTGGCGACGTTGCAGGTCGTGCCCGTCTCCCACCCCGAGCCGTCGCCGCGGCAGGTCTGCGTGCGGCTCGGCATCGACGGGTCGCAGCGGATCGACGAGGGCACGCAGGCCCGGCACCCCACGCCCGAGATGCACATCGGCGCGTCGCCCGAGCACCCCACGCGGTTCACGATCTCGCCCTGGGCCGTGCACTGGTAGCGCACGCTGCCCTCGCAGTAGAAGGTCCCCGGGCGGCACACCGGGGTCGCGCCCGCGTCGGTCCCGCCCCCACCGCCGCCGCCGCCGCCGTCGGCCTCGACGAAATCGGTGGTGGGCAGGTTGGTGCTGCAGGAGAGCAGCGCGACGGCCGCGCCAAGCAAGAGATGAATCCCGCGCGTTCGCATAAACCTCTCTTCCTACCGCCGAGTCACGGGCTCCGTCCAGCGACGCTTCCCTCCGCGCCCCCGCCTCGGCGATGATGCCCGGATGGACCTCCTCCTCCGGGGCGGCACCGTGGTCACCTTCGACCCCGACGACCGCGTGGTGCAGGGCGACGTGCTCGTGCGCGAGGGCCGCATCATCGCCGTGGGCGCGCCCCCCGCCGCCGCCCGCCTCACCCGCGTGGTCGACGCCCGCGGCTGCGCGGTGATCCCAGGCTTCGTGCAGGCCCACGTGCACCTGTGCCAGACGCTCTTTCGCGGCATGGCCGACGACCTCCCGCTGCTGCCCTGGCTCCGCGACCGCATCTGGCCCCTCGAGGCCGCGCACGACGCCGAGTCGCTCCGCGCCAGCGCCGACCTCGGGCTCTGCGAGCTCATCCAGGGCGGGACCACCACCGTGCTCGACATGGGCACCGTGCGCCACCACGACGTCGTGTTCGAGGCCCTGCGAGACAGCGGGATCCGCGCGTTCTCGGGCAAGGCGATGATGGACGCGCCCGACACCTGGCCGGGCCTCCGCGAGTCGACGGCGTCGTCGCTCTCGGTCTCCGACGCGCTGTGCGACCGCTGGCACGGCGCCGAGGGGGGCAGGCTCCGCTACGCCTACGCGCCGCGCTTCATCCTGTCGTGCACCGAGGGGCTCTTTCGCCAGTGCGCCGAGCGCGCGCGGGCCCGCGGCGCGCTGCTGCACACCCACGCCGCGGAGCACGCCGGCGAGCGCGACGCGGTGCGCGCGCTGCTGGGCCGAGACGACGTCGACGCCCTGCGCGACTGGGGCTTCGCGGGGCGCGACGTGGTCATCGCCCACGGCGTGCAGCTCACCCCCGCGCAGCGCAGGCGCATGGCCGCCGACGGGACCCGGGTGACCCACTGCCCCAGCGCGAACCTCAAGCTGGGCTCTGGGGTCGCCAAGGTCGCGCGGATGCTCTCGGCGGGCGTGGCCGTCGCCCTCGGCGCCGACGGCGCGCCGTGCAACAACAACCTCGACGCGCTGGTCGAGATGCGCCGCGCCGCGCTCCTCGCCAAGCGCCTGGGCGACACCTCGGCGCTGCCCGCGCGCCGGGTGCTGCGCCTGGCCACCCTCGACGGCGCGCGCGCCCTCGGCATCGACGACCTGGTGGGATCCATCGAGGTGGGCAAGCGTGCGGACCTCGCGGTGATCCGCCTGGACGGCGCGCACGTCGAGCCCGGCGGCGACGTGTTCTCGCGGGTGGTGTACGCGGCGCAGTCCCGCGACGTGCGCCACGTGTTCGTCGAGGGGCGCGCGCTGCTGCGCGACGGCGAGCTCACCACCCTCGACGCCCCGCGCGTGCTCGCGAGCGCGCGCGGCCACGCGCTCAAGGTCGCGGCCCGCGCCGGCGTCCCGGCGCACGGGTAGGGAGGGGGCCATGTGCGAGCTGCTCGGGATGGACTGCAACACCCCGACCGACATCACCTTCTCCTTCGCGGGCTTCTCGCGCCGCGGGGGAGACACCGGCCCCCACCGCGACGGCTGGGGGCTCGCGTTCTTCGAGGGGCGCGCCGCGCGCACCTTCCTCGACCCCACGCCCTGCGCGCGCTCGCCCCTCGCGGCGTTTCTGCACGCGCACCCGATTAAGACCCTGCAGGCCGTGGCGCACATCCGCCGCAAGACCCGCGGCGCCGCGCGCCTCGCGAACACCCACCCCTTTCACCGGGAGCTCTGGGGTCGTAGCTTCGTGTTCGCGCACAACGGGTCGCTCTCGGGCGCCCGCGCCCTGCCGCTGCAGGGACGCTTCGCGCCCATCGGGAGCACCGACTCAGAGCGGGCGTTCTGCCACCTCATGGAGCGGCTGCTGGAGCGCTTCCCGACGCCGCCGAGGGCTCCGCGGGCGCTCTGGACCTTCCTCGCCGACGCCGCGGGCGAGGTCGCCCGGCTCGGGACCTTCAATTTTCTCCTCGCCGACGGCGAGTACCTCTACGCGCGCTGCGACACGCGCCTCTGGCACATCGTGCGGCGCGCGCCCTTCGGCCGCGCTACGCTCAAGGACGACGATCTCTCCATCGACTTCTCCTCCGTCACCACCCCCACCGACCGCGTCGCGGTGATCTCGACCGCGCCCCTCACCGTCGACGAGCGATGGACCCGCGGCGAGCCCGCGACGCTCTGGGTCTTTCGCCGCGGCGCGCTGCTGGCCACCCTCCCCTCGGGGGTCGCGTCGGCCAAGGGCCTGCGGCTCTTCGAGGCCGATCGCGGGGCCAGCTTGTGACCCGACAGGTCGGGTGTTAGGCAATGGCTGAACCGCACTGATTTTGTGCGCCCCCCACGAGAGCGACCACGATGGCGATTCGAACGATCCTGCGGTACCCCGACAAGCGACTGCGCAACAAGGCCGAGCCGGTCTCGGTCGTCGACGACGGCGTGCGTCAGCTCTGCGATGACATGGCCGAGACGATGTACGCCGCCCCCGGCGTGGGCCTCGCGGCGCCGCAGATCGGCGTCTCGAAGCGCATCTTCGTCATCGACATCGCCAACGAGGGCGAGCCCAGCGACCTGCGCACCTTCATCAACCCCGAGATCGTCGCCCGCGAGGGCGAGACGGTGTGGGAGGAGGGCTGCCTCTCGTTCCCCGGCGTTCACGAGGAGATCGAGCGGGCGGCGAAGGTCACCGTGCGCGCGATGAACGTGCAGGGCGAGACCTTCGAGCTCAGCGCCGAGGGGCTCCTGGCCATCGCGATTCAGCACGAGAACGACCACCTCGAGGGCACCCTCATGGTCGACCGCGTCTCGCTGCTCAAGAAGCGCATGATCGACCGCGAGATGCGCAAGCAGCAGGTGCAGGCCTCGCGGGTCTGACGCAGCGCGCCCCCGCGGTTCCCTCCCGCGGGGGATTTGTGCACCATCCGCGGCGATGAGCGTTCGCCCCCGCGCCGTGTTCTTCGGCACCCCGTCCTTCGCCGTCCCCTGCCTCGCCGCCCTCACCGAGGTCGCCGAGGTCGTCGCCGCGGTATGTCAGCCCGACAAGCCCGCGGGCCGGGGCAACGTGCTCACCGCGCCGCCGGTGAAGCGCTGGGCCGAGGAGCACGGCATCCCCGTGCACCAGCCCGTGAAGCTCCGCGACGGCGCCTTCGCGACCTGGCTCCGCGGCCTCGCACCCGACCTCGCCGTGGTGGTCGCCTACGGGCGCATCCTCCCCGTCGACGTGCTCACGGCCCCTCGGCTGGGGTGCGTGAACGTGCACGCCAGCGTGCTGCCGAAGCACCGCGGCGCGGCGCCGATCAACTGGGCCATCCTCCGCGGCGACGACGAGACCGGCGTGACCCTCATGCAGATGGACGAGGGGCTCGACACCGGCCCCATGCTCGCCCTGCGCCGCACGCCCATCGGCCTCGACGACACCGCCCCGGAGCTCTCGCTGCGGCTCCAGGCGCTGGGCGCGGAGCTCATTCGCGACGAGCTCCCGCGCCTCGTGAGCGGCGCGCTGCACCCGGTCGCGCAGAACGGCGCCGAGGCCACGCACGCGCCGCTGCTCACCAAGGAGATGGCGAAGATCGACTGGCGCCGCGGCGCGCGCGAGGTGCACGACCAGGTGCGGGGGCTGCAGCCCTGGCCGGGCGCGTCGACGACCCTCGGAGCGCGCCGTCTGATCGTGTGCGCCACGCGGCTCGACCAGGCCCCGGCGACGCTGGGCGGCGCGCCGGGCGAGGTCGTCGCCGTGCGAGACGGGCGCATCTGGGTGGCGACCGGCGCGGGCCTCGTCGCCCTCACCGAGGTCCAGCTCGAGGGAAAGAAGCGAATGCCGACGCGCGAGTTCCTCGTGGGGCATCCCATGCGCACGGGCACCCTGCTCGGGACGGAGTGACGCGTGAAGATCTATACGAAGACGGGCGACAACGGCGACACAGGGCTCTTCGGAGGCGCGCGGGTCTCGAAGGCCAGCGCGCGCGTCGACGCCTACGGCACCCTCGACGAGCTCAACGCCCACCTCGGCGCCTGCCGCGCGCACGGCCTCCCCGCCGAGGTCGACGCGGTGCTCGCCGCGGTGCAGGTCGACCTCTTCGCCCTCGGCGCAGAGCTCGCGACCGCGCCCGGCAAAGAGGCCTCGCTCAGCATCGCGCGGCTCGGCGAGGGCGACATCGCCCGCCTCGAGGCCGCCATCGACGCCAGCGAGGGCGCCCTCGAGCCGCTCAGGGCCTTCATCCTGCCGGGGGGCACGCTGGGCGCCTCGGCGCTGCACGTCGCCCGCACGGTGTGCCGCCGCGCGGAGCGGGGCCTCGTGGCGCTGCGCGACGCGGAGCCGGTGCGCGGCGAGGCGGTGGTGTACCTCAACCGCCTGAGCGACCTCTTGTTCTCCCTCGCGCGGCTCACGAACCTGCGCGCGGGCGTGGGCGACGTGCCCTGGGCGCCGCGGGGATAGGCGCCTCGCGATGATCGAGCAGGCCATTCGCGTGCGCTTCGAGCCTCCGGAGGGGGTCACCGTCGACGCGCGGCTCGAGGTGCGGCTCGACGGTCGGGCGCTCTACGTCGGGCGATTTCTCTCGGGCTTCGACGCGCACAGCTCGGTGGCGCCGGGCGAGCACGTGCTCACCACGGCGATTCACGTCGGCGCGCTCACCCGCGCTCGGCGCTACGCGTTCTCCGCCGGGGGCGGCGCGCTGCGCGACGCCGCGACGCGCTCGAGGTCGCGCTCCGCTACAGCCGCATGGGGGAACTTCTCCCGCGGCCTCTCGCTCCGCGCGCTCTGAGCCCCAGCCGCTGGGAACGGCGCGCCCGACGCTCTACCCTCGGGGCGTGCCCCGCCCTCGCGCCCTGTGCCTCGCCCTGCTGCTCGCGCCCCTCGCGGCGCGCGCGCAGGGCTTCTCGGCGAGCCGCTTCACGGCGCCGCCCTCCGCCGACGACCTCGCGATCACCGAGCGCGCCCTGGTGACCCCGCACCTGCGCGTGGGCGCCTCGCTCGTCGCGGAGTACACCTACGCGCTCTCGACCCGCGCGCCCTCCCCCGCCGTCGAGCACCGCGGGACGGCGCACGCGACGGTGAGCGTCGGGCTCTTCGACCGCCTGCAGCTCGCGGCGCTCATGCCCGTGATGATCGCCCAGGAGCTCCAGGGAAACTCGTCGTCGCTGGCCCCCGGCGACCTGCGGCTGGACGCGCGCGTGCGCCTCGCGGGGCTGCCGCGCCGCGGGTGGTACCGCCTCGCGCTGGCGCTGGGCGTGGCCGCGCCGACGGGCGACGCCTCGGCCTTCGCGGGAGACGGCGCGGTGACGCTCACGCCGCGGGTGATCTTCGAGGCGACCTACGCGCGCGACTTCGTGTTCGCGCTCAACCTCGGCGCGGCGATACGACCGGGGTGGGAGCACCAGCTCGTCGCCCGCGCGGGCTTCACGATCCCGCTCGTGAAGCGCACGGTGCTCGCGGTCGAGGCCGGCTTCGAGGCGCGGGCGGCGGCCCCGGGCGCGGCCGGCGCGCTCTCGCTCGAGCTCCTCGGCGGCGTGCGCCATGTGTCTCGCAGCGGCGTCGCCTTCGGCGTGTCGGCGGGCGCGGGCGCGGTGCGCGGCGACGCCACGGCGGACCTTCGCGCGGTGGCCACGATCGGCTTCGCGCCGCAGCCGCCGCCCGAGCCCGAGGCCGCGGGCGACCGCGACGCCGACGGCGTGCTCGACCCCGACGACCGCTGCCCCGACGAGCCCATGGGCGCGCGCCCCGACCCCGACGCCCGCGGCTGCCCCATTCACGACCAGGACCACGACGGCTTTCGCGACGAGGTGGACCTGTGCCCCCGGCAGCCCCCCGGCGACGACCCCGACCCGCGGCGCATGGGCTGCCCCAACGACGACCGCGACCACGACGGCGTGCGCGACGCCGAGGACACCTGCCCCCTCGAGCCCGCGGGGGATCACCCCGACCCCGCGGCGCGGGGCTGCCCCGACCCCGACCCCGACCGCGACGGGATCTTGAACGCCCTCGACGCGTGTCCCCTCGAGCGCGGCCCGGCGTCGAATGACCGCGCCACGCACGGCTGCCCGCGGGTGCGCGTGCAGGGCGACCGGGTGGTGATCCCGCACCAGCCGCGCTTCGCGATCAACCGCGCCTGGATTCTCCCCGAGAGCGTTCCCCTGCTCACCGAGGTCGCGGCGGCGCTCGAGGCGCACCCGGAGCTCGTGCGCATCGAGGTCCGCGGGCACACCGACGACGTGGGGAGCCCCCCGCGCAACCTCGACCTCTCCGAGCGCCGGGCGCAAGCGATTCGCCAGTGGCTCGTCGCCCACGGCATCGCGCCCGAGCGCATCGTCGCGCGCGGCTACGGCGAGAGCGTGCCCATCGCCGACAACGCCACCGCCGCGGGCCGCGCGCTCAACCGACGCGTGGAGTTCGTGATCGTCGAGCGGCGCGATCCGCCGACGACCGAGGCTCCGATCTCACGCTGAGCGCGCGTCGCGCAGCACGCGCCCGCCGCGGATCATCAGGATCTCCCCCTCGCGAAACGGCACCCAGGGCTCGTCGCTCAGCGGCACCGAGGCCACGAGCGCCACCTCCTGCGCGTCGGCGTGGGGAATCGCCAGCCCCGCGATCGGCACGCCGTCTGCGCTCGGGCTGCACCGCCGGCAGAGCCAGTGGAGCCCCGGCGGACGCGCCTCGTCGCCGCCGCTGCGCCGTCGGTGGCCGTGCGCGAAGATCACGTCGGCGTCGGAGTAGAGAAAGTTGGCCGGGCCGAGGGTAGCGAGGTCGCGGGCGAAGCGCGTGACCACCTCGAGGCGCGCGGCGAGGTCGGGCTCGCCGGCCTCCCAGAGCGGCGCGAGGCGCTCGAGCAGCGCGCAGAACGCGTGCTCCGAGTCGGTGCCGCCCACGCGACGAAATCGCCGCGCGGCGAAGCGTGGGTCGTCCTCGACGCCGGGGAGCATGCCGTTGTGCGCGAAGAGGTGCGCGCGGCCGCCGAGCTCGCGCTGAAAGGGCTGCGTGTTCGCGAGGGCTCGCTCCCCCTGGGTGGCCTTGCGCAGGTGCGCCACGGTGAGGGCCGCCCTCACGTCGTGCGACTGCATGTACGCCACGAGGGAGCTCTCGCTCGCCGCCTCGGGCTCGCGCAGGAGCAGCGCGTCTCGCCCCTGCACGAAGGCGATGCCCCAGCCGTCGCGGTGGGGCCCCGTCGCGCCGCCGTGGCGCGCGAGCTCGTCGAGGGAGAGGTGCACCGTGGTCGGGTATCGGGCCGACATCGCGAAGAGCTCGCACATGCGTCCAGTGTAAGAGCCTTCGGCGCCGCGCGCGCGCTCACTCCGCGCGCAGCACGCGCACCGCCCTCGGCGGGACCTCGACGACCCACGCGTCGCCCTCGACGCGCACGGGCGCGCCGGCGACGAGCTCCCTCGCGGCGCCCGCGCCCTCTCGCGGCACGCGCACCGCGCGAGGGTCGAGGTCGCCGTGGAGCAGCACGTAGTAGCTCCCCGCCGCGGTGGTCAGCGCGAAGGTCATGGGGGTGCGCGCGCGCGGCGCCGCGCGAAACGCGCCCACGAGGTCGGCGAGGGGCGTGGGGAGGTAGGTCTGCCCCGGCTCTTCGCTCGCGTCGAGGGCGCGCGCGGCCTGCGCCGTCGACGCGTCGCGGAGCGCCGTGAACCACGCCTCGCGGTAGAGCGCGCGGCGCCCGGCGTCGAGGAGCGCGAGGTCGTCGCCGTAGCCGAAGGCGCCGGTCATCGCGGTCACGGCGAGAAAGCCCCGGGCCTCGTCGAGGGTGAGCTCACGGGCCACGGGCTGGTCGGGGTCGAGGGCGACGCCGCGCGCGAGCACCCACCGCCGCGCCGACACGTTGCGCGCCACGGCGAGCACCGAGGCCCACCCCGGGGTCACGCGCTCGAAGGCGTTGTCGGCGCCGATGCGCACCGACTGCACGTACGGGAGCGTGGGCGCGAGCACCGCGCCGCAGCCGTTGAGGTGCGCGCCGTCGGCGCCGTCGACGATGGCCTGAAGACCCAGGATGTAGGCCTGAAGCCCTGTGGCAGAGGGGTCTGCGCGCACCGCGGGCCGCGCGGCGGCGTAGAGGAAGTCGATCTTGAAGAGGTCGACGCCGGCGCGGCGGAGCCCGCGGAAGAGCGCGGTGAGGTGCGCCCGCGCCTCGGGGTGCGTGGCGTCGAGGACCGCGAACGATCTCCCCGGCACGAGGTCGGCCAGGAGCATCGCGCCGTCGTCGCGGTGGAGGAACCACGCGGGGTGCTCGGTGACGAGGGACGACCTCGGGTCGACGGCGAAGGGCGCGAGCCAGAGGCCCAGGGTGTACCCCTGCGCGTGGAGGCCCTGGGCGACGGACTCGACGCTGCCGCCGAAGGACGGGGCGGGCTCCCAGTCACCCCAGCGGAGCTCCCAGCCGTCGTCGACGGTGACGTGCCGCGCGGCGGGGTCGAGCTCGCGCATGGCGCGGGTCTGCGCGTCGAGGTCGGCGGTGCGAACCTGCGCGAAGAGGGTGTTCCAGCTCCACCAGCCGCGGGCGAAGGGCGCGACGGCGCGGGGCTCGCCGGGGCCGCGGGCGCAGGCGAAGGGGCGCGAGGGAGACGCCGCGGCGACGGTGATTCGACCCGCGCGGGTGTAGCGCCCGTCGGGCCCCGGCGCGCGGGCGGCGTCGTCGGGGATCAGCCCGTCGAAGACCCGCACCCGCAGCCCCTCGCCCGGCCGCTCGAAGGTCACGGCGGACCAGCGGGTGTTGCGTCCGTCGCCGTCGTCGGCGCACAGCGAGAAGTCGCCCGCGACCTCGCCGTGAAACACGCTGGTGGTCGGGCGGTCGGCGAGGGGGTCTCCGAGCGCGTCGGAGAAGCGCGGCTCCCCCGCGTCGTCGCGCGCCAGCGTCGCCCCCGCCGCGGGCACGATCGCGCCAGCGAAGGACCAGCTCTGCGCGCCGTCGACGATCACCCGCGCGCCCTCGCCGAAGGGGATCGCGTCGAGGGCCAGCTCCACGCCCCGCACGGGCGCCGGGCCGCTCGCCGACCAGCGCAGGGCGTCTCGCTCCACGGCGAGCGTGACCGTGAGCTCGCCCACGCGGGCGGTGTCTCCCTGAAAGCGCGCCCAGGGCACCGGCACGCCGCGGCCGTCTGCCAGCCGCACGGTGAGCGACGCGGGCGTCGAGACCCCGCCGTGGTCGAGGGTGAGCGCGCCCCCCGCGCGACGAACGCCCACCGCGCGGTCTGTGGGGGCGGGCGCGTCGCCGCCGCAGGAGGCGAGGCCGAGCGCGAGGCAGGCGAGCGAGCAGGGGCGCATGGCGGGAGCGTATCCCGAGCGAGGGTCGGTCACTGCGCGCGGAGGTAGCGCCCCATCCAGTACGCCAGGCGAAAGTCGACGCCGGGCAGGAGCCTTCGGGGCGCGCCGTCGCCGTTCGGGCGGTACGGGTCGCTGCGCCAGAAATAATTGCTCGGCGGGCGGATCCGCATCGGCACCGGCACCGCCGCCACCAGCTCGTCGCCGCGTCCGGGCGTCGCCGCGAGGGGGAGCTCGGTGCCGTCGTCGCCCCGGCACAGGCGCGCGGCGATCTCGGCCTCGTCGCAGTTCACGCGGGGGCGCTCGAAGTAGGGCGCGTCGGCGAACTCGCGGAGGGTGGCCGTGCCGCGGCGCAGCGCGTCGGCGTCGAGGTCGGCGGCGCGCAGGTCGCGCCACGCGGTGCCCCTCGCCCGCGCCTGCACGGCCACGAGGTCGAAGAAGGTCTGCCCCATCTCCGCGGGCTGCCTCGGGCGCCCTGGCGTGTTGTACAGGCCCCGCAGCGTGCCCTCGCGCACGGCCTCGCGGGCGTCGTCGTCGCAGAGGTAGCGCCCGGCGAGCCAGGCGCCGGTGAAGGCCATGTTGTAGTTCGAGAAGTTGGTCATCTCGCCGACGTCGATGAGGTCGACGCGGTCGCGCGCGATGCCCGGCAGGTCGCGGCGTCGCACGAGCTCGTTGTGCAGGTAGTCGGCGAGGCTCGGGTCCTCCGAGATCCGCGAGAGGGCGGCGACGATGCCGAGGGACATCACCGCGTTCTGCCCGTTGGCGCGAAAGTTCGGGAGGTACGCCCGGTCGAGGGAGCCCTCGTGCAGGAGCCCGTGGTAGGTCACGCGCCCGTCGGCGTCGTGGATCTCGAGGTCGTACCCGCGCTCGTTCACCCGCCGCAGGCTCTCGCCCAGGGCCCTCGCGTCGTCGCGCAGCGCGGCGAGGCGTGTGGTGTCGAGGCTCGCGTCGCCGCGAGCGACCTCCCACGCCGCGGCCATGCCGAGCACCCAGCCGATGAGCATGTCGCGGCTGCACGAGTCTTCCCACACGTAGTCTCGCGGGCCTGAGCTCGCGGGCTCGCGCCAGGTGCCGTTGGTCTTCTCCGTCGGCAGGGGGCGGCCCATCGCGTCGAAGAGGGGCGTGGTGGCCTGGTCGCCCCCGGGGAGGTCTCGGCGCGCGTAGCCCCGCGCGATGACCCCCGGCGCGCCGGTCACGGTGAGCGCGCGGTGCATCCCGTCCAGCGCGTCGTGCAGGTGCGCGCGGGCGCGGTCGACCTCGTCGCAGGCCGCGCCCTCGTCGCGGAGCACGGCGTAGCGAAACGCGTCGGCCGCGGCGCCCGCGCCCGCGTAGGCCCCGGCGACCTTGGCCCAGGTGAACTGCGTCGAGACCTCCGCGCCCGAGGCGGCGGCGAAGTCCCAGCCGTCGCCGTCGCGCAGAAAGCGCTCGACCCGCGCGACCACGTCGTCGTCGTTCGCCACGACCTCGGCGTTGACCCCGGTGTAGCGCGCGTGCACGGCGTGAAAGATCCGGTCGTAGCGACGCGCCTTCGCGTCGAGGTCCGCGTCTGCCGCGAGGAGGCCCCCGCGCGGCGCGCCTGACCCGCAGCGAGGCGTCGCCCTCGGCGCGAAGGTCGGGCACGTCGGCGGCGCGGTGCGCGCGAAGACGTCCTCGGCGGCGCCCAGGTCGTCGCTCGCGTCGGGCGCGGCGTCGCGCGCCGCGGCGTCGAGGGACGGAGCGGACGTCGAGCACCCCAACGCCAGGAGCGTGAGCGACAGGGCCGCGCCTCGCGCCCCGCGCACGTCAGCGCGCGCCCTTCGCAGCGCGACGGCGGCGCGCGTGAAATCGCCTGCGCCGCAATGAGATCGCGAGACCGACGAGGAGCGCGAGGGGGGCCGACGACGCCCGGGGCGCGGTCTGCGCGCGGCAGCCGCAGCCGCCCTGATCCGTCGCGACGATCTCGGTGCCGCCGTCGCCCACGGGGACGTCGTCGACCGCCGCGGGGACGTCTTCGGTGACCCCCGCGTCGGCGGGCGCCGCGCCGGGGAGGCCCACGCCGCGCACGCGCACGCGCACCCGCGGCGAGTCGGGGTCGCTGGTGTTCACCACCACCTCGCCCTCGGTCACGCCGGTGGCGGTGGGCGTGAAGGCGATGACCAGCATCGCGCGGGAGCGCGGCGGGAGGGTCCCCATGCGCGTGGGCGCGGCGAAGGGGCCGAAGCCCTCGACGCTCACGATGCGACCGGTGCCCTCGCCGGTGTTGGCGATGGGGAGCACGCGCTCGGCGCTCTCGCCGACGGGCACCTCGCCGAAGTCGAGCTCGTTGACGGTGGCCGCGATGTCGGGGAGCTCGATGCGCGCGTTCGAGGGGTCGGTGGTGACCGGGGAGCGAAACGGCCCGAGGGGGATCGGGATGTCGGCGATCTGGAGTTGCCAGCGCCGCCCCAGCAGCGAGACGTAGAGCGACGGGTACACGTGCAGCGTGCCCGTGTGCGCGAACTCGCCCTCGACGCGCGGCGAGTAGGCCGCGAAGGGGCCCGCGGAGAACACCGCCTGGGTGCGGGGCATGGCCTCGGTGATGGGGTCGGCGTCGAGGCCGAAGGTGATGCGCCGGGTCTGCCAGGTCGCCTCGATCTCGGCGGCGATGTCGATGGTGAATCCGCCCGAGATCCCGGGGATGCGAACGATCGCGTCGGTGAGGCGAATGTCGGCCACGCGCTGCCGCGCGGTGCTGCCGCGCACGGCGACGGCGGGGCTCCACGCCCAGGGCGTGAACGTGGTCATCGCCGTGGCGCGAAAGTTCACCATCGGCACGTAGGGGATCGCGCCCTCCCAGCTCGCGTTGCCCACCCCGGTGTCGAGGTTGAGCCGCACGCGCGCCGCGACCTCGACGCCGTAGTCGAGGGCGAGCCGTCCGCCGCCCTCGTCCCCGACGGCCTGGAGCACCATCGGCGTGGGCCAGCCCGCGACGAGCTGTCCGTTCATGGCGACCTCGGTGCCGCCGACGAGGGCCGCGCGAAAGCGCGCTTGTACCGGGAGCCCCGCGGGCACCCAGCCCGTGTCGAGGTCGACCTCGAGGGGGAGCCCCACGCGGTGTCGAAACGCGATCGGCGCGCTCGCGCAGTCGACGAAGCCCTCGCCGCAGGCGCCGGTCTGCGCCGAGGCCGCGAGGGGCGCGAGGAGCGCGCTGGCCGCGAGCGCCCAGGGGAGTGCCCGAGAGGTCATGCGCGCGATGCTACGTGGAGGCGTGAGATTCTTGAAGGGCGGGAGGCGACCGCGGTGCGCGCGGCCGCCTGCGGGGGGAGGCGATCACATCGGGGTGGTGACGTTCCAGTCGAGGACGTAGTCGCCCACGGCGGTGCGGGTCGACGCCGGGTTGCGCACGCAGAGCGTGTGGCGCCCCGCCGGGAGCCCCGCGGCCCAGGGGAAGACGCCCGTGCCCGCGGAGTTGCTGCCGTCGATCATCGGGCAGCCCGAGGGGCCGCTGTTGGTGTTGCTGCCGAGCCAGCGACCGTCGGGGCTGTAGAGGTCCACCGCGAGCACCGAGGTGGTGCCGCCGTAGCAGAAGCCCGAGGGCGCGGCGACGCGCGCGAACACGCGGCCGTTGGCGGGCACGTCGACCGAGTAGCAGTCGGTGTCGAAGCGCGAGAGCGCGCCGCGCACGGTGCCGCTCGCGCCGGTCATCGACTGAGGCGCGTCGGTGCCGTTGTTGGGCTCCATCTCGGTGCCCGTCACCGCCGCGCAGGCGCCGACCTCGAAGGTCGACGCGCGGCAGGTCTGGTCCATCGGGCAGACGCGGGTGTTGTAGCGGGGGTCGCAGGCCGCGGTGGAGGGCTCCTGGCAGATGCCCGCGCCCGTCATCGACGAGCACACCAGCATGCCGTCGCAGCGCGTGCCCATCGCGCGGCAGGCGGCGCCGGCCACGGTGCCCGCCTCGCGGCAGGTGCCCATGGTGGTGCTGCCCGCGTTGCGCACGCAGTTGGTGCCGGTGGCGCAGCGGGTCGGGCCGACGAGCTCACACGCCGCGCCCATCGCCACCTCGCGGAGGCAGCGGCCGCTCGCGGGGGTCGTGGCGTTCGAGCACACCGCGCCGCCGTCGCAGGCCGCGCCGGTGCCGCGGCACGGGCCGCCCACCACGCCGGGGGCGAAGCAGGTGCCGTGGTAGCGGTCGACGAGGTTGGTGAGGTAGCAGGTGTTGCCCGTGGGGCAGGGCTCGCGCGCCGAGCAGCGCTCGCCGGTGGCGACCGTGCGAATGCAGGTCGGCGTGGTCGCCGAGGTGTTGCAGGTGAGGCCCATGGGGCAGGTGCCCGTGCACGGCGCGCCGAGCGCGGTGCCGGGCTCGCGGCAGGTGCCGGTGAAGTACGCGGGGTCGCTGGTCACGCACGACTGCCCCATGGGGCACACGGTGTCGGTGACGTTGCAGGTGCCGTCCATGGGGGCGGGGAGGCCGCAGGTGGGCGTCGTCGCGGCGGTGCGGCAGGCGAGGCCCATCGCGCACATGCTCCCCGGCGCGCACTCGGTGTTGTTCACGCTGCCGAAGGCGCGGCAGGTGCCGACGACGTTGCCGGTGCCCTGGGCGACGCAGTTCGAGTTGAGGCCGCAGCGCGCCCAGCCGTCGACGAAGCGGTCGCAGGCCATGCCGTCGGCGACGCGGCGAAAGCAGATGTCGCGGTCGGTGTCGCACTCGAGGCCCATGCCGCAGGTGGTCATCGAGCAGCGCGCGCCGGGCGCGGTGCCGTTGGGGCGGCAGGTGCCCATGTCGGCGAGGATGGTGCTCGCGACGCAGGTCGAGTTGACCCCGCACGAGCCCGTCGAGGCGTCGCGGCTGCACGCCGCGTTGTCGGCGATGAGCGGCACCTCCTCGATGGTCAGCTCGAAGTCACCCTGCGGCTCGCCGCTCGACATCTGCCCCGCGGGCGTGGCGTATCCGCCGAGGCCGATGAGCACGGTGTCGCCGCGGTTGAACGCCGCCGTCACGATGCGCGACGTGAAGCGGTTGGTCGACATCGCCGCGGTGGCGTCGTCGTCGTTGCAGTAGAGGGTGCGAAACGACGTGGGGCAGTTGAGCCCGTTGTAGAGCACCAGCGTGGTGTCGAAGTCGGCGCTCGTGCCGGGGTTCGACGTCGACACGCGGAGCGACGCGTTGTCGCGGAAGGTGTACGTGAAGACCCGCTGAAACTGCGTGCGAAAGTCGCACGGCGCGGTGGTCGAGCCCGACTGGATGCCGCGGCTCGTCGAGTTGCTCGCGGAGCGGTTGTCGCCGCGGTAGCGCAGCACGGCGCCGGAGCGCATGCCGAGCTGCTCGACGTTCTCGATCGCGACGCCGTTGCACGTGGGCCCCGAGCCCGCGTCTCGCCCCGCGTCGACCGCGGGGACGTCGGCGACCGGCGCGTCGGCGACGACCGGCGTGTCGGAGGCGACCGGCGCGTCGGTCACGCCTCCGGCGTCGTTGTCTCCCCCGCCGCCCGTCGGGCTGCTGCAAGCCGCCAGCGCGCCTACGGCGCAGGCCATCCAGAGTCTAGTACGCATGCGTGATCCCTTCAGGGCGCGAGCGCGCGAGACCTCACTGCGAGGTTCGGGCGTCGGGCGCTGTCGCTGCGGCATCGAAGCCCGAAGCGGCGCGCGGCGTCAACGCGCGCGACGCTAGAAATCGCGAAGATCAGCGGTCGCCGCACGACGCCGTGAGCGTCACCTCGGCGCCGCCGCCCGCGGCGTCGCAGGCCGAGCCGTAGAGGGCGAGCTCGGCGCCGTCGGGGGTGAGCCAGTCCCAGCCCTCGACGCGCGAGGGGTCGCGGGGCGCGAGGGCGCCGCGCACGCGCAGGGAGAGGGTGGCGTCTGCGGGGGGGCGCGCCGCCGCGAGGAGGGTGCAGGCCGAGAGGGTGCGGCCGATGGCGTCGACGGCCTCGCGGAGGTCCTCGGGGCGCTGCACGGAGTAGTACGCCCTGGGGGAGCGCGGGTTCGGCCGCCCGCCCGCTCGGGCGAGGCGCGTCAGGGCGTCGACGAGGGCGGGACGTCGGTCGCCGTCGATGCCGATCACGAAGGTGAGCACGCCCCGCGCGGCCATCGCGCTCGCCTGCGCGACGGCGCGTTGATCGTCGAGGCACAGGGAGGGGTCGGCGCGGCACTCGTCCTGCCCGGGCACCCTCGCGCCCGTGGCGCACCCGCAGCGGTCGCCGTCGAGGGCGGCGTTGCAATTGGGTCCGCCGTCGGTGGCGAGCACCACCACCCTCGCGCCGTCGCGGGTGGCTCCCTGGAGCTGGCGCTCGGCCTGCACGAGGGTCGCGTAGGTGGGCGTTCGACCGCTCGGTCGCGCGGCGTCGAGCACCCTCGCCACGGGCTCCGCGCGCGCCTCGCCGAAGCCCAGGTCGAGGGCCTGCGGCGCGGCGCACTCGGCCGCCCCGACCGGGGGAAAGAGCAGGGCGCCCAGCGAGACGTCGGGGTCGAGGGCCGCGAGGGCGTCGGGGAGCACGGCGCGCATCACGTCCCAGCGGCGCGGCACGCCGTTGCCGCCGAGGAGGTCGAGGTCCATGGAGCCCGAGCGGTCGATGGCCAGCAGCGCGACAGACGCTCTGCGCCGCAAGGGGATCGGTCCGTTCGCGCAGGGGACGTCGGGGTCGACGTCCGCCGCCGGGCGGTCGATCGCGCCGCCGTCGGGCTCGCGGGTGGGGAGCTCCAGCGCGCTCCTCGCGCCGCACGCGCACGAGGCCGCGAGGAGGGCGCCGACCAGCCCCCTCACGGCGGCTCGCTGAGCCGCGGGTCGCCGTAGGCGAGCGCGTACTTGCGCCAGTGCAGAAAGGTCGTCTGCACGATCGACATGGTGGGCACGGCGAGGAGGGCCCCGAGGATGCCCCCGAGGTGCTCCCCCGCGAGGAGGGAGAACACGATGAGCACGGGGTGAATCTTCGCGGAGTCGCCCATGATCTTGGGGTTGAGCAGGTTCGCCTCGAGCTGGTGGATGCCGATGATCCAGAGCAGCACGAAGAGCCCGGTGCCGAAGCTCTGCGAGAGCCCGAGCACCACGGCGGGGAGAAAGCGACGAGAGCACGGTGCCGAAGATCGATGATCGAGAAGGCCGTCGCGATGGCCGCGAGGGTGGGCCAGCATATTCTTTGCGCTCGGCGAGGGCGAAGCCCACTACCGAGAGGCCGCCGTTGAGGGCGCAGATACCTAGCTGGCCTCGCACCACGCCTGAGAGCCCGCGGTCGAGGTTGCGCAGGTACTCGTCGAAGGCGTCGCGCGACGCCGGGGAAAGAGGTTGCGGAGGAACTCGAAGATCTTCGCCTCGGTGACCAGGAGGTACGCCGAGATCATCAGGGCCGCGAAGAACGCGAAGATCCCGCCGATGACCTCGCCGATGACCCTGCTACTCGATGCGCACGATGTCACCCACGTGCCTGGCGCCGAGACGTCGGAGCCGGTCTTGCAGCGGGCCGCCGTGCGCGCGGTCGTGGCGCAGCACCGGGCGCGCTTGAAAGTGGTGCTCGTCGACCTGGGTGACCTCGACGCCCGCGGCGGGCAGGTGCACTGCAGCCGCCTCCCGGCGTCGGCTCGATCTTCAGCGTGGGGTCGGGGTTACCGTCTCCGTCGTCGTCGACCAGGGCCGGCGCGGGGGGAGGCGTCGGCGCGGCGGGTTGCCCGAGCGCGTGCTGCGCCCGCTTCGATCCAGGGCGTCACGCGAGGGATCCACGTCGACTCGGCCCGGCGGCGCATCGAGGGCACCTCGACGAGCACGAAGCTGCGCACCTCGCTCACCAGCCGCGGGACCACCACGATGGAGGTCACCACCGTGCTCGTGACCAGGGTGATGTAGATGATCAGCACCGCCGCCGTCCACCGCGGCAGGGACCTCCTCGACGCGCAGCCGCGGCGTCTACCACGGGTCGAGCACGTAGGCCAGCAGCACGCCCAGCACGAAGTGGCAGCAGCACCGCGCGGGACACGACGAGCAGCGCCAGGAGGCCCGTGAGCGACACCGCGGCGAAGACCTGACGACGACGCCGCTGCGCGGCGCCCGACAGACTCGTTCGTGGGGACCATTCGCTAGGGCGAGGTTTCTCACGGCGACGCGCGTCGCGCCAGCGAGAGACGCGCTCAGGAGCCTACGCAGAACCAACGCCGAATTGCGGCGTCGAGATGCGAGCGCTGCGAGGAGGACCGCGACGGCATCCTCGATGGACTCCGAGCGATCACGACGCCGCAGCGCGACGCAGATCGGCGTCGCAAACGGCACCGTGGTTCTGCGTAGGCTCCTCAGCGGCGGCGAGGCGCGCGCGGCGGCGCGGCGGCGCGGGCGCGCTCGGCGAGGTCGCCTGGCGTCGTCGCCCAGCGGGCGAAAGAACGGAGCAGCCGGGAGTACGTCGCGTCGAGGGACTCGGGCATGACCCGCACGTCGGCGATGACCGGCATGAAGTTCATGTCCCCCCTCCACCGCGGGACGATGTGCACGCAGGTAGCTCGGCGATGCCCGCGCCGGCAGACGCGCCGAGGTTGATCCCGGGATGTTCGCGCCCTCGGCGTTCACCGCGACGCGCAGCGCCGAGGCCGTGGCGCGCACGAGCTCGAAGAGGTTGGCGTGCTCCGCCGCGGTGAGCTCGCCGAGGTCGCTGGCGTGGCGCACCGGCACCACCATCAGGTGCGCCGACGCGAAGGGGTACTTTGTTGAGCATCACGAAGGCGTCACCCCGGCGGCAGAGCACTGTGCGCTTCGCGCCAGCGGGCGACGTCTCTCGGATGTAGCGGCAGAAGATGCAGCCGTGTTCTTGGGCCCGCGGATGTACTCCATCCGCCAGGGGGCCCAGGAGGCGCGGTCGCTTGATTCGGGGTCGGTCATCGGTGCCGCGCCGAGGATGCTGTGTGGTGAGGGCCTCCGCGATAGGGTCTTGTCGATCCTACGCGGAGGCGTCGCGGCAGATGCGGTGGGATCAGGAGAGGAGGCGATCAGCCCTTGGAGGGAGATCGCCGAGCTGGTCGCCCATCTTCTCCTTGATGAGGTCGCCGAGGGTGCCGCCGCGGCGGTTGTCCTTGGGCTCACCCGGGCGGGCGACGGGCGCGCTGCGCTCCTCGGCGACGCGCTCGCTGGCGAGCTTGAACGTCGCGTCGATGCGGCGGTCGCCCACGTCGAGGGACTCGACCTCGACCCGGACCTCGTCGCCGCGCTTGAGCTTGCGCGTGCCGTCCTCGATGTCCTTGGTGTACTCGCGGGTGCTCACGTACCCGTCGATGCCCGGCTCGAGCTCGACGAAGGTGCCGCCCTCGAAGGTGTTGATCACCTTGCCGTCGACCTGCTTCCCCGGGGGGTAGTCGTTCGGGATGCGCGACCAGGGGTCATCGTAGAGCTGCTTGATGCCGAGGGAGACCTTCTTCTCGTCGTGGTTGATCGAGAGGATGACGGCCTCGACGTCGTCGTTCTTCTGGAAGAGGTCCGCGGGGTTGGCCACGCGCAGGGTCCACGAGAGGTCGCTCTTGTGCACCATGCCGTCGACGCCGTCGCGGATCCCGATGAAGATCCCGTAGTCGGTGATCGAGCGGACCTTGCCGCCGATGTTGTCGCCCGGGTTGAACTCGTTGACGAAGAGCGTCCAGGGATCGGGCTCGAGCTCCTTGATGGAGAGCGAGATCCGCTTCGCCTTGGAGTCGACCTCGAGCACCTGGCACTCGATGTCGTCGCCCACGTTGAGCAGGTTCTTCGGGTGCTTGACGCGCTTGGTCCAAGACATCTCGGACACGTGCACGAGGCCCTCGACGCCCGGCTGCAGTTCGATGAACGCGCCGTAGTCGGTGATCGAGACGACCTTGCCCTGGACCTTCTTGCCCGCGGGGTAGGCCTCCTCGGCGCTGTTCCAGGGGTCTTCGGTGATCTGCTTGACGCCCAGGGAGACCCGCTCGGTCTCGGCGTTGTACTTGAGCACCTTGACGGTGACCTCGTCGCCGACCTTGAAGATCTCGTCGGGGTGCTGCACGCGGCCCCAGGACATGTCGGTGATGTGGAGCAGGCCGTCGATGCCGCCGAGGTCGACGAAGGCGCCGTACTCGGTGATGTTCTTGATGACGCCCTTGACGACCATCCCCTCCTGGAGGTTCTTGAGCGTCGACTCCTTCAAGTTCTCGCGCTCCTTCTCGAGGAGCACGCGGCGCGACAGCACGATGTTGCCGCGCTTCTTGTTGAACTTGATCACCTTGAACTGAAAGGCCTGGCCGATCAGCTTGTCGAGGTTGCGGATGGGCCGGAGGTCCACCTGCGAGCCCGGGAGGAAGGCCTTCACGCCGCCCTTGATGGTGACCGAGAGGCCGCCCTTCACGCGCGCGGAGATGGTGCCCTCGATGATCTCGTCGCGCTCGCACGCGGCCGAGATCTCGTCCCAGACCTTCATCTTGTCGGCCTTCTCCTTCGAGAGGAGAACGAGGCCGTTGTCGTCTTCGCGGCTCTCGACCAGGACGTCGACCTTGTCGCCGGCCTGCACGGTGACCTCACCGCTCGCGCCCACGAACTCAGAGATCGAGATGGTTCCCTCGGACTTGTATCCGATGTCGACCACCACGTTCTCCTTGTTCACGCGCAGGACCGTGCCCTGCACGATCTCTCCCTCGCGAATATCGTCGCGCGCAGCGAGGCTCGCCTCGAAGAGCGCAGCGAAGGAGTCCATACCACCCGAGCTTTCAAGTTCAGTCGTCATGCAGTTGTTCCGAGACCGTCCTTTCAGGAGATCTACCCTGCCCGTCGACGCATCGACCGTGACCCCGTCGCGGAGGGGAATCGGGAGCCCCGCGGCCCGGACGACCAGCGCGACCATCGCGTTGGTTCGGGTCGCGGCCTCCCATGGATTCCGCGTTGGAGTCACAGTGCGACGGTGCGCGCCGACGCCAGAGTGAGGTGCGCGCTAATAGTAGAAGCCCCCGCCGCTGTCAAAGCCCCCGGCGCGGAGATGTCACGCCCCCGGCGACCTCGCGCACCCTCGCGACGATGCGCGCGACGACCTCGTCGGGGGTGAGCTCCGAGGCGTCGAGCAGGGTCGCGTCGTCGGCCACGCGCAGCGGCGCGATGGCCCGCCGGGCGTCTTGCAGGTCGCGCCGCACCACGTCGGAGAGGGTCTCGTCGAAATCGGCCGAGACCCCGCGGTTCGTCAGCTCCTCGAAGCGACGTCGCGCCCGCACCTCGGGCCGCGCCGTGAGGTAGATCTTCACCTCGGCGTCGGGAAAGACCACCGTGCCGATGTCTCTCCCCTCGAGCACCACCCCGCCGTCTCGCCCGAACCTCCGCTGCGCGTCGAGCAGCGCCTCGCGCACCCCAGGGTACGCGCTCACCGTGCTCGCGCCCATGGAGAGCTCGGGCGTGCGAATGCGATCGCCCGGATCGCTCCCGCCGAGCATCACCCGCGTCTCGCCCCCGTCGCCCTCGAGGCGCAGCGCCCCCGTCGCCACGGCCTCGGCCGCGAGGCCCTCGACCGCCGCCGCGTCGTCCAGACGAACCCCCGCGTCGCGGGCCAGCAGCGCCACCGCGCGGTAGAGCGAGCCCGTGTCGACCAGGGTGTACCCCAGCGCCGCCGCCACGGCCCGCGCCGTGGTGCTCTTGCCCGCGCCCGCGGGACCATCGATCGCCACCACCGGCCGCGCCCTGCTCATGTCTCAGACCTCCTCGATGTCCGCGCCGAGCGCACGCAGCAGCGGCGCGAAGTCAGGAAAGCTCGTGTCGACGCAGCCGACGTCGTCGATGATCGACTCGCCCTCGGCGCCCAGCGCGAGCACCGCCGCCGCCATCGCGACCCGGTGATCGCCCCCCGAGCGCAGCGTCGCGCCGCGGGGACGTCCGCCCTCGACGCGCAGTCCGTCGGGGCGCTCCTCGGCCTCGATCGAGAACGCGCGGAGCATCTCGACGAGCGCGCGCACGCGGTCAGACTCCTTCACCCGCAGCTCGGCGAGGTCACGAAACTCGCTCACGCCGGGCGACACCGCCGCCACCGCCACCAGCGCGGGCACCTCGTCGATGCAGCGCACCGCGAGCTCCCCCGCCACCCGCGCCGGACCGCGGACCTCGCCCGCGCCGCGCAGTCCCACGTGCAGGTCGGCGACGGGCTCGGAGCCCTGCTCCCCCTTGGGGTCGAGCGCCGCGCCGCCGCCCTGGTCGCGCAGCACCTCGAGAAATCCCGCCCGCGTGGGGTTCACGCACACGCCCCGCGCCGCGATTCGGCTGCCCGGCACCACGTGCGCCGCCGCGACGAGGAAGGCCGCGCTCGAAGGGTCTCCCGGCACCGCGAGGTCGAGGGGCGCGAGGACCCGCGACCAGCCCGCGGGGTCGAGGCGCACCAGCGGCCCCAGGGTCTCTAGCGGCGCGCCCATCGCGAGGAGCATGCGCTCGGTGTGGTCCCGCGAGAGGGTGGGCTCGCGCAGGGCCGTGTCGCCGTCGGCGAAGAGCCCCGAGAGCAGCAGCGCCGACTTCACCTGCGCGCTCGCCACGGGCAGCTCGTACTCCAGCTCCCAGAGCCTCGCGCCGCCCTCGAGCCCGCGCACCTCAAGCGGCGCGCACTCGTCGTTGCGCGCGGCGTCGAGCCGGCCCTCGACGCGCGCGCCCCGCGCGCGCAACGGCCGCGTGACCCGCCCCATGGGACGTCGCGTGAGCGAGTCGTCGCCCGTGAGGCGAGACGCAAAGCCTTGCGCCGCAAGCACTCCGGCGAGGAGCCGGAGGGTCGTGCCGGAGTTGCCGCAGTCGATGTCGCCCGGCGCCGCGCGCAGGCCGCCCAGGCCCACGCCCTCGACGCGCAGCGCGTCGCCCTCGTCGCGCATGACCACGCCCATGGCCTCGAAGGCCGCGCGGGTGGCGAGGATGTCGGCGCCACGGGAGAGCCAGCGCAGCCGCGAGCTCCCCTCGGCGAGGGAGGCGAGGATCAGCGCCCGGTGCCCGATCGATTTGTCCCCGGGGAGCGAGAAGCCACCGCGCAGGGGCCTCGTCGCCGGTCGCACGCGCCATCGACGGGTGGGGGTGGTCATTCGAGCGAGGTGGGCTAGCCCATTTCGCCCCCGTCTGTCGAGGCGAGGCTCAGCCCTGCAGGTCTTCGAGGATGCTCGACAGGCGAAAGAGCCTGCGGGCCTCGTCTTCGCGCGCGTCGAGGTTGAGAAACACGCCCCGCTCCGCCGCGCGCACCGAGAGGCCCTCGCCCAGCACGCGGCCCAGGCCCAGGAGCCGCACGGCCATCTGCCCCGCGATCTGCCGCGAGGTGGTCTGCACGGTGCGCACCAGCTCGGCCGCCCCCGCGGCGTCGCGCGCCTCGCCCGCCACGCGCACCGTCACCGCGCCTGGGATCTCCGCGCGCAGCACGAAGGCGTCGAGCAGCGCCTGCTGCGGCACCGAGGTGCGGAGCCGGGTGCGCGCGCGGATCGCGACGAGGTCGGTGGCGACGTCGAGGGTGCCCGCGGCGCTCGGGTCGAGCTCGGCGGCGCGCCAGAGCGCGGTGAAGCGCGGCTCGGTGCGCAGGGAGTGGCGGTCGCGCCCCGCGAGGCGCGCGCCCACGCGGCGCAGCAGGGCCCTGTCCATGGTGAGCACCACGTCGTCGGCGGGGAACGCGAACGCGCGCTGCCCCACCACGGTGAAGCGCACGCCGGACTCGGTGACAGACTCGTCCTGCGCGCCCTCGGCGTGCGCGCGCGCCGAGGTGAGGATCGCCTCGCGGTCGACGCCCCCGCGCATCATCACCAGCGGCCACCCCGTCGAGGGCGCCGTGCCCGGCGGCATGTAGATGGCCACGGCGGCCACCGACGCGCGCTGCATCACGTCGACGCCGAGCTCGCGGCGGAGCATCTCGAGGTCGACGCCCAGCCGCGTCACGAGCTGCATCGCGGGCTCGAAGTGCGGCGAGCGCCGGGCGGTCTCGGTCTGGAGGCGCACCCACGCCACCGCGCCGCGGGGCATGAGCGAGAGCGGGTCGCCGTGGGGGTCGGGCGGGCGCGGCGCCGGCGCGGCCACCGCGGGCGGCGGCGGCGGCGCCGAGGCGCACGCAGACACGAGGGAGGCGACGAGGACGAATCGAGCGCGGATCATGGGGGCCGCGCACCGTAGCACTCCTCGGCCGCGGCGAGGCGTCACTGGGGAATGGTCACGCACGCGGCGCCGCCCACGCAGGTCTGCCCCGCGGGGCAGCACTGGCAGGGGCACGGAGACTCGCCCGCGCGGCAGGTGATGCGCACGCATCGCCCTGCGCTGCAGACCTCGTCGCAGCGGCAGCCCCCCGCGCACGAGGCCGGCGAGCAGAAGTACCGCGACGGGTTCATCGGGTCGCGGGTGCAGGTCTCGTTGCTGGGGCAGGCGCCGGTGCACTGGCCGCCGCAGCCGTCCGAGGTGCCGCAGGCGACGCCCTGGGGGCAGCGCACCACGCACTGGCACTGCCCCGTCGTCGCGTCGCACAGAAAGCCGTCGGCGCAGCGCCGCCCGGCGCCGCACGAGGGCCCGCCGGGGCACCGGTTGGGCACGCTCGCGCCGCACGCCACCGTCGCGGGGTCGGCGGTGCACGCGGGCACGCACGCGCAGACGCCGCTCGAGCACGCCGTCCCCGCCGCGCAGCGCACGCCGCACGCGCCGCAGTTCGCGTCGTCGCTCGCGGTGCGCACGCAGGCGCTGCCGCAGAGGGTGAGGCCCGCCGGGCAGGCGCAGCGGCCGGCGACGCAGGTGGTCCCGCTGGGGCACACGCTGCCGCAGGCGCCGCAGTGGCTCGCGTCGGTCTGGGTGTCGACGCAGCGACCGTTGCAGAGCGCCTGACCCGTCGGGCATCGGCACGCCCCGGCGACGCAGGCCGAGCCCGCGGGGCAGGCGTTGCCGCAGGCGCCGCAGTTCGCGCCGTCGACCGCCGGGTTCACGCACGCGCCATTGCACTCGAGGGTGCCCGCGGCGCACGCGCAGCGCCCCGAGACGCACGATCTCCCTGCGGGACAGAGGGTTCCGCTCCCCGGGCAGCTCTGCCCGAGGCAGGTGCTGGGGATCGCCGCGCCGCAGGCCACGGCGCTCGGCGACGGGCACGACGAGACGCAGTCGCAGTTGCCCGTGCGGGTGTCGCAGCTCAGCCCCGCGGGGCAGAGGGTGCCCACGCCGCAGGTGGGCCCGCCCGAGCAGAGGTTGGGGATGGGCGTGCCGCAGGCCACGGTGCCAGGCTGGATGTTCGGGCACCGCGGCACGCACACGCACGCGCCCGCGACGCAGCTCAGGCCGCTCGCGCAGCGCGTCCCCGCGCCGGGGCAGGTCGCGCCGGGGCAGCGGTTGGGGATCGCCGCTCCGCAGTCGACGGTGCTCGCCGCCGGGCAGCTCGGCGCGCACGCGCACGCGCCCCCGGTGCACACCTGCCCCGACGCGCAGCGCGTGCCCACGCCGCACGACGGCCCCCCCGGACACACGTTGGCGATCGCCTCCCCGCAGTTCACCTGCGAGGGCGACAGGCTGCACCGCGGCGCGCAGACGCACACGCCCGCGGAGCACACCTGCCCCGACGCGCAGCGCGTGCCCGCGCCCGCGCAGCTCTGCCCCGGGCACACGTTGGGGATGGGCTGCCCGCAGGTCACCGTGCTCGCCGCGGGGCAGCTCGGCACGCACTCGCACATGCGCGTGGTGGCGTTGCACCGCTGGCCCGAGGGGCAGCGGGTGCCGCGCCCCGGGCAGGTGAAGCCCGAGCAGCGGTTCTCGATCGTCGCGCCGCAGTCGACGGAGCCCGCCGCGGGGCAGCTCGGCGCGCACTCGCACGCGCGGGTGTTGGCGTTGCACACCTGCCCCGCGGGGCAGCGCGTGCCCACCCCGCACGAGGGACCGCCCGCGCAGTTGTTCGGGATGTCGCGCCCGCAGTCGACGGCGCTGGGGTTCACCGAGGGGCAGCTCGGCGAGCACACGCAGCGCCGGAGGTTGCCGTCGCACAGGTGATCGGGCGGGCAGAGGTTTCCGCGCCCCGGGCAGCTGAGCCCCGGGCAGGCGTTCGGGATGTCTTGACCGCAGTCGATCCCGTTCGCGCTCGGGCAGCGGCTCACGCACTCGCAGCGCCCCGCGCCGACGTTGCAGCGCGAGCCCGCCGCGCAGCGCGTGCCCACCCCGCACGAGGGCCCCCCCGCGCACCGGTTGGGAATGACCGCGCCGCACTCCACCGTCGCCGGGTCGGTGCTCGGGCAGCTCGGCACGCACTCGCACGCGCCCGTGGTGGCGTTGCACCGCTCCCCGGCGGGGCAGCGCGTGCCGGTGCCCGCGCAGGGCGAGGTGGTGCAGCTGTTCCCGATGGGGCGCCCACAGTCGACGCTCTCGGCCGGGGGGCAGCCCACGGTGCACGCGCAGCGCCCCGTCGCGCCGTCGCAGGTCTCCCCGCTGGGGCAGCGCGTGCCGACGCCGCACGAGGGACCTCCCGCGCACACGTTGGGCACCGGCGCGCCGCAGGCGACCTCCGCCGCGGCCGACGGGTCCGGGCAGCGCGGCACGCACACGCACGCGCGGGCGTCGAGGTCGCAGCGCTGCCCCGCGGGGCAGGTCTGGTCGCAGCGCCCGCCGCAGCCGTCGTCGGCGCCGCAGGGCGCCTCGGGGGGGCAGCTCGGCGTGCACGAGCACGCGCGGGTCGTCGGGTCACAGCGCGCGCCCGGACCCTCGCAGCGCCCCAGGCACCGCCCGCCGCAGCCGTCGTCGGCGCCGCAGAGCGCGTCGGGCGCGCACGACGGCTCGCACACGCAGCGGCCGAACACGCACCGGTCGTTGGGGCCGCGGGCGCACCCCGGGCTGCACGCGCAGGTCTCGACGCACTGCCCGTTGACGCACACCGCGCCCGCGGCGCAGGTGACTGCGGCGCAGAGGTTTCGCACGCACGCGCCGTCGGCGCAGAACTCGTCGTCGGCGCAGGTCACGCCGTCGCAGCTCGTGCGCGGCGTGCAGGTCACGTGGCACGCCGAGCCCTCGGGGCACGGCGCCGCGCAGGGCTGGATCGCCGCGCAGCGCCCGGTGCCGGTGTCGCAGTACTCTCCCGCGGCGCAGCGCACGCCCGCGCAGGGCGTCGGAAAGCACCCTGGGACGCAGCGTCCGCTGAAGCAGGTCTCGCGGTCGGCGCAGCGCACGCCCTCGCAGGGGTCGCGCAGGGCGACGCAGCGCGCGCCGCAGGCGTCTGCGCCGCAGACGTTCGCGGAGGTCTCGCAGGGGTCGAGGGCGCAGCGCCCGCCCACGCAGCGCTGCCCGCGGGGGCAGAAGCGGTCGTCGGGGCACTCCGCGCCGGTGACCACGGGCACGTCTGCCGCGGGGACGTCGAAGGCGATGGGGGTCACGTCGAGGGGCGCGACGTCGATCGAGATCGCCGCGTCGACCGCGGCCTCGCGCGCGCTGGCGTCGCCCCGCCGCGCGGCGCCGACGAGCGATTGGGTGTCGCTGCAGGCCGCGACCCAGGAGAGAACGAAGACCAAGCACGCCAGCCGCATCGGGACCTCCGGTCGCGGCGCCCGCGCGCCGGCCTCCGAGGGTACCTCAGCGCCGACGCTCCCCGCGAGTCACCGGGGCCCCGCAGCGCCGCGCCGCCGCGCGCTCCACCGCCGCCGCGGCCGACGCGTTGGAGCCGTTGCGCGTCAAGAACGAGCGCGCGCGGTCGGCGTCGAGGCGCGCGACGGCGGCGAGGGCGGCCTGGCCGATCTCCTGCTCGTAGCGCGGCAGCGCGGGGTCGCTCTCGGTCTCCGCGAGGCGCTCGAGGCCCGCGAGGGCGCCTCGGTCGCAGCGCTCACCCAGCGCCTCGACGGCCTCACGGCGCAGCGCGGGGTTGCGCCGTCCGTCGTCGGCGAAGGCCTGGAGGCTCGCCGAGACCTCCGCGCCCGGCGTGCGCGCGAGGGCCCCGAGGGCGCCGCCCACCACCACGAAGCTCGCGTCGTCGAGGGCGGCGAGGAGGGCCCTGGCGGCGTCAGCCCTGGCGCCGAGGCTCTCCGCGGCGGCGACGCGCACGCTGGGCCAGGGGTCGCTCCTGAGCCGCTCGACCAGCACCTCGGTGGCGCCGGCTTCGCTGGCCAGCGCCCGCGCGACGGCGGCGCGCACGCGGGGCGCGCGGTCTTCGAAGGCGCGGCGCAGGGGCTCCCAGGAGCGCCCGAAGCGGCCGAGCGATCGGGCGGCGACGGCGCGGAGGTCGATGTCGGCGTCCTCGGCGAGCACCGACTCGGCGAGGGCGCGCCCGGCGTCGTCGCCGGGGAGCGCGAAGAGCAGGCGGTACCTCGGCGCGAACTCCTCCGTCGCGGCCCAGCGCGCCCGCGCCGCCGCGGCCACCGCGGCCATCGCCGGGGTGCCCGGCTCGAGGGCCTCGGCGGCGACGCGGAGCGCCCGCGAGCTCGCGTTCGCGTCGGCGGGGAGCTCCGCGAGCCACGCGTCGAGGCCGCCGTCCTGCGCCGCGGCGGCGACGAGCGCGCCGAGCTCGGCGCGCACCGCGCGCCACGCGTCGCCGTCGGCGTCGAGGGCGCGCGAGAGGGCGCGGAGGCGGTCCATCACCGGCACGCGCAGGGTCGCGAGGGCGCGGGCGGCGCTGGGCTCGGCGCGCGCGACCTCGGCGAGGGGCGCGAGGGCCTCGGCGCCCGCGCGCTGCAGCGACGACGCGGCGGCCTCTCTCAGCTCAGCGCGGGTGAGCGCGCGCGCGAGCGCGGCGACCACCGCGGGCTCCCGCGCGCCGGCGAGGATGCGGAGGGTTCGCCTCGCGCCGGGCACCGACATCGACGGCAGGGCGTTGGCGAGGGCGTCGCGCCCCCGCGCGCCGAGGGTCGCGAGCACCGCGGCGGCGTCGTCTCCGTCGGGCCGGTCGGCGCGGCGCAGCAGCGAGGCGATGGCCGCGTCGGGCCCCTCGTCGAGGTCGCTCCGGAGCGCCACGCCCCCCAGCCGCTGGTCGGCGCCGGGCTCCCGAGGGATCAGCGCGAAGCACTGCGGCTGCGCCCCCCGCGGCAGGGGGACCTCGACCCAGCCGTCCCGGTCCTGCGGCGCGCGCGCGAGGGACGCGGGCACGTCGACGTCGAAGCGCCCGCCGTCGGGCTCCGAGACCAGCAGCCAACGCCGCGGGAGCGTCGCGCCGCGGGGCACCCTGAGCTGCAGCGCGCGGAGCGTCACCCCGCCCCGCAGGAGCCCGAGGTGAACCCAGTCTCCCGACACCATCGGCGTCGCGCCTGACAGCCCGTCGCCCCGGCGCGTCTCACCCGCGGGCGGCGGATGCAGCACCGCGGAGACCTCGCGCACCTCAAGCAGGCCCGGCCCCGCGCCGGCGGTGGCCGTCACCCGCTGCGGCGGCGAGGCGGCGCGCACGATGGCCCTGGGGTCGACCACGGTGGGGCTCCACCGGGCGCTCACCACGTCGAGGGCCTCGGCGTCGACGAAGCCCGCGCTCGCGCCGCAGAGCCTGAGGTCTTCGCGTCGGTGCCCGCGGAGCACGGTGCGCACGCCCCGGTGGCTCAGCGCGAGCACGTCGTCGCGCACCCTCATGCCGACGTCCTCTCCGCGCCAGGCGATCGACCCCTGCCAGAGCACGCGCAGCGGCGCGCCGTTGCCGCAGTGGAGCACCACGCCGTGCCCCGGCGACCGGTCGTCTCGCACCGAGCGGATCACCAGCGCCACGGCGCCCGGCGCGTCGGCGCGCTCGACCTCGACGCGGCCGGTGCCGAGGGCGATGCGGGGCGTGTCGAGGCCGGCGAGCATGATCCCGCCGACGTCGTCGTGCTCGAAGCGCACGGTGCGGCCGCAGAGGGTGAGGCTCTCTTGCGAGATCCCCTGCGCCGACGCGGAGCCCGCGGCGACCACGAGGGCCGCCGCCAGCGCAGCGCGCCTCACGCCTCCTCGCCGAACACCGCGGCGAGCTGCTCGACGGCGGCGCGCTGCTGGGCGTCGAGCTCCCGCGGCACGCGCACCTGGACCACGGCGATGAGGTCGCCGCGCCCCTTGCGGTCGACGTAGGGCACGCCCAGCCCCCGGAGCTTCACGGCGGTGCCGGGCTGGGTACCCGGCGCGATCGGCACCTCGACCTCGGAGTCGTCGAGGTGGGTGAGCTGCACGCTGCCGCCGAGGGCCGCGCGCGAGAAGGGCACGAACACCTCGGTGATGAGGTCGACGCCCTCGCGGTGAAAGCGCTCGCTCTCGACCACCTCGACCACGACCAGGAGGTTGCCCGCGGGGCCCCCGCTCGAGCTCGGCTCCCCCTGCCCCGGCACCCGCAGCGCCTGTCCGCTGTCGATGCCTGCGGGGATCGACACCTTCACCCGCTTCTCGGCCCGCACCTCGCCGTGCCCCTGGCACGCCGCGCAGGGGCGGGTGACCACGGTGCCCTGTCCGCCGCAGGTCGGGCACGTGGTGATCATGATCCCGAAGCCGCCCATGGCGACAGTGCCCTTGCCGCGACACCCCGGGCAGGTGGCGGGCGCGGAGCCCTTCTCGGCGCCGGTGCCGCGGCACTCGCCGCAGGCCGTGGGCCAGACCACCTGCACGTCGCGCTTCACGCCGAAGACCGCGTCTCGCAGGGAGATCTGCACGCCCGCGCGAATGTCCCGCCCCGGCTGCGGCCCCCTCGGCGCCTTGCGCTGGCGCTGGCCGCCGCCGAAGCCGCCGCCGAAGAAGTCGGCCATCATGTCTTGAAAGTGGTCGTAGACGTCTTGAGGCGCGACGCCCCCGCCGCGGCCCTCGAGGCCGGCGTGGCCGAACTGGTCGTAGATCCGCCGCTTCTCTTCGCTGCTGAGCACCTCGTAGGCCTCGGCGGCCTCTTTGAAGCGCGCCTCGGCCGCCTCGTCGCCCTGGTTGCGGTCGGGGTGGTTCTTGAACGCCAGGGACCGGTACGCCTTCTTGATCTCTTCGGGCGAGGCGCCCTTCCTGATCTCGAGCACCTCGTAGTAGTCCCGCTTTACTGTCGCAGCCATCGCGCCTTTGCCTACTCGAAGAGTCCCTTGAGCTTGTCGAGAAACGACCGCTGCTGCGGGTGCACGTCGCCGCCGAAGCTCTCGGCGAGCTGCTCGACGAGGCGCTTCTGCTCATCGGAGAGCGCGGTGGGCACCTCGACGTGCACGGTCACGATCTGGTCCCCTCGACCGTAGCCCCCGAACTTCGGCATGCCCTTGCTGCGGAGCCGGAGCTCCTGTCCCGACTGGGTGCCCGCCGGGATCTTCATCGTGACCTTGCCGTCGAGGGTGGGCACGTCGACCTTGGCCCCCAGCGCCGCCTGCGGGAACGAGATGGGCACCGCGCAGTACAGGTCGGCCCCGTCGCGACGAAAGAGCGCGTGCTCGGCGATGCGGATCACGATCACCAGGTCGCCGGGCATCACCCCCGAGCCAGGCGCCTCGCCGAAGCCCTGCTTCGTGCGCGTGGCGCCGTCTTCGACCCCCGGCGGGAGGGTGACGGTGAACTTCTCGGTGCGCCGCGCCACCCCCGCGCCGTCGCAGGTCGTGCAGACCTTGCGCGGGATCGCGCCCTTGCCCCCGCAGCGGTTGCAGGGCCGCTGCACGGTGAAGATCGACTGCTGGTAGCGCACCTGCCCGCGGCCCGCGCAGGCCGAGCAGGTGTCGACGGCGGAGCCGGGCTCGGCGCCGCGGCCTCCGCAGGGCTCGCAGGGCGCGGGGCGCTCGAACTCGATGGGCTTCTCGCAGCCCTTGGCGGCCTCCTCGAGGGAGATCGACAGCTCGATCTGAATGTCCCTCCCCTGCCGCTGCGAGCGGCCGAAGCCGCCGAAGATCCCGCCGAACATGTCGCCGAGGATCTCTTCGACGTTGATGTTCGAGATGTCGGGGCCGCCTCCGCCGTTCGACGGCGCGCTGCCGAAGCGGTCGTAGTGCGCGCGCTTGTCGGGGTCTGACAGCACCGAGTACGCCTCGTTCATCTTCTTGAACGTCGCCTCGGCGTTGGGGTCGTCGGGGTTGCGGTCGGGGTGGTGCTTGAGCGCGGCCTTGCGAAAGGCCTGCTTCAGCTCATCGGGGGTCGCGTTTCGCTCGACGCCCAGCAGGTCGTAGTAGTCAGTTGAAGCGGCCATCGGAGAAATGTGCGGCACACTACGTCCGCCAGTGCGCCAGGGCAAACCCCCTTGGTGCACCCGCGGAGCGCCGTCAAGCCTCGGGCGGGGCCTCGCCGTACATCACCTCGGCGATGCGGTACGCGCTCGACTCCAGCGCCGCGTAGAAGCTCCGGAGGTCCTGGAGGTCGACGCCGCCGTCGATGGCCGCGCGGAGGTTGGCGATGTCCTGCGCGAGGGTCTCTCGCAGCTCCTCCGACACCAGCTCGCCGTACTCGTTCGCGGCGTTCTCGCTGGTGTAGAGCAGCGCCTCGGCGTTGCTCCGCAGCTCCGCGAACTCCCTGCGGCGGATGTCGTCCTGCTTCGACTCCACGGCCTCGGAGACCAGGCGGTCGACGTCGGCCTGCGAGAGCCCGGAGCCGGCGACGATGCGCACGTCCTTCGACTTCTTCGTGGCCATGTCGGTGGCGAGCACCGAGAGGATCCCGTTGGCGTCGATCTCGAACACCACCTCGATCTTCGGCACGCCGCGGGGGGCCGGCGGGATGCCCGCGAGCTCGAAGTGGTAGAGCGAGCGGTTGTCTTCGGCCATGTCGCGCTCGCCCTGGAGCACGTGGATGGGCACGAAATTCTGGTTGTCCATCGAGGTGGAGAACACCTCGCTGCGCCGCGTCGGGATGGTGGTGTTGCGGGGGATCAGCGGGGTCATCACCCCGCCCGCGGTCTCGACGCCCAGCGAGAGCGGCGTCACGTCGAGGAGCAGCACGCTCTCGAGCTCCCCCGAGATGCTCGCGGCCTGCACCGCCGCGCCGATGGCGACGACCTCGTCGGGCGAGAGGCCCTTGTGGGGCGCCCGGCCGAAGAACTCCTTCACGCGCCGCTCGACGAGGGGCATGCGGGTCATGCCGCCCACGAGCACCACCTGCTCGATGTCGCTCACCTTCAGCCGCGCGTCGTCGAGGGCCTTCTGGCACGGCTCGAGGGTCGACTCGATGAGGTCGGCCACCATGCGCTCGAGCTCGGCCCGCTTGAGGTTGCGGAGCAGGTGCGCGGGGCCCTTCGCGGTCGACGCGATGAAGGGGAGGTTGATCTCGGTCTCGAGGGACGACGACAGCTCGTGCTTGGCCTTCTCCGCGGCCTCGCGCAGGCGCTGGAGCGCCAGGCGGTTCGCGCGGAGGTCGACGTTGTGCTCCTTCTCGAAGCCGGCGGCGAGGTTGTCGATGATCCGCTGGTCGAAGTCGTCGCCGCCGAGGAAGGTGTCGCCGTTGGTGCTGACGACGCGAAACACGCCGTTGGCGATCTCGAGGATCGAGACGTCGAAGGTGCCCCCGCCGAGGTCGTACACCGCGATGCGCTCGGAGGTGTTGCGGTCGAGGCCGTAGGCCAGCGCGGCGGCCGTGGGCTCGTTGATGATCCGCTTCACGTCGAGGCCCGCGATGCGCCCCGCGTCCTTGGTGGCCTGGCGCTGGGCGTCGTCGAAGTACGCGGGGACGGTGATCACCGCCTCGGTGACCTCCTCGCGGAGGTACGACTCGGCGACCGCCTTCATGTGCCCCAGCACCGCGGCGGAGATCTCAGGCGGGGACATCGGCTTGCCCTGCACCTCCGCCCAGGCGTCGCCGTTGGTCCCTTCGACGAGCTTGTAGGCCACGCGCGAGGCCTGCTTGCGGGCCTCGTCAGACGACGCAGAGCGGCCCATCACGCGCTTGATGGACACCACGGTGTTCTCGGGGTTCTGAATGGCCTGACGCTTCGCGACCTGCCCCACGAGGCGCTCGCCCTGCGCGGTGAAGCCCACCACCGAGGGGCTCGTGCGCGCCCCCTCCGCGTTGGGGATCACCACCGGCGCGCCGTTCTCGACGACCGCCACGCAGCTGTTCGTTGTCCCAAGATCGATGCCGACGACCCTGCCCATGTCACACTCCGTATGCCGAAACCCGGATCAGTTCGCCGACTCGCCGCCCGCGTCTTCGACCACGACCTCATCGCCGACCGGCACCGCCGCGGGGCCCGGGCCGGTCGAGACCACCACCATCGCGGGCCGGAGCAGCCTGCCGCCGTACTCGTACCCGCACACGTGCTCCTGCACCACGATGCCCGCGGCGTACTCGTCGCTGTCGACCTGCTGGAGCGCCTCGTGGAGGTTCGGGTCGAAGGGCGTGCCCACGCTCACGATGCGCCGGCCGCCGAGGCGCGCGAGCGTGTCGATGAAGAGCTTGTTCACCATCTCGACGCCCTCGGCGATGGCCTTAGTGTCGGTGGCGTTGCGGGCGTACGACGCCGCGCGCTCGAGGTTGTCGAAGACGGGGAGGAGCTCGCGAAAGACCTCCTCCTGCCCGCGCTTCTTGGAGTCGTCGATGTCGCGCCGCGAGCGCTTGCGAAAGTTGTCGAAGTCGGCGAGCGCGCGGAGGAGCTGGTCCTTCATACGGTCGCGCTCGGCGGTGAGCACCGCCACGGGGTCGGGGGGAGCGTCTTGCGCGGTCTCTTCAGGGCCCGTGCTCGGGGTCTCGCCAGCCTCGGCCTCAGTCAGCTTCTCGGTCTCTTCCGTCGCCATCTCTCGTACCTCGTGAACGTCTCGCCGCGGGGCATCACACCCCCTGCGCGCGAGGGGAACGGGCTGTGTATCACAACCTCCCCGCCGCCCGTGAGCGCCTTCGCGACGGCGTTGACCTGCGTCCCTGCGCTCTGATAGGTTCCCGCGGCCGTGAGCGGTTTCAAACGCGACAGCGCCAGACGCGTCGGGCTCGCCGCGTTGGCGCTCTCGCTGTGCCAGTGCGGGCCGATCCTGTACACCTCCGCCATCGGCGACGCCGCGCAGCTCGTCGAAGAGGCCCGACAGGCCGGCGCCGAGCGCCAGGCGCCCTACGAGTTCTACATGGCCAGCGAGCACCTCGCGAAGGCCCGAGAGTTCGCCGGCGAGGCCGAGTACCAGAACGCGCTGGACATGGCCTCGGTGGCTGAAGACAACGCCCGGCAGGCGCGAGACATCGCCCGCCGCCGCATGCGAGAGAGCGGGCGATAGTGCGCTCGAGCCGACCGGCCCTGGGCCTCGCGGCGGCGATCGCGCTGCTCGGCTGCGCGCAGGCGCCCGCGATGCGGGGCCGCATCTCGGCGCTGCGCGACACCCTCGACCAGGCCGACCGCAACGGCGCGCGCACCTGCGCGCCCCGCGAGCTCGCGCTGGGTCGCTCGCACGCCGAGTTCGCCGACCGCGAGCTGGCCGAGGGCCACCTCGGCCGCGCCGAGGATCACCTCCGCGCCTCCGACGCCAACGCCCGCGCGGCGATGACCCTGTCGCCCCCCGACCGCTGCGCCCCCCGCGCCGTGGTGGTGGCCGCGGGCCCCGGCGACCGCGACGGCGACGGCCTGGTCGACCCCGAGGACCAGTGCCCCGACCAGCCCGAGAACTACAACGGCTTTCAAGACGCCGACGGCTGCCCTGACGAGCTCGACAGCGACGGCGACGGCATCGCCGACGCCCGCGACCTCTGCCCGCTCGACCCCGAAGACCGCGACAGCTACCTCGACGACGACGGCTGCCCCGAGCTCGACAACGACACCGACGGCGTCGCCGACAACGTCGACAACTGCCGCAACGAGCCCGAAGACCCCGACGGGTTCCAAGACACCGACGGGTGCCCTGATCCCGACAACGATCAAGACACGGTGCCCGACGCCACCGACCGCTGCCCCAACGAGGCCGGCCCGGTGGACCTCCAGGGCTGCCCGCCGGTGTTCCAGCACCTCGAGGTCACGCGGCACGGGGTGCGGTTCCAGGTCGAGTTCGACTTCGACCGCGCGACGCTGCGGCCCGGCGCGGCCACGACCCTCGACGAGGTGGTGCAGTTCCTCGGCCAGTCGCAGAACCGCGCGCTGCGTTACGAGGTCGGGGGTCACACGTCGAGCGAGGGCTCGGTGCGGCACAACGACGACCTCTCGCGCCGCCGCGCCCTGACCGTGCGCTCGTACCTCGTGGCGCACGGCATCGACGCCGCGCGGCTCACCTCGCGCGGCTACGGCTCGCGCCAGGCCATCGAGTCGAACCGCACCAACGAGGGGCGCCAGCGCAACCGCCGGGTCGAGCTCAACGAGATCGACGCCGAGGGCCGCCTCGTTCGCTGAACGGCGGCTCCGAGGGCGGTGATTCCGCAGGCTTCGGGGCCGCACCCGCCGCCGGCCCTTGCGTTCACGCGCGATTCGTAGGATTCCCGTGCCCGCCCAGGGCGACCCGTCGGGTCGGGTCGTCGCCATCGCCGAGAGCCACAACGAGATGACTTCGCGCCGCAGCACGCTCCTCGTCGGATCCTTCGTGATCCTCACGTCCACCGCGTTCGCGCAGCCCCCGCAGGGCCCCCGCGACCGCCAGACGCGCTCGCTCATCACGAACGCGATGGAGGACTACCAGAACCTCGAGATCGAGCGCGCCGTCGAGCGCCTGCAGATCGCGCTGCGCGGCTGCGGCAACGGCTCGTGCTCGCCGCAGGTCGTCGCGCGGGTCCACATGTCCCTCGGCATCGTGGCCGTGGGCGGCCAGCAGAACAACGATGCCGGCGTCGAGTCGATGAGCCGCGCGCTGCAGCTCGACAGCAACGCCGAGCCCGACCCGCTGCTGGTCACCCCCGAGATCAGCGCCGCGTTTCGCCAGGCGCAGTCTCGAGGCTCGCGCCCGGCCAGCACGAGCAACAACACCAGCGGCAACACCAGCACGCGCCCCAGCCGCGGACAGGGGGAGCTCCTGCACACCCCCGCGCCGGAGCAGCTCGAGAACACGCCGCTGCCGGTGTACGTCGAGCCCTCGGGCTCGCTCACGGCCGAGCACGTCTACGTGAACTTCCGCGGCAACGGCATGCGCGCCTTCGAGCGCCGGGAGATGACCCGCGTCGCCAACGGCTGGGGCACCGAGATCCCCTGCGCGAACATGATCCAGGGGAACATCGAGTACTACGTCGTCGCGCAAGACGCCGGCGGCCAGGAGCTCGCCAGCGCCGGCAGCGAGTCGTCGCCCGTGCAGGTCACCGTGGTGGCCCGACGCACGTCCCCCGCGCCCGCCCTCCCCGGCCGCATGCCCCCCGAGACCTGCGCCAGCGGCATGGACGAGTGCCCGCCCGGCATGAGCGGCCCGAGCTGCCGCCCCCGCGGCGGCGCCCGACGCGGCGGCCTCGGCGACGCCTGCGTCAGCAACGACGAGTGCGGCGAAGGGATGCGCTGCGACGGCGGCGCCTGCTCCGCGAGCGACGGGGAGACCCCCGAGCGCCCGTCGACGGGCACCACCGAGCGCTTCTCGCGCTTCTCCATCGACGTGGGCGGCGGCATCGGCCTCGCGTACCTCGGCGGCGGTCGGCCCCCCTACGCCGAGTACCGCCGCTGGCAGTTCATCACCACCGACTCGAACGGACAGCGCCAGACCCAGGTGCAGGAGTCGTGCGGTGAGTTCGTGTGCTCGCCGCAGGTGAACGCGGGCTTCGCGCCGACGTACTTCCTCTCGGCGCTCATTCGCTACAACATCACCCGGCGCATCGGCGTCGGCCTCGGCGTGCGCTTTCAGTTCGACACGGCGCCCTGGGAGATCCCGCCGCCGCGCGCGACCATGACGGCGCCCAACCCCCCGTCGACGTCGGTCTCGAACCCCTTCGCCAACCTGCTGCTCAACGCGCGGCTGTACTACGCGTTCACGCCCAAGGGCTTCGCCACGCAGGGCTTCGTGGCCTCGGCCTTCATCGGCGGCGGCGTCGGGCAGATCGAGCCCGCGCCCCCGCTGCCCTCGTCCACCGGGCGGCAGCCCGCGCACGTGCTCTCGGGCTACGGCAACGCGGTGGTGGGCACGCGTCTCGAGTACAACCTCCGCAACGGGTTTCACTTCGGCGCGGAGATCGGGCTGCAGTTCATGTTCCCGACCTTCCTCTTCGCCGTCGACGTGACGCCCTTCGTGGGCTTTCACATCTGACCAGCGCGGGGCGTCGCTTTCTCTCCGTCGCGGTGCGTTGACGGTTGACAGCGGGCGCGCCCTGTGGTCTACACACGTCCCTCTCGCGCCGTGGCGACACGGAGGCGAGCGGTACGACAGGCGCGTAGCTCAGTGGTAGAGCACCACCTTGACACGGTGGGAGTCGTTGGTTCAATCCCAATCGCGCCTACTAGAACCCTCTCAACGAGGTCGGCGGGGGCCGACACCAAGAGGGAGCGCTCGGAGACGAAGTTCCACGAACTTCTCCGCGTCGCTTGACGAGGGGCACCTTAGGGCGCGACCCTCCCCACCGCGCGCGCCGTTGAACGCACGCGCTGACGAACCCTGAGGGGGCCTGGCACGGTCCCCCAACATACGGAGCACGACGATCAAGGGACCGATGGACAGGAACCAGCAGCGGCAGCCCCAGGTGCGGGTCAACTACCGTATCCGTGTACCCGAGGTGCGCGTCATCGCCGCCGACGGCACGCAGCTCGGCATCATGACGAGCCCGGACGCGATCCGCATGGCGCAGGAGCAGACGCTGGACCTCGTCGAGGTCAATCCGAAGGCCGACCCCCCGGTCTGCAAGATCATGGACTTCGGAAAGTACAAGTACGAGGAGAAGAAGCGCGCGAACGAGGCTCGAAAGAAGCAGAACATCGTCGAGATCAAGGAGGTCAAGGTGCGCCCGAAGACGGACGACCACGACCTCGACACCAAGGTCCGACACATCAAGCGCTTCCTCGAAGAAGGCAACAAGGCCAAGATCACCGTGCGCTTCCGCGGCCGCGAGATCACGCACCCCGAGAAGGGCCGCGAGGTGCTCGACGACATCATCAAGGCGCTCGAGGGGCTGATCAACATCGAGGGCAACCCCGCCCTCGAGGGCAAGGCGATGACCATGCTGATCTCGCCCAAGCCCAACACGATCAAGCGCAAAGAGCCCGCGCCCGGCGCGCCCGAGTCTCCCTCGGAGCCCTCCGCCTGAACGGCTCGTGCCGCTCACTCCCCTCGCCCCCTCCCTCCCTCCCCTCGCCGCCGCCTACGGCCTCGCCGCGCTGCTGACCCTGACCCTGGGGCTCTGCCGCGTGACCGTGCTCGCCGAGCACGAGCTCGCCGCGCGGCTCATTGGTGTCGCGCAGCTCTCGCTGGGCTACGGCGCCCTCCTCGTGGCGCGCCGCACGGCGCGGTACACCCGGCTGCTGGTGGCCCGCGCCGCGTCGCTGTCCCTCGTGGCCACCGCGGCCTCGCTGCTGATGAACCCCGGCCTGGCGTCGCGGCTCGACGGGGCCCTCGGCGGCGCGACCCGCGAGGCGCTCCACGCCGCGGCCCTCGCGGGGGTGGCGGGCTACCTCTTCGTCACGAGCCCGGCGCGACGTCGGCCGCGCAGCGAAAGCCCGACATCACCAGCCTGAAGGCCGCGGGGTGGTGCACCCGGTTCGAGGACCGGAGGCCCTCGCCGCCGTAGTTCCAGCCGCCGCCGCGCAGGATGCGCTCGCACTCCGTCGGCAGGGGGTTGGTGCCGGTGAAGCGACGAATCCCGCGGACCCGAAGGTCGTGGAGCGCCGCGAGGGCGGTCTCGCAGGTGGGCTCGCGGCCGGGCGTGCGGTAGGCGTAGGGGTCGTAGGGGGTCTCGACCCACTCCCAGACGTTGCCCGCCATGTCGTGGAGGCCGTAGGGCGAGTCTCCGCGGGGGTGGGTGCCCACCGGGTCGGGGTGCCCGGTGGCCTCGCGGCGCCCGTACACCGCCCGCGTCCCGTTGGGGTACTCGTCCCCCCACGGGAACACCCGGCCGTCCTCGCCCCGCGCGGCCTTCTCCCACTCCGACTCGGTGGGGAGCCGCCCGCCCGCCCACGCGCAGTACGCCCGCGCCTGGTGCCACGAGACCCCCACCACGGGCTGCCGGGGGTCGGCGAAGCGGGCGTCGAGCGGCCGGGGCGAGGTGCACGCGCCGGCCGACTCGCAGCGGCGGTACGCGCCGCGGGTGACCTCGGTGCGGTCGATGAGGTACGCCGGGAGCTCCACGCGGTGCCGCGGGCGCTCGTCGGGCTCGCCGCGGTCGTCGGCGCCCATGAAGAACCCCCCCGCGGGGATGCGCACCCGGTCGACCACCGGCGCCCCGCGAGACGCGCGCTGCGCCAGGACCAGCGGAGCCGTGAGAAGTACCCCTGCGAGAGTGAGTGCCGCCGTCGCGCGCATCGGGCGTTTGGTACCACGTCCTTGCGCCGCCCGCCCCGCGGGTGCGACGACGTCGGCCTCGTGAGCCCCCTGCGCGCCCTCGCCCTGCTCCTCGCCCTCGCCGCCTGCGCCGGGCCCTCGCGGGGCGTGCGCGAGGCCCTGAGGCGCGCCGACGTGGCCGCCGCGCTGGGCGCGTACGAGCGCTACGTCGAAGCCCGAGGCGACGGCGACGCCGACCTGCTGGCCGACATCGCCCTGGTCACCCTGCGGCGCTTCGCGGGGAGCGACGACCCCGGCGAGCGCAGCGCGGGCTTCGCGGCGCTGCGCTCGGTGGGCCCGCTGGGGGTCGACGCCCTCGAGCCGCTGGCGCGGCGAGAGGGCGTGGTGGGAGACCTCGCCGCGCTCACGCTCTGGGAGGTGCGCGGGCGCGAGGGCCCTCCGCCGCAACGGCTCCGCGCCGCCCTTCGCAGCGACGACCGCGAGCGGCGCCTCGCGGGTCTGCGGTCCCTGCGTCCGACGCGCAACCGACGGCGCCTGCTCCGCCTGCTCCGCGACGACGACCCCGCGGTGCGCGCCGCCGCCGCCGGTCGCCTCGCGTCGCTGCGGAGCGAGCCCGTCACCGAGGCCCTCCTCGCGGCGCTGCGCGACGACGCCGTCGACGACGTGCGCGCGGCCTGCGTGCGGAGCCTCGGCGGGCGCGGCGATGAGGTCTTCGCGCCCCTCGCCGCGGCCCTCGAAGACCGCTCGGCCTTCGTGCGCATGGCGGCGCCCGCGGCGCTCGTGGCGACCTCCCTCGAAGACGCCCGCGCCCGGCTCCTGCCGACGCTGGCGACCGCGGCGACGCCCCTGAGCGTCGAGGCCGCGCGGGCCCTCGCGGCGCGGGGCGACGACGACGCCGCGCGCTACCTCCTGGCGGTGATGCGAGGCGACCGCGCCGCTCTCCGCGCGCAGGCCGCGGTGGCGGCGTCGACGCTGCTCCGGGCGCACGGCCCCGACCTCGCCGCGCTCCTCGGCGCCGAGGACCCCGAGCTGGTGCTGCGCGTCGCGAGCGCCCTGAGCCGCGCGGAGCCCCACCGCGACGCCGCGACGCGCGCGCTTCGGGGCCTGGCTCGCTCGCCCGACGGGTTCGTCGCGGCGCGGGCGCTGCAGACCCTCGCGGCCCGCGGCGACGCGGGGCTGAGCGAGCCGATTCGTCAGGCCCTGGCGTCGCCCGAGGCCGGGGTGCGCCGCGTGGCGGTCATGGCCTGGGGCGAGCTCAGCGGCGCGTCGGGCGACGTCGACGCGCTCGCGCCCCTCCTGCGCGACGAGGACCGCTCCGTGGTGGCCCTCGCGGCGATGCAGATCATCCTCGCCGCCGCGCGATGAGCGCCGCGAGGCCCAGGAGCCACCACGCGCCCGCGCCGCCGCCGCTCCCCGCCGCGCAGCCCACCCCGCCGCCGCGGAGGACCGCGCCCGCCGCCGAGGGGTCACACACGCTCGCGCCGGGCGGGTAGGCGTCGCACAGCCCCGCCGCGTCGTCGTCGGTGGGCGTCTGCCGCTGCTCGCCGCGGCCCGCCTGAAACCACATCACGGCCTCGCGGCGGCCGCTGTGCGCGAGGCCCTGGAGGTGCCCGAGCTCGTGGGTGAGCACGGTCTGAAGGTCGGCGCTCGCCGCGTCGCCGTCCGTGGCGAAGCGAAAGCCCCGCGGGTTGCTCGGCCCGCGGAGGTTCAGGTCGGTGTCGGCGTCGAGGATCGCCGCGCTGCGCGCGCCGAAGGTCACCACCGTCACCGCCGCGGCGTCGGGGGGGTGAAACGCGTCGAGGCCCCAGGTCCGCCGAAACGCGACGGTGTTGGTGTCTCGCCCGAGCCCCTCATAGCCCGCGTCGGTCACCGCGTCGGGGAGCCGCGCGAGGGCGAAGCTCGGCGAGGCGCCCGCGCTCCCCCCGCACGAGAGCCCCGCCCACGCGCGCGCGGCGCCGTCGAGGGCGCGCTCGAGCTCCGCGGGCGCGATGTCCCCGGGGTCGGGGCGCACGGTGGGGTCGAAGCGAAACCCGGCGCACCCCGACGGCCACGCGAGGGGGCGCCCCTCGGCGGGGCACACCAGGGGGTCGGGCTGCGCGGGCATGGTGGTGGTGCGGCACCACGCGCGCGCCTCGGGCGCGGCGAGCGAGAGCGCGGCGGCCAGCGCGGCGAGACGCATCGCTCAGCGCGCCGACCGGCGGAGCCGCGCGACGAAGGGCGCGAGGGGCTCGCCCGCGGCCGCGACCTCGACGACGCGCCCGCCGGCGGGCTCGACGAAGCGGATGCCCTCGGCGCGCGAGGGGTGCACCAGCAGCCCGCGGGCGGGGTCGACGGAGAGCGGCAACATTCCGGCCGACATGTCAAGGACCGTCCACGCGCCGTCGGGGAGGCGCTGCAAAAACAACAGGTAGCTCTCGCCCGCGCGGAACACCGGCGCCCCCGACACGCGCTGCCCCGTGTCGCCCACCACCCCCCCAGGGAGCCGCAGCGTGACCGAAGCCCCTGCGCCCCAAGGGCCTGCGACCGCCACCCGCACACGAATCGGCACCTCCGTGACGATCCTGCCGGCCAGCCACCGGCTCTCGGCGACGACCCCGCCGCCCGCGTCTCGCTCCGCCGAGGCCACCACCACGGCGTCGGACATGGCGGCGAGCTCGTCTGCGCTGCGGTGCAACATGACGGTGGCCTGAGCCGCGACCGGCGCGAAAACGACGAGAATCCCCGCGAGCAGCGCGGCGTGGAGGGAGCGCATGGTCCCCGGCGTTGTAGCACGTCGATTCTTGGCGGCGCCCCCTGGAGCCATTGACACGCACTCGGCGGACAGATTACGCACCTTCGCCATGCGAAAGCGGATCTTCAAGGGGCTCCTGATCGCGGCGTTCTCGATCGGGCTCGGGGGTTGTATGACCCAACTCGCGGCGAACTCCACCGTTCGGATCATGGGCCAGGCGTCCCCCGCGCTGCAGTCCTTCGCGGACCCGGCGATCGCGGAGTCGGCGCTGCCCTACTCCATCACGCAGATGGAGGGGCTGCTCCTGGTGGTGCCGAACAACACCCAGCTCCGCGTGAACCTGATGCGCGCGCTGGGCTTCTACGGCTTCGGCTTCCTCGAGGAGCGCATGGACCTCGCCGAGCGCAGCGACGACGAGGAGCGCCTGGAGCACTACCGCAACCGCGCCACCATCGCGTACCTCCGCGCGAAGCAGGTCGGCCTCGACACGCTCACCCTCGAAGAGGACGGCGACGGCGGGGCCGAGGGCGCGATCCGCCGCGGCGTGGACGCGTGGCGCTCGTACCTCCAGCGCTTCGACGAGACCGAGCAGGTCGGGATGCTCTTCTGGACCGGGTACGCCTGGGCCCGGAACATCAACCTGAACAAGAACGACCCCGACGTGCTCGCCGACCTGCCCTACGCGGTGGCGCTGTTCGAGCGGGCGCTGGCCCTCGACCCGACCTACCAGAACTACGGCCCCTGCGTGGCCATGGCGACCTACTACGCCCGCGCGGCGCCGTCGCTGGGCGGCGAGCCCGAGCGCTCCCGCGAGCTCTTCGAGCGGGCGATCAGCAGCACGCAGCGCAGGTTCCTGACCTACCTCGTGCTCCAGGCCCGCGCTTACGCGGTGATGGTTCAGGACCGCGCGCTGTATCGCCGCCTGCTCGAGGAGGTGATCAACGCCGGCGACGTGTGGCCCGAGCAGCGCCTCGCGAACCAGATCGCGAAGGCCCGCGCGCGGCGCTACCTCGCGCAGATCGACGACCTTTTCAGCCCCGAGGAGCCCGCGGCCGAGGGCGCGGCCCCCGCCGAGGGCGCGACCCCCGCCGAGGGCGCGGCCCCCGCCGAGGGCGCGGCCCCCGCCGAGGGCGCGACCCCCGCAGCGACACCCTGATCGAACAAACCTCGCCCTCGCGCCGTCGAAGGCTTTTGCCAACGACGACCCAGGAGACCAGTACCGCCATGAAGACGCATCGATACGCCTTGCTCGCCGTCGCCTTTGGCTTCGCCGGCGCGCTCTTCGCGCACCGCGGGGTCGAGGCCCAACCCGCCGCCGCGCCGCGATCGCTCACGGTCGCCACGCTCGCGCCCCCGGGCTCGACGTGGATGCGCGTGCTCGAGTCGTGGAACCGTGAGATCCGCCGCCGCACCAACGGCACGCTGCAGCTCAGGATCTATCCTGGCGGCGTGCAGGGCGACGAGTCGGAGGTCGTCCGCAAGGTCCGCGCGGGTCGCCTCGACGGCGGGATCATGACGGCGGTGGGCCTCGGGCAGATTCACCGCCCCTCGCTGGCCTTTCAGATCCCCGGCATGTTCTCCAACTACCAGGAGCTCGACGCCGCCCGGGTGCGCACGCACGACACCATCGTGCAGGCGTACAACGCGGCGAACTTCGTGTTCCTCGACTGGGGCGACGTGGGGTTCAGCAAGGTGTTCTCGCGCTCCGCGGTGCGCACCCCCACCGACCTCCGCGGCACGCGCCCCTACGTGTGGCGCGACGACCGGGTGATGCCCGCGCTCTTCTCCGAGGTCGGCGCGACGGCGGTGCCGCTGCAGCTCCCCGAGGTGCTGTCGGCGCTGCAGACCGACCGCGTCAACGCCTTCGTGACCTCCCCCGTGGCGGCGGTGTCGCTCCAGTGGTCGAGCCGCGCGACCCACATGACCGACGTGAACGTCGGCCTGGTGGTGGGCGCGACGGTCTTCGGCAAGCGGCAGTTCGACTCGCTCTCGCCCGAGCAGCAGACCGCGCTGCGCGAGACGGCGCTGCAGTTTCACCAGCTCCTGCGCACCAACCTCCGCCGCGACGAGGGCCGCGCGATGAGCTCCTTCGCGGGCCGCGGCATCAACGTGATCTCGGTGACCGCCGCCGAGCGCGCGCAGTGGAACCGCGTGTTCGACGCGACCCGCGCCCGGCTCACCGGCCAGGTCGCCGACGCGGCCTTCATCGCCCGCATCCGTCGCCCCTGAGCGGGGCCCCCTCCCGCACCCCGCCGCGCATGACACGCCCCCCCAGCGCCGCCCTCCGCGCGCGGGCGCGAGCCCTCGACGAGGCGCTCATGCGCGCGCTCCCCGACGCGCGCTGCGAGCTCGACCACGCGTCGCCCTTCCAGCTCCTCATCGCGGTGATCCTCTCGGCGCAGACCACCGACAAGGGCGTGAACCTCTGCACGCCAGGGCTCTTCGCGCGCTTTCCCGACGCGGCCTCGCTGGCGGTCGGCGAGCAGGCCGAGGTCGAGGCGCTCATCAAGCGCACGGGCTTCTACCGCGTGAAGGCGAAGCACATCGTCGAGGCCGCGCGGCTGCTGGTGGAGCGCCACGGGGGCGAGGTCCCGCGGACCGAGGCGGAGCTCCGCGCGCTGCCGGGCGTCGCGCGCAAGACCGCCAACGTGGTGCTGGGCACGGCCTTCGGCATCGCCAACGGCATCGCCGTCGACACGCACGCCTCGCGGGTCTCGCGCCGGCTCAAGCTCACCCGGCACACCGACCCGGTGAAGATCGAGCAGGACCTGCTCAAGCTCTTTCCCCAGTCGCGCTGGATCGACATGCACCACCGCCTCGTCCTGCACGGGCGGTACACCTGCAAAGCCCGCGGCCCGCGCTGCGACGCGTGCCCCTGCGCGAGCTTCTGCCCCTCCCGCGGCGCGGGCTGACGCGACGTCCCCCGCGCCTACTCGCGGCGGCGCGCGATCGACACGACGAGCCAGGCCCACGCGGCGCCCTGCGCCAGCGCGATGAGCGTGAGCACGGGCATCAGCGGCGACGAGGTGATGCGCTGCAGGCCGAAGCCTCCGCGGTACTGCACCCAGCTCCCGACGTGCCCGACGCGCGCGCGAAAGACGAAGCACGCGAAGAGCGCCGCGGCGGTGATCGCGCCCGCGACGAGCACCGGGCGACGCGCGTCGTGGGCGCGCACCCACGCGCCCCCCAGGGCGAAGCCCGCGAGGGGCGCCGCCGCCGCGACGAGCGCGAGCAGCAGCGCGACCGCCGAGGGCAGCGTCGCGCCGTCGAAGCGGTAGCTCACCATCCAGTCGGTGTGACGCAGGAGCAGAAAGAGCGTGGGCGGGAACACCAGGCACGCCGAGTGCGCGGCGAGGGCGCGAAACGCCTCGGTCGCCTGCACCGCGCGCGTCGAGGCGCGGAGCTCCTGCGCGGCCAGGGACGCGGTGAGCATCCCGAGCGCGGCCTGGAGCAGCAGCAGCGCGAGCGTGGGCACCCGCCGCGCCTCAGCCCGGGATTTCCAGCACGTCGCCGATGGTGTAGCGCCCCGGCGGCTGCATCACCACCCAGCGCGCGGCGCGCAGCGCGCCCGCCGCGAACACCGCGCGGCTCGTGGCCCGGTGCGTGAGCTCGATGCGCTCGCCCATGCCCGCGAGGATCACCGTGTGGTCCCCCACGATGTCGCCGCCGCGCACCGCGTGGACGCCGATCTCGTTGGGCTCTCGCTTCGCGCTGGCGCCGCGGCGCCCGTGCGTGAGGTCGCGCTCCATCGAGAGGGAGCGAGCCTTCGCCGCCACCTGCGCGAGCCGCAGCGCCGTGCCCGAGGGCGCGTCGCGCTTCTCGCGGTGGTGCGCCTCGACCACCTCGACGTCGAAGTCGTCGCCCAGCAGCCCCAGCGCCTCTCGCAGGAGGTGCGCGAGCACCTGCACCCCGAGGGACATGTTCGGCGCCGCCACCACCGGCACCCGCGCCGCCGTCGCGTCGAGGAGCGAGAGCCCCGCCGCGTCGAAGCCGGTCGTGCCCACGACGCACGCGACCCCTTGCGCCGCAGCGGCCTGGAGCACGTCGCGCGTCGCGGCGGGGGACGAGAAATCGATCACCACCTCGGCGTCGGCGAGGGCCACGGCGGGGTCGGCGCTGATGCGCACGCCGATGGGTCGCCCCACGAGCGCGCCCGCGTCGGCGCCGAGCTCGGGGGAGCCCGCCCGGTCGAGCGCGCCCGCGAGCACCACGTCGTCGGCCGCGAGCACCTGCTCGAGGACGAGCCTCCCCATGCGCCCGCAAGCGCCGGCGACGGCGACGCGCACGGCGCTCACAGCGACACGCCGTAGGCGCGCAGCGCCGCGACGACGCGCTCGGCGGTGCCCTCGGAGACCCACGCGAGGGGGAGCCTGACCTCGGGCGCGAAGAGCCTCATCGCCGCGAGCGCGGCCTTCACCGGCCCGGGGTTGCTCTCGAGGAACATCGCCTCGTACACGGGCAGCAGCGCCTGCTGCTTGCGCAGCGAGCCCGCGAGGTCGCCGTCGAGAAACGCGCGCACGACGTCCTGCACCGCGCCGGGCACCACGTTGCTCGCGACCGAGATCACGCCCTTCGCGCCCACGGCCATCATCGCCACGGTGAGCGCGTCGTCGCCGCAGAGCACGGTGATCCGCTCGCCCAGCGCCGCGACCACCGACTGCGCGCGGAGCACGTTGCCCGTGGCCTCCTTGAGCCCCACCACGCGGGGGCAGGTGCGCGCGATCTCGACTACGCTCTCGGCGGCGAGGTCGGCGGTGCCGCGGGTCGGCACGTTGTAGAGCACGATGGGCAGCGAGGTGGCCTCGTGCACCGCCTGCACGTGCGCGATCAGCCCGCGCTGCGTGGGCTTGTTGTAGTACGGCATCACCACCATCGCGGCGTCGGCGCCGGCCTCCTGCGCGGCCTGCGTGCGCGCGATGGTGTCGACGGTGTTGTTCGATCCGGTGCCCGCGATCACGGGCACGCGGCCGCGGGCGGCGCGCACCACGGTGGCGACGACCTCCTTCGCCTCGCCCGCGCTCAGCGTCGGCGACTCGCCCGTGGTGCCGCAGGGGACCACGCCCCCGATGCCCCCGGCGATCTGAAACTCGGTGAACGACGCCATCGCCTCGAGGTCGACGGAGCCGTTGCGAAAGGGCGTGGCGAGCGCGGTGAACGCGCCTTCGAGGGAGAGGGTCATGTCGGTGTATCTCCGTGAGAGCTATCGGGGCTTCTCGCGCGCATCAGCCGGGCCGCGCCACTTCGCCGCGCAGCGCGCGCCAGAAGGCGTCGCGGTGGGCGTCGAAGCGACGCTGTGCATAGTGCGGAGCGCCGCCTCCGTTCAAGAGGAAGGGCCAGTCAGAAGCGCTCGCCGACAACAGCGCGTCGAGGGCCGCGGGGTGCCGCCCGACGCCGGCGGACTCGAGGGCCCGCGCCATGGCGTCGAGCGCGCGGGCCATGGGCGCCGCGGGCCCGTCGAGCCAGGCCGCGAGGTGCCCGCCGCGGCCCCAGGTGCTGTCGGCCGGGGTGATCCGCTGCGCGGCGTGCCCCCGCTCAGACGCGACGCGGTCGAGGGCGACGCAGCGCAGCCCTGACCTCGCGCTCGCGCGCAAGACCTCTTCGAGAAAGACGGGACCCTCGGCCCACCAGTGCCCGAAGAGCTCGGCGTCGAAGGGCGCCACCGAGAGCCCCGCTCCCCGGAGCCGCTCCGCCACGAAGCGCTCCGCCTGCGCCCGCGCGAGGCGCGTCGCCGCGTCGGGGTCGTAGGGACGCTTCGCCCCGCCGCGGCGGTCGGTCACGGCGAAGACCCCGAGTCCCGTGCGGAGGGCGTCGCCGTCGGCGGAGGTGAAGCCCTCCCAGGGGCCGCCGCCGAGGTCGCTGGCGAAGTCCTGGTGCGGGGCCTCGCCGGGGTAGCCCTCGGCGCGGCTCCAGACCGCGCTGGCGGCGTGCGGATCCCTCCCGCCGAAGCACGCGCCCGCGGGCGATCGCACCAGCGCCCCGACGCCCCTCGCGGGACGCGGCGCGCCGTGCAGCACCCCGTGGGTCTCGAGCACCGACACCCGCGCGCCGTGCCGCGCGAGGTGCGCGTCGAGGCCCTGCGCGTAGCCGCACTCGGGGAGCCACAGCCCGTCTGGATCTACGCCGAACTCCTTGCGGTGCAACGAGATCGCGCGCGAGAGGGAGGCGTCGACGAACCAGGGCCGGTCGATCCAGAGCGGGAGCAGGGGGTGGGGGTGCGGGCAGGTCCAGAGCGAGAGCCGGCCGCTTCGACGCAGGGACGCGAAGGCGCCGAGGAGCCCGTCCCCGCCGAGCCGCGCCCATCGCGCCCGCGCCTCATGGAGCCGCGCGGCGTGGTGGTCGAGGGCGGGATGGAACTCCGTCGAGCGCCGCGCGCGCGCCGCGGGGAGCAGGGCCTCGAGCTTCGTGAAGTGCTTCTCGAAGCGCGCGGTCATGGCCTCGTCGCGGAGCATCGCCGCGAGGGTGGGCGAGACCGAGAGCGCGAGGGCGCCGGGCACGCCGTCGCGGTCGAGGCGCTCGAGGCGCGCGACGAGGGGGAGGTAGCACTCGATCACGGCCTCGAAGAGCCAGCGCTCCTCGATCTCTTCGGCGTCTCCGGGCTGACGCACCCAGGGGAGGTGCGCGTGGAGCACGAGCGCGAGCGACGGGTCTTCGTTCGTCGGGGGAGCCATGGCTTCGCCTCGGGGCGGCGGCGCCGGGAGGTCGGCGGAGTATCACCCGACGGCGGCGCGCGCGACCCGGTCGGCGGTCAAATCCGTCGCGCAACTCTGGTACGGTCCGCGCGAACCATGGACGCCGCCGCATTTGAAATGATGGCCCGCGACGAGGACCGCCACTGGTGGTGGTCGGGCCGCCGCGCGATTCTGGGAGCGATCCTCGACGACCTCTGCGCGACGGGCGCGCTGCCGCAGGGCGTGCTCTACGACCTCGGCTGCGGCGTAGGCTCGAACCTCGCGGTGCTCTCGCGCTACGGCGAGGCCGTGGGCCTCGACGGGTCGCCCCTCGCGGTCGAGGCCGCGCACCGGCTGGGCCGCGACGGCGTGCGCTTCGCGGACCTGTCGAAGGGCCTCGACGCCGTGTCGGACTACGAGCCCGCGTCGGGCGCGCTGGTGCTCATGGCCGACGTGCTCGAGCACCTCGACGACGAGCGCCCGGCCCTCGACCTCGCGCGGCACCTCCTCGCGCCGGGGGGGGTGTTCCTCGCGACGGTGCCGGCCTTTCCCATGCTCTGGGGGCCCTCGGACGAGTTCAACCACCACCGCCGTCGGTACACCCGCCGCACGCTCCGCGAGGCGGTCTCGGCGGTCTTTCGCGTCGAGCGCCTGAGCTATTTCAACACCGCGCTCTTCCCCGGCGTGGCCGTGGCGCGCGCGCTCTCGCGGCGGCTCAAGCGCCCCGGATCCGAAGAGATCGGCCTGCCCCCCGCGCCGGTGAACGCCGCCCTCACGCGGCTGTTCAGCGCCGAGCGGCACCTCCTCGCGCGGGGCGACCTCCCCTTCGGCGTCTCGCTCCTCTGCGTCGCCCGCCGAGCTGAGTAGACCCCGCGATGCCCCCCACGCCCCGACCGTCGGGTCGCCTCGAACGCGCGCTCAGCGCCCTCGCGTGCGTCGCCCTCGTCGCCGGATTCACCGCGCCCACGTGGCGGGTGTGCAACGGCCAGGGCGCCGCGCGCGTCTGCGAGTGGACCCTCACCCGCCACGGCAGCACCGACGACTGGCGATACTTCGCCGGCGTGTGGGAGGCCGCGCGCATCGCGCTGCAAGACTTTCACGAGTTCCCCTCGTGGAACCCCTTTCACTGCGGCGGCATCGTGCTGTTTCAAGACCCGCAGGCGCCCTTTCCCGGCCCGCTGTTTCTGCTCACCTACGCGTGGCTCCCCGCGGCGGCGGCGATGAAGCTCTGGCTCTACGCGCACCTCCTCGCGGGCGCGCTCGGCGCGCGGGCGCTCGTGCGCGACCACGGGGGCAACGGCGCGGAGCAGGTCCTCGCCGCGGGGGTGCTCACCGCCTGCGGCTTCTGCTCCGAGCACTTCGGCGGGGGCCACCTGTCGTTCACGCCCTTTCTGCTCTTCCCGTGGCTGCTCTGGGCGCACCGCAGGGCCATGGCGGGCGCGACGCGCTACGCCGTGCTCGTCGCCGCGCTGCTCGCGCTCTGCGTGTACGAGGGCGCGACCTACCCCCTGCCGCTGATGTTCGTGGGCCTCGCCTTCGACACCGTGCTGCGCCTCGGCGACCCCGCGGCGCGGCGGGCGCTGCTCGTCGCCCTGCCGGTGACGGGGCTGCTCTTTCCGCTCCTCGCGTCGCCGCGGCTGCTGCCCGTGATGCTCTACCTCAAGGAGCACCCGCGCCTCGTGCCCCTCGACGACTCGATGACCGTCGCCGAGGTCGTGCAGACCTGGACCTTGCGGGCCCACGAGCGGGGCTTTCCCGGTCACGTCTTCGTGTGGCCCGAGTACGGCGACTACATCGGCTGGGCGCCCGTGGGCCTCGCGGCGCTCGGCGTGGTCGCCGGGCTCGCGCAGCGCGACGCGCGCCGCTCCGAGCGACTCGCGAACCTCGGCGTCTTCGCCGCCCTCGTGTGGTGCGCGCTCGGAAACATCCCCGGCTTCTCGCTCTTCGGGCTGCTCCACGAGCTGCCGCTCTACAAGTCGCTGCGCGTGCCCTCGCGCTTTCTCTACCCCGCCACGGTGCTCCTCGCGCTGGTGGTCGCCACGACCCTCGGCGACGCGCGTCGGTGGCTCGTCGACCGCGGCGCGCGCCGTTGGATCGTCGCGGGATTCGTGGCCTTCGAGGCGCTCCTCGCGACCGCCGTGTGCGTCGACATCGCGGTGAACAACGCGCCGCGGCTGCAGCAGGGCATCGACCCCGAGATCCCCCGCGGGAGGGCCTCGCGGGACTTCTACCAGCAGGCCGGCGGAGACTACTGGCGCTGGTCGACCTACGCCGTGCGCGGCGTGGGCACGCCGACCTGCTACGTGCCCCTGGAGTGGGGCCCCTCGCCCGGCCTGTGGCAGGGCCCTGGGCCGCAGGCGAGGCTCGACCCGCCGACCGCGGGTGAGGTGAGCGGCATCGAGTGGACGCCCAACAGCGTGCGCGCCCGCGTGCGCCTCACGCGCCCCGCGAGGCTCGTGGTGAACCAGAACCACGAGACAAGCTGGAGCACCTCCGCGGGCGCCATCGACCGCGCGGCGCGCACGCTCACCGTCGCCCTCCCCGCGGGGCGCCACGACGTGCGGCTGCGCCACCGCGCGCAGGGCCTCGGCGCGGGCGTGGCGCTCGGCGTGGCGGGCCTGGCGCTCTCGGCCCTCGCGCTCTGGGCGCTGCGCCGCGACCGCGAAGACGCGCTGCGCGCGTGGATCACCGCGCGCCTCGCGTCGCCCGCCTCACGACCGCATCAAGGTCATCATCACGGCGCTGCCGATGAAGCCCGCGACGCCGACGGCGAAGGCGGCGAGAAAGACCAGCCGCTGGAGTGAGAACATCCGCGCGAGGCCGCCCATCGCGGTCATCAGGTGCCGACGTCGCGGCCCTCGGTGCGCACGATGGCGTCGACCGAGCGCGACGCCGTGCGCAGCCAGAGCCCCGTGATGATCAGCACCGCCGCGGCGACGGACTGACCCAGCGCGAAGGGCAGCGCGCGCACGCCGCCCGAGGCCGCCAGGGCCACCGCGGAGAGGAGGAGCACCGCCGCGAGGGCGACGCTCCCGCCGGCCACGAAGCGCATCGACGCCGCGAGGCTGGAGAAGACCTCGTTCTCGGCGCTGCCGAACTCGAACTCGCGCGGCGGCGCCGACGCCGCCGGAGGCTTCGTGAAGATCGGCGCGTTGGAGATGTCGTCGCTCATGGGCGCGCAAGGTATGCCGCGACGCGGCGGAGATCCACACCCCCTGACGACGCGACGCGCGCACAGTGTAGGCACGACACCTACTGGACACATCGGCGTCCAACGGTCAGCGCCGTGACCACCCTGGGACCCGCGGAAATCACGCGCGCGCGAGGCGGCGTGGGTAGGCCGAGCGCTTGCAGGGAGGTCTCGCCATGCGGAGTCTCTTTGCGCGTCGGTGGGCGGTCGGGCTTCTGGTGGGCGGTCTGGCGATGGGCTGCGCGGCGGACGAGTTCATGGACTCGGACGACTGGATCGACGACGAGGAGGAGGGCGCCGTCTCAGAGATCGCGATCTCGGGTCGGTGGATCGCGCCGGCGAGCGTGCTCGCGGTGGGCGACCGTCAGTCGGTGGGCTACGACAGCCCGGGCTCGTGGAGCGGCGGGCGCAACTGCGGCGGCGGGCTCCTCGCGGGCGCTCGCGAGCTCGGCACGTACATCCGCGCCAACTTTCGCAACGTCTCGCGCTACGAGGGCTACAACTGCCGCCCGAACACGGCGAGCACGAGCCAGCTCTCGGTGCACGGCACGGGCCGCGCGATCGACGTGTTCATCCCGCTCTCGGGCTCCAGCGCCGACAACACCTATGGCGACGCGGTGGCGAACTGGCTCGTGCAGAACGCCCAGGCCATCGGCGTGCAGTACCTCGTGTGGGACCGCAGCAGCTGGAGCGCGAGCCGCCCGGCGGGCTCGAAGCTTCGGGCGTACACCGGCCCGCACCCGCACAACGACCACATCCACATCGAGCTGACCGTCGCCGCCGCCGCGCGCCGCACGCCCTGGTTCAGCCGCGGCAGCGCCACGCCGCCTCCGGCGCCCACGCCCACGCCCAGCACCCCCACGCCCACGCCCAGCACCCCCACGCCCAGCACCCCCACGCCCAGCACCCCGAGCACGCCCTCGGTGGTGGGGATCAACCTCCGGGTGACGGCCTCGTCGCTGAACCTCCGCAGCGGTCCCTCGACGGGGTACCGGGTGGTGGATGTGATGTCGTGCGGCGAGAGCGCGCGGGTCGTCGCGGCGCCGGTGAGCGGCTGGTGGCAGGTGAACTACCAGGGCACCACGGGGTGGGCCTCGAGCACGTACCTCCAGACCGACGCGACCTTCAACCCCCGCGTCTGCCGCTGATCGGCCCGCGCCCGACTCAGGCGAGCACGAGGCGGAACAACAAGAACAGAACCGCCGAGAGCGTGATGGTCGCGGGGAGCGTGAGCCCCCAGGCCAGGAGGATGTTCCGCACCGTGGATCGCTGGAGCGTGCTCCCGTTCGCGACCATGGTCCCCGCGACGCCGGAGGAGAGCACGTGGGTCGTGCTCACGGGCAGCCCCGCGAGCGCCGAGAGCCCGATGGTGCTCGCGGCGACCAGCTCGGCGCTGGCGCCCTGCGCGTAGGTGAGGTGCGAGCTGCCGATCTTCTCGCCCACGGTGACCACGATGCGCTTCCAGCCCACCATCGTGCCTACGCCCAGCGCGAGGGCGATGGCCACGAGCACCCAGCGCGGCGCGTAGTCGGTCATCGCGCGGAGCTCCGACCGCTCGCGGCGCAGCGCGACCGCCTCGCTCGGCGTGAGGCCGAGCCCGCCCGACTTCACCAGGCGGTCGACCGACTTGTCGGCCAGGAGAATCGCCTGGCGCACGTGAAAGCGCTCCCCGGGGGGCACGGCCTGCGTCGAGGCGCGGTCGTGGAGCAGCGTGCGCACCGCGCGGAGCTGCACCACGGCGCGGTCGGCCTCGGCCCGCGCGCTGGCGTCGGCGTGGGCGGTGACCGTCGCCTCGAGGGCCTGCGCGGCGCTCGCCGAGCGAGCGATGGTCGCGCGGTCGGCGTGGATGTTCAGCGCGAACTGCGCGGGCAGCAAGCCCATGAGGATCAGCATCATCAGCCCGACGCCCTTCTGCCCGTCGTTCGAGCCGTGCGCGAAGGAGACCGCGCTGCAGGTGCCGATGAGCAGCGCCCGGGTGCCGGGCGGCGGCGCCGTGTCCTTCGGCGGCGCGATCAGCAGGCCCTTGAGCCGGGTGTAGCGCTTCATCAGCAGCAGCAGACCCGCGGCGGCGAGGAAGCCGAAGATGGGCGAGAACAGCAGCGCCGCGCCGACGTCCCTGGCCTTGTCCCAGTTGACGCCGACGCCGAAGGTGTGACCCGGGCGAAGCGAGTTGCCCAGGCCCACGCCGATGATGGCACCGATGAGCGTGTGCGAGCTCGACGAGGGGATGCCCTTGTACCAGGTCGCGAGGTTCCAGAGGATCGCCGAGAGCAGCAGCGCGAACACCATCGCCAGGCCCGCGCCGGCGCCCTGCTCCACGAGCAGCTCCACCGGCAGCAGCTTCATGATCCCCATCGCCACCGCGATGCCGCCGAGGAACACCCCCAAGAAGTTGCACACCCCCGAGAGCACCACCGCCGTCGTGGGCCGCAGCGCGTTCGTGTAGATCACGGTGGCGACCGCGTTCGCCGTGTCGTGAAAGCCGTTCACGAACTCGAAGCCGAGCGCGATGAGCACGCAGAGCAGCAGAAGCGCCGTGTGGCCGGGGCCGAGGTGACTGTTGAAGAGCGCTTCCATCTTCGCCGTCGAGTCCTTCTTCGCGAGCCCAGGGGGGTCGAACCGCGGCGCGACCATGGCAGCGCCGGGAAACAATCGTGTGACAGCCCCGCGATGGCGCGGTGTCACGGCGCCCGTCACCCCGCGTCGAGGCGCCTTCGGAGGTGCAGAAAGATCTCGCGGTTCCCCGAGGGTCCGTGCACCGCGCTGTCGACCCGCGCGACCTCGAGCATCCCCAGCGACGCCGCGGCCTCGGCCACGCCGTCCACCGCCCTCGCCCGCAGCGCGTCGTCTCGCACCACGCCGCCGCGCACCAGCGCGGGGCCGAGCTCGAACTGCGGCTTCACCATCGCCAGCACCTCGCCTTCGGCCGAGAGCACCTCGACCGCCGCGGGGAGCACCTTCGCGAGGCTGATGAAGCTCACGTCGATCACCACCAGCGAGACCGTCTCGGTGACCACCTCGCGCAGCCCCAGCCGCGCGTTCACGCCCTCGTGGGAGCGCACCCGGGGATCGCTGCGGATCTTCTCATGGAGCTGGTGGTGCCCGACATCCACCGCCCACACGCGCTCGGCCCCTCGCTGCAGGAGCACGTCGGTGAAGCCCCCGGTCGACGCGCCCAGGTCGAGGCACACCCGCCCCGCGGGGTCGACCCCCAGGGGCCCGAGCACGCTCGCGAGCTTCAACCCCCCGCGGGAGACGTAGGGGCACGGGTCTTCGGCCACCGTGAGCTCGGCGTCTGCCGCGACGAGGGTGCCCGCCTTGTCAATGCGCTGCCCCGCGAGGCGCACCTTGCCCGCGAGGAGCATCGCCTGCGCGCGCTCCCGAGACGGCGCCAGCCCCCGCTCGACGAGGAGCCGGTCGACGCGCTGGCGGGCGACCTTCGCAGCCACGGCGGTCAGCGGGTGAGCACGGCGGCCGCGGCCGCCAGGACCAGCAGCAGCGCCACCACGCCGCCGAGCACGTAGGGGCGAACCGAGCGCGGCTCCTCGGGAGGGGGAGGCACGAAGTCGGGCAGCGGCGGTCGCGCGCTCGGCACATACGCGGGGTACGCCGGCGCCGGAGGCTCCTCGGGAGGGAGGACCGGCTCAGGCTCAGGCTCGGGAGGCGGAGGCGGAGGCGGAGGCATCGACGAGGGGAGCGCGAGGACCGGGATCACCTCGACGGGATCGGCGATGGTCACCGACAGCGCGGCCTGCTCGCGGGCGCGGCGCACGGCCACGAGCTCGGTCTCGAACTGCTCGGTGAGGAACGCGCCGAAGCGCATGGGCGAGGCGTGGAGCTTGGCCTCGACGACGTACTCCTCGAGGTCGCGCAGCATCGCGCCGGCGGTGGGGTAGCGGTCGTCGCGGTTCTTCGCGAGGCCCTTCGAGAGGATCTCCTGCAGCCGCTCCTGCCGCGGAAAGCCCCGGGCGGGCAGCGGGGGCACGTCGCCCGCGCGCGCCAGGTCGATCACCTCACCGTTGGGGGGCTTCTTGTACATCCGCCGCCCGGCGAGGATCTCCCACAGGATCACGCTCGCCGAGAACACGTCGGCGCGGCCGTCGACCCGCTCGCCCCGCGCGTGCTCGGGGGACATGTACGCCGCCTTGCCCTCGAGGGCGCCCTCGGGCACCTCGTTGAGGTCGTCGAGGGCGCGCGCGATGCCGAAATCGCAGAGCTTCGCCTCGCCCTCCAGGGAGATCAGCACGTTCGACGGCGACACGTCGCGGTGCACGATGCCCAGCGCGTGGCCCTGGTCGTCGGTGCGACGGTGCGCGTAGTCGAGGGCGCGCAGGGTCTCCATCACCGCGTAGAAGCCGTACTCCGCGGGGAGGCCGATCTTTCTCGCCGCGAGGTTCTTCACGAGCTTGGTGAGGTCGAAGCCCTCGACGTACTCCATGGCGATGAAGAGCCGGCCCTCTTCGCGGCCCAGGTCGAAGGTCTGCACGATGTTGGCGTGGGAGAGCCCGGCGGCGAGCTTGGCCTCGGAGACGAGCATCTCGGAGAAGCCAGGGTCGGACGAGAAGCGGTCGAGCACGAGCTTGACCACCGCCAGCCGCGCGGCGCCCATCTGCGTGGTGCCCCGCGCGAGGTAGATCTCCGCCATGCCGCCGCGGCCGATGCGGTCGAAGAGCACGTAGCGGCCGAAGCGCCGCGGCAGCTCAAACTCCGGGGCTTCGTCCGCGTCGGGAACCGTGAGGGTCATGGGCGGCGGGGAGCGTCCACCATTTGCGCCGCCGGGATCAAGGCTTACGCGCAGGCGCGCGCACGTCGACGGCGCCGTCGCGCGCGAAGAGCGTCGCGGTCTCGCCGCGGCGCACCGCCCCTCGGAGCACGGCCTCGGCCACGGGCGACTCGACCATCCTCGCGAGCGCGCGGCGCATGGGACGCGCGCCGAGGGAGGGCTCGTAGCCCCCGCCGTCGAGGAGCGCGTCGATCACGCCGTCGTCCCAAGAGAGGGCCACGCCCTGCTCGGCCTCGAGGCGCGCGGCGGCGTCGCCGAGCATGCGCGCGGCCACCTCGGCCACCTCGGCGCGCGAGAGCGGCGAGAAGACCACGGGCTCGTCGATGCGGTTCCAGAGCTCGGGGGGCATCGCCCCGCGGGCCTGCGCGAGGGCCTTCGCCGCCGCGCTCGCCCGCGCGTCGCCGTCGCGGTGAAACCCGATGGCGCGCGAGGTCTCGGCGAAGGTCTCGGCGCCGAGGTTGCTGGTCATCACGATGACCGTGTTGCGAAAATCCGTGGTGCGCCCGCGGCCGTCGGTGAGCCTGCCCTCGTCGAGCACCCCGAGCAGCGCCTCGAGCACGTCGCGGTGGGCCTTCTCGATCTCGTCGAGGAGCACCACGCACCAGGGCTTGCGCCGCACGGCCTCGGAGAGCTGCCCGCCGTCGCCGTAGCCCACGTACCCCGGCGGCGCGCCCACGAGCCGCGCCACGGCGTGCGCCTCGGAGAACTCGGCCATGTCGAGGCGCACGAGGCTCCCCGCGCCGGGGAAGAGCACCTCGGCCACGGCCTTGGCGGTCTCGGTCTTGCCGACGCCGGTGGGGCCGAGAAAGAGAAAGGTCCCGATGGGGCGCGGGCCTCGAAAGCCCACGGCGTTGCGGCGAATCACGTGCGAGACCCGCGCGATGACGTCGCGGTGCCCGACGATGCGTCCCGCGATGTGCGACTCGAGGGCGACCAGCCGCTCGCCGTCGGTGCACGCCACCCTGGGGAGGGGCACGCCGCCGAGCTCCGCCACCACCGACGCGAGCACCTGCGGGCTCAGCGCCCCGGCGCCCTGCCTCCGCGCGCGAGACGCCGCGAGGTCGACCACGTTGATCGCCCGGTCGGGCTGCGCGCGGCCGCCGAGGTACCGGTCGGAGAGCTCGAGGGCGCGGAGGGCGACCTCGTCGGAGACCTCGACGCCGTGGTGCCGCCCGAGGGCCCGCGCGTGCGCCGTGACCGCCTCGCGCATCGCCGCGGGGGGGAGCTCGTCGAGGTCGACGCGCACCACGGCGCGGTCCATCCAGGGCTCGGCCTCGGCGAGCCTGCGGGCCTCCTCCGGCGTCGCGACGCCCACCCAGGGGACCGCGTTGGACGCCAGCTGCGCGCGAAGCTCCAGCACGATGTCTTCGGGCGTGTCTCTGGGCGAGAGCCAGGGCGCCACGGGGTCGAGGGCGAGCACCACCTCGCCGCGGGCGCGCGAGAGCTCCTCGCCCAGCGCGCGAAAGCGCTCGGCGTGGGGCCCGCGCATCGCCGCCACCAGCTCGGCGTGAGGGAGCCGCACCACCGGCATCGCCGCCTTCGCCGCGAACTCGCGGATCACCGCGCTGCGCCCCGCGCCGGGGGCGCCGACGAGCAGCGCGCCGCGGCCACCCCGGCGGCCGAGGGCGTCGCGCACGCGCTCGACCTCGGCCTCGCGGGCGAGCACGTCGCTGGGCGCACCCTGCGTCGCGTGGGGCATCAACAGCGAGAACAGCAGCGGGGTCGCGCGGGGGGAGAGCCCCTCGGGGCGAGCCTCGCGGCCCTTCGCGCGGGACGGCGCGCGCGACGGCGCGGGGACGGCGCGCGCGACGGCGCGGGAGACTCTGCCACGCGGCGCGCGTCGACGGAGAGCCGCGCGCGTGACATCAGCGGCGTGACCGGGGGGTTGCCGCGCTGCCCCTGGGCGATGGCCGACGAGGTGCGCGCGGCGAGGGCGGCGCGGGCGGGGGCGGCGGCGGGCTGCACGAGCTCGGCGGCGATGGCGCTGGGGTCGTGGCGCAGCGCGGCGAGCATCGCCGTGGCCGCGCTCTCGGGGTCGCTCAGGGCCGCGGCCAGGAGGTGCCCCTCGGTGACCTCCGCGCTGCCCTGCGCCTGCGCGATGCGCCGGGCGCGCGGCTCGACGCGGGCGAAGGCCGCCTCGGGCTCGGGGTGCGCGCGCAGGGCCTGACGCACGTCCACGATTCGAACGCCGTGCGCGCGGAGCCGCCTGCCGACCTCGCCCGCGACGTCGAGGGTCGCGCCGAGGAGGTGCAGCGTGCTCACGGGGACCCTCCGCTCGGCCGCGGCGGCGCGGGCGCGTTCAAGGATCGCGCGAGCGGCGGTGCTGGTGGTGCTCTGCATCATCGTCGCCGGTGCCTCCGAGGACGTGCGGTTCTCATGACCGGGCGCGCGGGGCCAGTTTTCAGCATCGCCTCGGGCGTGTAGAAACGGAGCCACCCATGCGACGTCACCTCCCTGTCGGCCTGCTGCTCCTCCCCGCGTTCGCGCTGACGGCCCCGCCGTCGGCCGACGCGCAGGGCGCCGCGTCCATCGTGTTCGTGAGCCGCCGCCCCCCGCGGTCGATCCCCGGCAACATCCGGAGCTGGGCCGGCGCCAACCGGGTGAACGCCGTGGCCGAAGACGCCGAGAACCACGTCTGGCGGGTGCAGTTCATGGCCTTTCTGTCGCGCCCGCCGAACGCCAGCGGCGTCAACGTCATCTTCTATCACGTGCAGAACGGGCGCCGTCGGTACGTCTTCTCCGAGCAGGTGGCGCTCTCCGACCCGGCGTCGCGGATCTTCTTTCACCAGTCGCTCCTGCACCGCTCGCCCGACGAGTTTCAGCCCATGGAGCACTACGAGGTCGCCGTGAGCGTGGCCGACGCGCGCGGCCAGCACGAGATCGCCCGCGGGCGCATCGGGCTCACCGGCGTCGTCGAGCGCCACAGCGGCGTCGTCGATTTCACCGGCGCCGCGCCCGTCGTTCGCTGACCGCGTGTCGTGGCTCAACTACCACCACCTGCACTACTTCTGGACGGTCGCCCGGCTGGGCAGCGTCACCGCCGCCGCGGCTGAGCTCCGGGTCGCGCAGCCGACCGTGAGCGGGCAGATCCGCGAGCTCGAGAAGAGCCTCGGCGAGAAGCTCTTCACCCGCGTCGGCCGCGGCCTCACCCTCACCGCCACGGGGCGCACCGTGCTGGGCTACGCCGACGAGATCTTCTCCCTCGGCCGCGAGCTGCAAGACAACCTCCAGTCGGGCAGCGTCGGGCGCCCCCAGCGCGTCGTCGCCGGCGTCGCGGCGTCGGTGCCGAAGGTGCTCGCGCGGCAGCTCCTGAGCCCGGCGCTGCAGCTGCCGAAGCCGCCGGTGCTGGTGTGCCGCCAGGGCTCCGCGGAGAGCCTCCTCGCGCAGCTCGCGGCGCACTCCCTCGACCTCGTGATCACCGACGCGCCCGTGGGCCCCAGCTCGAGCGTGCGCGCCTTCAACCACCTGCTCGGAGACTGCGGGGTGATCTTCGTCGGCCCCGAGCCCCTGGCGACGAGGCTCCGCGACGATTTTCCCCGCTCGCTGCGAGGCGCGCCCGTCGCGGTCCCCGGCGGGGGCGACGCCCTCCGGCGATCGCTCACGGGGTGGTTCGACCGCCAGGGGATCCACCCCACCATCGCCCTCGAGTGCGACGACAGCGCGCTGCTCAAATCGTTCTGCGCCGCGGGCGTCGGGATCATCCCGATCCCCGACGTGGCCGAGGACGAGGTGCTGCGGCACTACGGCCTCCACCGCGTGGGCGCCGCCGAGGGCGTGCGAGAGAGCTTCTACGCCGTGACCCTCGAGCGCAGGGTGAAGCACCACGCCGTGAGGGCCATCTGCGCCGCGGCGAAGCTCGAAACCTTCTACGAACCTTCACCTCGATAAAACCGATAGATAACCGCGATATTATCTATCGAACCGGGGGTGCGTCTTTCGGCCGTTCAAGTCATCTCACGACGGATGTCCGAGCTGAACCGTGAGAGCCGCGACCGCCCCGGGCGAGCCCCGAACCTGGGCGTGCCGCCGACAGACGCCCTGACCCTGGGCGTCGATGCCGCTGTCCTGAGCCTCGCCGAGGCCGCGGATGTTCCGCTGGATCTGGGGCTCTCCCGCGCCGCGACGGCCGCGTCGCTGGCCGCCGGGCACGCCCCCATCGAGGTGCTCCGCAGGTCGTGCGAGGCCGTCGGTCTGAGCGCGGTCACCCTGCGTTGCTCGACCCGCGCCCTGCTCGCGCACGGGCCCTCGCGGGCGCTGCCGGCGGTGGGGGTGCACGGCAGCGTCATGCTGCTGGTCAGCGCGCGCTCGACGCACCGCGCGAGGGTGCAGCAGCCCTCGCTCAAGGGGGCGGCCGAGGAGCTCTCCCTCGAGGCGGTCGCCGCGCGCCTCGGCGCCGAGGGCCCCGACACCCCCATCGACTGGCTGATCACCAGCCCCGCCTCGCCGCTGCAGAGCCTCGCCGCCCACGGCCACGGCGCCCACGACGACCACGGGCACCCCACGGCCTTTCAGCGCGTGCGCGCGCTGCTCCGCATGGAGCGCGACGACCTCTGGGTGGTCCTGGTCTACGCGGTCGCGGTGGGGCTCCTCTCCCTCGCGACGCCCATCGCGGTCCAGGCGCTGGTGAACAGCGTGGCCTTCGGCGCGCTGCTGCAGCCCATCGTGGTGCTCACGATCATCGTCTTCGCGGTGCTGGGCTTCGCGGCGCTGCTCCGCGCGCTGCAGGTGCGCATCGTCGAGGCGATCCAGCGACGGATCTTCGTGCGCGTCGCCCTCGACGTGGCGCACCGCCTCCCGCGGGTGGACCTGGGCGCCACCGACCCGCGCTACGGCCCCGAGCTGGTCAACCGCTTCTTCGACGTGCTGACGGTGCAGAAGTCGGCGTCGATCTTCTTGCTCGACGGCCTCGCGCTCCTGCTGCAAGCCGCCATCGGGCTGCTGGTGCTGGCGTTCTACCACCCCGCGCTCCTCGCCCTCGACGCGGTGCTGCTGGTCGGGATCTCGTTCGTGGTGTTCTACCAGGGCCACGGCGCGCCCGAGACGAGCATCAACGAGTCCCGCGCCAAGTACGCGGTGGCGGCCTGGCTCGAGGAGATCGCGCGGCACCCCAAGACCTTCCGCGCGAGCTCGGGCGCCGACCTCGCGAGCTCCCGCGCCGACCTCCTCGCGCTGCGGTACCTCGACGCGCGCTCGGAGCACTTTCGCGTGGTCTACCGTCAGGTGGTCGGGTCGCTCACCCTCCAGGTGCTCGCGAGCGCCGCGGTGCTGGGCCTCGGCGGCGCGCTGGTGATCAACCGGCAGCTCACCCTCGGCCAGCTCGTCGCCGCGGAGCTCATCGTGACCACCGTCGTGGCGAGCCTGGCCAAGCTCGGCAAGCACCTGGAGACCTGGTACGACCTGCTCGCCGCCGCCGACAAGCTCGGTCACCTCGCCGACCTGCCCCTCGAGGTGCGCGGCAGCGCGCGCGACTTTCGAGACGACGCCCGCGGCGCCTCGGTGCGGATGCGGGACGTGAGCTTTCAGTACCCCGGCGGGGCGGAGGCGCTCTCGGGCGTGACCCTCGACCTCGCCCCCGGCGCGCGGGCGGTGGTCACCGGCGTCAGCGGCGCGGGCAAGTCGAGCCTGGCGTCGCTGCTGTTCGGGCTGCGCCTCCCCTCGTCGGGGCACATCGAGATCGACGGCGTCGACCTGCGCGAGGTCGACGTCGGGGCGCTGCGCGAGCGCGTCTCGGTGCTCAGCCACGACCTCGAGGTGCTCGAGGGTACGGTCTTTGAGAACATCTGCCTCGGGCGCCCGTGGATGACCCGCCGCGACGTGTGGGACGCCCTGCGCAGGGTGGGGCTCGAGCGCCAGGTGCGCGCGCTGCCGCAGGGCCTCGACTCCGCCCTCGCGGCGAACGGAGCGCCGCTGAACTACAGCGCGTCGGCGCGGCTGATGGTGGCCCGCGCCATCGCGGGCGCGCCTCGGCTGCTCGTGGTCGACGGCGGGCTCGCGTCCTTCGACGCGAGGTACCGGGCCGTGCTCGAGGAGGCCCTCTTCGACCGCGCCGCGCCGTGGACGCTCCTCGTGCTGACCTCGCCGAGCGACCCCATCGTGGGCCGCGCCGACCTGACCCTCGCGCTCCCCGCCCCTGCGACCGAGGACCTGGAGAACGCCGTATGAGCCCGCCCTACCGCCAGCCCGCCGAGATCGCGAACCAGGCCGCCTTCCTGCTCGTGCGCTCCCCGCGGCTCACCCGCACCCTCGCGCGGCTGCTGATGGCCTTCGTCATGGGCGCGGCCGCGCTGCTCACCTTCGCCCCGTGGCAGCAGTCGGCCTCCGGGAGCGGCCGGGTCATCGCCTACGCGCCCATCGAGCGGCAGCAGAACATCGAGGCGCCCATCTCCGGGCGGGTCACCCTGTGGCACGTGCGAGAGGGGTCGCGGGTGCGCGCGGGCGACCGCCTGGTGGAGCTGAGCGACAACGACCCGATGATCCTCACGCGAATCCGCGAGGAGCGCGAGTCGGTGCTGGCGCGCCTCGTCGCCGCGCGGGAGCGCGTCGCGTCGATGGACGCGCGCATCGAGGCCCTGAGGATCTCGCAGCGCAACGCGACCACCGCCGCCGGCGCGCGGGTGCGCATGGCGCAGAACCGCGTGCGCAGCGCCGAGCAGACCCTGCGCGCCGCGGAGGCCGCGCTGGTCACCGCCGGCCTCAACCGCGACCGCCAGGTGTCCCTCGCCCGCGAGGGCTTGACCTCGACGCGCAACGTCGAGCTCGCCGAGCTCGGGAACGTTCGCGCGCGCACGGATGTCGACCGGGCCCAGGCCCTGCTCTCGGCCGCCCGCAGCGAGGAGAGCGCCCTCGACAGCGACCGCCTCCGCATCGCCTCGGACCTCGACGCCTCGATCAGCTCGAGCCTCGCCTCCCGCGCCTCGGGGCTCTCGGAGATCGCGTCGGCGAACGGCGCCCTCGCGCGCATCGAGGTGAGCCTCGCCCGCCAGGAGACCCAGAGCGTGACCGCGCCGCGAAACGGCACCGTGCTGCGCATCGTCGGCGGCCAGGGGAACGAGATGGTGAAGCCCGGCGACCCCCTGCTCGTGCTCGTGCCCGACACCGACGAGCGCGCGGCGGAGCTCTGGGTCGACGGCAACGACGTGCCCCTGCTCGCCGAGGGGCGCCACGTGCGGCTCCAGTTCGAGGGCTGGCCGGCGGTGCAGTTCACCGGGTGGCCCTCGGTCGCGGTGGGCACCTTCGGCGGCCGCGTGGCGCTCATCGACGCGACCGACAACGGCCAGGGGAAATTCCGCGTCGTGGTGGTCCCCGACGGGCGCGAGCCGTGGCCGTCGGCCAGGTACCTCCGCCAGGGCGTGCGCACCAACGGCTGGGTGCTGCTCAACCGCGTGCGCCTCGGGTACGAGCTCTGGCGGCTCTTCAACGGCTTCCCTCCCACGGTCGCGCCGTCGGAGCCCCGCAGCTCGTCGGGGAGCAGCTACGGGTCCGGGCGATGACCCTGCGAGGCAAGATCCTGGGCGCCGTGACGCTCCTCGCCGCGCAGGGCGCCCTCGCGCAGGACGCTCCCCCCGCCGTAGAGGTCCCTCCCCCGCCCGCCGCGCAGGCGGCGGAGCCCCTCGCCCTCGACACGGTGCTCCGCGCGGTCGACGCCAGCTTCCCGCTGCTCGAGGCCGCCCGGCAGGGGCGCGAGGCCGCCGAGGGTTCGCTGCGCGCGGCCGAGGGCGCCTTCGACCCCTCGCTGCAGCTCCGGGGCACGGCCATCGTGGGCGGCTACTACGAGTACGTGCGCGGCGACCTCACGCTGCGGCAGCCCACGCAGCTCTGGGGCGCCACGCTCTTCGCGGGGTACCGCATCGGCCGCGGGATCAACAGCGGTGGCATCCCCGACTATTACGGCGGCTACGAGACCAACGAGGCCGGCGAGGTGCGCGCGGGCGTGCAGGTCCCGCTGCTGCGAAACGGCCCCATCGACAGCCGCCGCGCGGGGATCCGCCGCGCCGAGCTCGGCCGGCCCATCGCCGCCCTCGACATCGAGAGCGCCTCGCTGCTCTACCGCCGCGGCGCCGCGGAGAAGTACTGGGACTGGGTCGCCGCGGGGCGCCGCCTCGCCATCGCCCGCTCGCTCCTCGAGCTCGCCACCGCGCGCAACCAGGCCATCGCGGCGCGGGTCGAGCGCGGCGACCTCCCCGCGATCGAGCGCAACGACAACCTCCGGGTCGTCGCCCAGCGACGCGGCCGGGTGGTCTCTGCCGAGCGCGGGCTGCAGCGCGCGGCCATCGAGCTGTCGCTGTATTTCCGCGACGCCGAGGGGCGCACGATCATGCCCTCCGAGGCGCAGCTCCCGTCTGACCTGCCCGAGCCGACGCCGCTCTCCCCCGCGACGGTCGCCGACGACCGCGACGCCGCCCTCGCGCGACGCCCCGAGGTGCGCCGGCTCACGGCGCAGCGCGCGCAGGTCGAGGTCGACCGCGAGCTCGCGAGCAACCAGATGATGCCCGCCATCGACGTGAGCCTCGCCGCCTCGCAGGACCTCGGCGACGGCGCCTACCAGCGCGCCCGCCCCGACGTCGAGGCGTCGCTGATGCTCGACATCCCCATCTTGAACCGCGTCGCCCGCGGCCGCCTCGAGGTCGCGCGGGCGGGCCTCGCGCGCCTCGACGAGCAGCTCCGCTACGCGAGGGACCGCGTGCTCGCCGACGTGCGCGACGCGCTCTCCGCGGTCGAGACGGCCCTCGAGCGCGCCGAGCTCGCCGCGCAGGAGCGCGACATCGCCCGCGCCGTCGCCGCCTCCGAGCGCACGAACTTCGAGCTGGGCAACAGCACCATCCTCTCGGTGAACCTTCGGGAGCAGGCCGCCGCCGAGGCCGCCGTGCGCGTGGTCGACGCCCGCGCCGACTACCACAAGGCCGTCGCCGCCTACCGCGCCGCCACCGCGCGCCCTTGAAGCGCCCCGCGCTCGCCCCGCAAGATCCCACGGTGAGAGACACCCCGGCGACTCCCGCGGCCGTCGACGCGATGCGCGCGCGGCTCCACGCGCTGCACCCCGACGACCCCGCCCGCGTCGCGCGGCGCGAGCTCCCCGCGTGCGAGTGGCTCCTCGGCCTGCGCCGCGAGGGGGCCGCGCGGGTGGTCGCGGTGAACGGGCCGCAGGGCGCGGGCAAGAGCAGCCTGTGCGCCTCGGCGGTCGAGGCCCTCGCGGCCGCGGGCGCGCGCGCCGTGAGCGTCTCGATCGACGATTTCTACCTCCCCTACGAGGGGCAGCGCGCGCTCGCGGCGGCGCACCCCGGCGACCCCTACCTCGAGCTCCGAGGGTACCCCGGCACCCACGACATCCCCCTGGGCTGCAGCGTGATCGACGCGCTCGTGGCCGACCGCGGCGGCGGGGTCGCGGTGCCCGCGTACGACAAGTCCGCGCGGGGCGGGCGGGGTGACCGGGCGCCCCCGTCGGGGTGGCGCGTCGCGACGGGGCCCTTCGACCTGGTGCTCTTCGAGGGGTGGATGCTGGGCTTCGCGCCGGTGGGGGCCGACGCGCTGGCCGACCCCGGCATGGCCGCGGCGAACGCGCTCCTCGCGGGCTACGCGCCGTGGACCGCGCGCTGCGACGGGCTGCTGCACCTCGCGATGGCCGACGCGAGCTCGGTGCTGCGCTGGCGCGTGCAGGCCGAGCGCGCGCGCCGCGAGGCGGGCCTCGGCGGGCTCTCGGACGACGAGGCGCTCGACTACGTGCGCCGCTTCGTCCCCGCGTACGCGACGTGGTCGCCCGAGGTCCCTGGTCCTCGCATGACGCTCACGCTGGGCGAGGACCGGCTGCCCCTCGCGAAAACGCACCACGCGTAGACCCTTCGCGGGGCCGGGGCGTCCCAACGGGCCATCAAGGCGGCAGGGCCGACGGCGCGACGGGGCGCCGCGCGGGGTCCGCGGAGGTGTGTGATGCGTTCTTCGTTCTCACCGTGGGTGGTTGTGTGCGCCGTGGCGGCGTCTTCGTGCGCGCGGGTCACGCCGCCCCGGCTCGTCGCGTCGCTGAGCGGCGCGGTCCCCCCGCGGCACGGGCCGCCCCAGGGCGCGCGGCCCTCGCGCGAGCTCCCGACCTGCCCCGCGCCCACGTCGGCGCCGGGCGCCACCCGGTCGCACGGCGACCCCCAGGCGCGGGCCGCGGCGCAGCGGGGCATCGCCTTCGTCGGCCGCGAGGCCGTGGCCTGGCAGAACCAGCACCAGTGCTACGGCTGCCACGTGCAGGCCGTGACCTTCGAGGCCCTCACCGTCGGCCGCGCGCACCAGTACGAGGTCTCAGACGAGGTCTTTCGCGAGGTGCGACGGGGGCTCCTCGACGTGCGCGGCGGGCACCGTCAGCCGGGCGGGCTGAGCGTGGGCGGCGGCGGGATGCCCGCGAGCTCCCGGGCCTTCGGCGGCGCGGCCTTCGCGCGCTACGACCAGGCCGGCGGAGACGAGCTCCGCGACGACCTGCTCGCGGTGGCCGAGCAGCTCCTCGCGCACCAGGGCGCCGACGGCGCGCAGGCCGCGGACGACACGCGCTTCCCCGTCGTGGCGGGGCCGCTGCAGGCCACCACGCAGGCGCTGCAGACGTGGCGTCAGGCGTACGCGCGCAGCGCCGACGAGCGCTGGCTCGCGCCGATGCGGCGCGCCGAGACCTGGCTCCAGACGCAGGCGCGCAACCTCAGCGACAGCCCCGTGCCCAACACGGTGCACATGAACTACGCGGTGCTGGGGCTCCTCGCGGCGGGGGCGCAGCCCGGCGAGGCCGCGCTGCGGTCGTTGGCGGGGCACCTGCGCGAGCGGCAGCACGCCGACGGGGGCTTCGGCTTCAACGACGAGGCGGCCTCGAACGCCTTCGCGACGGGGCAGACGGTGCACGCGCTGCGAGAGCTGGGCTTCACCGACGACGACCCCGTGGTCGCGCGGGGGACGCGGTGGCTGGTGGAGCACCAGTCCGAAGACGGGGGATGGTCCCACGAGGGGCGGGGCAAGGCCGAGGCGATGTGGGCGGTGTTCGGGCTCGTGTCGATCGACCGGCTCTCGCTCACGCTCGCGGGCGTGCGCGACGGCGAGCACGCGCGGGGGGTGCTGGCGCTCCGCGGCGGCGCCGTCGACAACCACGGCGAGCCCGTGCGCCAGGTCGACCTGCGCGTCGACGACGTGCCCGTGGCGCGGGGCTGCGGCGCGTCCCTCGCGCACGAGTTCGACGCGGGCGACCTCGCCGCGGGGGCGCACACCCTCGACCTCGTCGCGACCAACGCGCGGGGGCAGAGCGCGCGGCGTCGCCTGCTCTTCTACACGGGCGCCCACTACCTCGTGAACGCCACCGCGACGTGGGACCAGGGCGCCACCCGCGTCACCCTCCGCGACGTCGCGCCGACCGACGTGCGCGGGCGCGTGTCGATGGAGGTCCGCCCCGCGTCGGGTGAAGCCAACACCTTGTGGCGCAGCGAGATCGACTCGGCGCAGGGCCCCCTCGAGTTTCGCTGGGACGGCCGCGACAGCGCGCAGCGCGCGCAGCCCGCGGGGCGCTACGTCGCCCTCCTGCGCTTCACCGACGCGCGGGGGAGCGTGGCGCAGACCGTGGAGCTCCCCTTCGTGCACGACACCGCCGAGGCGCAGGCCGCGCGGTACGCGCAGGTGGCGGGGCAGATCCAGCTCGACGACGCGCGGGGCGCGGCCAACGCCGAGGTCGAGCTGGTCGACAGCGCGGGCCGCGTCGTCTCTCGCACCACCACCACCGAGCAGGGGAACTACCGCTTTCGCAACCTCGATCAGGGCCGCTACCGCGTGCGCGTTCGCCGCCGCGGCTTCCAGTCGACCAGCCAGGAGGTCGACGCCGTGCGCAACGCCCCCGCCGCCGCCGCCCGACCGATGCAGCTCCAGCTCCACTGAAGCCCCGAATCGAGAACCTTGCGCCGACCCGCGCGGCGCGAGGGCGCGCGGCGGCGCGGATTGGGGGCGAAGACACCACGAGGGCGCGACGTTTCAGTCGCGATCTCTACTTGTGTGTCGAACGCAGCCCGAGACGGGAGAAGGGGGTGCGCGGCAGCGCGGGACATGGGCCCGTCGTTCACCTCAACCCGTCACGTCCCCTGTGGAAAGGTGCTAGCGACGCGGCGCCACCACCTCGGCCTCGCACCCCGCCGCGCGCAGCGCCTCGACGGCGCGCTGTGCGTCGCGCTCGCTCACGCCCGTGAGCAGCTCCTTCGGCAGGTCGTCGACGGCCGCGCGCGCCTCGGCGAGCCCGCAGCCCATCGCCTCGCGCGCGGCTCGCATCGCCGCCACGCGGTCTTCGCCCACGCGCCAGAGGATCACCCCGTGAACGCCCTCACGCGGGCGCTCGACGCGGAGCTGCGCGAAGGGGTCGGCGACGTCGTGGGGGCACTCCCACACGCGCACGAAGAGCGTCATCTCATGGGCGTCGGCGACCTCGCGCACCACGGCGACGCCCACCGGGAGGTCGCTGAACACGGCGGTGAGCTTTCGCAGCCCGTGCGCGCCGCGGTGCCACGCGGGGGCGATCGCGGGGCGCGGGTCGTGCTCCGCCGCGGCGGTGATCCCAGGGAGCATCGGGCGCAGCGCCTCTTCGAACGCGTCGAGGCGCGCCTCGCGAGTCGGGTCGCCCCACGCGACCTTCGCGGGGAGCCACGTGAGCTCCACCGCGAGGCGCTCGTGCGCGTGGTCGAGCTCGACCTCGACGCGCCCGCCCTTCGCGTAGAACGCCTCGCCGAACACCGGAGGCAGGGTCACGGTGTAGGGCGCGTGCACGAGCACCTGACGCCCCGCGGCGAGGGCCGTGGGCTTGGGTCCGTACTGCGGCCAGTCGTCGCCTCGCCCGTGCCGCGCGTCGCGCAGGCCGAGCTCGCGGGCGAGGGCGTCGAGGGGCGCGTCGCCGGTCTCGTCGAAGGCGTGCGCGTCGTGCCACGCCTCGTGCGCGTCGATGGCGCGCTGGAGGACCTCGGCGACCTCTTCGGCGGTGGCCTCGTCGCGAAAGCGCCCGACGAGGGTGTAGCTCCCGCTGTTGTTGCTCGCAAAGGCGCTGAAGAGACGGATACGCATGGGTGCATCAACCTGTCTGCGGGAGCCGGCGCCGCGCGCCCCCGAGGCCGAAGTCGGCGACGCGCGCGCAGCCCGGATCGGCCGCGGGCGACGCGAGCGCCGCGCGGTGAAGGTCCCACACGCGCATGACCTCGTCGGCGCTCCCCGCGGCGAACGACGCGTGGTGAAAGCTGCACGGGCTCACGCGCTTGTCGCTGGTGAGCACGATGAACTCGCGCCCCGCGGGGCACGACGCCGCGTCGAAGAGCCGCGGCACGCGCTCCATCCGCTCGCCCCAGCACACGTCGAGCTTGATCGCCATGCGCCCTCGCAGCGCGAGCGACAGCGCCCGCACCCGCTCCGCGAGCGCGTCGGAGTCGCTGCGAGACAGGTGCATCGACGCGTCTCGTCCGTTGTACGCGAGCAGCAGCGCGTCGCGGCAGCCCCGCGCGTAGAGGTCGAGCACGGCGGCCTCCACCGCGGGCAGCCGCGCGGGGGTGACCAGCCAGTTCACCCCGAAGCGCGCGCGGCTCCGCGCGAGGCGCGCGACGATCGGGCGGTGGTCGAGGTCGTCGTAGACCGAGAGGCGAACCTGCCCGACGACGGGCGCGAGCGCGCCGAGCGCGGCGTCGGTGAGCAGCGCGCCGTTCGTGGTGAGGCTCACGGCGAGCTCGGTCTCTTCGTAGAGCCGCCGCGCGAGCGCCGCGAAGCCCTTGAACGCGAGGGGCTCGCCGCCCCCGAAGGCCACCTCGAGGGCGCCCCGCTCCGAGAGCCCGCGGAGCGTCTCGAAGGCCTCGTCGGCGGTCCACGCGCTCGACGCGTCGGGGTCGCGGGAGCAGAACGCGCACGCGAGGTTGCACGCGTTGGTGATCGCGAATTGCACCACCCGCGGCGCGCGCATCCGCAGCGCGGCGGTCTCGGGGCCGTCGCAGACCGCCGTGAGCCCGGTGCGGCGGTCGAAGAGCAGCAGCGCGCCGTCGAGGGCGTAGCGCCGCATCGACGCGAGGGCCGCGGGCACCTCGACGAGGTCCTCGGGGGCGCGTCGCGCGGGCCTCGGCGCGGCGCTCAACGGCCCTGGGCCATGAGGCGCTGGATGCGCTCTTCGAGGGGCGGGTGCGACGCGAAGAGCCGCATGAAGCCGCCGCCGTGGATCCCGAACGCCGCCATGGCCTTGGGCATGTCCGCGGGTCCGTCGGCGCGTCGCAGGGCGTCGAGGGCGCCGGCCATCGCGTAGGGGCTGGTGAGCTGCGCGCCCCCCTCGTCGGCGCGAAACTCTCGCTGTCGGCTGAACCACGCCACGATGGCCGACGCGACGAGGCCGAGCAGCAGCTGGGTGATCATCACCACGGCGGTGTACGCGAGGCCGCCCCCGCGTCGGTCGCGGTCGCCGCGCGAGAGCGCGCTGTCGACGACGAAGCCCAGCACGCGCGAGATGAACAGCACGAAGGTGTTGAGCACGCCCTGGAGCAGCGTGAGGGTGACCATGTCGCCGTTCGCGGCGTGCGCGACCTCGTGGCCGAGCACCGCGGCGAGCTGGTCGGGGGACATCGAGCTCACGAGCCCCGAGCTCACGGCGACGAGGGCGTGGTCGCGGCTCCAGCCGGTGGCGAAGGCGTTGGGGTCGGGGGAGTCGTAGATCCCCACCTCGGGCATGCCGATGCGCGCGCCCTGGGCGTGCTGCTGCACCGTGCGCAGGAGCCAGGCCTCGAGCTCGTCGCGGGGCTGCTCGATGACGCGCACGCGCATCGACCACTTCGCCATGGGCTTCGAGATCAGCAGCGAGACGAAGGACCCGCCGAATCCGAAGATCACCGACGAGGCGAAGAGCGCGCCCCACTGCCCCTCGGGCAGCACGCCCGCGAGCTCGAGCCCGACGAACACCGCGCCGAGGAGCATCGTGACGGCGAGGTTGGTGACGATCAGCAGGAGGATTCGCATCGCGCCCGCGAGGGTGCGACCGCGGGCCGCGGGGGGTCAAGCGCAGCCCGCGCGGGCGGGGGTGGGGCGCGCCTCGGGCGGAGGCGTCAGTTCTCGTCGGCGAGGTCTTCCATGCGGTCGACGGAGCCGTTGCCGTCGGCGTCGACCTCCATGCGCAGGGTGCTCCCGTTGCCCGTCCAGTCGGCGTAGGAGAACTGGAGCACCGACGCGGCGCTCGAGCTCACGCCCGCGTGGTTGAACGACACGGCGCCGGTCTCGGTCACCCGCTCCATGTAGAACTCGAAGCTCGGGGCCGAGGTGCTGCCCTCGAAGCTCACGCGCACGCGCTGGGTGTTGAGGTCGACCGCGAGGCGCACGTTCTGCCCGTCGGTGAACGCGCCCGAGCGGAGCTCGATCAGGTAGTCGGCGCCCGCGGTCTGAAACGCGAGGACCAGCGTCGGCGTCTCGGCCCCCGACGCGCGGTAGGTGATGTCGGGCGCGTCGCTGCGGAAGGTGATCGTGTCGCGCTGCATCGGGTCGAGGCTGAGGTCCTCGACGCCGAGGGAGAAGCCCTGGCCGGTGATCAGCAGCTCGGAGTCGGTCGCGGTGGAGATGCGCGACCCGTCGAGGGTGATCGTGAGCGTGCCCTCGCGGGGCACCGTGTAGATGGGCTCGGGGTTGTCGCGGAAGTTGCTCCGCACGTTGGTCACCGAGGCGCCGGGGATGCCGTTCATCATCGCGCCGGTGGCGCTGGTGCCGGTCACGCGGCCCATGCTGTCGGCGATGGCGAGGTCGCCCTCGCCCGACAGGGCCACGCGCACCGAGCCGCGGTTGCCGCCGCCCGTCATCATCTGCGCGTCTCCGCAGAACGTGCACATGTGCGGGAAGGTCAGGCGCGGCTCGATGTCGTTGAGGGTCAGCGTGAAGGTGGTGGCGTCGCCCGCGTAGGTGAGCGGCATCTCCATGGGGTTCGTCGACGTGACGTAGCGGAAGGTGTTCGCCGCGAGGTCGACGCTCACCGCCCGCTCCTCGTTCGGGTAGTTGTTGTCGTACACGCTGATCTCCGCCGTCGTGGGCGAGGTGTAGCGCACCGCGTAGGGCGAGACGGCGTGGCCGTTTCCGCGCCCGGGGCTGGTGTAGAGCCCGAGGATCGTGCCGCGGTACGCCGTGCCCCGCGCGAGCTCGCGCGCGAGCTCGCTGACCACCTGCCGGGGCGTGAGGTCGGCGCGCTCGAGGTTCGGGATCGTCGACTGCGACACGAACCACAGCGCGACCTCGCGCTGCAGCGCGGCGTTGTTCGTGAGGGGCAGGCCGAAGGTGCTCGGCGCGCCGAAGTTCATCGGCGAGAGCAGGCCCGTGTAGAAGTGCGAGGCCACCAGGGCCATGCCCTCGCAGTGCCCGCCGTTCATGCCGGCGTTCTCGCGCTCCATCCACTGCTGGGCCTGCGGGACCAGCACGCAGTCGCCGGTGGCGTTCGCGCCCTCGCACACCTGCGGGCCGAAGATCCGGCGCATCTCGACGGGGGAGAGGTTCATCGCCGTGGTCATCATCATGTCCGCGGTGATGCTGTTCCCGTAGTTCTCAAAGGCGAAGCCGTTGGGCATCGGACGAAAGCCCCAGTCGGCGTTCATCGCCCCGGCGTCGGCCCCGCCGCCCGCGTCCGCCTCGCCGCCGGCGTCCATCTCGCCGCCGGCGTCCATCTCGCCGCCCGCGTCAGGTTGAGCGCCCCCGTCCTTCGGCGCCTGGACGTCATCTTGCGCCGCCGCGTCAGACTGCGCGATGTCGGTCACGGCGGCGTCGGCCGCTCCCGGGCTGGTGCTGCCGCAGCCCTGCCCGACGAGGAGCAAGAAGGGCGCGAGGATCGAGAGATTTCGAAAGGATGACCACGAAGAGTTCATGGACCGTGGATACCACGGTCCCGCGCTCGTGGGGTGCGGTCTCCTACGCGAGCCGCGCGAGGTGCGGGGCGAGGGCGACGCTGAGGGCGTCGACGATGGCGGCGGGCGAGCTCGACTCGACCTGCGGCAGACGGATCTGCGGCGTGCGAGGGAGGCACTGCCGGAGCGAGGCCGAGAGCGCGTCCGCCGCGGACGACCGCGTGACGCGCTCGGCCTCGAGGGCGTCGAGGGCGTCGAGGAGCGCGGCCGACACCCCGGCGCCCTGGCGCAGCGCGACGGACCAGGGCGCGGCGACCGCGTCGGCCCGGTTCAGGATCAGCGCCCGCGGGGTGCGCCCGAGCCGATCGAGCCTCGCGGCGAGGTAGCGCACGTCGTCCCGCGCCGCCGCCGTCGGCGCCGCGACGAGCGCGTACGCGACCCCCTCGCCCAGCAGCAGCGACGACGCGTAGCGGGTGAGCGACACGAAGCGCTCCCGCACGAGCGCGAGGTCGCCGAAGAGCGCCGCGGTGTCGCGCACGAGGTGGGGACCGGTGACCCGCGCGAGGAGCGCCTCGACGCGCCCCACCGCGCGGGGCCTCTCGACCTCGGGGGCCGCGTCGGCGCGCTGCGCGAGGCCCGCGAGCCAGGTGACCGAGCGCCCCCCGAGGAGCGCCGCGAGGCGCCCGGGGTAGGTCACGAAGTCGATCGCGTGCCGCGAGGGCGCGGTGTCGATCACCACGGCGTCGAAGCGCCCCCGCGCAGACTCGCGCGCCACGAGGTTCATCGCGACGAGCTCGTGCACCCCCGCGGCCGCGTCGGCGAGGCCCTGGTAGAGCTTGTTCGCGAGCACCCGCTGCTTCGCCTCGGGCTCCTCGTCGAAGAGGTCGTCGATGAAGGTGCCCATCGAGCGCCGGGGATCGGGCATCAGCGCCCAGAGCCTCCCCTGCGCCCTGGGGTGGGCGACGGCGCTGAGCGCGTCGGTGACGGGCACGCCGAGGGCGCCCGCGAGGCGGCGGGCCGGGTCGATGGTGACCAGCAGGGTGCGCTCCCCCCTCGCCGCGAGCGCGAGCGCGAGGGCCGCCGAGGTCGTGGTCTTTCCCACGCCGCCGCCGCCCGCGCAGACGATGACCCTGGGGTCGCTCACCGCGCGCCCTCCGCGCGGAGCCACGCCGCGACCTCCGACGCCGAGGGGTCGCGCTGCGCGAGGGGAACGCGCCACATCGCGCGGTGGCCCCCCGCGTCGTCGAGGGCGCGCTCGGCCTCGGCGAAGGCGGCCTCGCGCGCCTCGAAGACTTCGCGCAGCGCCCGCGCGTGCTCCGCGAGGGCCCCGCCGCCGTCGGCGAGGGCGCGCACCTCCTCGTAGCTCGCGCGCGGCAGGGGCACGGGCACGCGGTTCACCACGATCCGCGACACGGGCAGGCCGGGGTCGCGCGCGAGGGCGTCGCAGAGCTCCAGGGTCTCTTCGATCACCAGGCGCTCGGGGAGGGTGACCACCACGGGCGACGCGCGCCCCGGCGCGACGAGCTCGCGCGCCACGCGGTCGCAGAGGTCGTACATCGGCCCCGAGCCCAAGAACGCGCGGCCCTGCTGCGCGGTTCGCAGCCAGGCCACGGCGTGGCCCGTGGCGGGCATGTCGACCACCACCCGCACGCCGGGGCGCGCCGCCACGGCCTGCCGCACGGCCTCGAGCATGGCGAGCTCGCGCACCGCCGGGGCGGCCTTGAGCAGCGGTCGCATCGCGAAGTTCCCCAGCGCGAGGCGCGCGAGGGTGGCGGAGCCGAAGAGCGGCGCCGCGCCGCGGTGAATGGCCTCAGACGCCTCGATCACCAGGTGCTCCACGCCCCGGTGCGCGCCCTTCAGCGCGCGGCGCCCGGCCTCGCCGTCGCCGAATTCCACCAGCGCCGCGCGGCCGTCTCGCTCCGCCGCGAGGGAGGCCAGCGCCGCCGCGACCGTGGTCTTGCCCACGCCGCCCTTGCCGAGCACGAGCACGGCGGGCGCGAGCGCGTCTCCTTCGCTCACGCGTCGGGCCTCTCGGCCATGGCCTCCATCACGTCGCGCATCATCGCCACGAAGGCCTCGCGCACGAGCGCGACGTAGCGGTCCGAGCGCGGCCCCGAGGCCCTCACCAGCGCCTCGAGCCCCTCGACGCTGCCGCGCCACGCGGCGGCCAGGTCGTCGAAGCCCCAGCGGCCCTCGGTGACCGGCGTCGGTCGCAGATCCTTCGCGTCGGCCTCCCAGTCGAACCAGTCGTCGAGCACCTGCACGAAGAGCGAGACGTCGTACATCCATCGCCGGGTGGCCTCGCTCGCGTAGCGCTCGACGGGAAAGAGCAGGCCGTCGATGGTCCCCTCGACGCCCGCGAGGCGGTGGCCGAGGCCGCGCGGGTCGACCTCGCCGCGCATCGCGCGCACCTCGGCGCGGATCCACTCGCGCACCCGCGCCATCGCGCGCTCGAACGACGCGCGCTCCTCCCCCCGCAGCCCCGCGCCCATCTCGACCGCCAGCGCGCGAGAGAGCGCGAGCACCTCGCTGTCGGCGGGGGACCTCCCCGCGAGCACGGCCTCGAGGCGCTCCCCCCGGCGCGCCGGCGGGTCGCTCATGCCGTGGTCGAGCGCGTGGTCGACGCAGACGATGAACGCCGCGATGAGCGCGATGCGGCGCTGCGGCGCCTGCGGACCGAAGCGACCGAAGGCCGTGATCGCGCCGCCCCCGAGGCGCGCGAGGGTCGGCAGCGAGAGCGGGAGCCTGCCCCCCACCGCCGTCGCGAGGCGCACCATCGGGGGAGGGTTCGCCGCGCAGAACAGCGCGGTGTACGGCGCCGACGCGTAGAGGTCGCAGGCGCCGATGCGGAGCTTGTCGTAGAAGGGCGTGCCGCGCACCGCGGGCCACGCGACGTCGACCAGGGGCTCCACCGCCCGCTGAAACTGCCCCCGCGCCACGCGTCGAATGCCCGCGGCGAGCGCCCGCGACGCGGGGTCGGCCGCGCCCATGAGCTCGCGCACGGCGTCGACCCGCGCCGCGCGGGGCGGGGACGAGGGCACGGGGTCGGGCGAGGCCCTCACGATCGCTGGATCTCGCATCGGTCCCTTGGAGGTCCCTCGCGCGCCGACGGTCGCATTAGATCGCGAGGTGGCCGCGCCTCACCCTATCCCACCGCGGCGCAGAACACGACGCCCCATCACGGCACCGCGACCTGGAGCTGCACCCGCAGCCTCGCCCCGTCGCGCCACGCGCCGCTCGCGCGGGCGCGCAGCCAAGACGCGTCGGCGCTCGCGCTCAGGGGCGAGCCGCGCAGGCGCCCGTCGAGCGCGACGCCCACCTCGTGCTCCTGATCGGGGCCGACGGGGGTCGCGGCCGACTCGGAGAGGTCGCGCCGCGCGTCCTCGACGAGCGCCGCGCCGCGCACCACGGCCGCGTAGCGCGCGCCGAGGGACACGCCGCGCGTGAGGGTCACCCCGAGCTCCGCCAGCGCGCCCCAGCTCAGCCCGAGGCCCGCGGCGCGCGCGAGGTCCGACGCGCCGAGGTACCCGGTGAGCGCGACGCGCACGGGGCCCGCCCGCAGCGACGCCTCGGGCGCGACCGCGACGCGGAGGTCGCGCCGCACGACCGGCGCGAGGTCGAGGGTGGCGCTCACGCCGAGGTCCCACGCCACGCGGCCGGCGCGGTGGTACGCCAGCCGCGCGGTGAGCTCAGGACGCAGCGCCGCAGGGGGATCGTAGCGCCTGAGGTCCGACGGGTTGGACACCGGCTGCGCGTAGAGGTCCGCGACGCCGCGGCCGTGCGCGGCGCGCATCGCGGCGCCGCTCCAGACGCCCGCGGAGTACTCCCACCGCCCCCCCTCACCCCGGTTGTGCACCTCGACGCCGAGGTGCCGCGCCCCGCCGAAGGCCCGCGTGACCAGGGCCCAGTCGACGAAGCGGAGGTCGGTGAAGCGCCCGAGGCGATACGCGCTGAACGGCTGCTTCGTCTGCCCCACGCGCAGCAGCACCTGCGGCCGCGCGCGGTACTCGACCCAGAGGTCCACGAGCTCGGGGGAGGCCGGCGTGACGTTCAGCGCCAGCGCGCCGCGCAGCCGCCCGCGCAGCGCGCCGAGGCGCAGCCCCACGCGAACCCTCCGCAGCTCGAGGGAGGCGGGCGCCGCGACGCCGCCGACAGGGAGCTCCGCGCCGAGGCGGAGCTGCGCCGCCAGGGTCGCGCTCACCGGCGGCGGCCCCTCGGCGCGCGCCCCGCGGGGGAGGGAGCACGCCAGCAGCGCCGCGAGGGAGGTCCAGGGTCGCATGCCGCCCCGCTACACACGCCCCGTGCCACGGCGCCGAGGCGCGCGGGATTCGCGCCCCCGAGGGCCCCGACGACCCGCGCGGTGAAACGACGGTTTCGCCGACGTTTCAGCCGCGTCTCAGCCCGCGCCGACGCGTCGCCGAGCGCACGACCCACGCGGCGATGAGCCCCGGGGCCGCGACCAGCAGCGCGAGGCGCACGGCGATGAACGCGAGCGCGGCGGCGACGCAGAGCAGGGCCGCGAGCCCCCCGCCGCCGGCGAAGGCCGTGAGCGGGTGCGAGGCGACGTAGGCCCCGAGCGCCTCGTGGAGCAGCGCGAGCGCGACGAGGGCGACGGACGCGCGCCTCACCGCGGCGCCTCGGCGGTCATGGTCGCGAGGAGGATCGCGTCGCCCATCGGCCCCGCGGCGCGGAACGACCAGCCGTCCCCGCGCGCGCGGGGCGCGCCGAAGAGCGAGGCCGTGCGCCAGAGCGAGACGAAGCGCGCCTCGTCCCCCAGCAGCCGCGTCGACGCGAAGCCGAAGGCCGTGCCCGACACCGACACCCCGAGGATCACCGGCCCCGAGTCGATGTCGCCCTGCCCCTCGACGCCGCGGGGGAATTCCCGCACGCCGCCGAAGCCCAGCAGCGTCGCGCCCCCGCGCGACACCGCCCCGGCGAGGTCGCGCGCGAGGGCCGCGTCGGCGAAGGAGAGGAAGTACGCCGACACCGCCGTGCCCGAGCCCCGCGCCGCGTCGAGGGCGGCGCCGTCGAGGCTCGCCCGCTGCACGACGTAGCCCGAGCGGGGATCGACGTACCGCGCGCGAAACACCGCCGACCACCGCGCGAGGAGCGCCCGGCGGTCCGCGCCGGTGACCGCGGCGTGCAGGCCGATCGCGCCGATCACCGAGGCGACGTCGGGGGGGTACGCCTCGCCGGGGTAGGTCTCGATCAGCCCCGCCGGCGCGGCGTCGATCCTCCGCGCGAGGGCGTCGACGAGCGCGTCGTGCTCCGCGGCGAAGCGAAAGTCGGGCAGCGTCGCGCGGGCCATGCCCAGGCCCAGGGCGAGGTAGCCCAGGTACGCGTGCCCGTGCGGCCCGCCCAGCGACGCGACGCCGTCCTCGCGCCACCTCGCGGCGCCGAAGGCGCGGGTGTCGGGGCGCATCAGCCGACCGACGCATCGGCGCATCACCGCGCGCAGCGCAGGGGCCTCCCGCGGGTGCGCCCTCGCCACCTGCCCCATGCCCAGGAGCGCGAACTGGTACGCGACCAGCGCCCACTCTCCGTCGAAGTGCGCGCTCCCGGTGCCCACCCGCGCGCCGTCGCACACCGAGCGCCCCACGGCCCGCGCGAAGGGCGCCTGCGCGTCGGGCTTCCCCTCGAACATCGCCTCCGCCCCGAGCGCGCACCACGCCCTGGAGAAGAGCGCCGACGCCGCGACCCCCGCGGCCGCCGCGAGGAGCGCGCGCGCCCTCATCGGCCGAGCGACCGCGCGATCCATGCGAGGAGGTCTTCGCTGTCGACCCCGGCGCCGCGCAGGCGCGCGCGGCTCGTGGGGCACGAGGTGATCACCACCGCGGGCGCGCCCCCGGTCGCCTCGGTCACGAGCGCGGCGAGGTCGTCGGCCACGGCGCGCGCGCCGGCGGGGTTCGTCACCGGGTACAGCCCGCCGCCGCCGCTGCAGCGCCCGTGGTCGTGGTGCTCCGCGAGCTCCCTCGGGGGATCGCCCAGCAGCGCGTGCAGCACCGCCCTCGGCGCGTCGTACACCCCGAGGCCGCGGCCCAGCTTGCACGCGTCGTGGATCACCACCGCGCGCGCGTCGCGCACCGGCGCGAGCCTCGAGAGGCTCCGCGCGGCCAGCTCGCTCACGTGCTCCACCCGCCGCCAGCGAGGCGGAAAGAGCCCCCGGGCGGCGTAGGCCCGGCGCAGCGCGGAGGCGCACCCCGCGTCGCCGAGCACCACGTCCTCGGCGTCGCCCACGGCGTCGAGGAAGCGTCGGGCGTGGGCGAGAAAGCCCGCTTCGTCGCCGGCGTCGAGCAGCGGCGCGCCGCAGCAGACCTCGGTGATGACCCTGGCGCCTCCGCAGAGCTCGGCCACCGCCCCGGCGCCGCGGAGCGCGAGCTCGGGCTCCCGCGCCACCATCGAGCACCCCGGCACGAAGACCGCGCGCCCCTCGCCCGCGGGGACCTCATCGAGCCCCTCGGGGCGTCGCAGCCGCCGGAGCCGGGCGTCGAATCGGTCTCGAAACGCGGTCACGGCCGGGGGCGCGAGGTCGGCGGCGAGGGCGTCGCGGCGGGCGTCGGAGACGGTGTCGACCACGGGGTTGTGCAGCAGGCACAGGGTCTCGCAGCCACCGCAGCCGGTGCACGACCACGCCGCGGCGGCCCGCGAGGGGAGGTCGGCGAGGGCGGGGTCGGTGGTGAGCTGGCCGAGGGCGCGCATGACGCCCCAGGGGGTCGCGGTCTCGCGGGCCTCGGCGGTGCCGACCGGGCAGGCCGGGCGGCAGAGCTTGGGGCAGTAGGTGCACCGAGACGTCGCGGCTTCGCGGGCCGCGAGGAGCGGGAGGTGGTTCCTCGTCACGGCTCTATCGGGTACCACGTTCGCGAGAGCCCGTGACGCGCGCGGGAGCACTGAGTTAGGATCGTTCTTCTCTCTCCCACCGGGGAACAGGCGTAGTGGCCCTCGCAGCGGCGGAACAGGTCAGAATCGGCACGACCGTCGCTGGGCGATACCGGCTGGTGCGCGTGCTCGGCCGCGGGGGCATGGGCATCGTGTACGAGGCCGAGCACCTGGTGACGGGTCGGCACGTCGCCATCAAGGTGATGCACCCCGAGAGCGAGATCGGCCCCGAGAACGTCAAGCGCTTCATGAACGAGGCCGACGCGGCGGGGCAGGTGAAGCACCCCAACGTGGTGGCGGTGCTCGACGCGGGCGAAGACCCCGACGACGGCTCGCTGTTCATCGTCCTCGAGCTGCTCACGGGCATCGACCTCGCGACGTACCTCATGCGGTACGAGAAGCTGCTCCCGACCGAGGCGATCACGGTGGTGAGCCAGGTGCTGCAGGCGCTCATCGCCGCGCACCGCGAGGGGATCGTGCACCGCGACCTCAAGCCCGAGAACATCTTCCTCGCGCGGCAGTCGACGGGCGAGACGCACGTGAAGATCGTCGACTTCGGGATCTCCAAGGCGATCAACCCCGAGAAGGCCATCCCCCTCTCGATCACGCAGTCGAACACCACGGTGGGCACGCCGCACTACATGTCCCCCGAGCAGGCGCGGGGCGACGCCATCGACCCCCGCTCGGACATCTGGGCGCTCGGCGTGGTGATGTACGAGTGCCTCACCGGCGTGCTGCCCTTCGACGGGGACAACTACAACAGCCAGATCCTGGCGGTGGTCACCGAGTCGCACGACCCCGCGTCGTCGCTGGGCATCGACCAGGGGCTCTCCGACATCATCGACCGCTGCCTGATGAAGGACCGCGAGGCGCGCTTCGAGAGCGCCGCGGCGATGCTCGACGCGCTGCGGGAGTACGCCGAGACGCACCGGCACCTGGGCGTGCGCGCCTCGCTCCTCAAGGCGCCGAGCGGGCCGAAGCGCGCGCGCCCCGACCCCACGATGGAGATCGACTCCGTCGAGGACGTGAGCGACGCCGAGCTCAGCGCGATCCTCTCGAAGGACACGCTGTCGGAGCTCCCGGTGTTCCCCGGCATGGTGTCGCTTGAGGAGGAGGCGCGCCGCGAGGCGCTCACCCCCCTGGCCCGCCCCGTCGTCGCCGGCGGCGCCGCGCCGCTGCCGCTCTCGCAGCGCCCCGGCGCGTGGCACAGCGACGCGCCGCCGCCCATGCCCCTCGGGGAAGAGGCTCCGATGCCGGAGATCCCCAGGGCGCCGCGCCTCCCGAGCCTCGACGCGACGGAGCCCCCGCCGCCGGGCCTGTCGGTTCCCCCGCCCGCGCCGCCCCGGCGCAGGTGGATCGTCGCGGCCTTCGTCGCGGGCGTCTCGCTCTCGCTGGTGGTCAGCGCCGCCGCCGTGCGCCTGAGCCGCCCGCCCCCCGCCGCGACCGCCGCGGCGCCGACGCAGGTGCAGATCCGCTTCGCGAACCTCCCCGAGGGCTCGCAGCTGGTGATCCAGGGCGTGCGGTACTGGTCCGACACCGCGTACGTGCCGCGCGGCGCCGCGCCGCTGCGGGTGCGCATCGAGTCTGCGGGCAACGAGCCCCTCGAGTTCAGCCTCGTGCCCGACCGCGACCAGACGGTGCCGGTGGCGCTGCGCCCGAGCGCCCCCGCCGCGTCCCCGACGCCGCCCCCGACCTCCCCCGCGCCCCCATCGCCCTCGACGGCCCCGGCGGCGTCCCCTCCGCCGCCCGCGCCCGGGTCCCCGCCCCCCGTGGCGGCGGCGCCCGCGCCCCGCGCCCTGCCTCCGCTGCCGACCAGCGTGGGCCCCGCGCCGGGCGTGACGGGCGCAGAGACCGGCACGCTCTCGATCGGCGGCGTGCCCCGGTGGGAGGTGCGCATCGACGAGGTGCCCGTGGGCGGCACGCCGATCTACAACCGTTCGCTGCCGGTGGGGGAGCACCGCGTGGTCTGCACCCGCGCGGGGCTGCACGGCGCCGCGATGCGCACGCACACCGTGACCGTGCGCGCCGGGCGCCGGGCGCAGGTGTTCTGCGACACGCATTGAATCGCGCGGGAGCGTCGAGCGTGCTAGCGGGAGACGGTCTTCATGCTCCGCGTACACCTCCCCCTCATCGCCGCGCTCCTCGCGCGCGCCTCGGCTTCGATGGCGCAGCCCGAGCCCCAGCCCGCGCAGGACGCCGGTCCGCCGCGCTTGTTTCAGGGCATCTCTGAAGATCGCATCCTCGACGCGATCCGCACGGGCCGCATCGTGGGTCGCCAGAGCGTCGGGAGCACGAGCGTCAACCTGCACCTCCGGCTCTCGGGCGACATCGACGCGGCGTGGAAGCCTCGCACGACGACGCACGGCGAGACGTACCGCGCCGAGATCGCCGCCTACCGGCTCAACCGCCTGCTCGGGCTGAGCCGCGTGCCCCCGGCCATCGCGCGCGCCATCCCGCGCTCCGCGCTGCGGCTGCCGGCGACGAGCCCCGTGGTCACCGAGCGCGACCAGACGGTGCGCGGCGCGGCGATCTACTGGGTGCCCGTGCTGCGCGACTCGCTCATCGACCGGCCGCGCGAGATCGAGCGGTGGTCGGCGTGGCTGCGCCAGGGGCACACGCTCCCCGACGACCAGCGCGCCCGCGCCGAAGAGGTCTCGACGCTGCTCGTGTTCGACTTCCTCACGGGCAATTGGGACCGCTGGAGCGGCGCCAACGTGCCCATGGACCCGTCGGGTCACCTGATCTACCGCGACAACAACGGCGCCTTCGAGGAGCCCTTCGCGCCTGGGCTGATGCAGCACGGGATGTCGCGACTGCGGCGCGCGCAGCGCTTCTCGCGCGCCGTGATCGACCGCGCGCGGGCGCTCACCGACGCGTCGATTCGCGAGGAGATGGCCCGCGACGCCGACCCGGCGCACCCGCCCCTCACCGACGCGCAGCGGCGCTCCCTGCTCCGGCGCCGCGACGCGCTGCTCGAGTACGTCGACGGCCTGTCGCGGCGCTACGGCGAGAACAACGTGCTGGTGTTCTGAGCGTCGCTCGGAGGGTCCTCACCGCGCGCCCGCGGGCGCTCGCCCGATCGATCCGCCGGAGGCCCTCCCGAAGAATCGCCAAGAATCCTGGGGACGACGACCGGCCCTCCCTGCGATCATCCGCGCAAGGGAGGCTCTCTTGTCAGATACGCCCAATCAACGCCTGGACGAACGCTACCCTGCGGAGCTGGTCGTCTCGCTGCACTGGAACCGTCAGTGCGTGCGGCTGCTCACCTCCGACGTGAGCTACCGGGGGCTCTTCATTCGCACCGACACCCCACCCGTGCTGCGGCAGCTCGTGCGCCTCGAGATCGAGCTCGCGCCGGGCGAGCTGCTCTCGATGCACGGGATGGCGGTGCACGTCGTCAAGCCCGGCGACAGGCTGCGCCGCGACCCCGGCGTGGGCGTGCAGTTCTACGCCATCGACCGCGACGCGGGCCTACGCTGGCGCCGCTTCGTCGACCAGGTTCAGCGCACGGCGGAGCGTGTCATTCAGCCCGCGCCCGCGCTCACGCCGCGCCCGTCGGCCTCGGGCGCGACGCCGCCGCCGACGCCCGCGCAGGCGCTGCGTCCGCGGCTGGTCCCGACGCCGATCTCACCGGTCGGCGCGCCGCCGCCGCCACCGGCGCCCACGCGCCGGAGCTTTCCCCGCTACGACGCGGAGCTCGAGCTCGACCTCCGCTCGGAGAGCGAGCTCTACTCCCTGCTCACCCGCGACGTGAGCCGGGGCGGCATGTTCATCGTCACCGACGCGCCCCTCGCCCCGGGCGCGGAGGTGCTGCTCCAGGTGCGACACCCGGCGCGCGACGAGCACTTCGACCTCTCGGCCGTGGTGCGGCGACGCGGGACCAACCCCTCGGGACTCGGTGTCGAGTTCACCGACCTCACCCACGAGCGCCGGGAGGCGTTCATGGCCTTCATCCAGCCGGGCCTCCCCACCGAGGAGGTGCTGCTCGTGCAGGCCGGCGACCCCGAGCTGGCCTGAGGGGGGTCGCCCGGCGCGGCTCCCTCAGAGCGGCGCGACGATGCGTCTGGGAGCGTCGCCCGTGGCGGCGCTCGTGCCCGCGCGCGTGTGAGAAAGCCGAAGTCACGCCAGTTCGTCTGGGGCTCGACGCACGCAGAGAGGGGCGGCGAGGGCGTGACGCGGAGCCTGGTACGACTGTCCTGCGCGTCTGGCGGTCGCGCGGTGGCCGCCTGGAGGGCGGTACAGTGCCTCGCGATGCTCAACGAGGCGCTCCATGAAGCCGCCGCGCGCGAGGACCTCCTCGCGCGCGGGGCCGACCCGACGTGCACGCGCGCCGACGGCCGCACCGCGGCCCAGCGCGTTCCGGGCGGAGACCCCTCGTGCGACCCGCAAGACGTCGTCGCGTGGAGGCACCTGCGACGCACGCTCGAACGCGCCGCGGCTCGCGTCGACGCGGTCGAGCTCAGCGCTCCCGACGAGGTCGTCGCTGGTCCGCTCCAGGTGTGGATCGCGCGCGCCGCCCCGTCTCCCGTCGATCACGGGGGCGGAGAGCTCCGCGCGGTCGCGTCGCTGCTGGCGCCGGGGCGCCTCCTCGTGCGCCTCGACGGAGGCGTTCACGGCGCCCTCCCCTCGGCTGACCCGCCCTGGACGCTGCGCGCCGTGGTCGAGGTCACCGTCGACGAAGACGGGCACGTCCTGAGCGAGCAACGACGAAGCTGGACCCACACCTGACCCACCGAGGATCGGCGCGAGCCACGCGGCACCAGGACCTCAGGACGCGCGACGCGGTGAACGCGCGTGAGCCTGAGGGCGCGGTCGGAGGGCTCCCGCGACCCGGCGTCGCCACGCGCGGATGCTGGGCTCTCGGCCCCAGGGCGAGCGCATCAATTCCTCATTGGTTTTAATGGAGACGGTGCTCACCGCTTTCAGCTGCCCACTTCAGCGAGCCAGCGACCGCAGGGAGCGCCCGGCGAGCGGAGGGGGCAGCCTCTCCGCCTGCGACAAATCCATTGTATCCATTGAGGAATTGATGCGCTCGCCCTGGGCGAAGCCCATGGAGGAGGGGGGAGGGGGTGGAGGGGCCCCGCGTCGGGTCGAAGGGACGAGCGGCGGCGCGGACAGGGGGCGGACCAGAGGCGCATCACGCTTGTGTTCAGGCGGATTCCTGACTTGTGTGTCGAACGCAGCCCGAGGCGGGAGAGGGCTCGCGGTCGCGTCGGTGTGGGCCAACGGTGCGGGTTCACTTCAACCTTTCACCTCCCCTGTGGAAAGGTACGTGCTCGCCGTGGCAGCCCGTACAGCCGCGCGAGCGCGCCAGGCGCTCTCCGCGCGCGACGGCCTCAGGTGCGGGTTGAGGCTCGCCGCGCTGCCGAGGAGCCGCGCGACGGTGATCGCGCCGATCTCAGCGCGCGCCCGCCTGGCGCGGCGATTCGACAGACTCGCGCGAGTCGGGTCCAATCCGCGCATCATGCGCCGCCTGCTCCCCGCCTTCGCGTTGCTGCTCGGATGCACGAGCGATCCCCTTGTCTCGCAGGGCGACGCGTCGACGTCGGACGTCTCGACAGACGCCCCGTGGCCCGTGTCGGAGCCCGGCCGCCACGCGGTGACGGTGCTCGAGACGCGGCAGGTGATCCCCGGCGAGGGGCTCCCGCCCGAGACCCCCGCGGGGAACTCGAACAACAACCTCGACGTGGCCCGCCACGACGGGCGGATCTACCTCGCGTGGCGCACGGCGCCGGACCACTTCGCGTCGAGCGAGACCCGGCTCTTCGTGGTGAGCTCGGCGGACGAGCGGAGCTGGCGCTACGAGACCCGGCTCTCCCTCGACCGCGACCTGCGCGAGCCGCGCTTCCTCGCGTGGAACGGACGTCTCTTGCTCTACGTCTCGCGCCTCGGCACCGACCCGATGCGCTTCGAGCCGCAGGGCGTGAGCGTGAGCGAGCGCCTCCCCGACGGGAGCTGGACCGCGCTCGAAGACATCCGCCTCCCCGGCGCCGTCGCCTGGCGCACCCGCGTCGAGCGCGGCACACCCTACATGCTCGCCTACCGCGGCGGGGAGAACATCTACCTGTTCAACAACCTCCCCCTCGACGTCGACCTGCTCACCACCGCCGACGGCCGCGCGTGGACGCCCCTCGACCCCGCGATGCGCGCCGTCTACCACGGCGGCGGCAGCGAGGCCGACTTCGCCCTGGGCGACGACGGCGCGCTCTTCGCGGTGATCCGCAACGAGGCGGGCGACGACACGGGCTGGGGCTCGCTGGTGTGCCGCGCCGACGCGAACGCCTTGTCTCGCTGGCGTTGCCGCAACGACCCGAAGAAGTACGACTCGCCGCTGATGTTCTGGCACGACGGCGAGGCGTACCTCGTCGCGCGGCGCAACGTGACCGCCGACGGCGCCTACGACGGCCAGCGCCGGGGGCTCAACCGCACCGCGCAGTCGGTGCAGTACCAGCTGGCCTACGGCAACACGCCCAAGCGCTGCGCCCTCTGGCGCTACGTGCAGTTCGAGGACCGCGTCGCCTGGGTGCTCGACCTGCCCTCCCGCGGCGACACCTGCTTCCCCGCCGTGATCGCCGGGGCGAACCCCGACGAGCGGGTGATCTACGACTACAGCTCCCCGATCGACGGCGACGACGTGTCGTGGCGCGTGGGGCAGCGCGGCCCCACCCGGATCTACCGACACGTGCTGCGATTCGCGCGACGGTGATACCGTCCCGTCGCACGATGCACGGCGCAGACGACTCCCTCACCCTGCTCACCGACCTCTACCAGCTCACCATGGCCTACGGGTACTGGAAGACCGGCACCCTCGACCGCGAGGCGGTGTTTCACCTGTTCTTTCGCAAGAACCCCTTCAAGGGCGGCTACGCCCTCGCCGCGGGGCTCGCGCAGGCCGTCGCGTGGCTCGACCAGCTCCGCTTCACCGACGACGACCGGGCCTACCTCGCCACCCTCACGGGCAACGACGGCGCCCCGCTCTTCAGCCCGGAGTTTCTCGACTACCTCGGCGCGATGCGCCTGCGCTGTGACATCGACGCCGTGCCCGAGGGCACCGCGGTCTTCGCCCACGAGCCCCTGCTCCGGGTGCGAGGCCCGCTGGTGCAGTGCCAGCTCCTCGAGACCGCGCTGCTGAACATCCTGAACTTTCAGACCCTCATCGCGACCAAGGCCGCGCGGGTGTGCGACGCCGCGCGGGGCGACGCGGTGCTCGAGTTCGGCCTGCGCCGCGCGCAGGGCGTCGACGGCGCGCTCTCGGCGAGCCGCGCGGCCTACCTCGGCGGCTGCGCGTCGACGTCGAACGTGCTGGCGGGCAAGCGATTTGGCATCCCCGTGAAGGGCACGCACGCGCACTCGTGGGTGATGTCCTTCGACGACGAGCTCGAGGCGTTCAACGCCTACGCCGACGCGATGCCGAACAACTGCGTCTTTCTCGTCGACACCTACGACACCGTCGAGGGCGTGCGCCGCGCGGTCGCCGTCGCGCAGCGGATCAGGTCCCAGGGGCACAGGTTCATCGGCGTTCGCCTCGACTCGGGCGACCTCGCCGAGCTCAGCGTCGCCGCGCGCAAGATCCTCGACGACGGGGGCTTTCCCGACGCGGTCATCGTCGCGAGCAACGACCTCGACGAGAACCTCATCCAGAGCCTCAAGCACCAGGGCGCCACCATCTCCGTCTGGGGCGTCGGGACCAAGCTGGTCACGGGCAGCGACCAGCCCGCCCTCGGCGGGGTCTACAAGCTCGCGGCGATTCGCGAGGGAGACGGCCCCTGGCGGCACAAGGTGAAGCTCTCGGAGCAGGCCATCAAGGTCTCGACGCCGGGGATCCACCAGGTGCGGCGCTTCACCCGCGACGGCGTCTTTCTCGGCGACATGATCTACAACACCGCCGACGAGGCGCCGCCCTCGCACACGGCCATCGACCCCATGGACCTCACCCGACGCGTCACCTACGCCGACGACGCCGCGTGGGAGGACCTCCTCGTACCGATCTACCGTGACGGCCAGCGGGTGTACGAGCTGCCGACCCTCGACGCGTCCCGCGCCCGCGCCCACGCCCAGGTCGCGTCGCTGCCGTCGGCGGTGCGTCGCTTTGAGTTTCCGCAGCTCTACCCCGTGGGGCTGGAGCAGCGGCTCCACGCGCTGCGCACCGAGCTCATCCTCCAGCACCGCGAGGCGAAGCCGTGAAGCCCCTGTGGTCCCTCACCCTCGGCGAGATGATCGACGGCCTCGCGCAGGGATCGCTCACCTCGCGCGCCCTGGTCGACGCGCACCTCGAGCGCATCCACCAGCTCGACGCGAGGCTCCACGCGTTCACCACGGTCTTCGACGACGCCGCGCGTACCGACGCCGACCGCCTCGACGCCGAGCGCGCCGCGGGCGAGCTCCGGGGCCCCCTGCACGGCGTGCCCATGAGCGTGAAGGAGTGCTTCGACGTCGCGGGTCAGGCCACCACCCTCGGGCTGCGCAGCCGCCAGGGCGAAGAGGCCCCGCGCGACGCCGCGATGGTCACCCTCGTGCGCGAGATGGGCGCGGTGATCCTCGGGCGCACGAACCTCTCGCAGACGATGCTCTTCGCCGAGAGCCGCAACCCCCTCTTTGGACAGACCGCGAACCCCTGGAGCCTCGCGCACTCCGCGGGCGGGAGCTCGGGGGGCGAGGCCGCCGCGGTGGCCTCGGGGATGTCTCCCTTCGGCCTCGGCACCGACATCGGCGGCAGCGTGCGATCGCCCGCGTCGTTCTGCGGCGTGTGCGCGCTCAAGCCCACCCTCGACCTGCTGCCCATGCGCGGCGTGCAGGGGGTGCTCCGCGGGCAGGAGGCGGTGCGCTCCATGGCGGGCACCTTCGCGCGCAGCGTCGACGACCTGTCGCGCTTCTACGCCGCCCTCCCCCGCGCGCGCATGACCGCCCTCGACAGCCGCGTGCCGCCGTTGCCCTGGCGCGATCCGCGTGAGGTCGACCTCACGTCCCTGCGCGTGGGGTGGTACGCCGACGACGGGGTGCTGCCGGTGTCGACGGCGATCCGTCGCGGGGTCGAGCGCGCGGCGGATCTGCTTACGGCGCAAGGGGTTACGGTGATCCCCTTCACGCCGCCGGGGGTGCCGGCGATGCTCTCGGACTACCTCGGGCTGCTCTCGAGCGACGGCGGCGAGACGCTGCGCGCGGCGCTGGGGAGCGATCCTCCCGACCCGACGCTGGCGCCGCTGCTGACCCTCGCGAAGATCCCCGACCGGGGGCGACTGGCCCTCGCGGGGGTGGCCTCGCTGGTGGGTCAGGGGCGGCTGAGCTCGCTCCTCGACGCGATGGGCACGAAGTCGGTGGCGCAGCTTTGGAAGCTCACCGACTCCCTGCGCGCCTGGCGCTTCGCCGTCACCGACGCGATGGACCGGGCGCGCCTCGACGCCCTGGTGTGCCCGGCCTACGCGACCCCCGCGCTGCCGCACGGCATGTCGAAGAACTTCACCCTCGCGTCGTCGACGGCGATCACCTGGAACGCCGCGCAGTTCCCTGGGGGGGTGGTCCCGGTGAGCAGGGTGCGGGGGGAGGAGACCCGGCGCGTGACCGGTCGCGACGCCGTCGAGCGCCACGCCGCGAAGGTCGACGCGCAGAGCGCGGGGCTGCCCGTGTGCGCGCAGGTGGTGGGGCGGCCGTGGCAGGAGCCCACGGTGCTCGCGCTCATGGCCGCGATCGAGCGCGGCGCGCGAGGGGCCGAAGACTATCCCCGCACGCCGGTGGACCCGCGATGAGCGAGGCCGACGACCTCGCCCGCGAGCTCCTCGACCGTTGCCGCGCGCGGGGTCTTCGCCTCGCCACGGCCGAGTCGCTCACCGCGGGGCTGATCGCGTCGACGCTGTGCGCGATCCCCGGCGCGTCCGACGTCGTCGACCGGGGGTGGGTGGTCTACACCTACGCCGCGAAGACCGCGATGCTCGGCGTCGACGCGGCGCTGCTGGCGCGAGAGGGCGCGGTGAACGAGGCCGTCGCGCGGGCGATGGTCGACGGCGCGCTGCGCGAGGGCGCGCCGGAGGTGTCGCTGGTCGTCGCGGTCACCGGCGTCGCGGGGCCGGGCGCGAGCGAGGGGCGGCCCGCGGGGCGCGTGCATCTCGCGGCGGCGCTGCGGGGCCACGCGACGCGGCACGCGCAGCGCGACTACGGGGCCATCGGGCGCAACGAGGTGCGCGAGGCCACGGTGCGCGACGCGCTGCGACTGGCGCTCGAGGCGCTGGGGTAGAGGGAGACGCGGCGCTCAGTCGCGGCGGCGGCGGCGGCGCGCGGCGAAGGCCGCGAGGGCCACGAGCGCGAACACGCTCCGGGTGCGACGCGCGCCGGGGACCGCGCAGCCGCAGCCCTCGGCGGGGGGCGGCGGGGCGCCCGCGTCGGCGGTGACCGTCGCGTCGGCCGCGAGGCCCGCGTCGGACGCGACGCCGCCGTCGTCGTCCGGGCCGGGGCGGGTCACGTCTTCGGGGAGGGTGATGTCGGGGCGAGACGCGTCGGTCTTCTCGCCCGCGTCGACGATGGTGGCGGGGGCGACGACGGCGTTGAGCCGGCCGCGGTTGCCCGTCGAGGTGCTGTAGCCCAGCGCGCAGGAGTCGATGGCCTCGTCGAACTCGTCGGCGAGGGCGTTGTCGACGGCGCCCACGGGGGCCCAGAGGATCCACACCACGTCGAGCTCCCGCGGCGCGCTCGGGTACGGCGGGTTGCGCACGCCGTTCTGCCGCACCACGTCGTCGATGGTGATGTCGACGCGACGTCCGCGCACCGAGACGGTGCGGTTGTAGAACTCGGGAGGAGAGTCGCGGCCGACGCCCCGCGGCACGTTCTGCGGGTCGACGATGAGAAAGCCGGGGCGGACCTGGTCCCGAGGGATCAGACCCATGAGGTAGAGGTCGAAGTCTGAGAAGCGAAAGGTCGGGCGCCCCGTGCGGAACATGCCGGGAGACAGCTCTTCCCAGTTGTTCCCCTCCATGGGCGAGCCGCCGGAGTTGAAGAAGTAGTTCCAGTGCGAGCGGTTCACCACCACGCCCGTGGTCGTGCGGTTGCCGCGGCCGAGCAGCGCGTCGCGCGCGAGCGCCGCGGGGAGCACCACGTCGGGCGCGCTCGCGTCGACCTCGGCGTCGCCCACCTCGGCGTCGCCCACCTCGGCGTCGCCCGTCGTCGCCCCGGCGTCGCCCAGCGCGTTGGTCACCGACTCGGGGTACGCGGGGGTCTCGACGAAGGCGCCGAAGCGGTGCCCGAACTCCTGCGTGCAGATCAAATAGCGCCCGTAGTTCACCGCCCGGGGGTCGGTGTAGAAGCGCAGGGAGTTCAGGTACAGGTACCCGTCGATGGAGAACGACGTGCCCAGCGCGGCGTTGTTGTCGAACACCTCGCTGCGGCCGTCGGCGCCGCGCATCCCGAGCCCGCGCACCTCGTTGCGAATCGGGAGGTAGTACGCGAGCGGGTCCTGCGTCGAGGGGAGCTGCATCGAGGCCAGAAAGCGCCCCGGGAGAAAGCCCTGGTGGTACGAGAGCGCGCTCGTGACCTCTTGAATGAAGCGGTAGGTCTCGCGCGTGTTGCCCGCGGGGATCTGGTCGCCGAAGTCTGCGAAATCAGGGTCGTCGGTGAGGATGTACCCGCGCCGCGTGACCCGCGCGACCACCACGGCGTCGGCCGGGGCGGGCACGGCGGACGCGGCGGCGGCGAGGGAGAGGGCGAGACACATCGGGGCAGAAAGACGCACGAGCACTCCGTCGGGGCGAAGGTGAAGATTCCGTCGCCCTTAGCACGGTCGAGACGCCGCGTCCCCCGCGGGGCGGGCGCCCCGTGCCGCTCAGCCCCGAGGGCGCAGGTCGCCGGGGCGCACGAGGTCGCGGTAGCGCTCCCGCGCGCGGATCCTGCGCATGTCGTCGCCGTTCACCAGCACCTCGGCGGGCCTCCCCCGGAGGTTGTAGTGCGAGCTCATCGCGAAGCCGTAGGCGCCGGCGTGGCCCACCACCACGAGGTCGCCCTCGCGGGGCGCGGGCATCGTCCGGTCCTCGGCGAGCACGTCGCCGCTCTCGCAGATGGGGCCGACGATCTCGCAGCGCTCGGGGGCGCTGTCGCGCCGGGGCCACGAGGCCACGGGGTGAAACGACTGGTAGAGCGCCGGGCGAATCAGGTGGTGCATCCCCGAGTCGACGCCGACGAAGCAACGGTCGCGGGTGCGCTTCACCGTGGTCACCCGCGTCACCAGCACCCCCGACTCGCACACGATGTAGCGCCCGGGCTCGATGGCGAGGCGAAGGGGACGTCCCAGGTCGGCGACGGCGCGTCCGATGCGCGCGCGAATCTGCTGGCCCCAGTGCTCCAGGTCGATGGGCGACTCGTCGTCGCGGTAGGGCACGCCGAATCCCCCGCCCACGTCGACGAACTCCAGCGCGGGAAAGTCAGGGAGCAGCGCCATGAGCGGCTCCATCGCGCGGAGAAAGAGGTCGAGCTCGAAGACCCCGCTGCCGATGTGCTGGTGCAGCCCGGTGATGCGGAGCCCGAAGCGCCGGGCGATGGCCCGCGCCTCGGGGAGCTCGTCGACGCCGAGGCCGAACTTCGAGTCGGGCCCGGCGGTGACCACGTGGGGGTGATGCCCCGCGCCGATCTCGAGGTTGAGCCGCAGCGAGACCGGGCTGTTGGGGAAGCGCTCGCCGTAGCGCCGCAGGGAGGACAGCGCGTCGAGGTTGAGCATCACGCCCGCGCGGTGCACGGCGTCGAGCTCGGCGTTGTCGGGGTTGTTGCCGGAGTACAGGATCTCCTGGCGCGTGAAGCCCAGCTCCTGCGCGAGGCGCACCTCCCAGCGCGACACGGCGTCGACGCCCAGGCCCTCGGCGCGGATGCGGCGCAGCAGCGTGGGGTTCGCGTTGGCCTTCATCGCGTACCGAATCTGCGTGCCGGGGAACGCGCGCACCATCGCGCGGCAACGCGCCCGGAGGATCTTCGCGGAGTACGCGTAGGTGGGCGTGCCGAAGCGCTCCGCGAGGCGGGCCGCGCGCTTGGGGCCGAGCCAGGGGGCGCTCACGTCGGCACCGCCGCGAAGAGCGCGCGGTGCAGCGCGCGCACGGCCCGCTCGACGTCGGCCTGCGGGAGCACCACGCTCACGTTGATCGCGCTGGCGCCCATGGAGATCAGCTCCACCGCGATCCCTTCGGCGGCGAGGGCGGAGAAGCACCGGGGGAGCATCTCGCCCGCGCGCGACGCCGCGGAGGTCACCACGCACACCAGCGCGCGCTCGCGGGAGACCGTGACCTCGCCGATGCCTTTGAGCTCGGCGCAGGCGGCCTCGAGGCCGTCTTCGCGGTCGACGGTGCAGCTCACGCTGACCTCGCTGGTCGAGACCAGGTCGACCACCACCTTGTGCCGCGCGAAGACCTCGAAGATGCGCGCGAGAAAGCCGTGCGCGAGGAGCATGCGCGACGAGACCACGCTGACCACGGCGATGCCCTTCTTGTGCGCGATGGCGCGGGCGCCCTCGGCGCCGACGGCGCCGTCGGCGGTGATCACCGTGCCGGGGTGCGCGGGCTCGAAGGTGTTAGTCACCCGCACGGGGATCCCGCTGCGCACCGCGGGGAGGATGGTCTTGGGGTGCAGCACCTTGGCGCCGAAGTAGGCGAGCTCGGCGGCCTCGTTGAACGACAGCGCGGGGATCGTGTGCGCCTCGGGGACCACCCTGGGGTCGCTGGACATCACGCCGGGCACGTCGGTCCAGATCTCGATCTCGTCGCTGCCCACGGCGGCGCCGAGGATGGCCGCGGTGTAATCACTCCCCCCGCGCCCCAGCGTGCTCACCCGCCCGTCTTCGGTCTTGCCGATGAAGCCCGTGATCACCGGGACCTTGCCGTCGTCCACCCGCGCGCGCACCGAGGCCCGCAGCGCCGCGGGCGCCGAGGCGAGGGGCTCGGCGGCGGTGAAGTTCGAGTCGGTGATCATCCCGAGGTCCCACGCGTCGCAGGCGACGGCGTCGACGCCCTGGAGCCGCAGCGTCGCCGCGATGGCCCGCGCCGACACCCGCTCGCCGAACGACGCCACGAGGTCGAGGGCCTCGGGCGACGCGTGGCGAAACACCGCGATCGCGTCGAGGGTGCGCCGCAGGGCCGAGAGCTCCGCCTCCACCAGCGCGACGTCGAGCTCGAAGGCCCCGAGGAGCGCCGTGACCCTCGCCTCCACCGCCTCGCTCGACGGGCGCCCCGCCGCGGCCTCCCGCGCCGCCGTGAGCAGCATGTCGGTCACCTTCGACGCCGCGCTCACCACCACCACCGGCTTCAAGGGCAGCGCCCCCCGCACGATGTCGCAGAGGTTCGCGATCCGGGCCGGGTCGCCCACCGAGGTGCCGCCGAATTTCATCAAGCGCATGGCCGGGGATCTACCAACGTCCGCCGCGAAGCGCCGAGAAACCCGCAGCCCGCTCCGGCGACGCTTGCACCGCTGAAGACTGGATTGCAGATGTGCAATGCCAGGGTCTCGAAACGCCGCGAGAATTGTCGAGAATTGGCGCGCTCTCGGAGCTGGCACGGCGCGTGCGATGAGCGTCTGCGGCGGTAGCACCAGCGTACTCCCCCCCAACGCTAACGGTGCTACCGCCCTTGTCCATCCGCCGAGGGCGCGGTGAGATCCTCCGTTTCTTTGCGAGTCCTCGCGCCGCGCGGCCATGCTGCGCGACCGCATGGCACACGCGAAGGACTACGACGCCCTCTGGGATCACATCGAGCTCTACGAGGGTCGCCGCCGCACGGCCTACGTCGACACGGCGGGGCACCCCACCGTCGGCGTCGGCTTCAACCTCGACCGGGCCGACGCGTCGTCGAAGCTCGCGGCGCTCGGGCACGACCTCGCGCGGGTGCGCGCCGGCGCGGTGACCCTGACCGACGACGAGGTCGACGAGCTCTTCGAGCCCGACCTCGCGGCGGCGATCGAGGGCGCGCACCGGCTGGTCCCTCGCTTCGACGCGCTGTCGGCGCGTCGACAGCACGCCTGCGTCGACCTCACGTTCAACCTCGGCGCGAGCGGCTTCGCGCGCTTCACCAAGACCCTCGCGGCCCTCGACGCCGGAGACTTCGAGGCCGCGGCGCGGGAGCTCGAGTCGTCGCGGTGGTACGGGCAGGTGGGGCGGCGCGGCCCCGCGGTGGTGGCGATGATCCGCGAGGGCTGAGTCACCACGCTCGCCACGGGGCGATGACCCGCGCGCGGGCCGTCAGCGCGGCGGCGAGGTCGGCGCGGCTCTCGCGGAGCGCGGCGTGGGTGAGGGCGGTGAGGGAGGTGAGGTAGTCCTCGCGGGCGTTGCGCTGCCACGCGCCCAGGGGCCCGCCCGCGGGCGTCACGCGAAACGCCGCGTAGCGCGCCAGGGTCTCGGCGACGAGCGCGGCCAGCGGGGGCGGGGCGGTGCCCACGGGCAAGAGGCGGATCATCGCCCCCTCGGGATGGCTCGGGAACGTGCGGAGGATCGCTTGGGAGAAGGGGTCGGCGAGGTACACGGGACGGCCCGTCGAGAGCGCCGCGGCGGCGAGGGCGCGGGTGTTCACGTGGCGCTCCACCGGCGCGGGGATCGTCGCGCCCAGCCGCGCGCTGAGGCGCTCGGGGGTGCCGGGGACGAGGAGCGTCCAGGGGTCGATCACCAGCACGTCGCGCCGAAGCCCTTGCGCCCGTTGGAGATACGGATACCCCAGGGTGCGCTGGTCGCCCGTGCACAGGATCACCGCCCGCGGCGCGGCGCCCGTGAGCGTGTCGCGGAGGTAGTCTTCGACCTCGGGTCCGTGCGCGGCGCGCACCGAGGGCCAGGCGCGAGTCGCGAGGGCGAGGCACAGCCCCGCGGCCGCGAAGGCGCGCAGGGCGGGCCTCGCGCTCACCCGCGCGGCGACGACCTCGAGGCCGCGGGCGACGAAGGGCACGAGGAGCGCGAGGGGGAGCAGGTGAAAGCGCTCGACCACCGCCTCGCCCACGCCCGTCGGGGTGATGTTGAAGCGGGTGATGAACGCCGGGCCGGCGAGGAGGAGCGTGGCGGTGAGGGCGATCCACGGGCGGCGGGGCGCCCGGGTGAGCGCGGCCCAGAGGCCCAGGGCGGCGAGGGCGAGGCCCACGAGGGCGGTGTTGTCGGCGAGGGAGCGCGCGAGCCACGCGAGCTGCGCGGCGGGGTCGGCGACGACGCGGGAGGACGAGAGCCGGGTGGTCCCGTAGTCGCCGCGGAGGACGTGGTGAGCGAGGGCGCGGAGGGTCGTGGGCGCGCCCCACACGAGGCGCTCGCCGGGGTCGCGGGCCCAGACCAGGAGCAGGAGGTAGGTCGCGAGGCCCGGCAGCGCGCAGAGCGGCGCGAGGGCGAGCGCGCGCAGGGGGCGGCCGTCTTCGCGACGCGCGCGGAGCAGCGCCTCGAGGCCGATGGGCGCGAGGAGCACGCAGGAGAGGTGGTTCGCGAGGGCCAGGCCCGCGAGGGCGCCCAGGGCGGCGGCGCGGCGGGCTCCCTTCCAGCGCGCGTCGGGGCCGCTCACGGCGACGAGGGCCCCCGCGAGGAGCGCGTTGAGGGTGAACACCTCGGCGTGGGTCGCGAGGCGCCAGGGCAGCGACGCGGTCGCGTAGAGCCCCGCGGCGGCCAGCGAGGCCCCCTCCCCCGCGCCCCAGCGCCGCGCCGCGCGGGACCACGCGAGGGCGCTCAGCGCGCCGAGCAGCGCCGTGACCCGCGCCGCGCCCTCTGCCGGGGTGCTCCCCGGCACCCACGAGAACACCCGGAGGATCAGGGTGTACAGAGGGTACCCCGAGGGGTGCGCCACCCCCGACTCGGCGAAGAGCGTCGCGAACTCGCCGTTGTCGCCCCCGAGGATCGACGGCGATGCGGTGCCGACGTAGAGCGCAAGGATCGCGAGGGTTCCGACGGCGCGGAGGATGCGAGCGCGCTGCGGCGTCACGGCGGCCGACGCTAGCACATGGCGCCCGCGCACCCCGCGCAGTATCGTGCGCCGCGATGGCCGCTCGCTCACAGGGCCCAGGGGTGTTGGTCCTGGCGTTTCTCGTCACCGCGGGGGGTTGCGTGGCGGCCCCGGAGGCGGGTCGCGACGGGGGCACGCCCTGCGTCGCGGAGTCCGACTGCAACGACGGCGCGACCTGCGGGCTGCTGCGTCGCTGCGTCGCGGGCGCGTGCTCCGACGACCGCACGCTGCGCGCCTGCCCCGACGGCCGTTACCCCGACGCGAGCACCGCGGTGGGCGAGTGCCTCACGTACATCGACTGCAACCGCATCCTGTGCGGCGCCCTGATCCCCTGCGTGGGGCTGCGCTGCGACCCCCGCGCGCCGACGCTGAACATCCCCTGCGGCGACGCCGGGGCCGACGCGTTCTGACCCGGTGCCCCGGTGAACGCCGGGGTTCGGTGTGCTGCCGCCGCGGACGATCGCCGCAGAGGTGACGGCGGCCCGCGCTTCTGCCACAACGCCGGACGATGCGTCGCTCGCTCCGCCCCATGGCCCTCCTCGCGCTCGCCGTCCACGCCGGGTGCAGCATCGATTTCGACACCTACCTCCGGGGCGGTGACGCGGGCCCGCGGCCTGACCTCGTCACGCCGCCCAACGACACGGGGGTGGTGGGCCCCAACGACACCGGGGTGGTGGCCCCCAACGACACCGGGGTGGTGGCCCCCACCGACCTCGGGGTGGTCGGTCCGACCGACACGGGGGTGGTGGTCCCCAACGACACGGGCGTGGTGGCCCCCGTGCTGTGCAACGCGCCGTACCTCGTCGCGGTGGCCGAGAACCTCGACAACAACACCGCGACGCTCCTGCGCTGGTCCTTCGCGAACGACCGGGCGTGCGCGCCGCTGCCGCTCACGATCCCGCACCCGCGCGCGGTCGGCGTGGCCTTCAACGACATCTCCGCGCTCAACGGGCCGCAGCTCATCGTCGCCAACGAGAGCTCGGTCTCCGTCGTCGACGCCGAGAGCGGCGCGGTGATCCGCGACGTTCCGGCGGAGGGGCCGCCGCGGTCGATCTTCGACATCGTGGCCAACGGGTCGGGGAGCTTCGCCGTGGCCTACACCGCGACGAACTCCTCGCCGCCGGGGTCGGTCGGGTCGGTGCGGGTCTTCGACCATCGGAGCAACAACCTCCGCGAGGTCCAGCGCTGGCAGAGCAACATGCAGTTCGGCCTCTCGGTGCTGTCGATGACGGCCTTTCCGGGCAACCAGGGGCAGTACCTTCAGGTGCGCCCCGCCGACACCGGGAGCGGCTCCTCGGCCTTCATCACCTCGCCTGGCAGCACCGGGCTCCACTCCCGAACCATGCCTGGGATCATCACCAACCGCGTGAACGCCCGCGCCCTCCACGCCTACCGCACCGTCGACCGCCGCGGTCACTACGCGATGTCGTTCTCGGGCAACGGCAGCACGCCGGCGATGTACGTCGCGACCAGCGAGGTCGCGGGGTCGACCCTGGGCAACACGTTCCTGACCACCGTGCGGTGCAGCACCCCGTGCCCCGCGATCACCGCGGGCGTCGCCTTCCCCGACGAGGACGGGGTCGGCGCGGGCCTCTGCGAGCTGAGCGGGACCCAGTACGCCGTCGTGCGCTTCGGCGGCGCCAACACCGACTGCGCCATGCTCGACACCAGCGCGCAGCCGGGGCGCTGGCGCATCAACGACCTCGCCGTCATGCCGCGCTGACCGGGCCGTGCGCCTCGTCTCCCTCGACCGCCTGCGCGCGCCCGGCGCCGCCCCAGGGCGCGCGTGCGGGTCGTGCACCGCGTGCTGCGTGGTGCTCCCGATCGTCGAGCTCCGAAAGCCCGCGCGCCGCGCCTGCGACCACCTGCGCGACGACGCCTGCGGGATCCACCCCGACCGCCCCGAGAGCTGCCGCGCGTTTCACTGCGCCTGGCTCCGCGGCGCCCTCGGCGACGACCTCGCGCTGCGCCCCGACGCGCTCGGGGTGATGATCGACCACTTCGTGCTGCGCGACACGGGCGAGGCGCACACCCTCGCCTTCGAGCTCTGGGAGGGCGCCCTCGCGTCGCCCGAGGCCCGCGCCGTGCTCGACGCGCTCGCTCGCACCCACGCCGTCGCGCGCTCGCACCGCGACGGGCGCTGGAGCGAGCACCCCGCGCCGACGTGAGCCTCACGCTACGGAGCGGCGCTGCCGGTCTCGACGACCATGTCGTCGACGAGCTGTTGCGCGAGGGCGTAGAGCCACATCCAGCCGGGGGAGCGGTCGTCGTCGGGCACAGACTCCAGGTCCTCAAAGAACACGTCGACGGCGCGGCTGACGTTCGCGCGGAGCTCGCGCTCGTCGCGCTGACCCTGCAAGAGCGCCAGCGTCGTCGACGTCACGACGTCGGCGAAGGACGTCGGCGCGGAGGGCGGCGCAGACCACCCTGCGTCCAGCGGACGGCGATATCCCACGAAGATCTCCGCGCCCGCCCTCGCCGCGCGCCGCGCGAGGCTCAGACCAGACAGGCAGGCGAAGGCGTGCACCCAGCGCCCGTCCAGCAGCGCGACGTTCTGCGCATCGAGCCGCGAGGGGCCAGGCGCGCCCGGAGCTCGGTCGGCGCCGAAGAGGCGATCTTCGGCGCCGTGTCCGAAGAACGCGACACCCCTCAACGAGGGATCCGCGCGGAGCATCTCCTCCATGCCCCCTCGCACGGCCTCATGCCCGAGGAGCGCGCGCGGCGCCGGGGTCGCTCGCTCCCGTGTCACCTCCGAGATCCAGCGGGTGGCGGCGAGCGCCGCGTCGTCGTCCCGAGAAGGCGCGATCAGGAGCCAGGCGCTCACGCCGAGGCGTCCTTGATCCGCGCGCCGAGCCGCACGACCCGCAGCGCGGCGCCGTGCAGGGTCTCGAGGAACGCGAGCGCGGTCGCGTCGTCTTCTTGGAGCGAGCGCTGCATCTCGACCGCGGTGACGGGAGAGCCGTCGGGCCGACGAAAGACGACCTCGTCGTCGGGTGCATAGCGAAGGAGCTTGAGGAGGGCGTGCTTGGCCGGCCCCGGCTCGTAGAGGTGCAGCCGATCGATCTCAGAGAGCGGCTTGCGCTGAACGATCGTGTCGCCCTCGCGCACCGACACGTCCCAGTAGCCCTCTGGGTCAAGGTCGAACAGGTTGCTGTGGGTCGCGATGAAGAGCTGGTCGACCCTGTTACTGCGCACGACCTCCAGCAGCAGCTCTCGAAACTGGCGCCCGGTGGTGGGCGCGTGCAGGTGCGCCTCAGGCTCCTCGATCGCGACGATGTCGGAGTTGCTGAGCATGATCCCCGCGAGCGCCGCGTAGAGCTGAGCGACGCCGAGGCCCACGCGCTGAATCGACACGTCCCCCCCGTCCAAGAGTTCCCGCACATCGAGGGCCTTCGAGACCGGGTCGAGGGTGATGTCGAACTCGGGGCGACACAGGGGCGGCCCCTGGAGGAGGCTGCGGTACGCCTTCCATCGGTCGCGGAGCGCGTGGTCTCGCGAGGTCGACGCGGCGAAGAGGGCGTTCTTGAGCTTGCCCTCATGCAAGAAGCTCCTGACCGGGGGCTCTTCGCTCGAGCCCGGCGCGTCGAGGGTCTCGTCGGCGGGAAAGCGCGCGGCGTCGACCCTGGCGAAGTCCATCGCGGTTCGGCGGAGCAGCGCGAGGAGCGCGTCGATTCCGCCGGGCACGCGCTCGAAGAGGTCGGGCGTCTCGTGCTCATCGATCGCCACGCGAGAGAGCCAGAGCCGAGGCGCCTCGCGGTTCACCGCCGAGAAGCAGAGCTCGACCTCGAGCGACGCGCCCGCATACCCGAGGCGACGCTGGTCTGCTGGGTCGAACGCCCACCGCGCGCCGAGGGCCATCTCCGCGGGGACCAGCCCGCGCGTGACGTCCTCCTCGCGGAGGATTCTCAGGTCGCAGACCGCCCGCCCCGCGGCGCTCTCCTTCTCGCGCGCCATGTCGCTCCCCGCGGACTGCGTGTTGAGCAACGCTCCGTGGCGCTCGGAGGCGACCACCCCCAGCGATCGATGCAGGGCGTCGAGGGCGTCGAGGATGTTCGACTTTCCGCTGCCGTTGGGCCCGTAGAAGATGTTGAAGGGGCCAGTCGGGTCGAGCACCAGCTCTCTCAGGCTGCGATAGCCCCGAGCCCAGAATCGGCGGATCTGCATCGAAGTCCTCGGAACAGATGTACGTCTCTCGCGCGAAGGCCCGCAACTCTCACCCCGCGCGGGGCAGGGCGAGCGCATCAATTCCTCATTGGTTTCAATGGAAACGGTGCTCACCGCTTTCAGCTGCCCCCTTCGCTCGCCGGGCGCTCCCTGCGGTCGCTGGCTCGCTGAAGTGGGAGCCTGAACCTGGGCGCCCCCGCCGGGGCGGGGGCTGACCGGGCGATCGTCGCGCGCGTGCCGCGCTCGACGGTGGGGTGATCGATCTTCGCGATGGAACTGCGTCGGCAGCTCACGGCGGAACATCCCGCGAATCCTTCACACACCGTCGGGTGTGGAACACACCCGGCGTGCGCCCGGTCAGCCCCCGCCCCGGCGGGGGCGCCCAGTATCAGGCTCCCACTTCAGCGAGCCAGCGACCGCAGGGAGCGCCCGGCGAGCGGAGGGGGCAGCCCCTCCGCCTGCGACAAATCCATTGTATCCATGGAGGAATTGATGCGCTCGCCCTGGCCTCGCTCCTCCCCCTCACGACACGTCGAATCGCCTACCGCGACGGATAGTTCGCCTCGAGGTGCTCCAGCACCGCGGCCGACTCGTTGACGGTGCGCTGCGCGATCATCGGCGTTCGCCCGAACCACCCGAACGCACGCAACGACGAGGGCTCGTCCGCCGCGCCGCCGCGCCGGGTGAGGTCGCGCTCCGACGTGAAGCGATCGGCGCTGAACGCGCCGGGGTCGAGTCCGAAGCGCCGCGTGGTCTCCGCCGTGATGAACGCCGCGAGGTGACACCCCGCGCAGGGGAGCTGGTCGGGCACGTAGCGCCGCGGGTTCTCGACGCGAAGGTACGAGCCCATCGCCGCGCGCCGCTGCGCGTCGCTCGCGGACGTCGCCGCGGCGCTGGTGAGCAGCGCCCGTCCGTCTTCGGGCGCGTCGCCGACGGGCGTGAGGTTGAAGTCGTATCCGCCGTCGACGGGCGCGCGAATCACCCGCTGGTTGCCGCGCCCGACGCCCACGATGTTCATCGCGACGAAGTCTCCGTCGACGCGCTCGAGGCCGCCGAAGAACCACACCTCCTGCACCGGCGGCGCGCGCAAGAAGAAGGTCACGCGGATGAGGTTCTGCTCACCGGCCTGGCGCAGCAGCAGCGCGCGGAGGGCGGTGCCGTAGGCGCCGGTCACCCCCTCGGCGACGAGGGTCGGGTGCACGTCGAGGGGCGCGCCCGTGGTGGCGCGGTGGTCCGCGCGGAGGCGACGGAGCTCGGCCACCACCTCGGTCATCGCCTCGGGGGTGAGCTCGTAGAAGAGGTGCAGCGCCGAGTCGCGGAGGGTGCCGTCGGCGTTCACCGGCTGCATCACCATGCGCACCTCGGGGCGGCACGCGTCGGGGCTGCGCCCGCAGCCGTCGAAGCGCACGGCGATCACCCGCATGCGGTCGTACACGAGCCCCTGCGCGGGGATCACCGGAAAGGTCGGGATCGCGTCGAACACCGCGGGCGGAAGCAGCACCCCGCGCGGGCCCTCGTCGAGGGGGTGGAGGTAGCCCTCCGCGTCGGCGCCCGACGGAAGCGGAAAGAGCACCGAGACGTCGTTGAGCCCCAGGGGCACGGCCGCGGGCGCGTCGACGGGCGCGGCGGCGTCGGCGGGCGCGATGTCGGTCACCGCGGAGACGTCGCGCGCGGCGGCGTCGGGCGTCGCGACCGGCGTGGTGCCGTCGCAGCCGCTCGCGGCGAGGAGCAGAGAGAGCGTGGCGTGTCGGAGCGCGCGGTGCGGGTTCATGCGCCAGCGGTGCTACCAGAATTCTCGGCGCGGCTCAGGGCTCAGCCCTGCGGCAGGACCTCTTCGGCGAGAAAGTCGTCGACCATCACGTGGCCCCAGGCCTCGGCGGAGCTGTCTTCGACCTCGATCACGGCGCTCTGGCCGCGCCAGGGGCGAAGGTCCCAGAACACCCGGTGAAAGCCCTCGGTGTTGTTGCCCGCGGCGCGGAGCACCACGCGCCCACCCACGCGAAGCCGCACCCCGAGCTTCTCGGCGTCGGCGCCCCCCGCGATCAAGAACGACATCCCGTCGCTCGCGACCGTGAAGGGACGCGAGCGGAGCGACCCGGTGCCCGCGTCGCTGTTCGTGCCGCGGTACGAGCTCGCGTAGCGCCAGCCCCGCCAGCCGTTCACGAAGGTCTGGTTGCTCGGCGTGTCGTGCAGCGGACCCGCGCCGAAGGCCCTCCCCGTCGCCGTCCACCCCCCCCAGCCCGTCTGCTCGAAGGAGCCCTCGCGCGCGTCGAAGGGCGCGGCGCCGCGGAGCCACGAGGCCGTCGCCGCGTCGCTCCCCTCGCGCTCGCAACGGGCGTCGCCCTCGCGCAGCGCGCGCCCGGCGAGGGCGCGGTAGCCCAGGGCGAGCTCGCGGTCGCGCGCGGTCGCGCAGGGCACCGTCGAGGCCAGCGCCCGCGCCTCGTTCAGCTCTCCGCGGCTCAGGTAGCCCCGCGCCGCGACCAGCCGCGCTCGAAACGACCGGGGCTGCACGCCCGCGCGGTCGACCAGCGCCGCGGCCTCGACGTAGCGGTCGCAGCTCCCGAGGAGCACCACCGCGCGGTCGAGGTCCTCGACGCGCGCGCCCGACGCGGGGGCCATCGCCGCCGCCGCCGTGCGGTACGCCGCGAGGTCCCTCCCGCCGTCGTAGTCGTTGCGCCGCAAGGGCCTGAGCTCTTCGGCGAGGCGGCGCATCCAGCTCCGCCGGGGGTCGATGAGCACCGCGTCCCGCGCCAGGCGAAACGCCTCGGCCGCGTCGCTGCGGCGCAGGCTCCTCGCGCGGTCGGCCATGCGCTCGGTCAGTCGCCGCACGGTGGCGGTGGCCGCGCCGTCGTCCAGCGCGAAGGCCCGCGCCTCGCGCGCCAGCGCCGCCGCGACGGCGAAGCGCTCGTGCTCGCCCAGGGTGAGCGCGCGGTCGGCGAGGGCCCGCGCGTAGAGCGAGAGGGCGTCGCGCAGGGCCTCGTCGTCGCGCTCTTGAACCCGCAGCCGGAGCGAGAGCGCGAGGGCCCGCGCGTCGTGCATCCTCCCCGCGCGGAGCAGCGCGCGCATCTCGCCCGCCGCGGCGCGGCGCGCGCTCACGCCCTGCCCCTGCCCCACGGTGACCGCGCCCAGGGTCGCCTCGGCGGCGCCGCTGCGCCAGCGGATCTCCCAGCGCCCGCTGGGGAGGGTCATCCTCGCCCGGCTCCAGGGCCGCTCGCCGGGCAGCAGCGCGCTCGGGATCACCACCCCCCCGAAGGGGTTGAGCGGCGCGGTGATCGCCCTGCCCGCGCCGCCTCGCGGCTCGGCCACGAGGGCGCCCCAGGCGCCGGAGCTCGCGTCGGCGAGGGTGACCTCGACGGTGAGCGCCTCGCCCGGCTCCAGGGCCGCGGCGCTGAGGGTGTAGCCCTCCACGCGCGCGCTCACCGGGGTCGACCACGGCGGGCCGCGGCGCTGCGTCTCGGTCCACGGCGCGGCGAGGAGCTCGCGGCGCACCCAATTGCTCGCGTCGTCGTGGGCGCCTGAGATCACGAAGGGCAGGCGGATGTAGAACTGCTCCAGCTCCTCCAGGCGCTCCAGCGCGACGGCGCCGAACCACGCGCCGTGGAGGTGCACGAAGCTCGGACGTCGCTCCCAGAAGATCGCCTCGCGCATGCCGGGCTCGTCGACGGGGTGCGTGTGCGCGATGGCGATGTCGCCCAGGCCGAAGAGGTCGACGACCTGGAGTCCCGAGTCGTACGAGACGCCGCCCACGTCGGGGTCGAGCACGCTGCCGCCGCGGAGCTCGAGCGCCCGCGCCGCGGCGGCGTAGTAGCGCGCGCGACCGCGCACGGTCTCGAAGTCGAGGGTGTTGTGCCGCTGCGTGGTGGTGAAGCGCGCGGGGTAGCTCTGGGTGACCTCGCGCACCACGGCGTATGCCGCGAGGGGGGTCAGCGCGAGGGCCACCGCCGGGCGCAGGGCGCGGGGAAAGACCGCCGTCACGATCCGCGCGACCGCGCGGGCCGCCTCGGCGAAGGCGAGGGCGAGGATGGGCGTGCCGTAGGTGAGAAAGCGCCACTCCTCCATCCAGTCGCCGTGCGAGTAGACCGGGAGAAAGAAGCTCGCGGCGACGGCCACGGCGAGGGCGATGCGGGCCACCGGCGCGCGGAGCGCGAGGAGCATCGCGGGCGCGAACATCAGCGCGCGCTCGAGCTTGTAGGTGCGCACGAAGGAGCCGACGTAGACCCAGCCCGCGGAGGTGAGGCTGGTGAGGTCCTTGCCGAAGTCGAAGGTGCGCTTCTTCGTGTAGAAGCTGTTGGGCAGGGGGTAGGCGAAGTACGCGAGGCGAAAGAGCTCGAGCGAGCCGACGCCCAGGCCCAGGAGCACCGACCACACGAGGTCTTGCCGGGCGGGCTTCGAGGTGAGCGCGCGGAGGGCCTTGGCGCCGGCGAAGGCGCCCGCGTAGAGCAGGCCGTCAGGGCGGGTCCAGAAGAGCAGCGAGAGGGCCGCGGCGGACCACGGGGTGCGCTCGGGGTCGTTCTCTTCGTGCGCGAGGAGCACCAGCGAGAGCGCGAGGAGGAACTGGTAGAGCCCGTTCTCGAGGCCCGACGCGGTCCACAGCGCGTGGTGGGCGAAGGTGGCGGCGACGGCGGGGGCCACGAGGTCGAAGAACCGCGGGCGACGGCGGTACGCGACCGAGGGGAACATCGCCACGGCCCCGAGCGCCGCCGACGCGAAGGCCAGCCCGAGCACCTTCGAGAGCGCCTCGTGCGAGACCCCCAGGGCGTCGGCCGGCGAGAGCAACAGCACCCACAAGAAGTTCGTCGCGGCCTCGACGCGCTCGGAGCCCGGCGTGAGCACCATCCCGTACCCGCGCCAGAGGTTGCGGGCGTAGCTGTACGAGATCCCCGCGTCGTCGACGGTGAAATCCCACGTGCGCCCGACGTGCGCGCCGAAGAAGGCCAGGATCGCGCCGAGGAGCGCGAGCCAGATCATGGTCGGGGTCTCAGCCCGCGATCGCCGCATCGTCAGGGGGCCAGTGGGGCTCTATGCGTCCCCGGACGTCACCGCAACGTCGGAAGGCGCAGGGTCAATGTCAGGGAGGAGCTCGGGCAGGTTCATCGAGCTCATCGCGTCGCACCGCGTCTCGAAGGGACGGGCCTGGAGGTAGGCCGCGAAGATCGGCCCCTCCTCGGGCCAGAGCCCCGGGTCGAGCGCGAGGCTCACGAAGGGCCGCAGGGTGAGCGGGAGCTTCGGCAGGAGCTTCTGCAGCCGCTCGCGGGCGCGCTGGAGCTCGGCGCGCTTGTCGTCCATCGACACCGCGCGGTCGAGCATGCGCGCGACCTCGGCGTGGCCCCAGGGCTGCTCGCCGGTCCACGCCCGCGCGAACATCAGCGCGAGCGCGGCGAAGTCTCTGTGCCGCAGCACGAGGCGACGATCGCGGGGGTCGGCGCTGTCGACCAGCGGGGTCGAGACCAGGAAGTTCAGGTGCGTCCACGCCGGGGTGACCAGCTCGGAGCCCACGGGCATGGGGTCGATGAGGGTGACCGCGCTCTCGCCCGTGACCCGCACGTTCTCGGGCTTGAGGTCGCCGTGGGCGAAGCCCTTCTCGTGCAGGCGGTAGAGCGCGGTGACCAGCGCGCGGAGGCCGGGGCCGGGGGCGACCTTGAGGGTGTCTCCCTCGACCCTGGGCATGACGTAGGCCGCGCGGCCGTTCACCGTGAAGGACTCGCGCACGGGCACCAGCGCGTCGTCTTCGACCTCTCTCAGCCGGCGGACCTCGCCCTCGACGGCGCGGTTGCAGAGCTGGGCCTCGATGGGCGGCGCGCAGCGCACGGTGCGCCCGTCGTCGTCGAGGCGGGGGTAGCGCACGCGGTCGAGGGTGGCCTCGGGGTCACGGCCGGCGTCGATGGACGACCAGGGCGCGGCCACCTTCACCGCGAGCTTCGCGTCGTCGCGCGCCGCGGCGAAGACCACGCCGACGCCGCCTCGCCCGAGCACGGACTCGATTTCAAACCCTCGCTCGCGGAGCGCATTCGCGGTCTCGACGTGCTCTTCGGGGATGCCCTCTCGCGTCATCGAGCGGGGAGTGTAACGGTTCCCGCACCCGCGCAATAGGGTTCTGCATCGTACCTGGACCGCGCGGCGCACTTCGCGCGATGATTCTGCCTCGCCGCGGCGCAGATTCGCCGCGCGACTCGAAGAGGAGAGCGCTCGTGGGAAAGAAGAAAGACTCCGTCACCCTGGACATCGGCATCTCGGAGAAGCACCGCGAGGCCATCGCCGCCGGGCTGAGCAAGCTCCTCGCCGACACCTACACGCTGTACCTCACCACCCACAACTTCCACTGGAACGTCACGGGGCCGCAGTTCAACTCGCTCCACGCGATGTTCATGACCCAGTACACCGAGCTCTGGAACGCCGTGGACCCCATCGCCGAGCGCATCCGCTCGCTGGGCTTTCCCGCCCCCGGCTCCTACGCCGACTTCGCCCGTCTGAGCAGCCTCCCCGACGCGCCCACGGCGCCCCCGAAGGCGACGAAGATGGTCGAGCTCCTCGCCCGCGGCCACGAGGCCGTGGCGCGCACGGCCCGCGAGGTGTTCACCGTCGCCGACGGCGCCAGCGACCAGCCCACCGCCGACCTCCTCACGCAGCGCATGGACATCCACGAGAAGACCGCCTGGATGCTCCGCGCGAACCTCGAAGACTGACCCGGTGACCCGCCGCGCGCTGCCCGTGCTGCCCCGCGCCGACGACGCCCTGCCGAGGCTCCAGGCGCGGTGGCTCGACGCGATCCTCGCGGAGCCGCCGCCCGCCGAGGTCGAGGCCACCTGCGGCGACTGCGCGATGCTCGGGGGCGACGGGCTGCGGTTCTCGACCGAGACCCGGTGCTGCACCTTCGTGCCCGCGCTCTCGAACTTTCTCGTGGGGGGAGCCCTGCGCGAGGGCGGCGCGGGACGTTCGTCGCTCCTCGCGCGCATGGCCTCGGGGGTGGGGGTGTCGCCCCTCGGGCTGATCCCCGACCCGAGCGACGTCGCGCGCCGCGTGGCCCCCGAGCGCTTCGGCCAGGACCCGGCCGCGGCCTGCCCGCACTACGAGCCCGAGGCGGGCCGCTGCAGCGTGTGGCAGTGGCGCGAGGCCACCTGCGCGACCTGGTACTGCAAGCACACCCGAGGCGCCCGCTCCAAGGCCTACTGGAACCGCGTGCACCAGCTCGTCGCGCGGCTGGAGCGAGGGGTGGCCTGGCGCTGCGCGACCTCCCTCGAGATCCCCGCCGAGGGGCTCGCGGCGATGACCCCCCTCGACCGCCCCAGCGGCGCGGCGCGGGCCGACGTGGTGGGCGAGGGCCTCGACCCCGAGGCGCTCTGGGGCCCCTGGCTGCACCGCGTCGAAGACTATTTTCTCGCGTGCGTCGAGGTGGCCGAGGGGCTCTCGCCCGACGAGGTCCTGCGCCGCGCGGGCCCCGAGGCGCTGGCCATGCGCGCGGCGGTGACGCTGGGGCGCGACGGGCTCTCCCTGCGCGAGCTCCCTGCGCGGGTGGCGCTGGGCTCGGTGAAGCTCGTGGGCCTCGAGGCCGACGCGGTGCGCTTGCAGGGCTACAGCCACCTCGACCCGCTGCGGGTGCCGCGGGCGCTCTTCGATCAGCTCCATCACTTCGACGGGCGTGACGTGGGCGAGGCGCTGCAGGCCGCGACGGAGGCCGCGGGCGAAGAGGTCCCCGCCGAGGCCGTGGCGATGCTGCTCGAGTGGGACATCCTCCGCGCCGCGGAGTGAGCGGATCACTTCACCAGGCGCTTGAGGGCGTCGCGCACGAGGTCTTGCAGGGGCTCCCCCGCGCGAGACGCGAGCTCGGCGGCGGCGCGCTCGGCGTCGAGGGGCTTGAAGCCCATGTTCACCAGGGTGCTCACGAGGGCGCCGGTGGGGCCCTGCGGGGCGCTCACCGGCGAGGCCGCGGGGATGAAGCGCGGAGCTCCGTTCGGGCTCGACCCCGGCGCGCCCGCGGGGAGCGTGGTGATCTTGTCTTTGAGCTCCAGCGCGAGGCGCTCGGCGATGCGCTTGCCCACGCCGGGCACGGCCTGCAGCGCCTTCACGTCGCCGCGCAGCACCGCCCCGAGGAGCTCGTTGGGCGGCAGCGCGCCGAGGATCGCCACCGCGATGCGCGGACCCACCCCGGCGACGTTGTTGAGCAGGCGAAAGGCCGCGCGGTCGGCCTCGCCCGCGAAGCCGAAGAGGGTGATGGCGTCTTCGCGCACGTGGGTCACCACCGAGAGGGTCACCCGCCCCTCTTCGTCGGTCGGGCACCGGCCGAGGGTGCCCAGCGGCACCAGCACCTCGTAGCCCACGCCCTGCACATCGACCACCACCAGACCGTCAGGAGCCTCTGCGACCACCCGACCATGAAGCCTGCCGATCATCGCCGCATCCTAGGTCGCCTCGACCACCGCCGCACCTCGCAACACCGCTTTCAGCGGACAGACTATGTCTCTCCCGCCCCCGAGGGCGCGACACGGATGTCAGCGCTCGCGGGGAGATTCTCGCGAATGCCGCTGAAATTCAGGCGTGGTACGCTCCTCGCGATGCCTCTTCGACGCGTGACAGCGTTGTGTTCGACCGCCCTGACCACGGGATGCCTCGTGGCGGCTCCGCCGGATCTCCCGACCGAGCCGCCGGTGACGCCGCCCGTGTTCGTCGACGGCGCCGGCCTGACCACGCCCCGCCTCGGGAACATCGTCTCGGTCGTGCGGGGAGACACCCCCGCGCGGGTGATGTTTCGCGTCCCGGTCGACGACGACAACGTCGACGACCTCCTTCAGTACCAGTTCTTCGTGAACGACAACCGCGACTGCCTGAGCGGCGACGCGGGGGTCGGGTGCTCGCCCGGGCGGGTGGGCGAGCGCAACGCCAACGGCGACCGCCGCCGGGTGATCACCGAGACCCTCACCTTCGACACCCTGGGCTGCAACCGCGTGGAGCTCTGGGTCTCGTCTCGCTTCATCTTCGGGGGGAACTTTCGCACCCCCCTGCGCGAGGGCGATTTCGCCTTCACGACCTGGTGGGTCTTCGTGCGCGCCGCCCCTGGCGGTGGCACGCCTGACGCGGGCGTCGCAGACCCCATCGAGGCCTGCGGCAACCTCGTTCAACCTTAGAGAGTCGACGCTGATGCTTAGAGACCGCTTCGCCACCTCTGTCCCTCCGCCTCCTCGCGCCGCCAGGGCGCCACGCTCCCCGCGCGGGGCGCTCGCGTCGCTGCTGGCGGCGGCGCTGATCGCCTCGGGCTGCGGCGACGACTCGGGGGTGGTGGGCGCGGTGATGAACCGCTGCGCCCGCACCTCCGACTGCGCCGAGGGCGTGTGCGACCTGACCCAGAACCGCTGCGTGGCCACGGCGCGACCGGAGGTGTTCTTCGCCCTCGCGCCCCAGGCGGGCACGGCGAGCGCGACGCGCTTCCCCACCCTCACGCCCTCGCGGTCGCTGCGCTCGGGCGACGCCGTCGACCTCAGGTTTCGCGGGGCGCGCACGGTCTTCGGCACGGTGCGCACGCCCGCGGCGGAGGGCGACGGGAGCGAGCTGGTGGCGGCCACGGTCGAGTTCGTGCCGTCGGGCTCCGAGGGCGTGGTGCCGGCGATTCGCGCGGTGGCCTCCCCCGCGCTCCGCACCGCCGCGCCCGAAGACATCGGGACGCACAACTGGTCCGCGGTGCTCTCCGACGGCGTGTACGACGTGGTGGTCACCCCGAGCTCGTCGCTGCAGTCGCGGCTGCCGCCGCTCTTCGAGCGGGCCTTCGACGTGCTCAGCGACGCGCTGGTGCAGCGCTTCGACATCGCCTACCCCCGGAGCTTCTCGCGTTACACCGGCCAGGTGCGCGACCGCCTGGGGCAGCCCGTCACCGGGCTCACCGTGCGCGCCGTCGACCCCGACCGCGACGGGATGCTGGTCTCGACGATCTCGAACACCGACGGCGACGGCACCGAGGCGGCGCCTCCGGGGCGCTTTGACATCGGGCTCTCCCCCGGCGCGCCGGAGGGATGGGCGCTCCGCGTGTCGAGCGACGCGGGGGCGGGCTCGTGGCTCAACGTCGAGCTCCCGGCGTCGGCGCGGGCGTCGGCCGACGCGCGCGACCTGCGCATCGAGCTGAGCTCGCTGGCGGGGCTCCCGTCGAACCCGCAGCTGCCGCCCGAGAACGGCGCGCCGTGCAACGACTGCGTCGAGGTGCTCGCGACCGTCGAAGGGGCGGGCGGGCTGAGCGCGGGGCGCCCCCTGCGCAGCGCCACGGTGACCTTTCGCACCCCCGTCACCTTCACGGGCATCGAGGGCGCGCGGGCGTGGTTCGAGTGCCGCGCGACCACCGAGGCCGACGGGTCGCTCCGCGCGTGGCTGATCCCTGGCGACTACGACGTGGTGGTGACGCCCCCGGCCAGCGGGTACACCACCTCGGTGCTGCGCGGGTTTCGGGTGCGCAGCGACGTGCCCCGGCAGAGCGGGCAGGTGTTCTCGGTGCGTCCGCGCATCCCGGTCGAGGGCCGGGCGCTCTCGCCCAACGGCACGCCGGTGGGCGACGCGCACGTCACGGCGATCCCCTTTCACGACGCCTACGTCGCCCACCCCTGCTTGAACGACCAGGACCAGCGGCTCCTCGCCCCCCGCGCGACCCCCTCAGAGACCACCACCAACGCCGACGGGAGCTACCACGTCGACGTCGACCCTGGGCTCTACCGCCTCCTCGTCGAGCCCGCCGAGCGCTCGGGGTACCCCGCGACCCTCGGTCCGCCCATTTGCGTGAGCGCCGAGGTGCACAGCTATGACGTCGCCCTCGACGCGCCCCTCGAGGTGCGCGGCACCGTGCGCGACGCCGCGGGCGAGCTCGCGGCGCGGGCCACGGTCGAGGCCGTCGTGCGCATCCGCGAGCCCGGCGCGACGGGCGTGGTCGTGCGCGTCGCGCGCAGCGCCACCGGGGCCGACGGCGCGTGGACCATGCTCGTGCCCAGCGGCACCGTGGTCTCGCCGTGACCCGGTGATTCCCTTTGCATCGCCGCGCGGCGCGGGAGACACTCGCGCGCTGTGAGCGCAGGAGAGGCCCTCGCGGATCTGACCCCGCCGCTGGCGCGAATCCAGCTCTTCAACGGCCTCTCCAAGGCCGCGCTGGACCTCATCGCGTCCATCGCCACCGAGGAGCACCACCCGCGGGGCACGGTGCTGTTTCGCGTGGGTGATCCCGGCGACGCGCTGTACCTGATCCTGTCGGGGCGGGTGCGTATCTCGCGCGAGGTGCCGGGGATGGGCGAAGAGGCGCTCACGGTGCTCGGCGCGGGCGACGCCTTCGGCGAGCTCTCGATCATCGACTCGGGCACGCGCAGCGCCGACGCGCACGTCCACGAGAGCGCCGTGCTCATCAAGATCAAGAAGGACGCGATGGAGCACCTGCTCTTCATGAACCGCGACCTCGCCTACGAGGTGCTCTGGAACGCCGCGCGCCTCCTCTCCGCGCGCCTGCGAGACACCACCGACAAGGTCACCTTCCTCGCCGTGACGGGCAAGTTCGGCTGATCGCCCGCGGGCGCGCTATCGTCCCGGTCATGGCGCGACTCCCCCTCCTCGCTGCGGCGCTCCTCGCGAGCGCCACGTGCTTCGCGCAGGCCCCCTTCTACGACGTCGCGCCGCTGCTGCCCTCGCTGCGCCCCGAGGCGCGGCGCACGGCCTTCACGGCGGCGCAGGTGAGCGCCCCCGACGCGCTCCCGCGCTACGACCTCGAGCTCCGCCTCGACGACGACGGCCGACGCTTCACCCTGCGCGAGACCTTCTCGTTCACCAACACCGAGCGCGCGCCCATGCGCGAGGTGGTCCTGCGGGTGTACGCCAACGCCGCGCGACCCGCGCAGGCGCCGGGAGCGCGCACGACGGTGATCCCGCCCGTGCGCTTCGTGCAGGGGCGCTGCGAGCTCGCGGCGTGCGAGGTCGCCGCGGCGTCGCCCTCGGCCATCGTGCTGCGCCTCGCGGCGCCCCTCGCGCCGGGCGGAAGACTCCGCGCGGTGCTCTCCCTCGAGGGCACGCTGCAAGAGATCGCCGCGTCGCGCTCGAACGTGCTCGCGCAGGGCATGGAGTCGCTGATGTCCATGGGCGCCGCCGAGGGCGCGGGGGACTACGGCCTGCTCTCGACGGGCTCGGGCATCGTGTCGTTGGCGAACTTCTACCCCGTGCTCGCGCGGCGCAGCGGCGTCACCTTCGAGCGCAGCGAGCCCCACGGCGTGGGCGACCTCGGCAGCGACGACCTCGCGCACGTCACCGCGACGATCGACGCGCCCCGGGGCTACACCGTGGCCACCACGGGGATCACCACCGGCTCCACGCGGCAGGGCGAGCGCGAGCGGCACGCCGTGGTCGCGGCCATGGTGCGAGACTTCGCCGCGGTCATGGGGCGCACCCTCGTGGTGGGCGCCCGGCGCGTGGGCGACGTCACGGTGCGGTCGGTGTTCCTCCCCGAGCACCGGGCCGCGGGGGAGCGCGTGCTCGACATCGCCGCGCACGCGCTGCAGACCTACGACCGGGACTTCGGCGCGTACCCCTACACCGAGCTCGACGTGGTCGAGGCGCCCCTCGTGGGAGGCGCCGGGGGCGTGGAGTTCCCCGGCCTGGTGACCGTCGCGTCGATGTTCTACCAGAGCGCGGACCAGGCGACGTCGCAGGGCGGGGCGGGGCTCCTCGGCGGGCTCCTCGGCGGCGCCGGCGGGCTCGGAAGCATCGGCCAGGCCCTCTCGCAGACCCTCCCGTCGATGCTCGAATTCGTGACCGCGCACGAGGTCGCGCACCAGTGGTGGCACGGCCTCGTGGGCAGCGACTCGCGGGAGCACCCCTTCGTCGACGAGTCGCTCGCGCAGTGGTCCGCGGCGTACTACCTCGAGCGGCGCTACGGCGCCGAGCGCGCCCGGAGAGACTCGGACATGCAGGTCAAGATGAACTACCAGTTCATGCGCCTGCTCGGGAACGCCGACGCCGCCGTCGACCAGCCCGCGTCGGCCTTCGCGTCGCCCATCGCCTACGCCGGCGTGGTCTACGGCAAGGGCCCGTACTTCTACAACGCCGCGCGTAACCTCTTGGGAGACAACGTGTTTCGTCGCGCGCTGCGACGCTACGTCGCCGCGTGGCGCTTTCGCACGGCGCCCCCGGACGGCTTCGTGAACGCGGCCGCCGCGGAGTCTCCCACCCACGCGGCGCGGCTGCGCGCCCTCGCCCAGCGCTGGCTCCGCGAGTCGCACGGCGACGAAGACCTCGGCCAGGCCGACCTCGGCTCGCTCCTCGGGAGCGTGACCGGCGGGAGCGTGTCGCCCGAGCTCCAGGACGCGCTGCGCGTCCTCGGCCCGATGCTCGGCGGAGGCGCGTCAGGGAGCACGCCAGGGACGCCCGCGGCGCCCCAGGGCGGGCCGTCGCCGCAGGAGATTCAGCAGATGCTCCAGCAGGCGCTGCAGGGCCTCGGGGGGCTCTAGCACCCCTTCACGTCCCCTGTGGAAAGGCACTAGCGACCCAGTCGCACCACCCGTCCCGGGCGCGCGCCGGTGAGCCCCTTCGCGTCGCGAATGACCTCGCCCGCAACGACGGTGGCGAGGTACCCGTCGGCGTCTTGCAGGAGCCGTCGGCCGCCCGCGGGGAGGTCGTGCACGAGCCTCGGCGGGTGCAGGCGCAGCCGCGCGGGGTCGAGCACGTTGAGGTCGGCGCGGAGGCCCGGCGCGAGCACGCCGCGGTCGGCGAGGCCGAGGTAGCGGGAGTTCACCGAGGTGAGCATGCGCACGGCCTGCTCAAGGGAGAAGCGGCCCTCGGCGCGGTCGCGGGTCCAGTGCGCGAGAAAGAACGACGAGTAGCTCGCGTCGCACACGGTGCCCACGTGCGCGCCGCCGTCGCTGAGCGAGAGCAGCGAGAGGGGGTGGGCGAGCATGGTCCGCACGTTGTCGAGGCTGAACTCGGTGTAGTTGAAGATCGGAAAGTACAGGAGCTCGTGGCCGTCGCGGTCGAGCATCGCGTCGTAGAGGGCCTCGAGGGCGCCCACCCCGCGACCGTGGGCTTCGGCGTAGAGCGAGCGCTCGAGGGCGGGTTCGTAGTCGGGGTTCTCGCCGAGGCGAAAGATCTTCAGCGAGATCATCTCGATCTTCGAGAGAAAGAGGTCGACCATGGGCGGGATGGCCGAGCCGTCGCCCGCCACAGGCTGCGAGGTCTCCGAGAGCATCTGCGCGCGAAACGCGGGGTCGCGCATCGCCGCGACGCGCTCGGCCAGGGGCAGCGACGCGATGCGCTGGTAGCTCGGGAACCCGATGAAGGGGTGGAAGGTGGTCTCGAGCCCGAGGATCACCCCGATGCCCCGCGGCGCCACCTGCACGCGCATGGGCGTGCCCTTCGCGTTGGCGGCCTCGACGCGGGTGAGGATGCGGCGCCACTGGTCCGGCGCGAGGTCGCGCTGCATCAGCGAGACCGAGGTGGCGTGGCCGTGCGCGGCGGCGGCCATCGCTTCGATGACGTCGAACTCGGGGTCGAAGCGCTCGTCGCCGCTCGCCATGTCGAAGTCGCTCACGGCCTGGAGCACGCCGTGCGAGAGCCCCTCGAAGGCGCCCGCGAGGCCCGCGAGCTCGCGGGAGGTGGCCTCGCTGGCGGGGGTGGCCGAGCCGTCGGTGGCGCGGTGGTTGTCGGTGCGCCCGGTCGAAGCCCGCGGCGCCGCCGCCAGGAGGCGACTCGCGCAGGAGCGCGCATCGCGGCGATGTCGTCGTCGGTGGCGCGCTCCGAGGCGAGGGCGCGCTCTACGCCCATCACGAAGACCCGCAGGGCGTCGTGGGGCACGAGCGCGGCGAGGTCGATGGCGTGCGGGCGCGCGTCGATGGCGTCGAAGTACTCGGGAAGGTGGTCAGTCCCAGGTGAGCCCCTCGGCGAGGGCGGCGCCGGGGATAATCTTCGACGCCCTCCATGAGCTGCAGCAGGCGCTCGCGGTCGGTCGCGCGCACCGGGGCGAAGCCCACGCCGCAGTTGCCGTTGAGACACGTGGTCACCCCGTGGAGCGACGACGGGGCCATGTCGCCGTCCCACGAGACCTGGCCGTCGTAGTGGCAGTGCAGGTCGACGAAGCCCGGGGTCACCACCGCGCCGCTGGCGTCGAGGGTGCGCGCCGCCGCGTCGGGGCAGTCGCCCACCGCGACGATGATTCCGTCGCGGATCGCGACGTCGCCGACGTAGCCCGGCGCGCCGGTGCCGTCGATGAGGGTGCCTCCGCGGATCTTGAGGTCGTAGCTCATGAGCGATGTGTCTCCGTGAGAGAGGGATGGGGCGCCTGCGCGCCCGGGTCAGAACTGCAGCGCGACGCCGTCGCCGCGAAAGACGAGGGTGCCGGTGGAGGCCCCCTCGGGGCCGAAGCGCGTGCGAAAGGCGAGGTACACCGCCGCCGCCGCCGCCACCGCGCCCAGGCCGAAGGACACGTTGCTGAGCGCGCGAAAGGTCTCCCCCCGCCGCTGCACGTCGGCGACCCTGGGGTCGTCTTGAAAGAGCGTGTCGAATTCGCTGCGCGCCGAGAGGGTGAGCGCGCCGAAGACGCCGCCGAGCACGAGCAGCGTGCCCCCGGCGGCGGCGGTGGCGTAGAACCACCCCGGCGAGAGCTGGTCTCTCCTCGCGAGGCTCACCCGCAGCGTGCGGGCGACGCCCGCGGTGACCTCCAGGGGACCCGCCCAGGGCGCGCGCCCCTCCGCCTCGACGCGCACCGTGTGCCTCCCGACCCCGAGGCTCGCCGGCGGTCGGATCGACGCGCCGTCGACGAAGACCTGCGCGCCGCTCGGCGCGCCCTCGACGCGGAGGGTGCCGCGGAGGCTGCTGTCGACCCGCAGGCTCAGGCTCACCTCGCGGTGGTCGCCGCTCGCGACGACGACGGTCTGCTCCTCGGAGCGGTGCCCCTGAAGGCTCGCCTCCAGGCGATGTCTCCCGGGGCTCAAGGGGATCTCCCCGGCGCGGCGCGGCCCGTCGAGGGGCTGCCCGTCGAGGCGCACGCTGGCCGCCTCGGGGGCGACGCGCACGCGCAGGTAGGCGATGTAGCGGCGCACGTTCGCGAGGGTCTGCTCGACCTCGGCGCGACGCTCGGCGGGGAGGTCGGCGCTGCGACGGAGGTAGTCCTCCATGGTCGAGGCGGCCTCGGGGTAGCGGCCGAGGGCCTCGTGGGTGCGGCTGATGTTGAAGAGCAGGTCGGCGCGGCCCGTGAGCTGAAAGACCCGCTCGAATTCGGCGAGGGCCCCCTCGAAATTGCGCTGTTCAAAGAGGGTCACCGCGCGGGTGAAGCGCTCCTGCGCCTCGCTGCGGTTGGCCGAGGGCTGGGCGGCGGCTTCTGCGGTGAGCAAGAGAAGGGTTGCGCCGAGGAGCGACCCCCGGAGAGCGACGAGCATCGCGCGATGGAATCACACGCGATGCCGCGCGTCACGGCCTCCGCGCGACCGGAGGGGGTCAGAGGGCGCCGCGGTCGATCCAGAGCACGAGCCGTCGTCGCTCCTCGCAGGTCGGCTGCGGGCCATTGAAGGGCATGGCGTTGACCACGCCGACCTGCCGACGAATCTGCGCCAGGCGCATCCGAACGGACATCTCCACGTCCCAGTCGAAGCCCGGCGGCGCCCCCGTGCGCGCCGAGGGATCGGTGAGGCTCACGCTGTGACACCGGGTGCACCACTGCGCGAAGAAGGGCTCCGCGTAGTTCGACCAGCGATCGACCCCGCCGTCGACCCCGCCGTCGTCCGCGCCGCCGTCGGGTGCGCCGGCGTCCCCCGGCGCGTCGAGGGGATCGACGAGCGAAGGGCACCCGTTGATCAGCACGTCGACGGCCGCGTCGGCGGCGGGGGCATCGACGGCCGCGTCGGACGTCACCGCGTCGGGCGTCACCGCGTCGGGCGTCACCACGTCGGGCGTCACCGCGTCGGGCGTCACCACGTCGGGCGTCACCACGTCGGGCGTCACCACGTCGGGCGTCACCACGTCGGGCGTCACCACATCGGGCGCGAGGTCCTGCGGGGCGACGACGTCGGCGCTGCCTGCGTCCGAGTTCGCGGGAGGCGAGGTGGAGCATGATGCGAGGAGCGCGAGCGACGCCGCGGCGCGGAGGATCATTCCCATGCGCCCAGTGTCGTTCATCTCATCGCGGCGGTCGAGGCGGCGCGGGCGGCCGTTTCGAGGGATAGTCGCGGCGATGTTCCGCGATGACCACGACGCGCTCGCGATGCAGAACGCCGAGCTGCGCCGAGAGCTCGACCGCGTGCAGGGCGAGCACGCGGCGATGCGGCGGGCCCTCGCGGCGATCCAGCGCGGCGACCACCCCGAGCTCATGCCCACCCCCGCGACGCTCTACCGCGGCGACCTCGCGGGGCTCCCCGAGGGACTCCGCGCGGCGTACTCCGCGCACACGCTCGAGCCCACGCCGATCTGGAAGCTCCTCACGCTGCACATGCTCACCTTCGGCCTCTCGTCGGTGGTGCACTTCGCCCGCATGAGCGAGCGAATGCCGCAGCTCTCGCAAGACGACCCCACGGCCTTCAAGGCCGCGCTCGGCTTCTTCCTCCCGTACTACAACCTCTACTGGCTCTTCGCGTTCCCCCTGCGGCTCACCGACCGGATCAACCTGCAGTTCAGGCTCCGCGGCGCCCCCCCGCCCGTCTCGCGCGAGCTCGTCGTCGCCGCGGGGGTGCTCACGGTGCCGCTGTACTTCATGCTGCCGATCTTCTGGATCCTGCCCGCGTGGCACGCGCAGCGCGCGGTGAACAAGCTTTGCGAGCTCGGCCACCGCGCGGCGCCCGAAGACGCGCGAACGGGGGTGCGGGTCGACGCGCAGCAGGCCGAGGCGCAGCCCCTCGACGAGGCGCAGCCCCTCGACGCGAGCGCCGAGGTCGTCGACGCCCTCCGCCGAGGTCAGGGGAGCGGGTGAGCGAGGCGGGTCACTTCGACGGAGCCTTGGCGAAGCGCAGGTAGGGGAGCTTCACGTCGAGTTGGCCGTACCTCGCGGTCGCGGCGGCGTCGTCGAGGGCCATGCCCACGATCACGTCCTGCCCCGGCGTCCAATTGGCGGGCGTCGCCAGGGGCACGCCGTCGGTCGCCTGCACCGCGTCGAGCGCGCGCAGGATCTCCGCGAAATTACGCCCCACCGACATGGGGTAGGTCATCGTGAGGCGCACCTTCTTGTCGGGCCCGAGGATGAACACCGTGCGCACGGTGGCGCTGTGCGCGGGCGTGCGCCCGTCGGGGAGGTAGGCGTCGGCGGGGAGCATGTCGTAGGCCTTGGCCACCGCCAGCGAGGTGTCGTCGATGATCGGAAAGTTCGCCGGCGCGCCCGCGAAGGACTCGATGTCGTGCTTCCACTTCTGGTGGTCCTGCACGCTGTCGACGGAGACGCCCATGACCTTGGTGTTGCGCTTCTCGAACTCGGGCGCGAGCCGGGCGACGGCGCCGAACTCGGTGGTGCACACCGGGGTGAAGTCCTTGGGGTGCGAGAAGAGGATGGCGTAGCCGTCGCCGATCCAGTCGTGGAGGGTGATCGTGCCCGCGGTCGATTCGGCGGTGAAGTTCGGCGCGATGTCGTTGATGCGAAGACTCATGGTGTTCCCTCGTGCGTGGTGCGGTCGACGCCCGCGGAGCGTGGGCGGTCGCGCGGCAGCCTGCGCCTCCGAGGCCCCCCGGGCAAGGCCGCGCGCCGCTCGAGACGCGAACCCGATTCACGCCTCGCTGGCTCCCACCTTCACGGGCAGAGCGTCCCTGAAGACGCCGCCGCGAAAGGTCGACGAGCATGGAATGGACCGCACGCATCGGCGTCGCGATCGCGGCGGCGCTCCCCGCCTGCGCGGGGAGTCAGTCGGTCGCCGTGGACGCGGCGACGGGTCGCGACGTCGCGTCTCACATCGAAGACGTCGCGGGCAGCCCCGACGCGCCGGAGGCGGTCGACGTGGGCGCCGCGTCGGGCGAGCTCCTCGCGGCGCTGCCGCGGCAGTCCTCGACGGCGCAGGGTCGCTTCATGACCCACGACCGCTGCGAGTTCTGCCACACGCAGGACATGGGCGTGCTCAGCGACTCGGCGGGGCGCGACGTGAGCCCGCCGACGCTCTGGCGCGGGTCGATGATGGCGATGTCGGGGCGCGACCCGTACTGGCTCGCGGCGCTGGAGCACGAGCTCTCCGCGCAGCCCGCGGCCCGCGCGACCATCGAGCGCACGTGCCTTCGGTGCCACGCGCCGGCGGGGTCGGTCGCGTCAGAAGACCTGGGCGCGCGCCTGGGCTTCGACGACATCGCGCGGGGCGACAGCGCGGCGGCTCAGCTCGCGCGCGAGGGCGTGACCTGCACCGCGTGCCACCAGATCACCCCCACGGGGCTGGGCACGGCGCAGAGCTTCACCGGAGGCTTCGTGATCGACGACGCCCGGAGGATCTACGGCCCTCACGCCTCGCCCTTCACCATGCCCATGCGGAACATGGTGAACTACACGCCCACGCAGTCGTCGCACATGACCACGTCGGCGCTCTGCGCGAGCTGCCACACGGTGATCACCCGCGCCCTCGACGCGCGGGGTGAGGCGACGGGGCCGGAGTTTCCCGAGCAGGTGCCCTACCTCGAGTGGCGCAACTCAGACTTCGTCGCCGAGGGCGCGCCGGGGCCTGCGGCGACGACCTGCCAGGGCTGCCACATGCCCACCCGCGACGCGTCGGGCGCAGAGATTCGCACGGCGCTCTCGGTGCGCCCCGGCATGCTCGGCGCGCGGAGCCCCATCGGCCAGCACGGCTTCGCCGGGGCCAACGCGTACATGCTCTCGCTCCTCGCGGGCGAGTCGACGTGGACCGGCGCGGCGTCGTCTCCCGACGAGCTCCTCGCGGGCGCGTCGCGCGCAGAGTCGATGCTCCGCAGGGCCGCGACGCTCTCCCTCGACGCGCCGAGGCGCGAGGGCGACGCGCTGACCTTCGCCGTGCGCGTGGTGAACACCTCAGGGCACCGCTTTCCGACCGCGTATCCGTCGCGGCGGGCGTGGCTCCGCGTGCGGGTGCTCGACGCCGCGGGCGCCGCGCGCTTCGAGTCGGGCGCCGTCGACGCGCAGGGGCGCCTCGTGACCGCAGACGGGCGCTCGCTCGAGACGGAGGCGGTGCGGCCGCACCTTCGCGAGCTCACCCGCGACGACCAGGTGCAGGTCTACGAGACCGCCATGGCCGACGCGACCGGCGCGGTGACGCACGTGCTCCTGCGCGCCACGCGCTTCGTCAAGGACAACCGCCTGCTCCCCCGCGGCTGGCGCGCGGACCACCCCGACGCGCGCATGACCTCGCCCGCGGGCGTCGAGGGCGACGACGACTTCACCGCGGGCGGCGACCTCGTGCGCGTGCGCGTGCAGACCGCGGGCTGGACGCCGGCGCGGGTCGAGGTCGAGCTGCTGTTCCAGTCGGTCCCCCCCGGCGCGGTGCGCGCGGTGGGCGATGGCCCTGCGGCCGCGCGACTCCGCGCGATGACCGCGCGCACGCCGCCCACGCCGCGCGTCGTCGCGTCGACGAGCGCGACGGTGCCGTAAGGGCGCTCGACGCGAGCGCCGGGGAGCTGTCCACAGCGGGAGCGAACGGCTCCGCGCGACGGGTCTGCCCTCATCGGGAGCCGCGCCGTGCCCCCCGCGCTCAACGCCCCTCGGAGGAACACCCCATCGCTACGGCCCTTCGCGGGATGCCTCGCTTGCATCGCGCTCGTGCTCGCCTGCGTCGACGGGGTGCTGGCGCGGGAGTGTTCGCACGAGGTTCCTCAGGGCCCGGCGTGGTCGTTCAGCGCGGGCACCTGGCCATCGACGACGCCCGCGCAGATCGACTCGATCACCGCGCAGGCCCAGGCCACGTGCGGGTTCTGCGCGCCCTGAGCGCAGGCCCCCCCCGCGAGACCGCGGCAGCGTCACGCGGCGTCCCGTCTGCGCGCTCGGACCGGGGTGAGGCGCAACCTGACCTTGGCCGATTCGCGAACACCCCGCCGCGGCAGGCGCCGTGCCCGAAGCTCGGGTACGATTCCCACAGGTCTGCGCGCGGAGAACGACATGGAAGAGAACAGCATCACCGTCGCCATTCTGCGAGAGATTCGAGACGAGCTGCGCACCACGCGCACCGAGCTGAACCAGCGCCTGGACCAGACCAACGAGCGCCTGGACCAGACCAACGAGCGCCTGGACCAGACCAACGAGCGCCTGGACCAGACCAACGGGCGCCTCGACTCGGTGGTCCATGAGCAGATCCGTCAGGGGACCTCGCTGATCGAGATGAAGCGCCTGCAAGAGAAGCTCGTCGACGTCGCGGTGGCCGCAGACGGCCGACAGCTCGCCATGGAGCGCCGCCTGGGCCAGGTGGTCAACGAGCTCCAGAAGCTCAACTCCCGCCTCGACAACGTGCTGACCGGACCGCTCGGGACCTACGTGCGCGCCCACGACCGGCGCATCGACGACCTCGAGCAGCGGGTCGAGGCGATCGAGCACAAGGTCGGCTGAAGCGCGCGCCCCGCTCAGTCCACCGTGATGGACTTGCTCACGTTCTTGGGCACGTCGGGGTGAACGCCGTGGTCCTTGACCCCGAGGCGGTCGAGGTACTGCATCTTGAGCACCGACATCTTCAGCGCGAGGCGCTGCAGCACCACCGTGCTCGAGAACACCGTCATCAGCGTGTCGTCGGTGCGCGGGGGGGTGATGTACACCCACGCGTACCCCGCGTTGTCGACCGGCGCCTTGCTCGCCGCGAGGCGCAGCGAGGGGTGCTCCTCGGCGATGATCACCGTGCTCGCGCCGCGGATCTTGTGCGTGTTCACCGCGCTCACCGTGAGGTTCACGTCGCGCTCCTCGGGGCCCGTGACGTAGATCAGGGGGTAGTCGGCGTAGAGGGTGCCCACGAGGCGGTCGCGGTCGAGCACCGCGTCGAGGTGCGCGCGCTCGTCGGGGGTCAGCGTGAGCTCGGCGGTCGCGGGGTGCAGCAGCGCGTCGGTCGCCGCGTGCGCCAGGCGCCGGGCGCTCTCGGGGGAGAGCTCGTGCGAGGCCGCGCGCGCGAGGAGCGCGTCGACGGTGCGCCCGAGCTCCTGGAGCAGCGCGTCGACCGAGGCCGGGCCGTAGATGGTGTTGAGCCCGAGGATGGTGTTGGGCCCGTGCTTGAACTCGCTGCCCTCGTAGCCCTCGGTGTGGTTCAGCACCACCTCGCGGACCTTGAGCGCGCCCTCCTTCGCCACCGCCGTGACGCGCGTCGCGAGGACGTGCACGCTCGGCGCGAGGAAGAGCATCTGCGCCGCGCGCTCGACGTCGGCGTCGGTGCTCAGCACCGTCTCGCGGATCAGCGTCGGCAGCGAGGGGAGCTGCGCCTCGCGCCGGGCGAGGCCGTCCATGAGCGCGTCGCGCGCGGCGGCGTCGCCCGCCATGACGGGGAGCCTGCGCGCCGCGAGGCGGAGCGCGAGGCAGTAGAACACCGCCATCTGGTTCATGAAGCTCTTGGTCGCGGGCACGGCGACCTCGGGGCCGCAGCGCAGCGGGATCACCACCTCGCACTTCTCCTGCGCGAGGGTGGAGTTGACGTTGTTCACCAGCGCGACGCGGGCGATGTCGCGGCCCGAGGCGATCACGGTGTTGAGCACGTCGATGAGGTCCTTGGTCTCGCCCGACTGGCTCACCGCGACGAAGAGGTCGCCGTCGCGCAGGGAGCGGGAGTACTGCCCCCGAAACTCCCCAGGGAGGATCGGGATGAGCTCCGTCGCCGCGACCTCGTTGAAGAACAGCGTCGCGGCCTTGGCGGCGTGGAACGACGAGCCGCAGCACACCACGTAGATGCGCCCGCTGCGCGCGAGACACGCCGTCGCGAGGTCGAGAAAGCGGTTCACCGACGCGTCGAGGTCGTCGACCTCGACCGCCTCGAGCATCGCGTCGAGCACCCGCACCGCCACGAGGTCGTCGTCGTCGCGGGACATCGGCACGAGGTCGGCGAGGAAGCCCGCCTCGGACGACGCGAGGTGGTCGCCCAGGGTCGCCCGCGGCAGCGACAGGGTCTCGTCGCGCAGGGACGCCGGCGCCGCGGCGAGGAGCGCGCGCATCGCGGCCCCGTCGACGATGGCGTGAAAGGCCGCGCGCACCTCGTCGTCCTCGTAGAGCCCGAGGAGCCCGTCGAGGCCCGCCGACGCGCCCTCCCGCGCCCCCGCCTCAGAGAGCGCGGGGCGCAGGGACTTCAGCGCGTCGCTGCCGCCGCGAAAGAGCGTGATCACGCTGCGCACGGTGGCCTCCTGCGCGGCGATCTCCTGGTCCATGAAGTACGAGAAGGGGGCGACGAGGGCGGCGTCCTTGGCGCGCAGGCGGCTGCGCACGGGCTCGCGAGAGACCTCGTCGAGGGTCGCCGCGCGGTAGATCTGGTGCTCCTCGGCGCTGTACTCGATGAACTCCCCCTCGCGCAGCGAGACCAGCGCGCGGGTGAGCTTGAGCACCGACGACAGGTCGCTCGACGCGATGGCGAAGCGCCCGCCGACCTCGTCGTGGCCGAAGCCGAAGTACAAGCTCGAGCCCGACTTGATCGCCCACATGCGCCGCGAGATCGGGTCGACCACCACCGCGGCGAAGCTCCCCTGGAGCCTCGCGCTCGCGCGGCTGATCGCGGCGCGCATGCAGCGGCGGCGGGCGTCGTGGTCGAGCTGCAGGGCCTCGGGCTCGGCGCCGAGGGCGAGGCCGAAATAGTGCTCGATGGTGTGCACCACCATCTCGCCGTCGTTGTCGGAGAGCACCTCGTGGCCCTCGGCGGTGAGCCAGTCCTTGAGCTCGTCGCAGTTGGTCACGTTGCCGTTGTGCGCGCCGAACATCGTGAGCTTGCAGCGCACGAGGTGGGGCTGAGAGTTCGCGTCGGTGACCGCGCCGAAGGTGGCCCAGCGCACCTGGCCGCAGAAGATCCGCCCCGGCTGGTTCACGATCCCCAGCTCGTGGACCATCGCCGACGGCGCCCCGACGCCCTTGAGGAGCGTGAGGTCCTCGGGGGAGTCACCCTGAAAGAGGGCGCCCGTGGAGTCGTAACCACGGTACTCCAGGGTCTTGAGGAGCTCCGCGGCGACGCGGCCCATGTCGTTACGGGAGCGCTCGACGATCCAACCGATGACACCACACATGCTGCACCTCGCGTTGCGGCGCGATGGATAGTCTGCTCTCGGCCCCAAGGGAAGATCCGCGCCGCTGACGACGCGCCGGGGCCGTGGTAGGCACCCGGGGGTTCCCCCGATGCGCCCGATCTGGACGACACCTGCCCTCGCGCTCTGCGGCGCCCTCTCTGCCTGCGTGGGGCTCATCGGCGGCGCCGACGACCCCGGCGTCGACGCGTCGACGCGCGACGCGAGGGGCGCCGTAGACGCGGTGCTCCCGGGCGACGCCGCCGGGCGCGCCGACCGCGCGACGCCGCCGGTGGACGCGGGCCCTCCGCCGCCCCCGCCCTACCCCGGCGTGCCCGGCGTGAGCCCGACGCTCGGCGGCTGCCCGGTCTTTCCCCCCGACGACCCGTGGAACCGTGACATCACGTCGGCCCCGGTGCGCGCTGACTCCGCGGCGATCCTCGCGAACATTCGCGCGCACGGCGACGACATGCTCCGGCCCGATTTCGGCTCGAACCCCGCGTACGGGATCCCGATCACCCTCGCGCCGGCCTCGCAGCCCCCCGTGCCCCTGGAGATCACCAAGTACCCCGACGAGAGCGACCACGGCCCCTTTCCGATCCCTGACAACGCGCGCATCGAGGGGGGCGGCGACGACCACGTGCTCGTGGTGCACCAGGGCGCCTGCGTGCTCTACGAGCTCTACCGCGCCCAGCACAACGGGGGGCGCTGGTCGGCCGGGGCCGCCGCGCGCTTCGACCTGCGCACGAACACCGAGCGCCCTCAGACCTGGACCTCCGCGGACCAGGCCGGCCTCCCGATCACCCCGGGCCTCGCGCGCTACGAAGAGGTCGCGGCGGGGGAGATTCGCCACGCGCTCCGGGTGACCTTCAACCACACCCGCGCGGCGTGGATCCGCCCCGCGACGCACCCCGGCGGCGAGAACGACCGCACGGCGCCGCCCATGGGCCTGCGGCTGCGCATGCGCGCGAGCTACGACATCGGCGGGCTCACGGGGCAGGCGCGGGTCATCGCCGAGGCGCTCAAGCGCTACGGCCTCTTCGTCGCCGACACGGGGACCAACTGGTTCATCTCCGGCGACACCGACCGTCGCTGGGTCGACCGCGACCTGGCCCAGCTCCGTGACATCCCCGGGAGCGCCTTCGAGGTGCTCGACACCGGCCCCCTCCTCACCCGCTGACCCCGCGACCGCCGCGGGCGCTCCGGCCCCCTCCCCCGACCCACGACCCGCGCAAGAGACCCCTCAAGCGGTTTCGTCCTGTACAACCCACCGACCCCGCGACGTCGGGTCTAAGACTCGCGGCGCGGGGCGCAGGCGCCTCGACGAGACATGCACCGGATGCAACATCGGGTTCACATCTCTTGCGTTGCCCGCACAGGTCGCGAGGACGATGTTCCCGGCGAGCGGACCGCCGCGTCCCCGAACCGGAGTGAATCGAATGAGCCTGCGAGACCCCAACCCGTCGAACAAGAACCAGCCCAAGCGCGTCGCCATCGTCATCGCGAACCCCGCGACCTCCAGCACCACGGGGTGGCCCGTGGGCTTCTGGTGGTCCGAGCTGACGCACCCGTACTACGCCTTTCACGAGGCGGGCTACGCGGTCGAGGTCTTCAGCGTGGCGGGCGGCCGCTGCGAGGCCGACGCGATGAGCGACCCCCGCGACGCCAGCGGGTACTCCGCGTCGGACCTCATCTCCCTGGGCTTCATCCACACGCCCGCCCTCGCCGCGCTGGTGGAGAGCACCCGCCCCGTCGCGGAGATCGACGTCGCGCGCTTCGACGCCCTCGTGGTGGCCGGCGGCCAGGCGCCGATGTTCTCCTTCGAGGGCGCCGCCGCGCTGCACCAGAAGTTCGCGGAGTTCTACGAGGCCGGCAAGGTCGCCGCGGCGCTCTGCCACGGCGTGGCCGTGCTGCGCTACGCGAGGCTCTCCAACGGCGAGCCGCTGGCGAAGGGCAAGACCGTCACGGGCTTCGCCAACGCCGAGGAGGACTTCGCCGACGAGGCCGTGTGGTCCATGGGCGCGCTGCCCCGCGACCGGCACCTCATGCCGTGGCGCATCGAGGACGAGCTGAAGAAGCTCGGCGCGAACTTCGTGCAGGCGGGCCTGTGGAGAAGCTTCGCGGTGCGCGACGGCAACCTCATCACCGGGCAGCAGAACTTCTCGGGCACCGAGACCGCCCACCTCGTCATCGAGACCCTCGGGCGCTGAGGGGGGTGAGGCCGGCATGAACCACGAGGCGACCGCCGACGAGATGACCGGCGCGTGCCACTGCGGCCGCGTGCGGGTGACCCTCCCCGCGTCCAGCGCGGGGGTGGTCGTGTGCCACTGCGCGGACTGCCAGAGGCTCCACGGCAACTCCTTCGCGCTCTTCGCCGCGGACCGCGCGGCGGTGCGCTGGGAGGGCGAGGAGCACGTGCGCTGGTACCGCTCCTCCCCCGCGAACGAGCGCGGGTTCTGCGCGCACTGCGGCAGCCGCCTCGCGAAGCGGCCCGTGGAGGGCGCGCGGCTCATGGTCTCCGCGGGGCTCTTCGACCTCACCCTGCCGCGCCGGGCGGTCAAGAACCTCTGGACCGAGCAGAAGCCCGCGTGGGTCGAGGCGCCGCGGGTGGGGGCGGTGACGCCCGAGGAGCTCGTCGCGCTCGCGCTCTCGGGGCCCGTCGAGTCGCCCATCGCGCAGTTCGGCTACGCGATGCGCGCGGCCTCGGGCGCGTCGATCCCCCCCGGGGTCATCGCCCTCACCTGGATCGCCGCGAAGGACGAGCGCGAGCGCGAGCGCATCCGCGCCCACTCGCGCCAGAACGTGCAGGACTTTCTGGCCGAGCCGGGCTTCCTCTCCATCGTCACGGGCTTCACGGGCCTTCGCGGGTTCACCGTGACCGCGTGGACCGACGAGGAGGCGATGAAGCGCGCGCTGGCGAAGCACCACGCGACCGCGATGCGCGAGCTCTTCTCGCAAGACTTCGTCGCGTCGGTGTGGACCAGCGTGTGGGCGCCCACGCGCATGAACCGCCTCTGGGTGCGCTGCCCCGCGTGCGGCGCGCTCGAAGACGTGAACGACGACCACCGCGCGTGCAGCCGGTGCCACGCCGAGCTGCCCGCCCGCCCCGCGTTCTGGTGAGGCCGTGGCCCCCGGGGCCCCCTCGCAGGAGCCCGTCACCGTCGTCGTGACCCGCGCCGCGCCTGCGCTACGATGCAGCGGAAGACGTTGCGGCGCGAGCCCGCGCCTCCCCCGATCACCCCCCGAGGAAAGCGACATGACCCCCGCCGCAGGAGCTGGACCGTACGACCCCCCGCACCTACGTCTGGCCGCGATGTCGCACCGCCCCTCCCGTCGTCACTGGCACTGCGAGCGCTGCGCGCAGTGGATCGTCCCGCACCGCCCTCACTGGGGCTGGCGCGTCGCCGAGGTCGCCGCGTGGACGGTGATCCCCGCGCTGCTCTTCTGCGCGCACAAGGGCCCGGGGATCATGCTGCTGCCGATCGTGTGCATGATGGCCGCGGGTCTCTTCGGCCCGCTGCGCGGCCGCGCGCACGCCGAGGCGCGTTGCCCGGCGTGCCGCTGCTACGTCGCCCGCCCGACCTGAGCGCGCGCCCTGCCGCGGGCCTCGCCGCGACTCACCGATCGCGGTCGGCGACGGGGATCGACGCGCGCTCGAACTCACGCGTGAAGAAGGTCGCGTAGGTCGACCCGACGTTGGCGTCGCGGATCCAGAGGCTGTTCTCGTTGTTGGCCCAGGCCGACGCGGACCAGTTCGCCGAGCCCGTCACCACCACCTCGTCGTCGACGAGCAGGAGCTTGCTGTGCACCTCTCCCAACCGCACCGGCACCCCCGCGGCGCGGAGGGCCATCGCCGGCGCGTCGTTGATGTAGTTCGGCGCCACGATGCCGCGCACGCGAACGCCCCGGGCGCGCGCGGCGAGCATCGCGTCGGAGACCTCGGCGCGGGTCCACGAGGCGATGATGAAATCGACCGAGGTGCGCGAGGCCTCGATGGCCGCGATCATGTCGGTGAACCACCGTGAGGGGCCCGTCGTGGGGCTGCGCGGGCTGAAGTACGCGGCGTAGATCCCCGAGGTGACCGGCGCGGTCGGCGCGGTGGGGCCGAAGGCGCGGTCGGTGAACATCCGCTGAAACTCGGCCTCGTAGGCCGCGACCACCGGGGCCTCGGAGACCACGATGGCGTCGTTCGAGTCTTCACAATACGAGCGCTGGCTGCTGTTCGCCGAGCCGACCCAGAGCCGGCTGCCGTCGGCGACGATGAACTTGTGGTGCATGAGCGCCGAGCGGTCATCGGCCACGAGGGTCACCCTGGGGTGCCCCTCCAGGAGCCGGATCGGACACGCCGTCCCGCCGTCCCCCGCGGGGCAGTCGGCGTTGTCGACGACGATCTGCACTTGGAGCCCCGGCGCGGCCTCGAGGCGGGCGCGGAGGAGGTTGGGGAGGCAGTCCCAGAGGGTCTCGTAGAGGGCGATGTGGAGGCTGGTCTCGGCGCACGAGACCACCCCCACGAGCTGGTCGAGGAGCGCGCGCTCGGGGCTGAACGCGGGGGTGTCGACCGCGGGCGCCATGCAGGTCGAGGGGAGCGTCGGGCACACACAGGTCGGGCCGGTGTCACGCGCCACGTCCGCGCGCCCGCGATCCGCGGGAACGTCCGTGGGCGCGGGGACGTCCGTGGGCGCGGGGGCGTCCATCGCCGAGGCGTCGATGCCGACGGCCGCGTCGGTCTCGGGGGAGGTCGCGTCGGCGCCGCCCGCGTCTTCGAGCACGACGTCAGGCGCCTGCGCGGCCGCGTCGTCGTCTGTGTACGAAGACTGCGCCGCGCCACGGCACCCCAGGGCGAAGAGCGAGACGGCGAGGAGGGACCAGGGCGAAGGACGTCGAAGCATCCGCCTAGGGTAATCCAAGCGCGCGGGAGACCTACAGTCCTGCGTCGAGCGCCCTCCGCAGAACGACGCCTCGGGGGGTGCCCCGGCCTTGATCCTCGCGGGCGAGGAGCGAGCGCGACGGCGACGGATCGCTACCGCGTGCGGGTCATCAAGACGACGGACCACGCGGCGAGGAACATCAGGGTCGAGACCGGGCGGGTGAACGACGCCGGGGCGAAGAACCTCGTGCCCACGAAGCCCGACGCGGCGAAGGCCAGCGCGAAGAGCGCGGCGAGACGCTCCCCCCGGTCGTCCCGCAGGCGCGCCTCGGCGGAGCGCAGGTGCCAGGGCACGACGCCGAGGAGACACCCCACGAGCGCGAAGGCGACCGCCAGCGCGAGGCCCGCGCTCAGCCCCAGGCGCTCGGGCGGCGGCGGCGGCGGCAGGTCCGCCATGCCGAGGGACGCGCTGAGGCCGAGGCAGGAGGTGCCCTCGACGCGGTGGATCCAGGGGCCGGTCGTGAGCACCCTCGTCAGCATCAAGAGCGCGCCGCCGACGATCACCCCGTCGCGCAGGCGGGCGAGTCGGGGCGACGAGATCAGCCGCCACCGCGGGGCGCCTCGCGAGAGCGCGGGGACGCGCAGCGGCGCGTGCCGAAAGGGCGTGCCGAGCGACAGGTCTGTTCCTCGCGAGGGCATCGTGGCCCGAGGTTCGCGCGGAGCGCGCGACGGCACAAGACGCCCGCGGTCCTTCGCGAGGCCCGCGCGGAGCCGTCGGCGGACCGCACCGCGCCCTCGTCAGGTCGGTCTCACGCCCTCGACGACGCCGCCCCGGCGACGAAGCCGCGCGCGACCTCACGCTTTTCGCGCGCGAGAATTGACCCGACCCGCCGACCTGAATATTCTGTCCGAGCTTGGGGAGGGCGGGGGGCCTGTCGAAGCTCCGTTGTGACCATCGTGCTCCAGACCCGAGCATGTCGCAGACACGGGCGGTCGCCGCGCGCGGCGGATGCCCCTTGACTCCGAGGTCATCTCGCCATGTTTCCCTCCGAAGAGATCCACTCGCTCTTTCGACGCGCGAGCGCCTTCGACGCCCTCGACGACGACGAGGTCGACGCCTTCACCCTGTTCTTGCGAGAGAGGCGCGTCGAGGCCGGCGCGATCCTCTTCAGGGAGGGCGACCCCGGCGAGTCGCTCTTCGTGCTGCTCGAGGGCGAGGCCAACGTGTACGTGCGCGGCCCCGGCGGAGATCACCTGCGCGTCGCGACGCTCGCGGCGGGCGACGTCCTGGGCGAGCGCTCGTGCATCGACCCGAGCCCGCGCTCGGCCACGGTCACGGCGACGAGCGAGGTGCGCGCGCTGGAGCTCAGCCGGGCCGAGCTCGACCGCATGATCCGCGAGCTCCCGAGCGTCGCGTCGCGGTTGCTGGGGGTGATCGCGCAGGCCCTCGCGGGTCGCCTCCGCTCGGTGGAGCGAAAGATCGACCACGAGCTCGGCGTCGACGAGCCGTCAGACTCGGGGGAGCCGCCGCCCCCCGATCATGTCCCCATGTGGAAGCGCTTCGCGATGCGCTTCGGAGGCGCGCGATGATCACGGTGTCCCAGATTCGTCAGGCGGGCGCGCTGACGCACTTCAGCGACGAGGAGCTCGAGTCGCTCCTCGGCGCCGTGGTCGAGCGGTCCTTCTCCGCGGGCGAGGTGCTCTGCGCGCAGGGCCGCCCGGCGGTCTCGTGCTTCGTGGTGCTCGCTGGCGTCATCGACGTCGTGCGGCGCGACCGCGACGGGGAGCGGGTGATCGCGCAGTCGGTCCCCGGGTCGATCGTGGGGCAGCTCGCCCTGGTCGACCGCGAGCCGCGCATCGCCACGCTCCGGGCGAGCGCGGCGGGCACCGCGCTCGAGCTCACCCGCGAGGCCTTTCGGGCGCTCCTCGCGTCGCCGACTCCGCTCGTGTGCCGCCTGCAGCTCGAGGTGGCCGCGGCGACGGGGCGGCAGCTGCGAGACGCCGACCGACGCCTCACCGCGACGCTCGTGGCGCGGGGGCAGCGCCCCTCGCTCACCCCCGTCCTCGCCGAGGAGGCCGTCAGCGAGGAGCTCGCGCGGCTGAAGAACCTCCGCGACGCGGTGGCCAACTTCGACGTGCCCTTCGATGTCGTCGAGGTCCAGAGCGAGAGACCCGGCAGCACGGAATAGCCTCCCCCCGATCCCCAGTTCCCGTCACGCACGCACCCTGTGCGGGCGCGGCGGCCTCGCGGCCCCTGCGCGACGCCGCTGGCGCGGCGCGAATTCGTGCGCATGTTGTCGGCCGCGGGGCCGCGGGTGCTCACCGAGAGGCTCACAGACCCTGTGAAGGAAGACCACCATGAGCGACACCATTCAGGACCTCAAGAAGAACCTCCATGACGGCCTCGGCAACCTCGCGCGGCTCCGCGATGAGATCCGCGTCAAGATGCACCTCGCGAGCCTCGACGCGGTGAGCGAGTGGAACCGCCTGGAGCCCAAGGTCACCGAGCTCGAGGGGCAGGCGAAGGTCGCCATCGACAAGGCCGTCGACGAGGTCTCGCACTCCACCCGCGACGCCCTCGACGAGGTCATCGGCGCGATGCAGAAGCTCCGCGACTCGCTGCACTAAGCACACTCACACGCTCCTGAGCGCCGCGCGCACAACGAACGCCGTGCGCGCGGCCTCGGGGCGGTCGCGGCCCTTGAGCGCGGATTCGTGGGCGGATCGGGGCTTGCTTCGTGCCCCCCCATGGCAAGCGCGCGCACTGTGACCCTCGACGCCAACGAGGCCGTGGCCTCGGTCGCTCACCGGTTGAGCGAGGTGATCGCGATCTACCCCATCACCCCCGCGTCGGCGATGGGGGAGCACGCCGACGAGTGGAGCGCCGCGGGGCGCGTGAACGTGTGGGGCGAGGTCCCGCGGGTGGTGGAGATGCAGTCCGAGGGGGGCGCCGCGGGGGCGGTGCACGGCGCGCTGCAGGTGGGCGCGCTGACCACCACCTTCACGGCGTCGCAGGGGCTCCTGCTGATGATCCCCGACCTCTACAAGATCGCGGGGGAGCTCACGGCGTTCTGCCTGCACGTCGCCGCGCGCTCGGTGGCGACGCACGCGCTGAGCATCTTCGGCGACCACTCCGACGTGATGCTCGCGCGGGGCGCGGGGCTCGCGCTCCTCGCCTCGGGCTCGGTGCAAGAGGCGCAGGACCTCGCGGCCATCGCGCACGCGTCGACGCACCGCGCGCGGGTGCCCTTTCTGCACTTCTTCGACGGCTTTCGCACCTCGCACGAGGTCGCCTCGGTCGCGCCCCTCGACGACGACGACCTCCGCGCGCTCCTCGACGCCGACGCCCTCGCCGCGCACCGCGCCCGCGCCCTCGACCCCGACCGCCCGGTGCTCCGCGGCACCGCGCAGAACCCCGATGTGTTCTTTCAGGCCCGCGAGGCGTGCAACCCCTACTACGACGCCGCGCCGGGCATCGTGCGCGACGTGATGGAGCGCTTCGCCGCGCGCACGGGCCGGCGGTACAGGCTCTTCGAGTACGACGGCCACCCCGAGGCCGAGCGCGTGGTGGTGCTCATGGGCAGCGGCGGCGAGACCGCCGTGGAGGCCGTCGAGCGACTGGTCGCCGCGGGCGAGCGCGTGGGCGTCGTGCGCGTGCGGCTCTACCGACCCTTCGACGTGCGGGCCTTCGTGTCGGCGCTCCCGGCGACGGTGCGCGCGCTGAGCGTGCTCGACCGCACCAAGGAGCCCGGCGCCCCCGCCGAGCCCCTGCACCTCGACGTGTGCGCCGCCGTCGACGAGGCCGAGCGGGAGGGCTTCGCGCCGTGGTCCTCGCGGCCGGTGGTGGTGGGCGGGCGGTATGGTTTGTCGTCGAAGGAGTTCACCCCGTCGATGGTCAAGGCCGCCCTCGACGACCTCGCGAAGCCCCGTCCCAGGAGCGGCTTCACGCTGGGCATCGTCGACGACGTCACCCATCGTTCGATCTCGAACGACCCGAGCTGGGACGCCGAGTCAGACGACGTCGTGCGCGCGGTGTTCTACGGCCTCGGCTCCGACGGCACGGTGAGCGCGAACAAGAACACCCTGAAGATCCTGGGCGAGGAGACCGAGCTCAGGGTGCAGGGCTATTTCGTGTACGACTCGAAGAAGGCCGGCGCGGTGACGGTCTCGCACCTGCGCTTCAGCCCGCGACCCATTCGCTCGGCGTGGCTCGTGCGCGCCGCGAGCTTCGTCGCGTGCCACCAGCCGGGGCTCGTCGAGAAGATGGACGTGCTCGCCCTCGCCGCCCCCGGCGCGACCTTTCTGCTCAACGCCCCGTGGGCCCCCGACGAGGCGTGGGGGATGCTGCCGCGGGAGGTCCAGTCGGTCATCGTCGAGCGCGGGCTCAAGGTCTTCGTGGTCGACGCGCAGCGGGTCGCGGGCGACGCGGGGCTGGGCAAGCACATCAGCACCGTGATGCAGGCGTGCTTCTTCGCGCTCTCGGGGGTGCTCCCCCGCGACGCCGCCGTGACGCGCATGCGCGAGGCCATCACCCGGACCTTCTCGCGCCGCGGCGCCGAGGTGGTGCGGCGCAACCTCGAGGCCGTGGGTAACGCCCTCGCGCACCTGCACCCCGTGCCCGTGCCGACGGCGGTGACCGGCGGGCGTCCCCGGCCCCCGCCGGTGTCGTCCAAGGCGCCCGACTTCGTGCAGAGGGTCACCGCGGTGATGATGTCGGGCCTCGGCGACTCGCTGCCGGTGAGCGCCTTCCCCGTCGACGGCACCTGGCCCGTGGGCACCGCGCGGTGGGAGAAGCGGTCGCTCGCGCGCTCGCTGCCGGTGTGGGACCCGTCGATCTGCATCCAGTGCAACAAGTGCTCGCTGGTGTGCCCCCACGCCGCGATTCGCACGGTGGTCTACGCGCCCGAAGAGGCCGCGCGAGAGCCCGAGGGGATGCCCTCGCTCGCGTGGAAGGGCGCGGGCTTCGAGGGCCACCGCTACGCCGTGCAGGTCGCCCCCGACGACTGCACGGGCTGCGGGCTCTGCGCCGTCGCGTGCCCCGCGAAGGACAAGAAGAACCCGCGGCACAAATCGCTGGACATGTCCGACGACGCCTCGGGTAAGGCGCTCGAGCGGCCGCGGTGGGACTTCGTGACGTCGCTCCCCGAGGTGCCTCGCGCGAGGGTGCACCTCGACGTGAAGGGCTCGCAGCTGGTCACGCCGCTCTTCGAGTTCTCGGGCGCGTGCTCGGGCTGCGGCGAGACGCCGTACCTCAAGCTCATGACCCAGATGTTCGGCGATCGCGCCCTCGTCGCCAACGCCACGGGGTGCTCGTCGATCTACGGCGCCAACCTCCCGACGACCCCGTGGGGCCGCGACGCCGACGGGCGCGGGCCGGCCTGGTCGAACTCGCTCTTTGAAGACAACGCCGAGTTCGGCCTCGGGATGCGCCTCGCCGCCGACGCCCGGAGGCTCCGCGCCGAAGGACTCGTGCGAGGGCTCTCGGCGGAGCTCGGCGACGCCCTCGTCACCGCGCTCGTCGAGGACCGCGCCCGCGACGACGTCGGCGTCGCGGCGCAGCGCGAGCGGGTGCGGCTGCTGCGAGAACGCCTGCGGGGCAACGACTCCGACGCGGCGAAGGCGCTGGTCACCGAGGCCGACTGGCTGGTGCGGCGCAGCGTGTGGATCGTGGGCGGCGACGGCTGGGCCTACGACATCGGGTACGGCGGCCTCGACCACGTGATCGCGTCGGGCGAGGACGTGAACCTCCTGGTGCTCGACACCGAGGTGTACAGCAACACGGGCGGGCAGCAGTCGAAGGCCACGCCCCTCGGCGCCGCGGCGAAGTTCGCGTCGGCGGGCAAGGAGGTCCCCAAGAAGGACCTCGGGCTCCTCGCGATGAGCTACGGCTCGGTGTACGTCGCGCGGGTGGCCTTCGGCGCGCGGGACGCGCAGACGGTCAAGGCCTTCGCCGAGGCCGAGGCGTACCCCGGCCCGTCGCTGATCCTCGCGTACAGCCACTGCATCGCGCACGGGTATGACCTGGCGCACGGCATCGAGCAGCAGCGCCTCGCGGTGGAGAGCGGCGTGTGGCCGCTGTTTCGCTTCGACCCCGAGCGCGCGGCGCAGGGCGAGGCGCCGCTGCACCTCGACGGCCCGCCGCCGAAGGTGCGCGTGTCGGACTACCTCAGGAACGAAGGGAGATTTCGCATGGTCGAGCTCGCCGACCCCGAGCGCTACCGCCGCCTCGTCGCGCGGGCCGAGCGCGAGGCCGTGACCCGCCGCTCGGTGTACGAGCAGCTCGCGACGCTGAAGGTCACCCCCAAGGAGGGCGCGTGATGCTCGAGACCGAGTACCTGGGCCTGCGCCTCGCGCACCCGCTGATGCCGGGCGCCTCGCCCCTCGGCGACTCCCTCGACAGCGTGCGCCGACTGGAGGACGCGGGGGCCTCGGCGGTGGTCCTGCGCTCGCTCTTCGAGGAGCAGGTGCGGGCCGAGGAGATGGCCGCGCACCGCTACCTCGACGGCAGCGCCGACAGCTTCTCCGAGGCGGCGAGCATGTTCCCGAGCACCGACGTGTTCTCGATGCGGGTGGACGCGTACCTCGAGCACCTCCGGCGGGTGCGCGAGGCCGTGTCGATCCCCGTGATCGCGTCGCTCAACGGCACGCACGTCGGCCCGTGGGTCGAGTACGCCCGGCACATGCGCGAGGCCGGCGCGCACGCGCTGGAGCTCAACCTCTACACCCTCACCACCGACCCCGCGGTCGACGCCTCCGCGGTGGAGCGAGGCGAGCTCGCGCTGGTGCAGGCCGTGTGCGCCGAGGCGGGGGTCCCCGTCGCGGTGAAGCTCTCGCCCTTCTACTCCGCGCTCCCGTCGTTCCTCGCGGGCCTCGAGGCCGCCGGGGCGCGGGGCGCGGTGCTCTTCAACCGCTTCTACCAGCCCGACATCGACATCGAGGCCCTCGAGCTCTCCCGCGAGCTGCACCTCTCCGACCGGAGCGAGCTGCTCATGCGCCTGCGCTGGCTCGCGGTCACCTCGCCCCACACCGGGCTCTCCCTCGCCTGCAGCGGCGGCGTGCACACCCCCGAAGACGCGGTGAAGGCCGTGATGTCAGGCGCCCACGCGGTGCAGGCCGTGTCGTCGCTGCTCGCGCACGGGCCCGCGCGCCTGCGCGAGCTCATCGACGGCCTGCGCGCGTGGATGGAGGCGCACGAGTACGCGTCCATCGACGAGCTGCGCGGGAGCATGAACCTCGCGCGCTGCCCCGACCCGGCGGCCTACGAGCGGGCGAACTACATCCACCTCCTGCAGGGCTGGCACGGGTAGCCGCGCGGCCCGCCCGCGCTACGGCCGCGAGTGCCGCGCCTCGTCGGGCGCGCGCCAGCCGTAGGCCTTGAGCTTGGAGTACAGGGTCTTGCGGTCGACGCCGAGCACCTCCGCGGCGCGGGTGCGGTTGCCCGCGACGGCGTCCATCACCCGCAGGATGTAGCGCCGCTCGACCTCGTCGAGGGGCACGAGCTCCGACGGGTCCTGCCCCGCCACGAGCACGTGCGAGGGGGTGAACGACTGCACCTTCGCCGGGAGGTCGGTGACGGAGATCGTGTCGTACTCCGCGAGGGCGACGGCGCGCTCCATCGCGTTCACCAGCTCGCGCACGTTGCCGGGCCAGGAGTACTCCACCAGCTTGCGCGCGGCCTCGGGGGAGATCCCCTTCACCGGCGCGCCCGTGCGCTCGGCGATGCGCCCGAGGTACGCCGCCGCGATGCGCACCACGTCGGCGCCGCGGGCGCGCAGCGGCGGGAGCTCGAGGGAGAGCACGTTCAGGCGGTAGTAGAGGTCCTCGCGAAATCCGCCCTCGGCGACCATGGTCTCGAGGTCGCGGTGCGAGGCGCTCACGATGCGCGCGTCGAAGCGCACCTCGCGGTCGCCGCCCACGGGGCGCACGGCGTGCTCCTGCAGCGCGCGCAAGAGCTTGGCCTGCAAGGGCATCGGCATCTCGGCGACCTCGTCGAGAAAGAGCGTGCCGCCGTCGGCCTCGACGAAGAGCCCCGCGCGCGCCGCGCGGGCGTCGGTGAACGCGCCCTTCACGTGCCCGAAGAGCTCGCTCTCGAGCAGCGCCTCGGGGATCGCCGCGCAGTTCACCGCGACGAAGGGCCCCTTGGCGCGCGGGCCGCGGCTGTGCAGCGCCCGCGCGAGGAGCTCCTTGCCCGTGCCGGTCTCGCCCATGAGCAGCACCGGGGGGTCGCTCTTGGCGACCCGGTCGAGCATCGAGAACACCTGGCGCATCGCGGGGCTCTCGCCGATCATCCCCTCGGGCGCCGTCGGGGCGGCGCGGGCGCCGAGACGTCGCACCTCCGCCCGCAAGAAGCGCAGCTCGGCGGCGCGGGCCACGCGCAGCGCGAGCTCCTCGACCTCGAAGGGCTTGGGGAGAAAATCGTGCGCCCCCGCGCGAATCGCCGCGATGGCCGTGTCGAGGTCGCCGAAGGCCGTCACGAGGATCACCGGGACCTCGGGGCGGCCCGCGACGAGGCGCTCGCAGAGCTCGAGGCCGGTCATCCCGCCCAGGCGCACGTCGCTCACCACGACGTCGGGCTCGAAGGAGGCCGCGAGCGCCTGCGCCTCGTCCGCCGAGCGGGCCGACGAGAGCACGAATCCCTTGCGAGACAAGGCGTTCACCAGCATCGAGGCCATCGCGGGGTCGTCTTCGACCAGCAGCACCTTGGGCGGTGACGGAAACTCTTCGGCGCGCATCACGGCTTCTTACACCTCATACCCCCTCTGGGCGCCCCCGGGCCGGGACGCTCCTTGCTACACACCGTCCCCCATGCGCATCGCGGTGCAGCTCTGGCTCGGGTTCGTTCTCGCCATCGTGGTGGTGCTCGGCGTCGGCGCCGCGGTGCGCGTGCGCGAGGAGCGCGCGCACCTGCTCGAGCTCACCCTCCGCGACCGCCGCTTCTTCGCCCACGCCCTGCAGGTGACCCTCTCGCGCGAGCACGGCAGCGTCGACCCCGTGCGCACCGCCCGCGGGATGCTCGGCGAGGACGTCATCGCCGCCGCGCACATCGACGCCCGGCTGGTCTCCCCCCAGGGCGCCCACGGCCTGCCCCGCCCCACCCTCGCCCAGGCCGCCGCCCGCGCCCTCTCCCGCGGCGAGGTGTACGTCGGGCTGCACGGCGGCGAGCTGGTCACGGTGGTCCCCGTGGAGGCCGACGGGGAGGTGTCGCTGCAGCTCACCGAGGCGCACGCGGTCGAGGCGATTCTCTCGCGCTACGGCCTGCGCTCGCTCTTGCGGCAGAGCCTCGCCCTGGTGCTCCTGGCGGGGCTCTCGACGCTGCTGCTGCTCCGCTGGCTCGTGGGCGCGCCCCTCGCGCGCCTCGCGGCCCTCTCCCGGCGCATCGCCGCGGGGGAGCTCGACGCGCGGGTGCCCGTGCGCGAGGGCGTCGACGAGGTCGCCGTGCTCGGCCGCGAGATGAACGCCATGGCCGAGCGGCTCCAGCAGACCCAGCGCGCCCTCGAAGAGTCGGAGGCCGAGCGCGTCTCGGCCCTGGAGAAGCTCCGCCACGAGGACCGCCTGCGCACCGCGGGGCAGCTCTCGTCGACCCTCGCCCACGAGCTGGGCACGCCGCTCAACGTGGTCACGGGCCACGCGCGGCTCATCGACGACGAGCCCGGCGCCTCGGCCGAGGTGCGCGAGTCGGCGAGGATGATCCTGGAGCAGGGCGCGCGCATGACCCGGATCCTTCGCGACGTGCTGGACTTCACCCGGCGCCGCGGCCCGCAGCTCGCGCCGCGCTCGCTCCTCGACCTCGCCCGCGACGCCGCGCGCACGCTCAGCCCGCTCACGCGTCGTCGTCAGGTCGACATCGAGGTGCGCGGCGCGCCGGTGAAGGTCGTGGTCGACGCGCAGCACCTCCTCCAGGTGACCACCAACCTGCTGATGAACGCGGTGCAGGCCACCGCCGGCGCGGGGGTGGTGGAGGTGGTGGTCGACGAGGTCGACGCGACGCCGCCCACCGGGGTGCACGCGCCCGCGGGGCGCTACGCGAGACTCACGGTCACCGACCGGGGCTGCGGCATCCCCGCGGAGGACCTCCCGCAGCTCTTCGAGCCGTACTTCACCCGCAAGGCCGAAGGGACGGGCCTGGGCCTCGCGGTGGTCGCTGGGATCGTGCGGGATCATAAGGGCTGGGTGAGCGTGCGCTCGGTGGTGAACGAGGGTTCGAGCTTCGAGGTGTACCTCCCCCGTCAGGCGTAGCGGCGACGCGCGGCGAGGGGGTGGCGCCCGACCGGGCGCAGGGCGTTGAGGCCGACGACCACGAGCTCGCGGTTCTCGGTGATCCACGCCGAGCGCATCTCGGCGAGGCGCTCGAGCACGGTGTGGTCGACGAGCTGGGCCTGGCTGAAGTCCAGGGTGACGCGCCGCGCGGCGAGCCCGTCGATGCGGCGGCGCATCGAGACGATGTTGGTGAACACCGCGGCGCCCAGCACGCGCACGGTGAGCTCGTCGCCCTCCCCCTGCACGCTCATCTCGGGGACGAAGAGCTGCCGCAGGCGGAGCCCCGCGAGGGTGTGCACCACGGCCTTCACGAGGATCCCCGCCGCGACGCCCACGAGGATGTCGACGCCCAGGGTGCCCACGAAGGTCACGCCGAAGATCAGCGCCTGCTCGGGGCCGACCTGGAGGCTCCGGGCGAACTCCTTGGGCGAGGCGAGGCGGGCGCCGGTGTAGACCAGCATCGCCGCGAGGGCCGCCAGGGGGATGCGCGCGAGCAGCCACGGGGCCGCGCCCACGAAGAGCAGCAGAAAGCCGCCGTGAAAGAAGTTCGCGCGGCGGGTGCGGCCGCCGTTGTTCACGTTCGCCGAGCTGCGCACGATCTCGGAGATCATGGGCAGCGCGCCGACGAGGCCGCAGAGCATGTTGCCGATGCCGGTGGCGAGGAGGTCCTTGTCGAGGTCGCTGCGGCGGCGCCAGGGGTCGAGGGTGTCGACGGCCTTGGCGCTCAAGAGCGACTCGATGCTCCCCACGAGGGTGAACATCACCACGTACTTGAAGCCCAGACCCGAGAGGATCCCCGAGAAGTCGGGGCGGGTGACCGCGCTCACGAGGCTCCCCGGGAGCTGGAGCAGAAAGGCCGGTCCCACGGTGTAGTCGTGGGCCTGGAGCTGGTAGTGGTGCGCGTGCTCGAGGTCGAACCAGCGGCCCAGCGCGACGCTCACGGCGAGGGCGATGAGGGGCGCGGGCACCCTGCGGACCCAGCGGTTCTTCACCAACGGGAGGGCGAACATCAGCCCCAGCGCCGAGGCCCCGATGAGGGCGATCTCGGGGTTCATGTGCGCGATGCTGCGGGGGATCTCGCTCAGCAGGTGCAGCGGCTCCGTCGCCGTGGGGCGCACGCCGAGCATCACGTGCACCTGCTTGCCGAAGATGATCACGCCGATGGCGGCGAGCATCCCGTGCACCACCGAGGCGGGGAAGAAGTCGCCGAGGGAGCCCGCGCGGAGCAGCGCCATGGCCACCTGCAGCGCGCCGGCGACCACGATGGCCGCGAGGGCGCGGTGGTAGCCCAGGGAGAGGTCGCCGTGGCCGAGCTCGGTGACGGCGCCGAGGGCGATGACGATGAGGCCCGCGGCGGGTCCCTTGATGGTGAGCGGCGCGCTCCCCATCCAGGTGGTGAGGAGGCCGCCGATGACGGCGGTGAAGATGCCGGCGATGGCGGGGAAGCCGCTGGCCATGGAGATGCCGAGGCAGAGCGGGAGCGCGATGAGAAAGACCAGAAAGCCCGAGAGGAGGTCGTCCTTCCAGCTCCCAGGGGCGGCGGGGTCGTCGGTGCGGCGGGCGTGTGCGGAGTCGGTGGGGGTGCTCACGGCGTCGGGCCATGGCAACCCTCGGACCACGCCGGTTCTGTGGGAGATCCCCCGGTCCGGGGCGCCTCGAGTCGCCGGGGATCTCTGCGGTGATCCTCCCCGTTGGGGAAAGTCTCCACAGCGCGAGCTGGCTCCCGCGCCCCGAAGCCGCGCCCGCCAGCGCCTTGGCACGCTCGCTGCGAAGGGGCCGCGCTGAGATGTCCCCAGAAGCCACCGCCGAACCGCCACATCGGGGCCAGGTCAGCCCGCGCGTCCGAACGATCCGCGACGCGATCGCCCACGCGAGCCACCTGCTCCCCGATCAGGGCCCCATCGGGACCTTCATTCACCACAACACCCTCCACGCCTTTCAGCACCAGCCCTTCGACGAGGCCATCGAGGCCGCAGGGCGCATCCACGACGCCAGGGTGCGGCTCCCCGAGGCGACCTACCGCGCCCACTGGCGCACCGGGCGCATCACCGACGACGACGTCGCCGAGGCCCTGCTCCGCGAGGCGCCGCCCGAGCTCCTCGGATCGACCGATCTCCTTGCGCCGCAAGAGATTCGCACGCTGATGCTCCGTCACGGCCTCGGCGAAGAGACCGACGCCTCGGTGGGCTGGCGCCTTGCCGAGGACGGGGGTGACGCGCGGGTGCTCGACGGCGTGCGGGCCTCATCGCGCGCGGCGCTCCTCGACGAGACCGCGGCCTGGCTGGCCTCGGCGGACCGTCAGGCGCGGGAGCACATGCTCGACGAGACCGCCCTCGACGAGGCCTCCCTGCGGGCAATGACCCGCGGCGGCGCCGAGCGCGCGGCGGTGGGGCTGCTCTGGGCGCTGTGCGAGGTGCGGGCTGCGGGTTTCGCGCGGGTGTCGACGCCTGCGCCGCCGGTCTCGCTGCGCGAGCTGGTGCTGGCCCGCGGCGCGCGGGACCCGGCGGAGCACGCCGACGGGGTGATGATCCGCTTTCTCGGGGCGTACCTCGACGAGGGGATGGCGCGCTGGCCCATGCCCGAGCGCGACCGGGGATTGATCCCGTGCATGGTGTCGTACCAGGAGACCACGCGGCGCTGGCTGCGCCCGAGCGCGGTGCTCCCGCGGTGGCTCGACGACATCTCCCGACGCCTCGCGCGGGTCGAGGCCGTCGGCGCCCTCGAGGCGACCTGCGAGATGCTCGACGAGCTCGGGGTCGCCCCCGAAGACCGCGAGACCTTCATCGCCCGCACCCTCCTGCAGCTCCCCGGCTGGCACGGCATGGTCGCCCGCCTCGAGCGCCACCCCGAGGACCGCCCCGCAGGCGCCCCCCCGGTCTCGATGGACGACCTCACCGCCCTGCGCCTCTGCCTCGACCTGGCGTCTGCGCGGGAGTCGCTCCTCAGCGTCGGCGACGACACCTCCTGCGCGCCCTCTGGACCTCGCGTCCGCGCGAGGTCGCGCCCGCGAGCGCCCGCGTCGCGTCATGGCGGCTCTTCGCGCTCTGCCAGCACGCGGGGATCTCAGCGCCCGCGCTCCTCGCGCTCCCCGCGGAGGCCTGCGCGGCGTGGCTCGAGGTGATGCAGCGCTTCGACGGCGCCGCCCGCCGCCGGGTGCTCCACGACGCCTACGAGCTGCACCACCAGCACGAGGTCCTCGGCGCCCTCGCCGACCTCCGCGCGCGCCCCGTGGCGACGCCCCCGGCGCCGCGCTTTCAGGTCGCGTTCTGCATCGACGACCGCGAAGAGGGCATTCGCCGCCACTTCGAGGAGCTCGACGAGGCCCACGAGACCTTCGGCGTCGCGGGCTTCTTCGGCGTCGCCATGCGCTACGAGGCCCTCGACGACCGCCGCCCCGCGCCCCTGTGCCCCGCGGTGGTCACCCCGAGCCACACCATCGTCGAGCGAGCGCGCGCGCAGCAAGGCTCTCCCGCGGCCCTTCGCAAGAGCCGCCAGCGGCAGCTCGGGCTGCTGCGCCGCGAGGTGGCCGACGCGTCGCGCTCCCTCGCGGCGGGCGCGGTGTTCACGTCGCTCGTGGGCGCCCTCGCGGTGATCCCGCTCACCCTCCGGCTGGTGGCGCCGCGCCTCGCGTGGCGGATGCAGAACGCGCTGCTGCGGCGCTGGCTCCCGGCGCCCGAGACCGAGCTCGCGCTCTCTCGCGACGAGGGCGACGTCGCCGCGGCGGGATTCACCCTCACTGAGCGCGTCGAGCGCGTCGCGGCCACGCTGCAGAACATGGGGATGCTCACGCGCTTCGGCGGCCTCGTCGCGCTCCTCGGGCACGGCGCGTCGACGGTGAACAACCCGCACCACTCGGCCTACGACTGCGGCGCCTGCGGCGGGCGCAACGGCGGGCCCAACGCCCGCGCCTTCGCGGCCATGGCCAACGACCCGGCCGTGCGAGAACGCTTGCGCGACAAGGGGATCGTGATCCCCGAGGGCACGTGGTTTCTGGGTGGGGTGCACGACACGACCACCGACGCGGTGACCCTGGCCGACGAGGACGCGGTGCCCGAGTCTCTCCGCGGCGAGCTCGCGGCGCTGCGCAAGAGCCTCGACGAGGCCCGCGCGCGCTCGGCGCACGAGCGCTGCCGCCGCTTCGCCCACGCGCCCGCGCGGCTGACCCCGGCGGAGGCCCTGCGCCACGTCGAGGCCCGCGCGGTGGACCTCGCGCAGCCGCGTCCCGAGCTCGGGCACGTCACCAACGCGATCACCGTGGTGGGCCGCCGGGCGCTCACCCGCGGGCTCTTTCTCGACCGCCGGGCGCTGCTGGTCTCGTACGACCCCGCGAGCGACGGCGAGGGCCGGGTGCTCTCGCGCATCCTGGGCGCGGTGGTCCCGGTGTGCGCGGGGATCAACCTGGAGTACCTGTTCTCGACGGTCGACAACGACCGCTGGGGCAGCGGCACGAAGCTCCCGCACAACCTCGCCGCGCTCCTCGGCGTGATGGAGGGCACCCGCGGCGACCTCCGCACGGGGCTCCCGCGGCAGATGATCGAGATCCACGAGCCCGTGCGGCTTCTGCTGGTCGTCGAGGCCACCCCCGCGCGCCTCCGCGCGACCCTCGCGGGCGACCCCACGGTGGCCGAGCTGGTCGAGCGTGGATGGGTGCGCCTGGTGTCCATCGACCCCGACGACGGCGCCGCGCAGGTGTACACCGACGGCGTGTTCGCGCCCTGGGAGCACGCGATCCCGCGGCTCCCAACAGTGCGCAGCGCGATGGACCACTACAGCGGCCGCAGCGAGAACCTCCCGCCGGTGCGCATCTCTCCTTCCCCCGAGGCCCGCTCATGAGCGACGACACCCTGCGCGTCGCGGTCGCGCTGATCCCTGGCTTTCCGATCCTCGCGATGGCGCTCCTCGCGGCGCTGTGGTCCTTCGGCCGCCCGAGCGAGCGGGTCATCGCGGGGGTGACCTCGGGGTCGATCCTCGCGTCGTGGCTCACCGCCGACCTCGTCGCCTGGGTCTGGCTCCAGCGCGGCGGCGCGACGGTGCACGTGAGCCTCGGCACCTGGTTCGAGGTCGACGGCGAGGGCTTCGGCCTCGCGGCGATGCTCGACGTGCTCTCGCTCACCATGGCCGGCACCACGGCGCTTATCGCGCTGCTGGTCGCGCACTTCTCCGAGCGCTACCTCCACCGCGAGGAGGGCTTCGCGCGCTTCTACATCCTCCTGTGCACCTTCACCGCGGGGATGCTCACCCTCGTGCTCGCGGCGAGCTTCGACCTGCTCTTCGTGGGGTGGGAGGCCGTGGGCCTCGCGTCGATGATGCTCGTGGGCTTCTGTCGCGAGCGCCTCGGGCCGCTCCGCGGCGCGGTGCGGGTGATGGTCACCTACCGCGCGGCGGACGTCGGGCTCCTCGTCGCCGCGGTGCTGCTCCACCAGTCGGCGGGGTCGTCAGACTTCGTGCACGCCTTCGGCGGCGCGGCCTGGCCCGCGGCGTCGACGCACCTCGCGCCGCAGGTCGCCACGGCCGTGTCGCTGTGGCTGCTCGCGGCGGTCATCGGAAAGTCCGCGCAGTTTCCGCTCGGGGGATGGCTCCCCGAGGCGATGGAGGGCCCCACCTCGTCGAGCGCGCTCTTCTACGGCGCGCTGTCGGTGCACGCGGGGGTGTACCTGCTGTTGCGCGCGTCGCCGCTCCTCGAGTCGTCGCCCGCGGCGTCGGTCGCGGTGGGGATCGTGGGCGCGGTCACCGCGGTGCACGCGACCATGGTGGGCCGCGCGCAGTCGGACGCGAAGAGCGCGCTGGCCTACGCGACGATGACCCAGGTGGGGCTGATGCTCGTGGGCCTCGGGCTGCACCTCTGGACCTGGGTGCTGGTGCACATGATCGCGCACGCGTGCCTGCGGCTCTTGCAGTTCCTGCGCACGCCGTCGGCGCTGCGCGACGCGCACGAGCTCCACGCGGCCCTCGACGAGGCGCCGAGCGCGCACACCGGAATGTCCCCGCGAAGGCTCCCCGTGGCTCTTCGAGAGGCTGTACTTCGTGTCGCTGCACCGCTTCTTCATCGACACCGTGCTGATGCAGGGCTTCGTGGGCCCGCTGCTCCGCCTCTCCCGCGGCATCGACCGCGTCGAGCGCGCGTCGGTCTCGCTCCTCGCCCCGGAGGACCGCGATGCGTGACCCCGCCGCCCTCGCCCTCCTCGCTGTCCCCGCCGTCGGCGCGCTGCTCTCGCTGCGCGGCGCGCGGGGGCGGGGGCACACCCTCAGCGCCCTCGCCGCCGGCGCGACCTTCGCGCTCTCGCTGGCCCTCGCGTGGACGCGCAGGGGCACCCTTACGCCCGGGCACGACGCCCTCCTCCACGTCGACGCCCTGGGCGCCCTCTTCGCGAGCTTCGCCTCGCTCCTCGCGCTGGTGACCCTCGTCGCCTCGCCCCGCGCCGCCCTCACGCCGGGCACGCGCGCGGCGGTGCTCGCCACCCTCGCGGCCGCCCTCGGGGTCTACGCCTCGGTGGATCCATGGCTCCTCGCGGCCTTCTGGACCCTGAGTCTCGCCCCCGACGTGCTGCTGCTCCGCGCCCGCGGCGAGGCGCTGGTCTCGCGGCTGCACGGGCTCTTCGCGCTCGGGAGCGTCGCGCCGCTGGTGGCGGGCCTGGCGCTGCTCTCGCGGCACGCCGCGCCCGAGGCGGCCTTCGCGCTCCTGGCGTCGGCGCTGTTGCTGCGCAAGGCGGTGTTCCCGTTTCACGGGTGGCTGCCGGTGCTGGTGTCGCGGGCGCCGATCCCCATGCTGCCGCTCACGCTGGGCACGCACCTGGGGGCCTTTCTGGTGATCCGGGTGATGATCCCCGCGCTGCCCCCGACGGCGTCGCGCGACCTCACGGCCCTCGCCGACCTCGCGCTCTTCAGCGCGCTCTACGCGTCGGTGGCGGCCCTCGCGCAGCGCGACCTGCGACGACTGTTGGGCTACGTCATCGCGAGCCAGCTCTGCCTCGTGCCCGTGGGCCTCGCGATGATGGACGTGCACAGCGCCCAGGGCTCGCTGCTGCAGATGTTCGCCGTCGGCATGACCTCGACGGGCCTGCTGCTGCTCACGGGCGCCCTCGAGGCCCGCGTCGGCCGCGTGGACCTCGGGCAGGTGGGCGGCCTCGTCGCGCGCTACCCCCGGGCCGCGAACCTCTTTCTGATCCTCGCCCTCGCGGCCGGGGGCTTTCCGGCGTCGCTGCACTTCGTCGCCGAGGACGTGATCCTCCACGCGCTGCTGCACCGCCACCCCGTCGTCGCGACGGTGTTCCTCCTCGCGACGGTGCTCAACGGGATCACCCTGCTGCTCGCGTATTTCCGCGCGTTTCACGGGCCGCTGCGGGGAGACCCGGGCGGGCCGATCCCCGACCTGCGCGCGCGTGAGCTCGCGCCCCTGGCGCTGCTCGCGGCGCTGATCTTCGCCAGCGGCCTCGCGCCCCAGGGGCTGCTCTCAGACGCGGGCGCGTCGATTCACGCGCTCCTCGACGCGGCGGCGGCGCACCGCTGAGGGCGGCGCTCAGCGCGCGCCGCAGGCGAGCCACTCGCCGAGCTGCCTGCGCTCGGCCTCGGTGGGCGCGGGGCCGCTCTCGGGCATGGTGGTGTTCACGTTGTTCGGGCCGCCCGCGGCGCTCAGGTCGATCGCCGTGCGCTGCGACTGGATCTGCGACTGCGTCGCGAGGGAGGGGCGGATGCCGTTCGCGTGGCAGCGGTCGCAGTAGTTCGCGAAGAAGCCCCGGCCGAAGTTCTCGTAGGTGAGGGTGCTGGTCGTCGGGCAGGTGGAGCCGCTGGCGCCGCCGCCGCAGCCCATCGCCGTGAAGAAGAGCGCCCCAAGGATCCATCGTCGCATCGTCACCTCTGCACAGGTCTCGCCGCACGCACACCGAGCGCGTCCTTGACGAGAGGGGTCGCCCCGAGCGCGGAGAACCTTCACGAGAAAAGCGCGTCCGACGCGGGGCCCCCGTCAGGGGACGACCTGGAGTCCCATCGGCGGAGACGCGTTCACGAGCACGCCCGCGCGGCAGCGAAAGCGCGCCTGGGTGATGTTCACCCCGGCCTTGTGCGCGGTGAGCACATACTCGCCGGGGCGCACGTTGAGCCAGAGCACCCCGCCGTCGCGGGTGGTCTCGCGCAGCGCGCGGTCGGGGAGGATCGAGCCGGGTCCGTAGTAGTTGAAATAGATCGGTCCCACCGCGTCGCCGGGGTCGGGCTCGATGGTGACCGTCGCGCCGGCCTCGCCGTGCGAGGGCGTCGGCGAGTCGATGGAGAGCCCCAGCGCGGTGACCGTCGCGGCGATCTGGCAGCGGTCGCCCTGAGGGACCTCGCGCGCGGCGGTGGCCATGAGCCGGTAGATCCCCCAGGTGGGCGCCTGAAAGGTGATCCCCGTGATGCCCGTGGAGGGGACCGAGTGCGTGCCCGTCTGGATGGGGACGTAGTCGGGGTGGTCCATCGTGAGCGACACGGGCTCGCCCGCGACGAAGCCGCCGAAGGAGAAGTCGTTGCTGTCACCCAGGGTGACGCAGCGCTCGGGGTGCTCGAGCACGCGAATCACCGCGCCGCGCAGCGACGCGCCGCCCGTGGGGCCGAAGTTGTACGCCCGCCCCCGCACGACGATGCCGCCGTCGCCGGCGCCCGCGTCGCAGGGCTCGATCACCCGCGGCGCGTCCGCGGGGGTCGGAACGTCGGGCTCCGCCGCGACGTCGGCCTCGACGACATCGGGGCGGGGCGCGTCGGTGACGACGGCCGCGTCAGGCGCGGCGCTCGCAGACTCGCACGCGGCCGTGGTCAAGATCGCGAGGGAGAGGGAGAGGCGTGACGGCATCGCCCGCATCGATACCACGGCGGAGCTTGAGCGCGAGGGGCCGAGCCCCCACCCCGCGGCCGCGCGCCCTCTCCCGCCTCGCTGCGTTCGGCACACAACTCAGGAATCCGCTTGAAAACAAGCGTGATGCGCCGAGAGCGCTGCCCCCTTCGCTCGCCGGTCGCTCCCTGCGGTCGCTGGCTCGCTGAAGGGGGAGCCTAAGGGAGGGCGCCTCCGCCGGGGCGGAGGCTGACCGGGCGCGCGCCGGGTGTGTTCCACACCCGACGGTTTGTGAAGGATATTCGAGGTGTTGAATCGCGAAGTGTCGCCCTTGCATCGCGAGGATCGATCACCCCACCGTCGTGCGCGGCACGCGCGCGACGATCCTCCAAGCAGCCTCCGCCCCGGCGGAGGCGCCCTCCCTTAGGCTCCCACTTCAGCGAGCCAGCGACCGCAGGGAGCGACCGGCGAGCGAAGGGGGCAGGCTATACGCGCGAAGGGGCAGCGCTCTCGGCGCGGACAGGGGGCAGACCAGAGGCGCATCTCGCTTGTTTTCAAGCGGATTCCTGACTTGTGTGTCGAACGCAGCGAGGCGGGAGAAGGGGTGCGCGGGATGAGGGCGCGCTCCAACCGCCCAGCAGGAGCGGCGCTACGGAATCACCCGGAGCGTGCTGTCGAGCCCCGTCGACGCGCTGAGGGTCGACCCCTCGCGAAAGGGAAAGCCCAGGGGCTCGCTCACCGTCGCGCTGAGCTGCGCGTGCGACTCGCACGGCGACGCGGTCACGCGGCCGACGAAGCGCACCGACGCGGTCTCGAGCTCGGTGACCTCGCTGATCACGCATGACGTGAGGGTCGCGCGGCGGGTCGAGCTCTCGGGGAGCGCGGGCGCCCAGCGGAGCACCACCCCCGCGCCGATCGACACGGGCGTGACGGGAAAGTCCACCCAGTTCACGGGCATGAGCGTCAGCGTGCGGGTGATCGTCTGCCCAGCGATCACGAAGCGAAACAGCCAGCGGCCGTCGCTCGGCGCGGGGAGCTCGCCCTGGTAGAGGTATCCCCAGTCGGCGGGCTCCCCCGAGAGCGCGACGCCGTTGACCGACACCGACTCCCCCGCCGCGAGCCGGTGCGAGAGACCGCCTCCGCCGGGAGAGGGCCTGCGCTCGCCGGTCCAGAAGTACCCGCTCGCCCGCGAGCCGGGCCTGGCGGGGTCGGTCGACTGCGACACATAGAACGCCGCGCTCATCTCCAGCGCCGCGGGCGCGACGTGCCGCGCGCATCAGGGGTCGCGGCGGCAGAGGGTGAAGTAGTGATCCAGGGCGCGCTCGCCCTTGTAGGCCGCGCCGATGGAGACGTGCTGCGAGACCCTGCGCATGAAGTCTCGCGTGCGGTGGTAGACGAAGTACTGGAGCCCCACGGAGTTGGGGCGCACCCGCGGCCACCCCGCGGGCACCGGGCCGTCGGGGACCTGAAAGTAGTCGACCACGACGGGGCCGCGCTCGGCCCACGCGGGGTTGCCCGCGGTGTCGACGGTGACGAAATAGCCAGGGCCGATGATCCCCTCGGAGCGGCCGTGGTTGTAGCCGAAGAGGCGCTCGGTGCCGTCGTCGGGCCGCGCGAAGACCTTCTGAAACCGGGTGAACCCGGGGATGGGCAGGGTGTTCTTGCCGTCGTGCGCCACGGGCGTTCGCGCGGGCGTCGCCTCGGGCACGAAGAACGCGCGGGTGATGGGCTCGGCGCCCGCGGCGAGGCCCCAGAGCGTGCGCTGCGGCCCGCGCCCGAGCGTCGCGAGCTCGGCCACCCGCGCCTCGGGCGTGAGCCTGTCGAGGTGCGCGGCGACCTCGTCGAGGGCGCTCCCCTGCTGCAGGAGGCGCTTGAGCGAGGGGGCCGGGAGCGTCGGGGTCGCCATGGCGCCGCAACGGACCACGAGCCCACGGCACCGTCAACGGCGCTTGTGCGCGACGCCGCGCGCGGGCTATCTCCCCCCCGGCGACCGTGCGCCGAACGAAGCTCCAGACCCAGGGTCGCCTCGCGCTCCGCGTGCTCCAGCAGCGCGCGGGGGTCCCCGCGCCGCTCTTCGCCACGCTCTTCGTCACCGACCGCTGCAACGTGCGCTGCGACGGCTGCGTCTTCTACGACGGGCTGCACCCCGAGCGGCCCGGACGCAAAGTGCTCCCCGAGGCCGCGGCGGAGGCCACGCGGCAGGTGCTTCGCCTGGTCGACGCCATCGCCGACGGCGGCGTGCCGGTGCTCTCGTACGCGGGCGGCGAGCCCTTCCTCCGCGACGACCTCCCTGAGATCCTCGCGCACGGCGCGCGGCGCGGGCTCTCGCAGCTCGTGGTGACCAACGGGCTCGTGCGGGCGCCCGAGACCCTGCGCGCGGTCGAGGCCACCTGCGACGCGCTGGTGTTCTCGCCGCACCCGCCCGAAGAGATCGGCGGGGGCGGCGCCGACGCGCGCTGGGCCCTGGCCTGGGAGAACTTCGCCGCGATGCGTAGAGCCCTGCGCCGCTGCGAGCTCACCGTGGGGATCACCCTCGGGAGGCACACCGTGCCCCGGCTCGAAGAGATCCTCTCGCGGGCGGTGGAGGCCGGGGTCGACCGCGTGCGGTGCCACCCCAACTTCTACCCCGCGCAGTTCCCGAGCGAGGCCGAAGTGCTTGCAGCACAAGCGATTTTGCGCGCCTGGGGACGTCGCTACCCGAGGGTGATGGACGACCCGACGCTCTTCATCGACGCGCTGCCCGAGTACTTCGCCGCGCGCCCGAAGGTCGCGTGCGCGGCCACGCGGAGCTTCAACGTGGGGGTGTTCCTCGACGGGTCGGTGTCGGCGTGCTGCGCCGAGCGGGTGATGATCGGGAACCTCCTGGAGCGCCCCCTGCGCGAGCTGCGCGCGCGCCCCGACCAGCGCCGCGGCGACTGCTACGGCTGCCACCGCACCGACGTGCGCCTCGCCGAGCGCTACTGCGGCTGAGCGCTCACGGGAACACGTAGGGGTCGCCCCCGGCCGCGATCCCGTCGAGGTGCCGCACGATGCGGTCGCGGCGCGCGAGCACGGCGGCGATCTGCACGTCGCTCAGGCACGCGCCCAGCGGGTCGGAGCCCATCGCCGCGCGGAGCGACTCCGCGGTGAGCGCGCGCAACGCGCCCACGAAGGCGTGCGACGCCCGCTGCACCGTCTCGAGGCGGGTAGCCTGGTCCTGCGGGCGGGCGCCGAGGCCGTCGTGGAGGGCGCTGAACGAGGCGCCGTTGTCCATGAAGAGCATCGGGCCGGCGGGGGCGCCCGCCGACGCGCGCACGCGGAGGATGTTCCCGCCGCTCCACCGGTCGACGTTGTCGTTGAGGAAGTCGAAGAGCAGCAGGGTCGACAGCTCCGCCGCGAGGGTGGTCTGCGCGGGCGGCAGCGGGCGCGACGCGTCGAGCAGCGCCGCGTAGGTCTCGCTCCCCGGCACGGGCTCCAGCGAGCCCGGGACCCAGTGCAGCATCGCCCCCGGCACCGCGTCGCCGCGCCCCAGCAGCTCGGTCATCACCCGCCGCGAGAATTCCGCGTCGCCCGAGCGGTCAGCCACGCCCTGGAGCTGCGCCCGAGGGATCGCCCTCCCACACGCGGGCGGCACCCGCCCCACGCCCAGGAGCCGGCTCATGCGGTACGCCGCGAGCTCGGCGCGGTAATTCGCCACCTCGGAGCGCTGCTGCGGCTTGAACAGCCCGCGGTGCCCGTTGGCGAAGAAGACCCTGAACGACACCGTGCTCCCGCCGCGGTTGCGCTCCATCCGAACGATCGGCGCCTCGCAGAGCCTGCGGAGCGTGACGTCGTCGTCTTCGCCCTGAAAGTCAGCGCCCCGTGGCAGCACGCCCGCGTCGGTGTGGCCTGGCGCCGACGGCTCGGGCACGTCGCGCTCGGTTCGCACCGGGCGGCTCGGGGCCGGCGCGGGGGGCGCGGGCGCGCGTCGCGCAGGCGGCGCGGGGGGCGCGAGACGCGGCGGGGGACGCGAGGGCTCGGGCGCCGCGGGCGCTGGATCGCGACATGCAGTCACGCCGACGCATGCGAGCGCGACGAGGAGCTTCAGACCGCGGTGCCTTGGTTGACGCACTGGTCCCTGTATGGCAATCGAGCGCGGCATTCCAGCGCCCTGTACCACAAGCCGCGGCGGGCGCGCGCGACCCCACACCGCACGCCACCCCAGTGAAACCTCACCGCCGCGCCTCCATGCTGTTCGTCGCCGTCGTCACCGCGGCGCTCCCGGCGCGCGCGGTCGACATCTGGACCGAGCCCAACCCCGGCATCCGCCACCTGCACCGCACCACCACCGCGCCCGCGGAGTTTCACGCCCTCGTGGTGAACCTCGACGAGCCCGGCGTGCAGATCCGTTGCACGCCCCCGCGCGAGCGGTGGAAGAGCACCAGCGCCTACGCCCGCGACGCCAACCTCGCCGCGGCGATCAACGGCGGCTTCTGGGGGCTCTTCGGTCAGGGGGCCCAGGGCCTCGCCGCGGGGGGCGGGCACGTCTGGGGCACCGACGACGAGGAGCACGGCTTCATCGCCGTCACCCAGGCCGGGCGCGCGTGGATCTCTCCCCCCAGCGAGGTGGTCGTCGCCTCGCGTCGACGGGTGAGCGAGGGCGTCTCGGGACGTCCCCTGCTCGTCGAGCGCGGGCGCATGGACCCTGGGCTCTACACCTTTCCCCGCACCTGGGGCCGTGAGCCGCGCAGCGCCGCGGGGGTGAGCGAAGACGGCCGCAGGGTCATCGTCGCCACCGTCGACGGCCGCCGCGCGACGAGCCACGGCGGCACCCTGGTCGAAATGGCCGAGCTCATGGTCGAGCTCGGCGCCTGGCGCGCGATCAACCTCGACGGCGGCGGCAGCACCACGCTCTACGTCGCCTCCGAGGGCGGCGTGGTCAACCGCCCGTCCCGCGGATGGGAGCGCGAGGTGATCAACCACATCGGCTTCATCGCCCCGCCGCGCCCCGCCGCCGCGCCCGCGCCCGCGGCGCGCACCGAGCCCACGCCCCCCGCGGTGCAGCAGCGCGCGACCGAGATCGCCGCCCGCGCCCCCGCCGCGGCCCCCGCGGAGCAAGAGCCCACGGGCCTGCGCGCGCGCCTCGCCGCCCGCCTCGGGCGCTACGCCGTGATCGACCGGCTGCACCTCGGGCGGCACCGCGAGATCGTGGTCCCGGCGCTGTTTCTGGCCTTCGTGTCGGCCGTCGGCGCGGGGGTCTTCTGGGCCATCTCTCGCGCGCGCAAGGCGAAGTCGCGGCGACCGGGCGCGCTCCCTCAGGGCGCGACGAAGGGCGCGTGAGGTGGCGAGCGTCGCGGAGCTCGAGCGCAAGATCCTTCGCGACGTGGGCCGCGCCATCGGCGACTGGTCCATGATCGAAGACGGCGACCGCGTGATGGTCGCCGTGTCGGGGGGCAAAGACTCCTACGCGATGCTGGAGATCCTGCGGATCCTCCAGGGACGCGCGCCGATTCGCTTCGAGCTCGTGGCGGTGCACCTCGACCAGGGGCAGCCCGGCTACGACGGCGCGCCGCTGCGCAACTTTCTCGAGGCGGGCGGGTACACCCACCACATCCTCCGCGAAGACACCTACTCCGTGGTGATGGAGAAGGTGCCCGAGGGCGCGACCTACTGCTCCCTGTGCTCCCGGCTGCGCCGTGGCGTGCTCTACAACGCGGCGATGTCGCTGGGCTGCACGAAGATCGCGCTGGGTCACCACCGCGACGACGCCATCGAGACGCTGCTGCTCAACCTGCTCTTCGCGGGGAAGATCGCCGCGATGCCCGCGCGGCTCGTGAGCGACGACGGGCGCAACACGGTGATCCGCCCGATGATCCACTGCGCCGAAGAGACCCTCGCGGCGTTCGCGCAGGCGCGGGGGTACCCCATTCTCCCGTGCAACCTCTGCGGCTCGCAGGAGACCGCGCAGCGCAAGCGGGTCAAGGCCCTGCTGGGCAGCCTCGAGGCCGAGCACGCGGGGATCAAGAGCTCGGTCTACGCCGCCCTGGGCAACGTGCGCCCGACGCAGCTCCTCGACCGCGCGCTGGCGGTGAAGCCCGAAGACCTCGCGAAGCCCGCGCGCCGCGCGAGCCTGGGCGACGGCCGCCTCCGCGTGCTCGCGGACGAGTGACCGACCGCGCCGGTGTGGTAGGCACTGGGGCCATGCGCTCCGCGTCGCTGCTCGCCGCCGCCCTCGCCCTCGGGTGCTCTGAGCCCGCGCCCGCGCCCGCCGACGCCGGGAGCGACGCGACCGCGCCGCAGGACGTCGCCGCGCCCCGCGATGTCATCGACGTGACCGCGCCCCGCGATGTCGTCGACGTGACCGCGCCCCGCGACGCGCCCGACCCCAACCCCCGGTGCCCGAACGGGCAGGCGATGCCCTACCCCGAGGTCGCCGAGATCGCCGACGACGCGCCGGTCCCCGCGCTCCGCTTCATGGGCGCGGCGGGGGAGGTGCGCCTCGCCGACCGCTACACCCCCTGCGCGCGGGAGCCGAAGCTCCTGGTGCTGCGCGTGGTCGCGGCCTGGTCGGGGCACTCGCGCTTCGCCGTGGGTCACACCAACGCCCTGCGGCGCAGCGCGATCGGATCGCGGGTAGAGGTCTTCGACGCGCTGGTCTTCGGCGAGCAGAACCTGCCGGCGACGACGGCCGACCTCGCGCCCTGGCTCGCGCGCTACGACGCGCCGCCCGACCACCTCGCGGCCGACCCGGCGTACTCGCTGCTGCCGTACTTCCTCGGCGCGCCAAGGCTGCCGCTGGTGCTGTTCATCGACCCGCGCACGATGATCCCGCTGCGGGTGCAGGAGAACCCGACGCCCGAGGAGACCGAAGACAACCTCAACGCCGCGGTCGCCGCGCTCACCGGCGGCCCGCGGGTCACGACCCCCCTGCGCACCCGCGTCGACGACCGCTTCTCGCAGGGCGAGTGGGAGTTTCTGCGCGAGATGTCTCCCCTGGGGCGACCGCCGCCCGACCCCACGAACCGCGTGGCCGACAACCCCCGCGCGGCGGCGCTGGGCGACGCGCTCTTTCACGACCCGGGCCTCTCGTCGAACGGCGAGGTGAGCTGCGCGACCTGCCACAGCGTCGAGCACGACCTCGCCGACGGGCGCGCCACGGGCCTCGGGCTGCGCGCGCTCGACCGCAACACGCCCTCGGTGCGCGTGAGCCCGCACCTGCGCTGGCAGTTCTGGGACGGACGCGCCGACTCGATGTGGTCCCAGGCCCTGGGGCCCATCGAGAACCCCGACGAGATGGGGGGCGCGCGCACCGAGGTCGCGCGGCGTATCTCCTTGCAGCACAGGGCGTTGTACACCGAGGTCTTCGGCGCGCTGCCCGCCCTCGACGACGCCGCGCGCTTCCCTCCGGGCGCGCGTCCGGGCGTGGCCGCGTGGGAGTCGATGCGCCCCGAGGACCGCGCGGCGATCGACGGGGTCTTCGTGAACGCGGGCAAGGCCATCGCGGCCTACGAGCGCACCCTCGCGCCGCGCGCCACGGCCTTCGACCGCTACCTCGCGGGAGACTTCGCGGCGATGACGCCCCTCGCGCGCGACGGGCTCCGCACCTTCCTCAACGCGGGGTGCGCGCAGTGCCACTTCGGCCCCGCGCTGAGCAACGACAGCTTTCACAACATCGGCATGCCCACGGGACGTCGCGACGGCGTGCCCGACCAGGGGCGCTACGCGACGGTGCGCGCGCTCCTCGCGTCGCCCTTTCGCGCCGACGGCGCCTTCAGCGACGACCCCACGCAGGGCGCGCACCTCGCGGGCCTCGCGCGGGTCGACATCATGGAGGGGATGTTCCACACGCCCACCCTCCGCAACGTCGCGCACACGGGCCCCTGGGGCCACGGCGGGACCTTCACCACCCTCGACGCGGTGATCTTGCACTACGCCGACGTGGCGACGGGCCACCACCGCGAGCAGAGCACCGCGGGCGAGGCCGACCGTCACCTCGTGGGCTTTCACCGCGACGACGGCACGGGCGCGCGCATCGCCGAGCTGCTCCGCGCGATGAGCGACTGAGGCGCGGGCGCTTCGCAGCGGATCGGGGAGCGCGTCGACGCCGTGCGCCGCGCCGTTGACCCCAGAGGGATCTTCCTCGACGATCGCCTCCGCGGGAGGTTCCGCGAGCGCCCCGCCAGGCGCACCCTCCGCCTCCGCGCTGCGGCGGCGAGCAAGGCCTCGCGCCTTGACCGGGCGTTGACGACGTCCATCGCGACGAGGGACTCGATGCGACGACCCTGGACCGAGAGCGACATCCCCGACCAGCGCGGCCGCGTCGCGCTGGTGACCGGCGCCAACAGCGGCCTCGGCTACGAGACGGCGCGCGCCCTGGCGGCGAAGGGCGCCACGGTGCTCCTCGGGTGCCGCGACCCTGTTCGCGCCGAAGAGGCCCGGGGCCGCATCGCCGCGTGCGTCCCCGGCGCGTCGCTCCAGGTCGTCGCGCTCGACCTCGCCGACCTCGCCTCCGTCCGCCGCGCCGCCGACGAGGTCGGCGCGCGAGGAGCGCGCCTCGACCTGCTCATCAACAACGCCGGGGTGATGGTGCCCCCGCTGCGCCGCACCGCCGACGGCTTCGAGGTGCAGCTCGGCACGAACCACCTCGGGCACTTCGCGCTGACGCTGCGACTCCTCCCGCTGCTCGGCGCCACGCCGGGCTCCCGGGTGGTGACCGTGACCTCGCTGATGCACCGCTTCGGCCGCATCGACTTCGACGACCTCGACGCGGCGCGGAGCTACGCGCGCTGGCGCCGTTATGGGCAGAGCAAGGTCGCCAACCTGCTCTTCACCCACGAGCTCCAGCTCCGCTTCACGCGCGCGGGCGCGGCGTGCATGGCGCTGTCGAGCCACCCCGGCGCCGCGGCGACAGAGCTCGGGCGGGAGTTCGGCGCCCTCGGGGCGCGCGTCATGGGATCCTTTCGAGGGACGTACCAGTCCCCGGCGATGGGCGCGCTGCCGACGCTGCGCGCGGCGACAGACCCCGCGGCCGTCGGCGGCGCGTGCTACGGGCCGTCGGGGTTCGGCGAGCTTCGCGGTTCGCCGGTGCCGGTGGCGACCAGCGCGTACAGCCATCGCGAGGACATCGCCGCGAGGCTCTGGGCGGAGTCGGCGCGGCTCACCGGCGAGGACGCCGACCCGCCGACGCTCCGCCCTCGCGGGTCTCGTCGCGCGGCGCCCTGAGTCCTCAGCTCAACGCCGCGCGCGCGCGCTTCACCAGCGCGACCATGGCCTTGCGCACGTCGTCGACCGTGGCGACCGGCGCGTCGAAGGCGAGGCGCGCGGCCTTGGGTCCCCGCGCCGTCGTGAGGGTCAGGTCGAAGCCGTAGCGGTCGACCGCCGTCATCGTCGCCGCGCTGGTCTCGGGCACCCGCAGGAGCCCCCGCGCGTAGGCGATCAGCGCGCTCCCGTGGTCGCCGTTCATGTGCGCGAGGATGTCGGCGGCGTCGCCCGCGAGGGGGTCGGCCTCGGCGCGCGCGTAGTCGGCCGCGCCCACCCACGACATGCGCCCGAAGCCGCCCACGTAGCGCAGCGCGGTGGGCTCGAGGCGGTAGAACGCGAAGTCTTCGAAGTCGACGTAGTACTCCGCGCGGGGCTGCGCGGCGAGGAAGGTCTCGCGCGCCGCCGCAGACTCCGCGGCGGGCACCTTCGCGCAGGTGCCGAGGAGGGTCACGCGGCCGAGGGCGAGGGCCTCTTCGTGGCGCCCCGCGGGCTCTGTCACGAGCATCGACGCCTCGGCGCGGTCGTCGAGGTTCTGCGTGTGCTCCGCGAGGCGCGAGAGGAGCATGAGGGGGCGCCCCGCGCGGTCCCACGCCACCGTCACGAGGGAGCCGTAGGGGTAGCCCGCGGGCTCCCGCGCGAGGGTGCAGAGCGTGGCCGAGCGCGCGTCGGCGATCAGCGTGCGGCAGCGCTCCGCGTGCGTCGGCGCGCGGGCGGCGAGGAGCTCCGGGCGGTCGTCGTCGGCTCCGTCTCCGCGCCCGTGACGACCTGCCCTCGAGGGATCGTTCGACATGCCGTTGAGCTAACACGACGCGGCCTCGTCCTCGCGCGCCGCGCGCCGCGCGCCGACGAATTCTCCGCGCGCGCTTGACCTTCGGGGCGCGCCGACGACCTATGCACCGTGCAGAACCCGACCGACCCCTACGCCCGCGGCCCCGACGAGCAGCTCAGCCTCCGAGGCGCGTCGGTGTTCTTCTGGCTCCTCCATGCGCTCGCGCTGGGCGTGCTCTTCGTGCCGTTTCGCTGGAGCAACGTGGGCGCGTTCCTCGTCGCGTACGGCCTCGGCACCTTCGGGATCATGGCCGGCTATCACCGCTATTTCTCCCACCGGAGCTTCAAGACCGGGCGGGTGTTCCAGTTCGTGCTCGCGGCCCTGGGCACCCTCACGTCGCAGAAGGGCGTGCTCTGGTGGTCGGGGCACCACCGCCACCACCACAAGTTCTCCGATCAGCCCCAGGACATCCACTCGCCCCGACGCGGGTTCTTCTGGTCCCACGCGCTGTGGTTCCTCGCGTCGAAGTACAACGAGACGCCGCCCGCGCAGCGCAGGGAATTCTCGCAGTACCCCGAGCTGGTGTTCCTCAACGACCGGTGGGTCCTCGGGCCGGTGGCGCTCTGCGTGACGATGCTCGCGCTGGGGGGCCTCCCCTGGCTCTTCTGGGGAGGCTTTCTCCCCATCGTCGCGATGTGGAACGCGACCTTCAGCATCAACTCCCTCGCGCACGTGTGGGGCTCGCGGCGCTATGAGACCTCGGACACCTCGCGCAACAACCTCTGGCTCGCGCTGATCACCCTCGGCGAGGGCTGGCACAACAACCACCACCACTACCAGTCGAGCGCGCGCAACGGCTTCTTCTGGTGGGAGATCGACGTGACCTACTACGTCCTCAAGGCGCTCTCGTGGCTCGGCGTGGTGTGGGACCTGCGCGTGCCCCCCGCGTGGGTCCTCGCGGGCGCGGAGGGCCCGCCGCGCGTCGAGGCCGCGCCGTGACCGCGCCGCCGGTGCTCCTCGTGCACGGGATCTGGGACTCCGCGCGGCGCCTCGAGCCCCTGCGCGCCGGCCTCGTCGCGCGCGGCGTCTCGTCGGTGCACGCCATGGACCTCACGCCCAACACCGGCGCGGCGCCCCTCGCCGCGCTCTCGGCGCAGGTCGACGCGAAGGCGCGCGCCCTCGCGCAGAACGGCGCCCTCGACGTGGTGGGCTTCAGCATGGGCGCCCTCGTCGCGCGCCACTGGATCCAGCGCGGCGGAGGTCGTGACCTCGTGCGTCGCTTCGTCTCGCTGTCGGGCCCGCACCACGGCACGCTCACCGCCCACGCGCTGCCCCTCGCGGGCGCGCGCGACATGCGCCCCGGCAGCGCGCTGCTGCGCGACCTCGCGGCCGACCCAGACCCCTTCGGCGCGGTGGAGGTGCACTGCCTGTACACCCCCTTCGACGTGATGGTGACGCCCGCGCGCACGGCGGTGCTCCCCGGCGCGCGGAGCGTGACCGCGGTGCCCGTGGCGCTGCACCGCTTCATGATCACCGACCCCCGGGTGCTCGACCGCGTGGCGGCGATCCTGCGGGGGTGAGCGCGCCGCGCCGGACGCGGGGACGAATTGTCTCACGAGGGGGGCTCTGCCTACGTGACGCGCGATTTCGAGGGGTGGGGCTCGGCGGCCCCGCCCGGTCCTGTGCGAGAGTCTCGTGTGATTCAGGAGGGACCACGACGATGAAGGTCACCTACGCCATCACGGTTCGCACAGGCGATCGCTTCGCCGCAGGGACCCTGGGGACCGTCTCCATCGTGCTGCGCGGCGAGCACGGGGAGAGCGGCCCGCACGTGCTCGACACCCCGCGGCGCGTCGACTTCACCGCGGGCTCCGTCGGCCACTACGAGGTGCCCGGAGACCCGGTGGGCAAGCTGCTCTCGGTGCGGCTCCGCAACGACCCCACGCTGGTCAAGGACGACTGGTTTCTGGAGTACCTCCTCGTCGAGCTCGACGGGGTCGAGCGACGCTTTCCCTTTCACGGCTGGATCAAGGGCGGCGACGAGGTCGAGCTGCTCGAGGCGTCGGCCAGCCTGCCCCAGCGCGAGACCTCGCCGGCCCGCGCGGCGGAGCGGCGCGAGAGCCTCGAGCGGCGGCGCGCGAAGTACCCCTGGGGGGCGCAGGCCCTGCCGGGTCTGGGGCAGCTCGACGTGAGCGAAGAGCGCCCGCTCCCCGCGGAAGAGGCCTACCGCGGCCTCATCGACCGCAGCTACCACGTCACCTTCGCCGAGACGATGAGCAAGCTCCAGCTCGCGCGCCCGGTGCTCTCCCACGCGTGGAACGCCTTCGAGCGCCTCAAGGACCTGCTGCGCTTCGTGGGCGTGCCCGCCGTCGCCGAACGCTGGACCGACGACCGCGAGTTCGCGCGGCACACCCTGCAGGGCACGAGCCCCGTCGCCCTCACCCTCGCCCTCGCGCGCCCCGCGGGGATGCCGCTGAGCGAGGCCGCGCTCCGAGGGCTCCTCGACCCGGGCGTCACGCTCGACGAGGCGCTGGCGTCGCGCAGGGTGTTCCTGCTGGACTTCGCGCTGCTCGAGGGGCTGCCGATGTTTCGCCAGGCAGACGAGGACGGCTCCGTGCGCGAGCGCTACGCGCCCCCCGCCCGCGCGCTGTTCTACCGCGGCGCCGACGGCCACCTGCGCCCGGTGGCGATTCAGCTCGAGCGCCGCCCCGACGCGCCCGTGTTCACCCCCAACGACGCCCCGAACGACTGGCTCGCCGCCAAGCTCTTCGTGCGCTGCGCCGAGGGCAACCTGCACCAGGTGCTCGCGCACGCCATCAACACCCACTTCACGGTCGAGCCCTTCCTCGTCGCCGCGATGCGCAACCTCGCGTTTCAGCACCCGGTGTACAAGCTGATGCGCCGGCACTTCAGGTACACCCTGGCGATCAACCAGGGCGCGCGGGTGACCCTCCTCGCCCCCAACGGGGTGTTCGACGACTTCATGTCCTGCGGCGGCCCCGAGATGGGTCACATGAAGCTCGCGCTGCGGGCGTGGGCGCAGTGGCGCTTCGAGCACATGCGCCTGCCCGACGACCTGCGGCGCCGCGGCGTCGACGACCCCCAGACGCTCCCGTACTACCCCTATCGAGACGACGCGCGGCCGCTGTGGGACATCCTCGGCGCCTACGTGCGCAACTCCCTCGGTCACTTCTACCTCCGCGACGAGGACGTCGCCGAAGACACCGAGGTGCAGGAGTTCTGGCGCGACCTCACCACCCACGGCGTGCCCCCCGACCGCCTCCCGTACGCGTCGCTCTCCCACCGCGAAGCGCTCTTCGACCTGCTGCACACCCTGATCTTCACCGTGACCGTCACGCACTCCGCGGTGAACAACCTGCAGTTCGAGCACTACGGCTGGGTGCCCAACGCGCCCCTGGGCCTGCACCGCCCGCCGCCGACGCAGAAGGGCGAGACCACCGACGACGACATCCGCGCGATGCTCCCCGACCTCGATCAGACGATGGGGCAGGTGGCCATCGCCCGCGCCCTCTCGACCTTCGGCGACGACGAGGAGTTTCTCCTGCCCGAAGAGGGGTGGTCGAGGATGTACTTCTACGAGCCCGAGCTCATCGCCGCGCAGCGGGAGCTGTTCTCGGCGCTGCGCGCGCAGGCCGCGCGGGTCGACGAGGCCAACCGGCACCGCGCGGTCGCGTACGAGGTCCTGCGCCCCGACCGCATCCCGTGCAGCATCACGATCTAGGACCTTTCCACGGGGGACGTGGAAGGTTGAGGTGAACCCGCCTCGCTGCGTTCGACACACAAGTCAGGAATCCGCTTGCAAGCAAGCGTGATGCGCCTCTGGTCTGCCCCCTGTCCACACCGCCCCGCGTCGGGTCGAAGGGACGCGCTCAGAAGCCCGACGGGAGGATCACCGACGACAGCGGCACCCGGTCTGACTCCGTGGCGGTCCAGCGGATGGGCCCGTTGAGGTAGTTGATCATCAGGTCGTGGTAGCCGCCGAAGCCTCCGCCCAGGGGTCCCTGCGCCGTGCCCCAGGAGTTCTTGATGCGCAGAAAGGCCATCTCGCCGTACCGCTCCGCGAGGCGCATGTCGGCCTCCGAGGCCAGCTCCCCCGCGGGCAGCGTGCGCTCGGGCATCCCCGGCTCGCGGATCACCACCTGGTAGTCCTCAGAGACCACGAGGTGGCCGCCCTGACGGCCAGGGCCCGCGGCGCGCAGGGTGTCGAGGTCGAAGGCGCCGGTGCTCGACTGGCGCGCGTTGAAGTCGACGAGCCACGAGACGATCACGGGCTGCGCGGCGTTGAGCGCGGCCATCACCCTGCGCTGCAGCGCGATACGCGACGTGGCGGAGGAGGGGTACGAGGCGCTGCGCCACGCGTAGCGCCCGCCGGGGATCACGTCGGAGAGGTAGCCGTCGAAGCGCGACACGGTGCCCGAGCTGCGGCGCACCACGGTGCGAATCGGGAACGCCGTCGCCTTGCGCATCCACGCCGGCGGCTGCGTCGCGGACGAGATCCTCGTGCGGGCGGAGATGCCGAACACCCGGCGGATCTCGGCGCGGACCTCGTCGTTGATGCGCCACGCGTCGAGGAGCACGTTGAGCACGATCTGGGGATCGCGCCGCGCCGTCGCCGACGCCAGGCGCCCCTCTTCTCCGTTGAGCTCGTTGTTGATCGCCGCGAGGGCCTCGGCCTGCCGCGAAGAGCGCTCGCTCATGGCCTCTTCGGGGATGAACTCCTCCTCGAACACCACGCCGCGGTCGCGCAGGATGGTCATCGCCGTGTCCCACCAGCCGCCGGTGGACACCTCGTCGCGCTGGGTCGTCGCGTTGCGGGTGACGCCGCCAGCGGCCTGGCCGGTGATCTTGCGGTGCCAGTCCCAGAAGGTGATCCACGACTCCGAGACGTCCACCGACGCGTCGGTGCGCGCCTTGTGCAGCGACTCGAGCCACCCCGTCGACGCGTACGCCCAGCAGTTGCCGATCGACTGCCGTCGGACCTCCGTGTGCCCGACGTCTGCGACCGGCTCGACGAGCTCGTTGAGAAAGTCTTCGGGCGCCTCGGCGTCGCCGCCGCACCCCGCGGCCACCGCGCCGGCGGCCAGACAAGCCGAGAGCCACGCGCGTCGAGAGAGGATGATCGGGTCTTGCATCGAGGGTCGCTCCGTAGGTTCTGCGAGGGTGATGGCGCCGCGAGCCCCCTTACCCCAAGGGCTCGCCCGAGTTCAACCCGGCGGGGCCGTCGCCCTACTGCTGGGCCATGTCGAGGAGGGCGTTGCGCGCGGCGTTGTAGGCCGGCGAGTTCGTCGGGAGCAGCCGCAGGCACTCCTGGTAGAGCCGCCGGGCCTCGGCGGGGTTCGAGCCCCGCTCGATGTCGGCGAGCATGCGCGTGGCCTGCACGTACCACGCGGGCTTCGGGTTGAGCCCGTTGCCCACGGTGCGCGCCTGCGTCAACGCCGAGCGCGCCTCGCCCGTGTTCCCGCGGTCGGCGAGGAGCCGGCCGAGGTTGTAGAACCAGATCCCGTATCGGGTCTCGTGGCGCACGGCCGTGCGGTACAGCTCGATGGCGGCGTCGTGGCGGCCCAGGGCGTCGTCGATCTCGGCCCAGGTCGCGTAGGCCTCCCAGAAGTTCGGGTCGCGGCGCACCGCCTCGTTGATGTCGCTCAGGGCCTGCGTCGCGAGGCCCCGCGAGAGCTTCACCTCGGCGCGCACCCAGTACCCGCGGGGGTAGGTCGGGTCGAGCTCGATGGATCGCTCCGCGAGCTGCAGCGCGCGCTGCCCGTCGCCGAGGCGGCGGTGCACCTCGGCGGCGTAGGCGTTGTAGTCCGCGCGGGCGGGGTTGAGCTCGATGGAGCGGTCGAGGTACCGAAGGGCGTCTTCGACGTTGACCACGCCCAGCCGCGCCCGGCCCATGAGGTACTGCGCCTCGGCGTTGGTCGGGTGATCGACCACCACCGAGCGGAGCATCTGGTCGGCGTCGCCGAAGTTCCCCAGCGCGACGAGGGTCGCGGCCACGCGGTTGATCAGCTCGATGTTCGTCGGGTCGCGCGCCAGCGCCTCGCGAAAGGTCGTGAGCGCCTCGGCGAGCTGCCCGCGGGCCTCGGCGAGCTGCCCCCGCGCGAGGCTCAGCCCCGGGAATCCCGCGTCGGTGCGCGCCACGAGCTCGAACTCCTGCTGCGCCTCGTCGAGCCTGCCGCGGCGCCGCAGGATGTCTCCGAGCTGAAAGTGCGCCCGCAGGTCGTTGGGCTCGCGCTCGATCGCCGTGCGCAGCTCGGCCTCGGCGCCGGCGAGGTCGTTGCGCGAGATGCGACCGAAGGCCAACGCGCGGTGAATCGCGGCGTTGTCAGGCACGCGGGCGCGCGCCTCCATCAGCACCTGGTCGGCGGCGTCGACGCGCTGGAGCTGCACGAGGAGCTCCGAGAGCGCGACGTAGGCGTCGAGGTTCTCGGGCTGGAGGCGAATCGCCTCGCGAAAGCTCTGCTGCGCGAGGGCGCGCTGGTCGGTGGTGGCGGCGAGGGCGCGGCCGAGCCAGAAGTGCAGCCGCCCGTCGGTGGGGTGGGCCTGCACCGCGGGCTCCACGGCGGCCTTCGCCTCGTTGGGCTGGTTGAGCGCGATGAACGCCTGCACGAGCCCCAGCACGGCGTCGAGGTCGGCCTCGTCGGCGTTGTGCGCGTTGCGAAAGCGCGCGAGGGCGTCGGCGTAGTTCCCCTGGCGCAGCAGCACGTGGCCGCTGCCCACGAGGGCCGAGGCGTTGCGCGGGTCGAGCTCGAGGGCGCGCTGAAAGCGCTGCTGCGCGACGCCCAGGCGCTCCCGCGCCATCTCGATGGTGCCCGCGACAACGCAGGCCTCCGCGCGCTCGCGGGGCGAGGCGCCGAGGGTGGGCCGGTCGCGCACGAGGTCTTGAATGACCTCGAGGGCCCGCGCGCGGTCATTCTCGTTCTGCCCGAGGAGCCGCGCGAGCATCACCCGCGCGCCCGAGTGCGTGGGCTCGTGCTGGAGCGTCTCTTCGGCCATGCGCCGCGCGCCGACGAGGTCGCCGGTGGCGTAGAACGCGTCGGCGAGGAGGTACCGCGAGCGCGCGCTGGGGCGACGCTGCCGGGCCTGCTGCGCCTGCCGGAGCCACTCCTCGTTGTTGTTGAGCCGCGCCGCGGCGAGGGTCGAGAGGTCCCTGCCCATGAGCGGGTCTTGCCGCGAGAGGCGCAGCGCCTCGCGGGCGTTGTTGCGGGTGAGCGCGTCGGCGGCCTTGGCGAGGTTCAGGTAGCGGAGCCCTGGCGGGGCCTCGCGGAGCTGGTCGAGGAGCGAGCGCGCGCGCCCGGTGCGCCCGGGGTCGGCGCCGAAGCGCAGCACCACCATGTTGTTCGCGTAGGCGGTGTAGGCCTTGAGCTCGAGCTCCTTGGGCACCCGGGTCACGGCCTGGTCCAGGCGACGCAGGGCGCCCACGGCGCGCTCGTAGGTGTCGTGCTCGAGCACCCGGTCGACGTACAGGATCACCCGCTGCGCCGCGGCGTGGCGCTCGGGGCCGTTGATCTGGTCGTCGAACCAGTTCTTCCCGAAGGGACCGTACTCCGTGAGGGAGAGCGCCGCGCCGCCGATGATGAAGGCCGCGAGGAGCCCGAGGCCTCCGTACAAGGCCAGGGTGCGCGTCGGGATCGCTCGGGGCTTCTCGGGCGTCTCGAGCGCGCGGCCGATGGGCTTGCCGAAGCCCCGGGCCGGCCCGCCGACGGGCGCGGCGTCGATGGCGTCGATGCGCGAATCGTCGAGGGGCGTTCGGGGCGGAGGGTCAGAGGGGAGGGCGCCCACCGAGCTCGCCGCTGGCGGGAGACTGAAGGTCTGGTGGCTCATCAGCGGCGAAGCGCCGGTGAGCGACTCTTCAGGGAGGGAGGTCACCGCCGAGGCTCCCGCCCCAGGCGGGAGCGAGAACCCGCTGCTTCCGAGGTCGAGCTCGCCAAACGACGCGCCGCCCGCGGGGGGTGGGAACGAAGACACCGCCCCCATGCGCGGCGGCTCCTGCATCGCGACCACCACGTCGGGGACCTCGCGGGCGACCTCCTTGCGGGTCGCGCGGCCGGTCTTGACCTGCATCGGCGCGGGCAGCGCGGCGCCCTCCCCCGCGAGCACGGGGAGGTCATCGGCGTTGATGGTGAACGCCTTCTTCTCGATCCCGATGCGGCCGAGCTTGAGCCCGCCGCCTTGCGTCATCGGCGACTCGAGCGGCGCGTCAGGGATCTCTGCGCTGCCGAAGTCCATTTGCGGGAGCTCCGCAGGCGAGAGCGGCAGCTCGGCCGGCTGCATCGGCAGGCCCGCGGAGTTCATCGGCAGACCCGCGGAGTTCATCGGCAGGCCCGCGGAGTTCATCGGCAGGCCCGCGGAGTTCATCGGCAGACCCGCGGAGTTCATCGGCAGACCCGCGGAGGTCATCGGCAGGCCCGCGGAGGTCATCGGCAGGCCCGCGGAGGTCATCGGCAGACCCGCGGCGGCGGCGGGGAGGCCCGCGGCGGCGGCGGGGAGGCCCGCGGAGATCTGGGGGAGACCCGCGGCGGCGGCGGGGAGGCCCGCGGAGACCTGGGGGAGACCCGCGGAGACCGGCGCGGGGAGGCCCGCGTCTGCGAGCACCGGCAGGTCGAGCTCGTCGGGCGCGATCGGCTGCGGCGAGGGGCGCGCGACCACGGCGGGCTGGTGCTCCCCGGTCATGGTGATGGTGGAGCGGTGCAGCGGCGCGCTGAACGCCGAGCCGGGAATGCCCACCCCCAGCGGCGCGACGTTCGGGAAGGGGCGCGCGGCGGAGGGCTCGAGCGGAGAGGGCAACCCGGTGACGTCGCGCGGCATCGGGAGGGCCACCTCGTCGGGCGCGAGCGAGACCATGGGGTCGTCGAGGAAGGCGAAGGGCAGGCTCGCCTCGAGGTCCATCGAGATCGGCGGCTCGGAGGGAGGCAGGGGCGGCGCAGGCGCCCCGCCGCGCATGGCCTGCGGCGGAGGCGGAGGCGGGCCCCGACCGGGGGCAGCCGGGCGCGGAGGCGGCGGGCGGGGCACGGGCAGCGCGGCGGTCTCCCGCGGCGAGGGGAGGCCCGCGAGGTCCTTCGGAACCGGGAGGTTCTCTGAGCCAGAGACGCTGTCAGGCCGTCGGACCAGAAAGGTCGTCTGACACTTCGGACAGCGCATGGTCATGCCGTTCCGAGGGACACGCCGCTCGTCGACCTGGAAGGGGTTCTGGCATCCCTGACAGTGAACTTCGAACATCGCGCTACGCCCCTCCTCGGGGATCTTGCCTGAGGTGAAGACCGCTCACCGACACACCCGGTTGCGTCCCCCCTGCTTGGCCCGGTACAGCGCCTCATCCGCGCGCTGAAACAGTGACTCCGCGTCCGCCGCGTCGCCGGGAAACGACGCGACACCGATACAAATCCCCGGTCGGAGCGCGACCCCTTCGCGCACGAAGGGGTGCTCGTTGACCGCCCGGTGGATCTCCTCTGCCACCGCCACGCCCTGCGCGAGGTCGTGGTCGGGCAGCAGCGCGCAGAACTCGTCTCCGCCGAAGCGCGACCCGATGCCCCGGCCCTCGATCACCCTGCCGATGAGGTGCCCCGTCTCGCCGATGGTGTACGCGCCGAAGAGGTGCCCGTGGGTGTCGTTGATCTTCTTGATCCCGTCCATGTCCATCACGAGCAGCGAGAGCGCCGAGGACCGCGCGCGGGCCGACTCGATGAGCAGCGCGAACTCCTGATCGAAGCGCCGCCGGAGATAGAGCCCCGACAGGTCATCGACGTTGAGCAGCCGCTGCACCTGCTCGTCGAAGGCCTCTTCGAGCCGGTCTTGCAGCTCGAACCGCAGCACCGTGCGCCCGAGCACCACCTTGTCGCCGTGGGCGAGGCGCTCTTCGGTGACCCTCTGGCCGTTCACCATGGTCCCGTTGGTGCTCCCGAGGTCGACCACGCACCACCGGTCGCCGCGGTCTTCGATGCGCGCGTGGCGCCATGAAATTCCCGTGTCGGAGAGCACCACCTCGGCCTCGGGGTCTCGCCCGAGGAGCACGCTCCCCGGCAGCCGGTGCCGCTGCCCCACCGCGCTCCCCGACATCACCACCACCGTGGGCCTCCGCGCGTCGCGCAGCGCCGACTGGAGCTCCTCGCGCAGCCTCGTGCTCTCGTCGAGCGGGAGCGTGCGCAGGCTCTCCGGCGCCGCGCTCTCGCTGCGGGGCGGCGTCAGAGGGGTCTTCGCCGGTACAGCTCCGTCGTCGGGCGTTCGCTCATCGGGCATCGCTAGGTCCCCTCCGAGCCTACCAGAAAGCACCCGCCCGACAGCGAAAACTTCGCGCGCCTCGGGGCTTTTGCCTCGGCGCGTCAGGGGCGTACCCTTCACCCCATGAGCGCACAGGAGCAGAGCAACCCCACCGGCCTCGACGGCATCGAGTTCGTCGAATTCGCCTCCCCCGACCCCGCCGCCCTCGACCGGCTCTTCAAGGCCTTCGGCTTCTCGAAGCTCATGCGTCACCGAGAGCGCGCCCTCGACCTGTACGCGCAGAACGACATCGTGTTCCTGCTGAACCGCGACGCGAATTCGTTCGGCGCGGGCTTCGCGAAGATGCACGGCCCGAGCGCCTGCTCCATGGGCTGGCGGGCCAAGAGCGCCGGCGACGCCCTGGGCACCGCGGTGCAGCGCGGCGCCAGGGCCGCGACGCAGGGTGACCTCACCCGCGACGGCAAGGCCCTCCCCGCGATCATGGGCATCGGCGACAGCCTGATCTACTTCGTCGACAACTACGCCGAAGCCGACCTCACCAGGCGCTACGGGGCCCTGGGCTTCGTCCCCCTCGAGGAGCCCGAGATCGTCGAGGGCAAGGGCTTCGAGGTCATCGACCACCTCACCAACAACGTCTTCAAGGGGACCATGGCGACCTGGTCCGACTTCTACAAGAACGTCTTCGGGTTCACCGAGGTGCGGTACTTCGACATCCGCGGGGTGAAGACGGGCTTGACCTCGTACGCGCTGCGCTCTCCCTGCGGGCGCTTCTGCATCCCGATCAACGAGGGCACCGAGGCGAAGTCGCAGATCAACGAGTACCTCGACGAGTACAAGGGCCCGGGCATCCAGCACATCGCCTTCGCGACCCGAGACATCCTGGGCTCCCTCGACGCGATGAAGGGCACCGAGGTGGGCTTTCTCGACATCGACGACGAGTACTACGCCACCATCTACGACCGCGTGCCCCACGTGAAGGAGGACCGGGCGCGCATCCGGGCGCACAACGTGCTGGTCGACGGCGACGAGGAGGGGTACCTCCTGCAGATCTTCACGAAGAACGTCGTGGGCCCGATCTTCATCGAGCTCATCCAGCGCGAGAACAACCTCTCCTTCGGCGAGGGGAACTTCGGCGCGCTCTTTCGCTCCATCGAGCGAGACCAGATGCGCCGCGGCTACCTCAAGTGACCTGACGCACCGCGAGGACCTCGAGGGTGAACTCGAGGTCCATGCCCGCGTAGGGGTGGTTCGCGTCGACGATCACGTGCTCGGGGTGCAGCTCGGTCACCCGCATCGCGAGCTCGGCGCCGTCGTCGCCCTCGGCGATGAACTCGTCGCCCAGCGCCACCGCGCCAGGGTCGGGGAACTCGCTGCGCTCCACCGCGAAGACGTCGCGCTCGCTGCGCGGGCCGTAGGCGTCTTCGGCGGGCACCTCGACCTGGATCACGTCGCCCTCCTGCGCCCCCTCCAGCGCCGCCTCCACACCGGGGACCATCTCCCCCTCACCCCACACGAAGCCCAGGGGCTCGCCCGCGTCGCGGGTGCGCTCGAGCACCGCGCCGCGCGCCGCGCGGAGGGTGTAGTGCAGCTCCACGAAGGTGCCCGGCCCCACCGCCACCGCGCTCATGCTTCACGCTCCATCGACTGCTCCAGCAACAAGACCCCGAGCGCCAGCACCGTCGTGCGGTAGGGGTCGATAGGCCCCGCGGGGGACGCGGCGCCGAACCCGGCCATCAAGATGCACGGCCACGCGAGCGCCCGGCGCACCGACGCGCCCGAGTCGCTGCGCTGCGCCGCGAGGGAAACCCCCGCCGCCGCCACCAGCCCGCTGAACAGCAGCGAGTACATCGCGAGGAACCACCGCGGCGCCGTGCCCACCAGCGCGCTGGGCCACAGCGCGAAGCGCGCGCCGAAGGCCACCCGCGCCACCGTGTCGACGGTGAGGGGGTAGCGCGACGCGAGGGTCATCAGCACCACCACCATCGCCGCCGGGGCCGCGCCGAAGGCCGCGACCAGGGGGAGTCCCGCGCGGCGCAGGGAGCTCCGCAGCGCCCACGCGAAGGCCAGGGGCACCCCCCCCAGCGCCAGCGCCTCGCCCACGGGGGAGAGCGACTCCGCCACGCGCGGCCAGAAGCTGCCGGGGATCGCCGCGGCGCGCGCGGGCGGGCCCACGAGCTCGGCGGTCTCGCCCAGCATCAGCGCGCCCAGGGTCACCGCAGCGAGAAAGTCCTTGCGGCGCAAGGCGATCCAGATGGCGCGGGAGAGGGCGACCTGCACGATGACCGCGAGGCCGGCGAGGGCGGCCCACTGCGCGGCGTGGGGCACGTCGCCCCGCATCGCGAGCACGCACGAGGCCGCGAGGGGGAGCAGCGCCAGCGCGCGGAGCATCATCGACGCGCCCGAGAGCGCGCTGGTCTCGCGCTGCACGGTGCTCTGCCACGAGAGCTTCACCATCGCGAGCAGGGCGAGGCACACGCCGGCCACGGCGCAGAACGAGCCCACCACGCCGATCCAGGGGCGCTGCACCGTGAGCCCCACGAAGAGCCGGGTGAACAAGAAGCCGTAGATCAGCAGCGCGACGGCGGAGCCCGCGGGGAAGGTGTCCCTCGCCGGAGCGGCGGGCGCGCTGGAGGCGTCGGGGGCGTCGTCGGTCGCTTCGAGGGTCATGTCTCCGTGGCCTTGCGGTAGCGCCGCAGGTAGGTGCGGGCCACCTGCTCGACGTCCAGGTGGAGATATTTCGCGACCTCGACGACGAAGCCGCGGGTGTACACGGCGGCGGGCAGCGCGCGAAAGTCCTCGTCCTCGATGGCGCGGAGGTAGTGCTGGGAGATCTTCGTGCGCGAGGCCACGCCCCGCAGCTCGACGCCCCGCGCCTCGCGGATCGCCCGCAGCAGCGCGCCGGTGAACTCGGTGTCGGGGGTGAGCTCGGGCTCGGTCAGGCCCGGCAGCGGCGGCTCCTCGACCCGGTCGAGGGCCGCGAACATCGCGCCCATGAACGGGTCCGACGGCGTGATCGACAGGTCGTAGGGGCGGCGCCGGGAGGGGTCGAGCAGCACGTCGCGGGCCTCTTCGACCCGCGCGATCATCCGCGCGACCTCCTCGTCGGTGTGCACCCCGGCGAGGGCGATCCCCTCGGCGGCGTAGATCTCCCGGGTCTTTCGGTAGGCCCGGCGGATCTCCTCGTCGGAGGCCCCGCGGTCGAGGGCGAGGATCTCGTAGTGCGTCGGCGGCGCCGGCGCGGTGGACAGCGGCTGCACCGGCGGCGGCGCGGGCCCCATGGCGGCCAGGGGCGACGCGGCGTTGGCGAGGAGCCTGCCGCCCTCGACCGAGAGCAGGCGCCGGGCGATGCGCTCGAGGTTTCGGCTGGCCTTCGCCGCGGGCGCGTCGAGGAGCACCGGGCGGCGGCGCCGCGAGGCCATCAGCACCGCGTCGTCGAACTCGACGGCGCCGAGGTACTCCAGCACCGGCCCCATGGGGCGGTGGGCCACGCGCACCATCGCCTCGCCCAGGTCCAGGTCTGACCGCGCGCGGGACTGGTTCATCACCAGACGCAGACGGCCCTGAGAGAACTCGCCCCAGATGATCCGCTCGAGGTCGGGCACGGCCCGGCAGAGCGACTCGGCCAACTCCAGCGGCAGCGGGGGCGCACCGGAGACGCGCACCGCGGCGCGGAGCCGCGCGAGGGCGTCGGCGTGACCGATGCCGCGGAACCGCTTCGCCAGGCGCCGCACGAAGCTGTGCCGGAGCACCCGGTAGACCTCCTCGACGGCCTCGGGCTCGGGGGTCGCCATGGTGAGCGCCGCGTCGGCGTCGAGGAGCACGTCGAGGGTGCGCCCGCGCACGCCGGGCCCCAGGTCGACCACGCAGAGGTCGGCGCCGCTGCGCGCGGCGATCTCGCGCAGGCGGCTGCGGCTCGGCGGAGGACGTCGCCCCGCGGCCCCCTCCAGCAGCCGCACGTTCGCGACGACGGTCTCGTGCCCGCGGTCGCCCGACGCGTGGGGGAGCCACGGGGGCGCGCTGGACGAGGGGCGCGCCACGCCGAAGATCTCCGCGAGGGGCGAGCGCTCGGGGTGCGCGTCGACGAGGAGCACCTTCTTGCCGATGCTCGCGATGAACACCGCGACGCCCGAGGCCAGCAGCGTGCGGCCGACGCCGCCCTTGCCGCCGCCGACGGCGATGATCCTCGCGGGGGTGCTGGCGGTCTCGCTCACGGAGCCCGAAGGTGTATCGCCCCCGACGCGCCCAAGGGAAGGGCTCAGGTGACCGCGTCGCGCCGGAGGTCGCGCCAGAGCAGCGCCCCCGCGATGCCCGCGACGGCCAGCAGCGCCGCGCCCAACCCCGGCTCGCGCAGGAGCACCTTCCCCGTGCCGAAGAGCGTGCCGTAGACCAGGGTCACCCCGAGGAGCCAGTCGCGCAGCCGCACCGGGATGGCGGGCGGCAGGGGCTCGGCCTCGGCCGTATCCCCTTGCGCCGCAAGGGCTTCGCGCACGGGCGCCCAGCCCGGCCCCGCGGGGCGCGCGAGCTTGTAGAACGCCGTGAGCTTGCTCATGGGCTCGGGCTTCGTCGCGAAGGTCACGGCGACCCAGGTGACCGTGGTGACCGCGAGGGTGCCGAGCATGAGGTGCGCGAAGCCCCGCGGGTCGTCGGCGTCGAGCCCGACCACGCGCTGCAGGAGCACCGACGCGAGCAGCGAGGCCACCATCGACGAGACCTCGCTCCAGGCGTTCACCCGCCACCAGTACCAGCGGAGGATGAGCACCAGCCCGCCCCCCGCGCCGAGGGCGAGGAGGATCTTCCACGCCCCGGCGATGGACTCCAGCGAGAGGGTGACCCCCGCCGCGCAGACCATGGTGAGCACGGTGGCGACGCGCGACGCGCGCACGAGACGTCGCTCGTCGGCCTCGGGGTTGACGAAGCGCGCGTAGAGGTCGCGCACGAGGTACGACGCGCCCCAGTTGAGGTGCGTGGCCACGGTGGACATGTACGCCGCGAGAAAGGCCGCCATCATCAGCCCCCGGAGGGCCGGCGGGAGGTGGTCGATCATCACCCGCACGTACGCGGCCTCGCCGTCACCCCGGCCCTCGCGGAGCTCGGGGTAGAGCACCAGGGCCGAGAGGGCGGTGAGCACCCAGGGCCAGGTGCGCACGCAGTAGTGCGCGACGTTGAACCACAGGGTCGCGAGCACGCCGTCGCGCTCGGTGCGGGCCGAGAAGATGCGCTGCGCGACGTAGCCGCCGCCGCCGGGCTCGGCGCCGGGGTACCACGCCGCCCACCACTGCACGCCGAGGTACACCGCGAGGGCGATGCCGGGCATCCACGCCGCGTCCATCGGGGGGAGCAGGTCGAGGCGCTCGGCGGGGAGCACCGCGCGGATGTGGTCGACGCCCCCCGCGGCGTTCACGCTCACCACGGCGAGCACGACGGTCATCACGAGCATGACCACAAACTGGATCAGGTCGGTGACCAGCACGCCCCAGAGGCCCGACGCGGCGGCGTAGACCGCGGTGAGCGCGAGGCACACGAGCACCGAGGCGGTCTTGGGAATGCCCAGGGTGAGGTCGAGCACCTTCGCCATCGCGAGGTTCACCCAGCCCAGGATGATGCAGTTGATGGGCAGGGCGAGGTACGCCGCGCGAAAGGCCCGGAGGCCGCTCGCGGCGCGCCCGCCGTAGCGGAGCTCGACGAGCTCGACGTCGGTCATCACCCCCGCGCGGCGCCAGAGGGCGGCGAAGAAGAAGACGGTGAGCATCCCCGAGGCGACGGCGTTCCACCAGAGCCAGTTGCCCGCGACGCCGTGGCGCACGACCATGCCGCTCACGGCGAGGGGCGTGTCGGCGCTGAAGGTCGTGGCGACCATCGAGGTGCCCGCGAGCCACCAGGGGACGCTGCGTCCCGAGAGAAAGAACTCGCTGGTGCTGCGCCCGGCGCGGCGACCGTAGAAGACCCCGACGGCGAGGTTGACGGCGAAGAAGCCGACGATCACCGCCCAATCCGTCGCCGTGAGTCGCATCGCGCGCATCGGAGCGGAGCGAGCGCCTCGCGGTCAAGTACCCGGAGACGCGCGGCGGGGCGCGTCGTAGGGTCGCGGACCATGCACTCTCCTCGCGCCGCCCTCGCGCTCTGCGCCCTCGCCGCTGGCTGCGTCGACCCGGCCCACGCCCAGCCCCGCCCTGACGCGGGCGGGGCGCGTCGGTGGAGCGTTCGCTTCACCCCCGGCGCGGAGCCCCGCGGCGTCGATCGCGACGGAGGCGTCCCCGCCGTGCTCCTCGGGGGGGCGGCGGTCGACGCGGGGGTCTCGCCGCGCACCCTGGGCGCGCTGCGCGAATTGCGAGGCGGGGCGAGCGTCGGCGCGCCGACCGCGAGGGCCGCGGAGCTCACGTCTCTCACCGCGGGGCGCGCGAACTACGGCGGGCTCCGGATTCAGCGCGCTCCCTACGAGGCGCGCTTCGAGGAGCTGAGCGTCACCGGGCCGCTGACGGCGGGCTACGTCGCCGGCGCGCTCCGCGTCGCGGGCCTGCACGCGTCGCGCTGCCTGGCCGCGGCGAATCACCGCGAGCCCTCGGACGTCGCGGTGCGCTTCACCGTGCGCCCGGGCGCGCGCCTCGACGGGCTCACGATCCAGTCGGCGCCCGAGGCGGTCGAGCGCTGCGTGCGCGCGGCCCTCGCGCGCGCGCCCTTGACCCCCGGCGCGGCGCCGACCGAGGTGAGCGCGTGGCTTCGAGGGACCGCCAGGGTCGCCATCGGCCCCGCGCGCCCCTGAGCACCCCGCGGCGGGGGATTGCGCGGTATCGTCGCGGCCCTCTTGCTCCCCGCGCTCATCGCCCTCGGCGCCGCGCTCTCGGCCCTGACCTTCGCGGGGCTGAGCCTGGCGTTCTCTACGGCGCCTGGCTGGCGCGCGCTGCGCTGGTACTCCCTCGCCGCGCTGCTCTCGGCGATGTTCACCGCGGGCGACGCGATCACCACCCTCGACGTGCCCGCGCACTGGTACGCCAACTTCGCGCGCATAAACTTCTTCTTCGCGGGGCTCCACGGCGCGTGCTGGTACGCCTTCGACGCCGCCCAGCGCGAGCGCGCCCTCACCCGCGTGGAGCGCGCGGTGGTGGGCACGGGGCTGCTCTCGGCCCTGGCGAGCCTCGTCCCGGGCGTGGTGATCACCGAACGGGTCGTCGCGCGCGAGGTCGCGTGGCTCGGGGTGACCTACCGCGACGTGATCCCGACGTCCTTCGGGAGCGCCGTCTCGTTCTTCTACGCGAGCGCCCTCGCCGCGCTCGCGCTGCGCACGCTGCGCAGCCCCGGGCCGGGCGGCCGCGCGCAAGGCGTCGCCCTGCTGCTCCTCGCCCTCTCGGCGGCGCACGACGCGGCGGTGTTCAGCTTCGCGCTCCCCGCGCCCTACCTCTTGAGCCTCGGGTTCTTCTCGGTGGTCGTCGGCGTGGGCGCGAGCGTGAGCGCGCGCTTCGTGCAGAACGCCCGCGCGCTCGAGACCGCCCTGAGCGCGCTGCGAGACACCCGCGAGGCCCTCGTGCGGCAGGAGCGCCTCGCGGCCCTCGGGGAGATGTCCGCCATGGTGGCCCACGAGGTGCGAAACCCCCTCGCGGTGATGTTCAACGCGCTCTCGACGGTGCGCCGGGGCGCCCTCGACGCGCAGCAGGCGATGCTCCTCGAGATCGTCGACGAAGAGGCGCGCAGGCTCCAGCGCCTCGTCACAGACCTCCTCGATTTCAGCCGCCCCGCGTCGCTGCGCACCGCCGAGACCCACGTCGCCTCGCTGGTCGCCACCGCCGTCGAGGCCGCGCGCGCGGGCGTCCGCGAGCTCCCCGAGGCGCCCGAGATCGAGCAGCGCGTGCCCGACTCGACGTGCCCCGTGCGGATCGACCCCGAGCTCTGCCGCCGCGCCCTGATCAACCTCATCGACAACGCCCTCCGCGCGCCGGGCTGCCGCCGCGTGCGGGTGAGCGCCGAGTGCGACGGCGACGCCCTCACCCTGCGCGTGTGCGACGACGGCGAGGGCGTGCCGGAGTCGCTGCGGGAGAAGGTCTTCGCGCCGTTCTACTCGTCGCGCCCGGCGGGCACCGGGCTGGGGCTCGCCATCGTGCGCAACGTGGCGCTCGCGCACGGCGGCTCGATCTCGTGCTCCGAGGCAGACGGCGGCGGCGCGTCGTTCTCGCTCTGCATCCCCCGCGCGCCGAGCGCCTCGCCCTGAGCGACGCAGGCCGCGAAGCCCAGCACCCTCGGGCCCTCGCGGAGATCCGACGCGCGGGGCGACCAGCCCTCCGCGAGGCGGGCGTCGAGGAGCTCGCGGGGGGTAGGACGGTGATCCCAGACGGCGACCGCCGCCACCGCGCCGAGTCAGGTGGCGTCGTAGACCAGGTACAGGGCGTCGGACCAGCGCAGCACCACGTCGTGGGTGAACTCGTCTTGCACCACGACGTCGACGAGGGCGCGGTCTGCCCCCTGGGCGAGGCTCCACTGCACGACCCGCGCGAGGGAGCTGTGCTCGCGCACGACGTCGGCGAGGGCCGCGAGGGTCGCGGCGTCGGCGCGCGCGCGGTCGACGAGGGGGATCACGTCGCGAACCCTCAGTCGAGGCCGGGCCAGGCGTGCGCGAGGAGGTCTTCGAGCGACACGAGGGTCAGCGCCTTCGCGTGCGTCGACTCGAGGATCACCCTCGGCGCCGCGTCGGCCTCGAGGGCCTCGCGCCAGCGCGTCGCGCAGAGGCACCAGCGGTCGCCCTCTTTGAGGCCGGGAAAGCGCAGCTCGGGCCGCGGCGTGCTGAGGTCGTTGCCCCGCGCGCGAGAGAACGCGAGGAAGGCGTCGGTCATCACGGCGCACACCACGTGGGTGCCGCGGTCGTCGTCGTCGGTGCGGCAGCAGCCGTCGCGGAACCACCCCGTCAGGGGCGTGTAGGAGCAGGGTTGCAGGGTCGTGCCCAGCACGTTGAGGGCGTCTTCGTCGAGCTCCGGCGCGTCGGGTTCGGTGGCCATGGGCCGCGGGACTCTACGACAATCCCGGCGCCGCGCTCACCCCTTCGCGCGAGACCGGGTGAGCAGGCTGTACGCCGCGAGGAGCACCACCGCGCCGAGCGTCGACGAGAGGAACCCCGCGGGCTGGCCGGGCGCGTACCAGCCCATGGAGCGCCCGAACTCCGACGCCGCGAAGGAGCCGCCGATGCCGAGAAAGGCCGTCATCCAGAAGCCCAGGCGGTCGTTGCCGGGGTGCAGCGCCCGCGCCACGAGACCGATGAAGAAGCCCACGAGGATCGTGCCGAGGAGGTTGAACATGCGTCGCCGCCTTTCGAGTGTGGCGCAGAGCCTAAGGACGACGCGGGGGGTGCGCTCAGCGGGCGGCGCGATTTCTGGGCTCCACGCGCGGCGCGTTCGGCGCTATCACTCGGCGATGAACGCGGCGACGGTGATCTGCGCGGCGGCGCTGCTCGGCGGGTGCATCGAGACCGCCGAGGCGCAGCCCGCGCGACGCGCAGACGGCGGTGCGAGGGTCGTCGCGAGCCCGCCGCGCGCGCGCCCCTCCGCGGCCGAGCTGCGGAGAATGAACCGCTCGCTGATTCGCGTGCTCTCGACGCCCGAAGACGCGGGCGTGATGAACGTGCTGAGCGAGCAGGGCTCCATCGGGGCGTTCCAGGGCGGGACCGTGGGCCTCACGCTCCGCCGTGACGGCGGCGTGGTCGCCCCGATCGGTGCGCTCCGTGCCGCGCCGGGCCTGAGCGGCGCGCTGGGCCTCGGCGCGCGCTCCGGGGGGCTGGGCAGCCTCGGGGGCCGCGCGTATGGCATCGGCGGCCTCGGTTCGGGCGCGGGGCAGCCGGTCCTCGCGCGCTTCGACGAGCTGAGCATCACGGGGCAGGCGCCGCGCGACGAGGTCCGCGTCGCCCTCACGCGGGTGAGCGCCCGCGCGCAGGCCTGCCTCACGGCGGTTCGGCATCGCCTGCCCACCGACGTCGCGGTGCGCCTCACCCTGCGCTCGACGGGGCGGGTCGCCGACGTCGCGGTGCGGTCCGCGCCCGACCCCGTCGAGCGCTGCCTCCAGACCGCGCTGCGACTGTTCTTCGTGCGCGCGGCGCAGGAGGGCACCGAGGTCAGCGCGTGGTTTCGCTACCGCGCGCCGGGGTCAGTCGAAGCTGGTCGACACTGACGACTGCGCCTTCGCCTCGAAGTACTGCAGGTCGATGAAGAGCCCCGCGCACAGCAGCAGCGCGCGGTCGTCGGCGCTGAGCCCGGGGTGCTCGAACTCGACGCGAAACTTGTCGGCGTCGGTGAAGAGCTCGGTGAGGGCGCCGCCCCATTTCTTCAGCACCGAGGCGACCTGCTGACCCGCGCGCTCGAAGCGAAAGGTCCACGGGCGCCAGAGGGGGGAGTTCACGGTCATCAGCACGTTGCCCTGGGCGTCTTCGACGTCGAAGCGCTTGGAGAAGATCGCCCAGCGCTGCTGCAGCGCGCCGAGGGGACGACCGTTGGCGTCGAAGACCTCGAGGCGCTGAAAGAACCACCGAAACGGGTGCACCGCGCGGAGGATCACGTTGCGCGCGCTGTCGAACACGTGCAGCTCGAAGGTGCGCCAGTGCCCGAAGAACTGCCGCATGACCATCGCCCCCACGCCCTTGCCCTGCTCGGCGGCGTAGAGGATCGGCGCCCCGTTGGGGTCGAGCACCTCGTATTTGTTGCGCGACTCGTAGCCGAAGAGCTCGGCGAGCTCCTTGCGCTGGCGCAGGACGAGGGCGGGGTAGTGTGACAGGGGCGCGTGCATCGACATGGGCCGGTAGGATACGACGGCGCGGCGCCGAAGCGTCACCGGACGCGGCGCAAGGAGACCTCGGAATGGACTGGAAGGTGTTCGCGACGGCCTTCGCCACGGTGTTCATCGCGGAGCTCGGCGACAAGACCCAGCTCGCCGCGCTGAGCCTCGCGACGACGCAGGGGCGGCTCGCGGTGTTCCTCGGCGCGTCGCTGGCGCTGGTGTGCACGACGGCCCTCGCCGTGCTCGCCGCCGAGGGCGTGACCCGGCTGGTCTCTCCCGTGACCCTCAAGCGCGTCGCCGGCGCGGCGTTCATCGTGCTCGGGCTGTGGTCCCTCGCGACGGCCTCGCGAACGGGCTGAGGAGGCTACCGCTCGACCGGCAGTCCCCACTCGTCGAACGAAATCCGCAGGCTCTCCAGCGCGTCGACCGGCGCGAGGCCCGGCGTGGCGCCCGTCGCCTCGAGGATGCGCGCGAGCGCCTCGGTGGTGTTGCGGAGCTGCCGCGCCCCGGCGACGGCGATCTGCTCTTGAAAGCGCAGCGCGAGCGGGCTCTCGGCGCTGAGCAGGCGCTCGAAGACGTCGCGGTCGAGCTCGAGCACGGCGACCTCGGTGCGCGCGCGCACGGTCGCGGTGCGCGGCGAGCGGTCGACCAGCGCGACCTGCCCGAGGAGGGAGCCCGCGGGCATCGTCGCGATCACCCGGTCGACGTCGCCGACGCGCTTCACCACCTCGAGCTCGCCCCGCGCCAGGATGACGCACGAGCGGCCGGGGTCGCCCTCGCGCAACAGCACCTCGCCCGCGGGGACGACGCGGGAGCTCGCGGCGCCCAGGAGGATGTTCAGCTCGTCGTCGGTGAAGGCCCGGAGCGACGCCAGGCCGCGGAGCATCGCCACGGTGATCATGAGAGCCCTCGCAGTCGGTCGAGAAAGCGTCGAAGGGTCCCCGGGGCGCCCTCGGAGGCGGGGGGCGGTGAGGTCATGGGCGGCGGCGGCTTCGAGGTCACCGTCGCGCCGATGAGCTCCGAGACCCGCGCGTCGACCTCGCGAAAGCGCCGGGTGATGTCGCGAATCACCGCGCCCATGATCACCGAGTACAGCGCCGGGGCGCTCAGCCGCAGCCGCGCGACGTCGTCGCGGGAGAGCTCGCACACCAGCGTCGGCGCCGTGGCCACCACCGTCGCCGAGCGCGGCGCGGGGTCGACCACGCACATCTCCCCGAGCACCTCGCCGCCCTGCACCACCGCGACCTCGGCGTCGAGTCCGTCAGGGCGGCGCACCCGCACCGAGAGGGCGCCGTGGTGCACGATCATCATCGCGTCGCCCCCGTCGCCCTGACGAAACAGGACCTCGTTCGCGCTCAGGTGGCGCTCGCGCATGACGTGAAGCAGCGTGTCGCACTCGGCGTCGGTGAGCGTGGCGAACGCGCTCACGTATCGAATGATCGTCCGGTTGACGGCCGTAGGGTCCATCGCGAGTGCCTCCTTTCTCGGAGTCGCACGAGGCGCCGCGAGCGCGCAAGACGTCGCCGCTCAGCCCCGCACGACGCCGTCGACCGCCGCGCGCTCGAGGGCGGCGCGCATGCCCCGCGCGCCCTGGTCGTAGGCGCGCATCCCGAGGGAGAGGGCGAAGGGGTGGACCCGGGTCATTCCCTCGATGCCCACCGAGACCATCCCCGCGCGGCGAAGGTGCGCGAGGGCCACGCTGCCCACGCGGCGCCACGGGGAGCGCGACGTGAGGTGGTGGTGCAGCGCGCGGGCTCCGAGCGGAACCCCTTGCACGCCAGGGCGATCGGCGATTCCTCCGTCGCTCAAGAAGCGGCCGTGGGCGCGCACGGGGTGAAAGAGCCCCGGCAGCGCGCACGAGGCGTGAATCGCCTCGGCGAGGGCGCCCTCGCGGAGCACCAGGGTCTCTCTCGCCCCCAGGTCAAAGACCGAGGGCCGGTACGGGATCGCGACGTCTTCGACCCTCGCGCCCCGCACGAGCTCGTCGAGGAGCGCGCGAAATCGCTTGCCGCGCAAGAGCCCGAGGCCCGGCGCGGGGTCCCAGAAGTCTTCGCGGCGGAGCCGCGCGAGGGTGTCGCGCATCGCGTCGGGCGAGACCCCTCCCGCGTAGAGCCCGGTGACCAGCGCGCCGGCGCTCGATCCCGCGAGCCCCTCGATCACCACCCCGGCGTCGAGGAGCGCCGCGAGGGCCCCGGCGTGGGCGTAGAACCCGAAGAACCCCGACGACATCGCGAGGTGCACGGGGCCTTCAGAGAGCCATTCGCGGAGGGTCGGCGCGGCGGTCATGGTGCGCGCCGCGGTACACCCGCGGGCGCGGGGGCGTCAACGCGCGCTGGCCTCGAGCTGGCGCATCAGCGGGCGGTCGCGCTCGGTGACCAGGTTCACCACCACGCCGGGTCGACCCGCGCGGGCGGTGCGTCCCACGCGGTGGAGGTACGCGTCGAGCTCGGCGGGGAGGTGGTAGTTGATCACCCGCGCGACGTGCGGCACGTCGAGGCCCCGCGCGCCGAGGTCGGTCGAGACCAGGAGCTCGACCTCGCCGTCGCGAAACCTCCGGAGGTTCGCGCGGCGCTCGAGCTTGTCCATCTCGCCGCGGTAGACCACGAAGGCGCGGCCCATCTCGCGCAGGTGCTCGACGATCTGGTCGCACTGGGCGCGGGTGTTCGCGAAGATCAGGGTCCCGCCGGTGACCTTCTCGGCGAGGGTGTCGCGCAGCAGCGGCAGGCGCCGGCCGTCGACCACCGTGAGGTTCACCGTGCGGAGGGTGGGAACGACCTTGTGGTGACCTCCGCTGCGCAGCACCTCGGCGTCGGCGAAGCGCCGCGCGATGAGCCCCTGCACCGCCGCGGGCACCGTGGCCGAGAAGAACGCGGCCTGTCGCGTGGGCGGGCACGCGCTGATGATCCGATCGGCGACGGGGAGAAAGCCGGGGTCGAGCATCTGGTCGACCTCGTCGAAGACCAGCGTGCGCACGTCGCTGAGGTCGACGTAGGGCTTCTCGAGGAGCTTGATCAGCCGCCCCGGCGTCGAGACGAGCACCTCGAAGGGGCCCCCCACGTTGCGCCGCGCGACGACCATGGTGGTCCCGCCGAGGGAGGAGCGGACGCGGAGGCGCGTGGCGTGGGTGAAGAGCTTGAAGACCTTGGCCACCTGCTCGCCGAGCTCCCGCGAGGGCACGATCACCGCGGCGCGGGGGCGGGCCTCGGCGGTAACAGGGTCGCCGGCGTCTTCGAGGGTCTTGAGGGCGTGGAGGATCGGGAGCACGTAGGCCAGGGTCTTTCCCCCGCCGGTCTCGGCCACGCCCACCACCGAGCGCCCCGCGAGGAGCGCCGGGAGCACCATGCGCTGGATCTCCGTCGGGCGCGTCATCCCGTGCTCCCGCAGCGTCGCCGCGAGGGAGTCGAGGAGGTGGTACGGGGCGAACGCGTCGGCCGGGCTCTCGGTCATGGGCGGAACATCGCACGCCGCGGCGCGGGGCTGTCGCGAGATTCATCGCGTCGTCGGCGGCGCCCCCCGGCGGGGAGAATCGCGCGTTGACGCCGCCGCGCGCTTCGCGCTCTGATGCGCCCATGGCAGAGCCCGCGGAGGCTGAGCGCGCGAACGCAGGGCTCCTCGGCGCGTGGCGCCGATCGTCCGACCTGCGGTTCTACGGCACCGCGCTGATCGTCGCGGCGGACGTGATCCTGATCGTCACGCTCCTGCGCGCGCGGGAGGAGCCCGACATCTCCCTCGAGCGCCCGCGGCCCACCCAGCGGGTCTACCTCGAGGGCGCCGAGCGGGAGCCCTCGCAGCCCGAGCCCGCGACCCCCGACCCCCACCCCGCGCCGCTCACCCTCGACGAGGCCCTCGAGGGCGTCCCCGGCGCGGGCGCGCCGAGCGCCGTGATCGAGACCTCGCGGGGCACCCTCCGCTGCACCCTCGACGTCGAGCACGCGCCCCGCGGCGTCGCGCTCTTCATCGGCCTCGCCCGCGGCCGCCGCCCGTACTGGGACGGGGTGCGCGCGGTCTGGTCCCGCGCGCCCTTCTACGACGGCTCGGTGTTCTTTCAGGCGCTCTCGGGGGCGCGCCTCGAAGGGGGAGGCCCCACCCGCTCGACCGCGACGCGGCCGGGCTTCGAGGTGCCCGTCGAGGTGTCGGGGCCCCACGAGCGCGGCGGGATCCTCTCGCTCACCCCCCGCGCCACGATCCAGATCACGGCCTCGCCCGACCCCTCCCTCGACGGTCAGGACGCGATGATCGGTCGCTGCCAGCCCATCGCCCTCGTCGACCTGATGACCGACGTGCGCGCCCAGGGCGGGCGCCCCATCGTGCCGCTGTTCATTCGCGCCGTGCGCATCGCGAGGGGCGGGTGAGCGAGCGCGTCGCGGTGCTGGTGCCCTGCCTCGACGAGGCGCTCACGGTCGAGAAGGTCGTGCGTGACTTTCACCGCGAGCTCCCCGGCGCCACGGTGTACGTCTACGACAACGGCTCCCGCGACGAGACCGCCCGCGTCGCCGCCGAGGCCGGCGCCGTCGTGCGCCGCGAGAAGCGGCGGGGCAAGGGCTTCGTGCTCTCGCGCATGCTCGACGAGGTCGACGCCGACCTCTACGTGCTCGTCGACGGCGATGACACGTACGCCGCCGAGAGCGTGCACGCGCTGCTCGAGCCCGTGCGCCAGGGCGCCGCGGACATGGCCGTGGGCGACAGGCTCCAGGCGTTCGACTCCGGGTCGTTTCGCCCCGCGCACCATTTCGGCAACCGCCTCGTGGCCTCGACCATCAACCTCGCCTTCGGCTCCGACCTCAAGGACGTGATGTCAGGGCTCAGGGTCTTTCACCGCGAGCTCGTCGACCGCGTGCCCGTGGTCTCCCGCGGCTTCGAGATCGAGACCGCGCTCACCATCCAGTGCCTCCACCGGGACATGGTCATCGTCGAAATCCCCATCCCCTACCGCGGGCGCCCCGAGGGCTCGCACTCCAAGCTCCGCACCCTCCACGACGGCGCGCGGGTGCTGATCACCATCGCCGACGTGCTCAAGGCGTACCGCCCGCTGCTCTCCTTCGCGATCCTCGCGGGCGTGCTCTCGCTCTGCGCCGCAGGGGCTTCGATCACGCCCTTGACCGAGCTCTCGGCGCACGGGCGCACCACCGCGTGGCCCTCGCTCGTCGCGGCGCTCGCGCTCGGCGCGGGGGCGGCGCTGTCGCTCGCGTGCGGGCTGATCCTCGACGGGGTGAACCACCGGCTGCGCGAGGTCGAGCGGGTGGCGTTGAAGCGCCCGCGGAGGGAGCTCGCGTGAGCAAGAGAGCCCCGGAGTGGCGCCAGAAGGCGCCCGTCACCCGGCCCCTCGCCCGCGCGGCGCCGAAGGCCCCGGAGCCCCCGAAGGCCGTAGAGCCCCCGAAGGCCCCGGAGGAGCTCGAGGTCTCCGAGCCGACCCCGCCCGCGCCGTGGTCCGCGCTCTGGCGGGAGCACGGGCTCGCGGTGTTGGCGGTCTTTCACGGCGCGCTGGCGGCGCGGTGGCTGGTGCTCTCGCAGGTGTGGTCCTCGCCGTATCAGCGGGTGCAGAACATCGACAGCGTGGGCTTCGAGGTCTTCGCGCGCAGGGTGTGGGACGGCGCGTCGTGGCTCCCCGACCGGGCGTTCTACCAGTCGCCCTTCTACGGCTGGGTGCTCGCGGCGGCGTACAAGCTCACGAGCCCTGGGTCGTGGGCGCCGCGGGTGATGCAGGTGACCGCGGGCGCGCTCTCGACGGTGCTGGTGTACGCCATCGGCGCGCGGGTGTTCTCGCGCCGCGCGGGGCTCGTCGCGGCGGTGCTCTTCGGGCTCTACGGCCCGGTGATCCTCGAGGAGGCGCTGATCATCAAGACGGCGTGGGTGCTGCTCGTGGCCCTCGCGGCCTTCGCCGCGCTGCTGCGCTACGCGCCGGCTGAAGACCGCAGGGGCACGGCGGCCGCGGGGCTGCTCTTCGGCGTCGGGATCCTCTCGGCGGGCCAGTGGCTCCCGGCGCTCCCGGCCCTGGCCTACGCCGCGTGGCAGCTCCCCGAGCGCTCGACCCGCCTGCGCCGCAGGAACATCGCCCTCACCTTCGCCCTGGCCGCGCTGCTCCCGGTGGCGGCCATGAGCGCGTGGAACACCTCGCACGCCGGCGGCTTTCTGCTCACCAGCGGCGACGCGGGCTTGAACCTCTACATGGGCAACAACCCCGAGGCCACGGGGCTCCCCGCGCGTCCGCCGGGGCTGCGCGACATCCCCGAGTACGAGGAGGGCGACGCGCGTCGCATCGCCGAGCGGGCCACGGGGCGGGCGATGACCATGCCCGAGGTGTCGCGCTACTGGGCCCGGCGCGCGACGGAGTTCATGCGCGGGCAGACGGGCGACTGGGTCGTGGTGATGATCCAGAAGACCCAGGTGCTCTGGAACCACTTCGAGGTCCCCGACACCAGCAACTACGCGTTCATGCGCGCGCGCTACGTGCCCGCGCTGCGGGGGATGGTCACCTTCGGCCTCGTGGGCGCGCTGGGCCTCGCGGGCATGCTCCTGCTGTGGTCCGAGGACCGCAAGCGCCGCGCGCTCTACCTCGCCACCCTGCCCTACCTCGGCGCGCTGCTGCTGTTCTACATCCGCTCGCGCTACCGCTTCCCCGCCGTGCCCTTCCTCGCGGTGTTCGGCGCCGGCCTCCTCGACCTCGGCGCGGGCCATGTGCGCGCGAAGTCGCTGCGGCCCATCGGGATCGGCGCCGCCGTGGGCCTCGCCTGCCTCTACCTCGTGAACCGCACCTACTGCGAGCCCGCGCACGGCAGCAACCCCGCCTTCTGCCTCGCCGAAGACCGCTGGTTCGACGACGAGTACCAGCAGCTCGTGAACCGCGCGCTCATCGACCACGACGACCAGGCCGTGCGCGAGAACCTCTACGCGGCCACGCAGGTGCGCGAGCAGCGGCTCCAGGGGATGCACCAGTACCGCTACGCGCAGTACGTGCGGGAGCGCGCCGAGGAGCTGCAGGCCGCGGGCGACCCGAGCGCCGTCGACGAGCTCCGCGAGGCCGCGCGCTTCGCGAGCTTCTCGGGGCGCGCGGAGTACCGCCCCGGGCTGTCGTGGTCCGAGGCCGCCGCGGCCTTCTCGGCCCTGGGCGACGTCGACAGCGCCCGCGACGCGCTCACCCGAGGGAGCGACGGCGCGCCCACCGACTACGGCCTGGCCCTGCGCGCGGCGCGGCAGGAGTCCCTCGCCGGGCGCTGCGCCGAGGCGCTGCGGCGCATCGGGCTGACCCGCCCCGAAGACCCCTCCGTGCGGATCCAGTTCGACGCCGTGCGCGCGCGCTGCCGGCAGTGACGCCCCGAACCCTCTCGGAGCCGAGTCGCATCCAACGGGGATGAGACGCTGGGCGATGATCCTGGGAGGCGCGTTCGCGGCGGCGGCGATCGCGCGGTGGCAGCTCGCGCGGCTGTTCACCGCCGAGCCCGCGTACGCGGTGGCGCGTCGCTTCGAGGGCGGAGAGCTGCGGCGCTACGAGCCCGTCGTCCGGGCCGAGACGGTGGTCACCGCGTCCTCTCAGAAGGACGCGGCGAGCGCGGGCTTTCGCCGCCTCGCGGGGTACATCTTCGGCGGCAACGTCGGGCGCGCGCGCATCGCGATGACCGCGCCGGTCACGCAGGCGGCGGAGCGCATCGCGATGACCGCGCCGGTCACGCAAGAGGCCCTCGGCGAGGGGCGCTGGCGGGTGACCTTCACCCTCCCGCGCGGGCGCACCCTCGACGACCTCCCGACGCCGAACGACCCGTCGGTGGTGCTGCGCGCGGTGCCCGGACGCCTCGTCGCGGTGCTGGGCTACACGGGCTTCGCGGGGCCGCAGCAGGTCGCGGCGCGCGCGCAGACGCTCGAAGACGCCCTCACCCGCGCGGGGTTGCGCGCGTCGGGAGACGCCGAGAGCGCGCGCTTCGACCCGCCGTGGACCTTCCCGTGGATCCGCCGCAACGAGGTCTGGATCCCCGTCGAAGGGAGCTGATCGCGGGATGCACCTCACCCCCCGCGGCCCTCGGGGTCCGCGAGCCCCTTCGGGCTGCGTTCGACACACACGTCAGGAATCCGCTTGGAAACAAGCGTGATGCGCCCCTGGTCTGTCCGCGCCGCCGCTCGTCCCTTCGACCCGACGTGGGGCCCCTCCACCCCCGCCCCCTCCTCCATGGGCTTCGCCGATGGAGGAGGGGCTGAGACACAAGGGATGGCAGACACATCCGCGCGGTCTCAGGCCATGTGACGCATCCCAAGGGCAGTTCGACGCGGAGCATCTTCCCGAAGGACGCAGCCCTCCTCCATCGGCGAAGCCCATGGAGGAGGGGCGGGGGTGGAGGGGCCCCACGTCGGGTCGAAGGGACGAGCGGCGGCGCGGACAGACCAGGGGCGCATCACGCTTGTTTTCAAGCGGATTCCTGACGTGTGTGTCGAACGCAGCCCGAGGCGGGAGAGGGGGCTCGCGGGCCCCGAGGGCCGCGTGGGGTGAGGTGAGCCCGCGCGGGTGATTACTGTCCGCAGGGGCGCAGGGGCGATCCGTTGAGGGTGATCGTCGCGTCGGCGATGCGGCGCACCATGCAGCAGTCGTCGACGTGGGTGAGCACCACGCGGTTGCTCCCCGCGACGACGTAGCGCGCGAGGTCGGTGGTGCTCCCGCCGCCCAGGAACGCGTAGGCGCCAGGGTCGACGATGCCGTTGGGGTAGCGGCTGTTGAACACCGTCACGCTCACGCCGTCGTCGACGTTGGCGATGCTCACCCGCAGGCTGGTCACGTTCAGCGTCGGCGGCACGAAGAAGGTGGTCTGAAAGTACGTGAAGTCTCCGCCCGCGCGGCAGTCGCACACCCCGCACAGGGTCGACGGGTCATCGAAGGAGATCGACGGCGGCGCGTGCGCCCGCCACCCGGGGTCGCCCTGCGGAGGGATGCTCGCGAAGGCGTACTCCGCCGGGTCACCGTGGTTGTCGAAGGTGCGCCCCCAGCACCGCGGCCCCTCGCCGAGGTGGATCTGCCAGGGCGTCGAGGCGCCCGTGACCACGATGCAGGTCTGGCAGTCCTCGTCGATCGTGCCGTCGCAGTCGTCGTCGACGCCGTTGCAGGTCTCGGCGCGGGGCAGGGTCTCGCCCGCGCAGTCGCCGTAGCGCCCGTTGGAGCCGCAGGTGCGCGCGCCGGGGCGGCAGATGCCGCGCCCCTGGGTGCCCTCGGGGCCGGTGTAGCACGCGGTCGTCGCGCCCTCGCGGCAGCAGCCGTCGCCGTCGTCGACGACGCCGTTGCAGTCCTGGTCGACGGCGTCGCCGCAGAGCTCGGCCGCGGGGGTCACCGAGCCCTCGCACGCCCCCCAGGCGCCGAACTCGCCGGTGCCCTCGCAGCGCTGGGTGCCGTCTCGACACGCCCCCCGCGCGCGGGTGCCGCCAGGACCCGCGTAACAGCCCTGGGTGCTCCCCGGCGCGCAGGCGCAGGTCTCGTCGATCTCGCCGTCGCCGTCGTCGTCGACGCCGTTGCACCGCTCGACGCCGCCGGTGTCGTCCGAGGGAGACGCCCCGTCGACGCCCACGACGCCCCCGTCTCGCGAGGCCGCGCCCCCGTCGAGGAACGTCGCATCCCCTTGCAGCGCAGTGACATCGTTCGACACCTGGGCGCCGTCGGGGCCGCTCGGGAGGTCGTTCGAGCGCCCACGATCTCCCGTGGCCGACGCCGACCCGTCGGCGAAGAGGTCGGGCTCCACCACGTCGCCGGGGGCGCTGCACGCGGCGAGGGCGATGGGCAGGGTGACGGTCGCGATCCCGCGTCGCAGGCTCGACATGGCGTGGTGCTCCTCCGGCGGGGCGTCGGTGCCCCGAGAGACTATCTCACACCCATTTTGCCCTCGCTCGGTAGTGGACAAGGGTGTGCCCGCCTCGCGATAAGCTCCCGCGCGCCATGACCCTCCCTCGCGTCGCCCCCCTCGCCCTGGCCCTGGCCCTCGCGTCTTCCTGGTCCGCCGCGGAGCCACGCAGGCCGCCGGGCGCGCCTCCCCCCCAGGAGTACGCGCCGCCGCCGCCGGTCGAGCAGCCTGGACCGCCCCAGGGCGGGGTGTGCACCGCGCTCCTCGTGGTGCGGCGCACGCGGGGCGCCGCGGGGTGCACCATCGACGAGCGGGTGACCCAGGCGCCGGGGCTCCTCGAGTACCCCTGCGGGGGAGGCCCCGCCACGGCGACCTTCGGCGCGTCGCGCTTCACGGGCGCGGTGGTCAACGGCGCGGTGAACCTCGGGCTGAGCACGCGCTTTCACTTCTCCGACGGGTGCGACTGGGAGAGCGTGCAGACGATCCAGGGAGACCTCGGCGGCGGCCCGATGGTCTACAGCTACGCCGAGGCGCCCCTGCCCGGGCAGTCTCGCTGCGCCAACGCGTGCAGAGCCTGGGGCGCGGTGAGCGTTCGACAGTAGCGAATTGGGACCCCAGGGGAGGCGCGGGCTACCGTCGGCGCCCATCTCTGGAGGGTTCACCATGAGCGACGAGGGCGAGCGTTCGACGAGGCAGTACGAGTTCAGCGCGGCGGAGCACGCGGTGGTGCGCGAGCTCGCGCAGACCCTCTCGGTCACGGGGCTGGTGCTCATGGCGCTGGGCATCGTGGCGATCCTCTACGCGGGGGTGTTCATCGCCGGCAGCCGGCAGGACCTCACGCCCCTCGTGGTCGCGGCCCTCTGCGCGCCGATGGTCATCGCGGGCTTCTGGCTCCGGGCGACCGCCGAGCCGCTGCTGCGCCTCTCCGACGCGAAGGGCGAGGCGGTGAAGGACCTGATGACCGTGCTCAAGGAGTTCACGCGCATCTTCGCGCTGCAGCGCACGGGCTTCGCGCTCGCGCTGGTGGTGGCGGTGGCGGGGGTGATCGTGCAGGTCACGCGCTGACGGGATGACCGACCCGACGCCCCCGAGGACCGCGCCCACGGGCGGATACCTCCAGGCCGCGTCCCTGGTCGCGCTCGCGGCGGGGCTCTCGTCCCTCGCCCACCCGTGGCTCGCGCTCCCCGACATCGCCATGGTGTTCGTGCTGGTGATCGTCGCCGCCGCGGCGCGCTACGGGCGCGGCCCCTCGGTGCTCGCCTCGGCGCTCGCGGTCGCGACCTACGACTTCTTCTTCGTCTCGCCGCAGCACACCTTCGCCGTCGAAGACCTGCGCAACGTCGTGACCTTCGCGACGATGTTCGTGATCGGACAGCTCATCGCCGCCCTCACCCTCCGCCTGCGCAACAGCGAGTCCGAGGCGCGGGCGCGGGAGTCTGCCACCGCCGCCCTCCTGGCCGAGCGCGCGGCCCTCGCCGAGGAGGCCCGCGCGGCGTCTTTCAAGGCCCGCACCGAGGAGATGCGCAGCACCCTGCTCAGCGCGGTCTCGCACGACCTGCGCACGCCCCTCGCGGCGATCACCGGCGCGGCCACGACGCTGCGAGACTCGAGCGTCGAGCTCGACCGCGCCCGCCGAGACGACATGGTCGCGACGGTGTGCGAAGAGGCCGAGCGGATGGAGCGGCTCATCGGCAACCTCCTCGACATGACCCGCATCGAGTCGGGCGCGCTCGCGGTGCGGCGGGAGTGGGTGCCCCTCGAAGAGATCGTCGGCTCGGCGCTCACCCGCCTCGAGTCGCGCCTCGCGCGGCGGGAGGTGAAATTGACCCTCCCCGACGAGCTCCCATTGGTCGAGGTCGACCCGGTGCTCATCGAGCAGGTGTTCGTGAACCTCCTTGAAAACGCAGTGAAATACACCCCAGAGAGCACGCCCGTCGACCTGGTCGCCCGCGCGCTCCCTCCCCCCGACGGCGGCGTCGAGGTCGTGGTGGCCGACCGGGGGCCGGGCTTCGTCGAGGGCACCGAGGCGCGGCTCTTCGAGCGCTTCTACCGCGCGCCCGGCGTGGTGGGGGGCGTGGGGCTCGGGCTCTCGATCAGCCGGGGCATCGCCGAGGCGCACGGGGGATCGCTCTCCGCGCGACGGCGGGCGGGCGGCGGCGCGGAGTTCGTGCTCCGGCTCCCCCCGACGGGCCCCGCGCCCGAGGTGCCGGTCGAGGCCGGGGAGGGCGCGGCGTGAGCGATCCCCTCGTGCTGCTCGTCGAGGACGAGCCGCAGATGCGCAGATTTCTCCGCGCGACCCTGGGCGCGCACGGGTTCAGGCTCGTCGAGGCGGGCACCCTCGCGGAGGCCCTCGCGGCGCTCACGGCGCAGGCGCCGGAGCTGGTGCTCCTCGACCTCGGGCTCCCCGACGGAGACGGGATCGACTTCACCCGCGGCGTGCGCGGCTGGAGCCATGTGCCCATCATCGTGCTCTCGGCGCGGGGCCGCGAGGCCGACAAGGTCGAGGCCCTCGACGCGGGCGCCGACGACTACCTCACCAAGCCCTTCGGGGTGAACGAGCTCCTCGCGCGGGTGCGCGTCGCGCTGCGGCACGCGCGCTCGACCGAGACCCCTGGACCGGTGCGCGCGGTCGGCCCGCTGCGCATCGACCTCGCGAAGCGCGTGGTCACCGTCGACGAGCGCGAGGTGCACCTCACGCCCATCGAGTACCGCCTCCTCGCCGTGCTCGCGCAGCACGTCGGACGCGTGGTCACGCAGCAGCACCTGCTCCGCGAGGTCTGGGGCGCGGGGCACACGCACCAGCCGCACTACCTGCGGGTGTACATGGCCGCGCTGCGCCGCAAGATCGAGCGCGACCCCGCGCGGCCCGCGATTCTTCAGACCGAGCAGGGCGTGGGCTACCGCATGCGCGACCCCGGCGACGGCTGAGCGCCGCGGGGGTCTTGACACATTCTTGATGCGCCCCGGCTTCGCTTTGACGTCGCCTTGACGTCCCGACGCCTAGACGTCGGCGGATGCAACCGCCCCCTGCTCCCGCGGGGCCGCACGAGTCCAGCGGCCTCTACAAGCTCGCCCTCGGCGCCCTCGGCGTCGTCTACGGCGACATCGGAACCTCTCCGCTCTACGCCGTGAAGGAGTGCTTCGCGCGCGGCCACGGCGTCGAGCCCACGGCCTTCAACGTGCTCGGCGTGCTCTCGCTGATCGTGTGGTCGCTGCTGCTGGTGATCGTGCTGAAGTACATCACCTTCATCCTCCGGGCCGACAACGAGGGCGAGGGCGGCATCCTCGCGCTCCTCGCGCTGGTCACCCGCGAGCCCGAGCGCGAGGGCGCGTCGCGCGGGCGCGCGGTGTGGGTGGCGCTGGGACTGTTCGGCGCGGCGCTGCTCTACGGCGACGGGGTGATCACCCCGGCGATCTCGGTGCTCTCCGCCGTCGAGGGACTGCAGGTCGCGACGAGCGGCGTGCGCCCCTTCGTGGTGCCCATCACGGTGACGATCCTCGTGGCGCTCTTCGCGATTCAGCGGCGCGGCACCGCGGGCGTCGGCGCGCTCTTCGGCCCCGCGACCCTGGTGTGGTTCGTGTGCATCGCGGCCGCGGGCGCTCCCTGGATCGCGCGCCGCCCCGAGGTGCTCGCCGCGGTGAACCCGCTCTACGCCGCGCGCTTCTTCATCGAGCACCGCGGTCACGGGTTTCTGCTCCTGGGCTCGGTGGTGCTGTGCATCACGGGGGGCGAGGCGCTCTACGCCGACATGGGGCACTTCGGCCGCGCGCCGATTCGCCGCGCGTGGTTCTTCGTCGCGCTCCCGGCGCTGCTCTGCAACTACTTCGGCCAGGGCGCGGCGCTCCTCGCGCGGGGCGAGGCCGCGCGCGAGAACCCCTTCTTTGGCCTCGTGCACGGATGGACGGTGTACCCCATGGTCGCGATCTCGACGGTCGCCACGGTGGTCGCGTCGCAGGCGCTGATCTCGGGCGCGTTCTCGCTCACGCAGCAGGCGGTGCAGCTCGGGTACTGCCCGCGCGTGCGCATCGTGCACACGTCAGAGACCGAGGCGGGGCAGATCTACATCCCCGAGGTGAACCACCTCTTGATGGTCGTGTGCGTCGCGCTGGTGGTGGCCGCGAAGGAGTCGTCGGCGCTCGCGGGCGCCTACGGCATCGCGGTGACGGGCACCATGGCGATCACCTCGGTGCTGTTCTATCAGGTGACCCGCGCGCGCTGGGGGTGGCCGATGTGGAAGAGCGCCGCGCTCGTGAGCCTCTTTCTCGCGGTGGACCTCGCGTTCTTCGGCGCGAACGCGGTGAAGATCGCCGAGGGGGTGGTTCCCCCTCGCGGTGGCGGGGGCGGTCTTCGCGGCGATGACGACGTGGAAGGCCGGGCGCGCGCGCCTCGCGCGATACTTCCTCGACGCGGCGATCCCGATGGACGCGTTTCTCGCCGACCTGCGCGCGACCTCGCCGCTGCGCGTGCCCGGCGCCGCGGTGTTCATGACCGCCAACCCCGACGCCGCGCCCCCCGCGCTGCTGCACCATTTCAAGCACAACAAGATGCTCCACGCGAAGGTCGTGCTGCTCTCGGTGCACACCGCGCACGTGCCCGAGGTGCCCGAGCCCCAGCGGATCTCCGTGGAGTCCCTCGGCGAGGGCTTCTGGCGGGTGAGCGTCACCTACGGGTTCATGGAGTCTCCCGACGTGCCCGAGGCCCTCGCGCGGTGCGCCTCGCGAGGGCTCGCGCTCGAGCTCCGCGAGGTGAGCTACTACCTCGGCCGCGAGACCCTGCTCACCACCCGCCGCGCGGGGATGGCCGCGTGGCGCAAGGCGCTGTTTGTGTTCCTCTCGCGCAACGCGCAGCCCGCGAGCGCGTTCTTCTCGCTGCCGGCGTATCGCGTGGTCGAGCTCGGGGCGCAGATCGAGCTGTGAGCGGGCCCGTGGGGGTGGGGGGCTCGTCGGGGAGCCCCGCGACCGCTTCGCCCGTCGACCTGGTCGCCCAGCTCAGCTCCGCTCGCGCGCCTCGTGGGTATCCCCGATGCCCCGGTCACGGCGATGCACTACCGTGCCCCCGATGCTGTTCACCTGGCTCACGCGTCGGCGGCGCAGGCACATCCTCGAGGCGCCCTTTCCCGAGGCGTGGACGGCGATCCTCGAGCGCAACGTCGCGCACTGGGCGCGCCTCGACGCGGACCAGCGCGCGCGGCTGCGCGAGCTCGTGCAGGTCTTCGTCGCGGAGAAGCGCTGGGAGGGCTGCGGCGGCCTCAAGATGACCGACGAGGTGCGGGTCACCGTCGCGGCGGAGGCGTGCCTGCTGATCCTCGGGCGCGACCACGACCTCTACGACGACGTGGAGAGCATCCTCGTGTACCCGAGCACCGTGCGCACCCCGAGGCGCGCCGCGGGGGTCTTCGAGCGCGGCGGGCTCGTCGTCGACGAGGACGTCGCGATCCTCGGGGAGGCGCAGGCGCGGGGCCCGGTGATCCTCGTGTGGGACGCGGTGAAGCACGGCGCGCGCGACCCCGACGACGGGCGCAACGTGGTCTTTCACGAGTTCGCGCACAAGATCGACATGCTCGAGGGCGCCGTCGACGGCACGCCGCCGCTCCCCGACCTCGCCGCGCGAAAGAGCTGGGCCGAGGTGTGCTCCAGAGTCTTTCTCTCGCTCCAGGCCGGCGACCCCGAGGTGCTCCGGGTGATCGACCCCTACGGCGCGCGCGACGAGGGCGAGTTCTTCGCGGTGGCCACCGAGTCGTTCTTCGAGCGCGCCGAGGCGCTGCGCGACGCGCTCCCAGACCTCTACGCGCTCCTCGCGGAGTTCTACCGACAAGACCCCGCGGCGCGGGGCGGGTGATCAGGCGGGCTGCAGCGCAGGGGCGTCGAGGCGCTTCTTGCCGACCAGGTACGCGTCGGCGGCGAAGGCCGTGTTCATCACCAGCACCGAGACGAACATCGGCCAGTAGTACGCCGGCGCCGCGGTCTTGATCCCGGTCTCGACGTAGGTGAGACCCACGACCCCGACGAGCCAGGCCAGGGCCAGCGGCGTGCGGTGCCCGAGCACGAGGTAGCCGGCGCCGGGAAAGAAGAAGTTGAGCGCGGTCGCGATCCAGGTGCGTGCCATGTGAGACCTCCAGAGGTGTTCCGCCGCAGAAGTTCCGCGGTGAGTCTCACTCTGCGTCGCAGCTCGCGTACGTTCTATCACTGCACGTCCATGTTTCTTGACCAAACATCCCGACCGTGATGCCTTCGGGGCGCCGAAGGACGATGCTGCGCCCATGACCGAGGCCCACGACCCGCTGACCGAGGTGCTCCGCGTGGCCCGCGTCGAGGGCGCGCTGTTCTCCCGCGCCGAGGGTCGCTGCCCCTGGGGGGTACGCACGCGCGGCGCGGGCGCGGGGATCTTTCACGTCGTGCTGCGCGGCCAGGGCCACGCGCGCGCCCTGGAGCGTGGGCGCACGGTGCTCTCGCGGGGGTTCTCCGAGGGCGACCTGCTGCTCTTTCCGCACGGGCACGCGCACGCGCTGAGCGACGCCGAAGGAGGCGACGCGACGTGGATCGCCGAGCTCCCCACGCGCCCCGGCGACGACGGCCTGCCCGTGGTCACCGCGGGGGGAGGCGCGGGCGACCTCGAGCTGCTGTGCGGCACGCTGCGCTTCGACGCCGAGGCGTCGCGGGTGCTGCTGCCGTACCTCCCGGCGATGATGCACGCGCCGGGGGGCGCCCTCGGAGGATGGGTCGACGCGACGGTTCGACAGCTCGCGCACGAGGCGCAGCGCGGCGCGCCGGGGTCGGGGCTCGTGGTGGCGCGGCTCGCGGAGGTGCTCTTCGTGCAGGCCGTGCGGGCGTGGGTGGCGTCGCCCGAGGGGGGCGGTCCGGGGTGGGTGCGCGCGCTGGGCGACCCGTGCCTCGCGAGGGCGCTGGCGCTGCTGCACGGCGCGCCGGAGCAGCCCTGGTCCGTCGACCACCTCGCGAGGCGCGCGGGGCTCTCGCGCACGGTCTTCTACGACCGCTTCACCGCGGCGGTGGGCGAGGCCCCCGCGGCCTACCTCGCGCGTTGGCGCATGACCCTCGCGCGGCGCGCGCTGCGCGACCCCGGCGCGAGCATCCCCGAGGTCGCCGCGCGGGTGGGGTACGGCAGCGAGGCGGCCTTCAACCGCGCCTTCAAGCGCGTCGTGGGCGCGCCGCCGGGGCAGTGGCGCCGCGCGAGCGCCGGAGACGTGACCGCCGCGCGCGACCCGGCGACGCTCCCGATGCCGTGACCAGAACGCAGAAGCCTGAAGGCGCCGCGGCGCGGGCGAGGTTCGCGCGCGGAGCGGGCTGTGCGAAGATCGCGCGATGCGAACGCTCCGAGCTGCCTTCGTGGTGACCGTGGCCGCGACCGCCTGCGCGCGACCCGCCCCTCCCCCCGAGGAGCCGAGCCGCAATCCCCCCGCGCCCGATCCCCAGCCTGTGCCGCCGACGCACCCGCCGGCCATGCCCGTCGGCAATCCCCCGCCGCCGTCGGCGTGCCCGCCGCGGGACCAGATCCAGGTCGGCGCGGCGTGCACGACCGGGCTCTCTTGCTACATGCCCACGGGCGGCTGTCAGCCCAGCGGGTTTGAGTGCACCGAAGGCGTGTGGCGCGAGGTCACCGTCACCTGCAACCCGCCGCCCCCGCCGCCCGAGAGGGCGCGGTAGCCCCTCGGTCAGAGCTCGAGCTCGCGGGTCGTCGTCGAGCTCGCCGTGAGCTGCGCGCGGTACGCGTAGGCCATCGCGAGGAGCGCCGCCGCGTGCGCGAAGGCCACGCCCGCGACCCAGCGCGCCACCGAGAGCGCGCCGCCGATGTCGCGCCCCGACACCCCCAGCAGGAGCACCGGAAAGCTCGCGTGCGCGAACACGAAGCCGTGGGTGATCAGCGAGAGCACCGCGACGCGGCGCACCCTGCGAAACGCGCGGCGGTGGTCGCGCAGCAACAGGTCGTTGCCCGCGCCCAGGACCATCGCCGCGAGGCACAGGCTCACCACCACCCCGACGCCCAGGCCCGCGCTGAAGTACCCGAGCATCGCGCGCAGGGTGGTCTCGGCCATGGGTCGCAGGCCCGAGAGCGCCGAGGCCGCGCCCATGGCGGTGATGAGCAGCGTCCAGGTCACCGCGCGGCCGAAGAGGATGCACGAGAAGGCCATCACCCGCAGCGGGAGCGGCGCGGCCTCGACGCGGCTCGTGACGGTGAGCGACGAGCGGTACGCGCCCATCCCCGTGACCATCGCCGGCTGGAGCATCGACTGCCAGCGGGGGCGATAGAGTCGCTCCCGACGCACGTAGGTGACGACGGTGCTCGCCACCACAAAGGCTACGAACGCGAGGAAGGGCATCGCCGCGCCAGTGTAGGGCCGCGGCCCGTCGCGCGCCATCGGCCCTTGCGCCCGCAGCCCCAGGAGGGTCCGATACGCCCCCGATGCCCCGCCGCGCCCTCGCCGTCGTCGCCTTCGCGGCGCTGATGTCCCTCGGCGCGAGGGTGACGGCGCCGATGGTCCCCGTGCCGATGTCGCTGCAGTCGTGGGCGGTGCTGCTCGCGGGGGTGACGCTCGGCGCGCGCGCGGGGGCGGCGAGCGTCGCGCTGTACCTCACCCTCGCGGCCCTCGGGCTGCCCGTGCTCGCGGGGGGCGCGCACGGCCTCGCGCCCTTTCGCGGCGCCACCGCGGGCTTTCTCTTCGCCTTCGCGCCCGTCGCCGCGCTCGCGGGGGCGCTCTCGTCGCGGGGATCCCTCCGCCGCCCACTCCCCGCCCTCGCCTGGATGGCCGCGCTGCACGCGCTGCTGCTGCTCGTCGGCGCCGCGTGGCTCGCGCGCTACGTGGGTCCGCGCAGGGCGATCGCCCTCGGCGTGACGCCCTTCATCCCCGGCGCGCTGGTGAAGTCGGCGCTGGTGGTGCTCGCGGCGCGCGCGACGACGTTGACGACGGCGCGCTCGAAATTGTCGTAGCCTCCGCGACCGCCGTGGCGACTCGATACGGGCTCCATATCCAGATCGTGCAGCACTCGGGCTCGCTGCGCGTCGCGCTGTGGTTCGAGCACGACGGGCCGCTGACCCGAGGGCGACGCGTGCGGGGCATCAGCGCGATCAAGCACCCGCGCGCGCTTCGGCACACCAAGAGGGTCCAGTCGCTGGGCATCCCCGCGGGCGCTGAGCCCGTGCAGCTCATCGTCTCGCGCCCGATGCGATACACCGGCGACCCGGTGTGCCTGCCGGGGCTCCGCGCGCCCCAGCCCCGACGCGGGCGCGCTTACTACGACGACTACGACGACGACGAAGACGACGACGACGACGAGCACCCGCTTCAGCACTACATCGTCGACGCGTGGATGCTCCCTCCCGCGGCAAGCCTCGCGCCCCTGCGCGACTACCTCCGCGCGTGGATCTCGACGCGGGGCGCGGAGATGGCCTCGGCGCGCGCGAGAGACCTACTGCCCTTCTTGGACCACCTCCTCGTGCTCGTTCAGCGAGGGCCGCTGCTCCCCACCCTCTGCCCCGCGCCGACCGCCGGGGGCGAGGCGCCCCTCGCCTGGGTGCCCGCGGTGTCGCTCAAGGATCTCCTGCGGCTCGCGCGCAGCCTCGGCGTCGTCGACGCGCGCATCGCCGCGCCTCGGAGCGCGGGCTTCGTCGGCCGCGTTCCGCCTTGGAACATGGCGAGCTTTCTCCTCGAGGTCTTCGCCCACGCGAGCGAGCCCCTCGCCCTGACGCCCTCGGTCGAGCGCGCGCTGCGGGTGTCGCTCGCGAGCGCCGAGGGCCCGGCGCTGCACCGCGCCCACGACAGCTGCCTCTTCGCCCGTCACCCCGTCTTCACCTCGCTCTCCTCGCCGCCCAGGGAGCACCTCCACGCGCGGCTCTACCCCCTCGACGCGACCGACGGGCACAGCGGCGACTGGGTGATGCGCCTGGGCGTGTCCAACGGGTCGGGGGAGTTCCTCTCCCTCGACGAGCTCACCGCGCAGCCTGACCCTCTGGCCGCCTGCATCGAGCGCGACGAGGTGCTCTTCGCGCAGCCCTTCGAGGCGATGGGGCGAGACTGGTCGTTCCTCGCGCAGCGCGGGTGGGCGGTGCTCTGCGAGCCCGAGTCCCTCGGCGGCGTGCGCCGCGTCTCCGAGAGCTTCGCGCAGCAGGTCCTCGCGCAGCACATCCCGCAGCCCCCGGAGCGGTACCGCGCGTGGCAAGACGGCCTCGCGCTCTACGGCTCGAAGCGCATGCCCCGCGATCAGCTCGCGTTCAGCGCCTCGCCGGGGAGCGCCGCGAGCGCCAGGGTGCGCGTGCGCTGGGAGCTCGCCGAGACCCCCGACGCGCCCGCGCGCCTCGGCCTGCACACCGCGCGCTTCACGCCGACGGTGGAGCTCGCGGTGGGGGGCGAGATCCTCGACGCGGGCGAGGCGGCGACGCTCCTCGCGTCGAGCGTGGGGCCCTTCATCCGGCTCCGCGAGCACGTCCTCCCGCGCAACGATCTCTCTGCGGCGCTGGAGCTTCTGCGCGCGAGAGAGCTCGTGCTGAAGAAGCTGATGCAAGACGGCGGGGTGAGCTTCTCGCGGGCGGTGTCGCTCGACGACGAGTGGTCCGCCGAGCGCGAGGCGCACGCCGAGTCGGTCTTCACCGCGCGCTGGGAGAGCTTTCTCTCGGGGCTGCGCGACGGCGTCGGCGTGCCGCAGCTCGAGGCGCCGAAGGGCTTTCAGGGCACGCTCCGGCCCTACCAGGCCCGGGGTCTCTCGTGGCTGGCCTTCCTCGCCGAGCAGGGCTTCGGCGGCTGCCTCGCCGACGACATGGGCCTCGGAAAGACCGTGCAGGTGCTCGCCCTCCTCGCGACGCGGCGCGCGCCGGGGGCGACGGCGCCGCGGGGTCCTGACCTGGTGGTGTGCCCCACGGCGGTGGTCACCAATTGGAGCCGCGAGGCGAAGAAGTTCACCCCCTCGCTGCGGGTGTACGTGCACCAGGGCCTCGACCGCGCGAAGGAGAAGCGGCTCGACGCCGCGATCCAGCGGGCCGACGTGGTGATCACCAGCTTCGCCATCGCCCGCCGCGACGAGGACGCGCTGAGCGCGGTGCGCTGGGGCGCGGTGATCGTCGACGAGGCGCAGAACGTGAAGAACCCCGCGGCGCAGCAGACGCGGGTGCTGCGCGGGCTGGAGGCCGAGTCGAAGTTCGCCCTCACGGGCACCCCCGTCGAGAACCACCTCAAGGACCTCTGGTCGATCTTCGACGTGATGGTGCCGGGGCTCCTGGGCGGTCCTACGCGCTTCGCGAGGGTCTTCGAGACGCCGGCGCGCAACGGCGACGCGGGGGCGCTGGCGAGGCTGTCGCGGAGGGTCGGTCCGTTTCTCTTGCGGCGCACCAAGAGCGACCCCGCGGTGGCCGCCGACCTCCCGCCCGTGCAGGAGCAGGACATCGCCTGCGAGCTCTCCCGCGAGCAGGCCGCGCTCTACGAGGCCATGTTCGAGGCCACCTTCAAGGGCATCACCGACAAGGACGGCATCTCCCGCCGCGCGCACATCCTCGCGTCGCTGATGCGCCTCAAGCAGATCTGCGACCACCCGGAGTGCTTCGAGACGCAGCGTCCTGACGCGCTGCTCTCGCGCTCGGGCAAGCTCGATCGCGCGCTGGAGCTCATCGAGGAGCTGCTCGAAGAGGGTCAGCGCGTGCTGATCTTCACGCAGTTCACCGAGATGGGGAGGATCCTGCAGCGCGCCCTCGCCGCGCGCTTCAAGGTCGACGCGGGCTTCTATCACGGCGGCCTCACCGGGCCGCAGCGCGAGGCCATGATCGACGGGTTTCAGAGCGAGAAGGGGCCGCCGGTGCTGATCCTCTCGCTGCGCGCGGGGGGCTCGGGGCTCAACCTCACGGCGGCGTCGGCGGTGATCCACTACGACCGCTGGTGGAACCCCGCGGTCGAGGACCAGGCCAGCGACCGCGCGCACCGCATCGGGCAGACGCGCAAGGTGAACGTGTACCGCATGGTCACCGAGGGCACCCTCGAGGAGCGCATCGCCGAGCTGCTGGAGCAGAAGCGCGCGCTGGCCGAGAAGATCCTCGGCGGCGCCGACGAGTCGTGGATCACCGAGATGGACGACCGCGCGCTGCGCGCGTTTCTCTCCCTCGACCGCGGCGCGAAGGAGGAGCCGTGAGCGAGGTCGACGACGCGCGCATCGAGGCGCTGGCCGGGGTCTCTCTCAGCGCGCCGCGGCGGGAGTACCGCGCCGAGGGGCTCTCCTTCGGCGACGCGACGCTCTCGCGCGACGGGTCGAGCGAGCGGTGGCAGTCCCTCACGCTGACACTCCGCGGCCCCGACGCGACGCCGGGCTCCAACGTGCGCTCGCTGCGCCCGAGCGTGGTGAGCTTCTCGCTCACCCCCTCGCGCTTGGAACACTACGGGGAAATCTACGGCATGGGCGCCCCCCGCCCCGGCGACCTCCCCTTCGGCACCCGCGCGCTGATCGTCGACCACGCGCTGCTCTCGAACCCCGCGTGGCTCCTCGATCCGGCGAGCGCGCTCGAGGGCGCGTCGAGCGACGCGGCCAACGCCCTCGAGGAGCTACGGGCCACGCTCACGAGGTACCTCGACGACCCAATGCCCTGCAGCGAGTGCGCCGCGAAGGCCGCGCGCGCTCGCCCTGCGCGCCGACCCGCCCGAGGCAGCATGCAGGCGGGCTACCTGGAGATGCTCCGGAGGATGGGCGTCAACATCTCGTTCCTCGAGGCGAGCGAGCCCGAGCCCGAGCCCGAGCCGAACTGCCCGCACGCGCCGATGCGCGCCGAGGCGCTCCGGGCCCTGTTCGCGCGGCACCCCGAGCTCGCCTTTGAGTGCCTCGGGGTCCTGGTCCCGCACACGAAGGGCGAGCGACCGCGCTTCGTGCTGAACCCGGCGCAGATGCCGACGCTGCTGCGCGACTGGCTGTCCGCGCCGGATCACGTCACCGCCGAGAGGCCCTCAGCGCGCTTCGACGCGTCTGCATCCTCGCCGGGGGAGGTGCAGCGCATCTGGCCCGAGAGCGTCCCCAAGCCCGCGCCCCCCGCGCCCTCCCTGCCGCCGCCCCCGCGCGAGAAGAAGGCGACTGAGAAGAAGGCGACCGAGAAGAAGGCGACCGAGAAGAAGGCGACCGAGAAGAAGGCGACCGAGAAGAAGGCGACCGAGGTCTCTTCTGAGAAGGCCGCGGAGGCCCCCTTCACCGCAGGGCAGATGGTGATGTCGTCTCAGGTTCGTGACGCGGGCTACGACGCCGCGGCGGTGAAGCGCCTGCTCAAGGCCGGGACCCTCGAGCGCGTCGACTTCGGCTGGTATCGCTGGAAGGGCTGAGGCAGGAGTGTCCGGGGGGCCCCGGCCTGCGCTGGGTGGGCACCGCACCGTGAGCGCCCTGTGCTGGGCGGACGCGGCGGCGTTCATCCCCGCCGCGCTGCCCCCGAGGCGCGCTACAGCGCCTTCACCCGCGGCTGCGTCTGCACGACCGACACGGGCACCGGGGGGCCGCTCCCCGTGGTCATCAGCACGCTGGCCTGGGTGACCACGCCCCGGCCGCCGACCTTCACCCGCGTCGAGGCCACCATCACCTGCGCCGCGACGCACGGCGTCGGCACCCCTGGAGGCACGGTGAACGCGCACCCCGCGATCGTCAGAACGTCGCCCTGCACCATCGCGAACGCGCCCCCGGCCTTCACGCGAAGGTTCGTCGGCGCGAGGCTCGCCGCGCCGCCGTGGGCGCAGAGCAGGGTGCTCGCGGCGGTGACCACCCCGGCGCCCATCACGTCACCGTCAGCGCGCCGTCGTTCACGTCGACCGTGGGGCCCTTCAGCGTGAGCTTCGCGCCCTTGCCGTTGTCGAGGGTGATCCCGCTGTCGTCGATGACGATGCTCGCCCCCCCCACGGCGCTGAGGCGGATGTTCGTCTCGCTCACGGAGACGACGTAGTTGTCGTTGATCCTCAGCCTGACCTCGTCGCTCGCCATGCCGCAGCGCTACACGCCGCGCGCGGGCGGCGTCCACTTCACGGCGAGACCCCCGCGGCGCGCATCGCCGCCTGCACCGCGAGCACCGCCTCGCGCTGCATCGCCGAGCCCGGCTCGCTGCGCTCGGCGTGCGCCATCACCAGGCTCCCGAGCTCTCCCAGCGCGTAGCTCGCCGCCGGCGCCGAGAGCGCCAGCCGGGGGTAGCTCCGCGCGAGGTAGGTCACCCACGCCGCCACGGGCTCTCCCCGCGAGAACAGCGGGCGCGGCGGCACCGGGTCGCCGTCCAGGCCGATGAACCCCCAGTCCGGCGCGAAGGCCTGCACCCCGGCCTGGAGCACCCCCAGCAGCGCCTCGGCCCGCGCGAACTCCGAGCCCGCGCGCGCGAGCACCGCGAGGCGGTTGGGCACCCAGAGCCCTTCCAGGTCTTCGAGCGGCTCGAGGCCCGTCACCAGCTCCACGCGGAGCTGCGGGTCGTCGATGCGGTCGAGCACCAGCCCGAGCTTGTACGACCTGCGGGTCACGTCTCCGGTGCGCCAGGGCATCTCCCAGTGCGTGAGCACCGCCTCGGCGTGCCGCGCGCCGGTGAGCGCGGGGAGCAGCTCGTCGTCGCGGGTGTAGGGTCGCAGCCCCGCGAGGCGCGGCGAGAGGGCGCCGAGGCCCTGCACGAAGCGCCACAGCTCGTCGGCGAGGCGGTGCACGGGGGCGGCGCGACCGCGCCAGTAGAGCTGCACCCGGTAGGTGGGTTCCATCGAGGTCAGTCCAGGGGGTAGTGGGCGATCTGCTCGCCGATGGCGCGGTCGATGGCGGCGAAGGCGTCGCGGTGCGCGGGCACGACGTTGTGCGACTTGTCGGCGAGGCCCACGGGCTCGCCCACGAAGGGGTTCGAGAGCAGCTCGGGGGGCGGGTTGGCGCTCGCCTCGGGCACCGTGCCGTCGCCGAGCGCGTGCGGCAGCCCGATGGGCACCGGCCGCGAGAGCACGGTCACCTTCACGAGGTTCGAGTCGTCGCGAGAGACCAGCGCCCGCGGCACGACGATGGCCCCGCCGTCGCCCGGTACCCCGCGGCCGTACACGTTGAAGGTGCGCGGGTGCATGTAGACGCGCGGCGGGTGCGCGTCGAGCTCGGCCTGAATGAGGTTGCGCATCTCCTGCTTGTCGAGGGCCTTCTTGGGCCCCGAGGCCGCGTCGCCGATGAGCCGGCCGAGGGTGCCGAAGACCTCCTTCACCGGCGTGAGCAGGGTGAGGGGATCACGGGGTCGGTCGTCGACGGTGAGGGCCTCGTCGAAGGCCAGCGCGAGGGCGAGGTTGGTCGCGCTCAGCGCGCGCAGCGAGACGATGTCGAGGAGCCCCGTGTAGATGTCGCCGTACAGCGCGCGGCTCGAGCGCGCGTCGACGAAGGCGCGGCCCGCGTGCTCGACGAGCTCGAGCATCAGCGCGATGGCCTCGCCGGTCTCGCCCTCGGCCATGAGCGTCGCGATGGCCTCGCCCCACTCGCCCAGGGTCATCGAGCTGCGCAGGGCGCGCCCGGAGACCTCGGCGCTCTCGCCCCCCGCCGCGGCGGCCTCGAGGCCGTCTCGGAGCTGCGCGGCGACGCGCTCGGAGCCCGAGAGCAGGGCGTCGGTGACGCTCGCGCCGCCGAGGGCGCCGAGGAGGTCGAGGGCCGTGGGGAGCTGGAGCATGAAGCCCGTGGGGCGGTGCCCCGTGGCCATGGGGTCGAAGATCACCCAGTCGCGAAAGCGGTTGCAGAAGGCCGCGTTGGGCAGGAGCTGGTAGAGCGCGGGGATCTGCCGCGCGAAATAGCGGCTCTCGTCGCGGGTGAGAAAGCGCCCGGCGCCGAGGCTGAAGGCGATGAGCAGGTCGCCGAAGACCGGCGCGATGGCGCTCGCGCCCTGCGACGCGATGGACGCGACGCCGCCGAAGACCTGCATCCCCGCGTCGACGAGCTCGTCGGCGAGCACCTCGTCGTCGCCGGTCTGCGCGGCGGTGGAGATGTCCTTGACGTAGACGCCGTAGAGGCCCTTGCGGAGCTGCGCGTAGGCCGCGGGGGATCCGAGGGTGGGCGACGCGAGGAGGATGAGCTGGTGCACCTTCGACTCGCCCCCGAGCACGCGGCAGAAGTAGCGCGCCACCAGCCCGCCCATGCTGTGCGCGACGAGGATCACCTTGCGCGCACCGGTCTCGCGCAGCGCCTCGTCAACAATGCCCGCGAGGCGCGAGGCGGAGCGCGCGTTGTCTTGCCGCCAGTCGTAGCCGCAGCAGTACACGCGGGGCGTGAGGTGCCGCGCCTCGAGGGCCTCGATCTGCAGCGCCGCGAGGTGCTTCGCGAGGTCGCCGTAGAACTCGGGGATGAGGTTGTACCAGTGCTTGATGTGCTGCACCTCGCGGTGCTGCGAGGCGCGCTCGTAGCGGTGCGTCTCGTCGGGCACGAGGGGCGCGGCGACCTGCTGGATGCGCTCGAAGTCCGCGGTGAAGGCGCCGGGGCCGTCGCCCAGGGGCTCGCCCATGGGGTTCCACGCGAGCTCGCCGGTGCGGGGGTCGGTGAGCCGGCTGCCCATGATCCCGGGGATCACCACGATGGGCAGGAACTTCGGTCGCACGTGCACCGGGACGGGGTCTGCGGTGTCGCGCGCGGCGTACACGACGCGGGGTGTGACGGCCATGGGATCAGCCTCCCCAGAGCTTCTTGAGCTCGGCGGCGGTCGCGGCGTCGGGTCTCCCCGAGCGCGCGAGGTCGCGGTCGAATTGCAGGTCCAGCAGCGCGGCCTCGGTCGAGGGGTCGACCGCCTCGGCGTCGAGGTCGGGCCCGGGCTCGTAGCCCAGGTTCCTCAGCCGCAGCCGCGCGCCGGACAGCGCGTCGGCGGGCTCCACCTTGTCGACCATCTTCACCAGGAACACGAGCGGATCGTCCTCTGCCCCATACACTTCGGGGTACTTCTCCCGCGCGTAGAGCTTCACGGTGAAGGTCTTGACGTAGTCCGGCGCGTAGCACGAGATCCGCCCGTCGGCGTCGGTGCGCAGGTCGGGGCTGGTCACGCTCGACACGCTCACCCGCACGTCGGCGAGGGCAGTGGGCGCGCGGGTTCGGGCGCCGGTGCGGGAGGGGCCGCCGGCGGGGTCCATCTCCAGCGTGGGCGCCTCGCCGGGGAGAAACCCGTGGGTGAAGCGCAGGCGCACGTTCGGCGGCGGCGTGGCGCCCTCGCGGCCGCCGTCGACCGGGGGCGCGCTCTCGGGCTCGAGGTGAATCCGCGACCCGTGGAGCCCCGCCTGCGCGCCCTTGAGCACGAGGCTCGCGCCGTGGAGGGTGTTGAGCTCGATGGGGTCTCCCGTCGCCGTGAGCCCGCGCTCGTCGAGGGAGAGCGTCGCGTCGGCGCCCATCGAGACCACCTCGTCGGCGCCGCGCAGGAAGATGGTCTTGCTGCGGAGGGTGATCGCTTCCTTGCTGACCTCGATCGAGCTGTCGCCGCAGTAGAGCCCGACGAAGCGGTTGTCGTCGGCGTCGCTCTCCACCGCGTGGAGCTGCACCTTGTGACCCACGGTGACCGACGCGCCCTCGACCCGAACGTGGTGCACCCGCGGCGACGACTCGTCCTGGCCGACGATCACGCGGTCGTCGCCGTGCACCACGGTGACCCGGGAGCCGTGCACCCCCGCGGTGACATCGCCGTCGACCGCGCTCGCCGCGGCGCCCGCGACGTGCTCGTAGCGCCCGCCGTCGACCCACGCCGACTCGTTGCGCGCGACGTGCGCCGTGCGGTCTCCGCGCACCGCCGCCGACTGGCTGCCGCCCACGAGGGTGGACTGGTGCTCGCCCACGAGGGTGCGCTGCTGCTCGCCCACGCCGACCGACTGCGTGCGGCCCACGGTGACGGTCTCGCCCCCGCGCACGCTCCGCGCGTGGTGGTCGTTGACGACGAGCTCGAGGTCCTTCTGCGCGCGGAGGAGCACGCGCTCGGCGCCCGCCTGGTCTTCGAAGGCGAGCTCGTTGAAGCCGCCGCCGCCGGGCGAGCTCTGCGTGCGAATCGCGCTGCGGGTGCTGCGCTGCGGCAGGGGCTCGGGGGTCTCGTGGGTCGCGTTGTAGAGCGCGCCGGTGATCACCGGGCGGTCGGGGTCGCCGCGCAGAAAGGTGACCAGCACCTCCATCCCCACCCGCGGCACGAACTGAAACCCGTACCCCGCGCCCGCCCAGGGCTGCGCCACGCGCACCCAGCACGAGCTCTGCTCGTCCCAGTTTCCATCGCGGTCCCAGTGGAATTGCACGCGCACGCGGCCGTAGCGGTCGGTGTAGATGTCCTCGCCGCGGGGGCCCACCACCGTGGCCGTCTCGGTGACGTGCCGGGGCTCGCGCACGGGGCGCCTGGGCCGCGCGGGCACGTCGGCGCGCACGCACTCGAACACGCAGCGGTAGGGCACCGGCTGGTTGGGCCGGAGCGCGCCCGCCGCCGCGCGAATGAGCTCCTGCAGCTCGGCCTCGCTCGCCGCGCTCGCGGGGTCTCCCCCCCGCGTCGCGTGATGAATCGCCAGGGCCGCGCCGCGCACGAGGCCCTCCAGGGGGTCTCCCGACGACGCGCCGAGGGCGGCGGGGTTGAGCGCGTGGTGCACCACCCGCACGGGCACGTAGCGCCCCTCTTCGACGGGGTCTCCGGTGCCGTTGTGGAGCTCGAAGCTGTGCCCAGGGAGCACCCGCGGGCACACCCCCACGCCGCGAAAGAGCATGGCCCTCGCGCGGTGCTGCTCGAGGTTGTTGCGGGCGTTCTCGACGGTGACGTCGGTGGTCTCGTACTGCCCGTCGTGGTCGTAGACCTCGAGGGGCCTCGCCTCGCCGTCGACGGCCAGCTTCGCGTCGCGGTCGCGGGTGCTCGCGCGGAGCTGCATGAGCGGGCGGCGAAAGTCGTAGTCGCGGCTCTCGACCTCGTCGGGGCGTACCGAGGCGTGGGGGTCGAACTCGGTGGCGACGTAGGCGTCGCCCGCGGCCATCTCGCCCTCGCGTCGAAGCCAGATCCCCAGGGCCGAGTCGGGATGCTCGTCGCTCTTGCCTCCGACGACGTAGTGCTCCGCCTGGTCGACCATGACCATCACGTCGCCCATGCCCGGAGGCCCTGCCGCCCCGACGCCGCCCTCCCTGAGCTCCGGCGCCTCCTCGTCGGCCTCGGGCTCCGCGACGAGGTCGCCCACCACGCCGAGGGCGCCGCCGCCCATGGTGAGGTAGCCCACGTCGGCCATTTCACCGATCTTCTTCACCGCCGCGCCGGCGCCGCGGAGCGCGCCCGCGACGGCGGCGCGGGTGTCGTCTCCGCCGCCTCGCCCCGCGGTCACGCCCGGCGCGAAGTCGCGCGGGTGCTCGAAGAAGAAGAGCACGCCCTCCTCGGCCAGCAGCCGCGTCACGAAGGCCCAGTCGGTCTCGTCGTACTGGGTGCAGTAGATCCGCCGCGGGTACTTGTTCGTGAGCGCCCACCGGTGGCGCACCCCCGCCTCGCCGAGCACGCGGCTCACGATCTCGTGGGGGTACATGCGCTGAAAGATCCGGCTCTTCTTGCGCTGCGTGAGCAGCCACGCGGTGGGCACCACCCGCGCGACGACCGGGACCCTCGGGCCCTCGTCGGTCACCTGCAGCGCGAGCACGCGCGCGTCGGCGACGACGCCCGTGCGGCGCTGCGACGCGGGCGACTCCCCGAGGGAGAGGGTGACCCGCGCGCCGAGCAGCGCGCGCTCCATCGCGTCGCGGCCGCCGAGGGTGTGATCGCCCTGGGGCACGAGGAAGGTCACCCGCAGCTCGAAGAGCTCGTTGACGGCCTCTTCGCCCGACACCGAGACCGTGGCGTAGTCGCCCGCGAGCGGGGTCTCGGTGAGGCTCAGCGTGTCCATGCGTGTGGGTGACCTCCCGCTACCCGCGTAGCGGCCGCGAGAGTATCCCCGCGCGGCGACGTCGCGAAACGCGAAAGCGCGGCGGCGGTCGGAGCGCGGGAGCGACGCCCCCTCGTCGGCGCTACCCTCGCGCGCATGACCTCCGCCGCCCGGCTCTCGCTGGTGATCCTCGCGGTGCGCGAGCTCGCGCGGGCGCGTCGCTTCTACGAAGGCGCCTTCGGCTGGGCGGTCGCCGTCGACGTCCCGGTGTACGTCGAGTACGCGCTCCCCGACGGGATGCGCCTGGGCCTCTACCAGCGCGACGCCTTCGCGAAGAACACCGGCGCGCCCGCCACGCCGCGCCTCGCCGCGCACACCGCGTCGGCGGAGCTGTACCTCTCGGTCGACGACCTCGACGCCGCCCTCGCGCGCCTCGCGGCGCTCGGCGCGACCTGCCTCTCACCCCCGGCGCCGCGCCCCTGGGGAGACACCGTGGCCTACTACGAAGACCCAGACGGCCACGTCGTGGCGGTGGCGCGGGTCTGAAGCGCTCGCCCCAAGTTGTTCTTCGGTGAGTCCTAACCCATAAGAAGGAATGAAGACGACCGCCCTCCCTTCTTCGATGAGGGGTGACGTGCGCGCGGGTGCGCGCGAGGCGCACATCTGACTTCATTGAAGACAGCGCTCCCGCGCCAGCGGGGCTTGCTGAACGCACTGCACGGTGCCAGGGTGTTCTCGCTCCAGCTCGAAGGCGAGGTGATCGAATGGGGTACGCGACGAGGGTGCTGCTCATCGAAGATGACAAGGAGGATCAGTTCCTCTTCGCGAAGCAGCTGGTGCGCGGCGGCCTCGAGGACTACGAGCTCCGGTCGGTCCCCCGGCTCTCCGAGGTCGCGGCGATGTGTCAGGCGCTTCGCCCTGACGTCATCGTGACCGACCTGAACCTCCCCGACAGCCGCGGCCTCGAGACCTTCGAGCGCGTGCAGCGCCTCGCGCCCTCGACCCCCGTGATCGTGCTCACCGGCTTCGACGACCTCGCGACGGGCCGTCGCGCGATCGAGCTCGGCGCGCAGGACTACATCGTCAAGGGCGACTTCAGCCCCAGCGCCCTCGACCGCTCGCTGCGCTACGCGATCACCCGCGCCGCGATGCAGCGCGAGTCGGTGCGCGCCGCGTGCTTCGACGACCTCACCGGCCTGCCCAACCGCGCGCTGCTCCGCGACCGCCTCGCCTCGACCCTGCGTCGCGCGACCCGGCACCGCGAGCGCGCCGCGGTGCTCTTTCTCGACCTCGACGCCTTCAAGCCCGTGAACGACCAGCACGGGCACGTCGCCGGCGACCTGCTGCTCCGCGCGGTGGCGCAGCGGCTCCGCGCGTCGCTGCGCGCGTCCGACACGGTGTCGCGCTGGGGCGGAGACGAGTTCGTGTGCCTGCTCGAGGCCGTCACCGACGACGCGCGCGCGCTCCAGGTCGCGGCGAACCTGCACCGGCGGCTCCGCGAGCCCTTCACGCTCCAGCTGGGAGACGAGGCCGTCTCGGTCGAGATCGGCGGGAGCTTCGGCGTCGCGGTGTTCCCCGACCACTCGCGGGAGGCCGAGGGCCTGCTGCTCTGCGCCGACGACGCGATGTACGCCGCGAAGCGCGCGGGAGGCGGCTGCGTGCTCTGGGGCTCCGACGGGATGCAGAGCCTCGGGCGGCCCGAGGAGAGCGGGGTGATCCCCAGGGCGCGGCGCAGGAGCTGGATGATCACCCCGACGGAGGAGCCTCCGTCGAAGTCGCGCCTGCGAGGGTGATCACGATCGTGAGCCCCTCGGTGTCGTTGCGCCGCGCGGAGATCGACCCGCCCAGTCGCTCGACGATGTGACGACAGAGGGTCAGCCCCAGCCCCGAGCCGGGCGCCGAGCTCCGCCCGGGGAAGCGCCGAAAGGGCGCGAAGATCTCGTCGAGCTTCGCCTCGTCGATGCCGCTCCCGTTGTCTCGCAGCGAGATCGTCACGGTGTCGGCCTCGCGCACGGCCGAGACCCGCACCCGCAGCGGCCGGTCGGCGGCGCGGTACTTCAGGGCGTTGCCCAGGAGGTTCTGAAAGACCTGCTCGAGCTGCACCCGCGCGCCCATCACGGTGCCCAGGGGCTCGCGCTCGACCTCGGCCCCCGCCGCGGCGAAGCGCTCGCGGAGCTCGGAGAGCGCGTGGCTCAGGGCGGCGTCGGCGTCGACGCGCTCCATCGAGACCGACTCGGCGCTCGCGCGCGAGAGCGCGAGCACCCCCCGCAGGAGCTCTTGCATCCTCGCGCCGCCGTCGAGGATCGACCGGAGGTACGCCCGGCCCTCGTCGTCAAGCATCTCCGACTTCTCGTCGGCGAGCAGGTCGCTGAAGCCCACGATCTTGCGCAGCGGCTCGTGCAGGTCGTGCGACGCGGTGAAGGCGAAGACCTCGAGGGCCTCGTTCGAGCGCGCCAGCGCGAGCGCCTGCTCCCGAAGCCGCTCGTTCGCCGCTTCGAGGGCGCGCGCGGTGCGGGCGCGCTGCTCCACCTCTCGGGTCAGCGCCTCGTTGAGCGCCGCGACGCCGGGGAGCGTGAGCGCCGCGGGGACCACCCTCACGAGCGAGGCCACGGTGAGCCACGAGACCATCGCCGTGAGCACCTTCATGAGGGCCGAGAGGCGGTACCAGGGGTGCCAGAAGATCGACGCCTCGATGACGTGCGAGAGGCCGCAGCTCACGATGAACGCCGCGAAGAGCCAGGCGACCCTGGGAAAGGGCAGGTCCTTGCGGCGCAGGGCGTAGAGCGCGATCACGGCGGGGATCGAGACGTACGCGGCGAAGATCGAGACGTCGGCGACGATGTGCACCCAGCCGTGCAGGCTCGTCCACGAACCGCAGTGCCACCGGGGCGGAAAGCCCGCCGTGTCGAACAGCGTGAGGATCCCGTTCACCGTCGCTTGCATAGCGCGGCGCTCCCCGCACCGACAGGGGGCGCCTCGCGGCGGCTCAGACCCGCTCGATCACCGTCGCCACGCCGAGCCCCGCGGCGCCGCTCACCGCCGCGAGCGCGTAGCGACCGCCGCGCGCGTCGAGGAGGTCGGCGGCCTCAAGCAGCAGCACCGCGCCCGTCGCGCCGAAGGCGTGGCCCAGGGCCATGGTCCCGCCCCAGGGGTTGAAGCGGCCGTCGTCGAGCGCCAGGTCGCGCCGCGCGCGGAGGCAGGTCGCCGAGAAGGCCTCGGCGAACACGAAGGCGTCGAGGTCCCTGGCGCGCAGGCCCGCCCGCGCGAGGGCGCGCTCGGCGGCGTCTTGCCCCGCGGTGAGCATCACCACGGGGTCGCCCGCGCAGGTCGCCGTGGCCACGACGCGCGCGCGCGGACGCAGCCCGCAGCGCTCCCCCGCGAGGGCGTCTCCGAGGGCCAGCATCGCCGCGCAGTCGGCCGGCGCGGGAGAGCTCCCGCGGGTGTGCAGGTGCCGCACCTCGGCGAGTCCCAGGCGGGCGCAGGCGAGCGCGTCCTGCCCCTGCGCGCCGGCCTCGGCGAAGGCCGGAGGCATGGCAGCCAGCGCCTCCAGGCTCGGCTCGTACGAGAGAAACTCATCGCGCGCCAGCAGCTCGCGGCCGTCATCGGCGCGCACCGCGATCACCGAGCGCCCGGCGTCTCCCGACGCCCACGCCGCGCGGGCCTTCGCGCGCGTCTCGAAGGCGTACGCGTCCAGCGCGGCGCGCTCGAAGCCCTCCGTCGTCGCGATGACGTCGGCGGAGACGCCCATGTGTACGCTCCCAAGCGCTTGCGCCACAGCGGGATCGGCGTACAGCGGCCCGCGGTCGGAGAGCATCGGCACCCGCGACACCGACTCGACGCCCCCGGCGAGGACCAGGCTCGCGTCCCCCGCGCGCACCCGCGCCGCGGCGGTGTTCGCGGCGTCGAGGCCCGAGGCGCAGAAGCGGTTGAGGGTGACGCCGGGCGCGGGGATCCCGCTCAGTAGCGCCGCGGTGCGCGCGAGGTTCGCGCCCTGCGCGTCGACCTGCGTGGCGCAGCCCACGATCACGTCATCGACGAGGGAGGGGTCGACCCCGCGCGCGACCAGCGCGTCGAGCACGCGGGTGAGCAGCCCGAGGGGAGACACCGACGCGAGGGCCCCGCGGGCCGAGCCCTTGCCCCGCGGCGTGCGCAGCCCCGCGAGGAGGTACACCTCCCGCGTCACGGCGCGCCGAGCATCGACGCGGGGGCCCAGAACGAGTGGGTCCCCGCGCACACGCGGTGCGGCAGCGCGAGGGCCGCGACGGGCCCGGCGTCGATGTGGGCGGCGTCGAAGATGTGCACCTCGGAGCGGTCACGCTTCACGTCGCTCACGATCGTCACGACGTAGCCGTCGTCTTCGCGGGTCGAGCCCTCGCGAGGGCACATCGGCGACTCGCTCGCGTAGACCCCGTCGGGGTACTGAAAGCGCTGCGTCTCGCCTGTTTCAAGGTCGATGCGCACGAGTCCGTCGAAGAGGAACCACCCCGGCTTCGTGGTCATCGCCCAGGTGTACCGGTGGCGCACGCCGCCGAAGCGCCCGTGGATCATCGGAAACTCGCTGACGCCTCCCGGCAGCGTCTCTTCGCGGGTCTTTCCCGTGCGGAGATCGAAGCGCCAGCGGTGCGGCTCGCAGCCCAGCGCCGCCACGTCGACCTGCCGCATGAGCGGCCCCCAGGGACCGTCGTCGGGCGTGGCCTTGGGCAAAGGGTCGCGCTGGAAGTACCCGTCGAGCACCACCTCGTCGCCGTCTTCGTACGCGTTGATCCAGTGGAGCACGTAGGTCGGCTCGGCCTCGAACCACCGCGTCTCCGAGCCGTGGGCGCGGCGGGGGAGCAGGCCGAAGCGCGACGGCGTGTCCTTGTAGAAGCGCGGGCGGTGGATCCCCCGCTCGAGGAGCGCGGGGTCCCAGAACACCGGGAGGTCGTTGAAGATCGCGAAGCGCTCGGTGAAGGCCATGTCGTGCGGGAGCCTCGGCCCCGGCAAGGGAACCTCGGTCTCGTGCACGGGCTCTCCCCGCGCGTCGAGCACGCCGTAGCGGAGGTAGGGCGCCTCCTTCGAGTACGCGAACCACAGCAGCTCGCCAGTGCGCTCGTCGACCTTCGGGTGCGCGGAGATTCCCCAGCTCGGAAAGCGCCCGCCCCAGGTCGCCGGGCCCAGGTCTTCGAGGGTGATCGGGTCGTGCTGGTAGGCCTCGCCGCACTGGTAGAACGTCGTGATCGCCTTGCCCGCGTGCACCACCACGTCGGTGCTCGACGCGTCCTTCATGCGCGTGCGCGCGCCCCAGCCCTCGCGCTCCGACGACTCGGGCGGCTCGATGATCCCGGCCCACAGCGGGCGCCCCGCCTCGAGCTCCGCGGCGAGTCCCTTCGTGCCACCATGCGGTTGCGGTAGCTCGCGCGGTAGTCGTGAAAGTGCACCGCGTGGAGCATCCCGTCGCCGTCGAAGGGGTGATGGCCGATGGAGGAGGCAGCAGCGGGTTCTCGGTGTTGCGCAGGTACACCCCGGCGAGGTCTCGGGGGCACCGCGCCGTGCACGAGCTCCAACGCGTCGATGTCGTACTCGACGGTGTTCGGGGTCCACGCGCCGGTGCGGTAGGGGTGGTCGTCGTCGGGCGGGAGGGCGTGCTCGAAGCGGCCCGCGATGCGTGCGTTCATGCGGTCTCCGTGGCGAGGATGAAGCTGATGACGGTGGTGAAGCTCCCGCCGACGTTGAGCGTGGCCACGCGCCGCGCGCCCTTCACCTGCGTGTGCCCGGCGCGGCCGTAAGCTGCTTCGCGGCGTCGACCGCCATGCGCACGCCCGTGGCGCCACGGGGTGCCCGCCGCCGATGAGGCCGCCGCTGGGGTTCACCGGGAGCGGTCCCTCGAAGGCGAACTCGTCGCGGTCGATGAGCGCGCCGAGGGCGCCCGGCGCCGCGAGGCCGAGGTGGTCGAGGAGGGCGTACTCGGTGACCGTGAAGCAGTCGTGGAGCTCGAGGGCGTCGAGGTCCCGCGCGCCCGAGATCTTCGCGCGGCGGCAGGCGTCGTCGAAGGCCTTGCGCACGTGCGGGAACAGCAGCCCGTCGGGCGCCGCGCGGCGCAGCTTCTCGTCGAGGGAGAGCCCCGCGGTGGCGTGCCCCCATCCCGCGATGCGCGGCGCGCCCGCGCGGTCGAGCTCCCGCGCGAGGCGAGGCGACGCGAGGATCAGCGCCGCGGCGCCGTCGGTGACCTGCGCGCAGTCGTGCCGGCGAATTCGCCCTTCGACCACGGGGTTCTGCGCGTCGTCGAAGGCGTCGTGGGAGTAGCTCCAGCGGCGCGTCTGCGCGAGGGGGTTGCGCCGCCCGTTGGCGAGGTTCTTCTGCGCGATCTTGCGCAGGTGCCTCGCCTCGAGGCCGCCGCGGGACTCGTAGGCCTCGGCCACCTGCGAGAACATCGCCGGCCACGGGTAGCGCGCGCCCTGGGCGTCTCGCCCGTGCAGCGCGGCGGTGCCCAGGTGCTGCGCGGCGACCTCGCCAGGCACGTTGCGCTCCTGCTCGACGCCCAGCACCAGGGCGCAGTCGTAGCGACCCGACTCGAGGTCGGCCATGGCCGCGAGCACCGCGGCGCTCCCCGACGCGCAGGCGGCTTCGTGGCGCGTCGCGGGGACGCCCCAGAGGCCCTCGACCGCCGTCGCGGGCATGGCGCCGAGTTGGGCCTGCGACGCGAAGAGCTCGCCGAAGGCGTTGCCCACGTGCACCACGCCCACGCGCGCGACATCGAGCTCCGCGTCGCCGAGGCAGCCCTCGACGGCCTCGCGGGTGAGGTCGACGAGGGTGCCCCCGTCGCGGGAGAGATGCCGCGCGAAATCGCTCTGCCAGACGCCAATCACATGGACCAAGGGACCGTCTCTCTCGGGGCGCGCGCGGCGCGGGAGGCGCTCGGCGGCGCGGCGATGAGAGTTCCCGCGCCGAGAGGCTGTCAAGCCCGACGGGGGCGGCGAGCGCGCTCAGACCAGCGCCCGCGCTGGGTCCACCGGTCGCCCGCGAAGACGAACTGCCGCGGGCCGCGCTGAAAGAGCACCGTCGCCACCAGGGTCGTGACGCCCGCCTGCCGCGTCTCGCTCGTGCTGCGACGCCGGTGAGAAACACCGGGTGCCGCACGAGCCCGCCGCGCGCGTTCGGTGACAGCGCGTCGAGGTCGATGGGCGCGGCGTCGGCGTAGGGCTTGAGCTTGCGGTTCCACTGGTTCAGCCATGACGACGCGAGGCGCCGCCCGATCTTGTCGTAGGGCACGCGCTTCTCGCGCCGCAGCGCCGCGAGGTCGTACGCGTGCGCGTCGTGGCTGTGCAGCACGACCACCGCGTCGCGCGTGGGCGCCCACATTGCCTTGGTCCCGTGCAGCGGCATGGAGCGCGCGAGGCGCATGGGGCGGAGGTTGACCTCGACGGCCTCGCGCGTGGCGGGAGAGAGCCACTGGAGGGTCTCGCCGCACACGAGAAACCAGGTCCCGTCGGGGCCCGGCGAGGCCGAGCGCACGGGCTGGCTGCCCCAGGCGTCGTCGGCGCACTGACCGTCGCGGTCGAGGGCGACGAAGTGGTCGTGCACCACGGCGAGCGCGCGGCCCTTCGCGTCGAGGCCGCAGTGTCGCCCCTCTCGCAGGGGCTCCCACGCGGCGAAGAGCCCCTCCAGCGGCAGGGCGGTGACGCCCGCGGCGTCGGCGCGATAGAGCCGCTCCAGCCAGATCACCAGCGCCTCGTCGTCGGGCAGCGGGATCACGTCGACCCGGTCCACCGGCGCGGGCCACCCGTAGCGCGCGCCCTCCCACTCGATCACCGGGCGCGCCTCGGGCGACGGGAGCTCGAGGGGCGTCACCGACCCGTCCTCGCGCCACCACGCGGGGCGCCTCGCGGGGTCGCGAACGTCGCCGCCCGGCACCAGCATCACCCGGTCTCCGACGGCGAAGACTGACGTGAGCCCGGTCCACGGCGCGTCGACGCGGCAGGGCTTCGCGGCGCGCGCGTCGAGGTCGAGCTCGTAGAGCCTGTAGGGGTTGGCGTGGTGGTGCCGCGCGACGGCGAACACCCGGCCGCCGCGGGTGCGAGCCGCGCTCGACACGAAGAGGCCAGGGATCACCGCGGGCGTGAGGGGCCAGTCGCGCAGGTCGTAGACGTGGGTGAGGTCGCCCGCCGAGGTCGAGACGAGGAGCCGCTCCCCCCAGGCGAGGGCGAGGTCGGTGTCGAGAGAGAGCTTCGCGGTGTGCGTGGGCGTCACGGGCATCGGGGTATCGTGGTCGGCTCGGCGGTGCCTCGTCCAGCGCGCTTCGAGGCGGCGATCGGCGGCGAGCTCAGGGCAGCCCGAAGAGCGCGCGCGACGCGAGGCCGAGCCCCACGCTCGTCGCGTTCGCCAGCGCCGACGCCGCGAGGGCGCGGCGCCAGGAGGTGTCTCTCGAGAACCACCACGCCTCGACGAGCACCGCGAAGCCCTCCGCGATCACGAAGCGCCACGCGGGCGGGACAGGCCCTCGCGGGTTCGCGAGGACCCACCACACCACCGGGTGCGTGATCGCCGACGCCGCGAGGGCGCGGGGCCAGCTCACGCCCAGCAGCCGCACGTACACCGGCGCCTCGGTCGCCTCGGTGAAGGCGAAGGCGATCAGCCAGCGCCAGGCGTACCAGAGCCACAGGTCGCTCACGGCGACGACGCGCGGCGCAGGGGCGCGCGCTCCATCCACGCGAGGGCGACGACGGCGAGCTCGAGGGTGCCGTGACCGAGGGCGAGGCGGAGGTACGCGTCCCGCGCGCTCGCGAGCGCCGCGAAGGCCGCGAGGGCGAAGGCGACCGAGAGCGCCGCGGCGCCCAGCGCGAAGGGCGCGCCGAGGTCGTCGACGAGCGCGCGCCAGCTCGACGCGAAGGGGCGCGGCGCGGCGCGGGCGCGGTCTTCTTCGGGGAGGAGCCGGAGCCAGACCGCGTAGTGAACGCCCTGCAAGAACGCGAAGACCGCCGTCTGCCGCAGGGCCCCGAGGGGATCGCTCCAGGGCGAGACCAGCGCGAGGCTCTCGACCAGGGCGTGCGCGTCGAGCCCCCGCGCGGGCGCCCGCAGGTCGCGGAACAAGGGACCATCGAGGGCGCCGCCGAGGAGCGCCGCGACCCCTGCCGCGACGAGGGCGAGCACGAGCCATCGGCCCCGCCCGAGCCCCCGCGCCCAGTACGCCCAGAGCCCGAGGGCGACGAGGTTGTGGCCGTGCGCGAAGGCCCTCCCGAAGACGCCCGCGTAGGTGAACGCGAGCGCCGCCGCCCCTGCGCCCGCGACCATCACCGCCGCGCGTCGGGACCACGGCGCCTGGGCCACCAGCGCCAGGGCGATGAGGGCGGCGAAGGACACGTCGAGGCGACCCAGGAGCGTCGCCGCGGCGACGGGGAGCAGCGCGGCCAGCAGCACGCGCCGGCGAGGGAGCAGCCCCTGCCGCGCGACGAGGTACCTCGCGTCGCCCACGAGGTGAGGAACACCCAGGAGCAGAGGCGCGACCGCGAGGGTCCAGAGCGGGAGGCGCGCCGCGAGGCCGAGGGCCAGCGAGACGCTGACGAGCCCGAGGAGGGTGACCCTCAGCCCGCGGTCCGCCCAGAGGGGCGCGAGGGGGCGGCCGAGCACGCGCAGCACGTCTCGACGCAGCAGGTCGACGGGGCCGAGGGCCCGCTCGACCGCGGGGCCGATCACCGCGCGGACGGCGCCTTGCGGCGGCGCGCGAAGAGCAGCGCGAAGGGGAGGGCCGCGATGAGCCAGGGGCCCGCCGCCCGCGCCACGCCGCCCGGCTGCACCGCGCAGCCGCCCTCGTCGCCCGAGGCGACGGCGCTCCCGCCGTCGACGGCGGCCCCGGAGACGCAGCGCACGCAGGGGTACTCCATCGTGGGGGGCGCGGCGCTGGCGTCGCGGTTCCAGCCCGCATAATCGATGCGCGTGCAGGTGCCGCTCTGACAGGTGCCGCTCGCGCCTCCAGGGACCATGCAGCTCGCCCCGACCGAGCGCCCGCTGCACGCCTCGACCTCGGGCGGCGTGACATCGGCGCGCGCGGCGCCGCCCGCCGAGAGCTGCGCGAGCCCCACCACACACGACACGAGCAGCACGCGGACCGCGCCCCTCACCGCGAACCCCGAACGCGTTGTGGAATGAATCACGGAGAGCCTTGTCCCATATCCACGACGGCAAGCAAGCGCCGTCGTCGAGAAACTTGTCCGTTGAACAAGCGCACGGGTTGCGCGCACAATTCTCACGCCCCTCGCGCCCGCCGCGAGGGCGCTCAGAATCGTCAGACCTCTCATCACACGACAAGCAGATGGCGTCGTTTGCCGAGTCCCCTCAGGGGGGTCTACCGCTCGCTCCGCAGCCTGCCTCCCTCGACGCAGGCCTTGGAGGGAGGGGGCCGACGCCGAGGGTAGCCGGCTCGACCCGCGCCGCCGCCGAAGGGCGAGGGGATCGTTGTCCTACATCCCTCCTTGACAGATCACCGCGGTCTGCGGGCAGAGTGCGTCGACACCCGCAGGAGTATTTTCCATGAAGCGCGCGATGACGTCTTGGAAGGCCGGTTTCACCCTCGTCGAGCTGATGATCGTGGTCGTGATCCTGGGGATCCTCGCGGCGGTCGCGATCCCGGCCTTCACCCGTTACGTGAAGCGCTCGAAGACCTCCGAGGCGACCGGCAACCTCTCGAAGATCTACCAGGGGGAGCTGACCTACTTCCACAACGCCTCGGTGAACCTCCCGGTGGCGAGCTTCATCGCCGCGTCGGCCAACCCCGCCGCCGCGCCGTCGAGCGGCAAGTACGCCGTCAACAGCACCTCCTGGAACGCCGCGGGCTGGCGCGAGATCGGCTTCACCCTCAACACGCCGCACTACTACCAATACAGCGCCACGGCCGACACGCAGGGCTTCACCGCGCTGGCCGAGGGCGACCTCGACGGCGACAGCTCGCGGTCGTCCTTCGCCCGCACGGGCACCGTGGTGCTGGGCGAGGTCCAGGCCTCTGCCCTGCTGATCACCGACGAGCTCGAGTAGGGCTCAGCGCTTCGCCTTCACCGCCGCCTTCACCCGATCGCGCTCCTTCTTCAGCGCCGCGACCTCCTTCTCGCAGTCCCGCTCGCGCCCCGCGAGGAGCTTGAGCCCCGCTGTGAGCGCCTTGAGCTGCCGCTGGAGCCGGGCCTTGAGCTTCGTGAGCGCGGCGACCTGCTTCTTGGCCTCTTTGCGAGCCTTGTCGGCCTTCGCGATGCGCGCGGTGAGCTTCTCGACGGCGGCGGGGGTGGCGGCGGGCTTCTTGGTGGCGGCGGTCACGGCGGTCTCCTCGTGCCGCGACGCGCGGCGGGCCGTTGTACCTCCGCGGGTGCGCCTACGGCGAAAACCCGGCGGGTGGTAGAGAACGGGCGCCATGGCCCACCCCCGCTACGACGCGCTCCTGGCGCTGCTCGACGCCGAGCGCGACGAGGAGCGCGCGCGCCTCGACGAGCTGCTCCGCACCCTCCCGCCCGAAGAGCGCGCCGAGCGGGGGATCACCCTCCTCGACCTCGCCTGCGTCGACGAGCGCTACGGCCTCGGCGGACGCATCGTGCTGGACCTCGCCCGCGAAGACCGCAGCCCCCTCGCCGCGCGCATCGACGAGGGCGCCCTGGTCGACCTCTCGCCGCGACGCGCGACCGAGCGCGCCACGGCCCGCGCGGTGGTCCTGCGGCGACGGCGCGACACGCTCACGGTGGCCTTCGATCACCCGCCGCCGCCGTGGTGCCGCGAGGGGCGACTCGTGGTCGACCTGCGGCCCAACGACGTCACCTGGAGCCGCGCCCGCGCGAACGTCCTCGCCGTGCGCGACGACCCCAGGGGGCAGCGCCGGCGCGAGGTGCTCGAGGCCCTGCGCCCTCCCCGATTCGATCGTATCTCCTTGCGCGACAAGGGATCTCTCAACGCCGAGCAGGAGCTCGCGGTGGCCCGGTGCCTCGCCGCCGAAGAGCTCGCGCTCGTGCACGGACCGCCCGGAACCGGCAAGACCACCACCCTGGTCTCGTACCTCGCCGAGGAGCTGCGCCTGGGTCATCGCGCCCTGGTGCTCGCGCCCAGCAACGCCGCGGTCGACCACCTCGCGAGCAAGCTCGTCGAGGCCGGGCTCTCGCCCCTGCGCCTCGGTCACCCCGCGCGCGTCGACGCCTCGCTCCACGGCTTCACCCTGGAGGGACGTCTCGACGCGCACCCTACGGTGCAGGCCGCGCGCGAGCTCATGGACGAGGCCTACGAGCTCCTGGGTTACGCCCGACGTCAGCGCGCCCGCGGGCGCTCGGCGGACCGCTTCGCGCAGGCTCACGACGCCCACCACAGCGCCCGCGCGATGCTCTCCGAGGCGCGGGCGATGGAGCGCGAGGCGGCGCGCGCGGTGATGGAGTCGGCGCGGGTGATCTGCGCGACCTGCGCGGGCGCCGCGGGCGACGACCTGCGCGGCGAGCGCTTCGACCTCGCGGTGTGCGACGAGGCCACGCAGGCGACCGAACCCACAGCGCTGGTGGCGTTTCTGCGCGCGCCCAAGGTGATCCTCGCGGGGGACCACAAGCAGCTCCCGCCCACGGTGATCTCCCGCGCGGCGCAGGCGGGGGGGCTGGGCGTGAGCCTCTTTGAGCGCATGGTCGAGGCGCACCCCGAGGCCTGCGAGACGCTGCTCGTGCAGCACCGGATGCACGCCGACCTCATGGCCTGGCCCTCGCGGTCGATGTACGACGGCGCCCTGCGCGCGCACCCCGACGCGGCGTCCCGCACGCTGCGCGACGTGCTCCCCGAGGGGACCGAGCTCGACGCGCCGCCGCTGCTCTTCGTCGACACCGCGGGTCGCGGCTGGGACGAGTCGCAAGACGAGGGCGACGAGAGTCGCTTGAACGAAGGCGAGGCCGAGGCCGCGCGGGCGGTGGTGCGCGGGCTCCTCGACGCGGGGCTCTCGCCCTCGGAGCTCGCGGTGATCACGCCCTACTCGGCGCAGGCGGCGCGGGTGCGCGCGCTCCTCGCGGAGTCGGAGCTCTCCCCCGAGGTCGAGGTCGACACCATCGACGCGTTTCAGGGCCGCGAGAAGGACGCGGTGGTGCTCTCGATGGTGCGCAGCAACGAGCGCGGCGAGCTCGGGTTCTTGAAGGACCTGCGGCGCATGAACGTCGCCATCACCCGCGCGCGCCGTCACCTGTGCGTGCTGGGCGACAGCGCGACCCTCGCGCGGCACCCGTACTACGAGGGCTTTCTCGCGCACGCCGAGGCCGTCGGGGGATACCGCAGCGCGTGGTCCTGGGAGCGGGTGTCGGGGCTCTGAGGCGGGCGCATCACGCTTGTTTCCAGGCGGATTCATGACTTGTGTGTCGAACGCAGCGCCTCGGGAGAAGGCGCGCGGTAGCGCGGTGTGGGCCCGCGGCGTGGGTTCACCTCAACCCTTCAACATCTCATTGGAGTCTGGAGAGACGCGAGCACTCTCCGAGGCCCCGCGCGTGACCTCACACCCGGCGACGCCCGCGGCGCGGATCGCCCCAGTCCCTGTCGAGAGTGGCACTCACTTGCTGTTCTCATGAGAGAAATGCACGATCTCCCGACAGCGTAGAGCGAGCGCACTCGAAGCGCCTATCATTCTTCGGCTCCGAAGAAGCGATGGCCCCTCGGCCCCCATCGCCCTCCCGAGATGCCCTATCCTCCCGGGATGGGTAGCCGCTGGCCCTTCGCCCCCCTCGCCATGATCGCCCTGGGCGCCTGCGACGCGAGCCCCGTCCCGAGCACCCCCTCCGACGCGTCCGTCACCCCCCGCGCCGACGCGGTGGTCGCCCTCCCCGCGCCCTCGTGCGCGGCCTCGCCCGGAGGCGGCACTCGGGTCTCGCGAGCGCCCGTCCGCGTGCGCGCTCAACGCGGGCGGCGACGAGGTGGCTCGCGTCCCCGCGGTGGCCGACCTCGACGGAGACGGACGCAACGAGGTCATCGTCGCCCGCGCAGGCAGGGTCGCGGCGTTTCGCGCAGACGGGACCGCGCTGTGGTCCTACGCGGTGCCGGGGGCGGGCGGGTGTGGGCGTCGCCGGTGGTGACCGACCTCGCGGGCGACGCGAAGCTCGAGGTGGCCTTCGCGTCGCGCGGGCAGGTGCACCTGCTCGACGCGAGAGGCGTTGCGGTGCAGGGCTTTCCGTTCACCTGGCGCGACGAGCTGCGGAGCCTCGCCGCGGGCGACCTCGACGGAGACGGGCGCCCCGAGCTCGTCGCCCTCACCACCGGGCCGCTCCCCGGCGTGAACGGATCGCCGCGCGACATCCTCCTCGCCCTCCGCGGAGACAGGACCGTGCTCCCCGGCTGGCCGCCCAACACCACGGGCACCTCGGGCTGCGACGACCAGTGCTTCGTCACCGGGGGCTATGACCAGAACGTCGCCGTCGGTCCCCTCGACGCGGACAGCGCGGTGGGACGTCGTGGGCGCGCAAGACAACGCGTACCTCTCCTGGCACCGGGGCGACGGCGTGACCTTCGACGCGAACCCGATGTTTCGTATGCGCCGCAAGGTGCAGGGCGTGCGGTTTCTGCACGACTACGCCCTCGCGCGGCAGGGCTACGCCGACGACGAAGAGGCCGCGAACCAGGCGCACTTCACCAACTCCGCGCCGGCCATCGCCGACCTCGACGGAGACGGACGCAACGAGATCGTCGTCGTCGGCAGCGTGCAGAACGCCGCGCAGAGCGACCGCACCCGCGGCGTCGCGCTCTGGGTGCTCCAGCCCGACGCCAGCCGCGCCGCGGGGTGGGAGGAGCCCCTGCACGTCCCCGCTACCTCGCCGGCCTGCGCGACTTCGACGGGACCAACGTCGTCGGACTCACCAACCAGCCCTCCGTCGCCGAGATCGACCCGGCGTCCCCTGGCCTGGAGGTGGTCTTCGCGGGCTTCGACGGCGCCGTGCACCTCGCGACCGCCGCGCGCACCCTGCGATGGCGCTTCGAGTACACCGCCGCCGCCGACGTGCTCACCGCGGGCGTCGCCGTGGCCGACCTCTCGGGAGACGGCGTGCCCGAGGTGATCTTCGCGACCTACTCGCCCCGCGCAGGCGCGAGCGCGCTCTACGTCGTCGGCGCAGACGGCGCGCTGCAGCACCGCGTCGCCCTCCCAGGACGCGGCGCGATGAGCGTGCCCACTGTCGCCGACCTCGACGGAGACGGATCCCTCGAGATCGTCGTCGCCCTCAAAGACGAAGGCCCCGAGAGCGCGTGGGTGCTCACCGTCCCCGGCTCCCACGGGCGTGCCTCCCGTGGCCCACCGGGCGCGCGAACCTCCTGCGCAACGGCTACGTCCCGCGGAGTTGAGCGCACCGATGTCGTTGCACGGCAACGAGAGCATCGCAGGCCCCTCCACCCCGCCCCCTCCTCCATGGGCTTCGCCGATGGAGGAGGGGTTGCGTCCTTCGGGGTGAGTCTCTGCGTCAAACGGCCCTTGGGATGCGTCGCATTGCTTGAGACCGCGCGGATGTGTCTGCCATCCCTTGTGTCTCAGCCCCTCCTCCATCGGCGAAGCCCATGGAGGAGGGGCGAGGTGGAGGGGCCCGCGATGCTCCGTTGCGCAGCAACGAGATCCTGCTCACCGCGCGTAGGGCTTCACCAGCTCCCGCGCGGCGCCCGCGGCGCCCGCGGTGAGGGCCCAGGCGCACCACCGGCGGCGGTCGTCGAGGGTCGCGAGGCCGTCGTCGATGCGGCGCCGCTGCTGCTGCGAGAGCGCGCGCGGGAGCTCGATGAGGCCCGCGAAGGCGCGGCGCAGCACGCCCTCCGTCGGCAGCGCGCCCACGAAGCGAAACGCGCGGGAGAATTCTTCGGGGTCGGTGGTGTCGAGGGCCGCGAGCACGGGCGCCTGCGCGCGCAAGGGCGGCAGCGAGAGCAGGGCCTTGGCGAGCACGTCGGCCCACGGGTCCCAGCGCCAGGGCGACGGGACCAGGTCGACGCGGAGGGCGAGGTCGAGGGGCGCGTCCCACGCGAGCCCGCGCTCGGCGCGGCGCGCGAGGGAGATCACCAGGGCCAGCGCGAACTCTCGCTCGCGAGGTCCCCGCGGCGCGCGCGACAGGGCCGCGTAGAGGGTCTCGGCGTCGAGGGCCCCGAGGCCCACGCTCACCGCGTCGCGCTCGTCGCCCGAAGACTTCAGCGCGGCCTCGATCACCTCGGCGCGGAGAGCGTCGTCGTCGACCTCCGCCGCGAAGACCGCCGCGGCTGGGAGCCCGTAGGGGTCGCGCAGACGTCGCGCGACGAGCGCCCGTCGACGCGCGGGATCAAGGGCGCGCAGGGCGTCTCGCGGGAGCACCGACGCCGGGAGCGAGCGGGCGACGAGGTCGTCTGCGCGCCAGGCCGAGGCGCGCGCCCAGAGGCTTCGACGCGTGCGCTCGCCGAGGCGCGCGTGCAGCTCGGTGGCGATCCAGGTGAGCGACGGGGAGCCGGGCTCGAGCACCAGCGCGTCGACCAGCGCGTCGGGCGGTGACGTACCGCGCTCTCGGTGACGGAGCATCGCGCACGACACCGCGACCCTGCGCTGCCAGCGACCGGGACGCGTCGCGAGGGCCGCGACACCGAGGGTCTCCGGGGCGTCGTCGCGCGCGCGCAAGAGCCCCTCGGCCAGTCCTTCTCCGTCGCGCCCCTCGGAGGACGCGGCGTCGATCAGCGCCGGGAGCGCCTCGTCAGGCACCCGAGACAGCCCATCGCGCGCGCGGGACCACGGCACCTCGCCTCCGCGCCTCGCGCGGGCGACGCACTCCGCGGCGAGGGCCTCGGCGAGGCGCTCGGGGGTGGTCAGCGACGCGACAAACCCGGGCCAGTGCTCCGTGGGCGCGCCGCGGTCGGTGATGCGTAGTCCGACGACCTCGCCGCCCTCGAAGGCGTGGGCCTCGCCGCCGAGGTCGCCGTCGAGGGTGCGCGCCGCGAGCCAGCGGTCGACGCGCGCGGAGGGCTTCCACACCCGGTCGCCCGCGCGGGCGCGCACCCAGGCGAGGCCGCGGCGGGCGTCGTCCGAGAGCTCGGCGGGCGCGCGGTCCCAGGGGTCGCGGAGGTAGACCTCCATGGCGATGCGGTCGACGCTCGAGGGCCAACGCGGGAGCATCGCGCCCCAGAGGTGCTCCCCCGGCGCGTAGCGCGTGAGAAAGCGCATGAGCTCCCCGGCGTCGAGGGCGTGGCCCACGAAGGCCAGGGTCTCCCAGTGCGAGGGCATACGGGGGAGGTCGACCTGCCCGCGGCGCCAGAGCTGGAGCCACACCGAGCCCGCGCCCACGCCCGGCGCGGCGCTCCGCACGAGCTCGTCGCGGCTCACCCCGTCGGTGGCCGCCGTCACCCGCCGCGCGAGGGCTTCGAGGGCGTCTTCGTCGAGGGGATCCATCACCACCACCTCGCGCGAGAGCCTGCGGCGCAAGGGGATGGGTGTACTCTCGCTCGGGCGCGGCGGGCGGCGGGGGCGCGGGGTCGCGTAGGGACGCGCCTCGGGCATGGGCGGTCGCGGAGGGGCGTTCGGGGGCGCGCCGAGGAGCGCGTCGAGGCGCTCTCGGCCCAGGAGCCGCGCGAGCCCCTGCGCGCCGGTGGTGGGCACGCCGAGAGACTCCGCGCGGAGGGCCTCGGCGTCGGCCCCCTCGCCCACGACCGCGAGGTCGCACCGGGGGACCGTCGCGTCGAGCACCTCGGCGCCCAGGGCGCGCAGCGCGGCGGCGAGCGCGTCGCGGGGCTCTGCGAAGCCCCCGATGAGCGCGATCACCTTGCCGCGCAAGGGGTTCACTCGCCGATCCAGACCTTGATGTCGGTCCACGCGCTGCGGGGCGGGAGGCCGTCGGGGAGCCCCATGAGGGTCGCGAGCTCGTCGCGCTGGCCCTTCCACGCCGCGAGGGCGACGCCCTCGGCGACGCGCCAGGCGCCGAAGGCGAAGGACATGGTCTCCCAGTCGTCCTGCTCCTGCTGGAGGTCGTCGCAGACGACGAGCATCCACTGGCCGGGCTCGCCGGCCCAGCGGCCGGTGCCGCGGGAGTTCCAGGTGGTGATCGCGGGCATGCTGGTGTCGAGGAGCCCCTTCGCCGAGCGCACGCCCTCTCCCCGCCAGCCGTCTCCCTCGACGAGGTACACGGAGTCTTCGCTCACGGCGCCGCGTCCCCACTTGGGCTGCGCGGGGTTGCCCACGGCGAGGGCCCTGGCGAAGCCCTGCACCCCCTCGGCGACCTTGACCTTCTTGGGCGCCTTGAGCGTCTCGAAGCGCTTCGCGCTCACCGCGAAGGGCTCGACCTCGAAGCGCCGCTCGACGGCCTCGACGGCGCGGAGCCCGAGGGCCTCGCGCCAGGGCGCCGCGAAGTCTCCCGCCTCGCTCAGGGCCTTCTCGGCCGCGGCGCGCAGGGCCTCGTCGGGGGAGAAGCGCGCGGCCACGGCGAGGGCCTGGGCGGTGACGTCGTCGGTGCCTTCGGCGAGGTCCTTGAGGGACTTGAGCTCGTCGAAGCCGGCGACGCTGGTGACCCTCTGGGCGAGGCGCATGCCGCGCATCGCGGTGAGGGTGACCCGCGCGATGCGCCCGTCGGTCTCGACCTCGAGGTGCCCCGCGCCGAGGGGCGCGCGCTCGTAGAGGTGCCCCTTGGGACCGTCGAGGAGGTGCGTCCCGTTCGCCGCGAGGCGCGCGGCGCGGTCGACGAGCTCGACGTCGAGCTGCACCGCGCGCTCGTGGCCGAAGAGCGTCGTGCCTCCCTCCGCGGGCCCCTCGAGGCCCTGCTGGGACCATCGCCTTCGCGCGACGTCGACCTCGAAGGTGATCGCGCCGCGTGCGCGCAGGGTGACCTTCGTCGCGCCGGTGACGGTCACCCGCGCGCGGAGGTCGGCGTGGGTCGCCGCCGAGCGCCACGACGTCCCCGCGTCGGCGCAGGACTCCAGCGTGGGGTAGCGCGCGAGCTCGTCGGCGCGGATCCCGTGCGAGCGCGTCAGCTCGATGTGCCGCGCGAGGGCCGCGAGGGCCGCCGCGTCGGGGCCGCCCCAGGTCGTGAGGGGGGTGATGAAATGCCGCTCGACGCTCCCCAGATAGCTCTGGCGACGTCGCGACGCGTAGCGCGCGAGGGCGTGCAGCCACAGCTCGCGGGACGCGTTCATCCCGAGGAGCACGTGCCCCAGCCCGAGGCCCTGCCCCCCGGGGCGCAGCGCGCGGTCGAGGTCGCAGCGGTCGAGGGCCGCGAGCACGCGCCCAGGGTCGGCGCCCCAGCCCAGCAGCCCGAGCGACTCCGCGAGGGAGAAGGCCGCGTCGCGGTCGTCGATCCAGAGATCGAGGGTGGCGACCTGCAGGAGGTCGGCCCACCCCTCGGGCGAGAGGTCGGCGCGCTGCGGCGTCGACGCGTCGACCGCGCGGCAGAGCGCGTCGAGGGGCGTCGGCGCGTGCGGGGCCGTACCCTCCGCGGGCGCCGGGAGCGGGTCGATCGCGAAGCGCGTCGCGTCGAGGCTCCACCCCGAGGGCTCGTTGTCGAGCGCCCGGAGCACGAAGGGCGCGCCGGGGATCGCGAGGGCCTCGTCGCAGAGCGCCCGCACCCGCTGGTCGGCCTTGGCCTTGCCGCTCGCGCGCGCCCGCGCGGCCTCCAGGGACTCGCGACCGACCGCTCCCATGAGCGAGAGCCAGCGCGCGCACGCGCGGCCGCGGGCGGCGTCGGGGAGCAGCCGCGCGAGGCCCTCGGCGCAGGCGGCCGTGCCCGCGCGGGCGGCGTGAAACGCGAGCCTCGCGAAGTGCGCGTCCTTCGCGCGGAGGGCGCGGAGCACGGCCTCGACCGCGTCGGCGTCGAGGGCGCCGAGCTCGATCCACAGGCGGTCGACGTCGTTCTTGCGGACCTTGAGCGCGGCCCGCGCGACGAGGGCGCCGTACTCCGCCGGCGCGGCGGAGGCCGCGTCTCTGAAGTCTCGCAGGCGGTGCTCGGGCAGCTCCACCGACGAGCGCGCCCACGCCCGCATCACCTCGACGCGCCCCGCAGGGGTCATCGCGTCGAAGGCGCTGCTCCAGGGCGCGCCCGCGAGCAGCGCGTCGCGCATCGCCGCGGCCACCGCGGGCTCGAGCTCGGCGAAGGCCGCCTCGCCGCGGGCAGAGGCCCCGAGGTTCTCCGACGCGAAGGCGCTCCGCGTCGGCGCGCGCTGGGCTACGGCGAGCGCGAAGTCCTTGCGAGACATGGGGTTGGGGTCGTCGAGGCTCAGGGTCCAGGCCACGGTCTGGACCTGCCTCGGCGTGCGCTCGGGGGTGATCCACGCGACGATCGCGTCGGCGGTGGCGGGGGCGTCGGCGCGCGAGGTGCTCCAGTCGATCGCCGTGCCCGAGGCCGACGCGGTGAGCGCCGCGCTCAGGTACCGTGCGCGGTCGTGGTGACGCAGCGCGAAGCGCCCGGTCATCAGCTCCTGGAATTGTCCGCCCCGGATCAGCGCGTCGATCTGCGCCAGCGCCTGCTCTCGCTCCATCGCCTGTCCTCCTCGTTGGGCGGCGAATGGAGTCGCGCGACGGCGCGGCTGTCAAGCGCGCCTCGCGGCCGCGGCGCGTGCGCTCTGCCGCTGCGTCGCCCTCGCGCACGCGTCGCGCAGCCGCGTGAGAGAAGCAGCGCGTGTCGTAACCGGCTGGGGCGCAGTAGCTTCGGCGGCAGCACGGGCCGCGTGGATCACGGCCGACCGGCTCGCGCAGCGTGACGACCGCTTGGGCCGCACAGGCGGCGGCCGCGAGCATCGCGGAGAGCCTCGCGCTGGACACACGTCCGTGTGAAGGCGCGGTGGCGCTCGCGATCACGCACTTCTCGCAGCGGTACGCGGACCCGCAGCACCTCCGCGAGGCGCGCGAGGTCTTCGCGGAGACAGTGGCGGTGAGGGACCTCGACCGCGTGCGCGTGCCCCGGCGGCGGTGATGGGCGGGCGACGCCACTGGCGCGCGGCCTGGGTGAGATCCGGATTATGGGATGGGCTCCTCGTCGAAGCCGAGGTCCGCGGAGACCAGCGGCCCTTGGAGCATGACGATCACTTCGCGCGCGGCGTCGGACGCGTTGATCCAGGTCGTCACCGCGACGTTTCGGCGCGAGCCACGCTCGACAGGGAGGCAGGGGCCGTCGCAGCCGTCGCGCACCGAGATGATGCGGTTGCTCGAGAGTTCGCCGCTCGAGACCACCAGCCGCCGACGCGCGCCGACGCGGACCGCGTAGTACAGGGCCGGCCCGGTGATCGAGCAGCTGCCGGGTGCGGCCTCGACAGCGTCGACGGTCCTTTGCTCTCGCAGCGTCGTCCCCATCGCGACGCGAATCGCGGACGAGCAACGACCGTTGGTGCCGGGGCGCTCCACCGTCGCCTCCAGCGTGCGGTATCCGCCGTCGGTTGAGACGGCGACGAGCATCGGCCGAGTCGCGCCCGTGTCGTTCAGATACAGCGATGGCTCTAGTTCCCGCCACTCCGGACAACTCGCGGGCTCGCACCCTGCGAGGATGTGGCTCACCGTCGGATTCGCCCTCGACCCGGGCGGGTACGCCCTCGCGACGAGCCGCAGCCCAGGCGGCACTTCGACCTGGTAGAAGAACCACCTCGTCGGCCGGGAGCAAGCATGAAGCTCGCCCAACGCATCCGGGCCTACCACCGTCACGGTCTCACCCGGGCGGAGCGGCGTTGGCATCGCGCAGAGGCCGCCTGGAGTCGGCGTCTCAAGGCGCATCGTCACCAGGGGGAGGGTTGTCCCCGCGGCGATCGCAAGCACCCGCGAGAGCGTCGCACCGGTCACGTTGTGCCAGACGATCTGCCCCCCCGACGAGGCGACGCACGCGCGGGTCGTGCACCCGTCGAGGAGGTTGAGCTCGGCGTCTGTCGCGCTCACCACAACTCGCTGTCCCGCAGGCACGACGACGCGCGCGAAGCGGACGGACGCATGGGAGCGGCCGCACGCGTCCAGCGTCTCGCCGGGCGCCGAGAAGGAGAGGTCACGGAGGGGGGCTTCGGGCGTCAGCAGGGGTGCACCGTCGCAACGCAGCGCGGGGTCGATCGGACGGACGCGCACCTCGACCTCGGAGGGGCGTTGTCCCGAGGCGAATCCGACGCGTAGTTCGCGAGGACCGGGTCCACGGTTGAACCAGGTGCCTGTGGCGTCGGGGAACTCGCACGCGCCGCAGCCGGTGAACACCGCAGCATCGCCTCGAATCGCGAGGCGAGAGAGCGCGGGGAGCGAGACTCGCACCCACCGACGGGCCGCCGCGGTCGCGCACCCGGTGATCTCATACCCAGGGCCACGGTCGAGGCCAGGGACCGATCCGTCAGGCTCGGCTTCGGGGGCCGTCGCGCAGAAGGAGTGGCCGTCGAATGGGTCAAGGCGCAGCGCCCGGCCTCCGCCCTCCTGGAGCCCAACGACGAGCGACGCCGTGTGGCTGCTGGTGTTGAACCATGCGCGCTCGCTCGCAGCGTACTCGCGCGTATGCTCACAGTCTGGCGCGGCGCAGTCCCTCCAGATCGCCACGTTCAGCGCGGTGACGAGGGCGTGCATGGGCGGCACCTCGACCCGGACGTAATTCGCCCTCGCGCCCTGTCCCCAGGGCCACGCGGAGCAATATCGCGACGGGACGACCGCGGTCTTGCGCGCCACCGACCAGCTCGCCCCTGGCGCCACGAGGGGTGCTGTCTCACATGTCGACGAGGGCGCCAACGCGAAGCCGACGAAGCGCGCGTCGAGCGTCGGCGCCGTCGTGAGGGGATAGCGTCCAAGTAGCGCGACCGCCACATCGCTCGACTCAGATGTGTTGTTGGCGTAGCCCCAATCATTGAGGCAGCGGAGCGCTTCGCAGCCGTCATGCACGGCGGCGCGGGTGTCTTCACCCTCGACACGAAAGCCGGTCCCTGGCGCGACCCGAAGGCGGACCCATGCCACCTGGGACGCAGCGTATCGACAGAATTCGACGATCGGCCCTGGTGTTGGAGTGGGGAGCCGTACGGCCTCCCCGATGCTGATCCAAGGCCCAGACTCGCACGCCAGGGATGCGGGCGAACGAGCGTCGAATGAGTCTGCTGTGTAGAGGTCCCGCGGCGAGACGTCGGGGCGGGAGGGCGTCGCGTGATCGGCCTCGAGCGCGTCCAGCGTGTCGAGCGGAGCGTGGTCGGGCATCGCCGAAGCGTCACCCGAACGAAGCTCAGTCAAGGCGCCGTGATCGGAGGGACGGATCGACGCATCGAGCGGGTTCGGGTCCCGCGCGTCGCGCGTCGTACTCGCGCAGCCGGCGTGAGCCGCAAGCAGAAGCCACCCGGCGATCCCGAGCGAGCGGCAGGGACTGTCTGCGATGCTGACGTCACGCGGGCAGCGCAGAGAGGGGGCGGAGATAAGGAGTGCCACGGGTTGCGCCCGACGAGCACCTCCGCAGCCAAGTCCCTGGCGCCCCTGAAGTCGACGAATCACCCCCTTACCCGCACCGATCTCGCCCCCTCGGGGCTCCCCCTCGCGCCACACCCGCACCATCTCGCGACGCTACGCCAGCTCCGCCCCCCGCTCCACCCCCCCGCCGCGTGGCGCGCGCAGACCTCGCCCTCCCGCACGACCCTCTCGCCGCGCGCCTCCTGCTGCCCTCCGTGACGATGCCGGAGTGGATGGATTCAGTCAGCGTGGGCGTTGGCCCGTGATACGACGACGATCGATTCCTCCGATACTGATGACTCGTTCCGTCCCGCATGGCGAACTTCTGTCCGCTCCGGTCTCCCCGCGGGTCGCGCGGCTGAACCTTGTGTCGGGGCTTGACCCACGCGAACCTTCGGGTATCGTACCCTCCCATGACGTAAAGAACTGTGATCTTGTCTGTTCTGCTCGTGGTCTGGGGATGCGCCTCTGACCCCCCGCGACACTGAGCAAACGTCTAGCGGACTGACGCAGTCGGAGGTTGATGATCTTGAAGCGCTCGGCGTGCGAGGCCATCTCGGTGGCGTCAACCGCACCGGAGAGATCTTTGAAAATCGAACTGCACCGACAGTGCGGATCGTCAGCAACGTTCTCGACCCAGCACAGTCGGCTGCCCGTCGCGCTGCGCGCAGCCATAACAGGGTCACTGCCCCTGAATCGTTGGCGCGATTCCTCGATACGCAGCGAGATGACGCCATGGTGGAGCTCACGCTTGAACTCCCCGCGGTCGCGGGCGCCGAAGTCGGTGCTGCGTTGTCAGATGCGGATCGACGCATGGCAATCTCGCGGGCAGAGTCGCTCACGAACGCGGCGCAGGCGAGCACGATCGAACGCGTACGTGCGGCCGGGGGGCGTGTCCTCGCGTCACGATGGCTCGCGAATCAGATCGACGTCCTTGTGCCTGTGCCTTGGGCAAGAGGTGTTGTGCAGCGGTCGGAGTTCGTTGCGGTGTCGCGCAACAGTGATGTCGGGGGGGCCGGCGTCGGATACGATGGCATTGAGGGACGCTCGGCCACGCTTGCAAGCACTTTGCATTCGAGCTCTTTGCGCGGTCAGTCAGGCGGTCGTGCGGGAGGACGCATTCGGCTCGGGATCATCGAGTGGAACGATTCGGGCAACAATATTGTTGATCGCACGCATCCTGCCTTCCTGCGTGGTGGAACCTCGCGCTTTATCTCGGTTTGGGACTGTACCAGTGGAAACTGCGTTACCGACTCCGCCGGTGCGTTCTCCGGTTCGAATCAGCACGGTACGCGAGTGAGTTGGGTGGCCGCGGGAAGTATCGAGGCAGGTCAGGATCCCGCGTTCCCGGGTTCTGGGACCGTTCCGCAGCGCGCACGCAGCGGCATCGCACCGGAGAGTGACGTCTATTACTATCGGGTTAGTAGCTGTGCGGGTGTGGCGTCGGCGATTCAGCGAGCCGTTGCCGACGGTGTTGACGTCGCAAACTTCTCGGCATGGACGTCATCGCGCAACTGCGCCACTACCCTCGATTGTGGAGGCATAAACTCTGCGATCCGTGCTGCGGCAGATGCTGGAATGCCTTTTGTCGCGTGTGCAGGAAACGGAACCCCCGCCCCGCCTTCATGCATCGGAGGGATCTGCAATCTCTGGTATCCAGGTATTCGTCCCGAGGCGCTCTCGGTGAACGGGATGGTTGTGGAGAGCACAACTTCGCCCTTCCCCACTCGCCCATACATGTCATCTCCACTTGGCATGACAGTAGGAGGTGGATGCATCTCATCACAGGGTGGAATGACTATTCAGACACGGGGTGGAACTGTATCAGTTGCCGCGGGCGTCGCGCTCTCAGCGCCTGGCGTCTGGAACAACCTTGCGGAGTTTCCGGGTGGTTATCACGGATCCAATCCGTCTGGCGTAACTGGATGCTCCTTCGCCACACCTGCGGTTGCAGCGAGTACGGGTCTCCTGCGTCAAGCCATCAACGCGATCGGCTGGGACGCAAGCGACGCGCGACTTCTCTTTGTCAACATGCTGCTTCAGGGAGACAACTGGGCCAATCCATCAACAGAAGACATACCGTCCGGCATCAGCAGCCAGTCTGGGTACGGCCGTCTGCGTACGCACTACCCATCCAACGATTCGCTCACTGCTCCATGGGGGTTGGGTTACTGGTCGTTCGTTATCCAACAGGGGCAGACAGTAGAATGGCAGGCCTGGGATGCTGGTCCAGAAAATCCGAGCATCACCCAATGGAAGTGGGCGTTCACATGGTTCGACCCAGACCTCAACGCAACTTCTGACATCGTGATCGAAGTGCGTAACGGCTGCCCCGCTCCCGGCAACCCCATTGTCATCCGAGAAGACTATTCTTTCGACTCTAGAAAGGGTCTTCGCCTGTGGGGGTCATCGATCTCCGGGCGCTGTCTCGTGATGCGTGCCCACGCCTATGAGACGCCTTCGGGCGGGACGCGAGTATACACCGCAGACTACTTTCACAGCGGCGATCCAACCACTCATTGAAGGAGAACGCAATGCGCGCATCATGGATGATGTCAGCATGGATGACCGGGCTCGTCGGTTGTATTGGGTCGACTCGTGTCTCCGCGGTGCAGGACTCCGCGGTGCAGGACTCCGCGGTGCAGGACTCCGCGGTGCAGGATGGCAGGTCGCTGGTTGACGGCGGTGGTACGTCGACGGTGCTGGACTGCATCCCGCGGGACGGAGGATGTTCAGCCGGTTGCACCGCGGTGTGGGGGTGGATTCACGACAGCACGCGGCAGTGCAGGGGTCCGTTGGAGTTCCTGACCTGCGCGATCATTCATGGTGGTTCCGGCACCGTAGGCTGTCTTCGCCGAAACGCAGATGGCCTTTACGCCGTTACCACCGAGAGCGACCCCACGGGGGGAGGTCGACCGGTCGCAGGCTTCACCGGGTGCGTGTGGCCGCGGGAACAGCCTCTTTACACTACGACCTGCCCCACCCCGCCATGAGTGTTCGCTGGCTTTCGTTCGCGGACTAAGCAGGGATCCGTGCGTGGAGCGTCGAGCGCCTGAGTTTCCCGCGGTTGAAACCGTCACGGACTTCGCCTGATCGTCACGGAGCTCCTGCGACGTTACAGTCCGGCATCATGTCCGGCACCGACAACATCCTGTTCGACTGGCGCAGCCTGACGAGCGATCGCGCGTCGATCCTCGAGGCGTACTTCGCGCTCTTCCGCGAGCGAGACGCTACGACGATCGGCTCCGGCGAGATCGTCCAGTGGTTCCGTGCCCAGGGACGCATCGCGCCCTCCGAGTCGCTCATTCGGACGGTCCTCGCCGCGGTCGGCGTCCCTCGCCGCGGCGAAGGACGCCCCTCCAACGAGAGTCGCGTGGCCGCCAGCGGCCACCCGCACACGCCGCGCCCTCCGCGGTTGACCCTCCCTCGCGATGGGATGGCGTCGCACGCCCCTCCCCGTGCAGGCTCTCGCGCTCGATCTCACGTTCCTCGCGCTCTCGACCTGCGGTCTGGTCTTTGAGCTCGCCGCGGCCACCACCGCGTCGTACCTCGCGGGAGACTCCATCACGCGCGCGCCGCTTCACCCATTGACGCACCGCGCAATATCCCTTGCAGCGCGCTCGTGACCGACTCATGCTCCCGGCATGACCCTTCGCAACGCTTCAACCGTCGCGCTCCGCCTCATGGCTGCCAGCGCCCTGGTGTCGGTGGTCGGCTCGGCCTGGTCGTTCTGGCGGCTCCGCGACGAGCTCTGATCCCTCCCCCCGGGATCGTTGGGAGAGCAGTTCGAGGACCCGTGAAGCCTCCGCCCGGCGGTTAAAACCGCGGGCTACCTCGCAAAGCCCTGCCTTCGCCTCACATGATCCGGATCTGCGCCGATTCCAAGCGCAGCGCTTTCGCGGCGCGCCACCTCAAGTCGCTCGTGCGGTCGCGCATCCTCTCCGAGCCAACCTGGGAACCCTGAGGGTCCGCCAGCGCGGGATGGCGGTACAGGATGTCTGAGCCGTCGGCGAGGCCGGCAGGCGAGCCGTCCGCCGCCGCACCGATGCCTCTCTGACACCACGCGAGGGCGTCGCGCGTGGGTTTTCCTGGCGACCTGTCGAAGCGGATCAACGGTCGCGATGGCAGCATAGCACAGGGCGTCCAGAGGGCTCAGGCACTGCGGCCTCGAGCGGATCCGGGCTTGGCTTTGAAACTTTCCGATACCAGCGCGCCTGGTGTCCACATCGATACCTCGGGGGTGTCGATGGGCAGTTGGTACCAGCCCGTCGACGGCTCCGACCTTCGGGCACGCCACTCGCGGTGCACAGGTCAGTTTCGAGCGACGGCGCGAGCTGGCCGGACCGCGCGGGGCGCTGCACCGTCATCGTCAGCAATCTCCCAGCCGGGCCACGCGCGCGTCGGGTCCGGATGGGTCTTCGCTGTCGGCAATGCCGTGCCTTGCCACCCGAGAGACTCACCCGTCGGGCTAGGGACCGCGAAGCTGCATAGCGCGGAGTCTGGACCTGCGAGCTCGGGGTCGCAGGCGGCTGATCGACGCGCCTTCGGCCCAGAACGCGTTGCTCGCGTGATGGAGCAGTAGGTGCCGTCATTTCACGTTGGCACGACCGCGCCCGGGGCGCCCCACCGCCGCTCACGAACCCCAGGTGCTTCGCTGCGACTTCCGCCCGGGTCGGCGTAGCGCTCCAGGAACAGGCGCTGAACGAGGCGCGCACTGGGGCTGATCAGCCCCGATCGGTGCGGGGTCCGGAAGCAGCCGACAAGCGAGGACCCTGGTTGTGTTTGTTCAGCGTCCCAGGCCTCGCGCAACACCTCACCGGAAGGACATCTCGGGGTGTCATACGCATGCGATCACGCGCGCCGCCCTTCTGAGCGCCGTCTGCGGCGACTCGTTGAGCGGAGGGCGTCAATCAGGATTGTGAACGACTCGCACAAGCCCGATCTGCGATAACGCCTGGAGTTGTCGGGCGCCGAGCACGCCCTGACCGAGCACAACGTCCCGCCGGCAGGGCGTAGGCGCAGACGAGCTGAGGGGGATCGCAGGAACCAGATCCATGCCGGTCGAGCTCGATCTCGCCCCGCGCAAGGCTACCTCGCTCGCGGCCACGTGGAGCGGTTCCGTGACAGAAGGCCTCGCAGGCTTCTTCGTCCCTCGGTGATCGGAGCCTCCGACGGACGGACCTCGACCAGGTTCTCGGCGCCAACGGAGGATCTCACACCCGGCAAGCCCAGCCCCAGCCGCATCATTGACCGGATCGTTGCCGATCAGCGCAGCTTCGCGGCGCGCCACCCCTCGTCGCCAGAAGGTCGCGCACCCTCCAGAGCCAACCCCGGGAGGTCCGGGCTTGGTGTCCGCCAGGCGGCGAGCACGGATCGGCGGGCAGGCCGCAGCTCCGTCCGCTCGCTCGCAGAACCTCGATCGCCTCGCCCACGTCGAGGGCGTCGCGGGTTCTTCCCTGCCCCGTGGATCAAGCGTTCGCGAGGCCATTGCAACAGGGCGATCCAGAGGCGTCCAGGCTTCCACTCGGGCCTCGTACGGCTCCGGTCGTGGGAAATCTTCATGACCTTACGCGCCGGCCACCACCCCACGATCTCGGGTGTCGTGGGCAGGTTGGTAAGCGTCGAGGCCTCGATTCCGGGCACGTCCACTTCGCGGACTGCACCGGCAGTTCGCGACGGCCGAGCTGCCGGGACCGACAAATCACCGTCATGGCCAATTCCAGCCTTGCCGCGCGCGTCGCGTCGAGGGTCTGCGCTTTCGTGGGCTACCGTGCCTCCCGCGAGAATTCGACCCGTCGGCCCTAGGGACGCAACGCTTGCACCGGCCGCTCCGTTCGGACCTGGCTAGCTGCGGCGGTCCGCCTGGCACCCGATCGCGCGCTCGCGCACCCGAACGCGTTGCGCGTGCTCCGCGGTGCGTCGGCTTCGCGGCCATGGTGGAGCGCGCCGGCGCCCCAGGCTGCTCCGCTGACGAACCCCACGTCCTGCTCCGCCCGGTCCGGTCAGGACGAGCCGTCGTGCTGGGCGCACCAGGGCTCGGTGAGGACCCCGATCGAGTCCGCGGCGCCGGCACCAGACGGTTGAGCGAAAGCCCTTGCAGGCGTCCCAGGCTCCCGCGCAACACCGCCAAAGGCCTCTCATGCCTTGCGGGGCTTCTTCGTCACCTCGGTGATCTGGAGGCCTCCGAACTTTTGGATCGGACATCTCGACCAGGTTCATCGAGCGCGCAACGGAGGATCTTCACACCCGGCACAGCCGTGTAGCCCTGCGAAGGCAGGGCTTTGCGAAGGTAGCCCGCGGTTTCAACCGCGGGGCTACGCGGGGCTACGCGGGGCTACGCGGGGCTACGCGGGGCTACGCGGGGCTACGCGGGGCTCCATGGATCTCGCGCCTCCAGCAGGGCGCCTGGAGAACGATCCCCTCACCCCCCTTCACGTCGCGCCTTCGCAACCGCTCCCGCGGTGACGCCCTGCTCGACGCCGTGCCTCCCGTCATTCACCACGCGCACGCGCTCGGTCTGATCGCGCAACGAGGACTGCTGTTGACGTTGCAGCAGCGCCTGAAGCGACAACACACCCTCGCGTCTACGCGGTGAGATGGATCCGCGGTAGGCGTTCACGGGAACCTGAGATATCGCTCGTTCTTGCTACCGCGGGCTTCAGCCCACGGCAACAAGAGCGCGTGACAAGCAACAGACCCGTGCACGGTTACCGGCGCGCCTGGTGGTCCTCGCATCTTAATGGCTCAGCCGCACCGTTTGTTTCGTTACAGCCCCTCAGTCGCGTCGGAGCGTGAGCGCGTTGTCGGCGCGGGCGCCGGTGACGGTCCAGCACGAGACCGTGAGCGCCAGGGCGCCCGACGCGGGGAGCGACACCCGCGCGCAGCCGCGGCCGAGGGTGATCGAGGGCGCGGTGCTCACCGCCGCGGGGTCGTAGACCCCGTCGAACACCCGCGCGTCGTCAGGGCCGCGCACGGCGATGCGTACAGGGCCGCCCGCGCCTCGCGCGAAGGGGCACACCAACGCGGTGCCGTCTGTGAGCGTCGTCGGAACGTACATCCCGCAGCGCGGCGGTCGGTTGTCGACGCCGGCGCGAACGTCGCGGAGCGTGCGCTCGATGGCCGCGTCGCACACGGGGCAGAAGGGCGCCCGGCTGTCGTCACCCATGCGGCACCGCGCCGTGGGGTGAAACACGCAGCGCGCGTACCTCGCGCCCCCCGAGACCGCGCCGGGGAGCACCTCGGCCCAGCGCGCGCCGCTCGGGTCGAGGGTGAGGTTGGGCGTCTCGGCGAGCTCGCTCCACCAGTCGCCCGGAGCGCGGGCGAAGCCCGGCGGCTGCGCGCCGTCGCCGTAGCAGTCGCCACCGTCGACGTACTCGTCGCCGAGGTGCACCAGCGCGTGTCCGAGCTCGTGGTCGAGCACGTGCGCCGCGTGCTGCCGCGCCAGGAGCACCACGCCGAGGTCGCTCTCGGCGCCTCGCGCCACGGGCGCGTTGGCGCGCCCCGCGGGGAGGTTCACGAGCACCACCACCACGTCGGCCGCGGGCACGTTCTGCCGCGCGACGAAGCGCACCAGCTCGGGGTGCGCGCGGAGCAGCGCCTCGCCGCCAGGGGTGATCGCGTCGCGCTGGAGGCACCCCCGCAGGGGCGTGTCGAGCACCCCGTCTCCGCTCGTAACCCCTTGGGGCGCAGGGAGATCGACGACGTATCGGTTGAAGCGCGCGGGCTCCCGACCCACGATGCTCCGGGGGTCTTCTTCGAGGCCGCGGAGCAGCGCGCGCGCCCTCGCGTGGTACGCGTCGAGCTCGTCGGCGGCGTAGCCCTCGGAGACGAAGACCAGGTCGACGGCGAGGGCGGGGTCGCGCTGGCGCAGGTCGGCGGTGACGCGCAGTCCGCAGAGCTCGGGGCGCGTCTCGCAGGTGGGCGGCGCGGCGAGGGGGGTAACCTCGCACGCGGGCGAGGGCTCGGCGCCGTAGCACCCGAGGAGCACCGCCGCGATGGCGCAGAGCGCACGCATGACGGGTGCAGTACCACAGGTGCGGCGAGCGTCAGCGCCGTCGGCGCGCGCGACGCGGGGTCTCGGGGGCGCGCAGGGCCGCGGGGGCAGGCGCCCTCTGGTCGCGGCCGAGGGCGTCTTTGAGGTCGAGAAAGGGCTTCTCGAGCAGCTTGTAGCTCAGGAACGCGAAGACGAACGACACCGCCGTCGAGAGCAGCATGAAGACCGCGAGCCCCAGGGGCTCGGCGCGCGCGAGGGGCGCGTCGGGGCCGAGCAGGGCGCGCCCGAAGGCGAGGGGCTCGAGGGGGACGATCCATCGCACGACGCCGACGCGGTGGAGCACGTAGAGGCCGTAGCTGTAGGTGCCGACGAAGGCGAGGGCCCGAGCCGAGAGCGCGCGGCTCAGGGCGGAGTCAGGGCGGGTGAGCACGAGCGCGAGCAGGCCCGCGAAGGTCAGCGCGAGGAGGCTGTAGCCCAGGGACATCATCGGGCGGGTCCAGAAGCCTGGTCCGTGCTGCGAGACGATCCACGCGACGCCGAGGGCGCCGAGGGCGGCGGCCCAGGGGGCGGCCTCGCGGAGCGCGCGCTGCGACGCCGCCTCGCGCATGGCGACGGCGAGGGCCGCGCCCATGAGCAGGCCGTCGAGGCGGCACGGGGTGAGCACGTAGAGCGCCTGCGAGCCCACGTCGCCCCGAAGGATCAGCAGCCGCGTGGCGATGCCCAGGACGATCCCCACGCCGGTCGCCCGGAGCAGCGCGCGGGGCGCGAGGGCCGCGACGACGAGGGGCCACACCAGGTAGAACTGCTCCTCGATGGCGAGGGACCAGAAGTGGTTCACGTCGGCGTACGCGTTGGTGAACGCGCCGGTGCCGCGGAGCACGGAGCCCACGTTGGTGAGGTAGAGCCAGAGCCACCCCTGGTGCTCGCCGATCACCCCCGCCGACGTGCCCTGCGCGACGAGGGGCACGACGTAGATCACCCCGAGGAGGGTGGCGTAGTAGAGCGGAAAGATCCGCAGCGCGCGCTTCTTGTAGAAGGTCGCGTAGTACCCGTCGCGCCCCCGCGCCGCGAGGAGGATCCTCGTGATGAGGAACCCCGAGAGCACGAAGAAGAGGTCGACGCCGCACCACCCGAGGCGAAAGGGACGCACGAGGCGGAGCGCCTCGGGGGAGCTCACCGCGGGGTCGAGGGCGAAGTGATGGAGCATCACCGAGAGCGCCGCGAGACCGCGCAATCCATCGAGGGCGGGGAGGTGCTTCAGGGTCGCAGGGGAGGCGTCTTCGCGCATGCGCCTGACGCGACGCTAGTACCTTTCCAAAGGGGATGTGAAGGGTTCCGCGTGACCGACGCACCCACATCCCGCACTGCCGCGCACCCCTTCTCCCGCCTCGCTGCGTTCGACACACAAGTCAGGAATCCGCTTGAAAACAAGCGTGATGCGCCTCTGGTCTGTCCGCGCCGCCCCTCGTCCCTTCGACCCAGCGCGGGGCCCCTCCACCCCCGCCCCCTCCTCCATGGGCTTCGCCGATGGAGGAGGGCTGAGTCCTAAGGGATGGCAGGCACATCCGCGCGGTCTCAGGCCATGTGACGCATCCCATGGCAGTTCGACGCGGACCATCCACCCGAAGGACGCAGCCCTCCTCCATCGGCGAAGCCCATGGAGGAGGGGGCGGGGGTGGAGGGGACCCGCGTCGGGTCGAAGGGACGAGGGGCGGCGCGGACAGGGGGCAGACCAGAGGCGCATCACGCTTGTTTTCAAGCGGATTCCTGACTTGTGTGTCGAACGCAGCCCGAGGCGGGAGAAGGGGTGCGCGGCAGCGCGGGATGTGGGTGCGTCGGTCGCGCGGAACCCTTCAAATCCCTTTCGGAAGGGTACGAGTACACCGCGGCGGAAATCTCCCGAGGGAACGGCCGGTGTCTGCCCTCATCCCGCGGGGTGCGGGCTCAGGTCATCGCGCGCGGCTTCGTCGGGCACGTCGAGAGCCCGAGGAGCGTGTACAGCGGGCACGTGCCCAGGAGCCCCGTCGCCAGCGGGATCACGCCGAGGAATCCGAAGGGCGTCTTCGGGCCGACGAAGGCCAGGGCCAGCAGTCCCAGTCCGAGCGCCACCCTGAGCACGCGGTCGACGACGCCTTCATTCGCGGGAAAGAGCTTGTTCATGGTCTCATCACTCCGGAGACTGAGAGCCGGCGTCGCGGTCGTGGGGTTCGATGAATGTGCGACGCCGCGCGGCGCCCGATGGGGCCTACGCGGCGTCGTGGGGTGAGGCCGCCCGCGTCAGGGCGTCTCGGGGGGAGGCGGAGGCTCCGTGGGCAGCTCGGGGGTCGTGGTCCCCAGGGCGGGCTGCGGCACGTCCTCGGGCTGGATGGCCGCGGGCGGCGGCATCGTGGGCACGTTGGGCGCCACGGTCGGCGTCGTGCTCGGCACCATCGGACCGCCCGGCGGGACCGTCGGCGTCGTGCCCGGCACCATCGGTCCGCCCGGCGGGACCGTCGGCGTCGTGCCTGGCATCACGGGCGCGGTGCCCGGCATCGTGGGCGTCCCCGGCGGCATCGTGGGCACCGTCGGGTTGGTGAGCGGGTTCGCCGGCGCGCTCGCGTCGGCCTCCACCACCAGGCTCTGGGGGTCATGCTCCACGTCGGCAGCGGGCGAACACGCGCGGGTCACCCCGAGGGCGATCACAGCGAACCCGAACAGCGCAGACGACCCGATCGCGATTTTCTTCACCATGATTCGGTACCTCCTGCGCGGTAGAGAAGCATTCGAGGTGCCACGCGAGAAACGCGCGAAAATCGCTGTGCTGCAGGGATTTCGAGACGCTCGTCGGTGCGCGAGACGCACAACGAGGCGCGCCTTCGGTGCGCGAGGCGCCGCGGCCCTGAAGCCCCCTCAGCGCTCCGCGTGTGCGCGCACCAGGTTCGCCATCCGGTCGCGGTCTGCCTCGGGGATCTCGGGGTACACCGGCAGGAACACCATGCGCGCGGGCCACGCCTCGCAGGTCGCCGCGCGCGCCTCGGGTCGCTCCGGCGCCGCGGGGATCGCCGCGATGGTGCTCGTGCCCCGCGCGCCGTCGAAGCCCTCGCGCCGCAACGTCTCTACGAGCGCGTCGGGTCGATCGACGAGCACCGCGAAGAGCCAGTGCGTGCGCGCGGGCATCTCGCCTCCGAGGAGCTCGACGCCCGAGAGCCGCGCGCGCATGCGCTCCCCCGACGCGCGTCGCCGCTCGAGGCGCGCGGCGTCGAAGCCCGCGAGGGCCTCGGTGAGCGTCTCCGCGAGGGCGCCGCAGGGCCGCCACCGAATCGCGCGCAGCAGCGCCTCGGGGGTGTTCGCGGGGAAGCCCCGCGCGGTGCCGGTGATCACCGCGTCGAGGTCAGCGTCGGCGCGGGCGACGGCGCTCGCGAAGGCGCCGTAGCGCGCGGGGTCGCGCAGCCCCGCGAGGCCGAGGTACAGCCCGAGCTTGCGCGCGTAGCGCCCCGTGGGCTGCTCGGGCCACCGCGCCATGAGCGTGCGCATGCGGGCGCGGAGGGAGGGGTCGCGCACCCTCGCGGTGGCGCCGCCGAGGGCCGTGGCGGTCTTGATCGACCCGAAGCTGTGAAAGACGACGTCGGCGTCGGGGCTCCCGGCGAGGCGCGGGAGCCCGGTGAAGCCCTGCGCGTCGTCGTCGACGAGGATCACCCCATGCGCGCGGCACACCCTCGCGAAGGGCGCGAGGTCGAGGGCGGCGCCGAAGAGCTGGGCGATGACCGCGACGCGGGTGCGCGGAGAGATCGCCGCGCGCAGGGCCTCGGGGTCGGGCGCGAGGGTGCGGGGGTCGCAGTCGAGGGGAACAGGGACGTGCCCGTGCGCGCGCACGATGCGGGCCATGTCGGGGATGGTCCACCCCGAGAGGATCACCTCGCTCTGCGGCGGCAGGGCGAGGGCCGTGAGCAGCAGGTCGAAGGCCGAGCGCACCGAGAGCGCCGCGATCACCTCGCCGCGAGGGCACGCGAGAGACTCGAGGGCTTCTACGGCGCGGGGCCGCGGGCGGGCGCAGGCCGCGAGGGCGCGAGCGAGCGCGGGGGGCTCGATCTCGATGCGGTGCCGGGGGTGCAGCGCGCGCGCGAGGATCACAGGAAGCGCTTCGTCCCCTGGGTCCCGTCGGGGACATGGTCCGCGCGGCGCTGGAGCTCGGGGGAGAGCAACGCGTCGATGCGGTCCATGAGTGCGTCGGTCGCGGCCTGGAGCGTGCCTCGGTGCCTCTTCTCGTGCGCGGGGTCGAACGCGCAGAAGTCTTCGGGCAGCGCGCGGAGGTCCGGTCGGTACGCCTCGCCGAAGCGAAAGACCATCCCTCCCCCGCGAAGCATCGGGGTCTGACCGACGTACACGCGCCGCGCCCCGTTGATCCCCACGGGCACCAGGGGCAGACCCAGGGCGTGCGCGAACTGCACCGCGCCGATGCGCCCTGGGCCGAGCCGCGAAGAGACCGTGCCCTCGGGGTAGATGTGAATCGAGTGACCCGCGGCGACGGCCTCGCGACAAAGCCGCAGAGACTCTCCGAGGAGCGCGCGGTACACCCCCCGCCACGCCTCGCGGAGCGTCTGGGTCGCGGGGTCGAAGCGCACGCCGAGGATGTCCCTGGCGGTGTCACAAAGCGCGCGGAGCTCGGGCGCGTCGGGGAGCGGCGTGTCGTCGTCGAGGTGGTCCCGCAGGGCGCGGTACTCGGCCTCAGAGGGGCGGCGCTGGAGCACCGCGCTCGCGTCTCGCAGGATCACGTACCCCTTCGACGCGAGGGGCACCACGCCGATGTGCTCCATGAGCCGACGCATCCAGCCGACGTGATAGTTCTTGGCCTTGGTGACGGTCGCGATGGGGAGCGAGCGCGCCCACATCGCCGAGCGAAACGCGGTGAAGTCGTACTTCTGCGACGAGTTCGACGCGTAGAGCACGGGCGACGCGGGCGGGGTGAAGCCCTCGAAGGCCATGCGCGTGCGGGTGAGCGCCTCCATCGGGAGGTACACCGCCGCCACCGCGCGCTGCCAGGCGACGCTCGGGAGCACCCGGTAGCGCGAGAGGTACGGGAGGTCGATCATCGCCGGGTCCCTCATACCCGATCGCCGATCGCCGTGTGATATCCCCCCCTCCCAGCATGGAAGCGAAGCACGTCATCACCCTGGCCCTGGGCACCGCCGCGGCGGCGCTGGCCATCGCCTGGGCGGTTCGCGAGGTCCGGCTCGACAGCCGCGCGAGGCGATACCCCCTCATGCGAGGACCGCTCTCCGCGGGACTCTTCGTCACCGCCCTGCTCCCCTTCGCGGCCCTGGTGCCGGCGCTCTACGCGATCTTCACCCTCGAGTTCGTGCCCAGGGGCTCGCCGGGGATGTTCGTCGCGATGCTCGCCTGGGTCTCGGCGGCGACCCTCGCGTCGATCATCGCCCTGATCACCCGGCGGAGCCGCCGCGAGGCCCTGGGGTGGCTCACGCTCGTCGACGACGACACGCTGCGCATCGAGCGCGACGGCGAGTCGCTCACGGTGAAGCTGCGCCCGGCCTCGGTGCGGCTCTATTTCCTCGTCGACGGGCCGCAGTACGCGCAGTTCGAGCTCCGCGACGGCGAGGTCACCGCGCACCTCTGGGGCATGCTGGCGATCCGCGATTTCAAGCTGGTGACCGAGGGGTACAACGTGCCCGCGCGGGGGCTGATGGTGGGCGGGTCGACGCGGGCGCTGTGCGAGCTGCTCGCGCCCTACGTCACCCGCGACTGAGGCTCAGTTGTCGACGTAGCCGACCATGCAGTTGCGCCGGCTGGAGCGCACGCCCGCGCCGACGTTGTCGTACGCGAAGTTCGCGCCGCCCGCGGTGATCCAGTTGTAGACGTTGCAGGCGATCACGCTCTGCACCCAGTAGTCGGCGCCGGAGCTGCCGATCGTGTACGGGGTGATCATCGAGGCGCCCGCGTCTGAGGCGAGGAGCTGGCACTCGTCGTAGTAGCGCAGGCCGTAGTCCTGGTAGCGCCAGGTCTGGCCGTCGTAGGTCGCGGTGCTGCTGAGCGCGGCGGAGCGCTGCGTCGAGCGCGCGTCGCGGCCGAGCACGCAGCTCTGCGTCGAGTCGATGCTCGCGCTCTGGTACGTCGACCACACGCCGGTCATCGCGTTCTGCCCGTTGCGGTGGCCGTACCAGCCCGTGCGCGGCGAGGTGTAGTGCCCCGGCGCCATCATCGCGCCGTAGCGCGAGGCCGTGCGCGCGCACTCGCGCCAGGTCATGTTCCCGGCGTTGAACCAGCTGTACTGGTGCGTGGTCAGGTAGGCGCAGCCGCTGGTGACGGTGGTGCTCGTCCACGCCTGGGAGTTGTGGATCGTCGTGCGGCACGTCCCGCTGATGCAGTACTGCCCGCTCGCGCAGGTGACGCCGCAGCCGCCGCAGTGCGCGGTGCTGCGCTGCAGGTCGACGCAGGCGCCGGCGCAGAGCGTGAGCCCGCCCGAGCAGACGATCGTGCACGCGCCGTTGTTGCACACCTGCCCGCTCGCGCAGGCGTTGCCGCAGATGCCGCAGTTCGCGGTGTCGGTGCGCAGGTCGCGGCACACGCCGGAGCACGCCGTCTGCCCGGTGCCGCAGACGATCTGGCAGCTCCCGCCCTGGCACGAGGTGAGCCCGGTGCAGGCGTTGCCGCAGGCGCCGCAGCTGGTGTTGTCGCTCCGCAGGTCGCGGCAGGTGCCCGAGCAATTGGTGAGCCCCGACTGGCAGTTGAGGGCGCAGGTCGAGTTCACGCAGGCCTGCCCGGAGGGGCACGCGTTGCCGCAGGCGCCGCAGTGGGCGTTGTCGCTCTGGAGGTTGCGGCACACGCCCGAGCACGCCGTCTGCGTCGAGGAGCACTGCACCACGCAGGCGCCGGACTGACACACCGTCCCCGCGGCGCAGGCGTTGTCGCAGGCGCCGCAGTTGGCGTTGTCGCTCTGGAGGTTGCGGCACACGCCCGAGCACGCCGTCTGGCCCGTCGCGCAGGTCGCGCGGCACACGCCGCCGGAGCAGAGCTGCCCGCTCGGGCACGCGTTGCCGCAGGCGCCGCAGTGGTTGTTGTCGGTGGTCACGTCGCGGCACACGCCCGAGCAGTTGGTGGTGCCCGAGCCGCACGAGGTCACGCAGCCCCCCATGGAGCACACCTGCCCTGCGGCGCAGGCGTTTCCGCACGACCCGCAGTGGCCGAGGTCAGCGCTCAGGTCGCGGCACACGCCGCCGCAGTCGGTGGTCCCGGCGACGCAGGTGACGTTGCAGGCGCCGTTGGCGCAGACCTGCCCGCTGGGGCACGCCGCGCCGCAGGCGCCGCAGTTGCGTCGGTCGGAGCTCAGGTCGCGGCAGGCGCCGCTGCAGTCGGTGGTCCCCGCGGCGCAGTTCACCCGGCAGACGCCGCCCGAGCAGAGCTGCCCCGCCGGGCACGCGGTGCCGCACATGCCGCAGTTGGCGTTGTCGGTCTGCAGGTCGCGGCACACGCCCGAGCAGAGGATGGTCCCCGCGGCGCAGCTCACGCGGCACATCCCAGCCGAGCACAATTGCCCTGCAGCGCAAGCGTTTCCGCACGAGCCGCAGTTCGCGTTGTCGCTGTCGATGTCGCGGCAGGCGCCGCCGCAGTCGGTGGTCCCCGCGGCGCACGAGAGGCTGCACACGCCCGCCGAGCAGCGCTGACCGGCCGCGCACTGGGTCCCGCACGCGCCGCAGTTGGCGGGGTCGACCTGGGTGTCGCGGCAGGTGCCCCCGCAGTCGGTGAGCCCCGTGGGACACGAGGTCACGCAGGCGCCCCCCCGGCAGAGCTGCCCGTTGCCGCAGGCGTTGCCGCAGGCGCCGCAGTTCGCGTTGTCGGTCTGGGTGTTCGCGCAGAAGCGCGGCCCCGCGCCGCCGTCGCCGCCGCCGCAGGTGGCGAGGCCCGCGCCGCACTCGAGGGCGCACTGCCCGCCGGTGCACACGAGGCCGACGCCGCAGGCGGTGCCACACGCGCCGCAGCTCGCGCGGTCGGTCTGGAGGTCGACGCAGCGCCCGTTGCACGCGGTCTGCCCCGGCGGGCACGAGGTCACACACGCGCCCGCCATGCACGCCTCAAAGGGCTGGCAGCGGGTGCCGCAGGCGCCGCAGTTCGCCGGGTCGGTCTGGGGGTTGGCGCAGGTCGCGCCGCAGCGCATCTCAGCCGCGCCGCACTGCGCGTCGATGTCGACGCCGCTGTCGACGCCGCCGACGGTCGTGCCTCCTGAGTTGCACGCGCTGAGCGCGAGGACCGCGAGGGCCGTGATGATCTTCCATGAACGCAACATGAGATGAAGTCTCCTATGAAGTGCCGCGCGAGAGTGTATCCGTTGAAGCGTCGGGGGTAATCGGGGGAGCGCCCACGACCGATCGACCCGTGCGATGCTCGGCGCGAGGGACCATGTCGATCTGGAAGCGAGTCAAGTCAGCGCTCTTCGGCGGCGAAGACGCGCCCTCCACCCCCGCGACGCGCGAGGGGGAGCACGTCGGGTTCTCGGCGCCGCGACCCGACCTCGCGGGCCAGCCACCCGCGTGGATCGACGCGGCCGAGAGCCCCTTCGGCGTGCGCGCGCTCGACGTGCGCCCCATCACCCTCGGCACCCTCTCGGCCTCGAAGGACCCTGTGATGGCCTCGAACGCCGTCTCCTACGGGGGCGAGACCGGGCGCAGCTTCGCGGCGCAGCGTCCGCAGAGCGCGCGGGTGGCCGCGATCACCCTGCGGTACCGCGCGCCCGAGGGCGTGCACGACGGCGCGCTCTTCATCCCCACGGAGATGGAGGACAAGTGGGCCCTCTTCGTCGTCGAGGCGGAGCTGCTGCTGGTGCGCTCCTGGCGCCGCGAGGTGCTCCTGCGCGCGCCCATGACCCTCGAGGGCGACGAGGTGGTGATCGGTCCCCCGCGGGGCTTCGTGTGCCGCGAGGACGAGGGCGACGCGTACACCCGCCGCGCGCTGGACTTCATCCTCCGCACGCACGCGCTCGAGCTCCCCTGGCCCGCGCCGCTCCTCCCAGACGGCGGCGACGACCCCCGCGCGCGCGCGTTGGAGTGCATGTCGATGTTCGGGCGGTCGGCGCACTACGCCTCCCACGACGAGCCCGCCGCGGAGCCACCCGAGCGCCCGCTGCGGGCGATGACTCCGCTGCACCTCGCCGCGATGCGGGGCGACCTCGCGGGCGTCGACGCCGCCCTCGCCGCGGGCACCCCCGCGCGCCTCAAGGACCGCTTCGGCCGCGGCGCGCTGCACTACGCCGACCGCTCCCCCGCGGTGCTCGCGCGGCTCCTCGAGGCGGGCGCCTCGCTCGACGACCCCGCCGACGACGGGACCACCGTGCTGATGTACGCGACGCAGGCGCGTCGCGGCGACTCGGTGCGCGCGCTGCTGGAACGGGGCGCGGAGGCCGGGCTGGCCGACGCGCGGGGCTTCACCGCGCTGCACCGCGCGGCGGAGATGGGCGAGGTCGAGGTCGCGAAGGCGCTGCTCGCGCACGGCGCCAACCCCGACGCGATCGCCGAGGGGGACCACACGCCCCGCTCCCTCGCGGCGATGCGCGGCCAGACCGCGATCACCGCGCTCTTCACGACGAACTGAGGCGCGAGGGAGGCGGGCTACTTGCTGCGAAGCGCGACGATGGAGGGGTGCGCCGCGTAGGCGTCGCCGAGCGCGCGGAGACGGGGGTACGCCTCGAGGACCTCGGGGCCGAGGCCGTCGAGGGTGCCCGAGCGGTACTGCTGCACGGTGATCCCGAGGAGGATGTCGGCGATGGTGAGGCTGGAGCCCGTGAGGAAGGGGCCCTGGTTGAGGCCGCAGAGCCCCTCGAGGTAGGTCAGCGCGCGCTTCAAGACGCCCTCGGCGAGGGCCTTGCGCATCGCGAGCTTCTTCTCCGGGTCGCGCTCGAAGAGGCTCGGCGTGAGCGCGTGGGAGACGGTGTCGTTGAGCGTGTCGATGGCGCTGTCGACCAGGAAGGCCGACTTCGGGTCGCTGGGGTAGAGCTCGGTGCCGCCGAGGCGCGCGACGAAGCGCAGCATCGCCCCGGTCTGCACCACGGCCACGCCGTCGACCTCGAGCATGGGCACGCTCCCCAGGGGGAAGGCCCCCTGCTCCTTGAGCGCGGCGAACTCGGGGTACTTCAGCCGGCGGTCTTCGTAGGGGAGACCCGCGAGGGCGAGGGCGATACGAACGGGCTCGGCGCGGCCGGGGGCGTCGAAATACGTGAGGCGAAGCTGCGTCATGAGAGTCCTCCGGCGCGAGGACGTAGCACAACCGACCGGGGCCGAGAACACTCCCCGCGGGGTGCCATCAGCCCAGGCGCGCGCATCCATTGCTGAGTCGTTTCAGTAGATTCGTTGCACGCGTCTCCAGCTGCCCCCTTCGCTCGCCGGGCGCTCCCTGCGGTCGCTGGCTCGCTGAAGTGGGAGCCTGAAACTGGACGCCCCCGCTGGGACGGGGGCTGCTTGGAGGATCGTCGCGCGCGTGCCGCGCCCGACGGTGGGGTGATCGGTCCTCGCGATGCAACCGCGCAGGCAGATCGCGATGCAACATCCCGCGAACCCTTCACAAACCGTCGGGTGTGGAACACGCCCGACGCGCGCCCGGTCAGCCTCTGCCCCGGCAGAGGCGCCCAGTTTCAGGCTCCCACTTCAGCGAGCCAGCGACCGCAGGGAGCGCCCGGCGAGCGAAGGGGGCAGCTGGAGACGCGTGCGACGAATCCACTGAAACGACTCAAAACGGATGCGCCCCCGCGGGGTGCCATCAGCCCAGGCGCGCGCGCACCGCGGGGTAGAACTCGCGGGTCAGGTGCGCGTACTCCTCGGGGGTGTCGCACTCCATGAACAGCAGGTCGCGAAACGACTCGATCACCACCTCGCCGGACCACATCATCCGCTGGGTGATGTCCTCGTGCTCGCTCTTCACCTTCGCGGTGCTGTAGCGCATGCACCAGTCGGTGGCCTCGCGGAGCCGGGCGTGGTCCTGGGGCTCCCAGAGGAGCATCCCCGTGGCCTCGCCGACGCACGTGAACGGAGCGACCAGCGAGGTGCCCAGGAGGCCCTTGCCGTGGATCTTCGCGAGGTCCCCCTCGCCGAAGACCATGACCTCCTCCTGCGACTCGCGGTAGTCCCCGCACACGAGGGTCTTGGAGCTCCGCGCGGGGGCGTCGAGGCGGTCGAGCACCGCGGGCTCGTAGAGGATGTCGGCGTCCATCAGCACCACCCGCGAGCGCCCGTCGAGGATCGCGTGCTCGCTCTGCCACGCGAACCACGCGCTGTGCCCGCTGCCCGAGGTGTTGATGTCCTCGGTGGGGTTGAGCAGCCAGCGCACCGCGCAGCCGTCGGGCCGCGGGAGCTCGCGCCCCACCGTGTGCCGGTTGCCCACGACGTAGACCTCGCGCACGCCGCGCCGCGCGAACTGCTGGATGTGCCACGCCACGAAGGTCTCGCCCGACTCGCTCCCGTCGAGGGAGAGAAAGGGCTTCGGCGTCGTCGTCGCCCGCGCGATGCGGTTGCCCAGCCCCGCCGCGAGGATCACCACCTTGTCGATCATGCCTGAAGTCCTTGTGCCGCAGACGTTTCAGAGAGGGCGCGGTTGCACACCGACGCGGTGCGAACCGTGGTGACCACGGCGTACACGCAGCCCAGCGCGCAGCCGAGGAAGAGGTCGTTGACGAAGGCCGAGGCCGCCACGATGAGGAACACCGCGTCGGCGCCGGTGAACCCCACCGAGGTCACCGCGCGGCGCAGCTCGGGGTCGCCCGCCGCCACCCGCGCGCGCAGGCTCCGCGCGATGGGCGTGGGCGCTGCGCCCTCGGCGACCTCGCCGGTGTCGCCCGCGTCGATGCGCGCGCGCAGCCGCGGGATCGCGCTCGGCGAGAAGAACACGAGCTGAAAGTTCGAGACGAACCACGACCACCTCAGCGCCACCGAGGGCTTCTGGGAGAGGTGCCGCGCGAGCTGCACGTACTCGTCCTCGACCTCGTCGCGGCCGTTCTCGAGGAGCGAGATGAAGCGGCGGCGGTAGAAGTCCCAGCAGGTGGTGGCGATGGCCGAGAGCAGCGAGAGGGCGAGCACCACGCCCCAGCCCAGCACCGGCCCGTGGTGCCGCGTGGAGATCAGCGCGGCCACGAGCATCACCGCGGAGAACCCCAGGGTGTCGCCGAGCTGGTCGAGGGCGCGGCCGTAGGGCGACGAGAGCTTCTTGGCCCGCGCGAGCACGCCGTCGAAGCAGTCGGCCACGGCGCGAAACTCGAGCAGCGCGCCCGCGAGGAACGACAGCCGCGGGTCGTCGCGGTAGAGCAGCGCCGCGGAGGCGAAGGCGACGAGGGTGTGCCCCGCCGTGACGTGGTTGGGGGTGAGCGGCGTGGCGATGAAGCGGTGCACCACCGCGTGGCACGCGGGGTAGCGCCACAGGCGGTCTGCGAAGTTCTGCGTGAGGGAGACGTACTCCTTCGCAGGGTCGCGCTCGGCGCTCGCCGCACTCATCGAGGGCTACGCGATCAGCGCGCGCAGCGCCGACACCAGCTCGCCGAGGTCTTCGTCGCTCAGCGCGCCCATGACCGCGATGCGGAACATCTTGCCCATGTACGGCCCCTGCCCCGCGTAGATCACGAAATCGCGCGCCTTGAGCCCGTCGTGGAGGGCCGCGTAGCTCACCCGCGAGGGCTGGTGAAACGACGTGAGGATCGACGAGTACACGCCCTCTCCCTCGTCGAGGAACACCCCCACCCCGAGCTCCTTGAGCGCGTGGCGCACCCGCGCGCTGCGCCGGGCGTAGGTGGCGTGACGGGCGGTCCAGCCGCCCTCGTCGTCGAGCTCCTGGAGGGCCTCTTCGAGGGCGTAGAGCACCTGCACCGACTGGGTGAAGGGCGACCAGCCCGCGGGCTGCTCCTTCCAGTGGCGCCAGAGGTCCAGGTACACCGAGGTCGCGCCGCTGGGTCGCTCGGCGAAGACCTGCGGGCGCAGCACCACGAAGGAGATCCCCGGCACGCCGTGCAGGCACTTGTTCGCGGTGGCCGCCACGGCCTCGAGGTTCCACTCCGCGAAGCGGATCTCCTCTCCGCCGAAGCTGCTCACCCCGTCGAGGAGCATCGGCCGCGCGTGCTTCACGCACAGCGCGCCGAGGGCGGCGACGTCGTTGAGCCGCCCGGTGGTGGTCTCGTGGTGCACCGCGACGACGTGGGTGATCGTGGGGTCGAGGGAGAGCGCGCGCTCGGCGCCCGCGAGGTCCATCCCCGAGGTCCAGGTCGAGGCGATCACGGTGGATCGCTTCGACTGCGCGCCGAGCATCTGCGCGATGCGGTCGCCGTAGACCCCGTTGCTCACCACCAGCGCGTGGCCGTCTCGGGGCACGCAGCTCCCGATCATCGCCTCGACCGCCGCGGTGCCCGAGCCCGTGAGCAGCACCGAGGCGTATCCCTGTGCCGCCGCCTCGGGGTACACCCGCTCGACCCGCGCGCGCACGTCGCGCTGCAGCGCCGCGAATTCTTCCTCGCGGTGGCACATGTCCGGCCGCGCCAGCGCGCCCCGCACGCGCTCGGTGAGGGTGACGGGACCGGGGTTCAAGAGCCGCATCACGCGCCCTCCGAGAGCCACGCGCGCATGCGGTCGATGACCTGCACCGGGGTAACCTTGGGGCGCGGCAGCGAGCCGCTCTCGCCCGGCGCGGTCTTGACGTGCACGAAGGTGAGCTCGGTCGCGTCGCGCACGGCGGCGGCGACCTCGTCGGCGGTGTGGCAGCGCAGCACCCTCGGGTACCCGCAGGCCGCGGCGACGCCCGCGAGGTCGACGGAGTGCGAGACCGTGAACTGCCCGCCCGTGGAGTCGTGCACCTCGTTGTCGAGGAGCACGTGCACGAGGTTCTTCGGGCGCTCGTAGCCCAGCGTGGCGAAGGCGCCGAGGCGCATCAGCGCCGCGCCGTCGCCGTCGAGGACCACCACCTTGCGCGCGGGCTTGGCCCACGCGAGGCCCAGGCCGTAGCTCGACGCGCAGCCCATGGAGCCCACCATGTAGAGCTGGTTGGGCCGGTCATCGAGGGCGTAGAGGGCGCGGCCGGTGAAGCCCGTGGTCGCCACCACGGCGGCGTCTCGCGTGACGGACTGCACGGCGGCGAGGACCTCCTGCCGCGAGGGCCGCGGGGCCTCGACCCAGGGGGCCACCTCGAAGGGCTTGAGCTCGCGGGCGGTGGCGCGGGACTGGAGCTTGTAGCTCGCGACCGCGTCCTTCTTCATGATCAGCCCGTAGGGGGTGCGGTGGGCGTTCATGTGCGCCACGGCGCGGGCGAGCACCGGCGCGACCTCGTCGGGCTCCGAGGGGAACCACTCCCAGGGGATCTGCATGAGCTCGAAGAGCCCCGCGGTGATCTCGCCCATGAGCTGGTGCTGGGGCTCGTCGTGAGGTCCTCCGGGCTCGCCGCGCAGGGTGGTGATCACCAGCGCGGGGACCTTGAAGATCATGTTGAGCGAGGTGAGCGGGTTGACGGTGTTGCCGAAGCCCGAGTTCTGAAACATCACGATCGAGCGCACGCCGGCGAGGTCGGCCCCCGCGGCGATGCCCACGGCGTCGCCCTCGTTGGCCGCGCCGATGTACGACAGCTCGGGCGCGTCGATGACGTAGTTGATGAAGGGCTTGAGGTAGGAGCAGGGCACGCCCGTCCACAGCCCGAACCCCTGGCGCATCGTCTCGTCGACGAAGGTCTTGGCGTCGATGGTCACGTGGGCGCTCCGTTCAGAAGTTCGCGCCGACGAGCACGTCGTCGACGGTGTCGACGTCGAGCCAGTGACCCGAGGTGTAGATCACCCGCACCGCGTGGCCCGCGGCGACGAGCTGCTGGAGCAGCTCGGGGAGCTTCATCGTGCGCATGCGCTCGGGCTCGGCGGCGAGGGCGCGGAGGCGCTCGGCCACGAGCTTCGCGCCGTTGGGCGAGAGCTTCACGATGCCCATCCACTCGCCGTGCGCCTCGTCGGTGGGCGACACGAACGACTCGAGGGTGACGGTGTTGTAGAACGCGCGCTTGGAGTTGGGCTCGGAGCAGCGCACGAAATCGGCGACGCGGCCGCGGTTGCGGGAGTCGTGGAAGTTGCCGTCGACCATCACCACGATGTCGTCGTCGGTCTCGGTGAGCTCCTGCGCGATGGCCTTCTTGAAGAGCACGTCACCGTAGGAGATCAGCACGTCGCCCTGCACGGCCTCGACGGCCTTCGCGAGGGAGGCGACCTCGCCGGTGCTCGCGAACTCGTCGTTGTCGACGTACTTCACCGCCGGGAGGTTCACCGCGTCCTTCTTGTACCCGCGGACCACGGTGAGGTCCTTGACGTTCACCGAGCGGTAGGTCTCGAGGATGTGCGCGAGCAGGGGCTTGCCCGCGATGTTCACCATCGCCTTGGGGATCTCGAGGGTGAGGTCACCCAGGTCCTCCCCGCGGCTCGCGGCGAGGATCACGGCCTTGAACGAGCGCCCGTGCTTCGGCAGGTAGCGCTTCTCGGCCTCTTCGAGCTCGTGCTCGCCCTGAATCCGGAACACGTCCGCGAGGGGCGCGACCTTCTCTTCGACGTTGATCAGGGTCTGCTCGGCGAAGATGGTCCTCGCGGTGTTCTGCATCGCCGAGAGCGCCGAGCGCATGAGGTGGTTGGCCCAGATGACCGTCGAGACCTTGTTCTCGCGAAAGACCTCGGTGGGCGTCTGGTAGTACTTCGTGGGCACGATCACCACGGGCAGGCGGTTGTCCCAGGCCTTCAAGAACGCGAGGATCTCCACCGGCGAGCGCAGGGCCGAGTGCATCAGGATCGCGTCGGCCCCGGCGAGGCGGTAGGCCTCGGCGCGGCGCATGGCCTCCTCGAAGCCCCAGCCGGCGATGAAGGCCTCGACGCGGGCCACGATCACGAAGTCGTCGTCGCGCTGGGCGTCTTTGCCCGCCTTGATCTTGCCCGCGAACTCGTCGATGCCGGCCAGGGGCTGCCCCGCGCCGCGGATGAACGAGTTGGTCTTGGGAAAGATCTTGTCCTCGATGCACACGCCCGCGACGCCGCGCGACTCGAGCTTGCGGATCACCCGCTGCATCGTGTTGAAATCGCCGTAGCCCGTGTCGCCGTCGAGGAGGATCGGCACCCTCGTGGCGTCGGCCATGAACTCGACCACCTCGAGCACCTGGGTCCAGCTGGCCTCGTTGTGGTCCCTCACCCCGAGCGCCGCGGAGATCGACAGGCCGCTGCCCCAGATGCCCTCGAAGCCGGCCTCCTCGGCCACCTTCGCGCTCAGCCCGTTGTGCGCCTCCATCAAGAAGGCGAGCTCAGGCCGCTGGATCATTCGCTTGAGCTGCGTGGTCTTTCGAACGGTCTCGGTGTGCTTCACGGTCGTGTCTCCCAGCGTCGCGAGGGGTTGCGCCTCGCAGGCGCCGATGCCCAGCGGGGGCAGCGACGCGGCGCGATTGATCGCACCGCCCCGAAGGCGCGTCAACCGCGCGGAAATCCGTCGGCGAGTGCGTAATCCGCTACGCGCCAGAGCCGACCATCGCCTCGTCTCCGTCGCGCGCCACGCGGACCGCGCCGACGAAGCCCGAGGCCCGCGCGTCGGCGACCATCTCGGCGTCGCCGTCGCGCCCGTCGTAGTGCGTGAGCCAGAGCGATTTCACCCCCGCGCGGCGGGCGATGTCTCCGGCCTCGCGGGGCGTGAGGTGCCTCCCGCGCATCGCCGCCGAGCCCACCCGCGCCGCGCTCTCGCACACGAAGAGATCAGCCCCCGCGGCGAGCTCTACCAGGGCCTCGCAGACCCCGCTGTCGCCCGAGTACGCGAAGACCCCCGCCGGCGCCTCGACGCGCCACGCCACCGCCGGCGCGCCCCCGTGGACCACCGCCCTCGCCCGCAGCGTGACCCCCGCGAAGAGCTCCCGCGCGAACCCGTCGCCCGCGCCCACCACGTCCAGCGCGAAGCGGGTGGTGGGCACGCCGTCGTCCTCGGGCGCGTGCCAGCGCCAGAGGTCGGTGATCGCCCGCGCGCTCGCCTCGGGCAGGTAGATCGCGAGGGGCAGCGCGCGGCCCGCGGCGCGGCCGAAGCTCGCCTCGCACGCGCGGGCCTGCACGAGCTGCGGCAGGGCCGCGTGGTCGGGGTGCGGGTGCGAGAGCGCGATGTGGGCGATGTCCAGGGGATCGACCCCCGCGTCGGCCAGGCGCCACCGCGCGCCCTCGGAGCAATCGAGGAGAACCCACTGCGGCACAGGGGTTTCTGACACGTCGAGGGCGAAGAGCGGGGGCATCCGTCGGGGCGTCCCAGGCGGGTGCACGCAGGTGCCGGTGCCCAGCGCGAGGAGCCTCAAGGCGCGGCGTGCTCCGGCGGCGCTTCGGCGGCGCCCTCGCTGAGCGCGCGCACCTTCGCGGCCTGGCGCTTCCACGAGAATCCCTTGGCCCACTGGCGCCCGGCCTCGCCCATGACCGCGCGGCGCTCGGGGTCGCTCGCGAGGGAGGCGATGGCGTCGGCCACCGACTCCCAGCGCTCGCCGTCGACCAGCAGTCCGGTGACACGGTCCTGCACGGCGTCGGGCACGCCGCCGGAGCGCCCGCCGATGACGGGCACCCCCGAGGCGCTGGCCTCGAGAAAGACCATGCCGAAGCCCTCGACGTCGTCGTCGTCGAGGGTGCGGTTGGGGTGCACGAAGAGGTCGGCGGCGGCGTAGTACGCGGGGAGCTCGTGGGGCTTCACGGGACCGACCCAGCGCACGACGCCGTCGAGCCCGAGCTCGGCGCAGCGGGCCTTGAGCTCGTCTTCGAGCTCGCCGTCGGAGAGCACGAGCCACGCGAGGTCGGGGTGCGTCGCCCGCAGAGACGCCAGGGCGTCGAGGACCTTGTCGTGCCCCTTGCGCCGGGTGAGCCGCCCCACGGTGAGCAGCACGGTGCGCCCCTCGACGCCCCAGCGCGCGCGCACCGCGGCGCCGTCGTGCGGTCCCGCGAAGCGCGCCGCGTCGACGGCGGGGTTCACCACGTGGACCTTGTCGTGGGGAGCCCCCGCGAGGGTCGCGCGGCCGAGGGTGAAGCTGCTGTTGGCGAAGACCGCGCGGGCACCCCGAAAGACCTCGGGCATGAGCCGCTTCTTCACCGCGTAGCGCATGAAGATCGAGACCTCCTCGCCGTGCACCCACACCGTGTACGGGATGCCCAGCGCGCGGCTCACCGCCAGGCCCACCAGCCCCTCGGGGATCACCCGCCCGCAGTGCAGCACCTCGACGCGCTCGCGCGCGCACACGCGCAGGGTGGTGGCGAGCATGTCGGCGTAGAGCCTCGCGCTCTCGGGCTTCATCCACGGCACGCGCTCCGACGAGAAGCGGGTCACGGGCATGGGGTACGACGCGTCGAGCTCGTCGTGGCGCCGCCCGCCCCCCGCGATGACGTGCACCGCGTCGCCGGGGGGAAAGTTGCGCCCGTAGAGGCTGTCGAAGAGCTGCGCAGACCCGCCGATTTCGGGCGGCCAGACCTCGGTGACCAGCGCGTGTCGCATGGTCTGGGTTTCTACCAGCAAAGCGGTCGGGCGCGGCGGGCGAAGGCGAGGACCGCCTCCCCTCGCGCGGCGCGTGCTAGCGTCGCGCCGCGATGCGCCCCCTTCGCGCGGCTCTGCTCACCCTCGCGCTCGGATGCGGCGCGCGCACGGGGCTGCCCATCCCCGACGCCTCCCTCGACGCGCCGACCGAAGACGTCTTCGTGCGCTTCGACGCCTGCGTGGCCGGGCGCTTCGGGATGATCCGTCGCTCGGCGCGGCTGCTCTTCGTGATCGACCGCTCGGGCTCGATGCTCCAGCCCCTGGAGATGGGCGCGATGACCAGCCGCTGGCAGGCCACCGTCGACGCCCTGCGCGAGACCCTGCCGCGCTTCGAAGACCGCCTCGCGATGGGCGCGCTGACCTTCCCCCGCACCCCCGACGACGACGTCGCCGCGCGCTACCTCCAGGCGTGCCAGGTGCAGCTCGGCAGCGGGATCACCGTCGACGTCGCCCCGCGCAACGCCGCCGCCATGAGCGCGATGCTCGAGCGAACCTCCCCCGTGGGCGCGACCCCCACGGGCGCCGCGGTGCGCAGGGCGACGGAGTGGCTGCGCGCCCACGACGCGCGGGGCGTGGCCTCGTACCTCGTGCTGCTCACCGACGGCATCCCGAACTGCAACGCCGCCATCGAGCCCTCCGCGTGCGAGTGCCTCGACCCCGCGACCATGTGCGGCGGCGAGCGGGGACGTCTCTCGTGCCTCGACGACGACGGCACCGTGCGCGCCCTCGAGGACGCGCGGCGCGCGGGCGTCGTCACCTACGTCATCGGCATCGACGGCAGCCTCGAGGCCCGCTTTCAGGGGGTCCTCGACCGCATGGCCGACGCGGGGGGGCGCCCCAACGCGGGCTCTCCGCGGTACAGCTCCATTCGCAACGGCGCGCAGCTGCTTCGCACCTTCGAGGGCATTCAGCGCTCCGTCGCCCTGTGCAGCTACGTGACCCCGTCTCGCCCCGACGACCCCGACGCGATCGACGTCGACCTCGACGGCGCCCGCGTGCCCCGCGACCCCACCCGCCGCGAGGGCTGGGAGTGGAGCGACCGGGACTACGGCGAGCTCACCTTCTACGGCCGCGCCTGCGAGGTCGCGCAGCGCGACGACGCGCGGGTGCAGGCCACCGTGCGCTGCGCCGAGCGCTGACCCTGGGGATTGCCCTCGCGAGACATCCGCGGTCGAATGCGCGGCGGTGCTCTCCGCCCTCGTCGACGCCTGGCGCGACCCCCGCGCGCTGCCCTTTCTCCTCGGCTCGACCGCGGTGAGCATGGGGGCCTTTCTGCTCTTCGCCGTCCCCCTCACGTGGATCGCCTGGCGCGAGCCCGCCTGGGCGGCGCCCTACCGCCTGCAGACCCGCCGCGCCCGCGCGCAGACGCTCTTCGTCCCGTCGATCGCCCGGTGGCTGGTGAACAACGCGCTGATGACCGCGGTGACGGCGCTCGCCTGGCCCCTCGTCGCCCTCTCGCGCTTTCGCGTGGGCGGGCCGCTCCCCTCGGCCTTCGAGGTGCTCTGGCAGGTCGCGCTCTTTCTCTACCTCGACGACTTTCTCTTCTACTGGATGCACCGGGCGATGCACTCGGGGTGGCTCTTCAAGCGCGTTCACTCGGTGCACCACCGGATCTACACGCCCTGGGCGATCACCGGGCACTACATGCACCCGGTGGAGTTCGTGCTCACCGGGAGCCTGATGATCCTCGGGCCGATGCTCCTGGGCTCGCACCTGCTCACGATCTTCGCGTGGATCGCCGTGCGTCAGTGGGAGGCCGCCGAGGGGCACTGCGGGTACGAGCTCCCGTGGTCTCCGTCACGGCTGATCCCCGGGAGCGAGGGCGCCGCGCACCACGACCTGCACCACGCGCGGGTGCGGGTGAACTACGCCGGCTTCTTGCCCATCTGGGACAGGGTCTTCGGCACCTACGCCCGCCGCGGCGATTGCGCTTGAACCCTGCGCCGCGCTCGGCGCATCCAAGCAGCAGAGGTCTGCCGACGCGCCCGAGGGGCGCAGGGCACGAAGGAGACGCACGAACATGAGGTTTCAGGGCTATTCGGGGTGGATCGTCGCGACGCTGGCGGTGGCCGCCCTCGGCGGCGCGTGCAAGCGTCGGCAGGAGGCGCCGACCCCACCCCCGGCCACGCCGGCCGCGGCGAACACGCAGAACCCGCCCACGGGGATGTTCCAGGCGCTCCCGCCCGTGGGCGACATCCCCGCGGCGAAGGTCACCCTGGGGCGCAGGCTCTTTCACGACACCGCGCTCTCGGCAGACAACACCCTGAGCTGCGCGAGCTGCCACTCCCTCGACCAGGGGGGCGCCGACGGGCGCGTGAGCTCCCTGGGGATCCGCGGGCAGGTGGGCCCCATCAACTCGCCCACGGTGCTCAACGCGCGCTTCAATTTCGTGCAGTTCTGGGACGGACGCGCGGCGAACCTCGCCGAGCAGGCCGCGGGCCCCGTGACCAACCCCAAGGAGATGGGCAACACCTGGCCCGCCGTGCTCGCCACGCTCAACGGCGACGAGAGCTACGTCGCGGCGTTTCGCGCGGCCTACCCCGCCGACGGCGTGACCCAGGCGAACGTCACCGACGCCATCGCCGCGTACGAGATGACCCTGGTGACCCCCTCGCGCTTCGACCGCTACCTCGGCGGCGACCGAAGCGCGCTCAGCGCCGAGGAGCGCGAGGGCCTCGCGGAGTTCGTGTCGGTCGGCTGCACCGCGTGCCACGCCGGGGTCAACGTCGGCGGCGCGATGTATCAAAAGATGGGGCTCGTGCGGAATTACTTCGCCGACCGCGGGCACCTCACCGAGGCCGACAACGGCAGGTTCAACGTGACCCACCAGGAGAGCGACCGGCATTTCTTCAAGGTGCCCACGCTGCGCAACGTCGCGCTCACCGCGCCGTACTTTCACGACGGCTCGCAGCGCACCCTCCCCGACGCCGTGCGGATGATGGGGCGCTACCAGCTCGGCCGCGAGCTCAACGACGCCCAGATCACGCGCATCGTGGCGTTCCTCAACGCGCTCACGGGCGAGGTGCCCGCCGGCGCCCGCATGCCCGGCGCCACGCCCGCCGCGCCCGCCGCGCCCGCCGCGCCCGCCGCGCCCGCCGCGCCCGCCGCGCCGACGGCCCCCTGATCGAGTCGGTCCTTGCGGCGCCGCCCGCGCCGTGGGACTCCCATGCGCTGTGAGCGACGACGCGGTTCTCCCTGAGCTCTCTGACGATGTCCCCGAGCACCTCCGCGAGCTGATCTTCGGCTGCGTGCAGTTCGTCTACAGCGCGACGGGCATCGCGCTCGACCTGACGCCCGAGACCCTCCCCCTGCTCGACCACTACCTCCTGCAGGCGCGCGACGACCGCAGCCCCATCGTCGAGCTCGTGGCGCAGTCCGCCGGGGCGTATTTCGGCGAGGTGGTGCGGGGGCTCTACCCCGCGCGCTGGCACGCGCCCCGGAGCGAGCCGCAGCACTGGCGCGTCGAGCTCGCGCGGTGCTTCGTGTGGTTCAACCCCGTCGACCTCGCCCTCGACGCCATGGGGCTCCAGGGCGACGGCGCGTTTCACGTCGACCAGACCGAGCGCGACGCCCTCGCGTCAGCCCTGGAGATCCTCGGCGACGTCACCGAAGAAGACTTTCGTCGGCTCTCGGTGCGCCTCGAGGTGCTCACCGCGCTCCACGACCAGGTCGTCGCGCGGCAGGACGCGCGGGGCGAGCGCGAGGTCTTTCTCGGCCCCGAGGTGTACCGAACGATCATCGACGCACCCCTGAAGCGGCTCTCCTGACCGATGCGAACCCGGCTCCTCGCGCTCGACCTCGACGGCACCCTCCTGCGCCACGACGGCGTCGTCGCGCCTGAAGACGTCGACGCCATCGCCGAGGTCCGCGCCGCGGGCGTGCGCGTCACCATCGCCACGGGGCGCATCGCGACGGGCGCGCTCCCCACCGCGCTGCGCCTCGACTTCGACACGACGCTCGTGTGCGCCGAGGGCGCCGTGCTGGTCGACCCCGTGAGCGGCGCGGTGCTCCAGCACCGACCGATGCACGCCGCGATCACCGAGGGCGTGACCCTCGCGTTCGACCGCCACGACCTCGACGCGTTCTGGTTCCTGCACGACGAGATCCACGGGGAGCACGGCGGCGCCGACCTGCTGCGCTACGTCGAGACCTGGTCGCCGCAGGTCACGCTCCACGAGACCCTGTCGTGCTCCGCGGCGTGGGAGGCCCACCGGCACCACGTGACCATGGCCGTGGGCTTCGGCACCCGCGAGGCCGTGCACCTCGCGCGAGCCGCGGTGACCGAGGCGCACGGCGACGAGCTCCTCGCGGTGACCTTCCCCGCCTCGCGCACCGAGGACCGCTGGACCCTGCTCACCCGCAGCGCCCGCAACGACAAGGCCACCGGCCTCGCGCAGGTCGCGCAGGAGCTCGGGATCACCCCCCGCGAGGTCTCCGTCGTGGGCGACTGGCTGAACGACGTGCCGATGTTCCGCTGGGCGGGGAGGAGCTTCGCGATGGGGCAGAGCCCCAACGAGGTCGCCTCCCACGCCACCGACCGGCTCCGCGCCACGAGCCGCGAGGGCGGCGGCGTCGCCGAGGCCATTCGCGCGCTCCTCGACGAAGCGCCCTGAGGGCTCACGCAAGGCTTGCGCGTCAACCCGCGTCTCCCCCCCGATTCCGGCGCTCTTTTCGCACCCTCGGAACATCGTGCACCCGCGAGACGCACAGAGTGCTTGAATTTCAGGGCTGGCACTGACTCTGCACAGGGTTGGTACGCACGGTCGTCGCGCCCGACGAGCTCACGGCCTCCCACGCAGTGGTTGCGGGGAGAGCGACAGGGGCGAAGGCAGAGGGCGCGGAGGTCGCGGAGGCGAACACTATGGGATCGCTTGGATCTGTCACCGCCCTTGACGCCTATCGCCACTCTCTCTCTGGAGTGACCCCCCTGAAGGCCGACGAGGAGCGCGCCCTCGCGGCGCGCTGGCGAGCCGGAGATCAGCGCGCGGGTCAGCGGATCATCGAGGCCTCGCTGCCCTTCGTCATCACCATCGCCGCGGAGTACCGCCGCTGGGGCGTCCCCCTCGAGGACCTCATTCAGCAGGGCAACCTCGGGCTCTTGAAGGGCGCCGCGCGCTTCGAGCCCGATCGCGAGTGCCGGCTGATCACCTACGCGGTCTACTGGATCCGCGCGGAGATTCGCGAGTACGTCGTGCGCGCCTACCGCGTGGTGCGCATCGGCGGGAGCAAGGCCGAGCGCCGCGCGCTCCGGGCCTACCGCCGCACCCGCGAGAGCGACCCGGCCAGGCTCGCCGCGCTCTCGGGCGTCTCCGAGGCCCACGCCGCGCGGCTCATGCCCATGCTCCAGCACCGGGACATGTCCCTCGACGCGGCCCCCGAGGGCGAGGGGCCGGCCCTCGACCGCCGCCTGCGCTCCACCGACGACGGACCCGACAGCCTCTGCGGAAATATGCAGCACAGCGACCAAGGCCCACCTGCGCGCGCGGGTGAACACGGCCCTGGAGGTGCTCTCGAGCCGCGAGCGCTGGATCCTCGACCGCCGGGTGCTCTCCCCCGAAGACGAGGGCGAGACCCTCGAGGCCCTGGGCCGCCGCCTCGGCGTCTCGAAGGAGCGCGTGCGGCAGCTCGAGGCCCGGGCGCTGCAAAAGCTCCGCGGCGCGCTGGGGGACCTCGCCCCGCACGCCGCTTGAGGAGTATCCTCCCTCTCCGTGGACCCCTCGGAGCCCCTCGAAGAAACCATCCCCGAGCTCCCTCCGGCGGTCTCCCCTCCTCCAGGCTTCGCGGGGTGGAGCCTCGTCGAGCGCGCCCTCGCGGTCTGCGTCGCCCTGTGCGGCGCGCTCGCCTGCGATCAGCTCGTTCGGCTCTTGCGGCGGATCTGAGCGGTGGAGGGCGCCTCGCGGCTCGAGCGTCGATTCGTCACCGCGGCGACCCTGGCCGTGGCGGTGACCTCGCTGGTGGTGCTCGGCGTGGCGAGCCTGCTCGACCACCGTGAGGGCGACCTCGACGCCGCGCGGGAGCAGCACCGCAGGGTCACCCTCAACGCTCACCTACGCGCGCGGGACGCGGCCTGGCGCGCGTCCCGCGAGGCCGCGGTGTTCACCCTGGCCCGCGCCCTCGACGCGCGCCCGCGGGAGGCGCCCATGGCCCGCGCGCTCCTCGACGCGCTGGCGCTGCTGGCCCCCGAGGCGCGCCCGCGGGTGACCGAGGTGCTCTCGACGCGGGGCACCGTGCTCGCGTCGTCGTCGCGGCCTGCGCCGAGCGTGCAGTGCGGCACGCTGGTGCTCCCGACGCCCCTCGGCGACGAGTCCGCGCGGGTGGTGGCGACCTTCGACCTGCCCTGCGCGCCGGCGCGCGTGGCCGACGCCCCCGCGCGCCCCCGCAAGGGGCCCTCGCTGCCCCTGGCGCTGATCATCGTCCCCGCCCTGGCGGCGGCCCTCGCGACGGCGATCACGGCCCGGGGCACGTCGCGCAGGATTCGCGCGCTCGCCCTCGCGGCGGAGCGCGTGGGCGACGGCGACCTCACGGTGCGGGTGCGCCCCCGCGGCGACGACGAGCTCGGCGAGCTCATGCGGACCTTCAACCACATGGTCGACGAGACCCGGCTGACCCGGGAGCGGGTGGAGTACCTCCAGCGCGTCGCGGCCTGGCAGGAGTTCGCCCGGCGCCTCGCGCACGAGATCAAGAACCCGCTGACGCCCATTCAGCTCGCGGTGCAAGAGGTCGCGCGCAAGTACAGCGGCGACGACGAGAGGTTTCAGCGCACCCTCGACACCGCCCGCGAGGTGGTCGAAGAGGAGGTCGCCACCCTGCGGCGGCTGGTCACGGCGTTCTCGGATTTCGCGCGGCTCCCCGACGTGAAGCCCGCGCCGGGAGACCTCGCGGAGTTCGTGCGCGACATGGCCAACGCCCACGCGCTCCTCGACGAGGCGGGGGGCGAGCGGCCCGGGGTGATTCTGCACTTCGACCCGGGCGAGCGGGCGATCCCCGTGGCCCTCGACCGGATCATGCTCAAGCGCGCCTACGAGAACCTCGTGCGCAACGCGGTGCAGGCCCTCGGGGCGCGGGAGGGCAACGTGTGGGTCAGGGCCGAGGTGCGGCGGGTCGAGCTCACCGTCGGAGAGGGCGCCGCGGAGCTCGTCGACCAGGCGTGGCTCGTGGTCGAAGACGACGGACCGGGCGTGCCCAGAGAGCGCCAGTCCGAGGTCTTCGTGCCCTACTTCACCACGAAATCCGAGGGCACCGGCCTGGGCCTCGCCATCGTGCGCAAGATCGCCCTGGACCACAACGGCGACGTGGGCTGCGACGACCGCCCCGGCGGCGGCGCCCGCTTCACCCTGACCCTCCCGCTGCGCGACCCGAGCCGCAAGCCCCGGTGGTCCTTCGTGACCTTCTCGCGCTGAGAACCCCGGTTGGCAGCGCCGCCGCGAACGGCGGTGAACACCGCGCGGGGGCCAAGGCGCTTCAAACCGTGGTATCTCCGCAAGCACCGACCTTGGACACGCCCTTGCAACGGGCGTCGAACTCAGGTGATCCCCATGACTACCCCCGCACGCCTCGTCGCCCTCGCCGCTGTCGCCACCACCCTCTTCGGCTGCGGTGAGAGCCGCGTGCAGGTGACCGGCACCGTCGACCTGACCCTTCAACAGCTCGGCCAGCCTGACGGCGCCACGGGCTTCACCTTTCCCGAGAACACCGTGGTCGAGACCAACCCCTCGGGCTACTGCCGGGTGGTGAACAACCGCGCCGAGGTGTTCCTCGAGCGCGTGGGTGGCTCGGCCGACGGGCTGCGCTCGGTGCGGGTGAACATCCCCCCGCCCTCGCCCACCGGCGCCGAGCCCTCGACGGTCTCGTTCCTCGTGGGCACCACGTCGTTCAACGGCAGCTCCTGCACCGCGACCAACACCGTGTCCCCCAGCGGCTCGCTCCGCGAGGTCGGCGTGACCATGGACTGCACCGGCCTCCGCGCGCAGGGTGACGTGCGCACCGTCGCCGCCCGCGTGCGCCTCACCCTGTCGAACTGCTCGAGCGAGTGACCCTCCCCCCCTCAGCGCGCCGCGGCGGTGCAGGTGCCCCGCTGCGTCGGCTGGTTGCTGTTGTAGTCCCCCGTGAGCACGTTGATCATCCCCGAGGAGGGGCAGGTCACGTACGCCGACGGGCAGGTGCCGCACTGGTCGTCGAAGCTCCCTGACAGCGGGGTCAACGCCATGGCCGCGGTGCACGGCGTCGTGCCGGGGCACACGCGCATGACAGGGTCGCCCGTGCAACTGCCGTAGGCGGGCTGGCAGAGCGAGCCCGTCCCCGAAGACCCGCTGCAGCCCACCATCGTCGCGCGTCCCGGGGAGCACGAGAGGGGCGTGCCGAGGCGCCAGCCGCAGTCTCGGCTGGGCCCCTGCGAGGAGGTCGAGGGGCAGGGGTCGGTGAGCGCGCCCGTGGAGCAGGCGCCGCAGTCGCTCGCGCAGCTCGAGCAGGTCTCGCCCTCGCTGCACGTGCCGTCGCCGCAGCGCGCCGTGGGCACGTCGGGCGGGGGCGGGCACATGAACGCGCAGTCGGCGCGGCAGCTCTCGCACGACTCGCCCTCGCTGCACGTGCCGTCGCCGCAGCGCACCGTGGGCACGTCGGGCGGGGGCGGGCACATGAACGCGCAGTCGGCGCGGCAGCTCTCGCACGACTCGCCCTCGTCGCAGGTGCCGTCGCCGCAGCGGGGCGTGACGGTCGGGATGTCTGCGGCCGTGACGATGTCGCTGGGGGGCGTGACGACGTCCTTCGCGGCGACGGGCGCGTCGCTCGCCGCGGCGTCGTCCGACGCGCCCGCGTCGAGGATCATGCCCCCGGCGTCGTCGGTCGCGGCGTCGTCGACGAAGCCGCCGAAGGTGCCGCCGCCGCTGCGCGCGTCGCAGGCGGTGAGGGCGAGGAGGGTGAAGGTCGTGACGAGTCGCAGAGGGTTCATCGCGGGCGCTGTCTAGAGGGTGTGGGGGCGTTTGGAGAAATTTCGAACCGCCTCGAGGCGCCAAGGGATGCGCCCAGAGTCGCTCCTGGTCAACGTCGCGAGGACTGAAAATGTCACACCTCCACGCCGGGAGGTTGCGCCCCCCGCGGAGGCGGGTACGGTCTCGGCTCGCGATGGTGACCGCGCGAGCCCGCCCCCGACCCTGCCCCCCCGAGGTGCGCGCGGCGTGGATCGGCGCGCTGCGCCAGGCCAACGCGCAAGCCCTCGACGACCTGCACGCCTGCGACGGCGCCGAGGTGATCTTCACCCGCTCCCCGCGGGCCTCCGACGGCGCGTTGTACCTCGACGCGCTCGAAGACGACGCCCGGGCCCTCGGGTGGGTCACCGCCCGGGTGCGGGTGCTCGAGGACCGCGCCTTCGACAGCCTCGACGGGATGCTCCGGTCGGTGATCAAGTCCCTGCGCGCCAGGGAGATCGGTGACGCGAAGGGGCTGATCCCGCTCCTCGAGAGCTTTCACCGCGAGGGCCCGGGCGACGCCCTGGCGCGCTTCGACGCCGCGTGCGTCGGGTTTCACGCCGCGGGAGACCTCATCGCCCTCGCCCGCGCCTACCTCGACGCGCACCGCCACCCCGCGCGCGAGGCCGCGCGCCTCGAGGCGTGGCTCGCGGGCACCGAGCTCGCGCGGGCGGAGCAGGGCGGCGCCGCCCTCAGCGCGCTGAGCGCGCGCACGGCGCGTCGGGCCTTCAGCGAGCTCACGCGCCTCGTTCGGTCGCTCGGGCGCCGCGGCACCCTCGTGACCTTTCACGGCGCCGACGTGATCACCCGGCTGCCGCCGGGCCGCCGCGAAGACGCGCTCACGGTGCTGCGCGAGCTGCTCGACAACGCCGACGGCGGGCGCGGGCTCCTCGCCGCGCAGCTCGTGGTCGAGGGCACCGCGGCGCTCTTCGAGGGGCCGCGCTCGCTGCGGTCCCTCGCGCCGCTGGCGTCGCGGGTGATGCTCGAGGCCGACGACGGCGCCCCGCCGCCGCACCGGCCGTTCACCGACCTCACGCCGCCGGAGTCGTGGCGTCCCTCGGGGGAGCCTCCGCCGCGGCCCGCGCTCTCGAAGGATCAAGCGCCGGCGATGCGCACGGTGATCCGCGCGATGCAGGGGCTCCCGGCCCTCGACGCGGTGAGCACCATGAGCGTGGGCCACGAGCGCGTCGACCGGACCATCACCGCGCTCTTCGAGCACGCCGCGATGGAGAGCTCGGTCTTCGGCATGCTCGTCGGCGCCTACGGCTCGGGAAAGTCCCACCTGCTGCTGCACCTCGCGGCGCGCGCCCTGCGCGAGAAGCGCCCGGTGTTTCGCCTCTCGCTGGAGCGCCTCGACAGCGACCTGGGCAACCCCCAGAGACACCTGCGCCGAATGCTGGAGCAGTCGACGCTCCCGCTCCCCCTGTCGCCCACGCCCCTCGACCGCCTCGTGGGGTGGACCCGCTCGCCGCTGACCCTCCGCGCCGTGACCCGCGCCCTCGGCGAGCTCGCCGAGGCCGGCCGCGAGGTGAGCGCGCCCGCGCGCAAGGCCCTGCGCGCCATGGAGCGCTCGAAGAGCCCGGGCCTCGCGCTGGAGGGGTACCTCGGCGCCCTCGACCTCACCGAGAAGCCCTCGAACCCGGGCTACCGACAAGACGCCTACGACCGCCTGCTGCTCTGGATCGCGCTCCTGGAGCGCGTGGAGGGCTGCACCGGCCCCGTGGTGATCATCGACGAGGCCGAGAACCTCTACCGCGGCGGGACCACCCGCGCCGAGCGTCGAACCGCGCTCCGCTCGCTGTCGTTCTACGCGTCGGGGCTGCTGCCGGGCGCGTGCGTGTTCATGGCGATCACCCCCGAGGCCCTCGAGCGGCTCCGCGACGAGTCGCGCGCGCTGCTCGACGACGTCGCCGCGCAGAAGACCGTGCTCCCCTGCGAAGACGCCGCGATGTTTCGGCAGCGGGTGGCGCGGGTCGCGGCGATGGAGGTCCCCGCGCTCACCTCGACGCACCGGCTCACCCTCGCGTTCAAGGTGCGCAGGACCCACGAGTCGGTGCGAGGCCGCGTGCACGACCCGAAGTGGGTCGAGTGGATCGACCTCGTCGCCGCGCGCGACACCCCGCCCAGGCTCCTCGTGCGCGAGGTCGCCGACCGGCTCGAGCGCGGGTGGTGGCGGGCGCCCCCGCGGGTCGAGGCGGGCGCTCGGGCCTGAGCGCGGGTTGCCATCGCCTCGCCCCCCGACGATCATCCGCCCATGCGTGTGCTTCGCTTCGGGCTGGTTCTCGCGCTCGTGTCTGCGTGCTCCAACAGCCAGTCGGTGGTGGGGGGCCCCGCGCCGGTCGACGCCGCGATCGACGCGATGGACGCGAGCGCGGCGATGGACATCGTCGCCGACGACCTCGTCGCCCCTGACGTCGTCGACGCGCCCCCGCCCATGGACCTCGTCGACGTCGCCCCCGACCTCGGGCCTGAAGACGCCCAGATGCCCGGCATGTGCCGCGGCGACGACGACTGCGCGGGCTCCGCCGACGGCCCGGTGTGCGCCCTCGACACGCGCCGCTGCGTGGGCTGCACCGCCGAGCGAAACGCTTGCAGCGCAGGACAATACTGCGACACCACCCAGCGCCGCTGCCTCTCGGGCTGCCAGGACGACGACGCCTGCGGCACCACCTCCGACGGCGACGCGGGCGCCCCCTCCGAGGGCGGCGTGACGACGCGTCCGCTGCGGTGCGACCCGGGCACCCGCGCCTGCGTCGAGTGCGTGGTCGACGCGCACTGCCCCGCGGGCACCCTCTGCGTGGGCAACCTCTGCGTCGCGGGGTGCAACTCCATGCGCGCGTGCCCCACGGGGCAGACCTGCTGCAACGGCGGCTGCGTCGACCCCCAGGCCAACACCGCGCACTGCGGCGCGTGCGGGCAGAGCTGCTCGGTGCCCAACGCCTCCCCCGCCTGCGCCAACGGCACCTGCGCGGTGGGCATGTGCACGGCCCCCTACGCCGACTGCGACTCCGACGGGATGAACGGCTGCGAGACCGACACCTCGAGCGCCCTCGCGCACTGCGGCGGCTGCGGCCGGAGCTGCGAGGCGCGCCCGCACACCGCCGCGCGCTGCGACGGCGGGCGCTGCGCGTACACCTGCGAGCAGGGCTTCGCCGACTGCGACGGGGTCGAGTCGAACGGCTGCGAGGTCGACCTCCGCGCGTCGACCGAGCACTGCGGCGCCTGCGGCGTGCGCTGCGACCCCGCCAACGCCACGGCGCGCTGCGACATGGGCCGCTGCGCCGTCGGGAGCTGCGACGCCGACTACGGCGACTGCGACGGCAACGCGACCAACGGCTGCGAGGCCGACCTGCGCAGCAGCACCTCGCACTGCGGCGGGTGCGGCGCCGCCTGCGCGTCGACGCCCAACACCCTCGTCGTGTGCGCCGCGCGCGCCTGCCAGCGCGTGTGCACCACGGGCTTCGCCGACTGCGACGGGGTCGAGTCGAACGGCTGCGAGGTCGACACCCGCACGAGCAACAGCCACTGCGGCGGATGCGGCCGCGCGTGCATGCCCAGCGGCGGCGCGGGGATGTGCGTCGCCGGGAGCTGCACCCTCACCGCGTGCGCGACCGGGCGCGCCGACTGCGACGGGCTGCCGGGCAACGGCTGCGAGGTCGACGTGACCTCGTCGACGGACCACTGCGGCGGCTGCAACGCCCGCTGCGCCTCGCGCAACAACGCGCAGACTCGCTGCGCCGCAGGGAGCTGCGCGTACACCTGCGACGCGTCCTTCGGGGACTGCGACGGCAACCTCTCGAACGGGTGCGAGACCGACACGCGCACGAGCGTCGCCCACTGCGGGGCCTGCGGGCGCGCCTGCGCGGCGCGGCCCAACAGCGTGGCGAGCTGCGCCGCGGGGGCCTGCGCGTACACCTGCGCGGCGGGCTTCGCCGACTGCGACGGCAACCCCTCCAACGGCTGCGAGGTCGACACGCGCACCAGCGCGGCGAACTGCGGCGCGTGCCGGAGGGCGTGCTCGGTGAGCAACGGGACGGCGGCCTGCGTGGCGAGCGCGTGCGTCGTGGCGAGCTGCGCGACGGGCTTCGCGAACTGCGACAACAACGCCGCCAACGGCTGCGAGTCGACCCTCGCGCAGGACCGCGCGAACTGCGGCCGCTGCGGCAACGCCTGCCCCGGCGGGCAGAGCTGCTACGCGGGGCTCTGCTCGGTGACCTGCGGCAACAGCGCGCCGGTGCCCTCGCCCGTGGCGGGCTGCACCAACGTCGCGCCCCTGGGCGTGGCGACGGCGCAGAGCGCGTGGAGCGGCCAGGTCGCCACGCGGGCCAACGACGGCAACCGCTGCACGGGGTGGAACGCCGGCACCTACCCCCAGCGCTGGTGGCAGGTCGACCTCCGCGAGGTCATGCCCATCCGCGGGATCACCCTGATCCCCGACCAGTCGCCGTCTCCGGCGAACGTGGTCCACGTGGTGTCGGTGAGCAGCAACGGCTCGAGCTTCACCAACGTGCGGACCATCTCTCAAGTCATGTCCAACGGCGGGACCTACAGCTTCGACTTCGGACAGAACGTCAGCGCCCGCTACGTCCGCGTGACCACGACCTCGTCGCCCTCGTGGGTGGCCTGGTCCGAGGTCGGCGTGTTCCGCTGCTTCTGATTCGCCGCGCCCGGTGCTATGCGATCCCTCCATGGGACCGCTCGATGACCTCTCCCGCGCGCTCGACGAGGGTGTTGACGCGCGACGCGACGCGCTGCGCGAACTCTCCCTGCGCATCCACGCCCACCCCGAGCTCCGCTTCGAAGAGCGCCGCGCCGCCGCGTGGGTCTCCGAGCGCCTCGCCGCCGAGGGCTACGCCGTCGAGGCGCCCCTGGGCGGCCTCGACACCGCCCTGCGCGCCCGCGCGGGCGACGGCCCCGTGCGCGTGGCCTTCCTCGCCGAGTACGACGCGCTCCCCGAGATCGGGCACGCCTGCGGGCACAACCTCATCGCCGCCGGCGCCGTGGGCGCGTTTCTCACCCTCGCGCCCCACGCGAAGCGGCTCGGCGCCACCGTCGAGCTCATCGGCACGCCCGCGGAGGAGGGCGGCGGGGGCAAGGTGATCCTCGCCGAGCGTGGGGTCTTCGAGGGCCTCGACGCGGCGATGATGTTCCACCCCTTCGACCGCGACCTGGTCGCCCACCCCACCCTCGCGAACCTCTGGATTCAGATGGAATTCAAGGGGGTCCCCGCCCACGCCGCGGCGGCCCCGTGGGACGGGTCGAGCGCGCTCACGGCGTGCATGCAGACCTTCAGTCTCATCGACTCGCAGCGCGTTCACTTTCGCGACGGCGTGCGCGTGCACGGCTACATCACCGACGGCGGACAGGCCGTGAACATCATCCCCGAGCGCGCGTCGTGCGAGTTCTCGGTGCGCGCCCGCACGCTCCCCGAGCTCGCGCGGGTGCGCGCCATCGTCGAGCGCTGCGCCCGCGCCGCGGCCATGGCCTGCGACGTCGCGGTGACCCTCACCCCCCGCCGCGGCTACAAGGACATGCGCAACAACCTCCCCCTCGCGCGGGTCTTCGCCGAGCAGCTCCGCGCCCTCGGCCGCGCACCGCGAGACACCGACGAGCGCGTGGGCACCGGGAGCACCGACATGGGCGACGTGAGCCACGCCGTGCCCGCGATTCACCCCTGGCTCGCGATCTGCGACGAGGGCGAGACCCTCTGTCACCAGCACGCCTTCGCCGACGCCGCGCGCTCCGACCGCGGGCTCGACGCGATGCTCGTCGCGGCCAAGGCCATGGCCCGCACCGGCGCCGCCGTGGCCCTCGACCCTGGCCTCCGCGCCGAGCTCCGCGAGGCCTTCGCGGCGTCGTGACCCGCGTCGCGCGCGCGGCCCTCGGGCTCGGGCTCGGCCTCGCGCCCCTCGGCGTGGGCGTCGCGCAGACGCCCCGCGAGGTGCGCGCCGCGCGCGTCGAGGTCTCCCCCGGCGCGGTGGTGTGGTTCGCGGGCGGAGAGACCCGCGTGGGCGCCGATCAGGTCGCCCTCGATCACGCGATCACCCTGTGCCGCAGAGACCTGCGCGCCCTCGCGGAGCTCCTGGGAGAGCCCCGGGAGTCTTCGGGACTGCGCCTCCGCGCGCGGCTCTTGCTCACGGTGTGCCTCGACCAGCCCGTGCCCGAGGTGTGCGCGCCGTCGCTCTTCGCGCGCGAGATCGGCGCGCGGCCCGTGTGGCTCTCGCCCTTCGGGCTCGACCGCACGGAGGTCACCGTCGACGCCTACGCGCGCTGCGTGCGGGCGGGGGTGTGCGCGGATCCCCTCGACGCGCCCGGCACGCCGCACACCGGCGCGGCCGAGCTGCCGGTGACGGGGGTGCGCTGGGGCGACGCGGTGACCTACTGCGCGTGGATCGGCGCGCGGCTTCCCACCGACGCCGAGTGGGAGCACGCCGCGCGAGGGCGCGAGGGGAGGCCCTTTCCCTGGGGCTTTCAGTGGGACCCGGGGCGCGCGAACCACGGCGCCATCGCGCCGGGGTGCCGCAGCGACGACGACGGACACGCCCTCGCGGCGCCGGTGGGGTCGTTCCCCGACGGGGCGACGCCCGAGGGGGTGCTCGACCTCGCGGGCAACGTGCAGGAGTGGGTCTTCGACCGCGCCGAGCGCGACGCGCGGGAGCCCTTCGGCGAGCTCGCGGTGAACCCCCGGGGCCCGGCGCTCGGCGGCGAGCGCGTCACCCGCGGCGGCGCCTACAACACCCCGGCGTGGGCGTTGCGCACCACCTGGCGCGGGGCCTTCGGCAACGGCGAGCGCCGCCGCGACACGGGCTTTCGCTGCGCCTGGGACCCTCACCGACGCGGGCCGTGAACGCCCCCGCGGGCGCTCGACGCGCGGTGCAGCGCTGGCCCGAAGCTGCGCCGCCGCCGCCCTCGTGCGACAACCCGGCGATGCCCCCCGCGCGACCCCGACCGACGCCCCCGTACCAGAAGCTCCGCGGCCACGTCGCCGCCCTCGCCCTCGACGGCGACGACACCGCGTGGCTCTGGGGCGACGGGCAGCGCTCCCTCGAGCGCTTCGACCTGCGCGCGCGAAGGGTCGCCGACAGCCGCGCCACCGCGGCGCCGATGCAGAAGCTGGTCTGCGCCTCGCCCGGGGTCGTGGTGGGCACGACGCGCGGCGCTGACGACGTCGAGGCCGTGGCGGCGGTCTTCGACGCGTCGAGCGGCGCGGTGCGCGCGACGCTGCGTCCCCCTGCGCCGCAGGGCTTCGTGCGCGCGGTCGCCGCGTCGTCCACCCACGTCGCGGTGTCTTCGGACCCGGGGCGCTCGCCGACGGGCACGATCGAGCTGTACACCCTCGACGGCGCGCACCGCCGCAGCGTGGACCTCGGTCGCGGCAGCTTCGCCAACACCCCCGACGGGGTGATCTTCTCAGGCGACGGCCTCGCGCTGGTCTACGTCGTCGACGGCGCGCTCGTGCGCCACGAGCTCGCGACGGGACGCGAGGAGCGCGCCCCCTGCGAGGTCCCGCGGCAGTGGGGCTGGTCGCCGCGCACCACGCGGCAGGGGGAGCACCTGCTCCTGCAGTTCCACGCGCCGGGGCACTCGTTGCCGTCCTTCGTGGTGCGCGAGCGAGACGGCGCGGTGATCGGGCGCATCGAGCCCGCGCAGCTCACCACCTTCGGGCTGCCGGGCGAGCTCGTGTGGCAGGAGCAGCGCGAGCTCCGGCGGCTCAGCCTCACCGGCGAGACCCTCGCCACGATGACCCGCGGCACCCAGACCCGCCTCGAGGCGGGCGCCACCACCACGTCGGGGCTCTGGATCGCCGGCGGCCCTGCCTCGATCGAGCTCGTCGACCTTCACCGCCTCGGCGCGCCGGGGTGAGCGCGGCGCTCAGCCCTTGAAGAAGCCGAAGAAGCCCTTGCGGCGCACGCCCATCGACTCCAGCGTCTCGTCGTCGATCTCGCCGACGCGCCGCTCGCTCCACAGGTCGATGTAGGTGTCGAGCGCGCTCTGCTCGAAGAAGGTCCCGTGCGCGTCGCAGACGTGAATGAGGTGCACGCTGCCCTCGATCTCCTCCAGGCGAAGCGGGCCCTGGCAGGTCGGGCACGAGAGCACCGCGCTCCGAGGCTCCAGGCGCCCGTAGACCAGCGAGACCAGCTGCACCGCGCGCGCGAGCTCGTCGTTGCGCTCGCGCTGCAGCGCGAGGAGCTGCTCGGGGGTGAGCAGGGCGCCGCCGCACTTGCCGCAGGCGAGCACCTCGACCCCGCCGCCGCGCACCTGCGACATCGCCTTCGCGCAGCGCGGACACGCGGGCAGCGAGCTCTCCGCGGGCGCCGGCTCCGCCGCCACGACGACCACCCGCTCGACCACCCGCTCGACCACGCGAGGGCGGGGCGCCGAGGTGGTGCCGCAGAAGGTGCACGTCGCGGCGACGGACGCGGCGTGCGCGGGGAGGGAGGCGCCGCACTGCGCGCAGAGGATCGGTGCGCTCATGAGGTGCACATTCTAGCCCCCCGCGCGGACCGTGTTGTCGCCAGATCGATCCCTTTCAAGGTCCCAATGGAGTCTGGAGCGTTCCCATCCGAGTTCGTGGAACGCGGGGGAGTTGCGGGCGCGGGATGCGGGGGCGAGGAATGCCGGGCGATCACGCGCTGACCGCTCGCGGAGACCGCAGGCCGAGCGCGCCGAACAGCGCCTCGCGCGCGTCCTCCACAGGGCGCTGGAACGACCCCGGCGCGACCTTGCTCACGCACGACTCCGCGCTCGTCAGCTCCTCCAGCGCGCGGCCCGCGTCGTCTTGGGTCAGGGCCTGCGCCGCGTGGAGCGCGCCGAGAACGGCGTGGAGCGTGGTCTTCGCGGGCTTCACCTCGGGGCCCCTGCGCCCAAAGCGCGCCACCGCGTCGTTGTGCGCCGCCTGCGCCGCGTCGACCTCCGCGACGATCGCCGCGTGCGCGTCTCGCGTGGCCGCGCGGTCGATCGAGCCGCTGAGCCGCGCGTCGAAGACCGCGAGCGCGTCACGGCATGACGCGGGCGCGAGGTGCTCGACGAGGCGCGCGACCTCACGCGCCGCGACCCCCAGCGCGAGCGGGTGACACCCCTTCAGGAACACCAGGCTCTCCATCATCGGGTCGCCCCCGTCGGGGAGCGCCCAGGGCCCCGTCGCGATCCAGGCATCGACCCGCGCGCCCGCGCGGACGCGCCACAGCACCGGGTGGTCCGTACCGACCACCTGCGCGCGGAGATCCGCGGCGTCTTCGGCGGCGTTCTCGTCGACGCGTCGCCACTCGGCCTCCTGGTCGTCGAGGTCCCGTCGTTCGAGGAAGGTTCGCTCTACCGTCATCGAGTGCTCCGTGGGTGAACGGCCATCGAGGCGCGGCTCCATGTACCGACGTCGTGCACCATCACCACGGCTACCACGGCGCGGAGCAGGCAGATTCCCCAGATCGCGAAGTGTTCGACCGGGCGCGCCACCGCAGCTTGACGCCGGGGGCGGTTGGAGGCCGTCGACGCTCACGTACGACCATGACCTCGTGGATCGCACGCAGCGACCTCACGCGTCGGCAGCGTGCGCGAGCGTGCGGTCGCGCCTCAGCGCGGGTGTCGCTCGAGCACGACCGCGCGCACGCGACGATCTTCGATGACCGTCACCCCATCGGCCACCAGCACCGCGCGGCCTTGCCGTATCGCTGTCGGCGCCCGGTCAAGGTCGCGACGCGGTAGCCCCGCCCGGCGGCGAGGAGCGCGTCGCCGACGCCCGCGGCGAGCCACACGTCGGTCACGGGCGCGAGCAGCAGCCGCTCGCCCTGCCACATGACCCAGCACAGCGCGCGATCGGTGGCGAGCGCGCGCAGGGCGGCCGCGAGGGCGGGGCGGAGGTCACTCATCGCCTGCGTGGGAGGGAGCGACGCGCGAACGCGGGGTCACCTTGGAGGACCGGCATCACGGGAACGTAGCGTCTTTTTCCGCCACGCACCCTCCTCCCCCGCGCCGCCCCCCTCGCGACCGCGTCCCTCAGGGATGAATTCCCCGCGTCCCGCCACGACGTCCCTGCCCCGACACGCGCGGCCGCGTTCATCGCGGCCCTCCACGGCGACGCGCCCCGAAATTCTCTCGGCCACTGCCCGTGCGGCCCGTCCTCCCTCCCCCCGCTGGTCTTCCGGTGGGTGCCGTCGGCGCCCGCGCCCGTGCGCGGATCGATTCGCGAGGTGCTCGCGGCCCTCACGGCCTCGGTGGTGCTCTGCTGGCTGTCGAAGCGCTGGATGCAGCGACCGTGGAGAGCGCCCGCCCGGGTCGATCGGCCGCCGCTGGCGGCGGGCGCAGCGCCCTTCCGCCAAGCGCCGCTGGCCGAAGAGAAGGCGCTGGCGCAGGCCGCGCTGCGTGCCTTCGATCGGGCGATGCGCGCGCGGCGCCTCGGGGTGGCGCTGGTGTTCGCGGTGGCGCTCGTCGGGTCGATCGCGGCGCTACCGACCGTGATGCGCGGGTGAGGTCCGCGGTTCCGGATGACCTCGATGAGCTCTGCGATCGCGGGCGGCGCCCCCGACGCTCGGGCGCGACTGGTCTCTCGCGGAAGGCTCGTGGCAATCTCTCGATCCATGATGGGTGACGCGGCGACCAATGCAGCGGTGACCTACGACGCCTACCTGGCGTTGGAGCGTTCCACCGACTGGAAGCACGAGTGGATCGACGGCGTCGCGTATGCGATGGCGGGCGGCACGCCGACGCACAGCCGCTTGAGCGCGCAGATGATCGTCGAGCTCGCGCGACTCCTGGGGGAGCGCCCCTGCGCGATCCACACGTCGGACCTCAAGGTGCGACCGGAGGGCCTGCGCTTCGCGACGTACCCCGACGTGGCGGTGGTGTGCGGCGAGGCGCAGACGCACGCCGACGACCCCAACGCGGTGACCAACCCGGTGGTGCTGGTCGAGGTGCTCTCCGACTCCACCGAGAGGTGGGATCGCACGGGGAAGTTTCGCCGCTACCGCAAGATCGCCTCGCTCCGCGACTACGTGCTGGTGTCGCAGAACGAGCGCTGCATCGAGGTGTATTCGCGCGGCCCCGACGGCACCTGGACGCTGCGCGAGGCGGGCGAGGGCGAGTCCGTCCCGCTCTCCGCGCTCGAGGCTTCACTCGACGTCGATCGCGTGTTCCGCGGCGTGACGCTCACGCCCGAGCTCCCGCGCGAGCGAGGGATCGGCGGATGAGGACAGCCATCGTGGGCAGGTGGCGTCTCTCTCCGGCCCCCGCCCTTCTCTCCCGCTCGCCCCCTCCCTCGCGCCCATCGTTCCCCACGGATGAGATCCACGCGTCCCGCCACGACGTCCCTTCCCGCGGTGCGCCCGGCCCCGTTCATCGCGGTCCTCCACGGCGACGCTCCCTGAAATTCTCTCGGGCACGGCCCGTGCGATCCTGCCCTATCGTCACGCCACGCGGCCCACTCGGTTGCGGCCCGCGCGGTCCGTGCTGTGTAAACCCCCGGCGAAGCACGGGCTGACGTCGCCTCGCGGCGTCCGCAGGATTCGGCACGGAGGTATCCGATGTCGCAATCCTCAACCATCGTGCCGTTCGTCCGTCACGGCCGCGGCGGCCGGCTTTGCGCCGATGACGCCGTGGCGTTGTTCAAGGAGTGGGAGACATCTTCGCTGCGGGAGGCGGACTTCCTGCGCCTCAAGGGGCTCAACACTCACACGCTGAGCCGTTGGCGCAAGATTCTGGAGCGCCTGGGTATCTCAGTGCCCACGGCCAGGCACGGCGCCAGACCCGTACGCGTGCCCGAGCTCGTCCCGGTGCGCGTTCGACGCGAGCCCGCGCCCACGCCAACGCTCGCGGCGCCCGAGACCCACTTCGAGCTTCTCCTGGAGCGCGGCAGGGTCCTGCGCATCCCTCAGCGCTTCGAGAGTGACGCTCTCCAGCGCCTCCTCGTCGCCCTGGAGGCCACGTCGTGATCTCGCTGCCGCCCTCGGTTCGCATCTACCTCTGCGCGCAGCCCATCGACGGGCGCCGCGGCATCGATGCGCTCTCCGCGATGGTCCGGTCGGTGCTCGACCTCGACCCCTTCTGCGGACACCTCTTCGTCTTCCTCGCCAACCGCGGACGCGCCGTGCGCATCCTCTTCTGGGACCGCAACGGCTTCGCCCTCTACCTCAAGCGCCTGGAGCGCGGACGCTTCCACTTCCCGCGAGACATCGAGGTCGGTGCGACCTCCATCACGCTCGACCCCGCGGACCTCGCGATGCTCCTGGAGGGCATCGACCTGCGCGGCGTCACGCGACGACCGCGGTGGGAGTCCGAGCGCCGCGCCCACGCGTGAGTCGTCATAACTCATTGCGCTGCAACACTTTTTGACGCATTGACCCCTTGTGCATCGTGCGGTGAGGACTCATGTCTTCGTGCGCTCGATGACGCCCTCCGGCATCTCACTTCGCCACGACACCCGCGACCTCGACGCGCTCCGTGCGCTGCTCGTATCGCTCCTGCGGGACGGTCATCGCGACGAGGCGGTCGACCTGATCATCAAGCTCCTGGCCGACATGCGCGACCACAGCGACGCGCTCCAGGTCCGACTGCACACCGCGCTGCGCCAGCTCTATGGGCGCCGCTCTGAGAAGACCTCGCCCGAGCAGCTCGCGCTCTTCGAGAAGATCCTCGGCGAGTCAGTCACGGCCGCGCCCGAAGAGGCCACGAAGCCCGAGGAGCAGAGCGCCGCGAAGGACGACAAGGACCCCAAGAAGACGCCCTCCGACAAGCCCCGTGGCGCTGCCCACGGGCGCTCCGAGAAGCCTGCCTCACTGCCCGTCGACACCGAGGAGGTCCTGCTGCCCGAGGCGCAGACGATCTGCTCGGGGTGCAGCACCGTGATGACGCTCCTGCCCGCGCGCGAGGTCTGGTGGATCGAGTACGTCCCGTCGTTGCTGCGGGTGAAGAGCGTTCTCTGCGAGCAGCGCAACTGCAAGCGCTGCAATCTGATCGTGACGGCGCCGACACCCGGCAAGATCATCCCGGGAGGGCAGCCCGGTCCGGGGTTGCTCGCGAAGGTGCTCGTCGACAAGGCCGAGGATCACCTGCCGCTGGAGCGCCAGCAGCGCCGCCTCGCCCGCGAGGGCTTCACGACGCCCATCACCACCCTCGCGGGGTGGTGGACGACCGCGGCCGACCTGCTCAAGTCCCTGCATGAGGTCGTACTCAAGGAGGCCATCGGGGCGTTCCTCCCGCAGATCGACGCGACGGGCCTGGAGGTGCTCGACACGAAGCACGCCAAGGGCATTCGGCAGGGTCACCTGTGGACCGTCGCGGGCGGCCGCGCCGTGGCCTTCGTGTACACCCCGGTGAAGAGCAACGGGCTTGAGAAGCTGCTGGAGATGCGCCCCTTCGTGGAGGGCAGCACGACGTGTCGGCAGCCCGTGCAGTGCGATGGGGAGAACCTCTTCAACACGGTGCAGACGCGCAAGGGCGCGGTGGTCCCGCTGGTGCACGATTGGATGCACGCGCGACGCTACTTCGAGCGGGCGGTCAAGGGCGGCGACGTGCGCGCGGCGGTGGCGATGAAGCTCATCGGCGATCTCTTCGGTGTCGAACGCACCGCGAACCTCGCCGGCGACAGCAACGCGGCGCGCGGAGATCGACGGCGTGAGCACGCCTGGCCCATCCTGGAGCGACTGCGCGACTGGATCGGGGAGATCCGCGGTGGGGTGAACCCGAGCAGCCCGCTCGGGAAGGCCATCGGGTACGTGGAGCGCCGCTGGATCTCGCTGATCGTGTACGTCGGCGACGGCCGCATCGCGATTGACACCGGTTGGGTGGAGCGGAGCATCCGTCGCGTGGCGATCGGTCGGAACAACTGGAACTTCAGCGGGAGCGACGACGCGGCGGTGCGTCTGGCGACGGTGGCGACGTTGTGCGCGACGTGCCGCCTCCTCGGGATCGATCCCTGGCGCTACCTGCGTGCGGTCTTCCAGGCCATCGCCGACGGCGTCGCGAGCTCGGTCCTCACCGAGGTCTTCACGCCCTGGGCGTGGGCCGAGAACGAAGCCAAGAAGGCGAACGCTGAGAAGGTCGCCGCGGTCGGCTGAGGCGGGATCCACGGCGGCGAACATGCGCCCGCCGTGATCGCCTCACCACCCGTGCTTCGCCGGGGGTTTACGAAACATCACGCCGACTTCGGGGCGGTTACGATCCACTTCATGCGCTCGCCCTGCGGGTGACCCCTCGCTCCTTCTCTCCCACGGTGGACGCGGAGTTTCTAGGATGGGGGGCGTTGGCAATTCCCGCCCCGGGGCCATGACCGGCGTCGCGTTGGGCGCCGACGCGAGACAATTCGACTGGACCCGCGCGCGCGACGGCGATGAGATGCCGCGCGTGATCCGCCCCGCGCTCGTGGCCCTCGCTGCGCTCTCCGGTCTCACGGCCTGCCGACGCCCTGCCCCGCTGCGCGAGCCGCCCGTTCGCCTCGCTCACCCCCTCGGGACCTTCTCCGCCGGCGCGCTGCGGGGGACGCTCACCGCCACGGCCGCCTCGCGGCCCCTCGGGGCGCTGCGCGGCACGGCGCGGTCCAAGATCGAGCTCAAGGCGCCCAGCGTGCTCTGGGAGGTCGAGGTGCGAGCGGCGGCCGCGGTCCCAGGGGCGCAGGGCTCCCTCGGGGTGCTCTACCGCTGCGCCTTCGAGACGCGCAGCCTCGTCGCGGCAGAGCTCCGTGCGGCGCTCTCGGAGCTGCGGGCCAGCACCGCCTCGTCGCCCGACGGACGCGCGGTGGTGGCCGTGCGCGCCCCGCGCTGGAGCCTCCCCTGCGCGGCGCCCACAGGCGCCTACCGCGCGGTGTACCTCATCGGCGGTTCGGCCCTGCTGGGCGGGCGCACGCTCCCTGCCGCCTCGCCGGAGGAGGCCCTGCGCGCGCTCCCTGACGGCGTGGGCTGGCTGCGCGAAGCGCTCCGGTCGCCGCCCTCACCGAGCCCCGCGCCGGTGCCCTCGCCCATCGTGCCTGGGGAGTCGCTCCCGACCTTCTTCCCCGCAGGGACGGGCTTCGCCCTCGCCGCGATGGTGGTGGCCGCGAAGGAGGGCGTGGCCCTCGACGAGGCCCTCGCGTACTCCCTCAACGGACCCTCGTTGGGCCTGCACCCGCCGAGCGAGGCGCGGCTGCTCGAGCGGCTCCGCGCGAACGCCCCGCCCTCCCTGCGCGGCGTGGTGCTCGAGGCGCTGGTGCCTCCGACCCAGGGGCCGCTCGAACGCAGCTCGGCCGCGTGGGGTCGTCGCGTGGGCGAGGCCCTCCCCGATCCCGCGGGCGGGATGGCCGCCCTCGACGCGGCCCTGGCGGCCTGCGCCGAGCCCGCGAGGGCCCACCGCTGCGGCCCGTGGCGGGTCGGCGCAATGCGGGCGATCGCCTCCCGCGTGGGCGACCCGACGCGCCTCGCGGCCGTCGCCGGGCTCGCGTGGCGGCTCCCTCGCGCCTGGAGCGCTCCGAGGCCACGCGCGCAGGCTCGGATCGAGGCCCTGCGCGCCGCGGCGACGCTGCCCGATCCCGCGGCGGCGATTCGCGCGGCGACGGCGATGCTGGGCGGCTCCGAGGCCGACCCCGCGCGGCCCGCCGAGGGCGACGGTCCCCGCGGGAGACTGCTGGAGGAGCAGCCCGAGGCGAAGTGGGCCGCGGCCGCGACGCTCGTCGGGCGCTGCGACCCCGAGGTCGTGGCCGCGGCGAACGCGGGCCTGCGCGCGGTCGAGCACCCCGCCCGGGTCGCCGCGGCCTGCGTGCTCTCGCGGTGCATGTCCGATCCCGAGCTCGAGTCTGCGATCGAGCGCGCCGCGCCGCGCAACCCGCTCAACGCGCGGGTGCTCCCGCTCCGCCCCGGATGGTGCACCTCGCCCGACGCCTCGGCGCCGCCGCCGTGAGGGCAGGAGCGCTCCTCTTCGCGCTGTCGCTCGCGGTCGCCGGCTGCGCGCCCGGCTGTGCGGCCGCAGACGAGACACGCGAGGTGCTCCGCCGCGAGGGCGCGGGCTGGCGGCTCGTCGCGACCTGCACGACGACCACGCGCCTGGGCCTCGATCGAAGGGAGGGCCCGCTGTTCAGGGGCTGCGGGGCGAGCGGTCGGGTGACGCTGGAGACCGACGCGATGTCGCGCGCGAGCGCGCTGGCCGGGTGCTCGATGGCCTCGCGCGACTGCCGCGAGGCGCGGCGCTACTGCGCGGCGGCGCGGGCCGAGGTGGCCGAGCGGGTGATCGGCGCGGCGCGACTCGTCGGCGTCTCCTCTGCGGGCGCGCGCGACACCACGCTCTTCGGGATCAGCGCCGCGGGCGTGGTCCTTCGCTACCCCGTCGACTACTCCGCGAGGCCCCTGCGCGAGGCGGTGGCGCGCGCGCCCGACCCCGAGACCCTGGTGATGGCCCTGGCCCGCACGGAGCGGCTCTCGCCCGTCTCGGTCGGCTGGGCCGAGGAGGTCGGGCCCCTCTTCGACGCGCCCTTCGTGCGCCGGCACCTCGGCGAGCTCGTCGCGCTGGCGGGGCGCTGCGCGCTGCACCCGGAGCTCGTCGCGCGCCTGCTCCGCGAGGGCGGCGAGGCGGCCTTGGCGCCGCTGCTCGCGCGCGCGTCGAGCGACCCCAGCGCGCCGCGCTGCCGCGCGCTCGACGAGGCCCTCGCCCGCAGCCGCGCGGCGGCTCCGGCCCCCCCCGACGCCCGCTGAGCCAGGCCCAGGCCGGGCGCGCCCAAAGCGACGCGGGCATGGTCGCGCCCCCGGCCTGTGACGCCTTCGCGCAGACGCTGTGCGTGCGCGCCTGCGCGGCGAGCCACGCGACCGCCGCCTGCGCCGACGACGCCGCGCGCTCTCTCGACGCGCGCCTGGGGTGCGAGGCGGTGGCGGGCCCCCACGCCGACGACGCCGCCTGCTCCAGCGCAGCGCAGTGCCGCAGCGGGCCATGCCGCCCGCGAACGAGCGGGGCGTGCGCGCGCTGGCGTCGGAGCCCCCGCGGACCGCGGCGGCGGAGCCCCAGATCGAGCTCGATGTGCTCGATCTACCTGCGCTGCAACGCGATCCTTCGCCCGCCCCCACGGCCGCGCCTGCGGCGCCGTCGACCCCCCCGGTCGCCGCGTCCTCGAAGGGGATGGAGTCCCCATGACGCGGCGCGATCTGGCCCTCCTGTGCGCACGCTCGCGACTCATCCGCACCAGGTCGAGACGCGACCACGGCCTCGCTGGCGAGGGCGCGCTCCCCGATCCGACGCCCTGCCGCGCCGGGTTGCGTTGCTGCACGGCGGGTGGCACCGCGGGGTCGGACTCGGTGTGCATGCGGGGCTCGGAGGCGTGTCCCCGCTTGCCCTGAGGGGCGCGACGCGACGAGCGCGCCCGCGGGCCTTGGGCGCGTCGCTACCGCGGGACGCAGGCGCCCGTCGCGGTGTCGCAGCGCCGCTCGGCCGCGCAGCCCTCGTCGCGGGTACAACCGCACTGGCCGGTGGCGGTGATGCAACTGCGGCCCTCGCCGCAGCGGGTGGTCGGGCCGCAGGTGCAGCGCGAGGTGTTCGTGTCGCAGCTGCTCCCGGCGGAGCACTGCTCGTTCGAGGTGCAGCGGGCGAAGCAGAGAAAGACGGCTTCGTCGCAGGCCGCCGCGCCGCAGAAGGCCTCGGGCAGCGCGTCGCAGCGGGGGAAGCACACGCCGGGGCGGCCCCCCGAGACGACGCACATGTACCCGTCGCGGCAATCGCCGTGGTTGGTGCAGCCGCGGAGGCACGAGAAGGCGGTCCCGCGGGGGTTGCAGACCGCGCCCTCGCCGCAGACGGTGCTCTCGGCGCTCGGACAGGGCGAGGTGCAATAGCCCCCGCTCCATCCCCGGTTCGCCATCAGGCACTCCCCGCCGGGACCGCAGTCGCCGTCGCCGCGACAGGTCGAGCCGGGCACCGGGCTGGAGGCGTCGACGGGGGCGGCGGCGTCGCGGACGACGGGCCGGTCACTGGCGTCAGGCACATCGCTGGCGACGGGCACATCGCTGGCGACGGGCACATCGCTGGCGACGGGCACGTCGCTGGCTGCGGGCACGTCGTGGGCGCTGGGTACATCGCTGGCGCCGGCGTCGACCGGGTTCGGGCTCTGGCTGGTGACGCACGCGACGGCCAGCGTGGCGAGCGCCGAGAGCAGGAGGCTTCGGGACATTGCTCCGATGAATGGCACAGGCGCGGAGTTTGTACAGTCCCCTCGGCGAGGGTGCCCCTTCGCGGGGGCGCGTCGGTTCCGCGCATCGGTGAATCGCCTGCTGCTGCGCTGGAGCACCCGCGCCGAGCGCCCCTCGACCGTGGGCAGTCCGGGGGAGCACCGCGGCCCAGTACGCGCGGTCGAGCACCGAGCGCCGCGAGGGCTTCGGTCTCGAGCAGAACCTCGCGGTCGCCGCGCCGCTGGGAGGTCCCTCGTGTGGGAGCGCCGACGGAGGAAAGGCGCTCCGGCTCATGTTCCCTCCGGGGTGACGCCGCTGGCGCCCGTGAAGGCGACGAAATTCCGCTTGTGCGAAGCGAGCTCGCCCTCCCTGTACGCGCACTCGCGACTCACCCGCACCCCGTCGAGACGCGACCACGGCCTCGCGGGTCAGAACCCCGCCGGCGAGCACGCGCTGGTGTAGCGCCCCGCGGTGCGCCCCGTGCCGTAGGTGCGCACGATGAAGTTCTCGGCGACGCTGTCAGACACCCCGCGCACCCGCACCTCGTTGCCCGGCGCATGGCCGTCGACCACCGCGTGCGCGTCGCCGCCGTGCGCGCAGCGGGCGACCTCGGCGACGTAGGCGTTCGCCATCGCGGGGATCACCAGCCAGCTCGAGGTGTCTCGAAACTGCATCGGGTCGAACCACTCGCCATGCTCCGCCTGCGCGCGCTGCACGCAGCTGTTGACCCGCGGCTGCCAGCGCGAGGGCTGGATCGCGCACCAGGTCTCACCGCCCCCGCACGCGCCGCAGTGGAACGCGCCCCCCGGGCAGCCGTCGGGGATCGCGCCGCACTCCAGCGACTCGTTGCACGAGGTCCGCGTAGGGACGCACGCGGGAGGCACATCTCGCGGAGGGACGAGGTCGGCCGCGGTGACGTCACGCGCGACGACATCCGGCGGCGGCTCGACGAGGCTGAGCTCGGCGCGCGCGTCTCCGGGTGTGCTCACGCGGTCGCTCGCGGCCAGGTCCATCGCGAAGCCCCGATCGCGCGGCGAAATCGCGTCGAGCGCGGCGCCCGCGTCGAGGTCGGCGGTCGAGGTCACCTCACCAGGGCCGCACCCCGTCGCCACGAGCAGGACCGCGTGACACCTCCATCGCAGCACCGCGTGAGGATACCGCAACGGGGTCGATGACCGCGCGCGACCGTGCGAAGCTCGCGGGCGTGAAGCGACTCGTCGCCGTGGTCCTCGTCGGGTGCAGCGCGGCGCCGTCGGCGCCCGGCGACGCCTCGGCGCCCGGCGACGTGGTCGTCGACGCGGCGAGCGGGCCCGACGTTACGTTGAGGGATGTGCCGCTCGACGCAGGGCCGCGCGCGCTCGCCGGCCGTCGCTGCGGCCCGCTGGAGCCCTGGGCGCAGCCGCTCGCGGACTACCTCGCCGCGGGCGAGCGGGTCGCCATGGGGCGGAGCTTTCTCCGCGGGATCCAAGACCTCACGGTCTTCGACGGGCGGCTCTTTCTGGGCTACGGCGACGCGAACCTCAACCTCGGACGCGCCACGCCCATCGAGGTCCGCGCGTTTCGCGCGCCGCGGCCCGACGCGCTCGCCGCCGAGTTTCGCAGCGACGAGGAGCAGCTGGAGCAGTACCGCGCGCTCGGCGACTCGCTCTGGATCGCGGGCGTCGACGCCACCGAGGACGCCTGGCTCGGCAACGTCTACGGCCGCGTGAGCGGGACCTGGACCAAGCACCGCACCGTCCCCAACGGGGTGCACGTTCACGACATCACCCGCTGGCGGGGGTCGCTCTGGGCCGTGGGCTCGGGCGCCACCATGTCGGAATGGAACTCGGGAAACATCTTCGGACACCTCTGGCGCAGCGACGACGGCGCGCGGACCTTCACCGTCGCCGCGCGTCACCACAACCTGGGGAGGGGCGACGCGCGCTTCGTGCGTATCCTCCCGCTGCGCGACGCGCTGCTGCTCTTCGGATACCGCACGGGCGCGGCGGGCACCGGCAGCACCGTGGTGAACCAGCGCTTCGACGGGACCGCCGCCACCGCCCTCGGGATGACCGATCCCCTGCGCGCGATCTTCGTGGTCGAGACCCTCCCGCGCGAGGGCGGTGGGGGAATGGCCCGCGGCGCGGCCTCGTCCAACGGCGCGCTGGTGCACCGCGCGATGCGCGTGAGCGCCGACGGCGCCGCCGCGGAGATCGACGCGCTCCGCGGACGGCAGGTCCTCGACGCGTGGGAGGACCCGCTCACCCGCGAGGTCCTGGTGCTCTCGGCCGAGGGCGACGAGTGGTCGGGCGCGCCGCTCCAGTACGCCGTGCGACTCGACGTCACGGCCGACCTCACGCGCTTCACCGAGCTCACGGCGTTCATCACCGACGACGCCACCCGCGCGGTGGCGCGGTGGGGCGATCACGTCTACGTCGGGCGCGACGACGGCGCGCTGCTGCGCTGCGAGCTCTCGCCGTGAGCCCTCGCGCCGCCCTCTCCGCCGCGCTCCTCGCGGGCTGCGTCGCCGCGGGTGAGGTGGAGTTCGCCCCCGCGGGCGACGACGACGCCGCCCTCCCCGCCGACGCGGTGAGCGCCGACCGCGTCGCGCACGACGACGTCGCGCGCCTCGATCCCCGTGACGGCTCCGCGCCGCCCGCCGATGTCCCGAGCGCGCCCATAGACCGCCCCGCGGAGGCGAGCGATGTCCCTCGCCGTGGCGGGTACTGCGCGCCCTGCGCGACGAACGACGACTGCGCATCGGGCGGGCTCTGCGTGCGCAGCCCCATGGGCGAGATGCTCTGCGCCGTCCCCTGCGGCGCCGGCGGCGCGTGCGACGCCGACCGGCGATGCGTGGGCGTGCAGACCAACGCCGGGGTGTTCCCCCAGTGCGTGCCGCTCTCGGGCACCTGCCGCGGCGTGGTCATGGACGCCGGCGCCACCGTCGACGCGCGGCCCGCCGCCGACCTCGGAGCTCCGACGGACCTCCCCGCGGGCACCCTCGCGCCCGGCCAGCGCGTGCTGCGCGTGGGCGATCGTCAGGTGCTGCTGTACGTCCCAACGCGTTGGCGCGCAGGGGCTTCGGGCCTCGTCGCGCTCCACGGCAACGGCGACACGGCGGCGAACTTCCTCGCGACCAGCGGGCTCCAGGGCGTCGCCGACGCCGAGGGTGTGGCCCTCGCACTGCCCCTCGCCCTCGCCGGCAGCGGACCCATGGGCGTGGACTGGGACGCCTACACCCGCCCCGCGAGCGCCAACCGCGACCTGCGGCTCGTGTCCGACGCGCGCGCCCTGCTCGTCGCGGGCGGCGTCGACCGACGTAGGGTGTTCCTCGCCGGACAGAGCCAGGGGGGCTACCTCGCGTTCTACGCGGGCATGGCCTTCGCGGGAGACTTCGGCGCGGTGAACGTCACCGCCGCGGGCGACCCGATGCCGGGCCTCGGCCTCGCGGGCATGGCGCCGCGGCGCATCCCCGTGGACCTGCTCACGGGCGACGGGGACTTCGCGCTCGCGAACATCCGGCGCACGCGCGACGACCTGCGCGCCCGAGGCTTTGACCTTCGCTACACCGAGCTGCCGGGCGTCGGTCACTGCTGCCCGCTCTCGGTGCGAACCGGGCAGGCCGCGGGGGTGTGGTCCTGGCTCTCCGCGCGCCCGCTGCCGTGAGCCCGCGGCGACCTCGCCGCGCGCCCACTCTGCCCTCCATCCCACGCGTCGCAGGGGTCGCGCGCCCTCGCGAACCAGCGGCTCCTCTGCGTCCTCGCCGAGGTGCTTCAAGATGCGCTCGATCACCGCGCGCTCCGAAGATCACGGCGATGAACTTCATCCGCCCGCCGCAGCCCTCGCACTTCAGCGCGTCGACACCCCACACCCGCTGCAGCGGCGGTTGCCCATTCCCGCGTCGTCAGCCCTACCCGCCGCACCGCCGCGATCCCCGAGGACCACGCGCTCGGCTCGACCTCGACCGCGCCGCCCTCCGCGACGGTGCCTGAGTGGCGGCGAGGAGTCGTCTGCGCCGCCCCGGCGCGGAAGCGGGGAACACCTCGCCCTCACGGGCTCGACGCTACCAACTCGCGGGGCTGCGGTCCGCGTCCCTTCGCGACAGCGAGATCGGGTCGCTTACCGTGCAACGCATCGACGCGAAGCCGCATCTCCCACACGCATGACACTCAGCCGAGCCGAGCCTTGAGCTCTGCGAGCGCATGACGGTCCGACTCATCCCAGCCTCCAGCGACCTCCTCGAAGCACTCGACGGCGCGCCGCGAAAGCACGGGCGGCCGCGTCCGGTCGTTTGCCCACGCGCGAACATCGGCGAAGAGTTGGGGATCGACATACGCACGCGCGGCGTCGCCAAAGGCCTGCCACGCGACGTCGTGCTCAGGATCCTCCAGCACCGCTCGAAGAGCCAGCTGTCCTGGTATGTCGGCCAGCTCACCGCGAACGAGGGCTGACGTCGACGCCCAGGCCCACAGCGTTGAGGCGACCCGACCTGACGCGGCCTCGGCGAGCCTCATGAGTGGGCGGTACATCCCCTCGGCGTTGACGAACCTCACGATGTCGTTGGCATCGCACAGCGGTGCCAGCTCTTCGACAAGCGCATTCGCTGCGACGCCCAGGCTGAGCTGGCTGGACGCCCAGCGATCGACTTCGTCGGGTCGATGACGCGCGGGTGCATCAAGCAGGTCGAGCGGTGAGTGCACGCTCGGAGCGTAGCACTACTGTCCCACTCCCCCTGGATCTCTGTGAAATGCAGAAGTAGTCGCGGCAGATGCCCGGTCTCGACGCTGGGTCCGACGCCCGCCTCGACGTGCTCCTGGACCACGTGACGGCTCCGCTTGAGAACGCGACGCAACGCTCGGTCTTCGCCGAGTACGCGATCGGTCTGCTGAGCGAGGCCGCTCGCGGCGTTGGCGCGCCCGAACGACCCAGGGGCAGCGCACAAGGCCCAGGGTGACCCGTGCTGTCGTCACACCACGCGGCCCGCTCGGTCGCGGCCGGCGCGGTAGACCCTCTCGGGCTTCGCGCGGAGGACGCGGTGCAGCTGGATCGTGTGGTCGCTCTTGGCGCGGCGCGTGCGCCGCGCAGGGTGGCACCGTCAACAGAGCAACCCAGCAGGGGGATCCTTGGATGGAGACGACGACGCGAGGCCAGGGGGTCAGCTGAGCGTACCCACGAGGGGGACGACGTTCTCCAGCGTGAGTGTCGCGCCGGTCTGCGCGTCCACCGCGGTCGTCGTGAGGTACTCGTTGTCAGGGTTCGTGAAGCCCACGAGCGTTCCGCCGGTGGCACCATCGGCCCGCTCGATCACCAGCGCGTTGAGCCAGGGATAGGCCTGCGCGGGCACCTGCGGGACCACCGCGGGGTCGGTCATCAGGTCCTTGCGCCAGAGCCGCTCAAAGGTGCACCGAGTCACGGTGCCGTGGAGCGTCTGTCCGTCGTGCCTCGCGACGTAGATTCCGCCCTGGAGCATCGCGTGCTCGCCGTAGCGTCCGGCGTCGAAGAAGGTGCAGCAACCGATGTAGACGTCGTCGCACGTGAAGGGGGCGTCGCCGAAGAGGTCGCGCCCCCTGTTGATCACCACGCTGGGGCCGAGGCAGCCGACGAAGGTGCAGCCGAGGACCGCCGCGCGGTGCACCGCGCCGATCTCCAGCGCCGCGGCGTTCTCGCGGCACTCGAATTCGCAGCCGAGCACGCGGAGGTCTTCGGCGGCGGCGGAGGTGCCGTGCAGCCCACAGTGGTCCGTCTCGCGCGCGCCGAGGATCCCCGATCCTCCGTAGAACCTGCAGAACACGAAGGAGATGTCGCGCCCCGTGATGGGGTAGTACGCGCCCGCGCCCGCGCCGTCGAAGGTGCAGCGGCGCACCAGCGCGTCTTCAACGGCCTGGTAGAACCCGAGGCCCGACGCGCTCGGCGGGACGTCGCGGAACACGCAGTCCTCCACGAGCACGTCGGCGGCGTTGAAGATCAGCAGCTGCTCGAGCGTGCTGCCCCGGGGTCGCCCATCGAAGCCCGAGTACTCCTGCGCACGAAGGCCTACGAACTCGCAGCCGCGCACGATGACGCCGCGGTTGTAGATCGTCGCCGTCTCGTCGTCGGTGCTCGAGGTCGGGCCGCAGCCCACCACCAGCCCCCAGGCGCTCGGCCGCTCGAAGCGCACGCGCTCGACGCGCAGGTCGTGCACACCCTCGACGCGGATGCAGGTGCGCTGTGACGCGTAGTCCCTGGGGCGACGCCGCACGTCGAGGGTCATGTCGCAGAAGATCAACCCGGTCAGCGGCGCGGTCGACGCGGCGAGGAACTGGTGGCCGTAGTCGGCGCACCCGCGCACGACGCATGGCAACTGGCTTGATCGCTGAACGTGGCCAAGGCGGCGAGAGCCTGATACTGGGCGAGCCCCCGCACGCGGGCGGAGGCTGACCGGGCGATCGTCGCGCGTGCCGCGCTCGACGGTGGGGTGATCGATCTTCGCGATGGAACTGCGTCGGCAGCTCACGGCGGAACATCCGCAGAATCCTTCACACACCGTCGGGTGTGGAACACACACCGACGTGCGCCCGGTCAGCCGCCCGGCGAGGGCGCTCAGGTTAGGCTCCCGCTTCAGCGAAGGGCGAAACCAGCACGACCACAAGGCTTACTGGCTGGCGGCCTCCGCCCGCGACAAATCCATTGAAAACCCATTGAGGTCTGATGCGCTTCGCCCTAACTGGAAATCCTCCGAGGGCCTGAGACCCGTACAGTTCCCGCCCGCGTAGAGATCCCCCTTGGACCCCAGGGAGCTCCTCATTGGCAGATTAAGTCGACACATTTACGGAGAAAATTCCGGAGGCACGCGGCTCGAGGGCAGGCCGGGCCAGACTTCGACACCATCCTGAAGGTCCTCGCGCCTTGAGCCTCCAGGCAGCACGCGCCAGGTCCTTGTCCGTGGGACTCGCTGCTTCGAGGAGAAGGCCTTCCGGGCACACCCTCCGTAAACTCCTCGCCGTCCGACCCGTACGTGACACTTCCGGTGGGCTGACCTGTCGTTACTGCTCTCTCGCAAGGAGAGCACAAGATGGACGCATCGAATCATGCACAAAGCTCCGCACCCGCCTGGCCATGACACCGCGCTGCCGCGGCCGAGGCCGATGGACTTCCCCGCCCGCTACGCCTCCGGATCGCGCAGTACGCCGATCGCGCGCTGCGCACGGGAGCGGCGATCACGGAGGTGGCCGCGGGCGTGGCACGAGGAGGTCGCCTTGCGGCGCTGTTCGCGGGTCGAGCTCAGGCCTGTCGTCGCTCGCGGAGCCTGCGCGTAGAGAGACGCCGGGGCCCACCGTCGAGCACGTCACGGAGCCCGCGCTGCGCGAACGGCACCCGAATCGCGTTGGTGCTCGGGATCGCCTCGCGCTGACATCGGCTCTACGCATCTTCGTCTCAATCCGACGAAAGCTCACACGATCCAACAACGACCGTTGACATCGAGCCGCTGGCGAAGTGATATCGCCCCAGCGCTCGACGAAGCAGCTGGGGAGAACGCATGAAGACACATCGCAAGTGGCATGTTCGTAGCAGCGCGTCGCATTCGTCTGTGTGACATTGGTGCCTGGGGGCTGTGAGCAACGCCCGTCACGGTCAGCTCGTGACCGACGACAATGGGGTCTCGCTGGGGGACGGCGGTTTGACCCTCCACGGAGCGCTGGGTCAGGAAGGGGTTGTGAGCATCGGTCGCGCGCTGCAATTCCCACCTGCCGGGATGGGGGACTCGCTGGGCACGGCGGAGGTCACCGCCACGAGCTCACCCACCTGGAGCACAGCGGTGAGCGTGAGCGAGAACGATTGGATCCCGGCTCCCGCGGGCCGTCAGTGGCTCGTGCTGACCTTCTTTCAGACCCAGAGCGGTCCGCCCGAGGCGCGGGTCCCGATCACGCCGTTGGAGCTCGTGCGGGCGGTGCCCTGGGACGACGCGTGCCGCATGGAGCGCGAGGCGGTTTGGAATGCACAGGGGCTTCATCAGAACTACGTCCCGCGCTTCGAGCGGCTCGACCTGGAGTGCTTCGCGCGACGGGGGCCGGTGGTGCTCCAGCGCGACTCGGCGAACCTCCCTGCGACCGACCGCTGCAACCCCGCGCACCCCGAGCACGGGCAGATCCTGACGCAACCCTTCGCCGATCCGTCGATCATCGCGTCGATCAGCCCCGTGGGCCTCTCGGCCTCGGGAGACATCAAGGGCCGTCACCACATCGGCTGGTACGTCAACGGGCTGTCCCCCGAGCAACGCCTTGCGCGCTTTGACATCGCAGCGCCCGCCGGGGGCACCGCCATCCGGGTGCGTCGGATCGACTACTCGCTCTGCGCGGACCCCACTATCTCGGAGTCCACGACGGCGACCGACGAGAGCTATGGGGTCGAGGTCGAGTACGCCTGCGGGCGAACCTTTCGCTTCGATCACCTGAGTGACCTGCCCTCTCCCGCGCTCCGACGACGCGCGTCGGAGGCGTGGTTGGCGGGTTGGCTGCAGACCCGGGTGAATGGTGCTTGCCCGATCCCTGGGGGGGCGAACCAGCCCCCGACGACGCTGGGCGCGGTCGACCGCGCGGAGTGCGATGCGCCCGCAGGGATTCCGTGCACTGACAACGCCCAGTGCGTCGGCAATGGTGTCTGCGGTCCGCTGAAGGAGTGCACAGGGGCGGCGACGGTGGCGTGTACGAGCGATGCGAGCTGCGCCGAGCAATGCGTCGCCGGTCGTTGCACCGGCATCGACCGAAGCTGTTCGGTGCAGGCCGACTGCACCGGGAGCAATCCGCGCCGGTGTGACCTCGCCGCGGGCATCTGTCGGCGGAGCACGGGCGTTACCTGCGTCCCAGGGGCTGCCACGACCTGCGGCGCCGACAGCGCCTGCGTGCAGGTGGCGCGGACCGGGGTCTGCCGACTGCTGGACTGCCCTCGGGGCGTGACCACCTTCAGCCAGGACGTCGCGGCCGATGACCTCGGGGTCACGGTTCAGGCCGGACAGGCGATCGGCGTCGAGCAGCGGCGCAACCCCGGAGAGCTCGAGCGCGACTTCCGTCATGGCGAGAGCAACGCGGGCAACCTCGACTTTCTGACGCTCGATGCACGCCTCGATCTCACCGTCGCGGGCTTTCAAGAGACCGCGGCCTCGCCACCTGCGTTCTGGGTGAACCGCGCCCGCTACCAGAGCACCCTCCAGGGCGGCTACGCGACCTTTCGCTCCACCACGTGTCCGTTACGCCAGTACGCGGCCGCCGATGGCAGCACGCCGCCCTTCGTCTCGGATTACCTGTCACAGATTCGCAAGAATCTGACCATGCGCTCGGCCTGCCGGATCATTCAAGATGTGAACAACACGCTCGCGGGGCAGTGGTGGTCGGATCACACCGACGACCCGGCGCTGCGCATCGCCTTTGGCGAGGACCCGCTGGGCAACCACCGCTCGGTGTCCTTCCTCGATGCTCGCAATCCCATGAACCCTGTCGCCCGGACGCTGCGCGTGGACGGGACGGGGCCGAGCGCCTGTGCTGGATCCTCCGTTCCCCAGTTTCCGACTCCTTCCACGATCTCGACGGTGGGTGCCCCGATCCCCTGCACGCCCACCGAGACTGAGCACTGCCCTCCCGTCATCAGTGCCGAGATCGCGTGCTTCGACGACCGAGCGCCGGAACCTGGCTCGACGGGTACCGAGTTCGTCCGCGTCTTCGGCACCAGCGACCCCTGGCACATTTACGTCCAGACGGGCGTAGGGGACTGTTGCTCGGCGGCTGGTCCAGGGCAGGCGGGCGCCGCTGAGGCGATCCCGATGTGGCGTTGATGAAGCGGATTGCACCACTCCTTCTTCTGCTGACATGGGGCTGCGCGGGCACGGTCGCGGCGGTCTCGGGTGACGCGTCGGCCGCGCCTGATGTTGTCGACGTCGTCGACGTTCCCGATGCAATCGATGCGCGCGACGGAGGCGACGCGACGGACGCTGTCGACGCGATCGATGCGCGCGATGTCATCGATGCGACCGACGCAGTGGACGTGGTCGATGTCGTCGACGTGCCCGATGCCCTCGACGTGCCGCCCACGAACTGCGCGGTGTCGACGTGCCTGCGGGGCTACCTGCGATCACAAGACGGCGGTGAGGTCTGTATCCCCGGTGGCGTACAACCGGGGGTGGAGCTCGCGTGCGAGGGCGGGCGCTTCTGCGATGGACGCGGCGGATGCACCATTGAGCAGCGTAGTTGCCCTGATCCGCGCGAGCGGGGATGTGGCGTGCAGGCCATCCCGGGCGGTGAATTCGTGATGGGGCGCGGGCGGAGTTGGGGAGGGGGCACCTTGCCAACGGGCGTCGATGCCCCGCAACGCGTGCGGGTGAGCAGCTTCACGTTGGACCAGTACGAAGTGACCCTGCGGCGCTTCCAGCGATGGATCGCGGCGGGCCGACCGCTTCCGTCTGGGCCGATCGCGTATCGCACGGCCACGCTGACACCGACCCGACCCTCGCGCGAGAGCTCGGGGATCCCTTCCGTCCCGTCCGTTCCATCCGAGTACGCTGCAGCCTGGGTGTCTTACTGGGAAGCGCACGCCTTCTGTGTCTGGGACGGCGGGCGGCTGCCGACCGGCGCGGAGTGGGAGTACGCCGCAGTGGGAGTTCAGGACGGACGGCCCTATCCCCGATACCTCCCGTGGGGAGATGCGTTCCCGAATCTGAACCCCATCGATTGTCTACTCACAGACTACGTGGGAAGTCCCGGCCCCGCGCGACCGGTTCTGCCAGTATGCGGCGACCCCCGCTACCCTCAAGCGGTCGATCTGTCTCCTCTGTGGGGCGGGATGTCGGCGCAGGCGGGGGGAACGGCGGAGTGGGTGGTCTCCTCCTGGCGGACTCCCAGTCTGGAGTGCGTCGCTCCGCCGACCGTGATGGACGGAGTGGCCGTCGACCCCTTCTGTAGCCTACCGAGCCAGACTTCCTCGGAAGTGCGTGGCGGGTATCGCCGCGACATCGGTGTGTACGAGCTCGAGAGCGGCAACCGGCTCTTTCGGTTGAACGAGACTCAGCCTCAAGGGATGCGATGTCTGCGGCTGCGCCCGGGGCAGTGAGCGGGATGAGCACCGCGCGCACAGGGGCTGTATGGCTCGCGGTCTCGGGCTGCGCGGGCACCGTCGCATCGGTCTCAGTTGACGCGACGGACGTGACGGACACCGCCGACGTGACAGACATCGTGGGATCGTTCGGCGAGGCCCCTCTTGGAGCCCCGAGATCCGTGGAGCGAAGCGCCGCTCGTGGCCCCCACCCCGCTACCGCGCGCCCTCCCCCACGTTGTGGGAGAGGGCTGTTCAGCAGGGCATGAATTCGGAGATCTTGTCGTCCATGCCGGTCTGTCAATCGTTCTCCCCGACCGGGTAGCCCTCTCCACAACGTGGGGAGGCGCGCCGGACGCGCGGAGGGGCCCACCGCGGCGCTGCACTCCACAGATCTCGGTGCCCACGGCGGGCGCATCGCGAACGATCCCGACATCGTCGACGCCATTCGTCGCCTCGCGCGCGGATCGCCCCGTCGGGCGCGGCCCAGGCGGCCCGTGAATAACCGCGCCGGGCCTCGATGTGACCTCCATCGGCGCGCAGCCGCGCCGCCCAGAGGTCCTCATGAAGAGTAGCCCCCGCCTCCTCGCCCTCGGACTCGTCACCTCGGTGCTCACCTCGAGCGCCGCCGCCTCGGCGCAGACCTTCTTCGCCCCGTCGGCCATGACCTCCTTCGCCGCGCCCTCGAAGCTCCGGCTCTCTCGTCGCTCACGACCGCGCCCTCGACCGTGATCTTTCGGCACCCGTCGCGCCGTGGTCACGCCCCGCCGCCGCGAGGTCACCCCGCCGCCCTGCGCGCCGATTCGCGAGGTCTCTCTCACCCCCGGCGCCACCGCCTGGACCCTCGCGCCGGTCGCCGCAAACGCTTGCGCCCCAGTGGCTTCGATCGCGCAGGGCTCCACCGCGCAGGAGACCCTCCGGGTGCGCCTGAGCACCCGCAGCGCGGTGCTGCTCACGGGCGACTCGACCCTGCAGCTCTTCACCGAGCAGGGCGCCGCGACGCCGATTCGCACGGCCCTCGGCGCGTGCGGCGCGGGGGTGTACTCGGGCGTCGCCGTGCTCGACCCCGGCGTGTACGTGCTCCGCGCGCCGGGCACCGCGCCGGGCGCGCGGCGGGTGAACGTCGAGGCGGTCCCCGTGGCGGGCTACGCGTCGGTGGAGCGCGCCGGGTCGAGCAGCGCCTACCTCAGCACCGGCGGCGCGTCGTCGGGCGGCGTGTGCTCCCACGGCGACGGCGCCGACGTGCGGGTGCTCGCGTGCCCCGGCGCGGCGGCGACGATCCGCTCGAACAACGGCGCGACCGTCGCCCTCGAGAGCGCCTCGGGCGGCCGCGTGTGCTTCAGCGCCCCGGCGGGCGTGCCCGTGCAGGCGACCTCTCCCGCGGGACGCCTCGTGGTGGTGCGCGCCTTCGCGATGGGCCCCTCGCGCGGCCCGGTGAGCGTCAGCTTTCGCTGAGCTCGTCGGCGTCGTCCTCTTCTTCTTCAGCCCTCGCCGCGGCCTCGTCTCGCGCGATCTGCTCGGCGAGCACCGTGGTCTCTCCCACGGGGCTCGGCGCGGGCGCGTCGGCCTCGTAGCGCGCGGCGGTGGCGGCGAGCGCGGCGCGCACCCGCGCCACGAGCTCGGGGGGCTCGCGCACCACGGCGTTCGCGCCCCAGCGCAGCACCCACCCCACCACCTCTTGCAGCCCGGTGACGTCGAACTCGACGCGCACGCCGCCGTCGTCGAGGCGGGTGGAGCGCTGGGTGTGGTGCCACTCCCTGGGCTCGATGTAGCCCACCGCGCTCGCGGCGAAATCGACCACCACGTGCTGCGGCGCGCCGCTCCCCGCGATGAGCCCGAAGGCGCCCTCGAAGAGCTTGGAGACGTCGAAGGTCGGGTCGCGCTTGAAGGGCGCGCTGCTCATCGCCTTCACCTTGCGCATGCGCTCGACGGCGAAGGTGCGCGGCGCGTCCTTCGGCACGTCGCGGCCGACGACGTAGAGTCCGTTCTGGTAGAGCACCAGGGCGTAGGGCTCGACCTTGCGCGCGCCCGGCGTGGTGCCGCCCTCGTAGTGAAACGACAGGGTCAGCGCGCGGAGGATCCCGTCGTAGATCTCGTAGATCTCGTCTTTCAGGCGGCGGTAATTCTTCGGCGCCTCGGGGATGTACACGAAGCGCTCGACCATCGAGCCGCCCTCGTCGTCGCCCGCGGGGAAGAGCTTGGCGAAGAGCTGCGCGAAGTCGTCGTGCAGGGGCGTGCCGGCGAGCACGTCGAAGACCCGGCGCACCGCCGCGAGGGAGTAGCGCTGAAAGCGCGTGAGGCGAATGGGCTCGGTGTTCCTCGCCGAGCGCGTGCGGCGCACCCGGCGCTCGCCCGCGACGTCGACGTGCTCGAGCTCGATGCCCGCGGCCTCGAGGGCCTTGAGGTCACGTCGAATCGAGCGCGCCGTGACCTCGAGCTCGCGCCCGGCGTCGTCGATGCGAATGCCCTCTGGGGTAGACTCCAGGAGCTGGTGCAGGCGGAACAGCCGCACCGCCTGGGTGTACTGTCCCGCGGGGCGGCCCGGTGACGGTCTTCGCGGCATACGGCCCTGCGGTGATGCCAGCGGATCACGCAAACGTAAAGACCCCAATTCAGGGCGCGAGGCGTTCGAGGCGCCAGAGGTCTCCGTCGCGGGTGTACCGCAGGCGGTCGTGGAGCCGGCTCTGGCGCCCCTGCCAGAACTCCACCGCCCGCGGGACCACCCGGTATCCGCCCCAGTGCGCGGGGCGGGGCACGGGGATTCCGGCGAAGCGCGCCTCGGCGTCGGCCAGCCTCGCGTCGAGGCCCTCGCGCGTCGGGACCACCTCGGACTGCGGCGAGGCCCACGCCCCGAGCTGGCTCCCCCGCGGGCGCGAGGCGAAATACGCGTCGGCGGTGGCGTCGTCGACGCGCTCGGCGTCGCCCTCGACGCGCACCTGCCGGGCGAGCCCGTCCCAGAGGAAGCACAGGGCGCAGCGGGGGGACGCGTCGAGCTCCATCCCCTTGCGAGACAAGCGGTTCGTGTAGAACACGAAGCCGCGGGGGTCGAGGTCCTTGAGCAGCACCACGCGGGCCGAGGGGGCGCCGTCGGGGGAGACCGTGGCGAGGGTCATGGCGTTGACCTCGGTCTCGAGCACCTCCCGCGCCTCGTCGAACCAGCGGCGAAACTGCGCGAAGGGCTCAGACGCGACGTGCTCGAGGTCGAGGGGCTCGCGGGCGTACTCCCGGCGGAGCGAGGCGATGTCGCTCATCTCAGCCCGGCTCGCCCGGCGCCAGGGTCGTCAGCGCGAGCGCGTGGATCGCGCCGCGCATCTCGTCGGCGAGGGCCGCGTACACCGCCCGGTGACGCTCGACGAGCCCCACGCCGCGAAACGCCTCGGAGACCACGCGCACCCTGTAGTGCCCGCCCCCTCCCCGCGCGCCCGCGTGCCCCGCGTGCAGGTGGCTCTCGTCCACGAGGGAGAGCTCCGTCGGGGCGAAGGCGCCCCGGAGCGCGGCGTCGATGCGGTCGGCGGTGCTCATGCCGCGCACCCTAGCAAAGACCCCACGCGCGGAGAATCGGGTACAGTGCCCGCTGTGAAGCTCCTTCGCTATGTCGCCGTGTTCGCGCTCCTCGCCAGCATCGCCGGGTGCACCTCGCCCGCGCCCAGCGGCGGTCAGTGCTCCTTCAACGCCGACTGCGCCTCCGGGTTGATCTGCGCGGCGAACTACTGCGTGATGCCGTGCGGCGCCGGGGGCACCTGCCCCTCGGGCATGCGCTGCGAGCCGGTGGTGGGCACCGCGCTCACGGTCTGCGCGCCCACCACCGAGGAGCCGCGGTGCGTGTACGCCAGCGACTGCCCCGGCTCGCTCGTGTGCAACCGCGACGGGCGCTGCCGCCCCGAGTGCGTCGAGGACTACGACTGCAGGGTCATCAACCCCTTCACGACCTGCGTCGAGGGCGCCTGCGAGCTGCGCTGCGCCGCGGGCACCGCGAACTGCGACGGGCTCGTGCGCAACGGCTGCGAGGTCGACACCCGCACCGACGGCGCGCACTGCGGCGCCTGCGGCACGGTCTGCCGCGCCGGGGCGAACCAGTCGTCGCGCTGCGCCGCGGGGGCGTGCGCCGTGTCGTGCAACGCGGGCTACGCCGACTGCGACGGCGACCCCGCCAACGGCTGCGAGGCCGACCTGAGCGCCCCGGCCACCTGCGGCGCGTGCACCAACCGCTGCGCGGCGCCCACGAGCCTGTGCCAGGCCAGCAACGGCCAGCCCGCCTGCGTGTCGAGCTGCGGCGGCGCCACGCCGATGGAGTGCGGCGGGCGCTGCGTCGACCCGCAGGCCGACGTGGCGAACTGCGGCGGGTGCGGAAACGCCTGCGCCGCAGGGCCCAACTCGACGGCCACCTGCGCCGCCGGGCGCTGCGGCATCACCTGCGCGGCGGGCTTCGGCGACTGCGACAACAACCCCGCCAACGGCTGCGAGACCGACCTCTCGACCAGCGCGGGCAACTGCGGCGCCTGCGGCACCACCTGCGCCTCGGGGGCCAACGGGACCGGGCGGTGCGTCGCCGGCCGGTGCGGGATCGCCTGCGCGGCGGGCTTCGGCGACTGCGACAACGACCCCGCCAACGGCTGCGAGACCGACCTCTCCTCGAGCGCGGGCAACTGCGGCGCGTGCGGGACCGCTTGCGCCGCAGGGGCCAACGCGACGGCGCAGTGCGCCGAGGGCGCCTGCGGGATCACCTGCGCGATGGGCTTCGCCGACTGCGACGAGAACCCCGCCAACGGCTGCGAGGCCGACCTCTCGACGAGCAATTCGCACTGCGGCGCCTGCGGGCGCGCGTGCGCGCTGACCGGGGCCACGTCGACGTGCCGGGCGGGCGCCTGCTCGCTGGTGGCCTGCACCACGGGGCGGGCCGACTGCGACGAGAACCCCGCCAACGGCTGCGAGGCCGACCTCACCTCGGTGTCGAGCTGCGCGAGCTGCGGGCGCGTGTGCGGGTCGGCGAACAACACGCCGACGTGCACCACGCAGGGCTGCTCCCTCGCGTGCAACGCGGGCTTCGGCAACTGCGACGGCAACGCCGCCAACGGCTGCGAGACCGCGGTGAACACGCTCACGAACTGCGGCGGCTGCGGCACGGTCTGCGGGTCGGCGAACAACACGCCGGCGTGCACGGGCGGGCGCTGCGTGCTGCGCTGCAACCAGGGCTTCGCCGACTGCGACGGCAACCCGGCCAACGGCTGCGAGGTGAACCTCACCCTCGACAACGCAAACTGCGGGACCTGCGGAAACTCCTGCGCGGTGCGCACGACGCAGACCGGCGCGTCGCACGTCTGCACGGCGGCCGCGTGCCTGCCGGCCAACGACACCTGCGGCACCGCGCAGGTGATCAACCTCGCGGGGGCGACGCCGGTGACGGTGCGCGCGTCGACCCGCTACGCGCGCCAGCAGATCAACGCGCCCTGCACCAAGGGGTCTGGGCCCGACGTGTGGTTCCGCTTCACGCTGACGCAGCGTGAGATCGTGTACGCCGACACCCTCGGCGCGACCTGGGACACCGTGCTGCACTTCGCCACCGACTGCACCACGCCGCTGCGGATCACCAGCGAGACGAGCGAGGTCGCGTGCAACGACGACGTGTCGAGCCGCTGCGAGCTGGGCGGCACCGCCTCGCAGATCTACGCGGTGCTCGACCCCGGGACCTACTACATCGTGCTCTCGGCCTACAGCACCGAGGTGGGCGACGTGACCCTCAACGTGCAGCACGTCCCGGTCGGCGCGGGGAGCGTCAACGAGTACCCCGTGGGCTTCTTCGAGGGGCTCAACTTCCTCTTCGGCAACCTCGGCCAGAGCTCGGCGACGCAGGGCACCTGCGGCGGCGTCGGCCCCGAGACCTCGTTCTGGTTCGCCACCTGCCCGGGCGACGCGCCGGGTCGCTTCGTCGCCAACACCTGCTCGTCCGTGAACCAGGGCTTCAACACCGTGCTCTACCTCCGCAGCGGCAACGGCGCCCCCGAGGTGTGCAACAACGACGCGCCCGCCGACTGCCCGAACAACCCCCAGGGGTCGAGCCTCGACACCACGGTCTCGGGCGCGCCTGGGGTGCACGTGCTCACCCTCGACTCCTTCGACACCTCGGGGACCACGGGCTCCTTCGAGCTTCGCTCGGCCTATCCCTACTTCGAGCCCCAGCTCCAGTAGCGGGCTCTGCGCCCCTCATGCCCGCGCTCAGCCAGACCGGACGCCTCACCGTGATCAGCGGCGCGGCCCTCTCCCTCGGGGGGCTGCTCGGGGGCGTCGGCTCGACGGCCCTCGCGGGCGCGGCGCTGCTCTCGGGGGTCGCCCTCGCGTGGGTCTCGTCGGTGCCCCTGCCGCGGCGCATGCGCCGAGAGCGGCTGGAATTCTCGTGGTGGATCCTTCACCACGACGGCAGCCACCGCCGCCCCGACGAGCCCGTGCTCGTACGGATCACCGTGCGCAACCCCACGTCCCTCGCGCTCACCCTCTCGTCGCCGCGCCTCGCGCTCTCGCCGGGGCTGCGGTACGCCCGCCCCGAGGGGGAGCGCGCGCGGGTGCCTCCGCGGAGCGCGCTGAGCTTCGACGTCGAGGTGCGGGCGACGCACGCCGGGCGCCACGTGCTGCACGGCGCGTGGATGACCCTCTCGGGGCCGCTGGGGCTCTCGTGGGTGCCGTTGTATTTCCCGAACCCCCTCGTGCTTGAGGTGGGCCCGAAGGCCTTCTCGCTGGGCGCGGCGGGGATGCGTCCGCCCCGGGGGATCACCCGCGCGCTGCGCGCGGGACGCGCCGTGCGCCGCGCGGGCGAGGGCCCCGAGCTGCGCGAGCTCCGGGACTACCAGCCCGGCGACCCCTTTCGCCGCATCGCGTGGAACGCCACGGCGCGGCGCGGTCGCTTCGTGGTCCGCGAGACCGAGGACGAGTCGCAGGCGACGCGCATGCTCGTGGTCGACGCCTCGGCGACCATGCGCGGCGACGACCGCGGACGCGCGAAGATCGATCACGTCATCGAGCTCACGGCGCAGGCTGCGCGCCTCGCGCAGTCGACGGGCGACGCCCTGGGGCTCGTGGGCTTCGACGCGCGGGTGGTCGCGGCGGTTCCGCCGGGGGACGCGGTGGCGCACCTGCGCGCCGTCGTCGCCGCGGCCCTCGACCTCCGCGCCCTCGTCGACGAGGACCTCACCGACGTCGACGAAGAGACCCTGGTCGAGACCGTCGCGCGGTATTTTCGCGAGCAAGAGGGCGTCGACGCGCTGCGCGGCGTCTCGGGCTTCGAGGGCCGCCGTCACCTCGTCGAGCTCATCGAGCGCGCCGTGGGCCACGACCCCTCGATGCGCGCTCCGCTCCGCGCGCGGGAGCCCTTTCTGCGCATGCTCCGGGCCTTCTGCCGGGCACGGTGCATCCCCCTCCCGCTGCGCCACGACCCCAGCGGCGCGGCCAAGACCCAGGGGCTCGGCGAGGCCCTCCGCGCGGCCGTCGAGGGCGCCCGCGCGCCGCGCACGGTGCTGGTGTTGAGCGACCTCGACGCCCTCGAGGAGATGACCTCGCTCCGCCCCGCCCTGGGCGCGCTGCGGCAGCGCCACCACCGGGTGAGCTTCGTCGCGCCGTGCGGCCCTGCGTTCCTGCGCACCTCCCCGCAGGACCTCTCCCCCCGCGACCGCGAGGCCCACGCCGCCGTGGTCGAGCTCTTCAGCGCCGACGAGCGCGCGCGCCTCGAAGACGCGCGGGCGGCGCTCGGGTCCATGGGGGTTCCGCTGTACCTCGCGACGGGCAAGGAGCCCATGGCCCACTGGCTCCGTCGCGCCGCCGCGCCGCCCTCGCGGCCGAGGGTGGGTTAGCCATGCGCCTCGCCCTCGCCCTGTGCCTCTGCGCCTCCCTCGGGTGTCGCCGCGCGCCCGCCCCGGCCAGGCCCCCCGCCGACCCGTGGGCCCTGCGCACCGACGAGGCCCTCGACGCTGAGATCGCCCGCGCCCGGCGCGAAGCGCGCGAGAGCGGTCGCAAGGTGCTGCTGGAGTTCATCGCCCCCTGGTGCGCCGACTGCCGCGAGATGACCCGCGTCGAAGAGACCTCGCCCGCCCGGGAGGTCCTCGCGCGGCGGTATGTGCGGGTGCGGGTGAACGTGGGCGCCTTCGACCGCCACCGCGCGCTGCTGCAGCGACACGGCGTGACCCGCATCGCGAACTACGTCGTGCTCGACCCCGCCACGGGCGAGCGCCTCGCGCAGACCACCGTGGAGCCCGTCTCGAACCGCCAGCCCATGACCAGCGCGCGCTGGGCGTCCTGGCTGGAGCGACCCTCGGGCCCGTGAGCGTGCTATCTCAGACGGTACGCGCATGACGGACCCTGCGAAGCCCCCCGACGCGCCCGAAGCCCCCGGCGAAGACGTGGTGCTGCTGCACTCGCCCACCGAAGACGGCGAGGGCGCGAGGGTGATTCGCGCGCGGCAGGGGCGCCTCGAGGTCGGCGAGGTGCGGCCGCTCAAGGAGGGCAGGGCGATCACCGGCGCCGAGGTGGTCTCGCTCACGCCCCGCGCCGACGCGCCGAGGGTGTGTGACGTGAAGGTGCAGCTGAGCGTTCCGTCGCCCGTGGGTGCAACGAAGTCGTTGCCGCACAAGGGCCCCGCGCGCGTGACCTCGGGCGCGTACCGCGAGGGGTGGGACGCGCTCTTCGGCGCGCGCGCCCCCCGCGGCCCGGCGAACTGACCTCAGCCCGCGCGGAGCTTGCGCGCGAGGTCGACGGTCGCCGCGAGGAGCTCGGTGACGAAGCGCTTCGTGTCTTCGTCGACGAGGCGTCCGTCGGCGTCGAGCTTCTCGTTCACCTTGCCCACGTACACCTCGGGCTTGGGGACCACGATCATCCCCTGGCCCCGGAGCACTTCTTTCAGGTGGTTCTGCGCGCGCACGGTGCCGTGCATCCCGGGGGATCCCCCGAAGGTCGCGCCGACCTTTCCGCCGAGGGGCGGCGTCGGCGGGCGCGAGGCCCAGTCGATGGCGTTCTTCAGCACGCCGGGGATCGAGTAGTTGTACTCGGGCGTCACGAAGAGCACCGCGTCGGCTGCGGCGAGGGCGGCGCGAAAGTCCGCGACGGGGGCGGGGTAGCCGTTCGCGCGGAGGTCCTCGTTGTAGAGCGGGATCTCGGCGATGTCGTAGATGCGCAGGGACGCGCCCGCGGGCATGAGCTCGGCCGCCGCGGCGAGGAGCTTCTTGTTGAAGGAGTGGGCGCGCAGGCTGCCCGCGATGCCCAGCACGTTCACCGTGTTCTCAGTCATGGGCGCAGTCTTAGTACCCGCCCAGTGACGTCCGCAATCGCTACGCGCCGAGCGCCCGCGCGACCTGGTAGACCAGCACCGCGACCACCGCCCCCGCGGCGTAGGTGTATCCCAGGGTGAAGAGCAGGGCGAGCGCATCAATTCCTCATTGGTTTCAATGGAAACGGTGCTCACCGCTTTCAGCTGCCCCCTTCGCTCGCCGGTCGCTCCCTGCGGTCGCTGGCTCGCTGAAGTGGGAGCCTGAACCTGGGCGCCGCCGGGGCGGGGCCTGGTGATCGTCGCGCGCGTGCCGCGCTCGACGTTGGGGTGATCGATCTTCGCGATGAACCAGGCCGGCAGCTCACGGCGGAACATCCCGCGAATCCTTCACACACCGTCGGGTGTGGAACACACCTGACGTGCTCGGTCAGCTCCCCGCCCCGGCGGGGGCGCCCAGGTTCAGGCTCCCACTTCAGCGAGCCAGCGACCGCAGGGAGCGACCGGCGAGCGAAGGGGGCAGCCTCTCCGCCCGCGACAAATCCATTGAATCCATTGAGGAATTGATGCGCTCGCCCTGGGGTGAAGAGCGCCCAGCGCCAGGAGCGCGTCTCTCGGCGAATCGCCGCGACGGTGCTCACGCACTGGCACGCGGACGGTCCCAGTGCACCTGAGTGCGAGCGCAACCCCAATGAGTGTGCATGAGCGGGATGCGCTCAAACCCGCAGACCTCATCGCCTCACGCGCAGCGATCACCACACGCCCGGCACCCATCGCGCGCAGCGGATACCAAGCCCTGGTGATCGAAAGGGACGACTACTGCCAACCGGCGGTGTACGGCCTCCGTTGTAGCGGCTGGAGACATGGTTCATCCAGCGCTGATCCTCCTCATCCAACCACCAGCTCGCTCCGCGTCGCGCGCTGCCCTCGCGCGGCACATGGTCATCAGTGGCGGGATAACGTCGCCCACAGCACTGCTCCGTTGGCATGCCTCCCGCGCTACACAGGCCGTCCATCGGGGTGGGTGGACCCGCGCCGAACTCCATGACGCCTCCGATCAGCCCGAAGAGCCCTGGCACAGACGGTGGCCCGCTCAGCGGAAACGCGTTCACGGGTTGTGGCAGGTCACGGCGTGGACAGATACCATTGCGAGAATTCAGGTCTCCCAGCACGCAGCCCTCGGGTCGGGTGAGGTCCTGCGGACGGATCGAGGTTGTTGTGCCGTAATTTGACGCGAGGTACTCCCATGCCTCTTCAGACACCACATGCCGCCCATCCCACCAGCAGAACGCGACAGCGTGATTCCAGTCAACGCAATTGATAGGAAGGTCGTCGTTGACACCATCCGTCGGGCTCCATGTACAGTTCTGCAGCGTCGCAGGGCTGCCGACAACGGTGTCTCCATCACTCGAGTTCACGTAGCCCTGCGGGAGGAAGATCTGTGGATCTACGAGCCACTCCAGATATGGGAAGGCGTACTCATAGGAGGCTGGATGTGGCATCCCCGCGCGAACCCAGGCGCGGTAGCGCGCGACCGTCACCTCGTAGGCATCGATGTAGCCCCCCCGAACGACGCGCCTCCGAGGATCACACTCGCGCATCCGATAGGTCGACCGATCGCTCTGCCCGTGCACCTGCGCCGCGTCGGTGGAGCCCATGATGAACTCGCCGCCGCAGTACGCGACCTCGTTGCAGTGCCAGGCGGGCGCTCCGCCGGGGCCGCAGCTTCGCGAGACGCCCGGAGGTGGAGGCGGGACGCCTCCGTCAGTGAGCGTCGGCGGACAGCGCCCTCCGTCGGGCGCGTCGACGACATCGGCGGCGTCGCGAACGTCGGCGGCGTCGCGAACGTCGGCGGCGTCGACGACATCGGCGGCGTCGCGAAGGTCGGCGGCGTCGCGAAGGTCGGCGGGTTGAGCGTAACTCCTCGCCGTCCCCCGTCGACGCTGGGCGAGCTTCGTGTTCGGCGTGCCGCGCCACCGTCGGCCTTCGCCGCGAGTTCGTGCGGCGGATGGTTCGCCTGTGCGTTCAGCGATCACACCGCACGGAGGTACTCGCGAGGATCGAGTCCGTTGGGAGATGACGGTGTCGAGCACCCCGTGTAGAAGAGCGCCGGGCGACTTCGGTCCCGCGCACCGAGCGGATCCGTAGTGATTCTTGCGACCTGCACCGGCCCGCGCAGCGCCCTCTCTCGGTGGCGTTGTTGTCCAGCGGCACGCGAGGGTCCTCGAGGAAGCGCAGCAAGCCCTTCCAGTGGCTTCCTCACGTACCGATCGCGCTGACCATTCGCGCCTGTGCCAGAAGGGCCTCCGTGCGTAGTGCCCAGGCCTCGATCGCGCGCACCACCCGGCGCGACTCACCCTCGCGAAGTCGTGCTCGCGGTCGCCGGGGAGGTCCAGTCGCGCAGCCTCGCCCAGGCCGCGCTGTGCTACCGATGAGCTCACACTTCGCCTGTCGCCTCAGGGTGAGTCTTCTCCAGCTCGACGTACTTCCGTCGCACGTGCGCCCAGCAGCAAAAGCAGCTGCAATCCTGGTTCAGTCGGCGCAGCGACTCGTACGACGCCGTAGCCGTCCACCATCGCCGTGCCCGCAAAGTCGCCAAAGACCTTCTTCGCCGCGGTCGCGCTTCGGATTGTCGAGAATCGAGGGCTCACCGCCGTCGGGCACGCGATCGCCCACATGCCACTTGCCGGTAATTTCTCGTCTTTGCCCTTCAGGCGCCAGCGTCTCGGTCTGCGCCGATGACCGGCTGCGAGAGCACCCAGGCGTGGATCCGGACGCGCAAGGGCTTGAGCAGATGCAGCCAGAGGTTGATTCGATCCCAGAGCGTCTGCGGAGTCGACCGCCACTGCAGCCATCACGGGCCCCATGCGTCGCGCCTGACGCTCAAGCGCGAGGTGGTCGACGTACTTGGTCCACCGCGACCTCGATCGCGAAATCAATCGAGTACCGGTGATCCCTCGCGCAGCTTCATGGGGCCGGGCGCGGTCTGACGCAGCCGCCACAGGCGGCAGCGGCATTTTCAGCGCTGACGGATCACGAATGACGCTCGATCACGTCGATCTCCTCGCTCGCCTCCTCCTGTCCAGCCCACTCCTGCATCGTGCCGCCGCAGGCGCGACAGACCTTGTCGGGCTCGTCGAGGTCGTGCGCCACCTCGACGAGAGGGAGCGCAGGCTGCTCGCGCGGACCGTGCCCCTTCTTGGGCTCCTTCTCGGCGTTCGCGTGGGTCGCTTCGCCGCGAGAGCGCTTCTCCGAGGAGGCCCCGAAGATCATCTTGTTGCGCTGGGCGAGCTGCGTCTCGAGGAGCGCGAGGCGCTGCTGCAGGTCCGCAGGAGCCTTGCCTTCGAGCTCCGCCACGCGCGACTGGAGGCTGAGCACCTTCTCGAGGAGCTTGCGGTTCTCGCGCTCCAGGAGCTTCGCCGCGTCGCGCAGCGTCTCAAGATTGGTCTCGTGTTCGAGGACGACCACGAGCCAGTCAATAAGACTCGCGAGACGCTCTGTCGAGAGGGGAATGAAATGAATCTCGCGAGACCTTGAGGTCACGAGAGAGGTCCATCGACGGGGGTTGGAGCGGCACCGCGTCCGACGTTCGCTGCCTTCGAGAAAAAGAGCGCGAGCTCGCTCGCCGAGAGCGCCTTGGGCGCGTTCGAGTCAGACCAGAGATGGGCGAATCGTCCTCTTCTAGGCGCTGGCGAGCAGGCACACTCCGGTGCCGTCGAAGAAGAGCACCTTGGCTCGGCGACGGTCGCGTCCGACGAAGAAGACGGCGCCGCGTAGAGCCTTCGGCGAGGCGCCGTGGAGCGTCGCGAGCGCAGCCGCGAGTGTACCGAAGCTCTTGCGCATATCGACGGGCGCGCGGAACACGTAGATGGTGACGGCGCGAGTCACGCGATCATGAGGCGAGCCTGCGCAGTAGCGCCGCGAGCGTGTCGAGATCGAGGCCCTCGACGCGAACGCCGGCCGGGCCGAGCACGGCGAAGGTCGCGGAGGTCGAGGTGGCAGGCGCGAGGACCTGCACGACCTCGAAGGCGTCGTCCGAGGCGCGCGAGAGCCAGCGCCGTAGCGTTCAGGGTGCATCCCGGAGGTCCGCGGCCACTTCCGTGATCGCCAGCTCCTCGGCGCAGCGCGCGGCGGCGTACTGCGCGATCCGAGGCGTAGCGGGCGGGGAAGTCCCTGGCCTGGCCGCGGCGCGGTGTCTCTGGCCAGGCGGGTGCGGAGCTTTGTGCAGATTCGACGTCCATCTTGCTCTCCTTGCGAGAGAGCAGAACGACAGGTCAGCCAGGGAGTGTCACGACGGGGACGGCGAGGAGTTACGGTTGAGCGATGTCCATTTGCCCCTGGCCGAGGTCGTTCGACGGCACGTCACCCGACGCATCCGTCGATGACGTACCGACGGTCCCGGTGCAGCCGAGCAGGAGCGCGAGCGCGATGAGGGTCCGTTGTTTCATGGCGGTGTCACCGGGAGCACCCTCCGCGCGGGACTCACCACACGCCGGGCACCCAGCGCGCGCAGCGTATTCCCCAGTTGGGTGAACGAATGGGACGATTGTCGTTGGGCCGCGACACGCCACCTCCGAATCGACTCGAAACGTGATTCATCCAACGTTGATCGTCGACCGTCAGCCACCAGGATGATCCTCGGAACGCAGTGCCCTCTCGGGGGGTGTGGTCATCCGTGACGGGGTAGCGCTCGCCGCAGCAGCGATCGAGTTCGTACGGACCCGTGAAATAGCAGGAAAATCCATCGAGCGGATTCGGCAGTCCACCGGCGAATTCAACGACACCGCCGATCATGCCGAAGAGACCAGGCACGGCCGGTGGCCCGCTGAGGGGAAACGCGTTGACCGCCCTTGGGAGATCGCGCCGAGGACAGACCCCGTTGCGGGAGTTCAGGTCGCCGATCTCGCAACTTGATGGTTGGGTGAGATCCACTGGCCGGATCGTGCTCGTGGTCCCGAAGTTGGACGCGAGATACTCCCAGGCCTCTTCTGACACCATGTGCCGACCATCCCACCAGCAGAACGCCATGGCGCTGGACCCATCGACGCAATTGATCGGGAGGTCGTCGTTGACGCCGTCGGTGGGGCTCCAGGTACAGTTCTGAACCGTCGCCGGGCTACCAGGGACCGTGTCGCTATCTCCCGTCGTCACGAATCCCTGAGGTTGAATATCTTGTGGACTTGTACGCCACTTTCCTACCGGATAGATGTACCCGAGGCCTTCTGGGGTCGGCATGCCAGCTCGAACCCACGCGCGATACCGCGCGACGGTGACCTCGTACGCGTCGATGTAGCCGCCTCGAACGACCCGCCTCCGCGGGTCACACGCGCGCATCCGGTACGTCTGGAACATGCCGGAGTACGGGATTCCGCGCACTTGCGCGGCGTCGGTCGAGCCCATGGTGAACTCGCCGCCGCAGTACGCGACCTCGTTGCAGTGCCAGGCGGGCGCCGCCCCTGGCCCACAACTACGCTGCAACCCAGAGGGAAGAGGCGGCGCGCCACCATCGGGGAGCGTCGGCGGGCAACGTCCGGCGTCGGGAGCGTCGACGACGACGTCGGCGGCGTCGCGAACGTCGGCTGCGTCGCGAACATCGGCGGCGTCGTGAACGTCGGCGGGTTGAGCGATGTCCATTCGCCCCTGGCCGAGGTCGTTCGACGGCACGTCACCCGACGCATCCATCGATGACGTACCGACGGTCCCGGTGCAGCCGAGCAGGAGCGTCGTTGCGAAGAAGGGACGCGGGTTCATGGCGGTGTCACCGGGGCACCCACCGCGCGGGACTCACCACACGCCCGGTACCCAACGCGCGCAGCGAATGCCCATGTTGGGTGAACGCATGGGGCGATTGTCGTTGAGCGGCTCACGACCTCCGCTGAATCGACTCGAAACGTGACTCATCCAACGTTGGTCGTCGACCGTCAGCCACCACGATGACCCTCGCCAGCCGCCCCCCCGGCGAGGCGTATAGTCATCTCGAAGCGGGTAGCGTTCGCCGCAACAGCGTGTGATGACGAACGAGTTCTGAAGGCAGGTAAATCCATCGAGCGGATTGGGGAACCCACCGACATATTCCATTACGCCGCCGATCATACCGAAGAGCCCTGGCAACGCCGGTGGTCCACTCAAGGGATAGGCATTGACGGCCTGTGGCAGATCGCGACGCGGACAGACCCCATTCCGGGCGTTGAGATCACCGATTCCGCAGGCCGAAGGCTCCGTGAGATCCGCCGAACGAATCGTGTTGGTGGTGCCGAAGTTGGACGCCAGATACTCCCAGGCATCCTCAGACACCATGTGCCGACCATCCCACCAGCAGAACGCGGCCGCGTGATTTCCATCGACACAATTGATGGGTCGATCGTCGTTGACACCGTCGGTCGGGCTCCAGGTACAGTTCTGTAGGGTGGGGATGGTTCCTGCAAGCGTGTCGCCGTCACCAGAGTTTACATAGCCACCAGGTGGAAAAAATCGCTTTGAGGAAACGTTCCACTCCCCGACCGGGAAGACGTACTCGAATACCTCGGGACGGGGCATCCCAGCCCGGACCCAAGCGCGATAGCGCGCGACAGTCACCTCGTACGCATCGATGTAGCCTCCTCGGACGATGCGCCTTCGAGGGTCACACGCGCGCATTCGAAACGTCTGCTCGTATTGGGTACCGCCGATCCCGCGCACCTGCGCCGCGTCGGTCGAGCCCATGGTGAACTCGCCGCCGCAGTAGGCGACCTCGTTGCAGTGCCATGCGGGCGCTCCGCCGGGGCCGCAGCTTCGCGAGGCGCCCGGTGGCGGAGGTGGTACGCCGCCGTCGGGGAGCGTCGGCGGACAGCGCCCTCCGTCAGGCGCGTCGACGACCTCGGCGGCGTCGCGAACGTCGGCGGCGTCGCGAACATCGGCCGCGTCGCGAACATCGGCTGCGTCGCGAACATCGGCGGCGTCGTGAACGTCGGCGGGTTGAGCGATGTCCATTCGCCCCTGGCCGAGGTCGTTCGGTGGCACGTCGCCCGACGCATCCATCGATGACGTACCGACGGTCCCGGTGCAGCCGAGCAGGAGCGTCGTTGCGAGGAAGGAACGCGGGTTCATGGCGGTGTCACCGGTGGGTGTCCCCCTGCGTACACGGCCGAAGACTGATCGGAATAGCAGTAGCCATCGTAGAAGATCCCCGGTGGCGTCGGCGGTGTGAGAGGCGAATCCGCCGCGGACTCAAACACGTTGGGGCGGTTGATGAACTCCGCGATCCTCACCAGCGTCTCGGTGCTCAATGACTCGCCCACGAGCTCGTTGGGGTTGATCGCGGTCATGGTGTTGCTCGGCGCCGCGTTGTTCGTCGCCCATGACAACGCGCCAGGGCAACGCAATGGGATCAATGGACCGCCCCGTTCGAGCGCGTTGTAGTACACGTCGAAGCCGCGGGAGGTTGGATGGAGCGTAGGTTGATTGCTCAGCCCGTGAAGCTGGTTCCATCCCGTGTGTTGGCATGTATAGTACGCAAGCGTGAGGGTCTCATCGTAGTTCGCTTTGGAGACGAGATGCCCGTGAGGTTCTGCGACACCGATGAACTGAGCCACCACTGCCCCCTGCTCCATGTCGACATGAAAGCCACGCGCGCGGCGGAGAAGGAACGGGTCCAGATCGCTGTCCGCGCCACGAACGGCGATGTCGGGGCGATCGTCGTAGAAGAGCGCATCGACGTGCCCAGGAGACGGCGTTCGGGTGACGTTGTTGCCCCCGGTTGGAAGCATCGGCGTATCGCTAGGTGGACCGCTGATGTCCCAGCCATCGAAGAGAAAGCCGCTCAGACCGACGCGCGGGACTCCGAGGCGACTCGCCAATCGGCCGCCGCTGCTGGAGCCTGTGGTGACGTCCCTGCTCCACTCCCAGGAGATCAGCATCCTCCCGCCCACGCTCTCGCCTTCCAGTCCGACCGTCGGAACGATCGTCATGGAGATCGACGCGTCTGGGATGCTCGGGAGGTAGCCAACCGCGTTGCTCTGGACCGGATTGATGGGCCCGTCAATCCATACATAACCTGGCATCACGCGCAGCCTTGAAAGGGCGATTTGCTCGCGGTTGGTAGGTTGATCCAATCGACGTGTTCGGACGAGGTACAGCGAGGGTGCCCCGCTCGTCGGGCGATCCACCGCCGCCGCGATGGACCCCGTTGCATTGACGTTCTGCGAGAAGGTCCCGTCGTACTCCCAAAGTGTCCCGCGATCTGAGCAGTTGGTAACGTTCGGTGCACCGCTGTTTGTCCAGCAGGTGTACCACCGGACCGGGTAGGGGGACGCCGTTCCCCGGAGAAAGATCGTGAACCCCCGGTCCTCGCCGTTCATGTCAGGGTCCCAGGCGGCGATGGCGACGCTGCTCGCGTTCGAGAGTTGCGGCGCGTTGCCTGGCAGGGTGAACGAGGTGAATCCCGTCTCTACGTTGTTCGCCCGCGTGATCGCGAAGCGCGGCGCGCCCCAGGCACTGTCACATGCTGTCTGCGACCCACACAGCCGTGTGTTGCGTGAGGTCCACCCGAGGACCGTTACCCGACCGAAATCCCCGTCTTCGCGGTAGGTCGCCGCAGAGATCCCGGTGGTTCCGCTAATCGTGACCGGCGCGCTGTCGACAAGCACCGTCCCGAGATCACTGCCCGACGACGCTCCGGCACATCCGTTCTGGCCGAGGCAGTCGCTCGGTGACTGGTCTGTTGATCGCGCGAAGCCGTCGAAGGCTGCCCAACGCAGAATTCCGTTTGGACGCGTCGAGTTGAAGGCGGTGCGAGCGCGAACGTCTGGTCCAGAGGGATTGTACGAGCCGAGGTCGTCATCGACGAACACCGCATAGGCGCGGCTCTCTCCAGTGAACCCTGCGGGTTGAGCGCTGAGCAGCCAGGTCGCCGGAACAAGGGGCTGCGCAGGCGTGCTGCCGTCGGCGCAGAAGGTCGCGCCTGGGTTCGGACGCGCGCTACTGGCACAGCAGAATCCCTGGTTTTGAACGAATTGCTCCGACGTGCACCAGTACCGATCCAGTCTTACACGCGAATACAGACCGCCGCGCCAGTGTGCGCGCGCTTCCGCGAGAGATGTGGTGTTGACGCCGGAGGTGAAGCCGTCCCAGTCGAAATCCGCGCCTGTGCACACCGAGTTCCAGGAACCCGAGCAGTTCAAAGGCGTTGGGCGGCTGTGGGTATAGTTCCAGAAGCTGATGGTGTCGGTGGTGGCACCGCCGAATGTGGCGTCTTCGGGATAGCCAAAGACGCCGCCGACGTTGCGCGGAAGTGGTGTCATCGCGCGCGCGCCCAGGGAGAAGGGCTGAATTGGGGCGAAGTTGTACGACATGATGCTGTCGTGAACGAGCTTGGATACCGAGGTCAGGTCCTGGTCGATGCGCGCTGCGAGGGCGCTCGTCGTCGCGCGGGCGGCGAAGGGGTTTGTGCCGTCTCTCCGGTAGGGACCTCCGTGCGCGAGGGCGAGATAGTGACCGTGCTCGTGCGCCGCGACGTCACCTCCGGCCAGTCCACCCACGATATAGCTCCCAGGTCCTGACTGCCCCCCGCCGCTGGGGCCAAGGGTGGCCAGGGTGGCATAGCCGCCGTGGCGAGGCGCAGGGCCATTCATCAGTAACTCCTCGCCGTCCCCCGTCGTGACACTCCCTGGCTGACCTGTCGTTCTGCTCTCTCGCAAGGAGAGCAAGATGGACGATCGAATCTGCACAAAGCTCCGCACCCGCCTGGCCATGACACCGCGCTGCGGCCCGGGCAGGGGACTTCCCCGCCCGCTACGCCTCGAGATCGCGCAGTACGCCGCCGCGCGCTGCGCCGAGGGAGCGTCGATCACGGAGGTGGCCGCGGACCTCGGGATGCACCCCCAGACGCTACGGCGCTGGCTCTCGCGCGCCTCGGACGACGCCTTCGAGGTCGTGCAGGTCCTCGCGCCTGCGACCTCGACCTCCGCGACCTTCACCGTGCTCGGCCCGGCCGGCGTTCGCGTCGAGGGCCTCGATCTCGACACCCTCGCGGCGCTACTGCGCAGGCTCGCCTCATGATCGCATGGCCTCACGCTGTCACCATCTACGTGTTCCGCGCGCCCGTCGATATGCGCAAGAGCTTCGACACACTCGCGGCACTCGCGACGCTCCTGGCGCCTCGCGAGCTCCTACGCGGCGCCGTCTTTCTCTTCGTCGGACGCGACCGTCGCCGAGCCAAGGTGCTCTTCTTCGACGGCACCGGGTGTGCCTGCTTGCCAAGCGCCTGGAGAAGGGACGATTCGCCCATCTCTGGTCTGACTCGAACGCGCCCAAGACGCTCTCGGCGAGCGAGCTCGCGCTCTTTCTCGAAGGCAGCGCACGTCGGTCGTGTGCCGCTCAGCCCCCCGTCGATGGACCTCTCTCGTGACCCTCCAAGGTCTCGCGAGATTCATTCATTCCCTCTCGACAGAGCGTCTCGCGAGTCTTATTGAGCGGCTCGTGGTCGTACTCGAACACGAGACCAATCTTGAGACGCTGCGCGACGCGGCGAAGCTCCTGGAGCGCGAGAACCGCAAGCTCCTCGAGAAGGTGCTCAGCCTCCAGTCGCGCGTGGCGGAGCTCGAAGGCAAGGCTCCTGCGGACCTGCAGCAGCGCCTCGCGCTCCTCGAGACGCAACTCGCCCAGCGCAACAAGATGATCTTCGGGGCCTCCTCGGAGAAGCGCTCTCGCGGCGAAGAGACCCACGCGAACGCCGAGAAGGAGCCCAAGAAGGGGCACGGTCCGCGCGAGCAGCCTGCGCTCCCTCTCGTCGAGGAGGCGCACGACCTCGACGAGCCCGACAAGGTCTGTCGCGCCTGCGGCGGCGCGATGCAGGAGTGGGCTGGACAGGAGGAGGCGAGCGAGGAGATCGACGTGATCGAGCGTCGATTCGTGATCCGTCGGCACCTTCGAAAGAAGTACCGCTGCCGCTGTGGCGGCTGCGTCGAGACCCGGCCCATGAAGCTGCGCGAGGGATCACGGTACTCGATTGATTTCGCGATCAAGGTCGCGGTGGACAGAAGTACGTCGACCACCTCGCTTGAGCGTCAGGCGCGACGCATGGGCCGTGATGGCACGGTGATCGACTTCACCCAGACGCTCTGGGATCAGATCAACCTCCTGGCGCATCTGCTCAAGCCCTTGCGCGATAGGATCCACGCCTGGGTGCTCTCGCAGCCGGTCATCGGCGCGGACGAGACGCGCTGGCGCCTGATGAGCGAGAAGGGCAAAGACGAGGGCCCCGGCAAGTGGCATGTGTGGGCGATCGCGTGCCCGACGGCGGTGAGCCACTCGATTCTCGACAATCGAAGCGCGACCGCGGCGAAGAAGGTCTTTGGCGACTTTGCGGGCACGGCGATGGTGGACGGCTACGACGTGTACGAGTCGCTGCGCCGACTGAACCCAGGATTGCAGCTCGCGCACTGCTGGGCGCACGCGCGGAAGTACGTCGAGAGCTGGAGAAGACTCACCCTGAGGCGACGAGCGAGATAGCGAGCTCATCGGTGCCTGTACGGCCTGGAGCAGGCTGCGCGACTGGACCTCCCGGCGACCGCAGGCGTGCACGACTTCGCGAGGGTGAGTCGCGCGAGGTGGTGCGCGCGATCGAGGCCTGGGCACTACGCACGGAGGCCCTGCCGCGAAGCGCAATGGTCGCTCCGGTACATGGGGAAACCACTGTGGAAGGGCTTGCTGCGCTTCCTCGAGGACCCTCGCGTGCCGCTGGACAACAACGCCACCGAGAGGGCGCTGCGCGGCCCGGTGCAGGGTCGCAAGAATCACTACGGATCCCGCTCGGTGCGCAGGACCGAAGTCGCGGCGCTCTTCTACACGTTGCTCGGCACCGTCATCTCGTACGGACTCGATCCTCGCGAGCGCCTCCGTGCGGCCGTGATCGCTGAACGCACGGGCGAGACCATCCACTCCCGCACGAACTCGCGGCGAAGGCCCCAGCACGTGTTGGGCCTGTCGTCATCCTTGGCCGTGCCACAAGGTTGGCCCCAGCGTTTCACCTGTGTCTCCTCCAGTGACTCCAAGCTCGCGCTGGCCCGTTCCCAGTTAAAAGGTTTGGGGACCCGCGTCGAGACGACGGGGGAAGTTCGGCGGAGGTCCAGTCGGAAGCTCATTACGATCGGGGGCGGTGAGGTTGGATGCTGCCGCCCATAGGCGATTCATCAGGCCGCCGCAGGAGCAGGTGCTCCCGGAGGTCTCTTGACCCGGTATGTAGATGATCAGCCCAGGTCTCGCGTCGGTGCCGAGGTTCGATGGAAAGGGGTTGAACGCTGCCCTCATGCCATGCCCCATGGTCGCCACTGCGGCGGACCGGACGTCGAAGTGCACGTTGATCCCATCGATGCCATCAGGGTTGTTCGCGCGCGTCGAAGGGATGACGGCGAAGCGGTCATGCCAGACCCTCAGCGAGTTCATCCAGTTCTCCAGCGGCCAGATCGCCGCATCGGCAGGACGAAGTTTCTGTGGAATGGTTACGGGCACGCCGCTCATCGGGTCTGGGTAGCATCCCTGTCGCGGCTGAGCCTGATTGCACGAGAGCCCTTCGATACCCATGTCGATCTCGACAAGGATGTCCTTGTGGAGCGGGCTGAATCCCCAGCGTGGGAAGGTCTCGCTCACGCCTGTGTTCACACTCACGGTGGAGAGCCCCACGCCGAGGGCGTCGACGTTGCGAGCGTTCGAGCGGTCGCTCCCCAGCACCTCGGCGCCGTCGCTGAGGCCGTCGCCGTCGGTGTCTCGGGGATCCATGAACTGCGTCGGATTCGTCGCCGCCGCGAAGCTCGACCAGAGCGTACAGCGAACACTCGTGCTCGCCGAGGTCGGGAACGGGTTCAGCCCGTCACAGGTCCCCAGGGTCTGTTCGACGGCGTTGGAGAGTCCGTCGTAGTCGGCGTCGTCGGTCCCGTAGCGGGCGTTGAGGATCAAGCGCATCCGTCCCGCGTTGTGGAGCGCGCTGGGATCGAGGGCAGCCCCCGGCCACGCCGTCGGGATGTAGGTTGCTTCGCCGCGAAGCTGAAAGGGCAGCGGTGTCGCGGGGCGTGCCACGACCCATCGCGCGACCTCCGTGCTCCCTGCGGGCGGTGTCGCGGCGAGCGCGATGCGCCCCGCGTCGCCGACGCCGCTCCCCTCGACATCGGCGCGGATCACCCGGAGGTCGTCTCGAAGGATCCAGACCTCGGTGGTGTCTGCGCCGAGGTCGTCGTTGGGGAGGTTCCCCACGTCGGGCATGAGCACGGTCTCAGCGTCGTAATTCGATGCTGGCGGGTTGGAGACGTCGACCATGACGTTGCCTGCGAGGGAGAGCGGAGACACTCCCGTGGAGGTGCCGTTCGCCCAAGAGAGCGTCCCGTGCTGGCGACCGACGGCGGTTGGGCCACCATGCACCATCAGTGCGATGCGCTGTGTCGCTGTCGCTGGGAGGGTGATCCACTCATTGCACATGGCGCTCTGGCAGCGCCATGCGTGGACTTCATTCGGAGCGCCGACTCCTTCGGCAAAGACGTGGACGATCACATCGCGCGCTGCTGCGCTGGGGCACATCCCGCTCGCCGACGCCGTGTTCCGCGTCGTGACGGGGTCGCTGCAGTCGGGGGCGTCGAGGTTCACCAGAACCTGCATTGTGCCGTTTCCGCGGTCGGGAATCACGATCCAAGGCATCGACGACGACCAGAAGCTGTCGATGACGGGTTGGGTTGGGAACGCGCTCGCCACGCGTCCGCGTGTGAGCAACAGGCCCAACATCGCCGCGACAACGATGGCTCGCTTCACGGGCCTCACTGCCGCAACTCCGGGTGTTGCGCGATGTAGTGCTGCGACACGATCTCCCGCGTCAGCGGGTCGCACAGCGTATATGCCGTGAAGATCAAGAGCCGCCGATCCTCGTCGGAGGGACCGAGCCGCCCCTGTCCGATCACCGGAGCATGAAACTTCGTGAGGACCTCCAACGGAATGTCCGCATGGGGCGCCTCATCGCGGAGTTGCTGCGCTCGCTGGATCGCCGCCTGATGCTTCGCCGCTCCCCTCAGCCCCTCAAGCTGAGTCTCCAGGTTCTGGCAATCGATGAGCTCGTAGTTGACCTCATTGATCGCCTGAACCGCCCGACGAACGGCTACGTCGTCGTTGCTGCAGTGCAGAAGCCCTGCGAGTACCCCCCCCAACACGTTCTATGCCAGCTCATTTCCACCCTCCACGTGCGCGACGTTCTCTCGTGTCTACCGATTTCGAGGTCGCGTCAAGGGATGCTCTGGAGGATTTTCGCGCACTGACTCTTGTGACCGAACTCCGCGTCGCCGCTTCGTCAGCAGGTCGAGCGCGTCCGAGTCCGTGCAGAATCCGCCGTGACACATCCGTCGCTGCGCGATCAGCCTCCCCCGTCTGCGAGCCAGCGACCGCAGGGGGCAGCGGAGAGGGCGACTGAAACAGACGCGTTCAGCGCTGACACCCGAGGCGGGAGAAGGGGGGCGCGGCAGCGCGTGATGTGGGCAACGTCCGTCGCGCTGAACCCTTCACATCCCCTACGCCGAGGTACTACGCGCCGAGCGCCCGCGCGACCTGGTAGACCAGCACCGCGACCACCGCCCCCGCGGCGTAGGTGTATCCCAGGGTGAAGAGCGCCCAGCGCCAGGAGCGCGTCTCTCGGCGAATCGCCGCGACGGTGCTCACGCACTGGCACGCGAGCACGAAGAAGGCCATGAGCGCGAGGGCCGTGGGGACTCCGTAGGCCGGGCGTCCGCCGGGTCCGCGGGCCGCGCGGAGCCTCGCGGCGAGGGGACCAGGGTCGTCTTCGGCGCCCTCGAGTCCGTGGATCACCCCGAGGGTTCCCACCATGAGCTCGCGGGCGCCGAAGGAGCCGATGAGCCCGACGTTGATGCGCCAGTCGAAGCCCGCGACGCGGGTCACGGGCTCCATCGCGCGTCCCACCGAGGCGGCCACCGAGCGCTCGATCGCGGGGGCGCCAGGGGCCGCGCTCACGCCGGGCATGGGCACCGAGAGCAGCACCCAGAGCACCGCGGATGACGCGACGATGGTGGTGCCGACGTCCCTCAAGAAGCGCAGCGCGGCGTTGACCCCCGCGCGGGCCACGGCCTTCGCCTCGGGCGCGCGGTACGCCGGCATCTCGATGGCGAGGGGCAGCGCGCGACCGCGGGTCACCGTGCGGCGCAAGGCGATCGACGCGATCATGCCCGCGGCGATGCCCGCGGCGTAGAGGCCCACGAAGACCAGCGCCTGCGCGATCGGTCCCGACGACGAGAGAAAGGCCGCGATGAGCAGACCGTAGGTCGGGATGCGCGCGGAGCAGGTCATCAGCGGCAGCACGAGGATCGCCGTGAGCCGCTCCTTGGGGTCTCGCAGGATCCGCGTCGCGGCGATGGCGGGCACCGCGCAGGCGTGGGCCGTGAGCATCGGCACGAAGGCCTTGCCGCCGAGCCCCACACCCCGGAGCAGCCGGTCGACGAGGAAGACTCCGCGCGCGAGGTAGCCCGACGCGTCGAGCAGCTCCATCGCCACCGTGAGGATCACGATCTGCGGCAGAAACGCGAGCACCGTGCCCGCGCCGCCGAGCACGCCGTCGACCAGGAACGAGCTGAACACGTTGCGCCCCAAGAGGTTCTGCACGCGCGCGCCCAGCCACCGCGCGCCGCCCTCGAGCACCGACGACGCGGGATCGGCCACGAGAAAGACCGCCGCGAAGAGCGCGGTCATCAGCAGCACGAAGGTCAGCGGACCGAGCACCGGGTGCAGGAGCACCGCGTCGAGGCGGTCGGTGCGCGCGCGGAGCGAGGCGCCGCGGCGGTCGCCCTGGGAGGTCACCGCGCGGGCGAGCTCGTCGGGTCGAAGTCTGCCGCGCGGGCTTCTACGGGCGTCGCGCGCAGCGCGTCGAGGGCCGCGTCGAGGACGGCGGCGCGGGAGGCGGGGTCGCGCGCGCTCACCGTGATGACCGGCACGCCGAGGGCGAGGGAGAGGGCCTCGAGGTCGACCCGCACGCCCTCGCGGGTCATCAGGTCGAGCTGGCTGAGCGCGAGCAGGAGCGGGAGCTCCTCGCGGCGGAGCTCGCGGGTGAGCCGGAGGCCCTGCGCGAGCTGCGTGCCGTCGATCACCTGCACCAGCGCGGTGTGGTCGCGGTGCGCGCTGCGCGAGGCGATCCACGCGCGGGCCACGGCCTCGTCGCTCTCGTCGTCGGTCGAGTGCGAGAGGGAGTACAGGCCGGGGAGGTCGACCACCGTGAGCGCGGGGCGGTCACCCTCCGCCGGGAGCGCGCGCTCGAGGACGTCGACGGTGATCCCCGGGAAGTTTCCGACCTTCGCGCCGCCGTGGGTGAGGCGGTTGAAGAGGGAGCTCTTGCCCGCGTTGGGCCGGCCGATGAGGGCGACGACGAGGGCGTCGGTCTCTTCGCGGCCGCTGCGACGAAAGGGCCCCGCGGGCTCGGCCTCGACGCTCACGGCGCGCTCTCGTCCGCCAGCACCACCTCCGCCGCGAGGGAGGACGCGATCGCGAACTCAGCCCCCGCGTCGGAGCGCAGGTGCAGCGGGCCGCCCCAGAGGCCCCGGCGCAGCAGCGTGAGCGCGGTGCCCGGCGCGATGCCCAGGGCGCCCAGCCAGCGAGACACCTCGGGCGAGACGTCCACCCGCGCCACGCGCCCGCGCTCGCCAGACCGCATCGTCGCCAGGGTTCGCGCCGCGCTCATACGAGGGACGTACCAACAATGAGATCCGTTTTCAAGATTGGCCGGGGTGGGATCTACCCGCGGCGAGGAGAATGTCTGGTTGAAGTGCGGCCTCGCGCCGTGGTGCCATGCGCCGCGATGCGCCCCGGGCTCTATGCGATCGTCGATGTCGACGCCCTCCGCCGGGGCGCGCGCGACCCGGTCGACTTCGCCCGGCGCGTGCTCGACGCGGGGCCCCTCGCGGCGCTGCAGCTCCGCGCGAAGCCCCTGGGCGCGGGGGCGATGCTCGAGCTCGCGTCCCTCCTCGCGCCGCTCTGCCGCGCGGCGAACACGCCCTTCTTCGTGAACGACCGGGCCGACGTGGCCGCCCTCGCCGGCGCCGACGGCGCGCACCTCGGGACGACCGACCTCGCCGTGGCCGACGCGCGGCGGGCCTTTCCCTCGCTGCGCTACGGCTCGTCGAGCCACACCGACGCCGAAGCGCTTGCCGCGCAAGGAGATGCGCCCGACTACCTGGCCTTCGGGCCGGTCTTCGGCACGCGCTCCAAGGCCGACGCAGCGCCCACGGTGGGCCTCGACGCGCTGCGTGCGCTCTGCGCGCGAACGGCGCTGCCGGTGGTGGCCATCGGCGGGATCACCCTCGACAACGCCGCGTCGGTGCGCGAAGCAGGCGCCCGCGCGGGGGCCGTGATCGCGGCCCTGGTACTCGACGACGGCGCGGTGACCGCGCGTGCCCGGGCGCTGCACCTCGCCCTGGGCGGAGGCTGAACATGGACCCGATCTCTCTCGGTCTCTTGATGGCGATGGGCGCAGGCGGCGCCGCGGCGGCGGTGCGCTGGCGCAAGCGGCGAGACGGCGAGCGCCCCTCGGGCCCCGCGCCGACGAAGCGCCCCGAGGCGCGGCAAGACCTCGAGCCCGGCGCCATGCGCGTGGGCGACGTGCTGCTCTGGATGGGCGAGGAATTCTGGCTCTCGGGGGAGCTCAGGATGGTCCGCGAGGGCGCGTCGGTGCTGCGGGTGTTCACCGCGCCGGAGAAGGGGAGAGACCGCTGGGTGGCGCTGAGCGCCAGGGGCGACTCGCTGCACTTCCTCGACCGCGACGCGGCGCTGGAGGGCATCGGGTGGCCGGGCACGGAGGTCCCGTGTGAGGGGCTCGTGCTGCGTCCGGTGGAGCAGGGCGCCTGCGCCATCACCCCCTCGGGGGAGATGGAGGCGGGGTGGGAGGGCGTCGGTCGCTACGCCCTCTACCGCGCGATGGAGACCACCGCGGTCTTCGTCGAGATGGGCCAGAAGCGCCTCGCCCTGCGCGGAAAGACCGTGCCGCGGAGGCTCGTCGAGAAGCTGTAGCGAAGGGGCGCGAGCGGCTCAGCGCAGGGGCGCGGCGCGCAGGGTGGCGCGGCCGTCCTTCACCGTCGCGGTGAAGGTCACGCCGCGGCAGGCGACGCGGTTCATGAGCTGGTCCTTGCTGCGCTGGAGGGTCTGGGTGAAGACCTCCCAGCTCACCTCGGGCTCGCTGCACGCGCGGCGCTTCTCGCCGAACTGCGCGTGCACCTCGCGCCAGTGCCGCTGCTCGTCGTCGGCGCTCATCGCCCGCTTCACGTTCGCCGGCACGCCCGTCATCCTCGGCTCGGGCGTGGGCATCGAGAGCAGCGACTCGAGCTCCGACGAGTTGCGAAGACGTCCGCCGGCGCGGGTCACCTCGCGCTTCACCACCTCGTCGAGGCCCTCGTTCGCCGTGACCGCGAGCTCCCGCGCGAAGCCGCTGAGCGCCAGCGGGTCGAGGCGGTCGGTGCCGGGCTTCGTGAGGGCCTTGAGCGCCGCGGCGAGGCTGCGCTTCTTGCTGTCGTACTCCAGCCAGCCGATGCCCAGGCCGAGGAGCACGGCGAGGGCCGCGAGCCCGCCGAAGATCCCCCAGGGCACCCGGGCGAGCTCTTCGCCCTTGGCCTTGAAGAGAAAGTTCGAGGCGATGGTGGGCACGCCGCGGGCGAGCGCGAAGCCCGCGCCCGAGGCCCCCGCGAGGCCCGGCAGGGCGCCGAAGACCGCCACGCCGCGGTCGTCGGGGAGGGGCACGGCCTCGGTGGCGCCGCGGGCGCGCCAGTCGTCCCGCTCGCGGGCGGTGCGGGCGATCTCCGCGAGGAGCTCGGAGGGCGGCGGCACGGGGAGCCCCGCCTCGGGCGCCGGGGTGACCCCGGCGTAGACGCCGTCGCCGCCGAAGAAGAGCAGCGACGCGCCGGGCACCGCGCGGGAGATGGTCTCGGCGAAGGCGCGGTTGATGATCATCCCGTGCACGATCGCGCCGACGTAGTAGCGCCCCTGGGAGATCACCGGACGCGCGGCCATGCGGTAGGCGTTGCCTGAGATCTCCCACACGTCGTCGCGGGTGTTGCCCGCGAGGGCCGACGCGATGAGCGCGTGCCCGCCGAGGAACTGCCCGACGTCGCCCTCGCCCAGCCCCGCGCGGCCGACCACGATGCCCCGCGGGTCGACCGCGAAGAGGATGTCTCCGCGGAGGGGGCCGAGCTCGGTGTTGAGGGCGCGCAGCCGCGCGGTGATCCCCTGGCCGATGGTGGTGGCGCTGTCGTTGGCGCGGGTGTGAATCGCCGACATGAGCGTGACGAGCTCGGGGTTGGCGCTCACCGGCGTGAGGTCGTCGAGGCGCGTGCGGGCCTCGCGGCGCAGCAGCTGCTCGAGCACCCTGCGGTCGTTCGCGACGAGCGCGCCCGTGTCGCTCGCGCGGTCGTGGAGGTAGGTCTGCCGCATGAGCGACGCCGTCCCCAGCGCGAGGCACGCGACGACCGCGAGGAGGGCCATCCAGAGGCGAGAGAACAGCATCGCTCAGCGCCCCCTGGGCGCCGGGGGCGCGCCGCCGACGGTCACGGTCACGGTGGCCTCGCGCCCCGCGACGGTCACGGCCTGCGAGGCCCGCTCGACGCCTTCGTAATAGACCTTCACGGTGTAGTCCCCGTCGCTGAGCCCGGTGGCGCGGAAGGCGCCCTGCGCGTCGAGGCGGAGCACCCTGCCCTGCCCCGGTCCGACCGCCATCCAGCACCGCAGCGAGGGGTCGCGCGCGTCGCGGATCTCGTAGACGCCCGCGCTCGCCACGCTGATCTGCCGCCGCGCCCTGGGCGAGGGTGCGATCGGCAGAGGACCACCCGCTCGGCGCTCCCCCGCGCGACGACGTAGAGCTCGTGGGTGAGCAGGTCGGCGTTCTCGACGTTGACCATCGCGCCGGGCGAGACCACCACGGTGCCGGGTCGACAGCGCCCGCCCTCGAGCACCACCGCGCCGGGCTGCCGCGACTCTTCGACGCCCGCGCCCGTGAGCACCACGGCGATGTCTCGCTCGATGTCCGCGCGCGGCGTGCTCAGGGGGACCACGCCGTTGGGGACCTCCCAGTAGAAGTCCCGCCGGCGCGCGTCGGGGGGCGTCGGGGCGGGGGTGAGCTCCGCGGCCCCGGCGAGGGTGCCGCGCAGGTCTGCCGCGCTGGGCGCGCGGACGATGAACATCAGAGAGAGCCCCAGCAGGGAGCTCACGCGGCGAGCGCGCATGCGACCTCCATCTTCGCCGCGCGACCGATGCCCGCGGGAGCGAGCATGGGAGCGTGAGTGTTTGGTCCCCGTCAACGGTTTCTCGCCCCAGGGCGGTGAAAGCGTCGCTCCGTCGGGTCCCCGCCGCCCCAGTTTGACCAATGCGACATCGATCCCTCACCAGGGGGCGTTTCTGCTACGATCGCGCGCTTCGGGCGCGAGTCGATCGCGCCCTCAAGGAGAGACTTATGTCCAAAAAGTGGTCCTACGCGGTGTTTTTGATGGCTGTCGGGTGCGGCAACACCCCGGTCGCCAACAACGGCGGCTTCGACGTGCCCGACCTCGACGTGAACGGCGGCCAGGACGCGGTGGTGACTGACACCGGCGGCGGCAAGGACGTGGTCGCGGTGGATTCTGGCGGCGGCCAGGACGTGGTCGCGGTGGACGCAGTGGCCCAGGACGTGGTCACCACCGACGCCGGCGGCAAGGACGCCGCCACCGACGCCGGCGGACCCGCCGACGCGAGCGCCGACGCGGGCGGACCCACCGACGCGGGCGGACCCACCGACGCGAGCACCGACGCCCCGGCGGCGCCCAGCTGCCCGACGCCCACCGGCACGATCTCTCTGCCCGGCATGGTCATGCCGATCATGGGCACGACCTCGGGCGCCAGCCAGGTGCCCTCGTCGAGCTGCCAGAGCAACACCCGCGGCCCGGAGAACGTCTACACCCTCACGGTCACCGCGCCGACGGGCGTCGAGCTCTCCACGGTCGGCATGGGCACCAGCTTCGACACCGTGCTCTCGATTCGCCGCACCTGCACCGACGCGATGAGCGAGGTGGCCTGCAGCGACGACGCGACCGGCCTGCAGTCGTTCGTTCGCACGCAGCTCGAGCCCGGCACCTACAGCGTGATCGTCGACGGGTACAACACCAGCATGGGCGCCTACGCGCTCACCGCGCGGTCGTTCACCGTGGCGCCGAACGCGACCTGCGCCGCGGCCCTGCCCCTCACCACCTCGGGGCTGACCAACCAGGACCTCAGCGGCGGCATCACCCCCTCCACCACCTGCCTCACCGGCGGCGGCGGGCAGTTCTTCTACTCCGTTCAGGTCGCGCCGGGCACGCAGGCCACGGTGCGCGCCACGCCCACGGGCACCATGCCCACCTGGACGCCGCAGCTCCGCCTCCTCGACAGCTGCACCGCGACCACCTGCCTCGCGAACGCCTCGGGCACGGCGGGGATGCCCGGCACCCTCGTGTTCGCGAACAACGGCACGACCATGCGCACCTACTTCGTGTCGGTCAGCGCGTCGTCGGCCTCGGCGACCACGGGCACCTTCGACCTCTCCCTCGCGACGCAGATGCTGATGCCGGGCGCGTCCTGCGCGATGGCGCTCGACGTCACCGCGGGCATGGGCCGCATGGGCGAGAGCACCATGAACGGCGGCCCGGCGAACACCGTGTGCCAGACCGGCCTCGGTGCGCAGCGCTGGTTCCGCGTGTCGATCCCCGCCGGGCAGCGCCTCACCGCCACCGCGACCCCCATGGCGATGTCGGGCCGCCGCGCCGCGATGCGCATCCTCGACGGCTGCGAGGCCAGCGTCTGCCTCACGAGCACCGGCGGCACCACGAACATGCCCTCCTCGGTGGGCGTGACCAACGCGGGCACCACGGCGCGCACGGTGTTCCTCTCGGTGAGCGGCGAGAGCACCACGATGCCGATGAGCTTCGACCTCGCCACGAGCCTCACCGCGCTCACGCCGAGCTCGGTGTGCGAGCGCGCCACCCCGCTCACCAACGGCATGATGGTGATGGGCGACACGGGCCAGGGCATCGCGCGCCCCACGACCTGCTCGACCTCTGACCTCAGCAACGAGGTCTTCTACTCCGTGACCGTGCCCGCCGGGCAGCGCACCGCGGTGCTCGTGCAGCCCGCCACCGGCGCGACCTGGCGCCCGCGCGTCCGCTCGGTCGGCAGCTGCGCGGCGACGTCGTGCTTCAGCAGCATCGCGGGCACCGCCGACGGCGGCCCGGCGACGCTCAACCTCGACAACCCCACGCAGCTCCCGCGCACCATGGTGGTGAGCGTGTCGACGACCACCGCGATGACCGGCGGCGCCTTCGCCATCACCGCGACCAACTCGCCGCTCTCGCCCGCGCCGATGCCGGTGTACGCCCTCGCGACGATCACCGGCGCCTGCGACGACCTCTCGATGGGCACGGCGGTCGCGCCCATGTCGGGCTGGTCCGATGACTCGACGACGGCCGTCGCGGCGCTGCCCTTCTCGGTGCCCTTCTTCGGCGTCGCGCAGACGCACTACTCCGTGGCCTCCAACGGCTTCGCGATGCTCTACCCGAACGCGATGGGCTCGCCCCTGTCGAACTTCTCCAACGCGGTCATCCCCACCGCGGGGACGCCGAACAACCTCGTCGCGCCGTTCTGGGACGACCTCGTGCCCGCCTCGGCCACGGGCGTGACCAGCACCGTGCGCACCGCGACGCTGGGCACCATGCCCAACCGCCGCTTCGTGATCGGCTGGGAGAACTGGCGCAGCCTCGGCTCCGCCTCCACCGAGCGCCTCTCGTTCCAGGCCAAGCTCTTCGAGACCACGGGCGCGGTGGAGTTCCACTACTGCACGCTCACGACGGCCACGACGCGCGGCACGGGCGACTCGGCCACCGTGGGCATCGAGAACGCCGACGGCACCGCGGGCAACCTCGTCGGGTACAACTTCCCCGACTCCGTCGCCACGACCCGCGCCTTCCGCCTCACCCCCGCGCCCTGAGCGGGCCCTCGGCCCCCTGCGCCCCCCTTCGCCCCGAGCGAAGGGGGAGTCGCCCGCGCTCCGACCGCACGCCCCCCGTCACATCCCCGGCTCGCACGGGAACAGCGACACGAGGTCGCCCACCTCCTCGTCGGAGAGCGCCTCCATCGAGAAGGGCGGCATGGTCCCGCCGTAGCCCAGAAAGTTCCCGTGGCGGGTCTTCTGATACACCGTCGTGCGGGTGTAGGTCGCGAGGTCGGCGACGCCGATGGGGGGCAGGCCCTGGCAGTGCTCCGCGAGGGTGTCTCCGGGGATCACCGACACCAGCGGGCTCGCCCGCCCCGCGCCCGTGCCCAGCGCGCCGTGGCACCCCTGGCAGGCCCTCGCGTACACCGCCCGCCCCCGCGCGGGGTCGCCGCCCGGGATGTCTCGCGCCACCCTCGGGACGGTGAAGGGCACCGCGTCGGTGACCCCCGCGTCGCCCTCGGAGAGCGACTCGATCCACGCCGAGAGCGCCGCGCCGCTGGGGCCGTCGAGGTCCGAGCGCACGCCGCGCATGAAGTACACCCAGCAGCGCTCGACGGCCTCGCGCAGGTGCAGCACCTCGCCGCCCCAGTACGTCGGCCGCCTCGCCGCGCCCGCCATCACCGCACCGGGGAGCACCCTCCCCGCGGCGTCTCCCACGCGCTCGGCGTGGCAGGTGGTGCACGCGAAGCGGTTGTACTGCGAGCGGGTCACCGACGGGTCCCTCGCGAGCTCGGCGCCGCGCTCGGCGAGGGTGCCGCTTCGCTCGGTCACGCCGCAGCCCGCGAGGGCGAACGCCACGCCCAGCGCCGCGGCCCTCACGGCGCCCCCTGCGGGTCGAACACGATGGCGTCGGGCACGAAGCCCACGTCGTAGCGCGCCACGACCCGGAGGTCGTCGGGGTGCAGCGCGAGCACGTTGCCGGGCACCTGCCGCTGCGACGAGAACACCCCCTCGCACACGAGGTAGTACAGCCCGTCGGGGCCCAGCGAGACCTGGTGCGGGAGCACGCAGGTCGACTCGTCGAAGTACACCGTGCGCAGCACCGTGGGCCGCGGCTCGGGGCGCATCATCACCAGCGCGTTCTGGTTCTGCGTGGGCACCAGCAGGGTCGATCCGTCGGCGCTGAAGCCAGGGAACCAGGGGTACCCCGGGAACTGTCGCACGATGCGCGACGCGTCGAAGACCCCGCGCGCGGTGTCGAAGGCGATGAGCACGCGGTTGGCGTTGGCCGTCAGCCCCACCCACACCCGCGCGCCGTCGGGGGAGATCGCGAGGGAGTAGGGCGCGAAGGTGGGCGATCCCCCCGCGGGCTCGGCGCCCTCGGTGAGGGTCACCAGGCGCACCGCCGCGGGGTTCGCCGCGAGGTCGATGACCCCGAGGGCGTCGTCGCCCGTGCAGGCGACGTAGAGGGTGTTCCCGTCGGGGGAGAGGGCCATGCCGTGCGCGGCGACGCAGGTGGGGATGCGCCGCAGGGTGACCATGCGCTCGGTGTCGACCTCGAGGATGGTCGAGAGCTGCGAGGGGCGGTCGCCCACGTTCGCGAGGGCGCGCGCGAGGTCGAAGTGAGACACGTACGCGCGACGGCGGTCGTGGGAGAGCAGCATGTCGCCGGGGTTGGGGTCGACCTCGACCTGCCCGAGGAGCCGCAGGGTGTACAGGTCGCGCTTCACCAGCACGCCGCTCACCAGCGCGTTGCCGTGCTCGCCGTGGGGACCGGGGATGTTCACCGGCGCGGGCATCGAGAGGGGCGTGTAGATCACCCCCCGGGCGACGTCGACGGCGAGGTGATGCGGCCCGTTCTCCGCCAGGGGGACCACGGGGACGGGCACCGTCGCGAGCACGCGGTGGTTGGTAAGGTCCAGAATCGACACGGAATTCTGGCGACTGTTGGTCACGAACGCGACCGGCGCGCCCGCGTCGGGGCGGGACCACTGCGACCCTCCCTCGCGCCACGCCGCGGCGTCAGGCGTCGGGAACACCACGCGCTCCTCGGCGCAGCCCAGAGAGAGGATCAACGGCGCGAGCGCCCACGCACGGAGGTTCACGGGCTGAACCCTGACACGGCGCCCCCTCGCGCTCCAACCGCGATGTCTTGACCGTCGCCGCGAAATCGAACGACTCTCGCGGCGATGAAGCGGTCAAGCGGGTTCGTGGCGTGGGCGGCGGTGTCGATCGCGATGTCGGGCTGCTTTCCAGACGAGCTCATCGGGGGATCGCGGGACGCGAGCGCCGACGCGAAGGCCCCTGACGTGGTCGCGCCCGAGGACGTCGTCGCGCAGGACGACGGCGGCCTCGACGCGGGCGACCTCGACGCGACGGCGGCCGACGCGCCCGCGGTGGACGTCCCCGCCGTGGACGTCCCCACGACGCCGACGGACGTGGATTTCTGCGCGATGGTCCCCCGCGAACGGGTGCCGGCGATGCCGGTGTTCGCGATCCAGTCTGGCGCCCGCGACCTGGCCTTCGACGGCCGCGGCGGCGTCGCGCTCACGGCGATGTCCCGCGTCAACCTCGTCGCCCCCGGCGGCTCCGCGACGCCCCTCGTCGAAGACGCCATGGGCGAGGTCACCGCGCTGCGCTTCACCGCCAGCGGCCAGCTCGTCTACGCCGCCTCGTCCCTCACCGACGCGGGGAGCGTCTCGGGGGGGATCTTCGTGCTCGAGCCCGGCTCCACCACGCCCACCACCCGCTGGTCGCCCACCGGCCGCGTCGACGGCCTCGCGGTCAACCCCGACGGCTCGGTCTGGTACAGCGACCGCACGGCGAACACCGTCTACCGCCTCTCGCTGGGCGACCCCGCGATGCCCGAGGCCGTGGTGACCGGGGTGCAGGCGCCGCGGTCCCTGGCCTTCGACGCCACGGGGCGGGTGCTCTACGTCGGCGGCAGCGGCGGGGTCTACCGCGTGAGCCTCGACGGCGAAGACGGCGGCGTCGGCGGCGCCCGCGCCGTGTTCACGGGCACCGACACCATCACGGGCCTCGCCGTCGACCTCTGCGGCAACCTCTGGGTCGCCGACGAGCGCCCCGCCCCCGCGACCTCGCGCCTGCTCCGCTGGGACGGCGCGCAGTTCTCGGTGGTCTACGAGTCCGCCGACGGCGTGCGGGCCATCGCCTTCGGCCAGGGCGGCGGGTACGACGACCGGGTGCTGTACTTCATCCAGGCCTCGGCGGGCGCGGTGCGCGCGGTGGGCGTGGTGGCGCGGGGCGTGGCGCGGCCGTCGCCGGCGCCATGAAGTTGCAGCGGCGGGGCCGAGAGTGCTACCGACGCGACGGGCGCGCTTGGAGCGCGTAAACGGTGATGTGACGCCATGGCGAAGCAGCTCCACTGCACGGTGAGAGGAAAGGTCCAGGGCGTGTTTTTTCGCTCTGCGACGCAGCGTGAGGCGAGGCGACTCGGGCTCACGGGGTGGGTTCGCAACCAGGGCGACGGGGCCGTCGAGGTCACCGTCGAGGGTGAAGAAGACTCCCTCAAGGAATTTCAGCTATGGGTGCAGCACGGTCCCAGCGCGGCCCGCGTGGACCGGGTGGACACGCGATGGCGGGGCTACACGGGAGAGTTCGTCGATTTTCGCATCGTAGAGTGACCCGCGCCGCGGGCCTCGCGCTGGCGGTGGCGCTGGGCCTCGCGGCCCCCACCGGCGCCCTCTACGCGCAGCCCGCGGCCGACGCCGGGGCGACCGAGGGCGAGGAGGGCACCGGGCGCTCAGACCGTGAGCTCGAAGAGCTCGTCGGGCGCCTCACCGACGGCACGACGGCGCAGCGGCGCGCGGCGGCCGACGAGATCATCGCCAGCATCGAGCCCGAGGACGTCGCCGCGGTGCGACGGCGCCTGCTGGCGCGGTGGCGCTTCGAGACGATGCCGCTGCGCATCCAGGTGATCCGCGCGATTCGCGCGGCGACCGGGGGGCGGCCCAACGCGCCCTACGACCTCCTCGCGGTGACCCTCGCGGCGCCGCGCACCCCCGACCTCGACCGCTACATCGAGCGCATCGTGCTCGCGCGGGGCCTCGCGCGGGAGCCCACCGTCGAGGGCGGGCGCGCCCTCCTCGCCCTCGCGGCGAGCTACGACGGCGTGCTGCGCCACGAGGTCGGGCGCCTCGTGCGCAACCAGGTGAAGGACTACATCCTCCCGGCGATCATCGAGTTTCGCGCCCCCTCGCCGCCCATGCGGATCTTTCTCCGGCAGCTCCGCGAGGGGATCCACCGGGTGACCCCCGGCGAGACGGTGCAGCTCCGAGACAACGCGCTCCTCGCCGAGGTGCTGCGGGCCTACGGCTCGACCCGGCAGCCCGACGCGATGCAGGTCGTGGTGAGCTTCGTGAACAACGAGCGCGCGCAGGTGCGCGACGCCGCGCGGCAGTCTGCCGAGGCGTACGGATCCCTGGCGCGCAACGCGATGCGCGACGCCTACGAGGTCTACGAGGGCCACGACCCGCCGGCGGAGTGGGGGTGGGAGCGCGTCGCCCGCGAGCTCTACGCCGCGAGCGACCGCCGCCGCGAGGCCGAGGTCAACCGCCGCCTCGACCAGGGCCTCGCCGACGCCCGCGCGGGTCGCCACGACCAGGCCCTCGCGCACTTTCGCTTCGTGCTCGCGCGCATGCCGACCTTCGCGCGGCGCGGCGAGATGATCGAGCACCTGATCACCCACGCGCGGGTGCTCGAGCAGCGCGACGCCGCGCAGGCGCAGGCCATCTGGCGCCTCGCGCTGTGGGTCAACCCCGAGGGGCCGCGGGCGCGAGAGATTCGCGGCGCGATCTTGTTCCTCGACGCCGAGCGCGCGCTGGGCCGCGGGGTGGGCGACCCCGAGCTCTACCGCGCGGTGCTCCGGGTCGACCCCACCCACGCGAGGGCGCGCGCGCAGATCGAGAGCGTGTCGCACGAGGAGCTCATTCGCGGCCGGGAGCGGCGCAAGCGCCTGGGCGCCTTGGGGATTTTCGCGCTGGCCCTGGGGCTGCTCTACGCGATGACCCGCCGCGTCGCGCGGCGCAAGCCTCGGGCGAGCGCCGCGCGCTGAGCGCGCTCAGCCCCCGGGCGTGAGCTTGTCCTGCGTGCGCAGCTCGAAGTCGCTCGCGTGGTGGCGCTCGCGGAGCTGCGTCTCGGGCCTGCCGAAGCTGCGGTTGACCATGACCCCGCGCTTCACCGCGGGGCGCTCGCCGACCTGCTTCACCCAGCGGTTGAGGTGCGCGTAGCTCGCCGTGTCGAGGAACTCCGCGGCGTTGTACGCCTCGTTGTTCACCACCGCGCCGTACCAGGGCCAGATGGCGATGTCGGCGATGGAGTACTCGCTCCCGGCGATGTGCTCGCGGTCGGCGAGGCGGCGGTCGAGCACGTCGAGCTGGCGCTTCACCTCCATCGCGAAGCGGTCGATGGCGTACTCGATCTTCGTCGGCGCGTAGGCGTAGAAATGCCCGAAGCCGCCGCCGAGATACGGCGCCGCGCCCATCTGCCAGAACAGCCACGAGAGCGCCTCGGTGCGCGCGGCCCCCTCGCGGGGGAGCAGCGCGCCGAACTTCTCGGCGAGGTACAGGAGGATCGCCCCGGACTCGAACACGGGCTGCGGCGTCGGGCCGCTGCGGTCGACCAGCGCGGGGATCTTGGAGTTGGGGTTGATCGCGACGAAGCCGCTGCCGAACTGGTCGCCCTTGAGGATGTCGACCAGCCAGGCGTCGTACTCCGCGCCGGCGTGGCCGAGGGCGAGGAGCTCCTCGAGCATGACCGTGACCTTCACCCCGTTGGGCGTGGCCAGGGAGTAGAGCTGCAGCGGGTGCTCGCCCACGGGGAGCTCGCGGTCGTGCGTCGCGCCGGCGACGGGGCGGTTGATCTCGGCGAAGCGGCCGCCGCTCGACTTCTTCCACTGCCACACCCTGGGCGGCACGTACGCGGTCTCATCAGACATCGGGGGATCCTCTCGCAAGGGGGAGAGCCGTCGGCTCGTGACGCGCGAGGATATAGGTCCGTCGAGGCCGCGGCGCTCAGCGAAAGAGCGCGACGGCGACGCCCACCGCGAGGAGCACCCCCGCGCCGACGCCCACCGCGATCTCGACGGGGAAGCGCCTCGCCGGCTCGGGCGTGCCCGCAGGCTCGGGCGTGCCCGCAGGCTCGGGCGTGCCCGCGGGCTCGGGCGTGCCCGCGGCGCCCGCGCGGCCGAGCGCGTCGAGGGCGTCGCGCAGCTCGACCACGCTCTGAAAGCGCCCCTGGGGGCGCAGCGCGAGGGCCTGCTCGAGCACGGCCTCCAGGGGTCCCGCGTCGACGCCGTGCGCCCGGGGGGTCGGGCGCTGGGGAGAGAGCGCCTCGCGCAGCATCGCGGCGAAGCCGACCCCGCGGTAGGGGGCGGCGCCGACGATCGCCTGGGTGATCAGCAGCGCCGCCGCGTGCACGTCGGTCCACGGTCCGGTCTTGGCGCCGCTGAGCTGCTCAGGGGCGGCGTAGGCCGGGGAGAACGCGGGGTTGCGCGAGAGGGTGAGGGCCGTGTGCTCGCCCAGCGCCTCGTCGGGGCTCATCAGCTTCGCGATGCCGAAATCGAGGAGCCGCACCCTCGGGCGAGCGGGCGACCCCTCGACCATCACGTTGCCCGGCTTGAGGTCTCGATGCGCGATGCCCACGGAGTGCGCCTGCGCGAGGGCGTCGAGGAGCGGCCGCAGCAGCGCCAGGGCCTCGGCGGGGGAGAGCCGCCCGACGGCCTCGAGGTGCTTGTCGAGGGTGACGCCGTCGACCCACTCCAGCGCGAGAAAGAGCGCGCGGCGGCCGCGGCCGATGTCGACCTCGCCGTGCCCCACGCAGGGCACGATGACGGGGTGCTCGAGGCGGTCGAGGGCGGCGATCTCCTGCTCGAACTCCGCGCCCACGTCGAGCACCTCGCGCTCCTCGGCGTCGGGGTCGGGGCGGAGCACCTTCAGGGCGACGAGCCCCCCGCCCGCGCGGTCTGCGGCCTTGTAGACCCTCCCCGAGCCTCCCTCCGCGACGAGGGCGCTCACCTCGTAGCGCCCGCCCACGGTTTTACCCGCGAGGTTCCAGGGGTCTCTGAGGGGTGCGGCATTGGCTTCGGTCATGACCTCGACTCACGCGCAGCGCTTGTGCCGCGGGGCTTCTCCCCGCACGATACACGCCCCGCGGTGCTCTCGCCGAGAGTCTTCAGCGCGTCGGAGGGTACGAGATGGACGTATTGGGCATGTTGGGCTACCGGATCGTCGTCGACGGGGAAGAGAAGGAAGACTGGCACCTCGTCGAGGCGGTGCTCGACGAGGCGCTGCACGAGCTCCCCCTGTGGACCTTCGACGTGCTCATGCGTGCGCCCGTCGCGACGTCGATCCTGGGCAAGAGCTTCGAGTTCTCGATCACCCGGATGTCGGACGGCCAGGTCGAGACGGCGACCCTCGAGCGCAAGGGCGCGGTGATCGGCGTCGACCAGATGCACCGCGTCGACCCCTCGACCTATCGCGCGCGGCTGCGGGTGTCGTCCAAGGCGTGGCGGCTGACCCTCGCGCGCCGGCGCCGGGTCTTTCGGGCGACGACGGGCGGCGAGGTGCTCAACCAGCTCTTCTCCGACGCGGGCCTCTCGAGCACGATCCCCGCGGTTCGCCGGACCCGGGACAGCATCACGCAGTTCGACGAGACCGACTACGACTTCGCGCGTCGCATCTGCGAGGACGAGGGCCTCTCGCTGCTCTTCGCGCACGACGACTCGCAGAAGGTGACCGTGATCGACGGCGCCTCGGCGTCGGTGTTCACCAACCTGGGCCCCTTCGACTACGAGGCCGCCGACGCGGGCGTGGCCAACGTGCAGACCGTCAGCGCCTTCAGCCGCGAGCTGCGCGCGGCGCCCTCGGAGACCGTCTCGACGGAGTGGGACCCCACCGCCGCGAAGGTCCTCACGGCGAAGCACAAGAGCCCGCAGCACTTCGCCGATGCGCACAAGGCGTGGCGTCAGGAGACCTGGCAGAGCCCGGTGGCGGCGGGCTACCTCCCCACCGCGTCGCACGTCACCCAGGCGACGACGAACCTCAGCGAGGCGCTGAGCCAGGTGCACGACCTCTACCGCGGAGAGAGCGGCATCGAGGCGTTTCGTCCGGGCGTCGTGGTGACCCTCGTCGGCCTCGACGGCCACGAGAGCGGGGATGAATTCCTGCTGACCCGCGTGCTGCACCGCTTCGCCGAGGAGAAGGACGAGGACGGGCGCCCCACCATTCGCTACCGCAACGACTTCGAGTGCGTGGTGAGCGGGGCGGCGCACCGGCCGGCGCGGGTGGTCCCTCGCCCCGTGGCGCTCGCGCCGATGCTCGCCGTGGTCGCGGACTTTCCCGACCGCGAGGAGGGCATGGGCTGGTGCGAGGTGCAGGTGACGTTCCCCTGGTGCGACGACACCGCGCGGCAGACCGCGTGGGCGAGGGTGTCGCAGACGCTGGCGGGCAACGGCTTCGGCGCGCAGTTCATCCCGCGCCCGAACATGGAGGTCGTGGTGCAGTTCATCGACGGCGACCCCGACCGGCCGATGATCACCGGCGTGGTCTACAACGGCGTGCACGCGCCCCCGTACAAGCTCCCTGACGCGCACTCGCGCAGCGGGATTCGCACGCGCAGCTTCGGCGGCAGCACGCCCGACAACGAGATCTTCTTCGAAGACGCCGACGGGGCCGAGGTGCTCGGGCTCGTCGCCACCAAGGACCACACCTTCGACATCACCAACGACGCCACGGTGACCATCGGGAACAACCGCACGCAGACCGTCGCGGCCGACGACAAGCTCACCGTCAGCGGCGGGCGCACCGTGACGGTCGAGAAGGACCGCACGGCCACGGTGAGAGGCAACGAGAAGGCCACCGTCGAGAAGGACATGCGCACGACGATCTACGGCAAGCTCACCATCTCGGCGGACGGCGGCGTGGTGATCCAGTGCGGCGACACCAAGCTCGAGCTCACCCCGACGAACGCGACCCTGAGCAACAGCGCGGGGGTGAAGCTCGCGCTCTCACCGAGCTCGGCGAAGCTCGAGAACCCCGCCGCGGGCTCCCTCGACGCCAGCGGCCCCGGCGTCACGGTCAAGAGCACCGGCGGCGCCCAGGTCGCCCTCGTCGGCCCGATGGTCAACCTGAACTGAGGGCGCCATGTCGAACCTCGTTGTCATGGGCGCCATGTGCAAATGCTCCTTCGGCGCCGCGCCCGCGTCGCTCGTGGTGCTGCCGACGAAGATGGTGAACGGCGTGAAGATGCCGATCGCCACGATCATGGACAACATCCCGATCGCGAACATCGTCCCCTTCGCGATGTGCAGCTCCCCCTCGAACCCCACGGTCGCCGCGGCCACCGCGGCGGCCCTCGGGGTGCTCACGCCGATGCCCTGCGTGCCGGTCGTGCCCGCTCCCTGGACCCCTGGAAAGCCCATGGTGATGGTGGGCAAGGTCCCCGCCCTCGACAAGGACTCCCAGGCGATGTGCGCCTGGGGAGGGGTGATTCAGGTGACGTACCCCGGGCAGGTCACCGTCGACGCGGGCTGACGACCTCGCGCCCCGGCGCCCTCAGCGGCGGCGGGTGTGAAACAGCAGCCAGACCACGCCGAGCACGGCGCCGAACGAGAGCAGCATCGCCAGCACCGCGACGACCACCCGGCGGCTCCCCGAGGGCGGAGGCGCGGGCGGCGGGGGCGCGGGCGGCTTGACCATCGCGCGGGGGGGCGCGGCGGGCGCCGCCGGGGGCGCCATCGGGGGCGCGGGCATGAAGCCCGACGAGGTGGGCGGCGGCCGCGGCGCCGCGGCGGCCTGCGCGGCCGCTTGCATGCGGTACCGCCGGGTCATCTCCATCAGGGCCTGGGGGTCGCGGTTGGACCGCATCGTCGACAGGGTGTCGGCGCGGGCGTCGGGCGCGAAGTCAGGGAAGATCGTCGCGACGTCGAAGCTCAGGGTGCGGGACCCGGGAGCGCCCTCGTCGCCGGGTGACATCGGGTACGCCGCGGGCGGGGGCGGGAACGCCGCGGGAGCCGACGGGAGCGCGGGCATCTCGTAGGTCGGGCTTCGCGGCGGCGCAGGCGCGTCGACGCGCACCGGGGCGGAGGGGAAGGCGACCCGCTCGGGGGCGACGTCGTCGACGTGGAGCTGGTAGCGGAGCGGCTGGTCCTGGTCGAGCGAGGGGGGGGCGATCACGGGCGGGGGCGCGGCTTCGAGGGCCGCGGGGGCGCTGAGGGCGGCGGGCGACGCGGGCGCGGCCTCGGCGGCCACCGGACCCGCGGCGGGGCGCTCGCCGCGCTGCTCCCAGGCCGGCGCGAGCGCGTCGAGAAAGGCCTGCACGCTGGCGAAGCGGTCCTCGCGCGCGGTGGAGAGGGCGCGCTGCATCACGCTCCACACGGCCTCGGTTACGTCGCCGCGGCCGCGGTACTCGCTCTGCACGACGGAGGGGTCGGGGAGCGCGGCCAGGAGCTCGAGCGAGAGCAGGCCCAGGGAGAACACGTCGGTGCGCGGGTCTGAGAGCTCGCCTTGAAACTGCTCCGGCGCCATGCAGGCGACGCCCCGCGCGCTCCCCGCGGGCACCGACTTGGGCTCGGCGAGGGGGACGATGCCGAAGTCCATCACCCGCGCGCGCACGGCGGCGTCTCCCAGGCGGAGCATCACGCACGCGGGCGAGACGCCCTCGTGGAGCACCGGCGGCGAGTCGAGGTGCCCCGCCGAGAGCGCGGCGCCGACGTGCTCGATCACGTCGCGGAGCAACGCCAGCGGGATCAGCGCTCCCTTCGCCCGGTGCTCGTCGATCCACGTCCCCAGGGAGCAGAGCGGGCCGTGCTCGTGCACCGCGAACTCGCGGCCGCGCCAGGCGCCGTGGTCGACCATCGGGAGCACGTGCGGGTGGCGCAGCGCGCGCACGGCCTCGAGGCGCGTGAGCACCACGGAGGTCAGCGCGTCGTCGCCGCTCAGCAGCAGCTTGACCACCACGGGGCGGTCGGCGAAGCGCGCGTCGTCGGCGCGCCAGGTCTCGCCCACGCCCCAGTCGTCGACGCGCTCGATGAGGGTGTATCGACCGTTGACGACGTCGCCTGCGTTGACTGCCTCTGCCATCTCGCGACGGATCAACATGCTTAGCCCCGCGGGTGTCAAGGCCGTCGGGGGCGCGGACCCCCGCCGCGCGGACCCTCGGCCGCGCCCCGCGAGGACGCGGCGCCGTCAGCGCGCGGGGAGCTCGACGCGGCGCTTGGGCTGGTAGCGCGTGGGCTCGGGGTCGTGGTCGGCGGGGCGCCCCAGCCGGGCGTAGCGCGCGTCGAGGGCGGCGCGCACGGCGTCTTCGTCCTTCAGCCCGTTCTGCGCCCGCGCGCGGTCGCGCAGCGTCGCGGGCGACCACCGCAGCGGGCCGCGCGCGACCAGGTGAATGCGCACCTCGTTCGAGCGGTTGTCGACGTAGTGGTAGCGCGCGACGTTCACCATCATCACCGAGCCCGCGCGAAAGGGGACCTCGCGGGTGAACGGCCCCGCCGCGCCGCCGGGCTCGGTGTCGATCACGAAGCGGCACCCCTCGGGCATGTTCAGCGCGACGTTCACCGAGCGCATCACCTCGTGCTGGGGGTCGTCGATGTGCGGCGCGATGCGGCTCCCCGGCCTCAGCGCGAGAAAGGCCACGGAGTGCGCCCGGTCCCAGTCGAGGAGCTCGCGGAGCATGGCCATGGTCGCCGGGCACTCCGCGGCCACGGAGGTGGTCTCATAGCGATCGCCCGGACCGATCTGCGCCACCGCGACGCGCTCGGGATCCCCCCCCAGCGCGCGCAGGCCCAGCCCCCGCCAGTGGGTGATGTTGTACCGGGGGTCGCTCTGGTACGACACGAAGCGCGGCAGCAGCGCCCGCGCCTCGGCGAGGCACGCGGCGTGGTCGAAGGTCACCCCCAGGTCGATGAAGGGCACCAGCTCGAGGTGCTCGTCGATCTCCCGCTCTGAGCGCGGATCACCCGCCGAGGTGCTCCCCCAGCGCGTCGAAGCGGGATCCCTGGGCGTGTCGTGCATGGCCCGCGAACGATATCACGCGCGCGGCGCGAGTCCCCGGTCGCCGAACACCTCGCGGTACACCGACGGCACCCCGACGCACCGCGACCGCGCCGCGCAGCCCTCGCAGGCCGCGCCGTACACCCGCTCGCCCCGCTCGGCGTCGGTCACGTCTCGCTGCGGCGCAGGGTCTTCGGTCACACACAGGGGAAATCCGCTCATGCCCAGCGCCCTCGCCTCGACCCCCGCCGCGCGCAGCGCCCGGAGGGCCGCGGTGAGCCCTGGGCGCACGAGGTCCATGGGCGCCATGGCCGCGCGGTAGCGCCCGCCGTCGAAGTACCGGGTGGGCACGCTGAAGGCCACGCGGCGCACGCCCCGGAGCCTGCCCAGCGCCAGCGCGGCGAGGTCCGCGAGGCCCCCGGCGTTGCGCGCGTCGACCACGCAGTGCAGGCCCACGGCGAGGCCGTCGCGCAGGCAGGCTTCGATGCCCGCGAGGGTGCGCGCGTGCCCGCCCGGCGCGCGGGTCATCGCGTCGCTCACGCCCGCGTCGGCGCTGTGCAGCGAGGCCACCACCTCGTCGAGCCCCGCCGCCCGCAGGGCCCCCCGCAGCGCGTCATCGGCGAGGCCCATCGCGTGCGTCTCGAGGACCACGTGGGCGCCCCCGGCCTTCGCGCGCCGCACGAGGTCGGGGAGGTCGTCGCGCAGCGTGGGCTCGCCGCCGCTGAGGATGATCGACCGCGGCCCCGCGGCGACGAGCTCGTCGACCCAGGTCGCGAAGAGCGCCGCGGGGGGGTCGGTGCCGCGGCGGTCCTGCCAGCAGAGGTCGCAGTCTTGATCGCAGCGCACGCCGAGCCAGAGGGCGCCCACGTCGCCGTCGGGGCCCCGCATGAGGAGGCGAAAGTCCTCGTCGCGCCCTGGCGCGAGGGGGAGGTACCGCCCGACGGCGTCGAGGGCCGCGGCGAGCTCGGGGGCGCGCACCGCGGGGCGGTCGCGGGCGGTGACCCGCTCACGAAACGCCTTGAGCCACGCCGCCGCGCCGGGGCGGGAGAAGGGGTCGTCGCCCGCGGGCGCGTGGTAGCCCCACCCCAGCCGCGCGGTGCGAAACCACGCCTGCCGCGGGACGGCGCCGTCGAAGACCTCGAGGGTGAGCGCGCCGTCGGGGAGCGCCAGGGTCACGCGGGCGACGAAGCCCGAGGGCTCGGCGCGCTCGAGGGCGAAGGCCGTGACCGACTCAGGGGGGATCCCCGCGAGGGCGCACAGCGCGTCGCGCGCCTCGCGGACGATCGCGTCGACGTAGGGGGTGAGGCGCGGCTCGGGCATGACGGCCGCGGCGCTCAGTTCATGCCGAGGGCGTCGAGGTGCGCGCGCAGCTCGGGCTCGCGGGCGATGAATCGCTCGAGGATCTGGCGGTACAGCGGCAGCGTCGCGGCCTCGTCGAGGGCGGGGTCGAGCTTGGTGTACGAGTACCCCAGGGCCTCCCCGCGGAGCATGCACGGCTGGTTGCGCTTGAGGCGGCGCACGTCGAGGGCGTGGAGCACCCCGGCGGCGTCCTTCGCGCGCACGATGAGCGACTCTTCGGAGACGATCGCGAGGCCCAGGTCGGCGCGCCACGCCTCGGGGAGCAGCTCGCGCACGAGCGCGACCAGCGCCTCGGGGACCTCGGCCTCGTGCGCCTCGCGGTGCTGCGGCGGCGGCAGCTCGGCCTCGACCCGGGGCGGAGGCAGCAGCGCGAGGATCTCGTCTTCGCGGGCAGAGAACTCGCGGAGCACCTCGGTGTACTTGCCGATGAGCGCGCTGAGGTCGAGCCCCCGCGCGAGGCGCTCGTGGGAGAACAGCATCTTGGCGCCGCGCACGAGCGCGCCTACGCCCACGCGGGCGCGCATGCCCTCGAGGCCGTGGGGGCGGCCGTCGGCGTCGCGAAACCGCAGCACGAAGCCGTCGAAGGTGGAGAACCCGGCGACCTCGTGGCGCCACTCGGGCGGCAGCGAGCGGCCGAGGAGCTCGACGAGGGCCTCGGGGGCGGGCTCGCAGTCGGTGCGCGGCTCGAATTCGAGCTCCCCCCGCGCGGGCGCGTCGGGCTCGAACTCGGGGCCCTCGACCGTCGCCCCGCCGAGGGCGTCGACGATGCGCGCCTCGTTCGCGACGAAGACCGCGAGGGCCTCGCGGTAGCGCTCGGACCAGCTCGTCGGGTCGATGCGCGCGTCGAGGACCGACGACGCGAAGGCGAGGTGCTCGCCCCGCACGAAGGCCGGCACGTCGACGCCGAGGCGCCGCCCCTCGAAGCAGTGGAGCATCCCCGCCTCGTCGCGAAACCGGAGCTCGAAGCCGTCGAGGGTGGCGTGGGCCTCGGCCTCGCCGCGCCACGCCTCGGGGAGCGACTCGACGAGCGCCTCGCGCAGCGCCGGCGAGGCGGGCTCGCAGTCATCGCGGAGCTTCGGCGCGCGGGTCATCCAGGGGCGGAGGTCGGCCTCGCGGGCGGCGAAGGCCTGCAGCGCCTCGCGGTACGCGTCGAGCATGGCGAGGGCGTCGACCTCGGGGTCGACCTCCTGGTACGAGAACGCGAGGTGCTCGCCCGAGATCGTCGCGCGGCTCTCGGCCTGCAGCGGGCGCACGTCGAAGGCGTGGCGGAGGCCCTCGGCGTCGCGAAAGTGCACGGTGACCGCGCCCACGAGCCGCACGACGCGCACGTCGCGGCGCCAGCGCGCGGGGAGCAGCTCGGTGGCCAGGGAGAGCAGCGAGGCGTCATGGTCGGGGTCGGGCTGGAGGGGCTCCATAGGCCGCGGATCATATGCCCGTCCCGAGGGCGGTGCGAAGGGTCAAGTCGCCCATCAGGGGGGATCGCAGGGAGGCGAAATCTGAGACTATTCTGGGATGAGGCCTCTCCTATCCGCTCGGGGTCCACTCCCCCTTCTCTTCATGCTGCTCTTCGCGGCATGCACCAACACCACCTCGCTCGTCGGCGGCCCGGGCGACGCTTCGACCTCGGACCTCGGCGGCGCCGACGGCTCGGTCGACGTCACCTGCGGCACCGGGCAGACCGCCTGCGGCGGCGTCTGCGTCTCGGTCGCCACCGACGCGCAGAACTGCGGCCAGTGCGGCCGCGCGTGCGGCGCCGGCGAGACCTGCCAGAACGGCGGATGCGTGCCCACCTGCTCGACCGCGGAGACCCTCTGCGGCAGCGCCGACGCGGGGCTGACCTGCGTGAACCTCTCCACCGACTCGCGGAACTGCGGCGTGTGCGGGCGCGCCTGCGACCGCGACCGCGTGTGCTCCGGCGGCGTGTGCACCTTCATGTGCAGCGCCGGCCTGACCGAGTGCACCCGCGGCTCGGGCGACGCCGACGGCGGCGCCGACGGCGGCAACGAGCGCTACTGCGCCAACATCACGAACGACCGCGCGAACTGCGGCGCCTGCGGCAACACCTGCCTCGACGGATACGCCTGCGAGGCGGGCGCCTGCCGGCTCCGCTGCGACGAGCTCCGCACGGCCTGCCCCGACCTGACCGCCGACGCCGGCGTGATGGGCGGGGGAGAGTTCTGCACCAACCTCAGCGCAGACATTCGCAACTGCGGCGCCTGCGGCAACGCGTGCCCCTTCGGGCAGCTCTGCTCGAGCGGCACCTGCGCGACGATGTGCGGCGCGGGGCTGAGCAACTGCAACAGCGTGTGCAGCAACGTGCAGACCGACCGCGAGAACTGCGGCGCGTGCGGCAACGCCTGCGCGGCGGGCCAGGTGTGCACCGCGGGCGCGTGCGTAACCTCCTGCGGCGCAGGGCTCTCAGACTGCATGGGGGCCTGCCGCGACCTCTCGAACGACATCGCCAACTGCGGCGCCTGCGGCGTGGCGTGCGCCGCGGGGCAGGTGTGCTCCGGCGGCATGTGCCGGGTCTCGTGCGGCGGCGGCACGACGAACTGCTCGGGCGTCTGCCGCGATTTGCAGACCGACACCGCGCACTGCGGCATGTGCGACCTGATGTGCCCCGCGGGGCAGATCTGCTCCGGCGGCATGTGCCAGGTCAGCTGCGGCTCGGGCACGACGAACTGCATGGGCGCGTGCCGCGACCTCAGCACCGACCGGCTGAACTGCGGCGGCTGCGGCATGGCGTGCGCCGCGGGGCAGATCTGCTCCGGCGGCATGTGCCAGGTCAGCTGCGGCGGCGTGACCACGAACTGCGACGGCACCTGCCGCGACCTGCAGACCGACAACAACAACTGCGGCGCCTGCGGCACCACCTGCCCCAGCGGCCAGGTGTGCTCGCGCGGCGCGTGCACGGTGAGCTGCGGCACCGGGACCAGCAACTGCTCCGGCGTGTGCCGCGACCTGAGCACCGACCGGGCCAACTGCGGCATGTGCGGCAACGCCTGCCCCAGCGGTCAGGTGTGCTCGGCGGGGAGCTGCCAGGTCTCGTGCGGCGCGGGCACCACCGTGTGCTCGGGGGTGTGCCGCGACCTCGACACCGACCTCAACCACTGCGGCGCGTGCGGCAACGCGTGCGCGGCGGGCCAGGTGTGCTCCAGCGGCATGTGCCAGGTCTCCTGCGGCGCGGGCACCACCAACTGCTCGGGCGTGTGCCGCGACCTGCAGTCCGACCTCGGCAACTGCGGCGCCTGCGGCACGCGCTGCGCGGCGGGCGAGGTGTGCTCCGCGGGGGCGTGCACGGTGAGCTGCGGCGCGGGGCTCTCGAACTGCTCGGGGGTCTGCCGCGACCTGCAGACCGACCTCAACCACTGCGGCATGTGCGGCGCGGCCTGCGCCGCGGGCCAGGTCTGCTCGCGCGGCGCCTGCACCGTGAGCTGCGGCACCGGGCTCAACAACTGCTCGGGCGTCTGCCGCGACCTCAACACCGACCGCGCCAACTGCGGCATGTGCGGGCGCGGCTGCGCCAGCGGCGAGATCTGCAACGGCGGCTCCTGCGAGCTGAGCTGCGCGGCGGGCACCACCAACTGCTCGGGGGTGTGCCGCGACCTCAACACCGACCGCGCCAACTGCGGCATGTGCGGGCGCGCCTGCGCCAGCGGGCAGGTCTGCTCGGGGGGCGTGTGCCAGGTCTCCTGCGGCTCGGGCACCACCAACTGCTCGGGGGTGTGCCGCGACCTCACCACCGACCGCGCCAACTGCGGCGCCTGCGGCCGCGCGTGCATGGCGGGGCAGGTGTGCTCCAACAGCGCGTGCTCGCTGAGCTGCGGCGGCGGCCTCAACGAGTGCAGCGGCGTGTGCCGCGACCTGCAGACCGACCGCAACCACTGCGGCGCCTGCGGCAACGCGTGCCCCAGCGGGCAGGTGTGCGCCAGCGGCGCCTGCCAGGTCTCCTGCGGCACCGGGACCACCAACTGCTCCGGCACCTGCCGCGACCTGCAGACCGACAACAGCAACTGCGGCATGTGCGGCAACGCCTGCCCCGGCGGCCGCGTGTGCAGCGCGGGCATGTGCGTGGTGACCTGCGAGGCCACCTTCACCAACTGCTCGGGCGTGTGCCGCGACCTCCGCACCGACCGGGCCAACTGCGGCGCGTGCGGGCGCGTGTGCCCCTCGGGCCAGTTCTGCTCCGCCGGCGCCTGCGTGGTGTCGTGCGGCAGCGGGCTCAACGACTGCGGCGGCGTGTGCCGTGACCTGCAGACCGACCGCGCCAACTGCGGCAGCTGCGGGCGCACCTGCGGCAACGGCGAGGTCTGCACCGCGGGGTCTTGCGTGATCTCCTGCGGCACGGGGCTCACGGCCTGCAGCGGCGTGTGCCGCGACCTCAACAACGACAGCACGAACTGCGGCGTGTGCGGCGCCCGCTGCGCGAGCGGCCAGCTCTGCGTGTCGGGCGTGTGCGCCGTGTCGTGCGCCACGGGCACCACCAACTGCTCGGGCGTGTGCCGCGACCTCACCAACGACCGCAACCACTGCGGCGCCTGCGGACGCGCCTGCGCCAGCGGGCAGGTCTGCGCCGGCGGCACCTGCCAGGTGAGCTGCACCGCGGGCCTCTCGGAGTGCTCCGGCGTCTGCCGTGACCTCAGCAGCGACCGCGCCAACTGCGGCACCTGCGGGAACACCTGCGCCAGCGGGCAGGTCTGCGCCGGCGGCACCTGCCAGGTGAGCTGCACCGCGGGCCTCACCGCCTGCTCGGGCGTGTGCCGCGACCTCAGCACCGACCGCGCCCACTGCGGCGCGTGCGGCAACGCCTGCGCGAGCGGCCAGGTGTGCTCCGGCGGCGCCTGCGTGGTGTCGTGCGGGGGCGGGCTCTCGAACTGCTCGGGCACCTGCCGCGACCTGCAGAACGACCTCGCGAACTGCGGCGCCTGCGGCCGCGCCTGCGTGAGCGGGCAGGTGTGCTCCAACGGGAGCTGCACCCTGAGCTGCGCGTCGGGGCTGACCAACTGCTCCAACGTGTGCCGCGACCTCACCACCGACAACAACAACTGCGGCGCCTGCGGCCGCGTGTGCGCGAGCGGCACCGTGTGCTCAGGCAGCGCCTGCACCGTCTCGTGCCAGTCGGGGACGACCAACTGCAGCGGCTTCTGCCGCGACCTCTCCAGCGACGTGCGCAACTGCGGCGCCTGCGGCCGCGCCTGCGCCAGCGGCCAGCTCTGCTCCAGCGGCGTGTGCACCGTGAGCTGCGCGACGGGGCTCACCAACTGCTCCGGCGTGTGCCGTGACCTCACCACCGACAACGCGAACTGCGGCGCCTGCGGGCGCGCCTGCGCGAGCGGCACCGTGTGCTCCAACAGCACCTGCACGGTCTCGTGCGGGTCGGGCACCACCAACTGCTCCGGCGTGTGCCGCGACCTCCAGACCGACCGCCTGAACTGCGGCGCCTGCGCCCGCGCCTGCGGCACGGGGCAGATCTGCACCGCGGGGTCCTGCGTCGTCTCGTGCCCGACCGGGCAGACGAACTGCTCGGGCACCTGCCGCGACCTCGCGAACGACACCACGAACTGCGGCGCCTGCGGCCGCGCCTGCGCCGCGGGCCAGGTGTGCTCCAGCGGCACCTGCGCGACCACCTGCGCGTCGCCGCTCACCAACTGCTCCAACGTCTGCGTCGACCCGCGCAACGACCCGAACAACTGCGGGTCCTGCGGACGCGTGTGCTCCTTCGCGAACGCCGCCGCGGCGTGCGCGTCGAGCGCGTGCATCCTCGCGACCTGCAACACCAACTTCGGCAACTGCGACAACAACGCGACGAACGGCTGCGAGGCCAACCTCCAGACGAACACCGCGCACTGCGGCGCCTGCGGCCGCGCCTGCGCCAGCGGGCAGACCTGCGTCAGCGGCGTGTGCACGACCCCCTGCCCCACGGGGCAGACCCTCTGCAGCGGCGCCTGCGTGAACCTGCAGACGAACGGCAACAACTGCGGCTCCTGCGGCCGCGTGTGCACCAGCAGCCAGACCTGCATCTCGGGGTCGTGCGTGAACGCCAACGGCACCGTGCTCAGCGTGACGGGGGCGACCATCCCGGTGCTCTTCGTCCCCTGCGGCAACGGGACCAACACCAACTGCACCGAGCCCGTCGCCCGCGCGTCGTGCACCAACATCGGCCGGCAGCTCGTGAGCCACGCCTCCAACGGGATCAACGGCGTGAGCTCCCTGGGCGCGACCTCGTCCTGCTACTGGTCGATCTCGTACTTCACCAACTCGAGCACCGACGTGGCCGGCCAGTGCCTCATCGGCGTCTCGAACGCGCAGTGGAGCAGCTGCTGCACGCTCTCGCAGTGGCACGGCAACACCGTGCGCGTGCCGACCACCCTCGGGGAGCAGTTCGGGTACGGGAGCTCCAACGACACGGGCTACCGCTCGAACCTCACGAACACCACCGGCACGCGCTGGGGCTGCGTCACGAACGCGACCGCGGCCTCGGCCCTCAGCGGCTGCTCGCGCTACTACGTCGCCTGCCGCTGACCCTCCCGCCTGACGCCGCGTGAGGGAGCTCCCCTCGCGCGGCCCCCTCCCTCAGCCCCCCTTCGCCCGCGCCCGGAGCCGCTCCAGGTGCTCGCGGATCTTCGCCTCGGTGCCCCGCGTCGTGGGCTCGTAGAAGCGCGCGTCGCGCAGCGCGTCGGGGAGGTACCGCTCGTCGACGAAGCCCTCCTCGGTGGCCTGCGGGTCGCGGTAGCCGTCGCCGTATCCCCAGGACTTCATCGCCTTCGTCGGCGCGTTGCGCAGGCGCAGCGGGACCGGGAGCGTGCCCCGCGTCTGCACGGCCTCCTGCGCCGCGCGCAGGGCGTTGTACGCGGCCTTCGATTTGGGCGCGACGGCCAGGTACACCACCGCGTGCGAGAGCGGGATCAAGCCCTCGGGGAGCCCCAGGCGCTCGAAGGCGCGGTCGGCCGACACGGCGATCTCCAGCGCGCGCGAGTCGGCGAGGCCGATGTCCTCCGACGCGAAGATGACCATCCGCCGGAGCACGAAGCGCGGGTCGTCGCCGGCCTCGATGAGCCTCAGGGCGTAGTACAGCGCCGCGTCGGGGTCGCTGCCGCGCAGCGACTTGATGAGCGCGGAGGCGAGGTTGTAGTGCTCCTCGCCGGCGCGGTCGTGGCGGAGCGTGGGCGAGCTCGCCGCGGCGGTGACGGCGTCGAGGGTGACGCGCGCGGCGCCCGCCGCGTGGGCCTCCCGCGCGACGTGGTCGAGGAGCGTGAGGGCCCGCCGCGCGTCGCCGTCGCTCCACCGCGCGATCGCGCCGAGGGCGTCGTCGTCCCCCGCGAGGGAGAGCGCGCCCAGCCCGCGGGCGTCGTCCGAGAGGGCGCGGCGCATGAGGGTGACGAGGTCGTCCTCGCCGAGGGCTCGAGGCGCACCACCCGCGCGCGGGAGAGCACCGCGGCGTTGACGGCGAAGGAGGGGTTCTCGGTGGTCGCGCCCACGAGGGTCACGGTGCCGGCCTCGGCGTGGGGCAGCTGCGCGTCCTGCTGCGCGCGGTTGTACCGGTGGAGCTCGTCGACGAAGAGCACGGTGCGGGCGCCCTGCGCGCGCTCGTGCTCGGCGCGGGCGATGACCTGCCGCACCTCGGCCACCCCCGCGAGCACCGCGGAGAGCTGCACGAAGCGCCCGCGGGAGTGCGCCGCGATGGCCCGCGCCACGGTGGTCTTCCCGCACCCCGGCGAGCCCCAGAGGATCATCGACGGGGCGCGGTCCGCGCGAATCGCCCGGCCCAGCGGGCTCTCGGGGCCGAGGGCCTCGGCCTGCCCGAGGAGCTCGTCGAGGGTGCGCGGGCGCATGCGCTCCGCGAGGGGCGCGTCGGGCGCGGGCTCGGCCGGAGCCGGGGCCTCCGCCTCGGCGGGAGGGGCGCGATGAAAGAGGTCCATCGGGGCGAGAGGGTGTCGCGAGGCGCTCCCGCTTGTCACGCGCCTCGGGCGGCGGCCCCTTCACTCCCAGGTGACCCGCACGGGCACGAGCGAGCGCTCCATCTCCGCCCGCGGTCGCCCGAGCTGCCCCCGGTCGTTCTCGCCCCAGCACCACACCTGCCCCGAGCGCAGCCGGGCGCAGCAGAAGGCCGCGCCGCAGCCCACCTGCTCCGCCGGGCCCTCGAGCGAGAGCCGGCGCGGCGGGGTCTCGCGCTCCGTCGACCCGATCCCGGCCTGACCGACCTGGTTGTTCCCCGTGCACCAGACCGAGCCTTCGCGATCGACCCCGCAGAGCGTGTACTTCCCGACGGAGAAATCCGTCATGGGGGCGAGGCCCTGCACGAGCGTTCGCTGCGACGCGGGGCGAGGGTTGTCGAGGTGGATCGCGCCGGTCAGGCCGTCGATCTCGCTCCCGGCGCAGCCGACCAGGCCCGCCGCGTCGAGGCTGCACGCGATGTTGTCGACGCCGATGCGGGTCGAGCCCGCCCAGTCGCGCAGGAGCCTCGGGGGCGTGCCGAACCCGAAGGTCTCTCCGAAGAGCCCCCAGTGCGCGGGGCCCCAGCACCAGGTCTGCGTCGCGGAGAACGCGCAGAACGCCGAGCCGGGCTTGCTGCTCTGGGCCATGCGCGCGACCCCCTCGACGCCGCGCGCGCGCATCGGGGTTCGATAGACGCCGTTCGGCACGACGCTGCCGATGGAGAAGCCCTCGCTCTTGCCGAGGCAGTCGACGTGGTGGTCCTCTCGGACGGCGCAGAGCGTCTCGCCGGTGATGGCGACGTCGAGCACCCCGTCGAGGATCCGTCGGGCGCTCGACGGGCCGCGATCGGTGGCGTGGTGACCCACGCCGAGCACCTCGCTCGCGTCGAGCCCCCAGCACCACAGGGTGCGGTCGGGGTCGACGCGACAGTCGATGTGGAGCCCGAGGAACAGCCGACTCTCCGTCGGGATCGCCACGGGCCGCGGACCGAGGTGAAAGTCCCCCTGCCCGAGGTTGCCTCCCAGGTTCCAGCCCCAGCCGACGGTCTGACCGTCGGCGAGACGAGCCTGCGCGAGGTACCACCCCACGTGCAGCTGGGTCGCCCGCTGCCGACACCCGGTCGCCTCGCACGAGGCTGGCGCGTCGCGCGACGCCGCGTCGTCCTCCGCGCCCGCGGCGACGTCCTCGACGCCGCCGAGGTCGAACCCGGCGTCGGCCCGGGCGACCTCCGCCGCGCCGGGGGGCTGCGCGCAGGCCGCGGCCATCGACGTCCACAGCGCCAGGACCTGTCGACGTCGGGATCGCCCTCCGGGGTGCGTCATGAGCCCCCCTCAGCGCGACGACGCCGAGGAAGGATGCGTCGCGCGCGCGAGCGGCGCGCGGTGGCTCCGTGGCCCCTCCGCCCTCAACCGACCCTCAAGGCGATCTGTGTCCCCGCCCAAGAACAAACACACACCTCCCAACGCGGCACGCTCCCCTGTCGTCTGCGCTATGCAAGCACGATCCAGGCTCCAGTTCAACCGCGGGGAGCGCCGCGCCGCCCCCCTCCCGCGGCCCTTCAATTCCGCCGAGGAATGCCCCTACCATGCCCGCGGTGAAGCCCCGCTGGACCGTTGCCATCACCGCCGCCGCGGCGGTCCTCGCGACGCTCAACGTCGCGATCTGGCTCGCGGGCTCTTCGCCGAGAGAGATCCTCCCGCGGCTGCTCGAGGGCACCCTGGGCAACGCCTACGGCCTCGGCCAGACCCTCGCCAAGGCCACGCCCCTGCTCTGGACCGGCGGCGCCGTCGCCCTCGCCCTGCGCGCCCGGCTCTTCAACATCGGCGCCGAGGGCCAGTGCCTCTCGGGCGCCCTCGCCTGCGCCGTCGTCGGCGCGGCCCTCCCCGCGCACACCCCCGCGCTCCTCGCGCTCCCCCTCGCGCTCCTCGCGGCCGCCCTCGGCGGCGCCGCGCCGGGCGCCCTCGCGGGGTGGCTCCGCGGGCGCTTCGGCACCCACGAGGTGCTCTCGACCCTCATGCTCAACGGGCTCCTCGCCGTGCTCACCACCTGGCTCTACGCCGGGCCCCTCCGCGTGGGACAGCAGGTGCACACCCGCGAGGTGGTCGCCGGCGCGCGGCTGCCCATGGCGCAGGGGGCCCTCTCGGTGTTTCGCGGGAGCGCCCTCAACGCGTCGTTTCTCCTCGGCGTCGCGGCGCTGCTGCTCATGGCCTGGTACCTCCGCGAGACCCGCGGGGGCATCACCCTCCGCGCCCTCGGCGCCTCCCCCGGCGCGGCCGAGGCGCTGGGCGTCGACCGCGCTCGCGCCACCACCCGCGCCATGGCCCTGAGCGGCGCGATGGCGGGCCTCGGCGGCGTGCACTTCGTGCTCGGCGTCAAGGGATACGCCGAGCAGGGCGTCGGCGGCGGCGTGGGCTTCGTGGGCATCGCCGTCGCGCTCCTCGGCGGCGGCCACCCCCTGGGGATCGTCCTCGCCGCGGCGCTCTTCGGCATGCTCGCGCAGGGCGGCCTGGTGGTGAACGCGCGGGTGCCCGCCGACGTGCTCAACCTCGCGCAGGCGGCCACGATCCTCGCCGTGGGCGCCGCCGCCGCCGCGCGGCTCACCCCGCGCAGGGGGGCGTAGCGTGCAGACCCTGCTGGTGTACATCGCCCAGTCCCTCACGGCCTCGGCGCCGCTGTGCCTCGCCGCCCTCGGAGGCGTGCTCTCAGAGCGCAGCGGCGTCGCGACGATCTCCCTCGAGGGGTACCTCCTCGGCGGCGCCTTCGCGGCGGCGGCGGCGGCCCTCGCGTCGGGCTCGACCCTCGTCGCGCTCCTCGCGGCGGCGGCCCTCGGCGCGGCCCTCGGCGGGGTCTTCGCGTGGAGCACGATCTCCTTGCGCGCCAACGCGATCATCGCGGGCGTGGCGGTGAACCTCCTCGCCGCGGCGAGCACCCGCGTGGCCCTCAAGGTGCTCTACGACTCGGCGTCGAACTCGCCGCCCCTCCCGATCGCGCGCGCGTCGAGCGCGGGCATGGGCGCGGCGGCGCTCACCGAGGCGCTCCTCGCGCCCGCGGTGCTGCTCGTGCCCCTCGTCGCCCTCGCGATGCGCTGGGTCCTTCGCGAGACGGTCTTCGGGCTCCGCGTCACGGCCTGCGGCGAGCACCCCGAGGCGGCGCGCTCGCTGGGGGTGTCGGTGCCCAGGGTGCGCGCGGTCGCGCTGGTCGTCGGCGGCGCCGTGGCGGGCCTGGGCGGCGCGCAGCTCGCGCTCTTCCAGCACGAGTTCGTGGCGTACATGTCCGGGGGCCGTGGGTTCCTCGCGCTGGCCGCGGTGATCCTCGGGCGGTGGCGGCCGCTGCGGGCGGTGGGGTGGGCGCTGGGCATCGGCGCGCTGCAGGCGCTCGAGGCCACCCTCGCGTCGCGCCCCAACGCGCCGCACGCGCTGCTGCAGGCGATGCCCTTCGCGCTCACGCTGATCGCGGTGGCGGGTCGCTGGGGCCGGGCGCGGGCGCCGGCGGCGCTGGGGTAGCGCGCGGGGCGCGGCCCCCTTCGGCTCTGCGCCTTGCGGCGCTCACGCCTCGTCGCGCGGCTCGGTCCGACCTGCGGGTCGGGGTTCTAGCGAAAGATCCCCGGGCGCTCCTTGAGCCCGCGGTTGATCATCGACTGCACGGTGCCGCGCACCTGCGCGACCTTCTCTTCGATGACGGCGTCTTCGTCGTCGGCGTCGCCCTGAAAGACCATCGGCGCGCCGAAATGGATGCGGTATTTCGTCGGCAGCGGGAGGAACCCGCCGGGGATCAGCAGCTGCGGCAGCACCGGGAGCGCGGGCATGCCGAGGAGCCGCGCGAGGGGCTTGAGGTCGCTCACGGAGATGTACTGCTCCTCGGCGCCGATGACCGCGACGGGGACGATCGGCGTGCGGGTCTGCAGCGCGAGGCGCATGAAGCCGCTGCCGAAGGGCTTCAGGCGGTAGCGCTGCGCGAAGGTCTTCGAGATCCCCCGCGAGCCCTCGGGAAAGACCAGGATCGGCTCCTCCATCTCGAGCAGGCGCAGGCAGTTCTCGGGCACGCCCACGATCTGCCCGACGCGGGGGAAGAACTCGCTCACGAAGGGCAGCGTGGCGGTCCATTTCTCGACCATGCTGCGCACGAAGCGGGGCGGGTCGCGGTCGAGGAGCAGCGCGCACGCGATGGCCATGCCGTCGAGGGGGATCTGCCCCGAGTGGTTCGAGATCAGCAGCACGCGCCCGTCGGGCACGTTCTCGATGCCGAAGACCTCCGCGCGGAACCAATCGCGGTAGAGCCACCGCGCGACCACCAGCGCGTAGCGCACCACCGCCGGATCGAACCCGAAGGGGTCGACCCCCCCCGTCGCCTCGCGCATGGCCCGCAGGCGCGCGGTGATGTCCTCGCCGAGGGCGCGGTCGACGAGGGCGTCCATCGAGACCCGGGTGCGCCCCCGGAGGCGCTCCAGGGCCGCGAGGGGGCCGAGCGGGGTGTGGGGCTTGCGGGGCATGGGCGTCGACCTCAGGGCGCCGGGTGCGCGGCCATCCAGCGCCCCAGCGCGCGCGACCACTCGGGGCCGAAGGTGGGGATGTGCGAGCCGCCCTGGAGGGTCCAGAGCTCGGCGCCGCCGGCCGTGCACCCCGCCGCGCGGTCGACGCGGGTCTCCGCGCCGGGGAGGGTGCTCTCGAGGTCGAGGGTCTCGTCGGTCGCGGTGAGCGCGCCGCAGCCGTCGTGCGTCGCCCACTGCTCGGTCGAGGCCCGCGCCGAGGGGTACGCGCCCGCGCCGGAGATCACCGCGCCGCCGCCGGGGTAGCGAATGGTCGTGTCGGCGGTGCCGTGCACCTGCAGCATCGCCACGGGCCGCGAGGGCGCGCAGCGCATGGGGTCGGACCACGCCGCCCCCGCGAGGCTCACGAAGCCCGCGATGCGATCGGCGCGCTCGCACGCGTAGCGGTGGGCCATGAAGCCGCCGTTCGAGTGGCCGATGAGGAAGATCCGCCGGGGGTCGATGTTGTACTGCGCGCGCATGTCGTCGATGACGGCGTCGATGTAGCCCACGTCGTCGAGGCCCCGGCGCTCGAAGTCGCAGCAGGCGTCGGTGGCGTTCCAGAAGCGGCGGCCGCTCGAGTCGAGGGTGCCGTCGGGGTAGGCCAGCGCGAAGTTCTCGGTGGGCACCGCGGCGAGGAGCGTGAGGTAGGCCGCCTGCACCGATCCGCTCGCGCCGTAGCCGTGCAGGAGCACCACGAGGGGGAGGGGCGTCGCGGGGTCGTAGGTCGACGGCACGCGGTGCATGTACGGCCGCTCGACGATGCGCGGCGAGGGCGCGTACCCCGTGTCGGACGGGGCCGCGGGCGCGTCGACGGCGGCGGGCGCGTCGACGGCGGCGGGCGCGTCGGTCGCCGCGGCGTCTTGCGTGAGCGCGACGTCCGCCGTCACGGCGGCGTCGTTCTGCGCCGCGCTGGACGAGCAGGCCGAGAGGAGCGCGAGGGCGAGGGAGAGGCGCTTCATGGTGTCACCTGAACGGCCTGGGCCATGGGGTAGTGCCGCGTGGTCCAGTACGAGATGCCCTCGTCGAGGACCGCGGTGTGGCGAAATCCGCGCTGGCGGAGCTCGTCGACGACGTGCCCCGACGCCGCGTGGGGGCACGCGCAGTAGGCGATGATCCACGTGCCGTCGCGGGGCAAGCGGTCGGCCATCTCTTCGATGTTGTAGAACGGGAAGGGCAGCGCGCCGGGGATGTGACCGCGGTTCCAGTCGGAGGTCGCGCGGGCGTCGAGGATGATCATCCTGCGGCCGTCGGCGAGGGCGCGCATGACCTGGTCGGCGGGCACGAAGCGCCCCTCGCGGAGGGTGAACGACGGCGCGCGCCCCTCGGGGTGGATCACCGCGTGCTCCAGGGTGGGCGGGGGCTCGAACTCGGGCTCCGGCGGCGGGCCGGGGTTGAACGACAGCGTGTGGATGTGCGCGACGAGGCCGTCGACGGTCTGCGGCGAGAGGTCGCCGAAGCCCTGCATCTGCGTGCCCGCGCGGCCGTGCCGGATCGTCGCGCGGAGAAAGCCCGGCGTCACCACGCGGAGAAAGTTCGGGTGCGACACGCTCGTCGCGCGCTCGGAGCCCTGGCCCCGCTCGCCGTGGCAGGTCTGGCACCGCTGCGCCCACACCGCGCGCGCGCTCTCGAGGTCGCCCGTGAGGGGGGTCTCGTCGAGGCGCTCGGGGCGGTAGCGCCCGCGGCTGCGGAGAAACGCCACGAGGTCGTCGATCTGCTTCGCGTCGAGGGGGCCGCCCGCGCTCGTCGACCACGGGGACATCGGCGTGCCCGGCCGCCCGTTGGCGATGGCGTCGCGGAGGAACTGGTCCGACGCGACGGCGAGGAAGTCCCGGTTGCCCAGGGCGTTCGCGTGGTCGGCGGCGTAGCCCTTGAGGTCGCGGCCGTGGCACAGGGCGCAGTAGCGGTCGTACACGCGGTGGCCGCGGCGCACCTCGGCGCGCACGGTGCGGCGGTGGAGGCGCGCGCGAACGCGCCGGCAGCCCTGCAGGGGAGCGAGCGCGAAGAGCGCCGCCAGGAGCATCAAGAAGGGGCGTGGCGCGAGGCGATTCATCGTGTCGCGCGGAAGCTATACCCAAAACCGCGGCCCGTGGGAGCGCCGCCGAGAAAGCCGCGGCGCCAGACCGTCTGGCGCCTGGCGGGCGCGGCCCCCCCCCTGGGGTGGGCTCAGTTCTCCGCCGCGGTGAGGGTGATCCCCGCGAGGGGCGCGTCGTCGGCGGCGTGCAGCGAGATCGCCACCTCCCGCGGCGAGGAGCCCTCGTTGCGCCACGAGACCGTCGCGCCGGTCTCGGCGCTCGCGGGCGCCAGGCACGCGCCGTCGCAGCCGTCGTGCACGCCCAGCGCCACCCGCTGCGGCGGCGCGGTGCTCGGCCCCGTCGCGCTCACGCGGAGCCCCCCGCCGGCGCGCACCGTCGCGCGAAACCACCGCACCGGGCTGCGGTTGCCCTGCGCGCAGGCCGTGCCCGCGGCCTCTCCCCGCACCTCCCCCACGAGCACCGACGCCGGGAGCGTGAGGGCCTCCGCGTCGGCGCAGCGCGAGGGAGTCGCCGCGAAGGCCTCGGTCTGGATGTCGTAGTAGCTCCCCGAGAGGCCCTGCCAGCCGGCCTGGAGGCGCACCTCACGGGGCGCGTCGCCGTCGTTGGTCCACCAGAGGTGCGAGCCGCGGTTGCCGGGCGCGCCCCCCTCCGCCGCGCAGGCCTCGCCGCAGCCGGGGCGGAGCGCGAGGGCGGGCATGCCGCTCGAGAAGGTGCTGAAGGGGTTCTTCGCCCACGCGTGGAGCGTCTGCCCCGCGGGCACCGTGGTCGCGTACCAGCGGGCGTAGCGAGGCGCGCCGTCGCACCAGGGCGCCGACACCAGCGACTGCGTGCTCTGCTCCCGCGTGACGCGCCCGGGCGTCGCGAAGGAGGTCGCGGCCTCGCAGAGGCTGTTGGGCGCGAGGGGCTGCGGCGAGGTGTACACGGCGAAGGCGCCGCGCACGCCGGGCTCCGTCGCGCCGACGGCGAGGAGCACGTCCTGCGGGGCGCCGTCGGTGTTCGCCCAGGCGATCTGCCCGACGCCGGCGGCGAGGCACTGCGAGGCGTCGCACGACGACACCGCCCGCAGCGACACGGGCACCGCGCGCCCCTGGTCGTTGATCGACGTGGCGGTGAGGCGCATCGCCGTGCGGGCGGGCACCGTGAGCCGGAGCCAGCGCGCGGGGCCGAGGTCCTCGCTCGCGCCGCAGCGCGGGCCGACGCCCGCGACGGAGAAGGTGTCGACGCTCAGCGAGCGCGCGGTGAAGGGCTGCGCCCCCTCGCAGGCGCCCGCGGGGTCGGGCGTGAGGACGTTGGCCGAGAGGGTGTACGCCACGCGCCGCGCGGGGTCGCGGGCGCCCGCGGCGACGAGCACGCGCAGGGGCGCGTCGCTGAGGTTGGGCACGCGCAGGAGGCTCGGGGAGCCCGGCGTGCCCTGGGCGACGCAGCGCGCGTCGGCGCACGAGGCGAGGGCCCGGAGCGCGAGCTCGGAGCCGTCGTCGGCCGCGCCGCGGAGCTCGAGAAAGCGCCGCGGGGGGACGGTCACCGCGTGAAAGCGCACCGGCCCGCCCTCGCTCGTCGTGCCGCAGAGCGGGAGCGTCGCGGCGCTCAGCGCGGTGTCTCCCCGCGCCTCGCGGCCCACCTCGAGCGCCTCGGGCGCGTCGCAGCGCGCGGCCTCGTCGCGGGGACGAATCGCGAGGGCGAGGGAGTAGGTCCCCTCGGCCTGCGGGGGGTACACGCCGACGGCGAGGCGGAGCTCCCGCGGCGCGTCGCCGTCGTTCGCGCCCACGACGCTCGAGCGCCCGCGCAGGAGCACCGGGGTAGAAGCAAGGCAAGCGCTTGCGCTGCAATCACTTCGCATCGACGCCCCGACGCCGAACTCGCGCCCCGGCGCCGCGGGCCCCGGCGTGATCGTCGCCGCCGCCACCGAGCGCGGAGGGACCACCACCCGGTACCAGCGCAGCCCCGCCGCGGCGGGCGCCCGGCGGTCGGCGCAGAGCGCCGAGGCCGCGCCGTCGGGGCCGAAGCGCTGCTCGCCGCGCCACGCGCCGTCTTCGAGGAGCTCGGCGTCGTCGCACCGGAGGTTCGCCGCGGAGTCTTCGAGGGAGAGCTCGATGGCGAAGCGCCCGCGCCAGGTCGAGAACGACCCGGCGAGCACGCGCACCTCCTGGTCCGCGCCAGACGCGTTGCGCCACAAGGCCCTGAGCGGCGCGACGCCCGAGGTGGAGCTCTGCGCGAGGCAGCGCGTGGCCTCGCAGCCCTCGAGCACCTGGAGCACCACCGGGCCCTCGGCGGAGGGGACCCGCGCGGAGAGCGTCTGCCCCGCGGGCACGGTGACGCGGTACGCGACGGAGCGCACCGCGCCGAGGCACCCCACGCCGACCTCGGCGCCGTCGAGGGTCTCTCCCTCCCGGCGGAGCCCGTCGCGCACGGGGGTCGCGGCCGCGCAGGTGGCGGCGCCGAGGGGGCCGCTCGCGTCGACGGCGGGCGCGGGCGCGTCGCGCGTCGAGGCGTCGGGGTCGCCGGCGGAGACCCCGCAGTGCGCGAGGAGCAGCGGGAGGAGGACGGAGGATGTGGAGCGGCGCGACGAGCCCGCCGCGCGCGTGAAGCAACGCATGTCGTAGCACCCTGTGCGGCGCCCGCGGGCAGAGCCCACGGGGCGCTCTTAGTTTGACAGCGTTTCGAGCGCGGTGATAGACGCCGCTCGCGCGCTGATGTCTCTGAGCCGCGGTGGTCTCGACCCCATCACGACGCAGGGTCTGCACCCGTCTGCGCGGCGAGGCGGAGCGATGTTCAAGTCGGTCTCGATCTTCTCGGGCAATGCGAATGCTCCCCTCTCCGCGGCGATCGCGTCCTACATGGAGGTGCCCCTCGGGCGGTCCAGGGCGGGCCGCTTCTCAGACGGCGAGATCGCCGTCGAGATCGGCGAGAACGTGCGCGGGCTGGACGTGTACATCATCCAGTCCACCTGCACGCCAGTGAACGACTCGCTGATGGAGATGCTGATCATGTCCGACGCGCTGCGCAGGGCGAGCGCGGCGAACATCACGGCGGTGATCCCCTACTTCGGCTACGCGCGGCAGGACCGCAAGGTGGCCGGCCGCACGCCCATCACGGCGAAGCTCGTGGCCGACATGATCGCCACGGCGCGCATCGACCGGGTGCTCACCGTCGACCTGCACGCGGGGCAGATCCAGGGCTTCTTCAACATCCCCGTCGACAACCTCTACGCGATGCCGGTGCTCCTCGAGGAGGTGCGCAAGCTCAACCTCGAAGACGCCGTGATGGTGTCTCCCGACGCCGGCGGCGTCGAGCGCGCGCGGGCCTACGCGAAGCGCCTCGACGCGAACCTCGCGATCATCGACAAGCGCCGCGAGCGCGCGAACGTCTCCGAGGTGATGAACATCATCGGCGACGTGCGCGGGCGCGACTGCGTGATCCTCGACGACATGATCGACACCGCGGGCACGCTCACCAACGCGGCCAAGGCGCTCATCGACCACGGCGCGCGGCGGGTCTACGCCGCGGCGACGCACGCGGTGCTCTCGGGCCCCGCCGTGGGGCGCATCACCGACTCGCCGCTCACGCAGGTGATCATCACCGACACCATCCCGCTGCGCGAGGAGGCCCGGGGCAACCCCAAGTTCCACGTCGCGTCGGTGTCGCGGCTCCTCGGCGAGGCGATCCGCCGGATTCACAACAGCGACTCGATCTCGTCGCTCTTCGTCTAGGGCCTGTCCACAGGGGACGTGAAGGGTTGAGGTGAACCCGCGCCGCGGGCCCACATCGACGCGACCGCGAACCCCTTCTCCCGAGGCGGGCTGCGTTCGACACACAAGTCAGGAATCCGCTTGAACACAAGCGTGATGCGCCTCTGGTCTGTCGGGTCTGCGTGCTGCCAGCCGGCTTGATTCCAGCGCGGGGCCCCTCCACTTCGGCCCCCTCTCCATGGGCTTCGCCGATGGAGGAGGGCTGAGACACAAGGGATGGCAGGCACATCCGCGCGGTCTCAGGCCATGTGACGCATCCCAAGGGCAGTTCGACGCGGAGCATCTTCCCGAAGGATGAAATTCCTCCTCCATCGGCGAAGCCCATGGAGGAGGGGGCGGGGTGGGAGGCCCCCGCGCTGGGTCGAAGGGACGAGCGGCGCGGACAGACCAGAGGCGCATCACGCTTGTGTTCAAGCGGATTCCTGACTTGTGTGTCGAACGCAGCGAGGCGGGAGAAGGGGGGCGCGGCGGCGCGGGATGTGGGTACGTCGGTCGCGCGGAACCCTTCACGTCCCCTGGGAAAAGGTGCTCGCGATCACGTCCCGAGGGCGCGCTCGAATTCCGCGAGGTCCTCGGGCAGCTCCGCGCGCACCGTGAGCGCGCGCGCGCCCCACGGCAGCGTGAGCTCGGCGGCGTGCAGCGCCATGCGCGCGAGCGGCGGCAGGCCCTCGTCGCCCCTGCCGTACAGGGGATCGCGCGCGATGGGCGCCCCGAGCGCGCGGAGGTGCACGCGGATCTGGTGCTGCCGCCCGGTGCGCGGGCGCGCGAGCACCTTCGCCACGTCGCCCGCCCCCCGCGTCCAGCGCGCGAGCACGCGGAGCGAGGTCTGCGCCTCCTGCGCGCCCTCCTCGCCGGGGCGCGCGGGGCGCATCTTTCCCTTGCGCGCGGTGTGCAGCGGGAGCTCGATCAGCGCCTCGTCGTCGAGGCGCGCGCCGACCGCGAAGGCGAGGTACGACTTCTCCACCCCGCGCCCCGAGAAGAGCGCGTTGAGGGCGCGGTGCGCCGCCGCGGTGCGCGCGAAGAGCACCACCCCCGAGGTCTCGCGGTCGATGCGGTGCACCACCCAGAGGGGCTCCCCCCGCGCCCGCTCCAGGCGCTGACGCAGAGACAGCGCCGGGTCCTCTCCCCGCGCGGGGATCACCACCACGCCAGGCGGCTTGTTCACGGCCAGCAGCTCGCGGTCTTCGTAGAGGGTCTGCACGCGCAGAGTCTCTTGCCACAGCTCCGGGGCGTTGCGGGAGGCACTGAACGGATATACAGTTCACAAATGAGCACGCGGAGCGCGGAGCGGGGGCTTTCTCGCGCGGAGGGTTCGACCCCCTTTGAGTTCACCGACGAGCAGCGGCAGATCATCCGCGACTCGTACGCGAACGGCGCGAGCGACGAAGAGTTCGCCGTGCTCATGGAGATCGCGCGGGCTCGAAGGCTCAACCCCCTGCTGCGGCAGATTCATTTCGTGCACCGCTGGGACGGCGAGAAGGGCCGGCAGGTGTGGTCGGCGCAGGTGTCGATCGACGGGCTCCGCGCGATCGCCGAGCGCACGGGGCGCTACGCGGGGCAAGACGAGCCCGAGTTCGTCGAGAACCCCGACGGCACGATCAAGCTCTGCAAGGTGCGCGTGTGGCGCAGCGACTGGCCCCGCCCCGCCGTGGGCATCGCATACTGGAACGAGTACGTGCAGTCGATTCGCGACCGGCAGACGGGGCGGCAGCGTCCGGTGGCGCTCTGGGGGCGCATGCCGCGCACGATGCTCGCGAAGTGCGCCGAGGCCCTGGCGCTGCGACGGGCCTTCCCTGAAGACGTCGGGGGGCTCTACACGCCCGACGAGATGGGGCAGGCGCAGAACGAGGCGCCGCACCTCGCGGCGGTGCCGACGCGGGGGGCGCAGGTGGTCCACGCGCGTCCGGTGCCGACGCCGAGGGCGCTGCCGACGACGGTCGAGGCGCCGAAGGAGAAGGCCCCCGACGAGGCGCCTGCGGAGAAGCTCAAGGCCGAGCGCGTGGCCGAAGCGGTGATCCCCACCGAGGTGGTGCAGGCCGAGCGCGTGCCCCGGGTCTCGAAAGACCCGTGGCTGGACTTCTACGGGTGAACGGAAGGGTTCCGCGCGAAGGACGTGGCCCACATCCCGCGCTGCCGCGCACCCTCTCCCGCCTCGCTGCGTTCGACACACAAGTCAGGAATCCGCTTGAACACAAGCGTGATGCGCCTCTGGTCTGTCCGCGCCGCCGCTCGTCCCTTCGACCCAGCGCGGGGCCCCTCCACCCCCGCCCCCTCCTCCATGGGCTTCGCCGATGGAGGAGGGGGCTACGTACTTCGGGAAGATGCTCCGCGTCGAACTGCCCATGGGATGCGTCACATGGCCTGAGACCGCGCGGATGTGTCTGCCATCCCTTGTGTCTCAGCCCCTCCTCCATCGGCGAAGCCCTTGGAGGAGGGGCGAGGAAGCGAAGGAGCCCGCGCTGAAGGGCGGCGCGGACAGACCAGAGGCGCATCACGCGTGTGTTCAAGCGGATTCATGACCTGTGTGTCGAACGCAGCGAGGCGGGAGAGGGCGCGCGGGAGCGTCGGTGGGGGCCCGCGGCGCGGGTTCATCGGAGGCGCTACGCGTCGGTCGGAGCCGAGGCGTCGGTCGGGGTCGCCGCGTCCGCGGGCGCTTCGGGCGCGAGGCGGTGCTCGCCGCAGTCGACGGGGACCTCCTGCATCGCCGCGGGCGGGGTCTGCTCGAAGATGTCCTCCTCTTCGGGGAGCTCGGGGTCGAGGGTGATCTCGCGGTACCGCACGAGGAGGTCGACATTGTCGCGCTCCATCAGCACCCGCACGCGCTGCGCGAAGGGCACGCCGCTGACCTCGGTGTAGTCGCCGAATTCGAGCACCGCGCGCACCCCGCGGGCGTCGCGAATCTCCGCGCGCACCGGGCGCGGGCGCTGGTCCTGCGGCTGAGCGGACTCGCGCTCGCGGTCGGTGAGCTCGAGGCGCAGGGTCTCGCTCACCCCGCCCTCGCCGCGGATCTCGACGTCGTAGCGCCCGTCTCGCCACACGATGCGCGCCTGCCCGTCGAGGAGCGGAGGGCCCCCCGAGAGCATCGAGACGACCTCGGCGGTCTCGAGCGGGATCCCGAGGAGCTGCGCGGCCACGCACGCCTGCGCGGGACCGACGAAGAAATGCCCCCCGCGAAAGTCGGCGAGGGCGAGGCGGCCGTGGTTCAGGGTCACCGTGCTCACGGTGGTCCCGAAGGCGCGGGTGTCGACGCGCAGCGAGTCTGGGCGCCGCACGAAGACCCACACCTCGCCGCGGATGCGGCCCTGGGCGCCGAAGTGATCCGCCGAGCCGTGCGCGCGGAGCAGCCGCACCCGCGCGTCCCGCGCGCGGAGGGAGCGCAGCGCGACCTGGGGGTCGGTGATGGGATACCGCGGCGGCGGCGTAGGACACCCGAGCAGGAGCGCGGCGAGCGAGAGCACAGCGGGAGGGCGCATCAGCGGCGCGGACCATACTCCAAAATCCCGCGGGCGCCGTCTCGCAGGGGCCTTGCGCGGGTCCGCGCCCCGTCGCGCTCCCCTCACCCCGCGAGCTCGCCCATGCCCGCGCCGCCGCAGAGCGCGATCACCGCCTCGACGGCGATGAGCCCGCGGTACTTGTCGGTGGTCTTGCGCCCGCCCTTGAGCGCCGCGTCGGCCGCCGCGAGGACGTGAAACGCGCGCTGCAGCTGCGGCACCGACCACTTCGCCGCGAGCTCCTGCACCGACGCCACCCGCCCCGGCGGCACCTTCAGCACGCTCGCCAGCGAGCGCCCCTCGGGAGGACGCGCCGAGAACTCTTTGGCCCGCGCGAGCTGGCCGAGCTGCCACGCGAGCAGGCCCAGGATGGGCAGCGGGTCCTGCCCCTGGTTGAGCAGCCGCGTCACCGAGGCCAGCGCCCGCGCGCGCTTGCGCTGCGCCACCGCGGTCGAGAGGTCAAACGCCGGGATCTCGCGCACCGGCGTCACCACCACGTCGACGGTCTGCGCGGTGACCACGCCGTTGTTCGTGTACAGCGCGAGGCGCTCGATGGCGTCGGCGAGCTGCCCGAGGTCGGCGCCGATGGCCAGCCCCAGAGACTCCACCGCGCCGGGCTCCATGGTCACCCCGCGGGCGGCGGCCTCGCGGGCGATCCACGCGGCGGCGGCGGCCTCGTTGGGGTGCTCGGCCTCGAAGAGCACGTTGGCCTTCTTCGCCTCGAGGGCCAGCTTGCGGCGCTTGTCGAGGGTGAGCGCCACGAGCAGCAGCACCGTCGAGGGCTCGGGCTTCGTGAGGTACGGGATCAGCGCCTCTTGATCCACCGACGACATCTGATCGACCCCGCGCACCATCACGAGACGTCGCTTCGCCATCATGGGCAGGGTGCGACACGCGGTGAGCACGGCGCCGGCGGAGGTCCCGCGGCCGTCGAAGACGTCTTCGGCCAGGCCCCGGGGACCACCCCCGACGGTGGCCTCGCGCACCGCGTCGCAGAGCCGCGAGACGAGCAGGCGCTCCTCGCCGCCGATGAGGTACACGGGCAGCACCTCGCCCTTCTTCGCCTTCTCGATCGCCGCGGGGACGTTCACCGTCGCGCAACCTACTCACCGCGGGCGCGGGGCTCCAGTTCTCCACCGCCGACATTTTCTCCCTCCCCCGCGGGAACCTTTCGCCCACCAACCTCCTCGGAGCACAGTACCCAATCCCGTGCGACGCCCCATTGCCCTGATCCCCATCGCCCTCCTCGCCTGCCGCAGCGCGCCCGTCACCCCCGCGGTGGTCACCGCGCCCCCCGCGGCGCGGGTCGAAGAGACGCCCCCCGACGACGCCCTCCGCGTGCGCGGGCGCGAGTTCTCGCCCATGCCCCGCTGCGAGGCCGTCGACGCGGTCACCCTCGCGAGGAGCACCTCGGGCGTGCCCGCGACCCCCGCCCTCGCCCGCGGAGCCGCCGGCGGCCTCGCGGCCTTCGTGTCCATCCCCGCGGGAGAGCGCGCCCCGAGGATCACCGTCACCCCTCGACCCCCACGGCGGACGCACCTCCCCGCGACGTCGCCCTCCTCGACGCCGGCGACGCCCCGGCCCTCCCGAGCCTCGTCGCCGACGGCGACGGCTACCTCCTCGCCTGGCGCAGCGGAGCCCCCGGCCAGCAGCAGGTGCGCCTGCGCCGCCTCGACGCGCGGGGCGTGCCCGCGGGGCGATCCGCGCGGTGGGACCGCGGGGCTACGTCGGCGCCCTCACCCTGCGCGCGGCCGAGGGAGGCCCCCTGCTCGCCTTCGCGCACCGCGACGACCGGGCGCCGCGCGCGGGAGAGATCGACGGATCCCCCTGGGCCACAAGCGTTCGTGTGTTCATCGGGGAGCGCGAGACCCGCGTCGACGCGCCGCCGGGGGGCGCCTTCGTCGGCGAGGCCCCGAGGGTCACGGGAGACAGCGGCTCGCTGAGACTCTGGGCCGTGAGCGCCCGCGCCGACGGCGGCGCCTCCGACGAGCACGCGCTGCTCACCCGGCGCCTCGACGCCGACGACACGCTCCACCTCGTCGCGCGCGACCTCGACCGGGTCGACGCCCGCGCCGTCTCCGAGGGCACCCTGCTCACCTGGCGCGCCCGCGTGGCGCGACGCGACGTGGCCCTGCGCGCCGCCGTGATCCGTGACGATGGGAGCAGCGCCTCGCCCCCGGTCACCCTCGCGACCTTTCGCGGCGCCGCCGACCTGCGCCCGGCGATCGTGCCCGTGGGCGCCGGACTCCAGGGCGTGCTCACCCTCTCGGCCCTCGCCGACGACGCCAACGTCTCCCTCGACGTCGCCGCCCTCGACCCCCGCGGCGCCGCCCTCGGACGCGCGCCCTCGCTCACCAGCTTTCTCGCGCGCAGCACCCGCGCGGCCGTCGCCGAGGCCCCCGAGGGCGCGGCCGACCCCCTCGCCTGGGCGCTGGTCGACGGGCGAGACTCCGCCGACGGCGCCCCCACGCTGCTCGTGACCCGCTTCGGATGCGACGCGCAACGCCCTGCGCCGCAGCTCGATGTGCATCCGGGCACGTGGGTCCAGCGCCTCGCCGAGCCCGAGGCGCCGACCCTCGACCTCGCGCGCATCGAAGCCTCGCCCGCGGCGATGAGCTGCACCACCCAGGGCACGCGCCCCTTCGTCACCCACGTCAGCGGGCAGGAGACCGACGCCCTCGTGGGGACCTCCGCCGCCGTGGTGATGACCCCCGCGGGCGCGCAGCTCTACGCGGTGGTCCGCACCGAGCAGGGGCGCGCGCGGCTGGTCACGGCCACCGTGAGCGCCGCCGGCGTCGCGACGCCCGTGCGCACCGTGCGCGAGGGGACCGTGTCGCTCCCGCCCGCCGCGCGCCCCCTCGACGCGCTGGTGCCCGCGGCGCGGCTGCGCGAGGGCGACGTGGTCCTCGACGGGCTGCGGCAGGGCGCGGCGGTGACCGCGCTCCTCGGGCGCGACGACGCGACCTCGGGTGACGTGGCGCGCACCGTGGCCCTCGCCCGCGCCGACGGCCTCGACGCCTTCGCCGACCCCCTGGGGCACCCGCGGGGCGACGTGCTCCTCGCGCCCTCTTCGCGCGACGAGCCGGGGGCCCTCTCGATGCTCTTCACCGATCAGAACGTGTTGCGCCGCAGCGAGATCATCGACGGCGCGGTGCGCTCTCCGCGCTCGCTCCTGCAGGCCCTGCCGGGGGGCGGCGCGCTCCTCGCGGGGTCGTGGAGCGGGGCGTCTCGCTGGGTGGCGCTCTCGACGGGCGATCCGGGAGACGAACGCAACGTCGGCGCGCTCACCCTCGCGCGGATCGACCGCGAGGGCGTGCGGGGGGCGACGCGGCTCTTCCCCGAAGACGGCAGCGTGGTGCCGCAGCGCGTGGCGATGGCCGCGGCGGGCGACCGCGTGGTGATCCTCTTTCTCCGCGCCGAGCAGGGCGGCGCGGTCACCTGGACCTGGGCCGACCTCCGCTGCGCGGTCCCTGGAGGCGCGCGATGAGGCGCACGGTCTTCGCGCTCTCGCTCTCGCTGCTCTCCCCCGCGGCCCTCGCGCAGACCCGCGAGCCGCTCTGCGCGACGGTGCGCAGCCAGCGGCTGTTGAGCGGGCCGTCGCTCCCCGTCGAGGGCAGCGATTACGTCGCGGCGCAGGCGTTTCGATCCCTCGCCCCCGACGGCGCGGCCTTCGTGGTGGCCGTGCGCGACCCCGACGAGACCCTGCGCGTGGGCGCCCGACGCGCGCTCCCCCGCGCCCTCGCGGAGCTCGAGTACCAGTCCCCCGCGGCGCCCTCGACCCGCGGCGCGGGGCTGGTGATCCTCCGCCTCGACCGCGACCTCCAGGTCGTCGGCGAGCCCACGCGCCTGGCCGACCCGGTGAGCTCCGAGCGGGGCGAAGAGACCCATCCCCCGGGGATCCCCGTGGCGGTGGCCGTCGACGCCGGCGTGCTCGTGGTGCAGCACGTCTCGGGGGACCTCTACGCCACGATGGTCCCGCGTGAGGGCGCGGCGACGTCTCCGACGCGGGTGGCCGAGGCGCCGCTGGTCGTGCGCGGGCACCGGGGCTTCGTGTGGATCAGCGCCGCCCCCGACCTCGTCGACGGCGCCCACGGCGCGGCGGTGCTGGCGGGCACCGAGCAGGGCGAGGTGGTGGTCCTGCGCTTCGACGGGAGCGGGGCGCGCAGGGGCGGGGAGCGTCTGTGGCGCCAGCGCGTGGGCGGCGCGATGCAGCTCGTGGCGCTGCGCGACGGCGCGAGCCACGTCGCCCTCCTCGAGCGCCCGGTGCGGGGCACGGCGCTCGACGGCGAGCAGGCCCGCGCGCAGGTGCTCGTGCAGCTCTCGACGAACCTCGAGCCCGAGGGAGACCCCGTGGCCCTCGGCCTCGGACCCTACGAGACCGTCGCGGTGAGCCGCGGCGAGCGGCTGGTGGTGGGGCAGTGGGCCGAGTCCCGCGGCCTGGCCCTGAGCCAGCTCCCGCTGGAGGGACGCGGCGTGCGCGTCGAGCTCCCGCGCATCTGGACCACCGAGCGCTTCGACGGGGTGGCCCTGGGCCACCGCGCGGTGCTGGGCCCCTCGGGGGTGATCTACGACCTGATGCTCCACGGAGACGACGTCGCCGGCGGGCTCCACGCCTACGCGACCTTCGTGCCCCCCGCGGGCGCCCCCTACGTGCGCCGCGACGTCATGCCCCTGCGGGCGCGGGTGGTGGCGCGCCCGGCGCTGCTCCCCGCGGACGACGGCTTCGTCGCGGTGATGGGCGTGTACGACGAGCTGGGCGGCGGCGTCGACGCGGTGCACGTGCGCTGCGAGATGGTCACGCTGCCGCCGCGGTGAGGCCGCGGTGGCCGGTTGTGGTGTACCGTTTCGCGCATCCCATGCGACCGGTCCTCAGACGGCTCACGCCGTGGCTCTGCCTCGCCACCCTGGGCTGCTCGGCGCTCATTCGGGCAGACCTCGACGAGTCGCTCCCCGACGCGTCGCTCCCCCTCGACGCGACGGATGCCCCTGCGCCGCAGGACCTCCCAGACGTCACGGCCCCGAGCGACACCCCCGCGCCGCCCCGCGACGTGGTCGCGCCCCGCGACGTGGTCACGCCCCGCGACGTGGTCACGCCCCGCGACGTGGTCGCGCCCCGCGACGTGGTCGCGCCCCGCGACGTGGTCGCGCCGCCGGATGTCCCCGCGCCCGTCGACGTGGCCTGCCCGAACCCGCTCGTCGCCTGCGGTGGGCTCTGCACCGACCTCAGCATGGACCTCGCGAACTGCGGCGCCTGCGGCACCCTCTGCATGCCCGGCCTCGGGTGCGTGGGCGGCGCGTGCGTGTGCCCCCCCGAGACGGTGCTCCGCGAGGGGCGCTGCGTCGCGTCGCTCATCGACCCGAACTCCTGCGGCGAGATGGCCACGCGCTGCGACAACGACGAGCGCTGCGTCGCCGGGCGCTGCGAGTGCCGACCGGGGCTCACCCGAACGGGGACGGCCTGCGTCGACCTCCAGGCCGACCGCGACAACTGCGGGCGCCTCGGCGAGCGCTGCGGCATGGGATCGCTCTGCCGCGCAGGGACCTGCGTCTCCGTGGGCTCGGGCTGCGGGTCGCTGCGGAACTGCTCCGGCGCGTGCGTCGACACGCGCACGAGCCCGCTGCACTGCGGCGCCTGCGACAACGACTGCAACCAGGACGAGCTCTGCCTCAACGGCACCTGCCGCGGGTTCACCCCGGCGCCGACGTGCACCACCTGCCCGTGCATGGCCTGCAACACCGAGAGCTCGTGCTGCCCTGCGCCGTCGGGGATGATCCCGCTCTGCGTGCGCGCGGGGTCCTGCCCGGGGGGGTGACGGGGGGAATGGGCCCTCTCCCTGGCCCTCTCCCGCCGGTGCCCCGGCAGGAGAGGGAGTGCGCCCCGCGTGTATTGAACGCTCCCGACTGCGCGGCGCTCGGTCTCGCGGGCGCCTGAGCCCGCCGCGCGGGCGGGCGGCGACCGAGTGAAGCCCCGCGGCGCGGAGGCGCTCGCGCTCGCCGGCGACGAAGCGCCGTGCAGCGCTGCGCGGTGCGACGCGCCTCAGGGACGGCGCGAGGGGGGCGGACGCACCGACGCGACGGGCACGAACTCCACCGCGTCGAGCTCTTCGTCGGAGAGGCCCCACTCGGTGGTCACGGCCGAGAGGGCCACGAGCGAGGCACGCTGCGCCCGGCCGCCGTCCTCGGCGTCGGCCCGGGGCAACGAGGCCAGGCGACGGATCACGCTGCGGTACTGGCGGATCCCCGCGAGCGCCACGCTCCGTTGAAAGCGCAGCGCGAGGGGCGAGGCGGCGCGCAGGAGCCGCTCGAATTCCTCGCGCTGCAGCTCCAGCGCGGCGCCCTCCTTCGTCACGCGCACGGTCGCGCCGCGGGGACCGCGGTCGACCAGCGCGAGTTGCCCCACGATGGAGCCGGCCTCCATCTGCCCGATGCGCTGCGTGCCCTCGGGGCCCTCGCGCAGCACCTCGAGCGCGCCGCGCACGACGATCGCGCAGGAGCGCCCGAGCTCGCCCTGCCGCCAGATCACCTCGCCGACGCGCAGCGCGCGGGACTGGGTGGCGCCGAGCAGCACGCGGAGCTCGTCGTCGGAGAAGTCGCGCAGCGTCGGGAGTGCGCGCACCTCGGCCTCGGTGATCATACGCCGCCTCGCAGTCGGTCGATGAAGGCCATGAGAGCCCCGCGGCGCTCGGGCTGCGCGGGGGGAGGCGCGCTCCGCGCGGGCGCGGTCGGCGCGACGCCGAGCTCCTGGTCGATGCGCGCCTCGAGCGCGCGCATCCGCTGGGTGACCGTGTGGATCACCTCCGAGATGATCCGCGCGGAGAGGTGGGGCATGGCCGATTCGAGGGCCGCGAGCCCATCACGGCTCAGCTCCGCGACCACCGAGGGGACCGTCGCGACCACCGTCGCCGCGCGCGGCGCGGGGTCAATGCAGACCATCTCACCCAGGGAGTCTCCGAGGAGCCCCGTCGCCACCGTGACCTCGTCGCCGTCGACGTGGCGCACCGACACCCGCACCTCGCCCGCGGTGAGAAAGACCATGGTGTCGCCCGGGTCTCCCTCGCGAAAGAGCACCTCCCCCGCGGCGAGCGCGCGCCAGCGGAGGCAGGGCAGCATCATGTCGAGGGTGAACGCGTCGAGCCCCCGCAGGAGCTTCACCCGCTGGAGGTGAGTCCGGCGATCCCCCGGTTTGGTGGGCACCATCCCAAGGTCGGTATTCCTCCGCGCTGCGGTCGTCAATTGGGGGAGCGAGGCACTGTGTCGCACCCCGCGCGAGGCGCGAACTGCAGGTCGAGGGGCGAGGCCGGATGGGGACGGGTGGGGACAGAATATGTCCGAGCTCGGGTTGTGTTCTGTCCTTTTCCGTTCGTTGTGCGGCTCCCCCGCGTGAGCGGGGATGGACCCTCACGCCGCGGTCGTGTTCCTCACGCGGTGCGGCCCCCCCGCGACGTGGGTGCCCACCTGGCGGTACAACCTCGCGCGTGATCCGCGCGCTCGTCCTCGCCCTGGGCCTCGTCGCCGCCGGGTGCGCCCCGCGGGCCCTCGTGCGCGCCCCCTCCGCGCCGCGGCGGGTCACGCTCTCGATCGTGGGCACGAGCGACCTGCACGGTCGCCTCGCCGCGCTCCCCTGGCTCGCGGGGCACGTGCGCAACCTCCGCGCGGCCCGCGCGCGCGACGGCGCGGTGCTGCTGCTCGACGCGGGGGACATGTTCCAGGGCACGCTGGAGTCGAACCTCAACGAGGGCGCGGCGGTGATCCGCGCGTACAACGCCCTGGGCTACGCCGCGGCCGCCGTGGGCAACCACGAGTTCGACTACGGCCCGGCGGGCGACCCCGTCGGCGCGCGGCGGCGCGAGGCCGACCCCCAGGGCGCCCTGCGAGCCCGCGCGCGAGAGGCCCGCTTCCCGCTGCTCTCCGCCAACCTCGTCGACCCGCAGGGCCGCGCGCTCGGGTGGGAGAACGTGCGGCCCTCGATCCTGCTCGACCTCGCGGGCGTGCGCGTCGGGGTCCTCGGGCTCAGCACCGAGTCGACGGTGCGCGGCGTGGGCTCGGGCAACACCCGGGGCGTCGCGCTGCGTCCTCTGGCCGGGTCGCTGCGCGCCGAAGCCGCCGCCCTGCGCGCCGCCGGGGCCGACGTGGTGTTGGCCGTGGCCCACGCCGGCGGGCGCTGCACCCGCTTCGACGACCCTCACGACCTCGCGAGCTGCGACCCCGAGCAGGAGCTCTTTCGCGCGCTCCGCGAGGCCCCCGAGGGCGTGGTCGACGTGGTGGTCGCGGGGCACACGCACCAGGGCGTGGCGCACGTGGTCCGGGGCGCGGCGGTGATCGAGTCCTTCGCCAACGGGCGCGCCTTCGGCCGCGTCGACCTCACCGTCGACCTCGACGCCCGACGGGTGGTGCAGCGCCGCGTGCACCCCCCGCGACACGTCTGCGGCGAGGGCGCGACCGACGCCGACGAGCTCGACCTCGCGACCTGCGCGCCGACGCCCTACGAAGGCGCGGCGGTGCGTCCAGACGACGCCGTGGCCGGGGTGATCGCGCCCGACCTCGAGCGCGCCCGCGCGGCCCGGTCGCGTCCCGTGGGCGTGCGGGTGGTGGGCGCCGTGCGCACCGGGTACCGCGAGGAGGCCGCCCTGCCGAACCTCGTCGCCGACCTCCTGCGCGCGGCCACCCCCGGCGCCGACGTGGGGCTGATGAACGCCGGGGGCGTGCGCGTCGACCTCCCCGCGGGCGCGCTCGACGAGGGCGCGCTCTACGCGGTCATGCCCTTCGACAACCGCCTGCTGCGCGTGCGCCTGCGCGCCGCGGGGCTGCGCGCGGTGCTCGCGCGCAACGCGGGCGGGCGCAGCGGCACCCTCGCGCTCTCGGGCCTGCGCGCGGAGGTCACCTGCGAGGCCGGCGCGGCGCGCGTCACCCTGCGGCGCGACGGCGAGGACCTCCCCGACGCGCAGGTGCTCACCGTGGCGACCCACGACTTCCTCGCGCGCGGACCGCTCGCGGAGCACCTCCTCGACCCCCTCGACGACGACGCCGTCGACGCCGCGCCCACCCTGCGCGACGCGCTGCGCGCGCAGCTCGCGGCGCTGGGCGAGCTCCGCGGCGACGACCCGCGGTGGTTCGACCCCGCGCGCCCGCGCATGGCCCTGCCCGGCCCGCGCCCCGTGCGCTGCGGGGCCCCACCCTGAGCGCCTACCGCGGCACGTGGCGGTCGAGGAAATCGAAGGTGTCGGCCCAGCAGCGCCGCGCGCGCTCGCGAAACACCAGGGCGTGAAAGGCGTGCGGCTCCCCAGGGTAGTAACGCGCCTCGGCCACGGCGCCGCGCGCCGCGAGGGCGGCCTGGAGCCGCCGCGTGTCGTCGAGGATGGGGTCGGCCGTGCCGCACGCGAGAAAGAACGGAGGCAGCGGCCGCGCGTGGGGCGCCGCCCCCTCGACCACGCAGAGCGGGTCGGCGAGGCCCGCGTCGGGTCCGTGCGCCTGGTCGCCGAGGTAGCCGTGCGTGACCTCCTCGATGCGGTCGGCGACGAAGCGCGAGAGCGCGGGCTTGCGTCGGCGAAAGCGCCCCGGGTCGGACACCTGGTGCAGGCCGCACGCGGGGAGCACCGCCCGAGGGAGCACCCCCGCGTCGAAGACCCTGCGCGCGTAGACCTCGTCGCGCTCGAAGCACGCCCCCACGGTCAGCGCCGTGACGAGGTTGGCGCCCGCCGACTCGCCCGCGAGCACCAGGCGCTGCGGGTCGCCGCCGTAGCGCCCGGCGTGCGCGCACACCCACGCGTAGGCCTCGGCGGCGTCTTCGAGCGCGGCGGGGAAGGGGTGCGTCGGCGCGAGCCGGTAGTCGATGTTGAACACCACGTAGCCGCGGCGCGCGAAGGCCAGCGCCATGACCCAGTGGGTCTCCTTCGAGAGGATGCGAAACCCGCCGCCGTGGACGTAGAGCACCACGGGCAGCAGCGCGTCGGCGGGGCGCGCGAGGGGCCTCCACACGTCGAGCCGGCGCGTGGGGTGCGCGGGGTCGTACGCGACGTCGTCGATCACCTCGACCCCGTGGCGCGCGGGGCGCGCGAGCGGGTGCAGCCTCGCGGCGCGCGACATGCCCTGAAAGAAGCCCTCGGCGAGGGCCGCCCCGGCGCGGCGGCGCAGGAGCTCGAAGCGCGCGCTCACGCGACCTCGCCGGTCATGCGCGCGACGCGACGGCCGCGCGAGAGAGAAGGCTGACCCTGGATGCGCGATGACACCGTTCCCCACCTGAAGCGCCTGGACGCTTCTCCCGAGGCTGCTTTCGTGACGTTGGGCCACCATGACCCGAGCCGCCGAAGGGGGATGCTACGCCGCCTCGGGCGCGGCCGACGAGCGCCTTCGGGGGCCGTGGCGAGGGCGGCGGGAGGACCCTTCGCCCGAGGTCGCGGACGGCGCCGATCCCTCGCGATGCGGCGTATCTTCACGCTCGGCGCGGGACGCGCGCCGGTGCGCTGGGTGCCTCTCGCTGAATGTTTTCGCCGGAGGTGACAACATCAGCACTGGGAGGCTTCTTGGAGCTGCGACGTCTTCGCGTTCGAGGGTCCTGCGGGATCCTGCTCGTTCTCGGGCTCCTCGCGGGATGCGTCGAGCCCGCCGGCCCACAACCGGAGGACGCGGGCGCGCTCGACGACGGGGCGCTCGCAGAGCCCGAGGGGATGGACGCGGCCACGCCGCGGACGAGCGACGCGGCCACGCCCGATCCGTCGGACCGCCCGGGCTCGACCGATCGCCCCACCCCCGCAGACCGCGGCGCGCCCGAACCCCTCACCTGCATCGGGCTACCCGCCTTCGACCTCGCCGACGCCGAGCCGAGCGGGCCGGGTGAGCTCACCGCGTGGTTCGACACGCGCGACGCGCCGCTCCGCGCGGTCTCGCTCCCTCCGACCTCCTGCGCGGTGCACCGCGGACGCGCGGCGGCGTTTCGCTACACCCCGGTCGCCGACGGCCCCGTGCTGCTCGAGCTCGTCGAGGCCGACGGGCTCACCGTCGAGGTCTTTGAAGAGTGCGCCCACGGCGCGGCCTTCGTGGGATGCGCCGAGCGTGAGAACGGTTGGACCCCGGCGCTCCGCGCGGGCCGCCCGGTGTTCCTCGTGGTGACGAGCTCGCTCCTTTTCGGCCAGGCTGACAATCGGGAGTGGTCGATGCCGGTTCGCGGCGGCCTGAGGATCGTGCGCCCCGAGGTGCTGCCCGAAGGCGCGTCGTGCGTGGGACTGAGACAAGACCGCAGGCAGAGCTGCGGCGCGGGGCTGGTCTGTGTCGAGGGCGTCTGCGCCCGGTCGCGTGTGAGGTATTGCAGGAGCCAGGAGCCGCGGTGCGACGCGGGCGGGCGCTGCTCGGGAGGGATCTGCGTCTACCCGCGCGTCGAGCGCGAGCCCTGCGAGTTTCACGAGGACTGCGCGGACGGGCTTCGATGCCGAACCGACCCCGACGGCGCGCAGCGCTGCCGCCGCGCCTCCACCGAGGGCGATTCGTGCGACGGCTCGGATGAGTGGGGCGCCTGCGCCGACGGGCTGATCTGCCTCGGAGGGCGCTGCCGCCCTCGCGCTCGCGCCGGGGAGCACTGCGGGTCTTCACGCCCTTGTGAGGCGGGGCTGGCGTGCCTCGGGGGCGTCTGCACACCGCGGCGCGCGGAGCCGCACGGGGTCTGCGACCCGACCGACCCCAACGGCTGCCCCGAGGGCTGGGCCTGCCTCTTCGGCCGCTGCGTCGACGGCGCCCTGGGGCTCGGCGCGCCCTGCCAGCGCGGCGTCGACCTCTGCGCGCAGGGGCTGGAGTGTGACGGCACGCGCTGCCGCGACACGCGGCGAGCCCCGGGGGTGTGCGCCGCGGAGTCCGACTGCGCTGCGTGGGAGGCCTGCCACGAGAATCGCTGCGCGGGCAATGGCACCCTCCACGGCGCGTGTCGTGAGACGAATCCGAGCTGTGACGAGGGGCTGCGGTGCGTCGGCCGAAGCTGCCTCGGTGAGACGGTCTGCGAGAACTCGCTGCACTCCGGCGCGCGATGCGGCGCGGGTCGGGCGTGCAGCCGTGCCGAGTACCTGGGAGGGCGCGTCAGCTGCGTCGACGAGGGCGCCCCCTTCGGACGGTGCCGCAGCGGCATGGAGGCGCTCGCGCGGGGCGAGTGTGACGGCGCGCTGCGCTGCGTCGACGGATTCTGCGCGAGCCCGATCGCGGCCGGGGCCTTCTGCAACGACACCACCGCCTGCGCCGAGGGATTCTCGTGCGGTCCCTCTCGACGGTGCGTCCCGAGCGGGAGCCTCGGCGCGGACTGCCAGGTCGTCGCGGGGCGGCGCGTCTGCGACGAGGGGCTGCGCTGCGTCTGGGGCTTCTGCCGACCCAGCACCGCGGGGCCCGGCGGGTCCTGCAGCGACACGAACGTGCCCTGGAACGACGCGGAGTACCCGACCTGCCGCGCGGGCCTCGAGTGCTTGCGGGGGCGCTGCGTCGCGATCGGCGACCCGGGCGCGCCCTGCGGCCCCGAAGCCCGGTGCCGCGCGGGGCTCTCGTGCCGTTACACCCAACGCGGTCACTGGTTCGACGGGAACATCTCCTGGGACTGGAGCTGCGTCGCGGTGCAGGGTGAAGGCGGCGCCTGCCGCGAGACCGAGGAGCCCACGATCTGCGAGGAGGGGCTGGTGTGCGACGCCGCGAACCGCTGCGTTCAGGGCACAACAAGCTGTCGCCCCGTCGAGCCCCGCTGCCCCCAGGGCACTCGCTGCGTCTCCCACATTCAGTACACCCGGTGGGAAGGGCTCCACGCGCACACGGTGAACGACGCGTACTGCAGCGCCGGCGCGCCGGTATGGAGCCGGGTCGACTACGATATCTGCGCGCCGGGACTCCTTCGGCGCTACGACGATCGATCAGGCTTCAACCTCTGCTTTCCCACCGGCGAGATGGGTGCGCCCTGCCGCCCCACCGACGGAGGCTGCGCCGCGCCGTTGCAGTGCGTCGGCGGCGTCTGCGCCATCGCCGCGGGAGAGGGAGAGGCGTGCAACCGCGCGACGACCGACGCGAGGCGTTGCACCCGCGAGCTCGATTGCCTCGACGGCGGCTGCCGTCGCTGGGGCACCGCGGGGGCAACCTGTCGGGTGAGCGACCCGCCCTGCGACCCGGGCCTGGCGTGTCACAACGGCGTGTGCGGCGAGAGGCTCGCGGCCGACGCCACCTGCGCGGTGCCTCGCGCTCCCTGCGCGGAGGGCTACCGCTGCACGCCGACCAGCCCGTTTCGCATGCAGTGCCTGCGCGAAGGGGCGCTCGGAGGGCTGTGCCGCTACGATCGCAGCCCCCTGTGCGACGAGGGCCTGCGTTGCGCGCGCGGCCTCTGCGTGAGCGGCGCGTGACGCGGCGCGCGGTCGACGCATGGGCGCCCCGCGCGTCGATCAGCGCGAGGCGCCGAAGACCCGCCGCAGCCGCGCGACGGCCTCCTCCCGCCCCTCGTCGTCGAAGCGCAGGTGCTCGGGCGCGAGGTCCTCGAAGCGATAGCGGCCGACCACCTCGCCGTTGACCCGCAGCGAGACCGCGTAGCGACGCGGCCCCGGCATGTTGTAGCGGAGCGAGACCGAGAGCACGCCCTGGGGGTTGAGAAAGCCGTCGAGCGAGGCCGAGGCCGCGAGCCGCGAGCCGCGCGTGGCGTCGAGCAGGTCGACGCCCAGGCGCGCCTGGAGGAGGTCCACGCCCTGCGGCTGGGGCGCGCGGCGCTCGTCGGTGAAGCGCATCGCGAGGGCCTCGAGGAGCTCGGGCCCGGAGTTCATGGCGTCGGAGGCGCGGTCCCCGGCGTCTGCGCACGGGGGGTGCTCGAGCAGCGACGGGTCGCGCTGAAAGAAGAGCAGCTCGCGGCCCAGCGCGCCCTCGGCGTGGGCCTGCCCGGCCTCGCCCCGAAGGCTCACGAAGCGCACCGCGAGGCGCCACGGGGCGTCGTACGCGACCCGCGTGAGCGCGCGCAGGCGCGCGGGGTCGCGCACGCGCTCGTACCAGCCGTCGGGGGCATCCTCGCAGCCTGTCCACGCCCGGTATCGCTCGGGGTCGGGAGACGCCGGGGGCCGCGGGAGACGCCACCAGAGGGGAGGATCGATCCTCCCCTCGCGCACCTCGCGGGGCGCGACGCGCGGATTTTCGGGATCGATCACCCGTTGGCTCTCGCGGTGCAACACGGGCCGCGCGCCCTGCGCGAGGGTCATCCCGCTCGAGGTCACGGTCCACGCGAGGTCGAGCGCGGGGCCCACGCCGTCGCTCACCAGGACCACGCCCCGCAGGCGCTCGCGGCCCTCGGCGGGCACCGAGACCCTCGGCGTGACCGTGAGCTCGTGCCAGGGGAAGCGCGCGTCGCCCTCGACCTCGACCTCGGCCTCCACCGCGGAGACGTAGCGCACGCTCCGCCGGGTGGCGCTGCGCAGCGCGACCTTGTGCTCCAGCACCCGGTTGTGGGGCGCGTCGGGCTGGTTGAAATACAGCGCCGAGAAGCGGCTCGGATGGCCGAAATAGTACCGCGAGAACTCGCGCATGAAATACGCGCGGTACGCCGGGCGCGCGCGCATCACGCCGCCGACGTGCTCGAAGGCGCCGGCCGGCGTCAGCGCCTCGACGCGCTCCACCCTGAGCCCGCGGTCGACCCCGAACCACGCGCCCACGACCGCCGAGAGCGCCGCGGGCACCAGGAGCAGCACCCGTCCGCGCCGGGCCTTGTGCGACGCCGCGGCCTCGTGCGCGTCCTTGATCCGCGCGACGCGATCGCGCAGCGCGACGAGCGGGGCGCGCTGCGCCCTGACCGCCCCGACCGCTCCGCCCTCGGCGACGGCCTGCGAGAGCGCGAGGAGGCTCGACTCGAGCTGCGAACGCAGGCTCCCGGCCTCGTCGCGCAGCGCCGCCGGGGCCTCTCGCGCCACGGTGTCGGTCGCGCGGTACGAGAAGGTCGCGGCGCGCCACTCGAGGCGGCTCCTCGCGCCGGCGGGATCGACCTCAGGGTCCTCGAGGGCCTGCATCGCGTCGAGCAGCTCGCCGAGCTGCGCGTCGAGGCGATCCAGCGCCGACTCGGACGGGGGCGCGGCCTTGAGCCTCAAGAACTGAAGTAGATCGTCGAGTGACACCCCCGAACCCCTCGCGCGCAGGCCATCGGCTCCCGCAGACGATCGCACTGTTTTCGCCTTCTGGCGACGCCCCGACGCGAGCGCGGGCGTGACGATCGAGTGCGTGCGCGAGGCCGTGCGGCTGCGCGCGCGCGTGGTGAGCGCGGGCTACGAGCCGACGTGGAACTGCCAGTCCCCCAGAGAGCTCCGGGAGGAGGGCGCGCGCTTCGTGGTCGACGGCGTGACGCCCGCGCGACGCGGGGGCTTCTATCCAGGGCGAGCGCATCAATTCCTCAATGGATACAATGGATTTGTCGCAGGCGGAGAGGCTGCCCCCTCCATTAAAACCAGCGAAGATGTTAAACTTCGCCCACGGGCTTCTATCGGGTGCAGGGCGCGATCCGCCGGCTGATCGACAAGGCCGCGAAGGAGAAGCCCGCCGCGAAGAAGAGGGGCGGCCCGCGCAGCTGAGTCCCTCTCCACAGGGAGTACCAGGTCCCCTCTCCCCCGCGAAGGGACGCGCGGCTCGGGGAGCCCCCTCTTCGAGCAAGATCATGGGTCTTGAAATGACCCGCCAGCTCGGGCGTAGGCTCTCCCTGCACGGCGCGCCGAGGTGGCGCGCGCCGTCGCGCGAACGAGCTCACGATGACGAACACTCTCCCCCATCCAGGTCGGGCGGCTGTGGGTCTGGCCGCCCTCGCCCTCGCCCTCGCGCCCGCCGAGGCCCGCGCGCAGAACGAGCGGTACACGGCCTTTCGCGTCGGCGCCGACCTGGGCTACGCGCGCATCGCCAACGAGAACTTTCTGCAGCTCAACGCGACCGGCCTGGTGCGCCTCGGGCCGGTGCGCATGGACTTCAACGTCCCCCTGCGGTTTCGCCTCTCGGACTTCGAGTTCCGCGAGGCCGACTACGCCGACGCGCGGGACGCGCTGCGGGTGATCCGCTGCGTGCGCATCGACGTGGGCGACTACGAGCGCCCCGACGACCAGTACGACCCGAGCTGCGAGGCGCACCCGAGCGACCGCGGGCTCCACGAGCGGGTGTACTTCTCCGGCCGCCTCGCGCCGCTCCGCTCGCAAGACTTCGCCCACGAGACCCTGCTCACGGGCTTCAACAACTCCCTCGACCCAACCGCCCGCAGATCGGCGCGATGCTCGACGGGATCATCCGCGACTGGGGGTACGTCCACGCCCTCACGAACGACATCTCGAACCCGCAGGTCATCGGCGTCACCGCGGCGCTGCGCCCGCTGCAGATCTCCTCGGGCAGAACTGGGACGAGACCCCCGACGACCTCGAGGTCGGCGCCACGGTGGTGAGCGACGTGCAGGCCCCGCTCCAGGTGCAGAGCGCCTTCGGTACCGCTGCGACGCCGAGGGCAACCTCGCGCGAGCACCTCTCTTTCCACGGCGATGAGCGCCCACACTTGCGCACTACTGGAGGCTCTTCGACGACTGCACCGAGCAGCGCGACGGCTTGCGCTGCGCGGCGATGCGGCGCATGGGCTTCTTCACCTTCGCCGACTACAACCGCTTCGCCGAGGTCGAGGACAGCGACGCGCTCCACGATGAGCGCGCGCTTCTGGTACCGCACACGCGGGCATGTACTCCCGCTTCGAGGGCCGCGCGCTCCAGCGCGCAGACCTTCGACGGCCTGCTATCGGCAGCAGGCCCTTCATGGGCAACCACTTCCTCGGGCTCACCGGCGGGAACTACACCGTGCAGCGCGAGCAGTTCGCAGCATCGCGACCAGGCGCGCAGCTACAAGGCGACGCGCTCACGGTGACCAAGCTGGAGTTCCTGCTGCGCCAGCCCTCGGGTCGCTCGCACGCGTTCGAGCGCGTACGCGCAGGTGGTGATCCCGGTGCCCACGGCGCCGGATGACCTCCCGCCGCGCCCATCACCTGTGGCTCCGAGGACAGCGGCGGCGAGCTCCGCACACTCGGCGCCACGGTGGGCGCTCACTTGTGGACCAGGTGGCCGTGGGCGCGCAGATCCCTCCCGCCGCTTCGACGGCCTCGACAACCTCTTCTCCCTCGACGGCGCGCTGATCCGGGTGGTGGGCTCGGTGTTCCTCGCGAGCGCGGAGCGCCGCCGCTCGCCGCAGGCGTCGATCCTCGACAACCTCATGGTGAACGCGACCTGGAACCGCCGCTTTCTCCGCACGCCCAACGGCGGCCTCGAGAGCACGAACGACTTCTTCCTCTCCCTCGGCTCCTCGGCGGGGTTCTGATGCGCACCGCGGCGATTGTGTTTCCGATTTTCTTCGCGCTCTCGGCCTGCGACGCGCCGCCGCTCGACCCCCCCGCGCGCTGCGTCGCCGTCGCGAGCGACCCGACGCCCTCGGCGCAGACCGTGTGCGCGCGCCTCGACGGCCTCGGCTGCCGCCTCGACGACTGCGCGCGGGCTGCGGCTTCTGGTCGTCGGATGATCGCGGAACAACGTCGAGCTGCTGCGTCCACGCCGCCACGACTGCGATCGGTGAGCCAGTGCGAGCGTGCGTGCAGCCCCGACGGCGACGCCGTGCGCGTCACCGACGCCTCCGCCGACACCTCCGCCGTCGTCTCCGCCGACGTCTCCGCCGACGCCCCCCTCGACGTCTCCGCCGACGACCGCCCCGACGCCTCGCTCCAGCGCGACGACGTGCCCGCGCAGCCCGACGTCGTCGACTCGGACGCGCCCGCGCAGCCCGACGTCCCCGCGCAGCCCGACGTCCCCGCGCAGCCCGACGTCCCCGCGCAGCCCGACGTCCCCGCGCAGCCCGACGCACCCGCGCAGCCCGACGTCGTCGACTCGGACGCACCCGCGCAGCCCGACGTCGTCGACTCGGACGCGCCCGCGACCTTCGACGCGGGCTCCGACGTCGCCCCGGACTGATCGCCCGTCCTCGCCGAGCCTCCGCCCTACCCCAGCACGTCCGCGATGCGCTCCGCCGCGCGCGTGGCGAAGGCCATGATCGTGAGCTGCGGGTTCACGCCCAGGGGACCCTGCACCGCGCTCCCGTCGACGATGAAGAGGCGCTTCACCTCGTGGGTCTGGTGGTCAAGGTCGATCACGCTGCGCTTCGGGTCGCGCCCCATGCGACACGTGCCCAGCGGGTGGTAGCTCACCAGCGGGAGCTCGCCCGCCGAGACCTTCGCCTCCACCAGCCGGTGCAGCTCGCTCGGCGCGAGCTCGGGCATCGAGGTCATCACCGGGTAGAGCCGCTTCGCCCCCGCGGCCAGGAGCATCTCCGCCGCGAGGATCATCGAGCGGTGGGCGTTGCGCACGTCCTTCTCGGTGAGGTTGTAGGTCATCACCAGGCTGCCGTCGGCGTCGGCGCGCACCGTGCCGCGGGTGTCGTCGGCGAGGAGCGTCGCGAGGGTCGCGACGTGGTCCATCTTCGCGATGGAGCGCATCAGCTGCCGCCCCACCATCGGGAACACCATGGGCGAATAATTCGAGTCCGACTGCGCCGACAGGATGAGGATCCCGTCGCGCAGGAACTCCTCGCTATACGCGCCCTGGGGCACGTAGTCCTGCCCGCGAATGGGCTCGTCGAAGAGCCCCGACATCCCGCTGCTGGGGTGGAGCGTGAGGTTCCTCCCCACCTCGCCCGAGGCGTTGCAGATCCCCTGCTTCGTGAGAAACAGCGGCGTGGGCACCGCGCCCCCCGCGAGCACCACCGCCTTCGCGCTCACCCGCACGCGCCTGCCGCCGCGGGTCACGCCGTCGATGCCCTGGGCGCGTCCGTTCTCGATGCGCACCCGCTCCGCGCGCAGCCCCGTGACCAGCACCGCGCCCCGCTCCAGCGCCGGGGGAACGTACGAGATGTTCGTGCTCCGCCGCGCGTCGGTGCGGCAGCCGAAATCGCAGAAGCCCGAGCCCTCGCACCCCGGCGCGTTGCGGTTGATCCGCGCGCTGTGCCAGCCCATCGCCTCGGCGCCCCTGCGAAACACCTCGTAGGGCCGGCCGAGGAACCTCGGCTCCGTCGGCGCCACCTGGAGGATCGACTCGACCCGGCGAAAGTACCCCTCCATCCGCGACGGCGCGAAGTCGTCGCTCTGCATCGCGTCGCACCAGCGGTCGTGCACCCACGCCGGGGGGCGAAAGCAGGTCCCCCCGTTCACCGCGGTGGAGCCGCCGACCATCCGTCCCATGAACACCGGCATGGGCGCGTTGCCCACGGCCACGGCGCTTCGGTAGAAGAGCTTGTGCGCGCGCATCGAGCTCCCCGTGAAGGAGTCTCTGCGGTGCAGCTCGCCCTCTTCGAGAAAGGCCACGGCGTAGCCCCGCTCGGCGAGCTCGCGCCCCACCACCGCGCCCCCCGCGCCGGTGCCCACCACGGCCACGTCGCACACCACGGGCTCACCCTCGGGCCACGCGTCGCCGGGCACCACCTGCGACATCCACCGGGGGCGCTCGACCTCCTGCACGACGTTCAGCTTGCCGCCCATCTTCGCGTAGACCGGGGGCTGGTCGAAGTGCACCAGCTTGAACGACACCGCGAGGAGGTTCACCGGGCCGCGGAGCACCGGGTCGAGGATCCACTTCTGCAGCAGCGCGTCCTGCGCGTCGGCGGAGAGCGCGTGAAAGGGACGCCCCGTCGCCAGGGTGGCCGCGAGGTCGAGGGCGCGCACCGCGCCGCGCAGGGCCGTCACCGCGTGGGGAGACACATGCGCCGCGCCCTCCTCCACCGCGCGCAGGGTGGCCTCGTCGCCGCCGGGCGGACCCCAGCCCCCAGGGAGGATCGCCTCCATCAGCGCCAGCGCCGCGCGCCGGCTCTCAAAGGTCGCGGGGGCCACCGTCGTCGTCTGCATCATGACCTCTCCCCTTCGATGCTCCGTGGGGCCAGCGCGGGGTAGATCACCAGCACGACGAGCACCGCGCAGAGCTCGCCGAGCACCGCGGCCTGGCCGAAGCTCCGCAGCGCGCCGCTGCTCGCGAGGAGCAGGGTGAGGTACCCCACGATGGTCGTGAGCGAGCAGAGCAGGATCGCGCCGCCCATGCGCGCGCAGGCCTCGCGGGCGTCGCAGCGCAGCGAGTCCATCGCGCCGAAGAGGTTCACCACGTAGTCCGCGCCCACCCCGAGGGAGATGGGAATCGCCGCGAAATTCAGCATGTTGAGCCGCACCCCGAGGGCGCGCATCACCAGCATCGCCGCCGCCGTCGCCAGGGCCACCACGATCAGCACCACCGGCGCGCGCAGGGGCCGGCGGCGAAACACCGCGAGGAGCGCGAGGCTCACCAGCAGGCACACCGCGCCGATCACCCGCGGCGCCTCGGCGCGGAGCACGCGCAGCACCTCGGCGAGCACGAGGAACGCGCCGCCCACCACGGCGCCCGGAGGCTTCGGCGCGCCGTTCACCCGCGCGGCGAAGGCGATGACGTTCTCCGCCCGGTCGTAGTTCACCCCGAGCGAGGGAAAGACCAGCACCGTGCGGGTCATCGTCCCGTCGCGCTCGGTGAAGGGCGTGCGCAGGGCGCCGGGGAGGCTCTGCGGGGTGATCCGCAGCGAGCTGGGGTCGCGGATCCAGCGGTCGAGCACCTCGCGCGCGTCGGCGGGCACCCTCGCGGGGTCGATGGCGTCGACCCGCCGCTTGAGCCGCTCGAGGGCCGCGATGCGCCCGCGCTGGTCGTCTTCTTCAGGGAGGTAGCGCGAGACGGTCTCGACCCGCTCGATCATCGACGTGGGCGTGGTGAGCGAGGCGCGCAGCGAGGTCGCGAGGGCCTCGCGCGTCTCCGCGTCGGCGGTGAGCGCCACCACGGGGGTGAGCCAGGTGCCGAAGATCTGCGAGACCTCGCGGTCCCACCGCGCGGCGCCGTGCACGAGCGAGGCGGTGCTGCGGAGGTTGCGCAGGTCGCCGTCCCACCAGCCCTGCCGCGCGCCCACGCGGGCGCCCGCGACCGCGCCCACCACGAGCGCCGCGGCGACGAGGCCCGCCACCGCCAGGGAGCGCGCGCGGTGCGCGAACCACTGCCGCACAAAGGTCTGCGCGCGGGTGCTCTCGCTCGCCCGCCGCGGCGGGTCGAAGAGCGCGATCGCGAGGGGCGTGGTGGCGTAGGCGAGGATCGCCGTTACGATCATGCCCACCGCGCCGACGCCGCCGAACTGCGAGAAGCCCTTGAACTGCGTCGCCGCCAGCCCTCCGTAGGCCGCCGCGGCCGTGGCCGACGCCGCCGCGATGCCCGGCACCGAGGCCCGCGTCGCGTCGCGCAGCGCCTCGAGCTTCGCCTTCGAGGCGGGCTGGGCGATGTAGTACGCGAGGAGCACCAGGGGGTAGTTGATCCCGTTGCCCACGATGATCGAGCCGAGAAAGGCGCTGTTGGCGTTGAGCGTGCTGCCCGCCAGCCGCGCGAGGGCGAAGGTCACCGCGACGCCGGGGAGCAGCCCCAGGCCCACCACCGCGAGGGCCCGCGCCGAGCGGTAGTACCCCACGATCAGCGCGCCCACGAGGATCATCACCAGCACCGACGAGAGCGAGACGTCCTCGATCACCGCCTCCTGCTCCTCGATGAGCCCGGGGACGTCTCCGTTGAACACCACCGCGAGGTCGCGGCGATAGTTCGGCTTCAAACGATCGACCTCGGCGCGCACGAGCCCCACGAGGGCGCGCGCGGCGTCGGCGTCGGTGTCGCCCGCGGCCATGGTGAGCCGCACGATCACCGTGCGCCCGTCGCGCGACGCGATGAACCCGTCGGGGAAGCGGTCGGCCCCCTCGCGCTCGCGCTCCAACCGTCGGCGCAGGGCGCGCAGGCGCTCCTCGGCGGTCTCGTCCTCGAGGCCGATGAACATCGGGTTGGCCTCGCGCTCGGCCTGCTCGATGGCCCCCTCGGCCTCGGTCACGATCTCGTCGAAGCGCCCGCGCGGCAGCAGCATCGGCGCGTGCCGCTCGACCCACGCGCGCTCCTCCGCCACCGACGCCTGGAGCGTGCGGATCAAGGGGTGACGCCGCGCCCGCAGCGCGTCGCCCAGCGCCGTCGCGAAGCGCCGGTTCTCCTCGGGGGAGGGCGAGCGCACGAGCACGTTGAAGCCCGCCACGCCGCCGCCGAAGCGGCTCACCAGCGTCGTCGCCGCGCGGATCGTCGGGGCGTCGTCGGGGAGCAGCTCCTGCACCCCCGCGTGCACCTCGGTGAAGTACCGCACGTCGAGGAACACCACCGGCAGCAGCAGCAGCGCCAGCAGCGCCAGCGCCTTGCGCGGCGCGCCCACGATGCGCGCGAGGAGCGACGCGTAGAGCCGCGAGATCATCCGCGCACCTGTATACAAAGCGCGTCGTGGATCAACCCGTTGCTCGCCACGATCGACGCCGCGTCGGGGGCGTGCGGGCGGCCGTCGAGGTCGGTGGTGCGCCCCCCCGCCTCGCGCACGAGCAGCGCGCCGGCGGCCGTGTCCCAGGCCGCGAGGCCGGGCTCGAAGAACGCGTCGAGGCGCCCGCGGGCCACATCGCAGAGCTCGAGCGCGGCGCAGCCCAGCGAGCGCACCGCCTGCGCCGCGCGAAAGGCCCGGAGCACCCGCTGGAGCTGCGCCGCGTCGGCCTCGGCGCCGTCGTAGGTCAGCGCCGTCGCGAGCATCGACGCGCGCAGGATCTCATTGCGAGACACGGCGATTCGCTCGCCGTTGCACCACGCGCCCTCGCCCTTCACGGCGACGTAGGTCTCGTCGACGAAGGGCGCGAGCACCACCGCCACCACGGCCTCCCCCTCGCGCTCGACGGCGATGGACACCGCGCAGCGGAGGGAGCCGTGGGCGTAGTTCTTCGTGCCGTCGAGGGGGTCGAGGACCCAGCGCCAGCCGTCGCCCTCGCGGGCCGCGCCCTCTTCGCCGACGATCCCGTGGGCGGGGAAGCGCGCGCGAATCGCCTCGACGATGGCCCGCTCGGCCGCGCGGTCGACCTCGGTGACCACGTCGGCGACGCCCTTGGCCTCGACCCGCACGCCCTCGGCGCGCCCCCGGCGCAGGAGCTCGCCCGCGGCGCGCGCGGCCTCGAGGGCGGTCTCTCGCACACGATCCATCACCGCAGCGCCCTCCACGCCGAGGCCGCGAGGATCGCCGCCGCCAGCACCTGCGCCGCGTGCAGCGAGAGGGTGATGGCGAGGCCGTCCGCCGGAAGCATCCCGAGGGCCCGCGCGCCCAGGGCGAGGGCCGCGTCGGTGGCGCCGAGCTGCGCGGGGAGCAGGTCGCCCAGCGCCGCGCCCGTGAGCAGCAGCCCGTAGGTCGCGAGGCTGTCGACCGCGCCCACCGCCGCGCCGAGGGCGTCGCGCAGCAGGGCGAGCTGGAGGCACTGCATCGCGCGCCCCACGACCTCCCACGCCGTCGCGACGTGCAGGGCCTTCGACACCTCCCCCAGCGCGCCATCAAACGCAGGACCGGCCTCGCGCACGGCCTCCATGCGCCCGCCGAGCCGTCGCCCGAGCTCTACGCGCCCGGCGAGGGCCAGGGCCGTCGCGAGGGCGATCATCCCCACGCCGAAGGCCATCACGGCGAAGGTGGGCGTGGTCCACCCGCAGCGCAGGAGCACGGCGACGGTGGTGACGCACGCGGCCACGGCGTTGGCGTAGAGGGCCGCGGCCTGCAGCGCGACCGCCGCCGCCGCCGCCACGGGGGCGCCGGTGTGGGGCGCGACCTGCGCGGCCTTCCACCCCTCGGCAAGGAGCCTCCCCGCGGGGAGGGTCACGGCGGCGAGGTGCCCCACGAGCACCGCGCGCCAGAGAGGACGCTCCGGCGCCGGCCTCCCCGCCGCGCGGTAGAGCGCGCGGAGGGCCAGGCCGTTGACCACCACCCCCACGCCCTCGCGGGCGAGCACCCAGGGCATCGCCGAGCGCGCGCGGCGCAGGGCCGCGAGGGTCTCCGGTCCACCCACCGAGCGCAGCACGATCGCGAGCACGCCGAGCGCGACGGCGGCGCCGAGGGCGCGCAGGCCCAGCCCTTCGCGGTGGTGGTGGCGGGGAGCCACGGTCGCCCCCTCTCCCTGCTGGCCGCGCGCCCTCTCCCGACTCGGGAGAGGGCTCTTCGGAGAGGACGGGCGTCGAGGAGCGGGTATCGTCTCCAAGCGCTTGCCGCGCAACGACTTGCGCGTCCCCGAACTGCAACACCCATGCTCCCCGAAGAGCCCTCTCCCGAGTCGGGAGAGGGCGCGCGGCAGCGGGGAGAGGGCCAACGGCGCGCTCACGCGGTCGCGGCGAGGACCTCGTCGAGGCGCGTCCAGACCTTCTCGAAGGCCTCGGCGTAGCCGTCGACGAGCTCGTCGCCCTGCGGGTGAATCGGGCAGCTCTGGGAGAACAGCACCACGGAGCTGTCGAGAAGCGCGGTGGTCTCGGGGTATTGCGCGAGGTCGTAGCTCACCTCGGGGGCGCGGTCCCAGGGCGCGCCGCGGCCGTAGCCGACCTTCTCGCGAAAGAGCTTCTGCCCCGGCACGGCCTGCGTCTGCCAGAGCACCACCTCGAGGCCCTCGGCCTGGAGCGCCGCGCGCACGGCGTCGCGCACGCGGGTCGGGGGCGCGGTGATCCCCAGGGCGCGCGCGTCCAATCGCACGCGGTACTTGTGCACGACGCCCTCGCGGTCGTCGGGCTCGGCGGGGGGCGTCACCCCGGGGAGCGTCGAGAGCCTCTCCGAGAGGCGCTTCGCGTGACGACGCGCGCGGGCGTTGGCCTCGTCGAGGCGCGAGAGCTGCGAGCGCGCGAGGGCCGCCGACATCTCGTTGGTGCGGTACATCCAGCCCACCGTGGCGCTGTCGTAGGCCCGCGACGCATCCAGAGGGCGGTCGACGCGGTAGCCCCCGTCGGACATCCCCCGCACGTCCTCGCCGAACATCCGCACGCGGTTGGCGCGGTCGAGGAGGGCGGCGTCGTCGGTCACGAAGATCCCCCCCTCGCCGCACGAGAGGTTCTTGCTGGACTGCGTGCTGAAGGCCGCGGCCACGCCCAGCGAGCCCACGCGACGTCCCTTGTAGGTCGCGCCGTGGGCCTGGCACGCGTCTTCGATCACGGGAATCCCGTGGCGGTCGGCGATGGCCTTGATCGCGTCCCACTCGCAGGGCATCCCGTGGATGTGCACCGGGAGGATCGCGCGGGTGCGCGGGGTGATCGCCGCCTCGAGCCTCGCCGGGTCGAGCCCGCAGGTCACGGGCTCGATGTCGACAAAGACCGGAATGGCCTGTTGGTGCAGCACGGCCTGCGCGGTGGCCACGAACGAGTACGCGCTGGTCACGACCTCGTCGCCGGGGCCCACCCCCGCCGCGGCGAGGGCGATGTGCAGCGCGGCGGTGCCGCTGTTCGTCGCGAGGGCGTGCTCGACGCCCACCCAGGCGGCGAATTCCCGCTCGAGCGCGCGCACCTCGGGGGCGTTGGGCCCCGAGAGGATGCCGCGCTCGAGCACGGCCATGACCGCGTCCTTGTCACGCTGATCGAGGATCGGCCAGCGGGCGTGGCGCGCGTTGTCGACGGTCGGCGCGCCGCCGAGGAGGGCGAGGGGAGCGGTCACGGCGGTGCTTCGCGTCAGGAGGTCTTGGCGCGGACGGTGGGGGCGACCTTGTCGGCCCAGTCCTTGAGCAGGGTGTGCTGCGCGAAGAGGTCGTGCACGGTGCGCTGGCCCTGGACCTTGTAGGGCGACTTGAAGAACAGCGAGAAGTGGCGCTGCACGCCGCCCTCGCCCGCGCGGTGCGCGACGTCGAGCAGGCGCACGAGGTCGAGCGCCAGGGGCGCCGCGAGGATCGAGTCCTTGCAGAGGAAGTTCACCTTGAGCTGCATGGGCTCGCCCACGAAGCCGAGGAGGTCGATGTTGTCCCACGCCTCCTTCGCGTCGCCGCGGGGGCGGTAGTAGTGAATGTGCACCTGGTGGTCGGGGACCTTGTACCCCAGCACGTCGTCGAGCACGCCGATCTTGCTGGTGACCTTGGTCTTGTTCGAGCCCGGGTCGTGCAGCACGCGGCCGTCGTTGTTGCCGAGGATGTTCGTCGAGTACCAGCCGTCCACGCGCAGGTCGCGCACCACGAAGGCGGGGGCGAGCACGGTCTTGAGAAAGGTCTGGCCGGTCTTTCCGTCTTCGCCCGCGATGGGCACCTTGCGCTTGAGCGAGAGCTGCTCGAGGGCGGGGATGTTCGAGAGGCTCGGGGTGAAGTTCGCGTGCGAGATCCCCGAGGTGATCGCGAGGTAGAGGTACTTCATCGCCGGCGAGATGCGCGCGTCGCTCGCGTCGAGGCCGGCCTCGAAGGCCTCCACGGTGCTGTGCACGTCCTCGACCTCGGTGTAGCGCTCGGTGGAGGTGAGGTTCACCATCACCAGGCGCGAGAGGTCGTTCTCGACCTGAAAGGCCTTGATCTGCTCGCCCATGATCCGCAGCTCGTCGCGGAACGACTTCGCCTGCACCACGTGCATCCCGAGGTCCGCCGGGAGGAACTTCTCCGAGGTCACGCCGGGCCACGGGCGAATCGCGCGGAGCTCCTTCTCGACCGTCGCGAGGCGGTGCGGCGGGATCACCCCGTGGTGCGCCGCGGCCTCGTAGAGGTCGCTGGCGCGGAGGTCCCAGCCTCCGAAGACCAGGTCTTCGAGGGCGACGACGCCGAGCTGCGCGCCGAGCTCACCCTCGGTGATCATGCCGTACCGGGGGGCGCCCTTCTTCATGAGCTCCACGCCCGCCACCACCGTCGACGCCACGGCGCCGCCGGCGCCGATCAACAACACTCCAACTCGATTACTCACGGTCTCTGCCTCTCAATCCAGCGTTGCCGTCACGGCGATGGCGCGCATCACGTCGCGCTTCCCATCGTCCAGGATCCTCGGAAACTTCTGCTGCGCGCCCTCGCGCCCGATGCGGGCCATGAAGCGGCCCGCAGACCCCTGCGGGAGGGTCACCAGCTCGGGGGCGAGGATCGCCACCTCGCCCGCACGATGCTCCCGGTAGACCCGGTTGAGCTTCTGCAGCGCCGCGTCGAAGCGCTCGACGAAGCGCTGGGGGTTGCTCGGCGCCTGCTGCCACTCGACGAAGAGCGCGTAGCGCCCCTTCGCGGTGCCGTCGACGCCCACGTCGGCGCCGCAGGCGAATTCCACCGCGGTGGCCTTGTGCGCGGCGAGGGCCTCGGCGACGGCGTGCTCGACCTCGATGGAGGTGGTGAGCTCCTGGGTGACCGAGAGCATCCCGCTCGCGCGCCCCGAGAACTCGACCCGGTGCGGGAACACGTCGGTGAAGCGCACGAAATCGCCCATCTGGTAGGCGTAGAGGCCCGAGCAGGTGGTCACCACCACGGCGTACTCCTCGCCGCGCTCGACCTCCCACAGGGGCACCCGGCGCGGGTTGTCGCGCCCGTGGTCGCTCCGCGGGACGAACTCGAAGAACACGCCCCGGTCGGGGATCATCAACATCCCCGTGCGCTCGAAGCTGTCGGTGACGGCGAAGATCCCGCCCTCGGTGGCGTTGTAGTTGTCGACCAGGGGAACAGGCCGCCCCGCGCGCGCTTCGATCACGCCGCGGTAGGGCTCGGCGTAGACCCCGCCGCCGAAGAGCGCGCGGAGGTTGGGCCAGAGCTCGGTGACGGTCTCCACCGGCATCCCCCGGCGGCGCGCGGCGGTGAGGACGCGGTCGAACAGAATCGGGAACCAGCAGGTGGTGCCCGACAGCGCCCGCACGTCGTGGTCGAGGAACTCGTCGGCGATGGCGTCGAGCTTGCGGTCGTAGTTCTCGATGTCGCGCAGGGGCGGGCGCGGCAGGGTCATCATCCGCGAGACCGCGGGCATGTTCCGCTGCATCAAGCCCGGGTTCGAGGTGATCCCCACGGGGCCCTCCTGGCGGATCACCGCCGGGGGCAGGAGCTGCAGGGTGAAGCCCCCGGTGAAGCTCGCGTCGTTCGCCAGGGTGAGGTAGCGCGCGAGCACGTCGAAGCCCGCGCGCTGCTGCCACTTCACCTGCTGCTTCGAGATCGGGAGGTACTTGTTCAGCGCCGCGGTGTTCGAGGTCCCCGACGAGCAGCCGTAGTGCTCGATGAACTCGGGGTGGAGCACGTTGCGCTCGCCCAGCCGCATGCGCTCGAGCATCCGCTCGAAGTCGGCGTAGGCCCGCAGGGGCACGCGCTCGACGAAATCACGGTGCGAGCGCACCCGAGAGAGCTTGTGCTCCCGGCCGAACTCCGTGTCGGCGCCGAGGGCGCAGTGCCGCAGGAGGGTCTCCTCCTGCACGGCCCGCGGGTCCCTCGCCCGGCGGTCCCACTGCGCGACGCGGAGCCTCGCGGCGGCGAGCATCGCCGGCCCCGTGACCGCGCCGCCGGGGACGGTCTTGAGCCTGCGCCCGTCCCACGCCGCGGTGGCGGGGGTGCGCGGGTGCGCGGGGGTGAAGCTCCCCTCGACGCTCATCGGTCGCCCTCCTCGCGAAAGAACCCGGTCACCGCGCGGGCCCGCTCGCGGAGCAGCAGCGGGAGCTTCCACGCCCTGCCCAGCACCGCCCGCTGCGCGTCGCTCAGGATGTCTCCGAGCTCCAGCAGCGCGCGGTCGTAGGGCGGCCAGTAGATCTCCATCCCCTCGCCCCGGTCGATCACCACGGCCTTGGGACGCACGAAGGTCGAGAGCGAGTGCTCGCTGTTCGCCACGCCGAAGCCCGTGTCCCGCGTGCCGCTCCAGGGGAGCGAGGGGATCGCGCCGGTGAACGCGTGGTTGTTCACGGTGACCACCCCCACGTCGAGGCGCTCCGCGAGGCGCTTCGCGCGGTCGAGGTCCCGGGTCCAGATCGACGCGCCGAGGCCGTAGCGCCCGGCGTTCACCCGCGCCACGGCGTCGGCGGCCCCCTCGACCCGCACCACCGCGAGCACCGGCCCGAAGGTCTCTTCGCGCACCACGTCCATCGCGTCGGTGCAGCGGTCGAGCACCGTGGGCGCGAAGTAGTACCCCACGCCCGTCGGCGCGCCGCCGCACACGACCTTCGCGCCCTTCGCCACGGCGTCGGCGACGTGCGCCTGCACCTTCTCGAACTGCGCGCGGTTCGAGAGCGGGCCCACGTCGGTCTCTCCGCGGCGACCCGGCGCCGCGCGGAGCCGCGACCACGCGCGCCCCAGCCGCGCGACGAACGCGTCGGCGATGGCCTGGTCGACGTAGGCCACCTCGACGCCACCGCAGGCCTGGCCGGCGTTGTTCAGCGCCCACGCGGTGATCCCCGCGACGGTGCGCGGCATCGCGCAGTCTTCGAGCACGATCGCGGCGTCGTTGCCGCCCATCTCCGCCGAGCAGGGGATCCCCAGCTCGGCGCAGCGCACCCGCACCGCGCGCCCCGCGGCGACCGAGCCCGTGAACACGCAGGCGTCGATCCCCGCGTCGAGGAGGCTCTGCCCCACGCGGCCGTCGCCGTGCACCGCGCCGACGAGCCCGTCGGGGAGCTTCGACGCCAGCACCTCGATGAGCCACGCGCTCGAGCGCGGCGCGCGCTCGGAGGGCTTGAGCACCACGCCGTTGCCCGTGAGCAGCGCGGGAAAGACCGACCGATAGAGCCCCGCGGCGGGAAAGTTCCACGGCGCGATGACCCCGATGACCCCGCGGGCCACCCGCTCGACCGACGCGCTCTTGCCCGGAAAGGCCACGGGGTTGAGCGAGACCTTGTGGGGATCACAGTGCTTCTGCACCAGCGAGGCCCAGGCGTTCACCGCGTCGAGGGGACCGAGGGCCTCGTTGAAGAGCGCCTCGGCGTCGGGCTTGCCGAGCTCGGCGCGCACGAGCTCCATCACCTCGTGGCGCCGCGCGAGCATCTCCTTCGCCGCGGCGCGCAGGAGCTCCGCGCGGGCTGAGATCGACGTGGCGCGCCACGCGTCCTGCGCGCGACGCGCGCGGCGCACCGCCGCGGCCACCTGCTCGGGGCTCGACGGCGCGACCTCGCGCAGCGCCGAGAGGTCCATCGGACAGAGCGGCGCGTCGGCGGCCTGCGCGACCGGGGAGAGTGTCTCAATTCTCATGGAATTCCAGAGCCATGCGCCCGTCCCACGAGCGCGCGTGGCCCCCCTCGCTCGAGCGCCGCGGCGAGGCCTCACAGGAACGCTCTCGGACCATGAGAGCCCAGTCGCCGCCACCCTCGAGAAGCTTCTCGCAAATCGCGCGGGGCCTTCTGGGGGAGCCCTCGACCCGCTCGACCCGCGAGCGCGCTCGCGGCCACGCCCGCCCTGGAGCCTCAGGGCCCAGGTCACGCGAGCTCGTCGTCGTCTGAGACTCAACCATAAAGCGCGAGATACCTCGGTGAGTGCGTCGACGAGGCCTCGACCGGCCCGTCGGCGGCCCCTCCCTAGAACGAACCTCCCTCACAGGCAATCCCCCCCCGCGCTCGGTGGCGCGAGGGCGGGCGTCGCCGCCCCTGCGTAACCCGCTTCGCGACCACCGCCCGCCCAGGCCAAAACCTTTACGACATCAAATGGTTACCCTGCTGCGAAGGGGGCTTCGCGGGGGGAGGGCTCAGCGGGGCGTCGGGTCGTCGTCGTAGCCTTCGTCTTCGATGATTTCGAGCAGCTCTCGGGGCGCGTGGATCCCTGAGGCGTGCGGCGCGTCGCTCCACGCCGGGGCCACGCTGTGCGCCGACGCCATGGCCGCGGTGTCGACCTCGGCGACGAGCTCCATGACCCTCGCCATGCCCGACTGACTCACGGTCTGAAGGTCTCGCCCGATGCCGTCCGACTCGACCACGAGCCCCGCCATCGCCTCGAGCGACTCGAAGGTCTGCTGCAGGTCGCCCACCGCGCGCAGCGTGCTGCGCTCGACCCGGAGGAGCTGCCGACGCGCGGCCTCGGCCTCGAGCTGCGCGGAGTGCAGCGCGCAGGTGGCGCGCTCGACCTCCTGCGCCTGCGAGAGCCGCTCCCGCCGGAGCTCGTCGAGCTCCCGCGCGAGGTCTCCGAGGGAGGCCCCCTGCGAAACGGCGAATTCTCTCGGGAGGATCAGCCGCACCCGCCCCTCGCCGAAGCCCAGCCGCGCCCCCAGGGCGTCGGCCGCGCGCTCGAGCCACGCGTGCTCGGGGGCGCTCACCCCCTCGGCGAACTCGTCGTGCCAGGGCAGCGAGACGGTCACCTCGGCGAGCTCGCCGACGACCCCCACGCCCACGGCGCCCGAGGTGCTCGGGGTCGCGCGCTCGACCAGCCAGCGGAGCAACCGGCGCAGCTCGCCCTCATCGACGTCGAGCTCGCCCGCGGCGCCCCGCGCCTCGACCTCCACCTCGACCCCCTCGAATTGCGCGGCCTCGGCGACCTCACAGACCACCCGCAGCGGATCGACGCGCACCCGGGGCGTCGGCGGGATCGAGCCCCCGTGCACCTCATGGAGCCGCCCCAGCGCGGCGTGCAGCGCGCGGAGGCTCTCTCGCACCGTGCCCGCCGAGGGCTCGGGGAGGCTGTCACCCAGCGCGCGAATTTCGCTCGCGAGACGGTCCGCCGCGGCCTGCGCGGCGCCCAGCAACGGGCGTACAACCGTCACTCCGCTCGCGCCGTCCACCTTCGAGAATGGGTCGTTCAACGCTCCCTCGCTGCGAGTCTGGAGTGTCCCCCAACGACACTCCCTCGTCCACAACGCGGCGTCGGTCAGCGTGAGATCAGGGCCCGGGCGGCGGGCCAGGCCTCGACGGCGTCGTAGAGCCGCACCAGCTTGGGAAAGGCGTCGAAGACCGTCGGGGGGATGTGGTCCATCACGCCGCGGCGAAAGGTCCGCATGCCCATGTAGAGCTTGATGTCGACCACCATGGGCGAGGCTCCGGCGAAGAAGGGCCCGTCGCCGATCTGCGCCTCGACGTAGCCCGCCCAGGTGGGGATGGTGGTCTCCGCGTGCTGCTCCCGCACGCGCTGCTTGGTCGCCTCGTCGACGCCGCGTCCCGTGTGAGCGACGACCGCCCGGAGGTCCTCGACGTGCGTCATCACGGCCTCGTGGCGCGCGGCCTCGACGAGGTCGGTCGGGTGCACGCCGTACCTTCGCCCGATGTAGGTCAGGATCGCGTTCGACTGCGCGATCGGCGGGTGCCCGGGCACCTCGAGCACCGGGAGCGCGCCGAAGGGCGTCGTGGGCTTCATCGCAGGCCACTCCTCGCGGGCGATGCGGTGATCCTCGAAGTCTACCCCCGCGATGGCGAAGGCGAGGCGGCACTCCTCGCCGCGGCTGACGGGCATGTCGAAATAGGTGAGCCTGGGTCGTGTCATGGTGCGCGGAGGCTACCACCGCCGCGGCGAGCGCGACCTCTCCATCCCCCCCCGAGGGCCGGTCGAGGGGGCGCCCAGGCGATCCCTTTCGAGGTCACCCCTTTCACGTCCGTTCCGGGCTGAGCCGTGGCGGGAGGCCGCGGCGCCCGGTCAGAACGCCGTGCCGCACGAGACCCCTGCCGTGCCCGGCCCTGGACCGCAGCGCCACGCCGTCGCGCTCCTCGTCGAGGACCCGCTCGTCGCGAAGAGCACCGCCGCCACCCCCCCGAAGAGCGCCGCGCTGCCCAGGAGCACCCCCGTGGCGACGGACGCATCTCCTTCGATCGTCAGATAATCGCCGCAGCTCACCGCCGGCAACGACCCCGGCGTCGGGCGGCAGTTGTTGGCCGGGTCGTCGAAGTTCGCCGACGCCGTCAGGCTGTAGCCCAAGGCGACGCCGCCGCCGATGAGCGAGAGGACGCCAGCCCCGAGGCTCACCCAGGCGACCACCCGCCCCGTCGACATGCCCGCGGGCGCGGTGACGGGCGCGGTGACGGGCGCGGTGACGGGCGCGGTGACGGGCGCGGTGACGGGCGCGGTGACGGGCGCGGTGACGGGCGCGGTGACGGGCGCGGTGACGGGCGCGGTGACGTCAGCGACGAGGGAGACCCGCTCTCGGGCGGTGGTCCCTGCGTCGGCCGTCACCTGGCGAATGACGGTGCGAAAGCCGGGCGCGCGCACCTCCACCGGGGTCGTACCGACGGGAATTCGCAGAGGGCGCGCGAGCGGCAGGGTGGCCACCTGCTCGTTGCCGATCCACACCGTCGCGCCGACCTGATCGCACTCGATCTCCAGCGAGGCGACGCGCGAGCGAATGCGCAGCAGCGCGCGCTCGATGCGCTCGCGGTTCGCGCGCACCCACGCGTCAGGGGCGCCGAGGGCCTGCACGACGTGCTCCTCGGCCCGCACCCAGCGCCCGAGCCGCGCCTCCAGCAGCCCGAGCTGCGCGAGGGTGCGCGGGCGGTGCGCGCCCAGCACCGCGCGCTCAAGCAGCGGGAGGGCCTCGGCGGGGCGCTCCGCGTCCCAGCTCTCGAGGGCCGCGCGCTCCAGGCGGTCGGCCTCGGCGAAGGCGGCGTCAGCCTGCGTCGCCGCGGGCTGCGCGGTCGCGGCCGGCGCGGCCAGAAGGAGCGCGCTGAGGAGAGAGACCGGGAGACCCAAGCAAGCGCGATTCACAGTCAGACCTCGCTCTGTCAACGAACACGAAAATCGTCCTCCTCGGTAGCGTCAACGCGCGCGTCGAAGGCGCCTCGTCCGAGTGCGCGCGGCGGTGCGAGCGGCGCGCGCGCGGCGCCTCGGCCCTCGGCCTCACCGCGGGCGCGGCCACCACGGGCGCACCCGCGTCTGCCACCGCGGGCGCCACGGCCACCGCGGGCGGCGCGGCCACCGCGGGCGCCACGGCCACCGCGGGCGGCGCGGGCGCTGGGACCCTCTCAAGCGCTGGAACCCTCTCGGGCGGCCTCGCCGCGGCGCGGGGCGCGTCAGACCCGCGCATCACGAGCACCCCCCCCACAAGGAGCGCCGCCGCGCCGATCGCCGCCGCGGTCGCGAAGCGCTTGACCGGCGCCGCCCCCGAGCGCGTCTGGGCCACGGGGACCTCGCGGTTCGCCGAGGCGAGGGTGTCGATGAACGCGTGCTTGTCGACCTCGAACGAGCCCGAGCGCACGTCCGGCGCGTTGGCGGAGAACTCCTGCTGCCAGCGCCGCTGGGAGTCTTGCGGCGCGAAGGGGATGAGCGCCATCGCGAGGTCGCGCATGGACGCGAAGCGAGCGTCGGCGTCCCTGGCCATCGCGCGGAGCACGACGTGCTCCAGGCCGCTCGGCATCGTCACGAGGGACGCGGGCGACGGCGGATCGGTGCTGGTGATCGCGTAGACCAGCTCGAAGATGGTCTCGCCGCGAAAGGGCCGACGACCCGTGAGGCACTCGAAGAGCATCACGCCGATGGCGTACTGATCGGTGCGCCAGTCGACGCTCTTGCTGCTGCGGGCCTGCTCCGGGGACATGTAGTGCGGCGACCCGAGCAGGGCCACCGAGCGCGTGGTGTCGCCCACGCGGTCGGTGAGCTTCGAGATGCCGAAGTCGAGCACCCGCGGCACCTCCTCGCGCCGCGTTCGCTCGAGGAACACGTTGGCCGGCTTGAGGTCGCGGTGAATCACCCCGGCCTCGTGCGCGGCCTCGATGGCCGACGCGACCGCGAGCACGATCGACACCGCCTGCTCCGACGGCATCGCGCCCACGCGCTCCAGGCGGTCGGCGAGGTCTTCGCCCTCGAGGAGGTCCATCACGAGGTACGTGATCCCGTCGGCGGTGCCGACGTGGGAGACCCCGACGATGTTCGGGTGACGCACCCGCGCGACCGCCACGCCCTCACGCAGAAAGCGCCCGCGCACGTCCTCGTCCTGGGCGTACTCCGGGTTCAGGGTCTTGAGCGCGACGCGGCGCCCGAGGCCCATGTGCTCGGCCTCGTACACGCTCCCCATGCCCCCGACCCCGATGCAGCGAAGGACGCGGTAGTCGTCCAACACAGAGCCGGCAGCCAGCGATGCTCGATCAGCGCTCGTCCTCGTTGCCCATCGGACATCGTAGCGATCGCTTGGGGGAGGTCAAGCAACGCCCCGGCTACGCCCGCCGCGCGATCTCTGCGATGCTCCGCCCGTGCGCAGCCTCGCCCTCAGCGCCGCCCTCGCCCTCGCCGTGATCGCGCGCGGCGCGACCGGCGGCGCGCACCCCCTCGGCATGGCCTCGGTGAACCGCTACGTCGGCGTGCGCGTTCACCCCGCGGAGCTCGAGGTCGACTACCTCGTCGACCTCGCCGAGATCCCCGCGTGGACCGAGATCGAGCGCCTCGACGCGGACCACGACGGCCGCGTGCTCCCCGCCGAGCGCGACGCCTGGCTCGACCGCTTCGTGCCCGACGCCACGCGCGAGCTCCGCGCCCAGGTGAACGGCCGCCCCGCGGCCCTGCGCGTGACCTTCCGTCGCCTCGAGGCCCCGCCCGGACAGAACGGGCTCTCGACCCTCCGCGTCGCCGTGGAATTCCGCGCGCCGCTGCCCCCGCGCGACGAGGCGCCCACCCTCACCGTGCGCGTCGAAGACACCCGCTTCCGCGACCGCAACGGCTGGCGCGAGCTCGCCGCCGCGTCCTCCCCCGCGGCGCGGCTCACGTCGTCGTCGCTCCCCGCCGACCGCCTCCGCGCCGGCGCGTCCCTCGACTACCCCACCCGCGCCCTCGACCGCGCCCCCCGCGACGACGCGGCGACGTTCACCTTCGCCCGCACCGACGCGGCCGGCGGCGACGCGGCGACGGGGCTCTCGGCCAGCGCGGGGCGACGTCCCGGCGCGAGCGACGGCGCGCGGCTCGTGGCGCTGCTGCGAGACCCCGCGCGCTCGCCGGGCTTCGCGCTCTTCGCCCTGGCGCTGGCCTTCGCCCTCGGGGCGGGGCACGCCCTCGCGCCGGGCCACGGAAAGGCCCTCGTGGGCGCGTGGCTCCTCGGGTCGCGAGGGCGCGCCCGCGACGCCGTGACCCTCGGCGCGGCGATCACCGTGACGCACACCGCGTCGGTCTTCGCGCTGGGCGCCCTCGCGCTGGTCATCGAGCGGCGCGTCGGGAGCGACAAGGTGCTGCGCGCGCTGGAGCTGATGTCCGGCGCGATGGTGATGGGCGTGGCGGCGTCGCAGCTCCCGGGTAGGCTCAGAGCCTTGCGCGCCAAGGCTCCCGAGCGCGTCGGGGTCACGCCCGAGGCGCGGCCAGGGGCCCCGGCGCTCACCACCCGCGCGATCCTCGCGATGGGCGTGAGCGGGGGGATGGTCCCGTGCCCGGGGGCGCGGGTGGTGCTGCTGGCGGCGATCTCGATGCGCAGGGTGGGCTTCGGGCTCGCGCTGCTGGTGGCCTTCTCGCTCGGGCTCGCGGCGGTGCTCTCGGGGGTCGGGCTGCTCTTCGTGCTCGCGCGGCGGTGGTTCGACCGCATGCCCGGCGACGGACGCGCCCTGCGCGCCCTGGCGGTGCTCTCGTCCTGCGCGGTGCTCTGCCTCGGCGCGGTGATCGTCGCGAAGGCGCTGCTGCCGTGACGCGCTGGTGGTCGCCGAGGTCCTGGGGGCTGCGCGCGCGGCTCTTCGCGCTCTCGGTCGCCCTCGTCGTGGTGGGGCTCGCCGGGGCGCAGTGGTTCATCTCCGGCGCCCTCGAGCGCCGGCTCAACGAGTTCGCCCACACCGAGCTCTTGAAGGACGCGCGCCTCGCGGGCGAGGCCGTGCGCGCCGGGGCGTCGTGGGAGCGCAGCGACGCCCTGCTCCGCGCCCTCGCCCGGGGCGCCGAGGGGCGGCTCACGCTCATCGGGCCCGACGGGGTGGTGCGCGCAGACTCCGAGGTGCGCCCCGCGGACGTCCCCGCGATGGAGCCCCACGGCGACCGCCCCGAGGTGCGCGCCGCGATGCGCGACGGGCAGGGCATCGCCATGCGCCGCAGCGACACCCTCGACCGCGCGCAGCTCTACGCCGCGTCCCGCGTCGAGGGGCCGGGGGGCGCCTGGGTGATTCGCCTCGCGGTGTCGCCGGCCCTCGCGCAGCAGGCCACGGAGGACATCCGGCGGCTCACGGCGATGGGCGCGCTCGTGGGGGTGTTCCTCGCGGCGGCGATGAGCGCGCTGGCGTCGTACCTGGCCTCGCGGCCCTTGCAGCGGCTCACCCTCACGGCCCGCGCGATGGTGAAGGACCTCTCGGTGCGCACGCGGCTGCGCCACGGCGACGAGGTGGGCGCCCTCGCCGAGGCCCTCGACGCCCTCGCCGACGACCTCGCCGCGTCGCTGCGCTCGCTGGGCATGGAGCGCGACCGCCTGGGCGCGATCCTCGAGGCCATGGTCGAGGGGGTGCTGGTCACCGACCACACGGGCGCCATCGCGCTGGTGAACCGCGCCGCGCGAGAGGTCTTTCTTGTGGGGCGCGAGGCGCTGGGAAAGACCCCCATCGTCGCCCTCGGCAACGCCGACCTCCACGCGCTCTTCGAGGCCGCGAGGAGCGACGGGGAGCCGCGCTCGCAAGAGATCGCCTTCGACAGCGCGGGGCCGCGGCGGGTGATGGTCCGGGTCACCCCCGTCGACGCGCCGCCCACGGGATTCGTCGCCGTGCTCACCGACGTCACCGAGCTGCGGCGGCTGGAGAGCATGCGCCGAGACTTCGTGGCCAACGTCTCGCACGAGCTGCGCACCCCCGTGGCGGCGATCCGCGCGGCGGCCGAGACCCTGCTCCTCGGCGCGCTGAACAAGCCCGAGACCGCAGAGGAATTCACCCACATCGTCGACCGCCACGCCGAGCGCCTCCACCACCTCGTCGAGGACCTCCTCGAGCTCTCCCGCCTCGAGTCTCGCGGGTTCAAGATGACCCTCACGCCCCTCGACCTCGCCGTCGAGGTGCGCCACGCCCTCGAGCTCACGGCCCTCTCCGCCGAGCGCCGGGGCACCGCCCTCACCGCGAGCCTCCCAGCGCTCCCGCGGGTGATGGCCGACCGCAAGGGGCTCGAGCAGGTGCTGGTGAACCTCATCGACAACGCGATCAAGTACAGCGGCGCGGGGGCGGCGGTGACCGTGCGCGCGGCGACGCGGGCAGAGGGCGTGCGGCTCACGGTGAGCGACTCCGGGCCGGGCATCGAGGCGCGGCACCTCCCGCGGCTCTTCGAGCGCTTCTACCGCATCGACTCGTCGCGCTCCCGCGCCGTGGGGGGCACCGGGCTGGGGCTCGCGATCGTGAAGCACCTCGCCGAGGCCATGGGGGCGTCGGTGAGCGTCGAGAGCACCCTCGGGTCGGGCTCGAGCTTTCACGTCGACCTCGACGTGGCCGCCGCCGCGCCCGAGGAGCCCGCCGCCGAGGTCGAGCCCGCGTAGCTCGCCGCGCGATGTTCCAAGCGCGGCGCCGCGGTCGTGTACTCTCTGGGGCTCCATGCGCCGCGCCCCCCTCACCCTCGCCATCGTGCTCTCCGCCCGCGCCGCGCTGGCGCAGCCCGCGGGCGACGTCGCCGCCGCCGCCGCGGCCTTTCAAGAGGGCCAGCGCGCGCAGCTCACCCAGGACTTCCCCCGCGCCGCGGAGATGTTCGAGCTCGCCGACGCCGCGGCGCCCTCGGCCCCGGCGCTGCGCAGCGCGATCCGCAACCGCCAGGCCGCCCAGCACCTCGCCCGCGCCGCGACCCTCGCCCTGCGCGCCCGCGCCCGCGACGCCTCCGACCCGCAGAGCGCGCAGCTCGCCGCCGAGGTGCTCGACGCGCTGGCGCCCCGACTCACGCGGATCTCCCTGCGCTGCACGCCCTCCTGCACGCTCCTCCTCGACGGCGGCGCGCTCTCGAGCGGCTCCTCGGAGGCCCACGAGGTCTTCGTCGACCCCGGATCGCGCACCCTCGAGGCCTCCTGGGGACCAGGCCGCAGCCGCAGCTCCCCCGTCGAGGCGACCGCGGGCGCGCAGGTGACGCTGATCCTCGAGGCGCCGCCCGAGCCCGCGCCGACCCCCGCGCCCGAGCCCGCGCCCGAGCCGCCCCCCGCGGTCGCAGCGCCGACCCCCACGCCGGTCGCGCCGCCCCCCGCGGTCGAAGCGCCGCCGCCCGCGGCGCGCCCGCTCTCGCCCTGGGTCTTCGGCGTGCTCCTCGGCGCGACGGCGGTGACGGGGGGAACGTTGCTCTGGTCCGGCGTCGACACCCTCAGCGCGCGAGACACCTACGTCGCGCAGCCCACGGAGCAGCGGTACCTCGACGGCGTCGGGCTGCAGACCCGCACCAACGCGCTGCTCGCGACCACCGCGACCCTCGCGGCGGCGACCGCGCTCACGGCGGGGTTCACCGAGTGGCGGGGGGCGCGCGCGGCCCGGGTCACCGCGCTGGCCGCGCCGCTCCCTGGTGGGGCCTCCCTCGGGGTGGTAGGGTCGTTTTGATGGATCCTTCGGGCCCACGACGACGTGTGACATGAGCGGAGACACCGCACGCATCATGCTCGACCGCTACGAGCTCATCGCGCCCATCGCGCGCGGGGGCATGGGCAGCGTGCACCTCGCTCGCCTCGCCGGCGCCGGCGGGTTTCAGCGGCTCTACGCGATCAAGCGCATGCACCCCCACCTCGCCGACGAGACCGAGTTCGTCTCGATGCTCCTCGACGAGGCGCGGCTCGCGGCGCGGCTGCACCACACCAACGCCGTGGCGATCATCGACGTGCGCGAGCACGCCGAGGGCCCCTTCGTGGTCATGGACTACGTCGACGGCGTCACGCTCTCCCGCCTCGTCGAGGGCGCGAAGTCGCTGCCCTGGCGCGAGCGCGCGCGCCTCGCGGTGCGGGTGATCTGCGACTCGCTCGCGGGCCTCCACGCCGCGCACGAGCTCGCCGACGACGAGGGCGGGCACCTCGCGCTGGTGCACCGCGACGTGTCGCCGCAGAACATCCTCGTCGGCACCGACGGCGTCGGGCGCATCACCGATTTCGGCATCGCCGTGGCCGCCGCGCGCATCACCGCGTCGCGCCCCGGGTCGCTCAAGGGCAAGCCGGCGTACATGTCCCCCGAGCAGGTGAGCGGCGAGACCATCGACCGCCGCTCCGACCTCTTCGCGATGGGCGTGGTCCTCTGGGAGTGCCTCACGGGCGAGCGGCTGTTTCAGGCCGGCTCCGAGGCCGGCGCGCTGATGATGGTGCTCACCTCGCCCATCGAGGCGCCCCACGCGAAGGTCCCCGAGGTGGGCGAGGCGCTCTCGGCGGTGTGCCTGAAGGCGCTCTCCCGCGAGCGCGAGGGGCGCTACGCCGACGCCCGCGAGATGCTCGTGGCCCTCGAGGCCAGCGCCGCCGAGGCCGACCTGCTGGCCTCGACCCACGAGGTCGCCGACGCGCTGAAGGCGCTCTTTCGCGAAGAGCTCGAGACCCGGCGCAACCTCCTCCGCGACGCGGCGCGCGCCCGGGGCCTGGCCTCGATCAACGCCTTCGCGTCGTCGCAGGGCGCGGCGCCGACCGAGCTCCAGGGCGACAGCAAGAGCATCCCCGCCATCGAGGTGGTGTCGCGCCCGCCGCCCTCGCCGCGGCCGGCGGTCCCCGAGGCGCGCTCCGGCGGCGAGGTCTACCGACGGTGGATCGCGCCCGTGGCCCTCGGCGCCGCGGCGCTCGCGCTGGGAGGGGTCGGGGCGCTGCGCACGCCGCGCGCCCCCGCCGAGGCGCACGCGAGCCGCCCTCGCTCCACCGCCGCCGCGCCCGCGCCCGCCGCCGCGCCCGCCCCCGCCGCGGCCCCAGCGCCCAGCCCGCCCAGACCCAGCGCGCCCACCACCGCGGCTCGCGCTGGTAGATCCCGAGGTGACGCCCTCCGTGGCCGACGCGTCGGTCGCCGCGGCGAGCGAGGCCGCGGCCCCGCCTCGCCCCGCGGTCGCCGCGCGTCGAGCGCCGCCCCCCGCCCCGTCGGCGCGTCCGCAGCGCGCGGCGCGAGGGCGCCCGACGCCGAGCCCTTCCTCTCCGCCGCTCGAAGTGAACCCGTACCTCCGCCCATGACCTCACGCCGCGCGCTGTGCCTCGCCTCGCTGACCCTGCTGGGATCGTGCGACGTGTTCGACCCGACGCTCTACCAGACCTCGGGCGCGCTGACGCTCGCGGAGCGCTGCGAAGACCCCGCGGCGATCCCGCGTCTGCCGGTGGCGACGCAGCAGCTCCAGACGATCGACACCACGACGATGGGCGACCAGTACCGGGAGTTCGCCGCCTGCGTGGGCCACGACCTCCCCGGCAACGAGGGCTTCTTCAGCGCGCAGATGCGCCGCGGCGAGACGTGGCACTTTCACGTCGACGTGCTGAACCCCGAGGCCGACCCGGCGCTGTACATCCTCCCGACCTGCACGACGCTCCAGTGCAGCCCGGCGGCCTCCGCCGACCTGTGCGGCGCGGGCCGCGGCGAGCATTTCTCCTTCCGCCCGGTGAACGACGGGGTTCACCTCATCGGCATCGACAGCAGGCTCCGCGGGGGCGCGCGCTACACGCTCACCGCGGTGAACCAGGTGTGCGGCGACGGCGTGGTGCAGCACGGCGAGGCCTGCGACGACATGCGCCCGCAGGCGGGGGTGCGCTGCGAGCGGTGCCAGAAGGTCCTCGACGCGCCCATGAGCTCCGAGACGGGCGTCGCGAACGACGACTACACCAACGCGATCGTGGTGCGCCCCAGCGGCGGCGCGCGCGCGTTCCCCGTGCTGGGCACCCTGGGCGGCTGCGACCAGGACATGTTTCAGCTTCGCCTGGCCGCCGGCGAGGGGCTCACGGCGACGCTCCAGGCCCGAAGCGGCGCGTGCCCCGCGGGTCTCTCGCTGGCCCTCAGCCGCGCCGACACGCCGACGGGAGACGACCGCACGAGCGCGCCCACGGCGATCCCCGAGGCGACGCTCACGCGCAGCGCCGAGTGCCCGGCGCTCACGCTCCCCGCGGCGGCGACGGCGGGGGAGTACTTCGTGACGCTCTCGGCGACGACGGAGCCCGCGGGCGAGTTCAGCTACCAGCTCACCTTCGACGTCACCACGCCCTGAGGCGCGCTCAGGGGCGGCGAAAGCGCACGACGCGGCTGTTTCCGTAGTCGGCGACGTAGAGTCTGCCGTCGGGGTCGAAGGCGAGGGCGTGCGGGCCCGAGAGCCCCGTGGCGTACACCGACGACGCGCCCGTGGGCGACACGCGCACGACGTTGTTCGCGCGGTAGTTCGCGACGTAGACGTCGCCGCCGCGGTCGAGGGCGATGCCAATGGGGCCGCTCATCCCGGCGAGGGTGCGGGTGCGGGTGAGGCTGCGGTCGTAGACGAAGACGTGGAGCCCGCTGGTGAGCGGCGAGCCGTAGTCGCCGACGTAGAGGTTGCCCGCGAGGTCGCGGCGCAGGTCGAGCGGCGCGGGGAACATCGGGATCACCCCGCGGGTCACCGCCCCCATCGCGTCGACCCGGTCGACCGTGTTGCCGAACTCGTTGGAGACCAGCAGTCCGCCGTCGCTGTCGGAGAGCACCCCCCAGGGCCCTTGAAAGCTCACGGGGAGCGTGGTGCGCACGCCCGCGCTGCCGTCTCCGTTGAGCTCGATGCGGGTCACCCGGTTGCCCTCGCGCTCGGCCACCACGACGCGGCCCGCGGCGTCGAAGGTCATGCCCGAGGGGCCGACGAGGGACTCGGCCCAGCGCTCGGGGGTCGCGGGGAGGTTGCCGAGCGGCAGTCGCCAGATCACCCCGAGGCCCGTGGCGCTCGCGTAGAGCGTGCGCGCGTCGGGCGAGAGCAGCAGGCCCTGCACGCCGCCCAGGCCCGTGGCGACGACCTCCATCGCGCCCGCGGCGCCGGGGGCCACCTGGGGCACGAAGGAGCCGTCGGCGGTCCTGCCCAGGCAGCGCCCATCGAGGCAGGATTCGCCTGTGCCGCAGACGATTCCGCACGCGCCGCAGTGGTTCGGGTCGACGCGGAGGTCGTTGCATCCGCGGTCGTAGCCGCAGGTCCGCCCCGGCATCGCGGGCGCGGGGCACGGGCTCCACCCCGGCGGGCAGTCGAAGGGGTCGCAGCGCCCCTGATTGCACCGCAGTCCCGCGCAGCAGATCCGTCCGCAGGCGCCGCAGTGGGCGTTGCTCGTGGCGAGATCGACGCATGCGTCGCCGCAGCGCGTGGCGCCCGCCTCACACGCGGGAGGTCCCGCGTCGACGATGTCGGGCGTCGCGGGCACGTCGATCACCGCGGGTACGTCGATCACCGCGGGTACGTCGGGCGCGTCGGTCACCGCGGGCGCATCGACGACGTCGATCACCGCGGGCGCGTCGGTCACCGCGGGCGCGTCGACGACGTCGATCACCGCGGGCACGTCGGGCGCGTCGGTCACCGCGGGCGCGTCGGTCACGTCCATCCCCGCGGGCACGTCCGCGACGATGACATCGCGCTGCGAGACAGGGACATCGGGCGCGTCGACGGCGACCGTGTCCGCAAGGGGAGCGGTCTCCTGGCGATCGATCGCCGCGGAGGCATCACCCGTTGAAGAGCCGGTCTCTCCGCACGCGGTCGCGAGGAGAGAGAGAGCGATGGATGCAACCAACCCTCTGGACATCACCCCAGAGGATCGCACGTCCCCCTCACGTCCGTGTGCCCCGAAGGACGCGATCGCGGCGCGTCACACGGCGTCGAGGAGGGAGACCTCCTCTTGCCAGGCCCTGCACCTCGCTGGAAACACCCCGTGTGCTGGGGCAGACTGCGCTTCATGCCCGGCGAAGCGCTCCGCGTCCCGACGCTCTCCTACCGCGAGTACCTCGCATTCGAGCGCGCCGAGAACGCTCGCTATGAGTGGCTCGACGGGCAGATCTACGCGATGGCGGGCGGCACGCTCTCGCACGCGGAGCTCGCCACCGCGGTCGCCGCAGAGCTGCGCGCGCTGGCGCTGTCGTGCGGCTGTCGGGTCTTCAGCGCCGACGCGAAGGTGCGCGTGCTCGCGACGGGGCTCGCGACCTACCCCGACGCCTCGGTGGTGTGCGGCACGGTGGCGCGCGACCCCGACGACGACCACGCGCTGACCAACCCCGCGATGCTGGTGGAGGTGCTCTCGGAGGGCACCGAGCGCTACGACCGCGGAGAGAAGGCCGACCACTACCGCCGCATCGTGTCTCTCAAGGACTACGTGCTCGTCTCACAACACACCGCCCGCATCGAGATCCACTCCCGCGAGGGGGACCACTGGGTGCTGCGCGTGGCCGGTCCGGGCGAGGCCGTTCCCCTCACCGCGATGGCCGGAGCGCTCTCCGTGGACCGGGTCTATCAGGGCGTCGAGCTCACCCCGACAGCGCGCTGACCCTTGGCCGCAGAGCAGGTCGTGCAGGTCGCGAGGTGGCTCGCTGCCCGCGAGGGAGCCAGACCCATGACCCGCCTGGGATGGAGGGCGGGATCGAGGTGCGAGAGGTCGAGCCCCGCCCGGGGGCCCGGCGCGTGGCTGGAGTCATCAACCGCGTCGGTGTAGCGTTTTGGCGTGGCGCGGATGACTTGAGAACCTGCGCAAGGGTGGGACGAACGCACGTCGCGCAAGGAGGGATCGTTGACCTTCAACGCTCAAAGACCGGGGACCCCTGCGGCCGCTCCAGCCGGGTCAGGGACGACGAGGCGCGGGGGGGCGGATCCTCACGCCGCCGAGTGCCTCTCTCGATGGTTGCCCGACTCGGACGCGTTGTTACGACGACAGGCGAACTCAGGAGGGAACAATCCCGAGACCTTCGCCCCCGCGGCGCGGTTGCTCGGATTGAGCGCGATCGCGTTCCTCGGCGCGTGCGCGGTGCTGAGGCTGTTCGGGGGACACGGGTCGTTGCTCGTCACGATGGGGGCGCTGCTGCTCGCACTGCGGCCGTGGCTCGACGGCGCATCGCGCTTCGCGGCGGCGGGGCCGTACGCGCCAGCAGCCTCGACGCTCACGGTCCTTGGGATGGGAACGCTCTCCGTGCTGGGTGCTTCGTTCGCGATCGACGTGTCCGGCTTTCGTAGCGCGCCCTTGTGGCCCGACGCCCCGCCGCGGTGGTTCTGCGTGGCGGGCAGTCGCTCCCGCGGGGAGGCGAGGCGGGCTACGCCGCTCGCTTCGACGACCTGTTTCTCTACGCGACCTGTGCGCGTGAAGGGCACAGGCTCTGCCATCTGCTCGTCGGCTCGCAGACCCTCGGCAGCGCTCTCGACGGGTACGCGGGTCTGCTCGTCGAGCGTCACGAAGCGCTCGAACTTCGCCGCGACCGCGCGCGATCGCTGGTGCTCGCGCGGAGACAGAACGGCACGATCACCGCGTGCAGCGCCCAGGACGGTCGGCGGGTCGACCTGTCTTCTGCCGCGTTTCCCGAGCACGCTGGTCCGCCGCGGCCATGGATGGTGGGGGCGTTGCTTGGGCTGGTCGTCGCGGGCGCGTGGCTCCGTCGAAGGCGGGTTCACTCGGACGAATGGACACCCGCCACGGCCCTCGCGGGGGGTCTGCGCTTCGACGACGGGCGCGTGCTCCGCGTCGTGCCCCCGCTGGAGATCAGAGGCCCGGCGCTCATTCGCGGCGTTCTCCGCGACGAAGACCCGTACCGTGACACCGCAGACCTCGAAGGCGCGCAGGTGCTCCCAGGTTCGCCCGACGACCTGCGGCGCGCCGCACACGCGGCGAAGGTCACCCGCGAGCTGATGGCGCTGGCGACGCTCGTGCTCACGTCTGCGCCGCTCTGGACCGCGGCGGCGCGCGGTCTTGTGTTCCGTTGACGCGGTGTCGAGATGCGGCGTGTCACCCGGCGTCGAGGAGGGAGACCGCCTCTTGCCAGGCCCCCGCGACTCGCGCGCGGTCGAGGGTCATGCGCACACCGCGCTCGGGAGACAGCCGCTCGGGGGACCAGAGGTCCTTCACCCGCACGAAGGCGAGGGAGCGGTCCTCGGCGCCCGCCCAGCGCATGCCGCCGAAGCTGACCCGCGCGCGCCCTGAGACCACCTCGGCGTCGACGATCTGATCGGTGGGGAGGTTGATCCTCCAGCCGTCTGCGAAGACCACGCGCGTCCCCGGAGGACCGTTGCCGACGATGGGCAACCCCGGCGTGACCGCCTCGTCGCGCTCGAGGTAGCTACCGTCGATGAACTCGATGACCAGGGGGGCGCGCATGGCCCCAAGTGGAGAGCTGGGGGAGCGCTTCGTCAACCGCTCCGCGCAGGAGCCGCTCCGCGCGAGGCCTCGAGAAAGAGCCGCAGCCCCTCGCTGACCTGAACCAGGTTCGGCGCGATCTTCTTCACGAGCACCTCTTCGACGCTTCGGCTCACCGTGCCCCCGAGGAGCCGCGGCACGCCCTGGATCTTCGCCGCATCGATGCTCAACGAGCCGCGGATCCTCACGACGGTGTCGTCTCCGTCGGCGACGAACTCGTTGGTGCCGTGGCAGGTCACCGCCTCGGTGAAGGCGTGCGTTCGCACGCGCCACGCGCATGAGAACGCAGACGCGTCCCAGGTGGCGAGGTCATCCCAGTTGAGCATCGCCTCGCTCAAGAAGGCCCGCGCCGCGGCCGGGATCTCGCCGCCGCCGCGCCACACGTTCACGACGTGCGTGAGCTCTCCATCCTCCCTGCGCGACTGCACGGAGATGCTTCGCACGTTGGGCAGATGCGGCACGAGCTCGCTCAGACGGTCGCGGTACGTCGCGAACACCAGCGGCCTCGGAAAGGGGATGCGCGTATCCGCGGTGATCTGCATGGCGCCCACGGGTCTATCGCCCTCCGCGCGCTCGACGCAACCGGGCCGGCCGCCCCATGACGCGCGGCGCGGCCTCTCGTACGCTGCGCCCCCCCTCTCACGCCTCAGGAGCCGCGCGTGGCGATCACCCAGAAGACCCTGCTCATCACGGGCGCCTCATCGGGCCTCGGCCGCGCCCTGGCGCTGGAGCTCGCGCGCGGCGGCAACAACCTCGTGGTGACCGCGCGGCGCGCCGCCCTGCTCGACAGCCTCGCGGCCGAGGTCGAGGCGCGGGGCGGGCGCTGCCTCCCCGTGGCCGCCGACGCGACGAACACCGCCGAGGCCGCCGCGGTGCTCGACGCGGCCTACGCGCGCTTCGGGCGCATCGACATCGCGGTGCTCAACGCGGGAGGCGGGCGCGCGACGAACATGGCCGAGACCTCCGCCGACGAGGTGCTCGCGATCATGCGCATGAACTACGACACCCTCGTGAACTTCCTGTGCCCGCTCATTCAGCACATGAAGGCCGAGGGAGGGACCGTCGCCTACACCTCGTCTCCCGCGGGGGTGTTCGGGCTGCCCAAGGCAGGGCCCTACGGCGCGTCGAAATCCGCGGGGAGCCACCTCTTCGACGCCTGCCGCGTCGAGCTGATGGGGACGCCGATTCGCCTCGTCGCGCTCTACCCGGGCTTCACCGACACCGAGGGCCTCGACCGCGAAGAAGTACCCGTGAAATCGCTGATCATCTCGAAGGAGCGCGCGGTGCGCGAGATGCTCTGGGCCATCGAGCGCGGGCGCGCACGGCACATGTTCCCCAGGCGCATCCGGTGGCTGATGGCCCTGGGCGAGATGCTCCCCGAGCCGCTGCGGCGGCGGGTGCTCGCGCGGGCGAGCTGAGGGGGCGGCGCGGGTTCGCCTCGCCCCTTCACGTCCCCTGGGGAAAGGCACTACGGTCGCGCCGTGACCACCGCGGCGCCCATCCCCCGTGACGCGCTCGGGCTCGGCCTGCGCGCGGCGCACTACGGGCACCTGCTCTCGCGCTGGCCCGAGGTCGGCTACTTCGAGGCGATGAGCGAGAACTTCATGGGCGACAAGCGCGCGTCCCTCGACCGCCTCGACGCCGTGCGCGCGCGCTACCCCGTGGTGCTCCACGGCGTGGGGATGAACCTCCTCGGCCACGCGCCCCTCGACGAGTCGTACCTCGACGCGCTCTGCCGCCTCGCCGACCGCGTCGACGCGCCCTTCGTCACCGACCACCTCTGCTGGACGAGCGCGGCCGGGCTCTCGCACCACGACCTGCTCCCCGCGCCCCACGCGCCTGAGCTCGTCGAGCTCGCGGCGGAGCGCGCGGCGTACGTGCAGCGCAGGCTCGGGCGCCCCTTCGGCCTCGAGAACCTGTCGTCGTATGTCTCCTTCGAGCGCTCGACGATGACCGAGTGGGACTTCTACGCGGCGGTCGTTCGCGAGGCCGGGTGCTGGTTCATGCTCGACGTGAACAACCTCTACGTGTCGAGCCAGAACCACGGCACCGACGCCGACGCGTACCTCCGCGCGATCGATTTCTCCCGCGTGCTCCAGGTGCACCTTGCGGGGCACTCCCGCGAAGACGACGGCACCCTCGTCGACACCCACGACCACCCCGTCGCCGACGCGGTGTGGGCGCTCTACGCGAAGGCCTGGCGCGAGGGCGGTCCCTTTCCCACCCTGCTCGAGTGGGACGACCGCATCCCCCCGATGCCCGAGGCCCTCGACGAGCTGCAGAAGGCCGCGAGGGCGCGAGGGTGAGGGACGCGCCCGCATGGCTCGCGGAGCTTCAGGCGCGCTTCGGCGAGGCGATGCGCACGCCCCTCGACCGCGCGTCGGGCACGCTCACGGCGACCCCCGCGCGCTACCCCGCCGAGCTCGTGCGCGCGACCGGCGGCGCCGAGGCGCGCCTCGCGGTCTACAACCGACAGTACTGGTTCCGGCTGTTCACCGTGCTGCAGACGGTGTTCCCGCTCACGGTGAACCTGCTGGGCGCCTGGGCCTTCAACGACTACGCCGCGCGCTTTCTCCTCGCGCATCCGCCCACGAGCTGGGACCTCGAGCACGTCCCTGAAGGCTTTGAAGAGTTCTTCGCGCACGAGCTCGGTGCGCACCCGCACGCGGAGGCGCTGTCCTCCGCCGCGCGCCTCGACGCGGCGTGGCGGGCGCTGCTGCGCGAAGGTCCCGCGGTGCCCTTCGGGCCGCGCGCCGAAGACGCCGCGCGCCTCGCCGACGCGCGCCTGGTGCCCTCACCCTCGGTGCTCCTCTGGGAGGAGCGCTGGGCTCTGCTCGAGCGCAAGGTCTCCCTCGTCGGCCCCCGGGTCGACGAGCCCGCGTCGCCGCCGCCGCGCCACGACGCGCCGCGCTGGTGGTGCCTCCGTCGGGAGCAGGGCGGCGTGCGTCACCTCCCGCTGGAGCCGGGCGAGGGCGCGCTGCTGGGGCTGCTCCGAGAGCGCACCGTGCGCGACGCGCTGGCCGCGCTGGAGGCGTCGTGCGACCCCGAGCAGCGCTCAGGGTTGCCCGCGAAGACCCAGAGGTGGCTCGCGCGCGGCGTCGAGCGGGGCGTGTGGCGGGCGGTGGACTTCGAGGATCAGCGACGCACGCAGGTGTAGCCCGTGCAGGTGTTGAGCCCCTGGCACGAGTGCTCGGTGTAGACCCCCGTGGTCTCGTCGTAGGAGAAGCCCGCGCAGGAGTTCGCGCCGCCGCAGTGGGGATGGATCTCGATGGTCCCCCCGACGCGGTTGCAGAGCGCCTCGAAGACATCGAAGGGGAGCGACGGCGTCGCGTCGGAGTAGATCACCAGGCGGTCGGCCGCGACGTCGCACACGAAGGGCGCGTCGCCCATCTGCACGTCGAGGGTCGCGCCCGCGTCGATCACCGCGGGCACGTCCGGCGCGGTGGCGGCGTCCATCGCGACCGCGGCGTCGTTCGCCACCGCCGCGTCCTGCGCGGCGGGCACGTCGGGAGACACGGCCACGTCGGGAGACACGGGCACGTCGGGAGACGCGGGCACGTCGGGAGACGCGGGCACGTCGGGAGACGCGGGCACGTCGGGCGACGCGGGCACGTCGGGAGACGCGACCACGTCGGGAGACGCGACCACGTCGGGCGACGCGGCGGTGTCGGTCGCGGCGTCGACGTTGCGCACGGGGCGCTCGCCCTCGCACGAGGCGGTCATGCAGAGCAGCCCGCTCAGGGCGGCGGTGAGGAGCGCGCCGTTCGGCGCAGGGACGCGGTGGGCGAGAGGGACGTCAAGGTCGGTCATGAGGATGTCGCTACGGTAGCTGATTCGCCGCGCGCGTCACAGCGGGCGCGCGGCCTCCTCCCACGCGCCGTGAAAGGCCACGGGCAGGAGCGGGAGGGGCACCTGGGCCACCGGGCCCCGCGAGAGCTTCGAGGCGTCGAAGACCGCGAGGGTCGTGCGGCTCTCGACCCCGTCCGAGAGGATCACCAGCACGTGCCCGGCGTCGTCTCGCTCGGGCGACGGGGCGAAGAGGGGCTCACCCACGAACACATCGGTCGGCGCGGTCCAGAGGGAGGGCGGGCGCTCGGGGTCGGTGAGGTCGACGCGCACCACCGAGTCGAAGGGGTCGCTGTACCGAAGGTCCGCGCGGGACGCGCCGAAGAGCGCCGGGGTCTCGCGACCCTCGTGCGCGGGGTGCACGCGAGGAAAGTCGATCCCGTGCGGCGCGAGCCGCCGCCAGCTCCCATGCGCGGCGCCGTCGGCGATCGTGATGCGATAGAGCCGCTGGGGCTCGCGGCGGTCGGGGAGCGTCGGGTCGAGGTCGATGTGCGGGCCGCGAAACCCGAATTCTCCACCAAATTCAAAGCGTTCAAAGAGGCACGCGTCGAGGTGCACCGCGCCGTCGCGCTCGAAGGCCGCGCCGTAGTGCACGACGAAGGCGCCCCCCGGCAGCGTCACCGTGCGCACCGCCCCCTCGCGCCCCCGCGGGATCATGTGCACCACCCCCGGCGCCGACGGATCGGTGCGGATCGCGTCGAGCAGCGTCGAGGCCCCCGCCATGGCCTTCGCGAACTCCAGCGGCTTGAGCTTCAAGGGATTGCCCGCCAACAGATACCAGTTGGGCGTGACCACGAAGTCGTGCGCGAAGAGCATCGCGGGCATGGTCGCGACGCGCGTGTGAACGAGGGCGCCGTCGGCGTCGAACTCTCGAAAGGTGAGGGTGGTGGTCCTGCCCATCTTCACGCCGCAGGTCACGAGGCGGCCGAGGGCGGCGTCGTGCTTCATGTGCGCGAGGGTGGCCTCCCCCGCGAGGGCGCCGCCGAAGGTCTCTTCGCCAAGCGTCTCGAGGCTGTCGGCGTCCATCGCGTAGGGCGCGCCGCCCTCCCACCCCAGGAGCAGCCGCCCCCGCCAGGGGACCACCGTGGTGTTCGCCACGTGGCGCACGCCCTCGGAGGTCTTGTAGTTCTGCCAGAACCGATCGCCGAGGTTGGTGGCGAGGCCGCGGTGGGTGATCCGCTGCGCCCGCGACTCGCTCTGGTACGCGGGGGTCTGCACGAAGCGCGCGCGCAGGCGCAGCGAGCCGTCGGGCAGAAAGGCGAACTCGCGGAGGTACCCGTGGCCGTCGAAGGGGTGCGCGAGACGTCCGCCGATGCGGGTCCAGCCGGGGCCGTTGGAGAGCATCCGCCCGCCTCGGAGCGCCTCGGGGAGCGCCCCCTCGATGCGCGAGCGCTCCACGCGCAGGTCGAGGTCGCCGGGGCGCGCGCACATGGCCGCGTTCCAGGCTCGCGCGCGGGTGGGAGCGGTCGAGGGGACGTCGTGCGCGGCGGTCATCCCCGCATGACGCACGGTCGCGGGCGGGGCGGTCAAGGGACGTTTTCCCCTCCGCGCGCGACGCGGTCCGCGACCGCGAGCATCGAAGCGGTAGAAGAGGTCGGTGATGTTCGAAGGCTTCGCGCGGGTATGGACGCCGGTCGCGCTGGCGGAGGAGCTGGGTTCCGACAAGCCCCTGGGCGTCGAGGTCGCGGGGACGCCCGTGGTCCTCTTTCGCGACCGCGAGGGACAGGTCGCGGCGATGGTCGACCGCTGCCCGCACCGCGGGGTGAAGCTCTCCCTCGGCGTGGTGAAGAACGGCTGTCTGGAGTGTCCCTTTCACGGCTGGCAGTTCGAGGGCACGGGCAAGGTCTGCCGGGTACCCTGGAACCCCGACGCGAAGCTCGATCCGCTCTCGGGCGTCGCGCTCCCGGCGCGCGAGAGGGCGGGGCAGCTCTGGGTGTTCACCGACCCGCGCGAGGCGCCGACGCTCGAGCCCGAGGTCCACGAGTCGCTGAACGCGCCCGGCGTGCGCGTCTCGGGGCTCTCGGTCGTGTGGAACGCGCACTGGACCCGCGCGATGGAGAACATGCTCGACTGGCCGCACCTGCCCTTCGTGCACCGCAGCACCATCGGCCGCGCGATGGCGAAGACCCCCGACGCGCGCATGGACATCACCCACGAACCCCGGCCCTGGGGGATGCACACCGAGATCGCCCTCGACGGCGTCGCGCAGAAGGGCTCGCTGGACCTCCGCTGGCCCAACCAGATGAACCTCCACCTGGGCTCGGGCGATCGGCTGATGATGATGATGGTCGCCTGCGTGCCCCTCGATGACCGTCGCACGCGCATGATCCTCGCGATGGCGCGCAACCGCTTCACGTCGCCGGTGTGGGACTGGGCGTTCAACCTCGCGAACCAGCGGATCGCGGCCGAGGACAAGGCGGTCGTGGAGTCGTCGTTCCCCGCGGTCGTCCCCGCCGCGGGAGACGAGCGCTCGGTGCGCACCGACGCGCCCACGCTGCTGTTTCGAAAGCGATACTTCGCCGAGCTCGCGGGCTCGAGCGCCCGCGCCGAGAGGTAGGGACGCGCGGAGAATTCCTCGATTTGAACGCTCGTCGACGATACACTCTCTCCATGCGCCTCTGCACGCTGGGCCTGCTCGCGACGCTCCTGGCCACGCCGACGCTCCTGGCGCAACCCGCTCCGGAGAGCGCCGCAGAACAGGCGCCCTCGTGGCTGAACGACGAGGCCGGCGCCCTGAGCGACGCGGGCCGCGCGCGCGTCACCTCCCTCGCCGACGAGGCATGGAGCCGCGGGCAGGTGCGCCTCGCGGTGACGCTCGTGCGCGACACCGGCGCGGCGACGGTCGCCGAGCGCGCGAGGAGCGCTGGCGCGCGCAGGGGCTCAGCGGGCGCGCGGTGCTGCTGTACGTCGCCGTCGACCGTCGCACCAACCACCTCGAGGGCCGGGCGACGCGCTGGGGTCGCAGTTCTCTGAGGCCTTCGCCGGCAGGTGCTCGACGAGGTCTTCGCCTACGGCGCGCGCAGGGCGTCGAGGCGGCGACCGTTCGAGCCGTCGAGGCGCTCCACCGCGCGGGCGCTGCGCCCGCGAGCCTCTCGCAGCGGCTCGGAGGCTACGCCGGCGCGGCCTGGTCCTGGCTCTCAGACTACGGCGTCTTCTTGTTCCTCGGCGGGCTCGCCGTCTCCTGGGAGCGTTCGCAAGCAGCGCGAGGCGAGGCGCGCGGTGCGCCGCAGGGCGGGGGAGTTCGACGCGCTCTCGCGCACCTACCGCGAGCTCCGGGCGCGCTTCGCGCGACCCACGTCCGGCGACGGCGCCTACCGCGACGCGCCCGGTGAGGCCGCCCCTGCGGACGACGCCGAGCTCGACGGCCTCGCCGCGCAGGTCGCAGCCGCGCGCGACGGGTGGGGCGCGCCCGGGGTGCGCCTCGCGGCGGTCGACGCGTCCATCGCCGCGCTGAGGGTGCGCCTCGACCCGCTGGAGGCGAAGGCCCAGGCCGGATCTCGGTTTCAAGCGCTGCGCGAGGCGCTCCCCAGCGCGCTCGAGGCGCTCCGCGAAGAGCTCGCCGACAAGACCGACTACATCAAGCTCGGGGCGCGCGCGTGGCCGCGAGAGTCGTTCGACGAGGCGCGGGTCGCGAGGGCGCGGGCCGAGGCCGAGGCCGAGAGGCTCGAGCGGGAGGTCCCCGAGTCGATCACCCGCGGCGAGGGCCTCGCCGACGACGCGCTGCTGCCCGTGTGCGACGCCCTCGACGCGCTCAGGGTCCGCGTGCACGACGCCGCCCGCGACGCGAGCGAGCCGAGGTTTCGCCACGAGGCGCTCACGTCGGCCGCGACAGACATCGACGAGCTGCGCGGAGAGCTCGACTACCAGTCCTCCGAGACGATCGCCGCGTCGCGCCCCGGCACGCCGCCGGCGTGGGTCGAGCGGCACAAGGCCTGTCTCGATAAAGCGATGTCCCTGCGAGACAAGGAGATGGTCCCCTTCGCGGCGTCTCTTCGCGCGTTGCGAGACGCGCGCCGGGCGATCCTCGGGCAGCTCCCGCGGAGCGGCGGCGTGTCGACCTCGTCGGAGTCCATCGCAAACCACGTCGTTCACGCCTGGATCGACCGCGACGGCAGCGGCGGGTCGTCGGGCGGATCGAGCGGCACCAGCGGGAGCTGGTAGCCGCGCGCGCCGCGTCCATTTGGGCCATGCTCCGTCTCCACGAGCATGAGCGCTCCCTCCCCTCCCCCGCATCTCCCCTGGACCGCCGCGCTGCCCTACCCCGCGGTGCTCGTCGGCACCGTCGCGTTCTCGAACGCGCTGCACGCCTGGCGCGTCGCGCCGGGGTTCATCGCGACCTTCTCGTTTCTCCTCGCGCTCGGGCTCACCGTCGCGACGGAGCGCCTCTTTCCCGAAGACCCCGCGGTGCGCGTCGACCCTGAAGACGCCGTGTGGCTCGCGGTGACGGGCGGCGTGCAGGGGGTGTGGCAGCTCTCGTTCATGGCCCTCGAGAGCGCGGTCGCGCCCACGCTCATCGCCTGGGGACGCCCCTCCTGGGGTGTTCACAGCGCGCCCCTCGCCGCGCAGGTCGTCGTCTCGCTCACGCTCTCGGAGCTGCTGAAATACGGGCTGCACCGGCTCTCTCACGAGCGCGCGGGGCTCTGGCGCTTTCACGCCGAGCACCACTGCCCGCCGCAGGTGTACGCGATCAACGGCGCGCGGATGCACCCCGTGAACCTCGTGTGGAACCTCGCGAGCGACGCCCTCGTGCCCCTCGCGCTGGGCCTCGATCTGCGCGCGGCGGTGCTCCTCGCGGCCCTGCGCAACGCCGTCGCGGCGATGCAGCACGCCAACGCGAGGCTCCGCCTCGACGGGTGGAACTGGCTCTTCTCCACCCCCGACCTGCACCGCTGGCACCACGACGCCGACGGCGCCGCGCGCACGAACTACGGCTCTACCCTCATGGTCTGGGACGTCCTCTTCGGCACCCGCAAGCTCCCCCCAGGTCGCCCCGCGCGCTACGGACTCGCCGAGGGCGCGACCCACCCGAAGGGCCTCGGCGCACAGCTTGCGTGGCCCTGGTCCCGCGACGCCCACGTGGCCCCGCCCGCCTGACGCTCCTGTCGCCCGCTCGCTCGACGCCCGACGCCGTCGCGCCCGCTACCGCGAGGAGGGCCCTCCATCCCGTCGAGGCGGGCGCGAGGGTCGGCCCGCCGACGCGCCGTTCGATCGTTCAAACAACTGCTCGACCGTGACGACACCCGCGCGACGTCACCCCCACGATGATCCCTGGTTTTCAAGGGAGTCACCGCGACCTGAGCGCCCCGGAGGGCATGGCCTGGATCATGCTCTCCCCTTCGCGGGCGGGGAGGCGCTGGTACACATTGGGGGGGGAGCGGTTGGTCGAGAGATCCGGGGGGGAACCGGTCTCTTCGGCTCAACCGCTCACCCAACGACCTCCGCGAGGTTGTGTGGATCGACACCGAGACCACGGGCTTCGGCCCCGGCGCGAGGCTCGTCGAGGTCACGGCGCTGCACCGACGCGAGGGTGCGCACCAGCGCCCGCGAGCTCCGCGCGAGGGGCCCGAGCGCGGTGCTGTAACCCGAGCGAGCGTGCTACGCAGCGCACACCATGGAGTACGCGCTGCTGGGACGAACGGGCGTGCGGGTCTCTCGACTCGCGCTGGGCACGATGACCTTCGGCGGACAGGCCGACGCCGCGACCTCGCGGGCCCTCTTCGACCGCGCCCGCGCGGCGGGGATCAACCATTTCGACACCGCCGACGTGTACAACAACGGCGCGAGCGAGACGCTGCTGGGGGAGCTCGTGCGCGGCTGCCGCGACGAGGTGGTGCTCGCGACGAAGGCGTACTTCCCCGTCGGCTCTGACCGCAACGCGCGGGGCACCTCGCGCTACCACCTCGTGCGCGCCTGCGAGGCGAGCCTGCGGCGGCTGGGCACCGACCGCGTCGACCTCTTCTACCTCCACCGCTTCGACGACGAGGCCGACCTCGAAGAGAGCCTCCGCGGCGTCGAGCTCCTGGTGCGCGAGGGCAAGGTGCTCTACCCCGCGGTGAGCAACTTCGCGGCCTGGCAGACCATGAAATCCCTTGGAATTCAGAGGTCTTACGGGTGGGCGCCGCTGACCGCAACGCAGCCCATGTACAACCTGGTGAAGCGTCAGGCCGAGGTGGAGATCTTGCCCTTCGCGCGGAGCGAGGGCGTCGCGGTGTTTCCGTACAGCCCCCTGGGCGGTGGGCTGCTCAGCGGAAAGTACAGCGCGTGTGACCGCCCCGCCGAGGGCCGCATCGCGAGCTGGGCGATGTACCAGACCCGCTACGGCAGCGAGGACCACTTCGCCCTCGCCGGGCGCTTTCGCGACCTCGCCCGCGAGGCCGGCTGGCACCCCGCGGCGCTCGCGGTGGCGTGGGTCATGCGGCACCCCGCGGTGACCGCGCCCATCCTCGGCGCGACGCACGTGGGGCAGCTCGAGCCCGCCCTCGCGGCGGCCGAGCGCGCGCTCCCCGACGACCTGCACGCCGCGGTGAGCGCGCTCTGGCCCGAGCCTCCGCCGGCGACCGACCGCAACGAAGAGGGCAAGGTCCCGGGGCCGGGCGCGCGGTAGCGCCTACCAGGTCCCTGAGAGCGAGAGCCCCGTGCCCGCCACCGCGGGGCCCAGGTGCACCCGGCGTGTGTGCAGCGCGGCGGTGGCGAGGCCGAGCGCGAAGCCGCCCGTGAAGCCCACGGTGGTGTCGACCCACGAGTGCGCGCCCGCGACCACGCGCAGCGCCATGTTGCTCCCCGCGAGGGCCACCGTCGCCGCGAAGAGCGGCGCGAAGGCGTGCTGCGGGCGCGACGGAAAGAGCCACAGCCCCATCGACGCCCCGGCCATCGCCGCGAGGGGCGCCGTGTGCCCCGAGGGAAAGGCCCTGCGGTCGTCGACCTCGTCGCTCTCGCAGGCGCCGCGGGCGTCGCTCCATGCGCGCGGGCGGCACACCGAGCCGAGACTCTTGGTCATCGAGACGAAGCCGAGGGACATCAGCGCGGCCTCGGAGAGCACGGCGGGCGCGCGAATCACCTCCCACCCCCGCGCGCCGTTGCCGAAGCGCTCCACCGCGAAGCCCGCCGCGAAGGACGCGCCGAGCCCTCCCCACAGGATCACGTCCGTGACGGTCCCCACGTCGGCGTTCCACGGGCGGTGACCGCCGCCGTCGAGGGGCGCGACGTGCGCGTCGGTTCTCGGCTGAATCGCGACGCCGCCCAGCGCGAGCCCCGCGCCCACGCCGACCCACCCGAGGTTCCAGCCCCCGTGGCCGAGCATGGCGGCCTCGGCGACCCGCGGCGCCTCCTGCGCGCGAGAGAGCGTCGGGCACGCGAGGATCGAGAGGGACAGCACCGCGGCGCGACGAGTCATCCCCGCGAGGATCTCACCCCGCGCCGCCTCTCCGCCACGTCACTTCCGTCGCCGCACACAACACGGCAGCGGTCGAAGGACGCTCAGCTTGGGAGGGCGCGCGCGTGCCGAAGCGTTTCAAACATCGACTGCAGGGTCGCGCGATCCGCGGCGGCGATCTGCGCGCGGCGGCGGTCGTCCAGCGGGATCGCGAGCACCTCGCAGAGCGCGAGCACCGACTCGCGGAGCGCCTTGGATTGGCCCAGGGCCTCACCGCGGGCCTCACCGCGGGCCTCACCCTCCGCGCGCACCCGGTCGAGGTATGCGTCGGCCCACTGCTCGATCTCCTTGTATCGCATCATGAGTTCCTCGTCGGCGGGATCGGTCCCGGTCATCCTGGCCAGATCATCGCGGAGAAGCAACAAGAGGCGCGGCACGAACGTGTGCTCCCACGCGTCCTCGGGCAACCCGCGGAGGTCTTCCAGCGCGTCATGAAGCACGAGGTCTCGTCCCATCAAGCGCAGCAGCAGCGTGTCGCGCGCCCTCGGGAGCTCTCGAAGCACCACCACTCGCGGCGAGCGCGGAGCGCCCGTGTAGATCCCCGCACCCCACGCGGGATCTTCCTCAAGCCTCCAGCGCGTGATCACGCTCCGAGGACGCCCCCGCCCCCCGCATCTCGCGACGAATATCCCCTACACTCCGCGGCTGTGATTCGCACCCGCGCCTTCTCCTTCGCCGCCGCGCTCTGCCTCACCGCCTGCGGAACGGCCGCGACCCCCGTCGCCACCGACGCGTCCGCGCAGGACGCGCCCTCGCTCGTCGACGCGCAGCTCGACGCGAGCGCCGACGTCGCTGACGTCGCCGTCGTCACCGACGCGAAGCTCACGAGCGACGCGCCGCCCGCCGACGTGGTGAGGATCCCCGAGCCCGTCGCCGGGCCGACCACGTGCAACCCCCTCGCCTTCAGCGCGGACTGCCTCCCGCCCTTCCCCTCCGACCTGCTCACCGTGGCCGACCCCTCGACGCCCACGCGCCGACGCCTCGCGATCCCGCGGGACGCGCTCCTCGCGCCGATGGGCACGCGCGCGATCGAGGTGGCGCCCTTCAACCGGGCCGACGGCTGGCCCACGTCGATCCCCGTGCTGCTCAACCTCGGCGTCGCGCTCCGCGCCGAGGACCTCGCCGACATCCGCCACCCCGAGCGCTCCGTCGACCCGGCTTCTCCCATCGGTCTGTTCGAGCTCGACACCGGCCGCCGCGTGCCCTTCCTCTCCGAGATGGACGCCAACGCCCGCGACGTCGCCCGCGCCGCGGTGATCGTGCGCCCCCTCGAGCCCCTGCGCTTCGGCAGCCGCTACGTGCTCGCGGTCCGCAGCGCCGCGCGCACGACCACCGGCGCCCCGCTCCCGACCTCGCCGGGCTTCGTCGCGCTGCGCGACAACACCCCCGCGACCGACCCCAGGCTCGAGGCCGCCCGCCCGCGCTACGAGGAGGCCTTCGCCATGCTGGCGCGCAACGGCTTCTCTCGCAACGAGATCCAGTTCGCGCTGGAGTGGACGACGGCGAGTCGGCAGCACGTGCTCGGGCCGATCCTCGCGATGCGCCAGGAGGTGTTCCGTCGCGCGGCGATGGCCGACGGCATCCCCTTCACCATCGCGCGCGTCGAGGAGTCTCCCAACCCGAACGTCGCGCGGATCGTCTACGGCACCTTCACCCCGCCGAACTACCTCGACGCCGACGACCAGCTGGTCTTCAACGCCGACGGCACCGCCGCGCTGCAGCCCGACCCGCCCTCGTACCCCTTCACGATGATCGTGCCCGCGGTGGCGCGCACGGCGACGGCGCCGATGCCCCTCACGGTCTTCGGCCACGGCGTCTTCGGCCGCGGCGAGGACTACCTCACCGGCAACATCGGCCGCGACCGCATCCAGCCCCTCGCGCAGGAGCTCGGCTCGGCGGTCATCGCCACCGACTGGATCGGCCTCTCCGGCGGCGACCTCAACCGGCTCATCCAGCAGGTGGTGCCGAACATCAACCGGGTGACCCTGGTGACCGACCGGCTGCTGCAGTCGGTGGTGAACAACCTCGCGCTCACCGAGCTCGCGGTGGGGGCGCTGAGCCGCGACATGCGCGTGCGCTACGCGACCCCCGAGCTCATCGACCCGACGCGGGTGAACTACTACGGCGTGAGCCTCGGGGGCATCCAGGGCTCATCCCTGTTCTCCGTGTCGCGGCACATCCGCCGCGCGGTGGTCGCGGTGCCGGGCGGGTCGTGGTCGAACCTCCTCCCGCGCTCCACGGTGTACGGGCCGATCAAGACCTTCATCGACGCGCGCTACCCCGATCCCTTGCTGCAGGCGCAGTTCATCGCGCTGCTGCAGGGTCGCTTCGACCACACCGACGGGGTGAACCTCGCCACGCTGGCCTTTCGCGAGCCCCTCGACGACGCGCCCTCGGGGCGTCGGCTGATCCTGCAAGAGGCCATCGGCGACTGCCAGGTGCCCAACTTCGCGTCGCGCATCCTCTCGCGGGCCTTCGGCGCGCGGCAGCTCAACCCCTCGACGGAGGTGGTGTTCGGGCTCACCCCCACGATGTCTCCCGCGGAGGGCCCCGCGGCGCTCGCGCAGATCGCGCTCCCCGATCACCTCGCGCGCTACACGCCCCCCGACACCAACACCATCCCCTCGATGGACAACGGAACCCACTCCGACTCGGTCTCGACCGAGACGGCCTACAACCAGCTCCGCGCGCTCTTTCGCGACGGCACGATCACCCAGACCTGCACCGGCGCCTGCGACCCGGACTGAGGGTCCCTGAAGAAGCTCACCCCTCGCCGAGGACCTCGTCGACGGCGACCGCGTAGCCCGGCGCCGGGCTCAGAGGACGTCGCGGGGCAGCCTGACGCGCGCCAGAGCCCGCCGCGCGTCAGTCTCGCATCACCACCAGCACGTAGCTCCCGGCGCGTTCAACCCCTTGCGAGACAAAGGAATCGAGCGACAGCAGCCACGTCCCCGGCGTGAGCGTGGCGGTGATCATCCGGTCGTTGCGGGCGACGCACTGCGCGCCGTCGGCGGCGCCGCGGAGCAGGTGCACGTCGACGTCCGACCCGTCGCGGGAGAGCACCAGCGCGCGAATCGGCGTGCTCTCGCGCACGGTGAGCCGGTAGAAGAATTCGGGGCCTGACTCGTCCGCGGCGCTCATGCAGCCGGGGTAGCGGTCGATCGTGCGCGAGGCGCTGCGGCGGGTGTCGCGCGCGTCGGCGAAGGGCAGCGACGCGACCTCGAAGGGGCGCGCGGCGGTGCCCTCCCCCGCGAGGGTCTCGCCCGTGGTCTCGGGCGCCTGAGCTCCCTCGATCACCCGCCGCACCCGGTCGAGGGACTCAAGCGTAAGCAGGTTGCGCGTGTTGAACCCGTAGCGCAGCCCCTCGGGGGTGAGCGCGCAGGCGCGGGCGCCGCTGGAGAGCGCGTTCATGTGGATCCCGTCGGGCCCGAGGCCGTGCCCGGGGAGCACCCGCAGCGCGCGCTCGAGATCGATGAACGGAACCTGCCGCGACTGCGCCACGCCTCGCACGACCGCGGTGAAGCGCGGCACCCAGAGGTCGGCCGTCGCGTCGTCGTCGCGCGGCGGAACGCTCGTGAAGATCGGGATCACCCCGCGCGCGACGCACTGGTCCGCGATGTCGAGCAGGCTCTGCCCGTGCCGATGGATGTCGCGGGTCTGGATGTCGTTCGTGCCGAACATCACCACCGCGTAGCGCGGCGTGATCGCGTCGAGCTCCCGGCGCAGCGGCGATGGGCTCCCGGTGACGGCGGCCCAGGCGCTCCAGCCCACGGTCGCGGCGAGGCTCACGCGACGGTACGGATCCGTGCTCCCGGCCACGCCCATACGAAAGTGATCGACGGTGGCGCGGAGGGCGGTGTGAGTTCCGAGATCGACGTTGCTCCCGCCGAAGCACTGCACGAAGTGGGTGTTGACCGTGTTGCTCGCGCCGACCTTCGCGAACACCCGCGGCTGCGTCGCGGCCCGCGCGGCGATGGCGCGGAGCCCCGCGGCGACGCTCGGGGTGATGGGCGCGTGGAGGCGGTCGGCGGGGTAGAGCACGGGGCCCGGCGGCGCGTCCGGCGCGACGTCCCGAGGGGCGCTTACATCGCGCGGAACGTCTTGCGGTGCAGGGACATCGCGCGCAGCGACGTCGGCGCTCGCGTCGCGCGCGGAGACGTCGGTGACGGCATCCCCCGCGTCGGCGGGGACATCGCGCGCGACGACGACATCGACCGCGGAGACGTCCGCGTCGCCGTCGAGGGACACGTCGTCGATCGCATCGCCCGCGTCGCCGCAGGACGCGCCGAGGGCGAGGGCGAGAGAAATCCAGCGCGAAGAGCTCACCCGCGGAGACTACCGCGCCTCGGCCGCCGCGCCCTCTGCGGGAGAGACCACCCGAGCGTCACGAGAAGCGCGACGGCGCTGCGGACTCACGGAAAGGGCTATACCGGATCGACAAAGAGCTGCGCGGCGCGCTCGGCCATGAGGGCGCGGCGAAACCACCGGTGCAGCACCTCTTCTTGAGATTGCTGTTCGATGAGGGCGCGCTGCGTGGTCCCGAGCCGCAGGCCTCGCGCACGCAACGTCTCGAGGAGCATCGCCCGCGCGACCTCGACGCGGCCCTCGACGCGGCCCTCGACGCGGCCCTGCTCAAGGCCAGCCGTGATCCCGCGGTCGTAGATGAAGTTCCTCATGATGAGCTCTCCCGGCAAGAATGCCTCGATGGGTGCGCGCAGTCCACGCGCGCGAAGGTCGGCGTCCGCGAGGACGGCCATGGCGATCGCCAGCTCTCCGAAGCGCTCGTCGTGGGTGGCGGCGCGGAGGGTACGAAGCACGTCGATCATCGAGCCCGCGGTGGCGTCGACGGCGAGGGACGCGAAGATCATCCAGAAGGGAGATCGGCGGTCGGCGAGCTCTTGCACCGTGCGCTGATAGACGGGCTCGACGCACAGCCGCAGCCCAGAGAAGCCCTCTTCGCGAGGCGCAGTGCGAAAGCGCTTGTGCGAGGGCCACGGGCGCTCGCGCCGCCCTTGCAGCAGCACCACGGTGCTGCGCACCTTGGGCACGGTCTCACCAGGCTTCGCGGCCTGGTGCAGCGCGACGGTGGCCATGGCGTGGTACTCGAAGATGCGCAGCGGGAGTTTTTGAGTCCAGCGCATCTGCCACTCGGCATGCTCCGCCCGCACCTCGCCGTCGGCCCGAAGCCGCAGGAGCTTGTCGAGACGACGCTCCCGCGCGGCGAACTGGGTGTCGTGCCACGCGAGCTCATCCAACGTGTGCGCGTGGGGGAGCAGCGCGCGGGCGAGGTCCTCGGGAAAGCGCTGGGTCACGTGGCGAAGCGTGAGGTCCACGCTCTCGGCGTCGGTCGCGGTGTCGGGCGGCATGAGCACCCTCATGGCAAGCGCGATGCCGCAGGAAACTCTCTTGAAAACACAGGAGATTTTTCCGGCAGACTGGCGGAATTGGGGTGGCGAGGGGTGGCGAGGGGGTGGCGAGGTCGCCACCCCTGAAGCGCACGCGAGCGACGAGGTCGCGGGGCGTGTGACCCTGAAGGTCAGCCCCACGCCGGCGCGTCGGCCAGCGCCGCGGGCCAGGGCTCGCCACGGTTGCCCGGAATCTCCGCCCCCGCGGGGGAGCGCACGAAGTTGTCGACCTCGGCGAAGGCCCGCTCCCGGCTCGTCGACTCGCCCTGCTTGCGCATCGGGCGCAGCGCGCCGTCCGCGCGGATCGACACCACCTCGTGCGGCGCCGCGCGGAGGTCGACCAGGGCGCCCTTGCGCGCGGGGTTCACGAGCTGCTCCTCGTTGCCGATGGGGTCGGCGACGGTCTTGGCCTTCATCGTCCACACCAGCAGCGAGGTCGGGTCGCGGTCGGGGAAGGTCTTCGCGAGCAGGTCGGCGTGCCCGTAGAACTGCTTGCCGATGTCGTTCTGGTTGACGGGTCCGGCCATCAGGCAGAGCCCCGCGAGGAGGTCGCAGTCGGGAGGGAGCTCGACGCAGCCCATGAGCTCGCCCATGAGCGCGCTGCGGGCGGCCGCGGCGCCGAAGGCGCGCACGGCGTGGTCCCAGCCCAGCGAGGCGGCCTCGACCTCGCGGCGGGAGAGACCGCCGACGTAGATCCTCTGGCCGGTCATGCCGAAGGCCTTGCGGCCCTTGGAGAGGTTGCGCGTGAGCGCCCTCCCGAGGGGGAGGTCCGCCCAGAGGGGAATGTCCCGCAGGGCGGCGTCGGTGGCCGCGTCGAGGCCCGCGCGCACCTCGCGCAGACGGGCCTTGCCCTCGGGGCTGAGCACGTCGATGCGCTCCAGCAGCAGCAGGCGCTTGGCGGCCTCGCGGTCGCAGCCGGTCCAGTGCGCGAAGGCGTTGTAGCCCGCGCGGCCCACCATGGTGACCAGCTCCTCGGGCACGTCCATGTCCTGACGGTGCCGATACGGCTCCGGCGCAGAGGGATCGGCGTTGACCCCGGGCTGCGCGCGCTCGCTGCGAAACGCGAGGAGGTTCGCGCCGAGCTTGCGGCACAGCGCCGCGTCGAGGTCGACGCGCTCGGCCGCGGGCACCGCGCCCACCTGCGCCACGAGGGAGAGCCGCCAGCCCCGCGCGCGCTCCGCCGCGGTGAGCCCCGCGAGAGACTCCAGCTCGCGCAGGGCGTCGGCGTCCTTCGGCGCGTCGAAGGGCTCGAGGAACACCTGCGCGCGACGGGCGCCCCGCGACGCGATCACCGCCGCGCGCTCCATCGCGTCGGCGAGGATCCCGAGGTGGAGCTGCTGGAGGTACCCGATGGTCGGTATGTCGTCGACGTGGTGAAAGCGCTTGCCCCACGCGCGCATCGGCACCGTCGCGAGGCTCTTGAGGGTCTTGTGCCCGATGAACGTGAGCAGGAACGTGAAGGGCGTGCGGTACGGGCGTGAGAGCACCAGATGCGTGTGCGACGCCCCGTCGAGCACGGGCGCCTCGGCGCGGCCCACGCGGCGCAGCAGCTCCGCGGCCCTCGCGCTCTCGGCCGGCCCGAGGATCACCTCGCGGTGCCCGCGGTAGTTCGTCGACTGCCGCGCCGAGAGCACCCCCAGCGCGCACTCGTCGAAGAGCTCGCGCTCGAGCACCGGCGCCTCGGGCGCGACGAAGGCGCTCGGCCGCTCCATCGAGAGCAGCGGGAGCGCGCGCGCGCCCTCCTCGCGGGTGAGCGCCACGCGGGTGCGGTAGCCCACGGGCGAGCCGCTCTCGAGCCGCGTCGGCAGCGTGTAGCGCGTGGGGCGCTCGCCGGGCTTCGGAAAGTCCGCGTCGCGGCGAACGCGCTGCGACGCCGGCGGCGGCGCGATGGGGACGAGGTCGACGGCCTTGGGGCGCGAGGCGCGCTCGCGCGGGGTGTGATCGCTCATGGAGCCGCGGAGCTACCACGCGACCGAGCCCCTTCGCGCGCTGAAAAGCCCTGCGGCGCAACGGATTTCAGCGCGTCCCCGCCTTCGCACCGCGTAGCCCGCGAGGCGCCACGGGCGCGTGACACGGCGCCACCGAGGCGACGCGACGGGGCGTAGAGCGCGGCCCGTTCCGAGCTCTGCGCGCCGCGCGGTCGAAGGCCACGACGCGAGGTGCCCCGCGAAGGGGCGGAGGCGCCCCAGCGAGCCTGCGCGCCGCGCGGGCCCCGTCGCCCCGCTCGCATCATGGCGCCTCTGGCGCATCCTACGCGTCGTCATGCGCTCTGCCCTCTTGCTCAGCTTCTCGCTCCTCGCCTGCGGCAGCACCACCACCCGCGCCGTCACCGACGCGCCGCCGGGGGACGACCGCGCCGCGCCCCCCGACGTGCCCGCGCCCCTCGACGCCGGCGACGCGAAGGACGCGACCGCGCCCGAGGACCTCCCCGCGGTCGACGCCCCCACCCCCGCGGTCGACGCGCCCGCCCCGGCGGTCGATGTGCCCGTGGCAGACGTTCCCCTCGGCGACGCGCCGGACTACCGGCAGGACGGCCCCCTCGCGACGCGCACGGTGATGGGCTCGCTCACGGCGCCCTCGTCGACCGGGTGCACCGGCACCCTGTGCAACCTCACCCTCGCGGTCACCCTCCCCGCCGCGGGCGCCGCGGGGCGCATGGCCCCATGGCCCGTCGCGGTGTTCTCTCCGGGCTTCTCCACGGCGTCGTCGGCCTACGCGGCCACGGCGACGCGGCTGGCGTCGTGGGGATACGTGGTCCTGCGCTATGACCTGCAGGGCGAGAGCTTTCTCAACGCGGCCACGCACGACGCGCTGGCGAACCTCCACGTCGCCGTCGTCGACTGGGCCCGCGACCAGGGGATCTCGGGCGAGCTCCGCGGCCTCGTCGACGCGTCGCGGGTCCTCGCCGCGGGGCACTCCCGCGGAGGCAAGGTGGCGGCCCTCGCGGCGACCCGCGACCCGCGCGTCGTGGGCGTGGTGGGCTTCGACCCCGTCGACGCGCCGCCGCCGTTTCAGATGCCCTCCGACGCGTTCCCCCTGGCGTCGGCGCGGCTCCGGGAGCTCTCGCGGGACCTCCCCATCGCGGTCATCGGCGCCGAATTCGGCGGGCGCTCTCCGTTTGGAATGCCCTGCGCCCCAACGCAATACAACTACAGCACCTTCTTCGACGCGGCGCGGGGGCCGGGGCTGGAGGTGGTCCTCCGCGAGGCGGGGCACGGACAGTTCGTCGACGACGACCGCGCCGCCGCGGCGAGCGCGGCGCTGTGCCCCGCGGGGAGCGCGATGAACGAGACCGTGCGCTCGGTGTCTCGCACGCTGCTGGTGGCCTGGGCCGAGCGCACGGTGCGCGGCGCCGACGTGTCGGCCTGGGTGCAGGGCGCGTGGTTCCAGGCCCGCGTGACCGACCGCACCTTCGCGAGCGCGCGGCGGCGCTGACCGTCGCGAGAGAGGTTGCATGGCCGCGCCATTCGGGGCAGAAGCGCGACCGCGATGATCACCGTCGAGAACCTCACCAAGCGCTACGGCCCCAAGATCCTCTTCGAAGACGTGTCGATGACCTTCGACCCCGGCAAGCGCTACGTGCTGGTCGGGGCCAACGGAGCGGGAAAATCCACGCTCCTGAAGGTGATCGCGGGCGAGGAGGAGTCGGACAAGGGCTCGGTCTCCATCAACAACCGACTCAAGGTCGGCGTGCTCCGGCAGGACCACTTCGCCTTCGACGACGTGCGCATCCTCGACGTGGTGCTCATGGGCAACCGCACCCTCTGGGACGCGATGCAGGAGAAGGAGGTGCTCTTCACGCAGGAGATGACCGACGAGGTCGGCATGCGCCTCGCGGAGCTCGAGTGCACCGTCGCCGAGGAGGACGGCTACACCGCCGAGGCCAAGGCCGCGGAGCTGCTCGAGGGTCTGGGCATCGCCACCGACCGCCACCTCGACCCCCTGCGGAGCCTCGCGGGCGGCTACAAGCTCCGCGTGCTCCTCGCGCAGACGCTCTTCGCGGGGGCCGACGTGCTGCTCCTCGACGAGCCGACGAACCACCTCGACCTCGACTCGATCCGCTGGCTGGAGTCGTACCTCATCGGTGATTTTCGCGGGACGCTGGTGGTGGTGAGCCACGACCGTCACTTCATGAACGCGATCGCCACGCACGTCGCCGACGTGGACTTTCAGACGGTCACGGTCTTCACGGGGGACTACACGTCCTTCGTCGAGCAGAAGACCACCGGGCGCCGTCAGGGCGAGGCCGACATCGCGCAGAAGAAGAAGCGCATCGCCGAGCTCAAGGAGTTCGTCGCGCGCTTCGGCGCCAGCGCGAACCGCTCGAGCCAGGCGCAGTCGCGGGTGAAGGAGATCGAGAAGCTCGAGGCGTCGATGGTGGTGCGCCGCTCCAGCGTGGTGCGCCCCTACATCAAGTTCGAGATCACCCGCCCCTCGGGGCGCGACGTGCTCCGCGCCGAGGGGATCAGCAAGTCCTTCGGCGAGAAGACCGTGCTCAAGGACCTGAACCTCAACCTCATGCGCGGCGACCGGCTCGCGGTGATCGGGCCGAGCGGCATCGGAAAGTCCACCCTGCTCAAGGCCCTCGTGGGCGAGCACACCCTCGACGCGGGCGAGGTCATCTGGGGCCACGAGACCTCCGTGGGCTACTTCGCGCAGGACCACCACGAGGCCCTCGAGGCCGGCTTCACCGCCTACGACTGGCTCCGGCGCTTCGACGAGACCGCGACCATCGAGCAGGTGCGCTCGGTGCTCGGAAAGCTTCTGTTCACCGGGGAGGCCGGGCTCAAGAAGACCGAGACCCTCTCGGGCGGCGAGGCCGCGCGGCTGGTGATCGCCCGGCTGATGCTCCAGAAGAACAACGTGATGCTCCTCGACGAGCCCACCAACCACCTCGACGTCGAGAGCATCGACGCGCTGCTCCAGGCCCTGGTGGACTACCCCGGCACGGTCATCGTCACGAGCCACGACCGGCACTTCGTCGGGCGCCTGAGCACCCGCGTGCTGGAGATGTCCTCGAAGGGCGCGAACCTCTTCAACGGGACCTACGAGGAGTTCCTCGCGGCGCAGGGCGCGGACTACCTCCGGCGCTGAGCGCGACCCCGGTTGCGCGCACCGCGCCGGAGCGACGATGCTCCGGGGCGAGATGAGCGCCCCGACCTTCCCCGACGTCTTCAACCTCGCCGACTACTTTCTCTTCGACCGCCTCGGCGAGGGCCTCGGCGCCTCGACCGCGGTGCGCTTCGGAGATCGTTCGTACTCGTACGACCTCGTCGCCGCGCGGGCCCTGAGCTTCGCGGCCGTGCTCCGCGACGGGGGGCTGCGCCACGAGGAGCGGGTGCTGCTGATCCTCCCTGATGTTCCTCCCTTCGCGTGGTGCTTCTTCGGCGCGTTGAAGGCGGGCGGGGTGATCGCCATGGGCAACCCCGACGCGCCGACCGACAGCCTGGAGCACATCGTCGAGTACACCCGCGCGAGCTTCGTGGTGACGGTGCCGCGGGTGGCCGAGGCGCTCACCGAGGCGCTGCGGCAGAGCCCCTTCACGCGCGGCGTGCTGGTGGTCCCCGACTGCGCGACGGGCGACGACCCCGAGGGCGAGTGCGCGGCGCCGCCGGTGCCGGGGCTGCGGGTGGAGCCCCTCGCGCAGGCGATCGCGTTCTCCGACCGGATGAAGCGCGCGCCGGTGATCCCCCCCACGCGCCGCGACGACCTCGCCATCTGGCTCTTCACCTCGGGCTCGACGGGCAAGCCCAAGGCCGCCGTGCACACCCACCGCGATTTCGCGTTCAACACCGAGGTCTACGCGCTGGGCACCGTGGGCTACCGCCGGGGCGACGTCTGCGTGAGCGTGCCCCGCTTGTTCTTCGGCTACGCCACGGGGACCAACCTGATGTTCCCCTTTCGCGCGGGGGCCACGGCGGCGCTGTTCTCCGAGCGCCCGACCCCCGAGAGCCTCACCGCGGCCATCGCGCGTTACCGCCCCACGGTGCTCACCAACGTGCCCACGATGATCGGCAAGCTCCTCGAAGACGACGCGCAGCGCCGCGAGCGGGGAGAGCCCGGCCTCGACCTCTCGTCCCTGCGCTTCTGCCTCTCCGCGGGCGAGGCGCTCCCCCCCTCGCTCCTCGCCCGCTGGACCGAGCGCTTCGGCGTCGACGTGTACGACGGCATCGGCTCGGCGGAGATGTTCCACATCTACGTGACCAACCGACCGGGCGACATCAAGCCGGGATCGCTCGGACGGGTGGTGGAGGGATACGAGGTGCGCGTGCTCCCGAGCGACGCCGAAGGCCCTGGGGCGCAAGCGCTCGCGCACGGCGAGGTGGGCACGCTGTGGGTGCGCGGCGAGTCGGTCGCGCTCTGCTACTGGGAGGACCGCGACAAGAGCTGGCAGACCTTTCACGGCCGCTGGTGCTGCACGAGCGACCTGTTCTACCTCGACGCCGAGGGGTACCTGTACTTCGCGGGGCGCGCCGACGACCTGGTGAAGGTGTCGGGGCAGTGGGTGTCTCCCCTCGAGGTGGAGGACTGCCTCCTCGCGCACCCCGCGGTGGCCGAGGTCGCCGTGGTGGGGGTGCTGGTCGAGGGGCTGATGAGCACCCGCGCGCACGTGGTCGCGAGGGAGGGAGTCGCCTGCGACGACGCCCTCGCGCGGGCGCTGCAGGAGCACGTGAAGGCCCGCCTCGCGTGGCACAAGTACCCCCGCGCGGTGGTCTTCGAGCGCGAGCTGCCGAAGAGCGACCGCGGCAAGATCGACCGCAAGACGCTCAAGGCGCGGGGGTGATGGGGGAGGGATCGACGGGAGGAGGCGCCGCGCGGTCTCTCTCCGCGCGGCGAGGGGAGGGTCAGCAGCTCTGGCCCGTCACGCCGTTCGCCAGGGGGCGGCGCCAGGTGCAGGAGGGGAGGCACTCGTCGGTGTCGTCCTGGTTGCCGTCGTCGCACTCCTCTTCGACCGAGTCGACGACGCCGTTGCCGCACGAGGGGTTCGGCGCGCAGCACAGCGCGAAGGCGCTCTGCTCGTTGCAGCCGTAGGTCGCCGTGCAGCTCGGGCGCGACGAGCCGAAGGCGCAGTTCATGCTCGTGGCCGAGCTCATGGCGGTGCCGGTGGCGTTCCACCCGAAGGTGTAGTGGCCCGCGCCGCCGCTGTTGCGGCAGTAGATCGTGCCCAGCGCGCGCTGCGAGGGCACGTAGCTCCAGCCCGCGTTGCGGTTCACCAGCTCAGGCCGCGAGCAGAGGTGCCAGGTGAGGGGGCAGAGCGTCTCGAAGTCCTGCTCGCACACCGCATTGCTCGGGTGGTCGCAGATCACCACCGTGCCCGTGGGCGAGCGGGAGAGCAGGTTCGAGCCGCCGCGGCAGTCGCCGCCCACCTGACAGACGCCCGCGCTGCACACGCCCGCGCAGGTCGCGCCGCAGGCGCCGCAGTGCGACAGGCTCGTGCGCGTGTCGACCTCGCAGCCGTTGGCGGGGTTGTTGTCGCAGTCGGCGAAGCCCGTCGCGCAGGTGAAGCCGCAGGCGCCCCCGGCGCAGGTGGCCGTGGCGTTCGCGCGCGCGGGGCAGGCGTTGCCGCAGCGTCCGCAGTGGTTCGCGTCGGTCGCGGGGGTGACCTCGCAGCCGTTGTCGGCGCGCAGGTCGCAGTCGGCCGAGCCGCCCGCGCAGAGAAACGCGCACGACCCCGACACGCACACCGGCGAGGCCGACGCGCGGGCCGGACACGCCACGCCGCAGCCGCCGCAGTTCGAGGGATCCACCGAGGTCGGCGTGCACACGCCGCCGCAGGTGGTCTGCCCCGCGGGGCAGCTCGCCACGCAGACCCCCGCGGCGCACGCCTGCCCCGAGGCGCAGGCGTTCCCGCAGGCGCCGCAGTGGGCGCGGTCGGTCTGCACGTCGCGGCAGACCCCCGAGCAGCTCGTGAGCCCTGCGCCGCAAGAGGTGACGCACGCGCCCGCGGAGCACACCTGGCCCGCGGCGCAGGCCGCGCCGCACGCGCCGCAGTGCGCGCGGTCGGTCTGAAGGTCGCGGCACGATCCCCCGCAGCTCGTCTGCCCGGTCGGGCAGCTCACCACGCAGCCGCCCGAGACGCAGACCTCGCCCGCGGCGCAGGAGCGCCCGCACATGCCGCAGTTCGCGCGGTCGCGGGTGGTGTCGCTGCACGAGCCCGCGCAGTCGGTCTGCCCGGTCGGGCAGCTCACCACGCAGGCGCCGTTGGCGCAGACCTGCCCCGAGGCGCAGGCGGTCCCGCACGCGCCGCAGTTCGCGCGGTCGCTCTGGGTGTCGCGGCACGAGCCCGCGCAGTCGGTGAGGCCCGACGCGCACGAGGTCACGCACACGCCCGCCGAGCACACCTGCCCCGACGCGCAGGCGGTCCCGCACGCGCCGCAGTGGGCGGCGTCGCTCTGGGTGTCACGGCACGAGCCCATGCAGTCGCTCTGCCCCGCGGGACAGCTCACGACGCACATCCCCGCGGAGCACACCTGCCCCGCGGCGCAGGCCGTTCCGCACGCGCCGCAGTGCGCGCGGTCGGTCTGGAGGTCACGGCACGACCCCGAGCAGATCGTCTGCCCCATGCCGCACGTCGCGACGCAGGCGCCGGCCGCGCAGGCCTGTCCCGCCGCGCAGGCCATCCCGCAGGCTCCGCAGTGCGCCGGGTCGGTCTGGAGGTCGCGGCAGGTGCCCGAGCAGTTCGCCTGCGTCGCGGGGCAGCTCAGCGCGCAGGCGCCGCTGGCGCAGACCTGACCGGCCATGCACGAGGTCCCGCAGGCGCCGCAGTTCGCGCGGTCGGTCTGGAGGTCGGCGCACACGTCGGCGCTCCCCGCCGAGCCCGCGCAGGCCCTCTGCCCCGCCGGGCACGCGGTGACGCAGGCCCCGGCGACGCACGATCTCCCTGCAGCGCAGGCGTTTCCGCACGCGCCGCAGTGCGCGGGGCTGGTCTGGGTGTTCGCGCACGCGCCGGCGCACACGGTCTCGCCGGCCCCGCAGGTCACGGGGATGTCGGTGCTCGCGACGTCGCCGCCCGCGTCGACGGTGAGACCGACGACCGCGGTGCCGTCGCAGCCGGCCGCCAGGGCCGCGGCGAGCACGCAGCCGAGCGCGACGCGCCCCAGGTGTTGTCTCGGCGTTCTTCTCTGGATCATTTCGGTGTCCTCTCAGGATGGGTCCGGCGCCGAGGGGCCGTAACCTGCATGGATGATCTGCACGGAGCCCAGAGTACCCCAGGGGCTCCTGGCGCCTCGACGCGGCGGGGTGTCCGCGCGTCATCCCGTGGTACCACCTCGGGCCGTGTCTTCCCGCCGCATCTTCCTCGTCGCGCTCTCGCTCTGCGTCGTTCCCCTGGCGGCGTGGTCGACGGGCACGATCGACGAGGTCGCGTACAAGACCAAGGACGGCGACGGGAACCTCTGGTCCGAGCGGTACCGCAGCGGTCGCCTGATGCGCGGGCACTGCGCGCGCCGCCGGTGCCTCGCGTTCACCTTCGACGACGGCCCCGCCTTCGAGACCACCCCGAGGCTCCTTGACACCCTCGACCAGCGCGGCCTTCGGGTGACCTTCTTCGTGACGGGTCACCGCATGGACGGCGACGGCGAGGTCGCCCGGCGCAACCGCGAGGTGCTGCGCGCGGCGTGGTCCCGCGGGCACCTCATCGGGAACCACACGTACCACCACGACCTCATGGACTCGATGTCCGACGAGACCCTGCGCTACGAGATCGACCGCACCGAGGCGCTGATCACGGGGGTCACCGGGCAGCGCTCGTACGTGCTCCGGGCGCCCTTCGGCGCGCTCAACCACCCGCGGGCGGTGCGCGCGGTGTTCTCCCGCGGGTACACCCCCGTGCACTGGGCCCTCGACTCCAACGACTGGCGGGTGAACCGCGCCGACGCCGTGCTCGCCAACGTGCGCGCGGAGCTCGACCGCTCGCCCCGCGGAGGCGTGATGCTGATGCACGACACACTGCCGTGGACCGTCGAGGCCTTTCCGCGCGTGCTCGACGAGATCGACCGACGCAACCGGGAGCTCGTGGCGCGGGGAGAAGACCCCTACCTGATCGTCGGCCTCGACGCGTTCTATGAGCGGTGGGACGGAGGTGCGGGCGCGCGCAGGAGGCGGCGCCCGCGGCGGTGAGACGGGTTCAGCGCGAGGGCGAGCCGCCGAAGTACCACACGGCCGAGAGCGACCCCGAGATGATGTCGGAGAGGCTGTAGTTGCCGATGGTGGTGCCGAGGCTGAAGGCGCCCGTGCTGTTGGTCGTGGTCGACGACACGCGGCGGTTGCCCGAGGGGACCTGCTCGTCGGTGCGGCTCACCGAGGCGTAGGTCAGCCCGAGGCCGAACTGCGCGATGAGGCCGAGCTGGGGCGCGCCGAGAAAGCCGAACTGGAGCTCCGCCTGGGCGGTCGCGCCGACCTCGAGGCTGAAGTAGTTCATCGAGCTGTTGGTGACGTCGTTCGTCGCCGGCATGTCGGCCCACTGCAGCGCGCTGCGCGCGTAGTTGAGCTGAAAGTAGGGCGCGAGCTGGATCGAGATGTGCTTCGCCTCGGCGAGCTGGATCGGCAGCGCGAAGCGGAGGCCGAAGCCCAGGGCGTTCGGCGCGTCGCTGTTGATGTTCGTCGTGGTCGAGCCCTGCACCGTCGTGGTCGACGAGGACGCCGTGCGGATGCCGAAGGAGAGGCCGCCCTCGAGGCCGATGCCGCCGTTGAGCCAGTAGCGCACGCCGATGGTGTGCAGGTCGAGGGAGCCGCCCGAGCTCGGCGCGCCCATGCCGCCCGCCGCCAGCGCCGTCGCGCGCGTGGTGCCGAAGTACCGCAGCGCGAGGTGACCCGTGACCACCGAGTGGTCCGAGGGGCCCGAGGTGTCGGTGACCGAGCCGCCCGTCGAGGTCGTCGACGACGGCTGCGCCGCCGTGGTCGACACGTTGATGTCCTGCGCGCCCGCGAAGGACGACATGGCGAGGACGGCCGCGCCGAGCGTGAGAGAGAGAGAATTACGCATGTTGGTGTTCACCCCAGTTGATCCGTGGCGTTGATTCATGCCGGAGCAATGGGAGCGCCCCGGAAGCGGGGCCGTGTTTCCCTCCATACCGCCGCGCTGTCAAGCAACGCGCCCGCGCGGCCCGCGAAGCACCGACATATTCTGTCACCGACGCACTTCAGGCGGCGCTTGAAGGGCGTAGACCCTGTAGAGCCCCTGGGCGCGAATTTCTCGCACCTGCCACCGCTGCGCGCGGAGGCTGTCGACGAAGCGGTAGATCCCGTCCCACGAGGTGAGCGCCACGAGGTGCGTGGCGCGTCCTTCGCGGGCGATCCTGGCCACGGCCTCGCCGCGCCTCGCGCCGCAGCTCGGCCAGGTGAGCGCGCGGTGGGGCTCGGCGCTGCCGGGTGACTTCAGCCCCACGATGTCGATCAGGGCGAAGCGCGTGGCCCACGACACGTACCCCACGTCGTGCACCAGCACCCGCGCCCCGCGGGGGAGCCGCTCGTTCATCCACCGCGCCGCGGCGTCGAGCTCGTAGCGGGTGAAGTCCTCGGCGCGGCGGTGCTCGACCCAGCGCTCCTTCGCGCGCCAGAGCGACTCGTCGGCGCCCACGAAGAGCAGCGCCACGCACGCCCAGCGCAGCCATCGCCGACGGTCTGCCGCGCCCACCGCGAGGGCGGCCGTCACGAAGGGCAGCAGCACGTACAGATACCGCTGCTCGTAGTGCCCCAGGGCCCCTGGGAACGACACGTAGTACGCCCCCACCATCACCGCGCCGAAGACCGCCCCGAGTCGCCCCACCGACGAGAGCGGGAGCAGCAGCAGGGCGCGTGAGGCGTAGCCCATGAGCCCGACGACGACCCCGAGGTTGCCCAGCACCCAGAGACGCTTCGTCGCGGGGGGGAGGCAGCCCTCGGCGAAGAAGTTCCGCTTGGCGCTCACGGTGGAGGGGATCGGCGAGCCCGTCGACGCGAGGTAGGCCAGCGCGAAGGGCGCAGCGGCGGCGGCGGCGAGGGCGAGGTCCCGCAGCAGGGCGCGAGGTCCCTCGGACCTCCGGCGGTACAGCCGCAGCCCGAGGAGCATGACCGAGAGCAGCGCGAGCTCGGGGCGCAGAAAGGGCAGCGCGCCGCACGCGAGGGGGAGCCAGACGCGCGGGCGCTCGGGCTCGTCGGCGCGGGTCTCGGCGAGGTGCTCCGCGAGGGCGAAGGTCACCCCCGCGAGGGCGAGGCCCGTCTCGAGGCCGTTCATGAGTTGATGGGGCGTGCGACCCAGGAGCACGCCGAAGGCCATGAGCAGCAGGGACATCGGCGCCGACGCGCGGGTCGCGGCGCCCACGCGCAGCAGCGCGAGGGGGTAGAGCGTGGCGCCCAGGACGCGCGCGGCGTGGAGCGCGCGGAGCGGCTCGAAGACCGCGGCGAAGAGGGCGACGAGGAGCACGTGCGCGCCGCTCGTCGCGCCCACGAGGGGCGACACGCCGGGGAAGTTCTCGTCGCGGTGGCGCAGCAGCGCGAGGGCGTTGTGCAGGGTGATGTACGCGTCGTCGACGGGGAACCACTGGGGCCCCCGGGAGGTCACCGCGAAGACCGCGCAGCCCGCGAGGACCACCGCCGCCGCGAGGGCGCGGCGCACGTTGGGGCTCGCCGGCGCGGAGAGCCCGCGGGTGAGGTCGTCAAGGCGCACCGCGGGCGACCTCGTCGAAGCGCGCGCGGGCGCGGCGGGTGAGGGGCGAGTCGGGCGCCACGCGCTCGGCGCGGGCGAGGGCGGCCCGGAGCTCCTCCTGCGGCGCCCCGGCGTCGCGCCCCAGGATCACGATCCACGCGTCCGCCGCGGCGTCTTCGCGGGCGTCTCCGCTGCGCTGCTGGAGCGCCGCGAGGTCGCGCGCACCGAGGGCCGCGCGGTGCCTCGCCCACACGGTCTCGAGGGCGCCGCGCAGGGTCACCCGCTCCGCCGCGCGGTCGTCGCGGGCGGGGGGGAGCGCGAGCCGCTCGATCAGCGCGAGGCGCAGCGCGTCCCGCGACGCCGCGCCGTCGGGGCGCCCCGCGAGGACCTCGAGCGCCGCGCGCAGCACCGCCTCGGCGAGGGCGGAGTGCCCCCCGCGCGCGAGGAGGTCGGCCGCGGTCAGCCGCGCGCACGCGAAGGCGCGGTAGCGGTTGGACACGTCGTGCCCCGCGGCGTCGACGCGGTCGCGCCCGGGGAGGCCCCAGCCGTCCCCCGAGAGCTCCCCCGCCCACTGCCAGGGCGCCTCGGGCGGGACCGTCGCCAGCAGCGCCACCGCGCCCGCGACATCTCCTTGCGCCCCAAGGGCCTGCGCGTGGACGCGCGCCGCCATCGGGTCCTCCGCGGCCTCGGGCGACATCGCCGCCGACGCGGCGCGCGCGGGGTCGCCCGCGAGCCACCACGCGAGGGCGCGGCGCGGCGCGGGGGTCGCGGCGGGGAGCCCGCCGGCCAGCGCGGCAGCATCCCGGGGGCGGCCGTCGCGGGCGCGGGCCTCGATCACGGCCTCGCGGTCCTGCACGTTCGTCGGGTCGGCGAGCACGCCGGGGGTGAGGGTGCGGTCCACCGCCGCCCAGTCTCCCCGCGCGCGCAGCTCCGCCGCCAGGAGCCGCCTGCGGGTCACCGACCAGCGCCGTCCCTCGCCCCTGGGGTCGAGGGCGTGGCGGGCGAGGTTCTGGTCCCCGTGGCGCGCCTCGGGGGCGCCTCGCCGCGCGCGGGCCACCTGCGCGTCGCTGCCTCCGTGCTGGGCGCTCACCGCGGCGCGCACGTCGGGGTCATCCGGGGCCAGCGCCGCGGCGCGCTGCATCGCCTCGGCCACGCCGTCGGCGTCGCCCAGGGCGCGGCGGGTCTCTCCCAGGGCGATCCACGCGGCGGCGGAGGCGGGGTGCTGCCGGGTGGCCTCCTCCGCGGCCCGCAGCGCCTCGGCCAGGGGACCTCGCGCGAGCAGCACCTCCGCCCGCCTCGCGGCCAGAAATCCGTCGGCGGGGTCGGCGATGACCGCGAGCTCCATCTGCGCCGCGGCCGCCGCGGGGTCGCCCCGGGCCATGGCCAGCTCCGCGCGAAGGTAGGCCTCGTAGGCCGACGGCGAGGCGTAGGCCCGCAGCCGCATCGCCCCCCCGACGCGCTCGCGCATCGCGCCCCGGGCGGTGCCGGCGCAGCGCGCGGACGACAGGGAGAGCGCAAGGATCAAGAGGGCATGGCTACGCACGGCGGGCGTTCAGGGGGTCCCCTGGTACCACAGTCTACCCCCCTCGCGCGCGCTTGCGCCGCGGCGACAGGGGAATGGGGTATGCTCGCGCCGCGCGGCGGCGGAGCCCTGCGGCCGCAGAACCACGCGGAGATTCCCAGCGATGAGCACCGAGTCCGACGCCGTCTTTCTCGAAACCTTTCCCGGGTGGCTGCGCAGCCTCGGCGACGACGCCGAGGCGATGGCCGACGCCCTCACGGCCCCCTCCCCGACGCGGGCCTGCGCGCCCTCGTCGCGGGGGCTGAACTACGTGTTCCAGTCCGTCGACCTCATCCCTGACGGCATCGACGACATCGGCTACCTCGACGACGCCTTCGTGCTCCGCGTCGCCTGCGCGCAGGTGCTCGCGGCGGGCGAGTCGGAGCACCCCTCCCGCGTGGGCGCCCTCGCCGGCGAGGCCGAGCAGGTGCGGGCCTTCCTCGGCGCCGACTACCCGCGCCTCGAGGCCTACGTGACCCACCTCCAGCGCACCGCCGCGCGGGGGCGCTCCGTCGACGAGATCCTCGCGAACGCCGCCGTGCGCGCGAGATCGTCGCCGACGTGAAGGCCTTCGCGCGAGGCTACAGCACCCCCGGCTTCGCCCGCGAGGCGAAGAACCTGATCAAGCTCCGCGCCTTCTTCGACGCGAAGCTCCGCGCTGAATCACCGTTCAGCGCACGTTGACCCACTGGCGGGGAATTCCCCTATGAACCCGCAGCGGTGTCGTGCGGGCGGCCGCCCACCGAACCAAGGCCCAAGTCTGATGAACCCCCTCGCGATGATCCTCCTCGTCGGCGGTCTCCACGTGACCTTCGCGTGGTCCGCCTGGCGTCGCCTCTCGCTGCTCGCCCAGGGCGCCCCTGAAGACCGCACCGACAACCTCTGGGAGCGGCTCACCGCGGCGCCCGGAGACCGCGGTCCCAGCGCGCTGGGCGCGGCGCTGATCTTCACGGTCCTCGTGGGCGCCGCCGTGGCCCCCGCGGCCTTCCTCGGCGGCCTCGCGGCGCCGGGCGCGGCGGGCCGGGGCTTCACGCTCCTCGGCGCCATCGCCGCGGGCCTCGCGGGCGGCGCGGGCGTGGCGTGGGCCGTGCGCGCGCAGATCAAGATGCCCAAGTACGCCAGCGCCGGCGCCGCGCACGTCGGGATCTTCATCGGCTTCGCGACGCTCCTCGCGCGCACGATCATCCTCGTGGGCCGGGGCTTCGACGAGCGCTTCTCCCTGTGGGTGCTCGACCCGCACAGCCCCGACGCGGCCTTCGCGGCCATGGGCTTCGGCTACAACGTCCTCAAGGACATCGTGGTCTTCACGGTGATCGCCGGCGTCGTGACCTTCATCCGCTTTCGGATGCAGAAGCTCAAGCGCCTGGCCTACGGCTGGCACGCGTGGGTGGTGCTCGGAGTCATCGCGACGATGATGCTCTCCGACGTGCTCTACGACGGCGGCTCCATGGCGGCCGACGCGATCCGCGCGGGGGGTGACACCTCGGCGAACATCGCGCACATCGCGGGGGTCACGGGCGAGAACCTCGGGCGCCTGGTCGCGCTGGTGATCGCGGCGGTGACGACGAACGCCGACACCGCGCACGCGATCGGCGCGGTGGGCTTCTGGACCCACGTCGCGCTGGTCTTTCTGTTCCTGAACTACCTCCCGTACGGCAAGCACTTTCACGTCATCACGTCGCTGCCGAACGTGGTGCTGCGCGACCTCGACCCCCCCGGGCGGCTCAAGCCCGTGGCGGCGAGCTCCGACGCGCTCATGGAGCAGCTCGGCGCGGCGATGGAGCTCCCTGACTTCACCGCGGCCCCCATCGGCGTGGGCCAGCTCGCGCACTTCTCGTGGAAGTCGCTGCTGGATTTCTACACCTGCACCGAGTGCGGGCGCTGCTCCGACAACTGCCCCGCGCACCGCACGGGCAAGCTGCTCTCGCCCAAGCACCTCACCATCGACCTGCGCGACGCGGTGTACGCGAAGCAGGACGAGGTCTTCGAGCGCAACGGCTTCAACACCCCCGAAGACGCCCCCGCGCCCCTCGCGGTGGGGGTGGTGCCCGAGGTGATCCACCCCGACGTGATCTGGGCCTGCACCACCTGCCGCGCGTGCGAGGAGCAGTGCCCGGTGATGATCACGTACGTCGACAAGATCGTCGACATGCGCCGCAACCTGGTGATGCTGCGCGGGGAGTTCCCGGCGGAGCTCCAGAAGACCTTCTCGGCCCTCGAGACCAACGGCAACCCCTGGAACATCACCCGCATGGAGCGGGCCGAGTGGTCCGACGGGCTCGACGTGCCGCTGATGAGCGACAAGCCCGACGCCGAGGTGCTGTACTGGGTCGGCTGCGCCGCGAGCTACGACGACCGCGCGAAGAAGATCGCCCGCGCGACCGTGAAGATCCTCCGCGAGGCGAACATCGACTTCGCGATCCTCGGGAGCGAGGAGACCTGCACCGGCGACCCCGCCCGCCGCGCTGGCAACGAGCACCTCTTCATGATGCTCGCCGAGCAGAACGCCGCGACGCTGAACACCTACAAGCCGCGCAAGATCCTCACGACCTGCCCGCACTGCTTCAACGCCCTCGCCAACGAGTACCCCGACTTCGGCGCGAAGTTCGAGGTGGTGCACCACACCGACTACCTCCTGGGCCTGCTCACCGAGGGCAAGATCAAGGCGACCAAGGGCGTGAAGGCGAAGATCGCCTACCACGACTCGTGCTACCTCGGCCGCTACAACGGGGTCTACGAGCAGCCCCGCGAGGTGCTCAAGCGCATCCCCGGCGTCGAGCTCGTCGAGGCCGAGTGGAACCGCGAGAAGGGCCTCTGCTGCGGCGCCGGCGGCGCGCAGATGTGGATGGAGGAGCAGCACAGCGCCGAGCGCGTGAACAACCGCCGCACCCTCCAGCTCGTGAACACCGGCGCGAGCGTCATCGCCTCGGGCTGCCCCTTCTGCCAGACCATGCTCACCGACGGCCTGAAGAACATGGAGGACACGCTGAAGTCCCCCGTGGAGCAGCTCGACGTGGCCGAGCTCCTCGAGCGCGCCGTGGAGTTTCGCGCGAAGCCCGCCGCGGCCGAAGTGAGCGCTGAAGCGTAGCGCCGCTTTCTCGCCTTGCCTCCGAGACCGGTACTAGCGTCTCGGCCTCATGGACCCATCGATTCCAGGCGCCTCGGGCTTCGGCGCGGCCCTCGCCCAGAGCGTCTTCGCCCTCGCGGCGGTGTGCGCCCTCGCGTGGTGGGCGCTGCGCTGGGGCGCGCGGCGGGGGGTGATCCCCAGCGCGCGGGGCGACCTCGAGGTGATCGACCGCGCGGCGCTCGACCCAGGGCGCGCGGTGTACCTCGTGCGGGTCGCGGGCCGGGTGCTGGTCCTCGGGGGCGCGGAGCGGTCGCTCTCGCTGCTGGCCGAGCTGCGCCCCGAGGAGCTCCCCGAGCGCGCAGAACCCGCTGCGCCGCAAGGACTTGGCGACGTGCTTCGCCGGCTCCGGGGGCGGGCGTGACGGGCGGCGCGAACCCGCTCGTGCTGGCGGTGCTCCTCGGGGTGGCGGCGCTGCTGCCCGCGGTGCTGCTGGTGGCGACGTCGTTCGTGAAGATCTCCGTGGTGCTGGGGGTGCTGCGCAACGCGCTCGGGGGCGGAGACATCCCCGGCGCGACGGTGGTGACGGCGCTGGCGGTGATCCTCTCGCTGCACGCGATGGCGCCGACCTTCGAGGCGGTGGGCGACGCGGCCGGGACTCGGATCATGGCCGCCCTCGCCCGCGACCCCACGACCCCCGAGGGCCTCGCGGCCTGGCGCGACGCGTGGACCGCCGCGCGCGCCCCGGCGACGCGCTTTCTCCGCGCGAACGCGACGCCCCGGGACCGCGCGTTCTTTCTCGACCTCGCCCGCGCCTCCCGCGCCCGCGCGGCGCGCGGCCCCGACGCGATCGCGGCGACGCCCCCCGACGCGAACGACCTCGCGGTGCTGCTCCCGGCCTTCGTGACCAGCGAGCTGACCCGCGCGTTCATCCTGGGGCTGCTGCTGCTCCTGCCCTTCCTCGTGGTCGACCTCGTGGTGGCGAACGTGCTCGCCGCGCTGGGGATCACGTCGCTGCCGCACGCGAGCGCGTCGCTGCCCTTCAAGCTCCTGCTCTTCGTGCTCGCCGACGGCTGGACCACCCTCTGCCGCGCGCTGGTGCTGGGCTATCGCTAGAACACCTCACCCCCAACCCCGCGCAGGACGCGCGGGACGAGAGGGGGCGACTGGTCCCTCTCCACAGGGGACTTGAAGGGTTCCGCGCGACGGACGTGCCCACATCCCGCGCTGCCGCGCGCCCCTTCTCCCGCCTCGGGAGAACGGGTTCTTCGGTCCGGCAGAAGCGATGATGGGCGCCGGGCACGTCCCCGAATTCTACCCACTCTTACCCCTTGCAGAGCCCCCTCCCCAGGGTGAGCGGTCGCGTCGGTGTGGACCCACGGCGTGGGTTCACCTCCACCCTTCACCTCCCCTGCGAAAAGGCCCTAGACGTCGTGGATGATCGGGTCGCGCTTGCTGATGAAGCGCTTGATGAGCCCCCACGCCTCGCTGTCGGCGCGGGTGATCTCGACGCCGAGGCCGGGTGAGGTGCTCGAGTCGACGTCGGTCACCTGGCGGCGCCAGCGCACCACGCCCTGCACGTCGGCCCGGAGGTCTCCGGGGAATTGCAGCTCCACCTCGCAGGGGCTGCCGACGGCCATGGCGGTCCACGTCGCCACGAAGATGCCCCCGTGGTTGGTGATGTCGCCGACGAAGTCTGTGTAGAAATTCGACTCCGAGTGCACGCCCAGCTCGGCCTCGAGGCGCGCGATGCCGTTCGGTCCGGTGTGCGGCCGCGCGGCGGTCTCGGGGAACATCGTGGGCGCCTTGGACCGGCGCTGCGGGTCCTTGATGGCCGACGCCTCCAGCGGCACCGCCTGCGCCGCGGGCTGCACCAGCGGCACCGCCTGCGCCGCGGGCTGCACCAGCGGCACCGCCTCGGCCACGGCCTGCGCGGGCGCCACCGCGGCCACGGGCGCGTGCTGCGGCGTCGAAGACAGCGTCGGGGCGTGGGTGAAGGGCTGGTCGACGGGCGCGGGGGCCGGCTGGGGGTGCGCCGCAGGCGCCGGCTCGGGGTGCGCCGCGGGCGCCGGCTCGGGGTGCGCCGCGGCGGCGGGCGGCGCGCCCGGCTCGGTGACGTTGTGCTCGCGAATCGCGACGAAGAGCATCCCGAGCGCCTGCGCGATGGCCGCGGTGGCCTCGGCGACGGCGGGTTGGTCCTGGTCGGCGCCCTGCTGCATCCCCGCGAGGGTCTCCTGGAGCGCGGAGCGAGCCTGAAAGAGCAGAGCCACCTCGCCGCCCTTCTCGAGCTGAAACAGCGGGCCGATGGCCCGGGCGATGCCTTGCACGATGTTCATCACCGGCTCTGGGACATTGCCGTGCTGCTGGAGCGTGGCAAGGGTGGCGGCGAGGCGCTCACGGGCGCGGGCTGCGGTGGTGGCGATCGGGGTGCTGCTCATCGACGTTTGGGTCCTTGCGCGAGAGACGCGGCGACGCCGCGGCGACGGAGCGTAGCAAGCCGCCGCGCGAAGGATCAACGCTTGACCACACCAGAACGCCACGTTCGGCGCGCACGCGCGCCCATCGTCCCGGTATGATCCCGCTCCCCACCGGAGGTCGATGAGATGACCCTGCTTCGCGGCCCAGTCCTCGCGCTCACCCTCGCAGCGGCCGGCTGCGGCACGCCCACCAACAGCGGCCTCGGCGGCGGCGCCCTCCCGATCGACGACGGCGGCGCCACCGGCGGCTCCTCGTGCAGCACCTTCTGCGGCGCGCAGGCCCGCGCCGGCTGCACGAATTTCTCCATGGGGAGCTGCGTGTCGACCTGCCAGGCGCAGCTCGGCGGCTTGTCCTCCTGCGCGCCGGCCTTCGAGGCCGCGGCGCGCTGCGCGTCGACGGCGACGTTCACCTGCGACGCCGACGGCACCCCCGACACCGACATGTGCGCCGCGGAGGCCCTCGCCTTCCTCACCTGCGTCCGCGCGTTGCGCGACGCCGGCGGCTGAGGCCCTACAGCGAGAGGCTGAAGACGACGCGGGTGCGAGCGGGGCCGGCGTAGTCTTCGACCTGCTCGCCCTGAAAGCCCAGCGCGTCGTGGAACGAGATGCTGCCCACGTTGTTCGGCGTGGTGATGGCCTTGATGCGCGTCGCGCCGTGCGACTTCGCCTGCAGGATGAACTCCGCGTACAGCGCCTTGCCCACGCCCCGGCGGCGATACTTCGGGTCGATGCCGACGAGGTGGATGTACCCGACCTTCGGAGAACCCCCGGTCAAGAAGCCCAGGAGAAAGCCGACCATGCGCCCCTCGTCCTCGACGATCAGCGCGCGCTCGCCGAGCTCGTAGAAGAACATCGGGTGGGCCAGCGCGTTGGTGGGGCCGCCCCACCAATGGTCGATGACGGAAACGATCTCGAGGAAATCGTCCCGGGTGATCCCTCGGGTCAGCATGGCGCGCGCTCCTGCCTCAATTTCGCTGCGTTGTCAAGGCGATGCCGGGGGTCCCCCAGGGACGTCAGCGGCGAAAGAACCACACGCCGCGCTGCCCGCCGCCGGCGATGACCAGCGAGCCGTTGTGCGCGCGGGCGATGCCAAGCCCTTGCGCCCCAAGGGCCCCGACGCTCCCGCCGGCCACGGGGGCGCGCGGCGCCGAGCCGTCGACGCGGTCGGCCGACTCGACGGCGCCGTTCGCGTCGACGCCGCCGAGCACCAGCACCTGATCGCCCTCGGCGACGGCGGCGACGGCGTCGCGTCGGCGCGCGGTGAGGAGCGGGGCGGTGCGGAGGAGCAGCGGGCAGTCCTGGTCGAGGCACGCGAGGTCGAGCACGGCGTCTTCGGTCGCGAGCTCGGCGCCCCCGACGGGGCCGCCGCCGAGGGCGTAGGCCATGTCACCCACGCGCACGAGGGCCGCGCCGGCGCGGGCGTCGAGGGCGGCGTCGCCCGTGCGCAGGGCCCTGCGCTCCATCGGCACGCTGCCGTCGAGGGCGTAGCGCTCGAGCGCGGGCGCGGTGGCGTCGGCCTGCCCGCCCATCACCACGAGCTCGCGCTCGCGCAGCCACACCGCCGCGGGGGCCACGCGGGGCGCGACCATGGGCACGCCCGCGACCCAGCTCCCGTCGGGCATCACCCGGTCGACGCGCGGCGAGGGGGCGCCCATGCGCAGGCCGCCCACGAGGTACCCGCCGCCCAGGGGGTCGGGCACGATCGTGCTCCGGGTCATCTCGCAGCGCTCCGCGGGGGGGACGTTCTCGCCGGTGCCCTCGAAGGTGTTGCTCGCGGAGTTCCACACGGTGGCCTGGCAGCCCTTGATCACCAGCACCCGCACCCCGTCGAGGTTGAGCGCCTCGAGGGCGCCGGTGTACGGCGTGCGCAGCACGGTCATGTTCGTGGGCCGCGCGAGGTTGAACAGGTCGAGCACGTCGACCGCGGCCTCGGAGGCGTTGCCCCCGAACACCGCGACGAAGGGCGAATTGATCGGCACGATCACCGGCGCCGTGCGCGGCGTCTCGAGCGCCACCGCCGCGGGCGCGACGGCGAGGCTGTCGCTGCGCTGCACGAAGACCGGCACCACGCTGGCGGCGAGGCGGTCCCAGAACACCGGCGGCGTGGCGCCCGAGCCGATGACCCGCCCGTCGCGCAGGGCCTCGATGCGCAGCCGCGAGGGGCGCGCGATGGCGTTGAGGTCGAGGCCCAGGGTGAAGCCCCCGTTCGCGGCCACGGCGACGGTCTGCGGCCCGCCCAGCCCGTTCTCCACCGTCGCCCGCGCCTGCGTCGCCGCGTCGGGGCCGTGAAAGGGGCTCCCGCCGTCCGGCGAGATCACCGCCACCGCGAGCTCGATCTTGTTGAAGCAGCCCGGCGCCGCCAGCGCGAGCGCGACGCTCGCGAGACGGATCGGGGCGGGCCTGTCGCTGCGCATGGGGCGGTGCACGGCGCGCATCATCATCGCCTTCGCCCATCATGCAAGCCGCCCCGCGCGCTTCACCCCAGGGCCCCGGTGGGCGTATAGGCATCCCATGGGCCGCGCCGCTCTCACGCTCGCACTCGCAGCCATGGCCCTCGGGTGCGCCACCCAGGCCCTACCGATCGACGAGGGCCCCGACCCCGTCGAAGACGCCGGCGAGGCCCCCGACGTCTCCCTCAGCTTCGACATCCCCAGCGCGCCCCTCGACACCCCCGTCACGAGCGCCGACGTCCCCGCGGCGAGCGACGCGCCGAGCGCGGTCGATGTGCCTGCGGCGCAAGATGTTCCGTTCACCCAGGGCGACGTCGGCTCGACCTCGTGCGAGCTGGGCACCGTGCGCTGCGGGGGACAGTGCGTCGACCTGCGCACCAGCCCCTCAAACTGCGGGCGCTGCGACCTCGCCTGCCCCCCCGGCCGCGCCTGCGTGGGCGGCTTCTGCGACGAGCCCTGCGCCGCGCCGAGGCTCTCCTGCGGCGGCGCCTGCACCGACCCCTCCGTCGACCCCTCGAACTGCGGCGCCTGCGGCAACGCCTGCCCCGCGGGCTCGGTGTGCCTCTCGGGGCGCTGCAACACCCGCTGCGCGGCGGGCCAGGCGCTCTGCGGGGGGCAGTGCGTCGACACCTCGTCCAGCGCATTGCACTGCGGCGCCTGCGACAGCCCCTGCCCGAGCGGATCCCCCTGCAGCGCAGGGCGTTGCGTCGCGCCCACGGGCACCGGCGCGGTGGGCGACGCCTGCGCGCGCGGCGCCGACTGCCAGCCCGGATGGTTCTGCCAGCCCGAAAGCCTGGGCTGGCCCGCGGGCTACTGCGTGCGCGAGGGCTGCGCCCGCGACAGCGACTGCGGCCCCGCGGGCGTGTGCCTCATCGGGACCGTGCGCAGCGCGTGCTTTCTAGGCTGCACGTCGTCGACGCAGTGTCGCAGCGGCTACGCCTGCGTGCTCCCCGACCCGCGCTCGCCGCAGGGGGTGTGCTACCCGTCGTGCGTGCCGAACGTGCCGCTGGTGTGCGGCGAGTACGCCTGCAACACCCGCACGCAGCTCTGCACCGGGGGGTGCTCCAGCGACCTGGAGTGCAGCAACAACAGCGTCTGCCTCGGCGGCGACTGCTACTGCACCTCGCGCACGAACTGCGGCGCGAACCGCCGCTGTTACACCGCCGACGGCTACTGCGGCTGCGCCAACGACGCCGCCTGCGGCCCCGACGCGCGCTGCGACACCCTCACCGGAGACTGCGTCGGGCCGTGAGCCGCCTCGTCGTGCTCGGCTGCGGCTTCGCGGGGAGCGCCCTCGCCCGTCGGCGGGCCCGCGCGGGGGGCGGGGTGCTCGGGGTGGTGCGACGCCAGTCTGAGGTGGAGGCCCTTGCCGCGCAAGGGGTTGAGGCGATCGCGGGGGACCCGTTCGACGCGGCGCTCGTCGCGAGGGTCGCCCGCGCGGGGGACGAGCTCGCCGTGTGCTTCCCCCCCGACGGCGAGACCGACGCGCGGGTCGCGCCCGCGCTGACCGAGGCCCGCGCGGCGGTGTACCTCTCGTCCACCGGGGTCTACGGCGCGCGCGTGGGACGCATCGACGAAGACACGCCGCTGGACCTCGCGACGGAGAAGTCCCGCGCCCGCGCCGAGGCCGAGGCCCTGTGGCGCGCGCAGGGGGCGACGGTGCTGCGCGCGGCGGGGATCTATGGTCCCGGTCGGGGATTGCACCGACGGGTGCTGGAGGGGCGCCACGCGCTCCCCGACGGCGGCCTGCGCGTGGTGTCGCGGGTGCACGTCGACGACCTCGCGGCGATCATGGACGCGTGCCTCGCCCGCGCGCTGCGCGGCGAGACCTTCGTGGTCGCCGACGCGACGCCGGTGCCCCAGCGCGAGGCGGTCGAGTGGCTCTGCGCGCGACTGGGCGTGGCCACGCCCGAGGTCGCCACGGGCGAGGCCGTGCCCGAGACCCTGCGCCACGACCGCGCGATCGACAGCGCGAGGGTGCTCCGCGCGACGGGGGTGCGCCTGCGCTACCCCGGCTACCGCGAGGGCTTCGCGCACTGCCTCGCCGAAGAGGGCGTCTCCCTGCGCGATCGCTGAGGAACCTCCCCGCGGATCCGTTGTCGAACACCGACCCCATGCCAGGCGTCGACCTCGACACGGGCCTCCCGGTGGGCCAGCGCGCGCGCAGAGACCGCGCCCCGCACCCCGCGCGGCCGCTGCTCCTCGCCCTCGCGGCGCTCGCCCTGGCCGCGGCGCTGCTGCGCCAGAGCGCGGGCGACGCGTCGCGGCCTCCCCCGCGCCGAGACGATCAGCCCCCGACAGTCGAGCCCGAGGCGCGCCCCTCGACGCGCTGAGCGATCAGTTCCCGGCGGCCTGCACGCGCTGCACCCAGGTGGGGTCGGGGAGCGTGCGCGCGAGGCGGCTGCGCACGCGGGCGAAGAGGGTGATCCACTGCTGGCGCTCGGCGGGGGTGAGCTCCATGCGGGTGACCCCGCGGGTGAGCAGCGTGCGCTCGGCGGCGGCCTCGGCGCGCACGAAGGCCGGGCGGGCGATCGTCGCGGCCTGGGCGAAGACCTCGCGCAGGGTGGTCTGCTGCTCCGCGGGGAGCGCCTCGAACGCGCTGCGAGAGAGCACGATCGCGCTGAGCGAGCCGCTGGCGCTTCGCTCGGACATGTACCGCACGTGCCCCGCCCACTGCAGCGCGATGGCCGCGAGGGGCGGCGCGTACACCGTGTCGATGCGGCGCGACTGCAGCGCCGAGAGCACCTCGGGGAGCGAGAGGGGGATGCCCGTCGCGCCGGCCTCGGCGTAGAGCGCGGGGAGGATGGGGTCGTCGGTCCACTGCCAGGGGCGGGCGGCGGCGAGCTGCGAGGGCACGCGGATCTCGCGGGTGGAGAACATGCGCGCGCCGAAGGCGGGCGAGAGGCTCACGAGGGTGAAGCCCGCGCGCTCGAAGCCCGCGGTGAGCTCGGGCTGCATCGCCCGGTACGAGCGCAGAAAGGCCTCGGGGGTGGTGAACAGCGCGGGGAACTGAAACGCCAGCACCGGCCGGTGGATGTGCTGCAGCCCCGTGGCCGTGAGCGCGCCGCCGTCGATGCGGTGCGTGCGGATCTTGCGCACGACCTCCGACTCGTCGCCCTGAATCCCGCCGGCGTAGATGCGCAGGCTGAGCTGCCCCGCGGTGCGCCGCCGGAGCTCGCGGGCGGCGGACTCGAGGGTGCGCGTCCACATCGACCCCGCGGGGGCGAGGGTCGCGATGGAGAGCACCCGCTGCGCCGACGCGCCGGCGGGGACCAGGGCCGTGAGGGCGAGCGCGGAGAGGCAGAGGGCGCGGCGCATAGGGCGTCGATGCTGCGTCCCGCGCGGGGGGCGGGTCAACCGCGGGAGGTCACTCGCTTGGGGTGCGCTACGCGCCGTGCCCCGCGATCACCCTGCCGCCGGCCATCTCGGCGTGCTTGCGGTGACGTCGGCGAAAGAGGTCGTCGAACTTTCTCCGCACGAACCACCCCGCGGCGAGCTCGCCCAGCGGACCCATCGGGAGGGCGTACTCCACGCGGTCGACGATCCACCCGTGCTCGCCGTCGGCCTCGACGCCGTGGCGGTGCCGCCAGCGCGCGAAGGGGGAGCGAATCGCCTCGTCGGTGAAATGCTCGCCGGGGCGCCACTCGGTGATCACCGAGGTCCACCGCACGCCCAACGGACCCAGCGGGACGCGCACGGTCACCTCGAAGCCCTCGCGCATCTCGCCCTCGGAGCGCGAGAGCACCACGCCGTCGGAGGGGTCGGTGAGCTTCGAGAGCCCGTCGGGGTCTGCGAACAGACGAAACAGCGCCGCGGCTGACGCCGTGGTCTTCGAACGAAATTCGACCGTGTTCATGCTTCCTCGAAGACGTCCCGGGCGTCGCTTGACACGCGGCCCGTCCATCACGTTCTGCTCCTCTGTGATGCGCCTGCGACCCCTGCTGCTTCTCCCGCTCCTCGCGTCTGCCTGCGGCGAGACCTCGACCTCGACGGGCGCGGGCGCGGGCGCGGCCGCCCCGCGCGACGCCTTCGTGCTCGACCTCGCGTGGGCCGACGACGCCGAGGTCCCCTCCGACGCGGGCGTCGCGCCGGTGGACCTCCCCGCGGTCACGGACCTCCCTTCGGTCACGGACGTCCCCGCGGTCACCGACGTGCCCGTGGTCGCCGATGTCCCTGCGGTCACGGATGTTCCTGCCGCGAGCTGCCCTGCGGCGCCGGCCTGCGACCTGCCGCCG
>JAWKRB010000004.1:0-1268 GCA_041389885.1 Polyangiales bacterium | reverse complement strand
CCGCGATCCGCTCGCGGGCCTCGCGCGCGTTCTTGCTGACCGCGCCGAGCCGGTTGAGCGTGCGGAGCACGTCGAGCGTTCCGATCGTCGCGAGCACGAAATGCCCCGCCTCGGCGATCGAGAACGCGAGCTCCAGCGTGTCGTTGTCGCGGATCTCGCCCACGAAGATCACGTCGGCGTCCTGTCGCACGACCGCGCGCAGCCCCGTGAGATAGCTCTCCGTGTCGATGCCGACCTCGCGCTGGCTCACGCTCGCCTTGTCGTCCGCGTGAACGAACTCCACCGGATCTTCCAGCGTCACCACGTGCTTGGGGAACGACTTGTTGATGTGGTCCAGCATCGCGGCGGCCGTCGTCGTGCGCCCGCTCCCGTTCGGCCCCGTCACCAGCACCAGCCCGCGATCCACCTCGGCGAGCACCCGCGCGGCGATCGGCGCGCCGATGTCGTCCAGCGTGGGGACCTTGCCCGCGATGTGCCGCATCACGATCGAGAGCCCCGGTCGCTCGCGGTACACGCTCACGCGGAATCGACCGTGCGCCCCCGCGTCGTACGAGCTCACGTGCTCGCCGAGCTTGCCGAGCATCTCGGGCGTCGCACGCGCGCCGAGGATCACCCGCGCGGCGGCCTCGGTGTCCTCGGGCCGGATGGCGTCGACACGGAAGTACACCATCGCTCCGCGGACGCGCGCGCCCGGCGGCTTCTCCACGCGGAGGTGGATGTCGCTCGCGTTCGCGGCGAGCGCCTTGCCGATGAGCTGGTGAAGGTAGACCTCGGAAGTGTACGGAGTAGGAGGCATTTCAGGCGGGGGCATCCAGAAAGTCGGGGACACGGCCGGCGGCTCCGGCGCGGCGGTGACCGCCTGGGAGGGCGACGGCGCTTCGGCGCGTGGGGCTCAGGGCGACTCCGTGGGAGCCGGCGCCGGCTCCGGGTCGAGATCGTCGGGGATTCTAGCGGGATCCAGGGCGCCGCGCTCGGCGAACGCACGCGCAGCGGAGATGGCGAGCGCCCGCCTCGCAGGTGGCAGCGACTTCGCCTGCGAAAGCCGCAGGAGCGCAGCCCCCGCCCGCGCCACCCCATCCGGATCGCGCGCCTCCCCGCGCGACGGCGGCGCGATTGCGATCGCCCGCAGCGCCCGCACCGCCCCGTCCGACACCGCCGCATCGTCGAGCAGCGCGATCTCCCCCAGCCGCCCGGCAGCCAGCTCCGCGTCGTCTGCAAACGGCAGCGCGCGACATGCCGTCTCGAACAGCGCCCCGCCATCCTCCACC
>JAWKRB010000003.1:0-1680 GCA_041389885.1 Polyangiales bacterium | reverse complement strand
AGGGTGTGAGGGCGAGCTCCGTCACGAGCGCGAGGCGGCGCGGCCTCTTGTGCGCTGCGAGCGTGCGCGGGACGAGGTCGGCGAGCGCAGCGAGCAACTGCCGCGAAGCCTCGGGATCGCCCTCCGCATCGAACGCGGGCTCGACGGCGGCGGCGACGATCTGGCCCCATCGCTCGTCGGGGACGCCGAAGACGAGCGCGCGGCGGACGCCCGGGCACGCTTCGAGGGCCTGCTCGATCTCGACGGGGTACGCGTTCTCACCGCCCGTGACGATGAGGTCGGTGCGGCGCACGAGCACGTGGAGGTGCCCGCGCTCGTCGAGATGACCGATGTCGCCTGTGTGAAAGAAGCCCTCCGCGTCGCGCGCGGGATCGATCGAGCGCCCGCCATCAAGGACGTAGCCGTCGAAGAGCGCGGGGGAGCGGACGAGGATGTGCCCTGCGTCGCCTGCGGGCGCGGGCGAGCCGTCGTCGCGCGCGATGTGGACCTCGAAGCCCGGGAGCGGCGGCCCGCTGCCAGAGGCGAACGTGGAGGGATCGCGCGGAGGCTGGGTGGTCACCTGCGAGCACGCCTCGGTGAGCCCGTAGGTGGTGAGCGCGCGGACATTTCGGCGCGCACACTCGCGGCAAAGCGCCTCTGACGACGCCGCCCCACCGAGCAGCACCGCGCGCGGGACCGCGAGCGCCGACGTGGTGTCCGCTTCGAGCAGCGCGTGGAGCATCGTCGGTACCACCGAGAGGAGCGTGACCCGATGCCTGCGGATCGCGCCCAGCACCGACGCCGCATCGAACCGCGGGAGCAACACGATCGTGCGGCGCGCGAGGAGACAGCGCGTGACGATGGACAGCCCGCCGACGTGCGCGAGCGGCATGTGGAGCAGCCACCGATCGCCGTCCTCGAACCCGAGGTTTCGCTCGCTCGCCTGCGCCGCGAACGTGATGGCCGCGCGCGAGAGGACAGCCCCCTTGGGCCGCCCGGTGGTCCCCGACGTGCTCACGATCGCGAACGGGGCCGGCGCGGGTGCCGCGGAAGACACCGATGCTGCGGCAGACACCGGAGCAGGAGCCGCCGCGGTTTCTGCGAAGGCCGCGTGGGCCGCAGCGGTGAGGGCGTCGCGTTCGAGGAGGCGCTCGGCGCCGGCGACCTCCAGGACGACCTGCGCCTCGGCGGCGGACAGGCGCGGATGGATCGGCACGAGCGTCACGCCCATCGACGTGAGCGTGAGGATCGTGAGGAGCACCACCTCCGACGGCTCGGCCACGAAGGCGATCCGCGCGCCGGGGCGGATCCCCCACGAGCGAAGCTGCTCGGCGAGCGCCGAGGCTGCGCGCGCCAGCTCCTCGAAAGACCATGTGCGAGCGTCGGTGACGAGCGCGTCCCGCGACAGCTCGTCGGGCGAGTCGATCGCGAGCAGATCGAGCCCATCGCCCACATGGGCAGTCGGCTCCGAGGTGGCATCCATTCGAGGGCTCGTATCGGTGGCGGTCATCGGGTCGTGGAGAGTGGCAGTTTCGGGGCCCGCCGCTCACAGAGAGCGGCGTCGAGCTCGGCGGGCAGCCCGAGGCCGCGCATCGAAGTGCGCTGCACGCACCCGGGGACTGCGTGGTGGGGGAGCCAGCCTCGCGGGAGCGCGGTGACCCCGGAGTGAGGGTCGAGCCCGCAAGCGGCAACAGGCATCAT
>JAWKRB010000002.1:0-1816 GCA_041389885.1 Polyangiales bacterium | reverse complement strand
GCTGCGATGCCCGAGCCACGAGCGCCGGTGGTGGAGGGATCCCCGCGGCCAGCCCAGCCGGCGCCCCCGGCACCGCCATCAGCGACGAGTCATCGCGCATCCCCGCCGGGAGCCCGATATCGGTGGTCGACGGCTCCGCGAGCGGCTCTCCGCCCCCCAGCCCGAGCTCCGGCACGCTCGACGCCGGCACCCAGCTCTCCATGCCGTCGCGCCACACGAGCGTCGACGGCGCGAGCACGCTGCTGGCGAGCGCCGAGCGCAGCTCATCCGCGCTCACGACTCGCTGGACGCCTTGATCGTCCGTCCACCGCCATTCATCCGAGGCAGCCAAGGCGCCGGAGGATACCACCCTCTCCCGCGCCGCCGCGACTTCCGACATCGGTCACGCAACTTCCATCGCCCTCGCACCGATGAGCAGACATGCCCATCGCCGATCCCTCCCCCGACAGCCCCGCGCGCCCCGACATCGCCGAGGCCCGCCTCCTTCGTACGCCGCGCCGCGCGCCTCCCCCGAACAGCGCGCATTCCTCCCTTGAGTGGCGCGCCTTCTTCGTACGGCGCGCCGCGCGCCTACTCCGTACGGCGCGCCCCACCCCATGGGGAGGCGTGCCTGCTGCCGCGCGGGCATTCCTTGTCGCTGCGGGCGGCTTCGTCGCTGCTGCGGACGAATGGATCACCGCCGGGCGAGCTTCGATCGCTGAAGCGGGCGGATGGGTCGCAGCCGCGCGAGCTTCGATCGGCGCCGCGGGCGGATGGATCGCCGCCGGGCGAGCTTCGATCGGCGCGGCGGGCGGGTGGATCGCTGCCGCGCGGAGACTGCTGGACCTCGTGCTCGCGCTCGTGGGGTGGATCGTCGCGCCCGACCGATGCGCCGGCTGTGATGGAGCGCTGGAGGGAGGCGCGTCCTTCTGTCCGCCATGCGCGGAGTCAGTCGCGCGCGATGGCTCCGGCACGCACCTCGCCGCGTCGACGCACGCGGAGGTGGTGGCGTATGCCGAGTACGGCGGCGCCGTCGCGGCGGCGGTGCGGCGGTTCAAGTACGGAGGGCGCGCGGATCTCGCGCGACCGCTCGGGGCGATGCTGGTGAAGGCTGCGCGCGCGGCGGGGGTGTCGGGGGATGTGGTCGTCCCGGTGCCGCTGCACGGGCGAAAGCTGCGCGCACGCGGCTACAACCAGGCGGCACTGCTCGCGAAGGTGCTCGGACGCGGGCTCGGAGCGCGCGTCGCAGCGGGCGCGCTGTCGAGGACGCGCGCGACCGTCGCCCAGGCGTCGCTCGATCGAAGCGAGCGGCTGCGCAACCTCGACGGCGCATTCCGGGCGAACGCCGCTCGCCTCTTCCGCGGCAAGACGGTCCTCCTGGTCGACGACGTGACCACCACCGGGGCGACGCTCGCTGCGTGCAGCGCCGCCCTGCTCGACGCCGGCGCCGCGCAGGTTGTGGCGGTGGTGCTGGCGCGCGTCCACGACGAGCCACCGCACGCATCTCGCGCCCGCTCTACACCGACGCGGTGACCCTCATCGGCGGCAGCGACGAGCCCCGGCGCCGAGACCCGAGCGGCGAGCACGCGAAGCAGGCGCGGCGGGAGCCGTACGCTCGGCGTATCAAGCGGGCGGCTCCCGGGGTATAGGGGCCGGTCTCATTCCGAAGGGGAAACGACATGAAGAAGATCTCGCCCACGTCCTCGGGAACCCTCCTCACGGTCGCGGCGGCGCTGGCCCTCGCCGGGCTCACCGCTTGCGGCTCCACCAAGGAGGATCCGACGAAGGATCGTCCGGCCGCGCAGCCGCCGGCAAACACGCAGGTCGCCGCCGGGAA
>JAWKRB010000001.1:0-2536 GCA_041389885.1 Polyangiales bacterium | reverse complement strand
GCCGTTCGGATCGGTGCTGGATGCGCCGGTGCGGAGCGGGGGGATCACGGTGCATCCTGCGGGCGGGGGCTCGCTGTTCGGTGCGCCCGGCGCTGCGGTGAGGGTGAGGGAGGCGCCGTGGCGGCTCGTGGGGGCGGCGTCGTTTGCGGTGGGCGTGCGGGTCCGGATGCGGGCGATCGGGGCGGGCGGCGCGGTCGATCGGGTGATCGCGCACTGGATCTTTCCTTCGGCCTGGCCGCTCTGCGCGGGGGTCGGGGGGGCGCTGGAGGTCGTGGCTCACGGGGCGGACGTGCGGGCGCTGCTGGCGATGCCGGCGCGCGTGCGAGAAGGGATCGTGGGGTCGCTCCTCGCGCGCGGGGCGACGTTTCAGTTTGTGGCGGAGCGGCTTCTGGGAGACCTGTCGGCGGGGCTGGGGCCGGAGATGAGCGCGCGGCTGCGAGGGGTGGCCCGCGTGGAGCCGGCGCCGATCGCGGGGCCCGACGTGCGCGGGCGGGCCGCGGAGCTGCGGGCGTCGCTGGGGCTCGCGGGTGGGGAGAAGCTCGCGGTGTGTGTGGGGCGGCTCGTGGCGAGCAAGCGGATCGAGCTCGCGATCGCGGCGGCGGGAGCAGGCGTCGCGGCGGACGGTGGGGTGCGGCTCGCGGCGGACGGTGGGGTGCGGCTCGCGGTGGTGGGGGAGGGGCCGGAGCGAGCGCGGCTCGCGGCGGCGGCGCGCGCGGGCGGGGTGCGCGTCGTTTGGCTCGGGGCGCTGGAGCGAGATGCGGCGCTCGCCTGGATCGCGGCGGCGGATGTGCTCGTGCATCCGTCGGCGAGCGAGGGCGCGCCGACGGTCGTGCGGGAAGCGCGCGCGCTCGGGACACCGGTGGCGGCGTGTGCGAGCGGCGATGTCGCGCGCTGGGCAGCGAGGGATGCGGGGATCGTCGTCGCAGAGCCGTCGGCGGAGGGCATCGCCCGTGCGATGCGGCGCGCGCTGTCGATTCCGCGCGGGTGAGGGTGCGCGGGCCGTCGAGCGCTCGCGGGGGAGGAAGGTTCGCGGTGGGCTCGTCGTGCCCTCGCGAGGGCGCGCGAGCGATCGCTTCGTGCGGGCGGATCAGTTGGGGAGGCAGACGCGCGTCTGCTCGCCGCTCTCGAGCTGGATGGGGACGCAGAACAGGTCGCCGCACTGGTCGCCGAGGGTCGGATCGCAGAGCTTCGCGCACGAGGCTTCGGTGGCGCCGCTCTTCTTCACGCAGAGGAGATCGTCGGAGCAGGTGGGCTGGCCCACGATGGGGGAGCAGGCCTCGCCTTCGAGGGCGGCGCCGCTCGTGAGGCAGCCGAACATGCCGTCGTCGATGAACCAGCAGGTCTCGCCGTCCTCGCAGTCGAGCGGGTGCTCGGCGCACGGGGCGGGGCCGCCGCCTGCACCGCCGCCACCGCCCGCGCCGCCCGTGCCGCTCACGTCGCCTCCACACGCGGCGGTGGCGCACGCGATCGCGAGGCTGAGGGCTGCCCATCCGGGGAGGAGGATGCTCGTGCGGGCGTTCATGCTCGACGGCTACACGGCCGGCCGCGCGATGAAAAGGGCGCATCCCCCGTGCGCGCGCGCTGCTCGGCGGGCGAGGCGGCGAGCGCCGCGGCCGCGCCTGCGAATGACCGCCGACCTGCGCGTTTTGCTTGCAAATGGAAACATGCTGGGTAATGTGCGCCTCCGCACTTCGGCTTCCCCGCCGGTGTGCGGCTCGGGGCGTAGCGCAGCCTGGTTAGCGCACTTGACTGGGGGTCAAGGGGTCGGTGGTTCAAATCCACTCGCCCCGACCAGAAGGTCGGAAACGAGCAAGAAGAGGGACCGGGGAGCGAAAGCTCCCCGTGTGTTTTCTTGCGATGAGCCGCAGAGCTGCACGGCGCTCGCGAGCGTCGCATCGTAGGCGAGCCGCGGAGCTGCGCGGCGCCGGCGCCCGAGAGAACGGCGCCCTCGCGTCCATGACCCTTGTGCGCGCCGCACGAGCTGCGCGGCGGGCCGCTGATCGATCAGCGTTTTTTCTTTCTTTTCGAGCCTTTGGAGCTGCTCTTCGCGGGCTTCTCGTCGGCCTTCGCGGGCTTCGCGCTCTTCTTCTTTTTCTTCGCGGCGCTCCCGTCGTCGGCCTTCGCGGGTGGCTCCGCCTTGGACTTGTCGGCCTTGGCGGGCGGGTCGGATTTGGCGGGCTTGTCGGCGCTGGCGGAGTCGTCGGGCTTGGGGGACGCCGGCGGGCTTGGAGGGGCCGGCGGGCTGGTAGCGCCCTTCGATGCGGCTGGGCCGTCCGGGTCGGGCGCGCCCCCTTTTTCTTGATCCGACTTCTTCGTGCCCGACGGTTCGTCCTCCGACGTTGCGCTCTCCTTCTTGCCAGCGTCCGGCTTCGATGCGTCCGGCTTGGAGGCGTCCGGCTTCGCGACGGCCGCTTTGTCCGCGCCGGGCTCGGGCTCGTCGTAGACGGCGTCGGCGTCGATCTCGGGCTCGGGCGCGGGGCACGGCTTGCTGCGGTGGCCCGTCTCGCCCGTCGGGATCGCGCACGGGTGCGCGGCG